>NZ_CP029488.1:0-1200000 GCF_003177035.1 Salinisphaera sp. LB1 | reverse complement strand
GGTTGTCGTACTCGCGCTTGCTCATCGCCGGGGCATAAGCCTGGTAGGCCGGGGCGGCGAATACCGAGCTGGTCACGATCTCCAGGAAATCACCGGGTTCGATGCCGTATTTGGCGGTGAGTGCGGCAGCCTCGCCCATGGTTTCCACTGCCGACATGAGCATGTAGTTGGTCGCCAGCTTCATGACGTTGGCCCGGTAGGGCTCATCGCCGGCCGGCCAGACCTTCGCCCCCATCGTCTCCAGCGCCGGACGCGCGGTCTCGATGGCTGCGTCCGGCCCGGCGGCCAGGATCTGCAGCTTGGCCGCCTTGGCCATGTCCGGCCGGCCGAGCACCGGTGCGGCGACATAGGCCCGGCCAGCGGATTGATGACGGGCCGCCATGTCGCGGCCAGTCGCGACCGAGACGGTGGCCATGTTCACATGCACGGTGTTCTCGCCCATGGCCTCGATCAGCCCGTGCTCTTCGACCACGGCCGCCAGCGCGGCATCGTCGGCCAGCATGGTGATCAACACGTCCGCCGTGGCGCAGTCGGCCGGCGAATCGGCCTGCGTCGCGCCCGCTTCGACCAGCGGCTGGCACTTGTCGGTGCTGCGGTTCCAGACCGTGACGTCGAAATCCGCGTTGATGAGATTGGTGGCCATGGCGCGCCCCATGGCGCCGAGTCCGATGAATCCGATTTTCATGATTTGATCCTGTGTTATATAGCGCCGCGCGCTGCGCGCCGCCGGAATGAATGAGTGACGTCCGAGTGCTCAGATCGTGGGTTGCCACACATGCGGCAGAAAGCGATAGCCCTCGCCGTCGGTCACGACATAGCCGATGCCGGGAAAATCCAGATGATGGCCGCCGACGAGTTCCTGCGACTCGGCCAGCTCGGCCATGATGGCGTGGCGCGTCGCGCGCGCCTGTGCGACATCGGTATCGAAGGCCACGCCCGCATCCGGGCAGGGGAACTGAATCTGCGGCATATGCACGATGTCGGTCCACAGCAGGATACGATCGTGGCCGGATTCGATGCGATAGCCGGAATGATCGGGCGTATGCCCTGGCAACGGCACGCGCGTGATGCCGGGCAGCACCGCGGTACCTTCCAGATGCTGCATTTGCGCGCCGACTGCGGCAATCACGCGGTGGGCGGCCTGGAACTGGCCGTGCTGGGCGTCGGAGACGTCCTCGGGAATCTCGCCGCCCCAGTAATCCAGCTCGCCGGTCGGTACCAGCACGGTGGCCTGCGGAAACACCGCGTTGTCGTCGGCATCGATCAGGCCGCCGACGTGATCCGGGTGCATGTGCGTGATCAGCACCGTGTCGATTGCCGACGGCGTCACCCCGATTGTTTGCAGATTTTCGAGCAGATAGGGACCGGCATCGCCGGCCAGGCCGCCGAGGCCGGTGTCGATCAGGATCTTCTGCGTACCGGTGTCCAGCAGATAAGCATTGAGGGTGATGCGCGGCGGCGTCGGGCGCCGGCTTTCGGCGTGCAGTCGGCGCACCTCGTTTTCGTCGATGTTCCGCGGCAGCGCGAAGCTGGCCTCCATCTGGGCATCGAGCAGGGTGGTGAGAACAAAATCGCCGATGCGCAGTTGGTGCACGTTGGCGGGTTGGGTTGTGCTCATGAAGCGGGATCGGCCGTTTGATTGCGGGCCGATCAGTTGTGGATGATGGGTTCCACGCTACAACACCCGGCCAGACCATGCATTTTACGGCGCCGGTGATCGGCTCACGCCGTCATCGTCCCGCACTACTTGACGGCGTCGGTCTCCAGCTCCGGCATCAGCACCACGCTTTCCTGCTCGTTTGGATCGGTGCGCGCAATCACCGCGCGGGCGGTTTCGCTGTCGCTGGGGTTGTAGGGCAGGTGCGGCACGTTCGCCGGGATATAGAAGAAATCGCCCGGCTCGACGACGGCGTGCTGATCGAGATGATCGCCGTACCAGCAGTGCGACACGCCTTCGAGCGCGTAGATTGCCGTTTCGTGGTGTTCGTGCTTGTGCGCCCTGGCGCGGGCGCCGGGCGGAATGGTCACGATCTGCATATGAATGCCGGTCGCGCCCACCGATTCGGCGGACACGCCCACGTTGTAGTCCAGTGCCTGCTTGCCGGTGATGGTGTCGCCGGCGCGTACGACGCGACAGGTGGGTTGATCGATTGCGCTCATATCGGCCCTTGCTCGACTGTCCGGGATGCCGATTCTAGAGGATATCAACCAGCCTGGCGTTGCGAACGATCAAGTCGGATGCTACCGATATCGGGAAGAGGGCCGGCATATCGGCCACGAACGCGGGTCGTGCGAATCTGCCGGCCATGGTTTGTATCGCAGGAGAAATCCGATGAGTGATTCGGTATCGAAATCTGGCAAGGCGGCCGGGATGGCCTTTGTTACGGGCGGCTCGCGCGGCATCGGGGCCGCCATCTGCCGGCAACTGGCCGCCGACGGCTATGCCGTGGCCGTGGGCTACGGGCACAACGAAGCCGCTGCGCAGTCGGTGGTGGCCGCGATTCGTGACGCCGGCGGCACGGCCGAGGCGGTTCATGTCGATGTCAGTGAACTCGACAGCATCGACGACCGGATCGGCGAGGCCGAAGCGGCGCTCGGCCGCTTGTCCGTCCTGGTTGCCAATGCGGGCGTCACGGGCGAGGCCCGGCGCGTGGATGAACAAAGCCTGGGCAATATCGAGGACGTGTTCCGGGTCAACGCCGTGGCGCCGATCGCCTGCGCGCAGGCCGCGGTACGCCGTCTTTCGACCCGTCACGGCGGCCAGGGCGGGGCGATCGTGATCATGTCGTCGGTGGCGGCCCATTCCGGGGGCGCCGGCGGTCTGGCCACCTATGGCGCCAGCAAGGGCGCAATGGAGACTTTCATCCTCGGTCTGGGCAAGGAGGTGGCGGACGAGGGCATCCGCGTTACCGGCGTGGCCCCCGGCATCATCGATACCGACATGCCGCCGGACGAGCTACGCGAGGCGGCCGAGACCGTGGTGCCGATGGGCCGGCTCGGCAAGCCGGCAGAAATTGCCGACGCCGTGTCCTGGCTGGTCTCGGACCGCGCTTCGTTCGTGACCGGCGAATCAGTGACCGTGTCCGGCGGTCGCTAGCCGCGGCAGGTGCTCAGGGCTGGGGCAGCCGCCGGGCCGCTCCAGCCTTGTACAGGCCCAGCAGTGTGGGCCGAATCGAAAGACGCACGGCGGGCCCGGCATGGCCGGTCTCCAGTTCGATCATGCGCTCGTAATAGAACTCGGCCTGCTCGATGTCGGCCTCGGCATCCCGAAGCCGCCGGCGGTGGAGCGGGTCGGACGGACGCGAGCCCAGATTGTGGCAATACGCGTGATAGCGCTGGCGTGCTTCGTCATAGGTCAGGCGCGCCGCGTTTTCACGCAAATACTTCATCCGGGTCGCGCGGTTACGCCGAACCATGAGGAATCGCAGCGCGATCAGAACGCCGACCACCACCAATACGCTTGTCATCTCTGCCTCAGAGAACCCACACAAAGCCGTCGATCGTGCGTAATAACGGCCCCGGGGCGGCATAGTTAATACTGTTTCCCGGTAAAAGACACGTTTTATTTTCGCCGCCGACTTGGCGGCCGGTCGGCGCTGTGCGCGACCGGCCGGATTCGAGTCTTTATCGGTCGTGAAACCCGGATGGCAGGCTGGGGGCCCGACGCGGCGCCGGGGTCGTTCAGCCGCCCAGCGTTTCCTCGAATAACGTCGACAAGCGCTTGTAATGACGGGCGTCGGCGGCTTCGTTGTAGACCGGCGCGTCGAACGCGGTGTAGCCGTGGCCGGCGCCCTTGTACAGTTCGGTGGTGAAGTCCACGCCGGCCGCCGCCATGGCGGCATCGAGCCGGCCGATCTGTTCCGGCGGCATCAGTTCATCGCCGTCGGCGTGGCCCAGATAGACACGGCCCCTGATCCGGTCGACCACGCCGAGCGGGCTGTTTTCGTCGCCCTCAACGGCAAGCCGGGCCGAATGGAAGCCGGCGGCCGCGGCTACGCGTTCAGGATGGGCTGCCGCCATGCGCAGGGCGAAGCCGCCGGTCATGCAATAGCCGACGACGCCGATACGGCTGCCGTCGAATTCGGGTTCGGCGTCGATCGCGGCGACCAGCGCCGCGAAGTCACGGGTCTGAGCTTCCGGCGTCAGGCGGCCGGCATATTCGAACAGCGTCGGCCGGACGTCTTCGTCGCGAAACGATTTGCCTTCGGGCACCACCGAGCCCACGGCGTCGCGGTAGTAGATGTTGGGCATGAGCACCGCATAGCCATCGTCGGCGATGGTCTGGGCCTTGTCGTGATAGCAGGGCCGCAAGCCGCCGATGTCGGTGAACAGCACGACAGCGGGCAGGGCGCCGTTCGCATCGTCGGGCGTGAAGATGTGGGCGTCGATCGAGCCGTCGGTGGCGTTGATATCGATTGCGCGGCTCATGGGTAAACTCCGAATGAAATGAGTGGCATCACGTGGGTTATAGGGCCTGTTGCCGTTTCGTGCGAGCGCCGTTTTGGAGACCGCAAATCGTGTCCGGCAAGGCGCGAGTCGCCGATCGTGGCGTGCCACGATCAAGACTTGCAACGCCGCCGGGCGCCCATAGTCAATTTTTTGGGCGGCCCAACCCTTCGGGACAAGCGCCCAACATATCAACAATACGACGGCAATCCAGCGTTGTAGCCCGCTTGTGCAGAGTGACTGCACGGCGCGCACTACGCCTCGTCTTGCCGCCCCCCAAGTAATTTTTCAGGAAGCGCTTGGCGCGGACTCGCACGAAACGGCAACAGGCCCTGGCCCATGCACCGGCATTCTGCAACGACCGCGCGGGCCTGTGGGGCCCGCGGTGGTCTCGACGGGGCAGTGTGGCTCAGGCCGGGGGCGTGGTCCGGTGCGATGCCGCGCTCCGTCGGCTGAGCCAGGCATCGACCGCGAAGCGCCCCGGGCCGGCGACGTACAGCGCCAGCAGGCCGCCGATGATTGCGATGTTCTTGTAGAAGTTGATTTCGTTGGCGTAGTGGTCGGCGCCGGTCATGGTCCAGTAGGGATGGCCGATGAGCGCAGTGCCCAATGTATAAAGCGCCATCAGCAGCGCCAGCGGGCGGGTCGCCGCGCCGAATGCAATGGCAAGCGCCACCGGTACTTCCATTATGACGGCAATCACTGCGGCGAGCGCCGGCAAGGGGGCGCCCGTGTGTTGCATGTAGGCCACGGTGCCGGCGAAGCCGACCAGCTTGCCCCAGCCGAAGAGCACGAACAGCCAGGCGATGAGTACGCGCGCGGCGAGCAGCAGCGGATCCTGGAAATGGGGTTTATGCAGTAGCCAGTTGTTCATGGCAGGCCTCGTTGCGGTGGTGGGTGGGCCGGCAGCGCCGCCGGAGCCCCTCAAGTTAAGCGCACGACGCTGCGACCGGAAGCCGGCATAATCTCAACACGGCGTTCTATTTGGAGAACGATGCGTGCATGATCTGGATGATCTGTTCTATTTTTCGCGTGTAGTCGAACATGGCGGCTTTTCGGCCGCGGCCCGCGCGCTTAAACAACCCAAATCCAAGCTGAGTCGGCGGGTTGCCGCACTCGAAATACGGCTTGGCGTGCGACTGGTCAACCGCGACACGCGCGGCATCTCGCTCACGCCGATCGGCGAGGCCTTCCATGCGCATTGCCGCACCATGCTGGATGCCGCGCGCTCCGCGTTCGAGACCGTCGAACAAAGCCAGGCCCAGCCGCGCGGCACGGTTCGCCTGAGTTGCCCGCCGGGGCTGTTGTATCTGCGGCTGGCGCCGTTGATCTCGGCCTTTCTGGCCCGTTATCCCGAAGTCAACCTGGAGATCGAGGCGGTGGCGCGACCGGTCGATCCCGTGCGTGAAGGTTTCGATGTGGCGTTGCGCGTGCGGACGACACCGTTGGCCGACAGCGATCTGAACATGCGCGCGATCGCGGCCAGCCCGCATCGGTTGATCGGCGCCCCAGAGTTGGTGGCGCATCTGCCGGGCCGCGCCACAGCGCCCGAGCGCGTCGACTGGCCGGCGCTGAGCGAAAGCCGCCCGGATGGCCGTTATTGTTGGTATCTAGAGAACACCGCCGGCCTGCGTTGCGAGATCGCCTACCGGCCGCGGCTGGTGACCGACGATATGTCGACCCTGCGCCGGGCGGCACTCGACGGTCTGGGCGTGGCGCAGCTGCCGATGCTGTTCGTCGGCGACGATCTCGCCGCCGGCCGGCTGGTCAATGTGCTCGCCGGCTGGGCGCCGCCCGACAAGCTGCTGCACGCCGTGTTCGCCTCGCGCCGCGGCCAGTTGCCGGCGGTACGCGCGCTGCTGGATTTTCTGGCCGAATCCATCGGACCGAGCGATTTCGCCCGCCGGCCCCCGGCGGGCGAGGTTAGCGGGCGTTCGACAGAATGAGGTGGGTGCCGAAACCGGCCAGTGCGATGCCCACGAGCCGGTCGAACGCCGTGCGGACCCGGCTGAACAGCGCCAGCGCCGGCGGCCGGCTCAGAACCAACGCGACAACCGCGTACCAGCTCGCCGAGATCAGGGCCATCATCACGACGGCCGCCAGACTCCAGCCGATCGAGGCCTGCGGCGGCATGACGGTGGCGAACAGGCTGGATACGAATACCGCGGTCTTGGGATTGGCCAGATTGGTGATCAATCCGGTGCGAAACAGTGCGCGCGCCGCAGGCTGGTCGTGAGCCCTCGGCGGGCCGTCGCCGGGGCGGGTCGAGGCGCGCAGCATAGCGAGGCCGAGCCCGATCAGATAAGCGCCGCCGACAAGTTTCAGGCCGATATAAGCCCAGGGCGCGGCCAGAAAAAGGCCGCGGATACCCAGAGCGCCGGCCAGCCCCCAGACGAGCGTGGCCGAGGCAATGCCCGCCACCGCGAACAGGCTCGCCCGGGCGCGATGGCGGGCGGCGGTACGCGCCACCAGCACGAAATTCGGCCCCGGTGATATCGCCGCCAGCAGCCAGAGGCTGCCGAGGGCTATGAACTGATGCATGGCTCGGCCCGGTTTCTCATCGAACGAACGATGCTTAGGCGCGGATGGCGCCGGGAGAATGTGTTCCAGCCGAGCGTTAGCGCTGAGTTGGCAGGGTGGGGCGATATCGTCGAACGCCAAAGCTCACCGGCCGCTTTGGAGCGCAGCGGTAAAGCGGTCAGGTGCAGCGCCTTGTTGGGCGATCATTACCAATCTACCAGCTCACCGGAACCGCCACCTTCAGATGGAAAATCCTTGAAGTGGGGTAAATTATCTACTATAGGGAGCACTGCGTGCTGACATTGAACGTGTAACTTTGGATTGAATTCCTTACTTGGCAATAGAAACGCGTTCACGCTCCGAAGACCCATTCTCGGGATCTCCGAAAAAAGATGGGTGCCGCAAGTCTCGCAACGCATTCTTTGAGTCGTCTTCACCACAATAGGAGTGGGCGTTCCGTGAACCACTCTAACCGCTGTTGCAGGGTAAGCGGATGATGCAACATATGCGGCACCATGAGCTGCTCGACAATCATCACAGTGACAATAGGCTTGCACGACCGGTTGCCCGGTGATCTCCAGGTCAATTTTACCGCAACGGCAATGCACATCTATTGTATTCAAGTTTTTCTCCTCTCAGTCCTTACTGACGCCTAACGTTTGGTTACGGTCGCCTGGCTCAATCAAAGCCACATGCCGCCCGCGGCCTCGATGCGCTCGCCGTCGATCCAGCGCGCGTCATCGGACAGTAGCATGGCCAAGCGCTGCTCGATCGCGGCCGCGAATGGCTCGATGATCTCGATGAGATCGAAACCCTGTTCGAGCACAGGCATAACGCGTTGTCGGGCCTGTTGCGGGTCGATGTCGGCCATGCGATGGCGCGTCATCTGCTGATCCCGGAATGGCCCGGCTTGCTCGCCGCCCATCCCGGCCTGGAACTCGAACTGTCGGTCAATGACGGACCGGCCGATCCGGTACGCGGCGGTCGCGTGCGGGACGCCCAGCTCATTGCCCGGCCGCTCGGCGATATGGTGATCGTCAACTGTGCCAGTCCGGGTTATCTGGCGCGCCATGGCACGCCGCGGTCCCCGGCCGATCTCGAAAACGGCCATCGCGTCGTGCAGTACGTGCCGTGCCTCGGCCTCGGCGAGCCGCTGCCACGCCGGAAATACGTCAGCGACGGACAGACGCATCATCTGCCGCTGCCGGGCGTGATTACGGTGAACAGTACGGTGCGTATACCGATGCCGGGCCGGGCTGGGGCTGATCCAGGTGCCGCGCGCCGGCGTGCAGTGGTTGCTGGACGCCGGCGAACTGATCGAGGTGATGCCCTGCCACCGCGCCGAGCCGATGCCGATCTCGTTCGTCTACCCGTATCGGCCCAATCTGTGGCGCCGCGTGCGGGGGTTCATGGACTGGCTGGGCCCGAAGATCCAGGCCTACTATCGGCTGGCGTGACGACAGAAACCGCCCCGGTCTCGCGGCTGCGCCGGTGCGAAGCGGGGTCGCTGCATCGGAAATCGTGGGTAGGGCGGTATGGTCGGTATGGTGGAAATATCGGGCGCGGCTGCTTGCCGCTGCTTTTTCTCCGACACGCGGATCGTGCTCGGCTAGGGAGATTGACGCAGATGCAGTTACGTGAAAGCAATATCGAAAGACTCGCCAGCGAAGACGTCTACGACGCACTCATCGTCGGCGGGGGCATCAACGGTGCGGTCAGCGCGGCAGCACTGTCGGGCAAGGGCGTCAAGACCGCGCTGATCGACCAGGGCGACTTTGCCGGTATGACCAGCATGTGGTCGTCCAACCTGATATGGGGCGGCATCAAGTACATGGAGTCGTACGACTTCAAGCTCGTGCGCGAGCTGTGTGTGTCGCGCAATCACCTGATCAAGCATTACCCGTCCACCGTGCAGGAAATCCGTTTCCTGACCACGATCACCAAGGGTTTCCGCTGGCATCCGCTGGTGCTCTGGGCCGGCACCTGGCTGTACTGGTTCTTCGGCAACTGCTTCACGAAGATTCCGCGGTTGCCGTCGCTCAAGCAGGTCAATAAAGAAGAACCGGTCATCGATACCCGGCCGGCCGTCGGCTGCTTCGAATATTCCGACGCTTACTTGCACGACAACGACGCACGGTTTGTCTTCAACTTCGTGCGGCTAGCCATGAACAGCGGCTGCGCCGCCGCCAACTACGTTGAATCCACGGGTGCAACGCGCGAGAACGGCATCTGGACCGTGCAGCTGCGCGACGTGATGACCGGCCGGGAATTCACCGCGAAAACCCGCACACTCATCAACGCCTGCGGCCCGTTGGCCGATCAATACAACCAGTCGACCGATAAGAAGACCGAGCACAGCCACGTGCTCTCGAAAGGCGTTCATCTGATCGTCGACCGGCTCACGCCCAACAAGCGCGTGCTGGCCTTCTTCGACGAAGACGGCCGTCTGTTCTTCGCCATTCCCATGGGCAACCGCACCTGTATCGGCACCACCGACACGCGCACCGACGACCCGCACGCCGCCATCACCGACGAAGACATCGACTTCGTACTGGACAACATCAACGCCCGGCTGGCGCTGGATAAACCGCTGGATCGCGACGACATCATCGCCACCCGCTGCGGCGTGCGCCCGCTGGCAGTGGAAAACAGCGGCGGCCAGGATCGCGATTTCCTGCAACTCTCCCGCAAGCACGAGATCGATTCCGACATTGAACAGGGCTACATCAGCATCTTCGGTGGCAAGCTCACCGATTGCGTGAACGTCGGCAACGAAATCACCGATCTGGTGAAACGGATGGGCATCGAAGTCCGCTACCCGAAATATCGCTGGTACGGCGAGCCGGTGGATTCCGTGCGCGACGAATTCTTCCATCAGGCCCGGCTCATGAACCTCGACGGCTACACCGACCCGGCCTCGTCCGAACCGCTGTCCACGCGGCTCTGGCGCCGCTACGCCGGCCATGCCATCGGCATTCTGGAAAATATCCGCGAAGACCCGCGCCAGGCCGAAATCCTCATCGAAGGCACCGAATACATCCGCGCCGAAGTCCGCCAGGCGGCCCGCCGCGAGATGATCACCAAACTCGAGGACTTCCTACGCCGCCGCTCCAAGATCAGCCTCGTCTCCCGCCAGGAAACCATCAAGAACTCCGCCGGCCTGCTCGAAGCCTGTGAGATCCTGTTCGGCGACGACGCCAGGATGCGCTTCGACGAATACTTCCGCGAGCACCCGGTGGTCAATGGCATCGCCAAGGACCCGTCCTCCGGCCAGGCCGCAGCGGATGATGCGCCCGACGCGACCGACGCCGCCAACGCTGCCCGCGAGCGCGAGCATGGGTTCGAGACGTTGAACTGGTAACAACGCTGTCTGCCAGTGAAGCTTGTTTAATTAGCAACGAGCTAAGTAAACGAAATCGCGAATCGCCTTATTAGCGTGGCGATCGCTGCGCTTCGGCACCGATGGATGACGCCGAGGCTATAGCCCGAGCCGCCCATCGATGCGTCATCGCGACGGGGGCGTGTCAATGTTCACCGAAAACGCCCCATCCGTGAGGGCGCGCCGAGCGTTTTCTCCACGAGGGGGAGTTGCGGGCCGACGCCAGATCAGCGCCGAAACCCGGCTTTTCAACTGATGTGCCAGGCGTGCTTGAGCCGTTTCACGGTGTGGTCCCATTTCGGTGTCTTGGGTTTGCAGACGGTGTTCTGATTCCCGAACAGGCCGGACTCGCTGACGGCGTGGGCCCTATCCACCGTCTTTTCCCACGCCACCGGCACCACATATTCGGCGTGTTCATCGTCGGCGTTGGCATCCAGGTCCGAATAAGTCTCGCTCAGTTCCATTTGATCCAGTGTGCGCGGGCCGTCGGCGGTGTCGAATTCGTATTGGTCGGCGCGGCAGCGCTCGCCGGTGACATGGCCGACGCCGACATAGCCGGTGCCGGGAATATTGACCCATACGCGATCGCCTTCAGACAGCAGGTCCAGGGTGCGTGAATACCACAGGGCGCCACCGCCGGCGATGAACCCCAGCCGACGGGCGTCCTCCCAGGGCATATCGCGGTCGAACGAGACATAGAACTCGCCGTTCCAGGGCTGTTTGCTCGTCCGGCTGATGACGCGCTTCTGGCTGTCCTCCGGATCGATCATCCACGCCCGGCTCAGGTAATGGTTGCCGGCGTCCTCGAATGCCGCGAAGAACAGCGCGTTGATCGCGATGTCGGCGTGGTCGTTTAGGTAGTTGATGATCCGCTCAGTGCTGGCGTCCAGTTTGGTGGCGACCACCACGAGTTGATGGGCGTTGTTGAGCTGAATATCGGTGCTATCGAGCGGCACGCCGAAGCGATGTTCGAAGGCGGCCTCCAGAGAATCGTGGGCCCGCCCGTAGCGCTCCGCGAACGCGCGATAGATCTCGCCGATCTGTGAGGCGTCCAGATCGACGACCCACGAGGCGTAATCGATCGCCTGGGCCACGACCTCGCGCGGCGTCTTGTTGCGCTTGAGTTCGATGATGATGACGTTGCCGTCACCGTCCAGTGCCAGCAAGTCGATAAACTTGTCGAAGTCGGTCCGTACCTGCCGGCCGATCAGTAGCCAGTCCGCGTCGAGGATGGCGATGTCGTGCATCACCTGTTCTTCGAGCAGCGACTCGTCGGCCAGCCCGCTCGGCCGGAGCTTCTCCGGCTTGTCGCCGATCTTCCAGATGCCTTGTTCGATGGCCATAGGTAGCGCTAGCGATTCGTAATTAATGAATGGCTTGTTCGACGACTGCTTCGGCCATTTGGCGGCGGCTCTCGCCGGCTTGCTTAACGTGAGCTTTGATTTGATCGCATAGCATCATAAGTTTGTCGCTCTGTTTAACTAGACGTTCCTGCTCTTCCAGTGGGGGTATTGGAATAGGCATTTTTCTCAAAGCTGAAAGCGAAAGCGTTTTTTGGGCGATACCGGTTACGGATCTTTCAACGTAGTCAAATGCAAGCTGGCTGCGTAGAAAAAGTAAGACGTAAGGTATTGGTGTAGCGTCTACTGACTTCAGAATTGCGATATGTCGTTGCACACAGAAGGCCTTATGCGACGTTACGGGTGCAGAGATGCCGTAAGACCCAGTTACCGTGTACAACAGGTCGTTTTTGCCGGGGCGACGGGCCCAATCCAGAGATTCGTAGTACTCGGACGGCACATGCCTGCAGCCGTGGAAGTTAATCGATCCCGTATTTACGTTGCCGATCGTTAGAAACGGTATTCCGGACGCTGATTTGGGAGGGGCTTGATGATCTCCGTCAGTTACGATCGCGAAAAGATCTTCTAGCACGCCCCACTGCCACCCTTTTGGAAGCGAGAATAGTTCGGCACTTTTTGATGATCTTCTTGATTGAGCTGGCTTCCGAATCTTATTTAGCTGTACTAGGGACTCTCGCTGTTCCGCTATTGCGTCTAATAAAACAGCAGGTGGTTCAGTATTTCCTGCTTGGTTCGTTAGCCGACCAGAAATCGCCAGCTGAATAACGCTTCGTTTGAGGCGTTCGACACTTTGTTCGGAAGTAAACAACGTGTCGAAGTGGGCGGCGAGGCGGGCCCAGTTGTCGGCCAGTTCATCGGCGTCTTGCGATTGCGTGAGCGTGTCGAGCAGGGCGTCGACGAGCGTTTCGTGAGCGGCGTGCTGATCGCGGGTCTGCTGCTCCAGCCGGTCGCAGAGCGCCATGAGTTCGTCGACTTTCTGGACGATGCGGTGTTGTTCGGCTAGTGGCGGTAACGGAATGGGGTCCGTGGCGAAAAAATCCTTTGGTAGTCGCTTCTGACCGGCGGTGCCTGTCATGCGCGCTTCGCCGCGAATAAGAAAACCGGGCGATTTCAAACAGTAGAGAATAAAAAAAGGATCGATTGTCGACCCGTATGGCCTCGCGACATGAAGTTCGGTCGTGCCCGCACCAATACCGTTGTGAAGGTTTCGAAAGACAGCCGCTTTGCTGTTTTCAAAGCAAGGGGTGATCTTTGCGAGCGCAATATCGCCATCGGCGAAATGCGTATAACCCTTTTTGATAGCTGACCACTGCCGCTTCTCTTGGCTATGTCCGCCGGTATGCGAAGTCGTTATCAGTGGCATCGGGATGAACGATACTTCTGTCTGATCTTCAGCCCTGTTCCTTGGGCTGATTTGAGCAATCGTGCCAAGCCGTGTCCATATCCAGTTCGAAGGTATATCGAACCTGGCTTCGTCTTCAGAAACCGCTGGTAGTTCTTTTGTTTTTTTGATCTGCCCGTCGGCTTGGAGCCGGGCTTTTTTCTCAGTTATTCGCTTCAACAACGTCTGGGCGGGTTCGTCGCTGTCGTGCTGCGCTACAAGCTTGCCGCGCACTGCAAGCTCGAGAATCAGTTCCCTCAGCTTCTTGATCCCGGTCGTCTCGACTTCACCGTTGCGAGCACGCCCGCCGGCCGACTTGCTCTTAACTACCCGCGTCCACAGATCCAGATGCTCGGTAATGAGCAGCTCCACACTCATGCCGAACGCCGCGCCTGCTCGGATTCGTCTTTAGGCGCCAGCGCTTCGCCCAGAATCGTCTTCAACTCGTCGCGCAGGGCCTGCATTTCGGCCTGTTGCTGTTCGTATCGCGCCAGCAGTTCGTCCGGGTCGTGGATTTCTTCTTCGATCTGGAACGGGTTCTTGATGTCCAGGTTGTAGTTGCGCGCGCGAATCTCGTCGATCGAAACTTTCCAGGCCTGTTCGGTTTCCACACGGGCCGCGAAGCCGTCGGCCTCGGTGCCCCACCAATCGATCTCGGTCTGGAATTCTTCGAACCGCATCGGTTTGGTTTTGCTGTAGTTCTTATAGCCCTCGGGATAGGGATGTTCGTAGTACCAGACGGTTTCGGTCGGTTGCCCCTTGGTGAAGAACATCAGGTTGGTCTTGATGCCGGTGTAGGGATTGAACACGCCGTTGGGCAGGCGAACGATGGTGTGCAGGTTGCACTCCTCGAGCAGTTTTTCCTTGAGGCGGGTTTTCATGCCTTCGCCGAACAGAAAGCCGTCAGGCAGCACGACCGCCGCACGACCGCCTTTCTTGAGCAGTTGCAGAAACAGGGTGAGGAACAGATCGGCCGTTTCGCGCGTGCGGAAGGCTTGCGGGAAGTTGTCCTCGACGCCGTCTTCTTCCATGCCGCCGAACGGGGGATTGGCGATGATCGTATCGACCCGGTGTTTCGGGCCCCAGCTGATCAGTGGGTAGGACAGGGCGTTGTCGTGCTTAATCTGGCTCGGCGTGTCGATGCCGTGGAGGATCAGGTTCGTGGTCGCGAGCAGGTGGGGCAGCGGTTTCTTTTCGATGCCGTGGATGGTGCTTGCGATCGTTTCTTCATCCTGCGGTGTCTGTACGTAGTTGCGGCGCTTGTGTTCGATCGCACCGGTGAGGAAGCCGCCGGTACCGCAGGCCGGGTCCATCACGGTTTCGTCCAGCTTCGGGTCGACGCGGTTGACCATGAACTCGGTCACGGCGCGCGGAGTATAGAACTCGCCCGCGTTGCCGGCGCTTTGCAGGTCCTTGAGGATCTGCTCGTAGAGATCGCCCAGCTCGTGGCGCTCGCTGGATTTGTTGAAGTCGACGCCGTCCTGAATCTTGTTGATGACCTGCCGCAGGAGCTGGCCGGACTTCATGTAGTTGTAGGCATCCTCGAAGACATTGCGGATGACCAGGCCGCGGTAATCGTTGCCCTGGGCCTGCAGGTTCTGCAGCCCGGGGAATAGCGTATTGTCGACGAAGGCCTTGAGCTTTTCGCCGGTATCGCCTTCCGGGTCAGCCGCCCAGTTGCGCCAGCGCAGGTGCTCCGGCAGCGGCGAGCGGTAGTCGTCGTCGAAGGTTTCCCACTCCTTCTCGCGATCATCGTAGATCTTGAGAAAGAGCATCCACACGAGCTGGCCGATGCGCTGGGCGTCCCCGTCGACGCCGACATCCTTGCGCATGATGTCCTGGATGGATTTGACGGTCGTGCTTATGGACATGACTTAATGCTCGAAGACGTGTTCGCGATGGTGTTGCAGATAGCTGTCGTGCGCTGTTTCGATGCTGCGCAGGCGCATATCCGCGGCGATACCGAAGGCCGCCGCGTTGGCGAAGTGACGGCTGATACGTATGGCGCCAGTCTCTTCGAAAGTGATCAGCCCAGCATCGAAAGCCGCGTCCAGGTTCGCGGTCAGTAACAGACCATTGTAAACGTCGAGGCGTTCCACGTTGGTCGAGACCCTCCAAGGTTTGGCGTGAGAGGCGCGGAGCATGGTGAGGTTCTCGGCGCCCGTGACCGCGCAGCCTGCCCAGTAGTCGATAAGCGATTTCCGGAACTTGCCCTGGCCGAGGCGGGCGTCGATAAGTGCCTTGCGAGTCGTGTTATCTGCGGGCAGATCGCGCCGCTGCTCCTCGATGTCGTCGAACGCGGTTGGGGCACCCCGATAGGCCGCCGGATCGATGACGGCAAGTAGCGCGTGCAAGGCTTCTTCCGACTCGACATTAGTCTCGTAGCCATACGTGATCGGCGTCTTCCCGGTGTGTAGACGTTTGGGATAGCCGGCCATATTCGAGTTGTGAAATGGGTCCGACCACTGAACTGACAGTCCATCAATCTTGTCGATGTCCGTGCTCTTCGCTGCTAGCGTCGGATTTAAGACAAGCGGTGCTTCGTGCGCGGCAGCCGTTCCATCCATTCCAGACGTCTTCAGGTAGACCCGTACGCCATTCGTCGTTTCCAATCCTTTTATACGTGGACGGTCGCGTTCAATCTTAAGCCCTGCCCGTTCTAGCGCGCGGCGTATCTGATGTGAGTCGAGCATTTAGGCATATAACTCCTGTTCGAGATCGCGTACCGCGGCGAGGTATTCTTCCTTGCCACCGAATGCGCCGAGCAATTCCATGGGCGAGCCCATCCGGCTGAAGGGATCGAGCTTTAGGACTTTCACGTCCTCGATGGGTTCGATGCCGGTATCAGTGTATTTGGTCAGCAGGGCCTCGAGGACGGCGCGACTGGCACCTTCGTAACGCTTGAAGTAGTCGTTCTTGCGCACTTGTTCGGCACGCTCGCGGCGACTCAACGGCGGCTGATCGTAGACGATATGGCAGATGACATCGAACGGGTCGGGTTCGGCGCCCAGTTTCTCACCGACATCCTCCATCAGGTCGTGCCAGAACACACCCTTCTCGGCCAATTCATCGATGATGGCCTGCTTGCGGTCGGCCGCTTTCCAGCGGTGCAGGAAGTCGTCGAGCGAGCTGAATTGCTCGCGAACCTTCTTGCGGGTGTAGTCCTTGAGGCTTTCGGTAATCAGCTTGCCGTCCGGGCCGAGATACTGGACGCGCTCGGCGACGACGTTTACTTCGACGTTATCCACCACATAGCGGGTACGGCCGGTAGTTTTTTGATTATCTGCGTTCCAGTCGGCATCGGTATCGTCGGAGTGCCATGCTTCGCCGGAATCGATGCCATAGTTTTCCGGCTCTTCGGCGATCGCAGGTGTGTCGGGGTTGGTTCCTTGCTCGTCATCAGGCACAACGGATTGGCCGGTGTCGGGCTCGTAAATCTTGACTGGGTCGCCGTCGAAGTCGCGGTCGGCAAACAGCTCGGTCGCTTTCTTGAAGTCCAGAATCGTGAACCAGTGTTTGTTGAACTCGTCGTTGATGCGCGTGCCGCGACCGATGATCTGCTTGAACTCGGTCATGGACTGAATGCGTTGGTCAAGTACGATGACCTTGCAGGTCTGGGCGTCGACGCCAGTTGTCATTAGCTTGCTGGTGGTCGCGATGACGGGGTAGGACTCTTCGGGGTTGATGAAGTTGTCGAGCTCTGCCTTGCCTTCGGTTTCGTCGCCGGTGATTCGCATCACGTACTTGCGATTTTCCCGTACCCGTTCCGGGTTGAGATTGATCAGCGCCTGGCGCATGCGCTCGGCGTGATCGATGTCTTCACAGAAGACGATGGTCTTTTGATATGGGTCGGTCCTGGCGAGGAACTCGGTTACTTTCGTTGCGACCGTGGTTGTGCGCTTTTCCAGTATCAGTTGGCGGTCGAAGTCTTTTAGGTTGTAAATACGGTCTTCGATGAGATGGCCGTGCTTGTCGGTCTGCCCATCCATCGGCCGCCAGCCTTGCAGATCCTTATCCAGATCGATGCGTACGACCTTGTAGGGGGCAAGAAACCCGTCCTCGATTCCCTGTTTGAGTGAGTAGGTGTAAATCGGCTCGCCGAAATAATCGATGTTGGAAACGGCTTTGGTTTCCTTCGGCGTCGCCGTGAGCCCGATATGCGTGGCGCTGGAAAAGTGGTCGAGAATCTGCCGCCAGGCCGAATCGGCGTCTGCGCTACCGCGGTGGCATTCGTCGATCACGATGAGATCGAAGAACTCCTGAGAGAACTGTTTGTAGATGTTCTTTTCTTCCTCGCTGCCTGATACGGCCTGGTAGAGGGCGAGATAGATCTCATAGGACTTGTCGACCGTGCGATTGGATACCTTGGTCATGGCCTGACCGAACGGTTTGAAGTCGTTGTTCTTGGCCTGGTTTACCAGCACGTTGCGGTCGGCGAGAAATAGGATGCGTTTCTTCTCCCCGGCTTTCCAGAGCCGCCAGATGATCTGGAAGGCGGTGAAAGTCTTGCCGGTGCCCGTTGCCATTACAAGGAGAATGCGATTCTGACCCTTGGCAATAGCTTCGACGGTGCGATTGATCGCTACGGTCTGATAGTAGCGGGGCGTTCTGCCGCTGCCGTCGTCGTAGTACGGTTCTTCCACAGCCGGCTGTGCAGCTTCGCCAATTCCCTTGTGTTGGCAGTAGCGCCGCCAGAGTTCGTCGGGTGATGGAAATTCGTCGAGCGTGAGTGGTGTTTCCGTATGCTCCGATAATCCGGTGCGATCGTGGAACAGAAAGCCGTCGCCGTTGCTTGTAAACACGAACGGTACGTCAAGAGCGTCGCTGTACGAAAGGGCCTGTTGCATGCCGTCGCCAAGCGCATGCGTGTTGTCTTTGGCTTCGATGACTGCGATGGGCTGGTTTTTCTGGTAACTCAGCACGTAGTCAGCGCGTCGGCGGCGCCCGCGTGCATGCAACCGCCCGCGTACAATAATGCGGCCTGCCGTGAACGAGAATTCCTCGCGGACCTGGGTCTGCAAATCCCAGCCAACGCGTTCGAGCGCCGGCGTAATGAATTTGGTGCAGATATCACGTTCGCTGAAGTCTGGCTTATTCAAGCCGTCCCCTCGGTCTAGTCCCCCGGAACCTGACTTTAACGTATTGTTGCGCCGCTGCGTGGCGCTGCATGCGTTTTAGAAACAAGCGTATGAGGCGTGTGCAACAGAAGGTTCGGGGGTGACGTCGGCCCGGAAGTCACGAATCCACGCGTCGTGCATCGGTCTACTCTAGCTGTCTGCAAAGCTGGGGCGGGATCGAAAACGCAGGCGTTGAGCAGGACGATGAACTGCATCAGTCGTCCATATTGTCGTCCTGAGCCTGCTCGGCGAGTTCCGCCAGCAGCTTTCTGCTTTCGGCCGCTGCTCCTGTTGATAGGTAAAGATATCTTCGTAATGGATATGGCGATGCGAGCCGGTTTTGGTGTGCTGGATTTCGCCAGCTTGCAGGAGCCTGATCAGATGGGGCCGGGAAACATTCAGCATATGGACCGACTGCTGCGTGGTGAGTTCTGCATGCGTCGGCACGATCGCGATCGCATGCCCTTCGGCCATAGCGGCCAGAAGATGACGCAGCAGGGCGAGGACTGCGTATTCGGCATCAGGTCACGACGTGGAAGAGGTTTCTGCGGCTATGCGTGTCTCGCGATGACGTCGTTGGAGTGTCAGTCAATTCGCGATAAACGAAACAGGCGATTCGTGTCCTGAGTTGGGCGCCTGAAATGGGGTGGTGGAACCGATTCGGCAGGCCTTGCATACAGGCTTTTAGGTGCGACGAAAACCGGCCTGAATCGGCACCAGCGCGGCGGCGGCCTCGTTTTGGTCGAATAGGGTCGGGTCGAAGTCGGAACCGATCGCTTCGAGCAGCATTTCGCCGTGCTCGTCCGCATGGCCGGCGAGGGCGGCCTTGAATGCCTCGTAACCGGGAATGCCGCCGATATCCTCGGGAGGACAGGCCATGGCGCCGTCCAGTACGCGAGGGCACGGGTTGGAGTTTTCCAGCCCGCTTTGTTCGACGACGATCCGGTGTTCCCATCCGTCGCCGAAGTCGTAGAGGTAGTGGAATTCGTTCTTCTTCAATCGCGCCACCAGCGTTTGCAGCTTCAGATTGGCTGCTTGCGCGACGTCATCCATGCCGGGAACACCGAACGGGTCAGGCTCGCCATAGCGACGCCCCTCACACTCGAATTCATAGAGGTGGTCATCTTCCCAGCCCATGACGAGCTGGATGACGTCGTGCAGGCGGCGCAGGTTGATCTGTGCCGGGACGAGCACACGTCGCCAGACGAGCGGGTCGGTGTGCAACAGTTCGATGCGAAGAACGATGTCGGTCATGCCAGGCTCCGGCAATCGATAGCGGCTTCCAGTGATGCCATTAGGCAGCGGTCGGCACGGTTATTACTGGCCCGGCGCCATATTTTTTATTGGCCGTATCGGAATCGGCGCCAGGCAATATGCGAGTGACCGCTGTGTATCCGTTACATAAAGAAGGTGGCTTGCGCTCCATGGTGGCGCAAAGCCCACAGGTTTGTCATGCCCCGGATCGACGATTGATCGGCTCTGAGCAATGCGCTTGGTCGGGGCAATTGAGGGCACGCTGCTTGCGACGCCTACGACGAAAGTTGTTGAACAATAGTCTTTCTGGATTGTTCAACAATTGCTAGATTCGATCGTGGGCTTTCCGGCTCGCCTATTCCCACTGGAGTGACACATGGCAGATGCGCTTTCGAACGGCCGGATGATGTCCGGGGCCAGGCGGACGGCGATGCTGGGCGCGGTGTTCCTGATGGCCACGAGCGCCATCGGGCCCGGGTTCATTACCCAGACCACGGTGTTCACGGTGCAGATGGGCGCGGCGTTCGCGTTCGCCATTCTCGTGTCGACGCTGCTGGATATTGCGGTGCAGCTCAATGTCTGGCGTGTGGTCGGCGTGTCGGGGCTGCGTACGCAGGAGCTCGGCAACCGGGTGGCGCCCGGGTTGGGCTGGTTTTTGTCGGCGCTGGTGTTTCTCGGCGGGGTGGTGTTCAACGTCGGTAACATCGCCGGTGCAGGGCTGGGCGCGAACGCCATGCTCGGCGTGGACCCCAAGATTGGCGGTGTGGTTTCGGCGGCAATCGCGGTGGGCATTTTCTCGATCCGCAAGGCCGGCGTGGCATTGGATCGTGTGGTGATGGGGCTCGGCGCGGTGATGATCGTGCTGATGCTCTATGTGGCGTTCGTATCCAGCCCGCCCCTGGGCGCCGCACTCACGAACACAGTGCTGCCGAGCCAGATCAATTTCCTGGTGATCACGACACTGGTCGGCGGCACGGTCGGCGGCTACATCACTTATGCCGGGGCGCACCGGCTACTGGATTCCGGTGCCAAAGGTCCGGAATATGCAGGCGAGATCGCCAGGAGTTCGGTGCTGAGCATCGTCATTACGGCCGTGATGCGGGCATTGTTGTTCCTGGCGATTCTGGGCGTGGTGGCGGGCGGTGCGCATATCGCCGGCGAGAACATGGCCGCGGATGCCTTCAAAGCGGCGGCCGGCGACATCGGCATGCGCGTGTTCGGCGTGGTGTTGTGGGCGGCGGCGCTCACTTCGGTGATTGGTGCGGCGTTCACGTCGGTATCGTTCATCACGCTGTCGAGCACCGCGCCGCGTACGCGCCAGTGGGTGACGGTGGTGTTCATCGTCTGCTGTGCCGCGATCTACGCCGCGCTCGGGCAGGCGCCGCAGGTGCTGTTGATTTTCGCCGGCGCCTTCAATGGGCTGATCTTGCCGGTGGGCTTCGGTCTGCTGCTGTGGGTGGCCTGGCGCCGGCCCGATCTGCTTGGCGGTTACGCGTATCCGCGTTGGCTGCTCGGCGTGGGGGCGATCGCCTGGCTGCTTACGTTGTTTCTGGGCGTCAGTTCGCTGGGCGGGCTGGAGAAGTTGATGGGCTGAGCCGGCGACGGCCGGCGGCGCGCGGCGCGCAAAACGCCGGCCCAACTCGACTGTAGTTTGGGTTAAATCGAGGAGGCTCGTGCTCAGCGGCCTCGATCGCGACACCTCGCTATTTGCCGCGTCCATCCCGTCATCGCGTTGCGGCCAAATGCCCGAGCAGTTCGGTTTCTGCCACGTCCAGATATTGGCGCAGGCGCTCGGCGGCGTCCTGCCGCCGGCCGGCGCGTAGCAGGGCGACCAGTTCGCCGTTGCGTTCGACGTAATGGCTGTGGAAGTCGGGCATGGACGCCATCGCGTGGAAGATCAGGCGCATTTCGGCCAGCACGCGTTCCATGAGCCGTTCGAGCGTGCGGCTGCCGGTGAGCGTGACGATCGCCTTGTGCAGCGCCTGGTTGGCGTCGGCCATGGCCGTGATGTCGCCGGCATCGCGGGCACGGTGCGCCTGATCGATGATCGCCGCCATATGTGCGAGCGCGTCTTCGCTCGGCTGGCCCCAGAGCACCGCGCCGGGTTCGATCGCACGGCGCACGTTGTAGATTTCGCGCACGTCGTCTGGGCCCGGTGAGGCGACGAACACGCCGCGGTTGGGGATGCGCCGCACGATCGATTCGGCCGCCAGCATGGTGAAGGCTTCGCGCAGCGTGTTGCGCGAAACCCCAAGAGCGGTCGCCAGCGCCTGTTCGGACAATCGCGAACCCGGCTTGAGCTGCCCATCGGCGATTCGCGTGCGCAGGATGCCCGCAACCCAGGCGCCGGTGTGGGCGTGTTCGGCCCGCGGCTGGTCGTCGATCGTGACTGGTGTGCTGTCGCGCAAATTCATGGTCCTGTTTCGGCGTTCTGGCGGCGAAAGCGCGATGCTACTCGATGCGGCCCAGCGCCTCGCCGTTGGTCACGCGATCGCCAGGCTGTTGTTCGCCGCGTGAAAACCGCCCGGCGCGCGGGGCGGCGACGGTGGTTTCCATTTTCATTGCTTCGAGCACGGCCAGCGCCTCGCCGGCGGCGACTTCGGCGCCGTCTTCGACCACCCATTTCACGAGATTGCCGCTGATGGAGGCGACGACCTGCGATTCGTCGGCCGCGTCCTCGCCGGCGTCCGGCGCCCCGCTCGCCGTGCTGTGCTGGCCGGGATGCATCAGGGCCGCATAGAGCGCAGCCGGCAGGCCAAGCTGTACCGCGCGGCCATCGACATCGATCGTCAGTTTTTGTCGCGTGCCATCCGGCGTGGCGGCCGCCAGCTCCGGCGACGCGGCCAGCCGCTGCCTGAATTCGGTCTCGATCCAGCTTGTGTGGACGTCGAAGGTGTGGGCATCGGTGAACGCCGGCTCGTTGAGCACGGCGCGATGAAAGGGCACGACGGTCGGCAGGCCTTTGATCACGAGCTCGTCCAGCGCGGCCCGGGCGCGTGCGAGCGCCTGAGGGCGCGTCTCACCATGCACAATCAGCTTGGCCAGCAGGGAGTCGAAGGTCTCCGGCACCACCGAGCCGGAGCGCACGCCGGTATCGATACGAATGCCGTGGCCGGTCGGTGCTTCGAAAGTTTCGACTGTGCCCGGGAACGGCAGGAACCCGCGCGCCGGGTCCTCGGCGTTGAGACGGAATTCGAAGGCATGGCCGCTCGGTTCGGGGTCCTCGGTCACGCGCAGTGCCTGGCCGTCGGCGATCCGAAACTGTTCGATCACCAGATCGATGCCGCTGGTGGCCTCGGTGACCGGATGCTCGACCTGAAGGCGGGTATTGACTTCGAGAAAGGAGATTTCGCCCTCGTGGCCGACCAGGTATTCGACGGTGCCGGCCCCGGTATAACCCGCCTCGCGGCAGATCGCCTTGGCCGAGCGATGGATTTCGGCGCGCTGCGCATCGCTGAGAAACGGCGCCGGGGCTTCCTCGACCAGCTTCTGGTTGCGCCGTTGCAGCGAGCAGTCGCGCGTGCCCACGACGATGATATGGCCGTGGGTATCGGCCAGGATCTGTGCTTCGACGTGCCGCGGTTTGTCGAGAAAGCGTTCCACGAAGCATTCGCCGAGGCCGAAGGCCGTCTTGCCCTCGCGCACCGCCGAATCGAAGGCGTCCTCGATATCCTCGGCGCGGCGCACGATCTTCATGCCGCGTCCGCCGCCGCCGAACGCTGCCTTGATGATAATCGGCAGCCCGTGTGCCTCGGCGAATTCGCGCACCGCATCGGCATTGTCGACCGGCCCGTTCGAGCCCGGCACCAGCGGTGCGCCGGTGGCGACCGCGATTTCGCGCGCGGTGACCTTGTTGCCGAGATCGCGAATCGCCTGTGGCGACGGCCCGATCCAGATCAGCCCGGCATCCATCACCGCCTGGGCGAAATCCGCGTTCTCGGAGAGAAAGCCGTAGCCCGGGTGTACCGCATCCGCGCCGGCGTGTTCAGCGACGTCCAGCAGTTTGTCGATATTCAGATACGTCTGTTCGCCGGTGGTCCCCTCGAGGCCGTAGGCGGCATCGGCCAGACGCACGTGCAGCGCATCGGCGTCGTTGTCGGCATAGACGGCCACCGAGGCGAGCTCAGCATCGCGGCAGGCCCGCACGATGCGTACGGCGATTTCGCCGCGGTTGGCGATCAGTACTTTCTTCATGGCGATTCCTCGGCCGGCGGTCGGCCGTCGTCCTGGTCGTCTTCGATCGGCGCCAGCGTGTCTGGATCGACCACCGCGAAGCGCACGGCCTCGCCCGGCGCGATCTGGGCGGCGAGGGGCAGGTCTTCGGCGATGACCACGGCGATCACCGGATAGCCGCCTGTAACCGGATGATCCTTCAGAAACAGCACGGGCAGGCCCGACGGCGGTATCTGCAGGGCGCCGGGCACCGTGCCCTCGCTCGGGAGTTCGCCGTCGCGGTCGCGCTCGAGTGCCGCGCCGTTGTCGTTGTCGGTGTCCAGATCCAGGCGTACGCCGACACGGTTGGACTGCTCGGTCGCGCGCCAGCGCTGGCGGGTGAAGCGCGCCCGGGTGGCGGGGCTGAACCAGTCGTCTCTGGGGCCGAGGACGATGCGCAGCGCGACGGTCTTGTCTTCGTCGCGCTCGGCGAGGGTCGTGGGTTCGGGTGCGCCGACGATATGCGACGGTCCGGCGGCCCCGACCGGCAGCACGCGGCCGGCGGCCAGCGGTTCGGGCCCGATGCCGGACAGGGCATCGTGCGAACGGCTCCCCAGCACGGCCGGTACATCGAGCCCGCCGCGCACGGCGATATAACTGCGCAGGCCCCGTTGCGGCGTAGCCAGCGTCAGTGTTTCGCTATCGTGCAGGGCGAACGGCGCCCGGAGCGGGGCCGTGCGCGGGCCGCGTTCGCTGTCGATCGTGGCTTGCGTGTCGGCGCCGGTCCGGGCCAGCGTTAGATCGCCGCGCGCACGGATCGTCAGGTCGCCCAGCAGGGTTTCGATCACCGCGTCGTCGGCCCGGTTGCCGACCAGCCGGTTGGCCTGGCGCGCCGCGGCTTCGTCGGCCGCCCCCGAGACCGATACGCCGAGATGGCTCAGCCCGGGCCGGCCGAGATCCTCGATCAGCGACTGCAGGCCGGGGTCCACGATCTCGAGGGCCGGTTTGGCGACGGTGTCCGGTGCCTCCGCGCGGGCTGTGGTCTCGTCACCCTGTTCGCGCTGCAGGCGGTCGACGGCTTTGTAGCGCACGAGATCGCCGGCCTGGATCAATGCCGGTTCCTCGCGCTCGATATCCCAGACGCGCGCATCGGTCCGGCCGATCAGCTGCCAGCCGCCGGGCGAGCGGCGCGGATACACGGCGCTGAACGGGCCGGCCAGGGCCACCGAGCCGGCCGGTACGGCGGTACGCGGCGAATCGCGGCGCGGTACATCGAGCGTGTCATCCTCGGCGGCGAGATACACGAAGCCCGGGGCGAAGCCGCTGAAGGCGGCGCGCCACGTCTGGCGCGTATGGGCTTCGATCACGCCGTCCACGCCAAGCCCGGTCAGTTCGGCCACGGTTTCCAGATCCTCGCCGTCGTAGACCACCTCGATCTCGACGGTCTTGCCGTCGGCCTGCTCGATCGGCGGAGCGTGGATGTCGTGCACGGCGGCGTGGGCCCGGGCCGCATTGCGGTGCGAGTCGCACTTGATCAGCAGCGTCTTCGCAGCCGGCACGAGATCGATCTGTCCGGGCAGGGGGCGATCGAGCAGATATGCATGCAGGGCAAGCACCTCGTCCAGCGTGTCCCGCTCGACCAGTACGGCCCGGCTGCCGACCCATCGTATGGGGCCGCCGCTCATACGAAGCTGCGGATCTCGATTCCGGCGTCCGCCAGCGCGCGACGCACGGCCGCGGCAGTCGCCACGGCATGCGGGCTGTCGCCGTGCACGCAGATGCTGGCCGCATCGACGTGGATTTCGGTGCCGTCGCGCGCGATCAGCACGCCCGCCTTCGCCAGCCGGATCATGTTGGCGGTGATGGTGTCGTCGTCCTCCAGTACTGCGTCTTTCTCGCGCCGCGAGACCAGCGTGCCATCGGCGTTGTAGGCGCGATCGGCGAAGGCCTCGACGATCCCGCGCAGGCCCTGATCTTCGGCTTTCTTGAGCACCACGGCACCCGGCAGGCCGAGCACAGGCAGGCTGCCGTCGTAGGCCCGGATCGCGTCGACGACGGCCTGGGCGTGCGCCTCGTGGGCCACGACGGCGTTGTAGAGCGCGCCGTGTGGTTTAACGTAGCGCACGCGCGCCCCGGCGGCCCGGGCGAACGCATCCAGCGCGCCGATCTGGTAGAGGATATCGTCGGCGAGTTCGCTTGCCGAGCAGTCGAGAAAGCGGCGGCCAAAGCCCGCGAGATCGCGATAGGACACGTGTGCGCCGATGGTCACGCCCGCGGCGACCGCGTCGCGACAGGTTTGGGCGAGCGTGGACGGGTCGCCGGCATGAAAGCCACAGGCTACATTGGCGCTGGACACCGATTCGAAGATCGCGGCATCGTCGCCGAGGTGCCAGCGGCCGAAGGATTCGCCCACGTCGCTGTTGATGTCGATGGCCGTCATCGCGAATAGCCTCTGCTGCGGTATCTTGCTAAACCATGCCTCAGCGTCTTAGATTGTTCAACAATCACGCGCGGCCCGGCACCGGGATATTCCCAAGCGGTGGCCGACGGCCCCATGTGTAAAACCGTGTGGCGTGCGTTTTTGTAGTCGTTGCGTTGTTAGGCGCGATGGAAGTTGGTCTCGATCGCGGCCGGATCGAGCCCGCAACAGCGACGCCGCGCACACTCGAATTAATGGCTGTGTTCGTTCCCCCAGCCCATGATTGAGTTGGATTACATGGTGCAGGCGGCGCCGATTGATCGGTGCCGGGACGAGCGTACCCAGTGATGCTATTCGACGGTGGTCAGCATGTGCATCACCAGCCGGATCATCACATCCTTATTGGCCGGGTCGGATTCGGCGACAAGCAATGTGAGCGCGGCCAGGCCGACGTCGTTGATGAGGACGTTGCCGTTGTTGTCCAGCAAGCGATTGTTGCGATACAGAAAATCGACGAACAGGAATGCCGCGCTGCGCTTGTTGCCATCGGCGAACGGGTGGTTCTTGATCACAAAGTAGAGCAGGTGGGCGGCCTTGGCTTCGATGGTGGGATAGGCGGGTTCGCCGAATACGCTCTGATCCAGATTGGTCAATAGGGCGTCGAAACCGTCGCCGCGTTCGCGGGCGAAAAGATCGGTGGCTTCGCCGCGCTCGATGAGATCGGCCTTGAGATCGGCAAGCGCCTTGCGCGCCTCGGCCAGGCTCGGCAGGCGTCCGCCAGTCTCGGCTCGTGGTTCGGTGAGCAGGCCTTCGTCGTAGCGCTGAAGCAGCAGAAAGGTTTGCGCGTAGCGGGTCGCGATATCGACCAGGCCGCGGCCTGTTGTGGCATCGAGCGCTGGGCTTTGGGCGGTCTGCCGCAGCAGCCGCATCGCGGCGTCGAGTTCCTGCGCGTTCGTTTCGAAGCGCTGTCGCGCGAGCGTCCAGCCTTGTACAAGGTGTTCGCGCAATACGCGCGTTGCCCATTGACGGAACTGTACGGCGCGCTTGGAATTGACGCGGTAGCCGACCGAGATGATGGCGTCGAGGTTGTAGTGTCGGATCTCTCGCCGGACCCGGCGTTTGCCTTCCTGGCGAACTACTAAGAAATCCTTAGTAGTTGCCGATGCCGCCAGTTCGCCGTCGGCGTATATGTTTTGCAGATGCATCAGCACGTTTTCCGGTGAGGTGCCGAATACCTCGCCCATCTGCCGTTGTGTCAGCCAAACCGTTTCTTGCGATGTGTCCAGTCGAACTTCGACGGATTTGTCATCGTCTTGATAGATCAGCAGCGGCGCTTGTTTGTTATCACTCATCCGCAGACGGCTCGCCCGAATAATTCACCACGCGACCCAGTTCGCAGCAAAACCCGCCACAATGCAATCGGCTGTTCCGGTTTACCGAACCGGTATCACCGTCAACGATCGCACCCCCTGGGCACCGCGTACCAGCACGCCCTCGATATCCGCCGTGGCCGATGGGCCGGTGTGGAAAACCGTGTAGCGGGCGGTTTTGTAGTCGTCGCGCCGGTAGGCCCGGTGCAGGTTGGTCTCGATCGCGGCCGGGTCGAGCAGGACGACGAGGTGCTGGGCGAGATAGGCCACGGCGTTGGCGGTGAGTTCGGCTTCGGTAAAGCACACGCTGCCGGTTTCGGCCACACCGAAGCGCGCGCGCAGCACGGCAACATCGACATCGTGCAGCGACGCCGGGGTGTCGTCGGCGCGGACGGGGCGGTTGCCTTTAATCTCGCCTACGTTCGAGGCGATGATGCTGTTGGCGTCGAGCCGGTCGGCGAGCGCCCGGCGCAGGGTGGCCTCAAGGGGCTCGCCCGCTTCCGGCTCGGCCCAGGCGCCGCCCATTTTTTCGAGCACGGCGATGAAGCGGCCTTGCAGGCCGGCCGTATCGGCCGGATAGTCGCCGTCGTAGTTCGGCACGTCGGGGGCTGGAGCCGAGAATTTGGGTTTGTTGGCGCGGATGTCGGCCAGGATTTCGTTGCGGCCTCTCATTCGCTATCTCCGCTCGCGCTTTCGGATTGGTCCATGCGATGTTTGCGATACCAGTCGTGGAAGCTGCCCTCGGCCGGCACTTCGGGCAGGTCGCGGACCTGGCCCCAGGCGTTGAGCTTGTTGTAGAGCGCCCAGTCGGGGAGATGCTTGAGCGCCGAGTGGGCGGATTTGATCGCCGTACGGTAGGCACGCGGCGAGGCCAGCGTACGCCCGGCGGCGGCGAGCGTGGATTTCTTGGTCCACGGGATCATGTCGTCCTCGGCCAGCACCTGGCGCCATTCGAAGATCTGCTCGTGGATGTTGATCTTGACCGGGCAGACATTGGTGCAGCTGCCGTTGAGCGTCGAGGCGAACGGCAGGTTGGAATAGCGATACGCGTCGATCGACGGGTCGAGAATCAGCCCGAGCGGGCCGGTGTAGGTCGCGCCGTAGGAGAGCCCGCCGGAGCGGCGAAACACCGGGCAGGTGTTCATGCAGGCCCCGCAGCGGATGCATTTCAGCGACGACCAGAAGCGTTCGTCCGCCAGGCGCTTCGAGCGACCGTTGTCGACCAGCACGATATGCATTTCGCCGCCCGACTTGGGCGCGCGAAAGTGCGAGGTGTACTGGGTGATCGGCGAGCCGAGAGCGGAGCGCGACAACAGCCGGATGAACACGCCCAGGTCGGAGAGCTTCGGCACGATCTTTTCGATGCCGATGGAGGCCACATGCAGATTCGGCACGTTGGCCGAGAGATCGGCGTTGCCTTCATTGGTACAAACCACGAAGCCGCCGGTTTCAGCGATGGCGAAGTTGGCGCCGGTCATGCCGGCATCGGCATCCAGAATCAGCGGGCGGGTGGCCTGGCGTTGCTGCTCGGTGAGGTAATGCGCGTCGTCGTTGTTCGGGTCGGAGCCGAGTGTCTTGGCGAACACCTGCGAGACGTCCGAGCGCATCTTGTGTACGGCGGGCACGACCACGTGGCTCGGGTCCTCTTTGTCGAGCTGCTGGATGCGCTCGCCGAGGTCGGTTTCGACGATATCGATGCCCACGCCTTCCATGTAATGGCGGAAGCCGCATTCCTCCATCAGCATCGACTTGGACTTGATGACCTTTTTCACGCCGTGGCGGGTAAAGATCTCGTGCACGATACGGTTGTGATCGGCGGCATCGCCGGCCCAGTGTACGTGCACGCCGTTGGCCGCCGCATTGTCGGCGAACTGCTCCAGGTACTTGTCGAGATGGGTCAGCGCATGGGTCTTGATCTGGCTGGCCAGATCACGCAGTTCCTCCCATTCCGGAATGGTTTCCATCGCCGTGTCGCGGCGCTGGCGCATGGCCCAGACGCGTTCGTCGTGCGATTGGGCGTGGACCGGAGAGTGCAGGAACTCGCGCGCCGCACCCGCGTGGTCGACTCGCTGGCCCGGGCGGGCCTTGGCCGGTTTCGGCTGGGCTTCGTGCACGGCCTCGGCGGAATTGAGGGTCTGGTTCGGATCGGGCGTACTCATGCCGCGCTCCCATTGAGGACTTCGGCGATGTGCTTGAACCGGATCGGCGCACCGATGCGTTTGGCGCAACCCTGCTGGTGCATCAGGCAGGAGGTATCGGCGGAGACTATGTACTCGGCGCCGGCGCGGCCATGATCGGCGATCTTGTCGCGGCCCATGCGGCCCGAGACTTCCGGCTCGGTAACCGAGAACGTGCCGCCGAAACCACAGCATTCATCCGGCCGGGCCGGGCTGACCAGCTCGATGCCCTCGACTTTTTCCAGCAAGGCGCGCGGCTTGGAAAAATCCGGCCCGCGCAGCTCGCTCGGTTTGCCGTGGCCGAGGTTGCGCAACGTGTTGCAGGAATCGTGGTAGCCGACCTTATGCGGGAATTTCGCCCAGGGAAAGGCGCCAACCTTCAATACGTCGTGCAGATACTCGACCAACTCGAACGTGTTGGCGCGCACGTGCTGGACCGCCGCGGTCTGCTCGACCGCGGTGAGGTTGTCGCGAATCTGGTGCACGCAGGAACCCGAAGGCGCCACGATCACGTCGTAAGCGGCGAAGTTGTCCACGAACAACTGCTCGGTCGCCGCGGCTTCCGCGTGGCAGCCGGAGTTGACCATCGGCTGGCCGCAGCAGGTCTGGTCGAACGGATAATCGACCGCGCAGCCAAAACGCTCCAGCAACTCGAGCGTGGCGATGCCGACCTGCGGATAGAAGGCGTCGATGAAACAGGGGACGAACAAACCGATGCGCATGAGCCACCATTACCGGGTGCGGAACAACCAGACTAGCGCGTCTGGCGCGAACGGCAATGGTCCCGACGCGCATCGGCCGATGCGATCCGTCATCCGGGAGATGCACATGTTTCGAAAAGACCGGCCGTAGCGGTGGCCACGGCCGGCGTCGAGGCGCCTATTTCGGCTTCGGCCCTTGCACGACGCGCACCAGGTCGCCCGGCCGGAACCACTTCTTCACGGCTGCCTGGATCTGTTTGGCATCGATGGACTGGTAAGCCCGGGCCGCGCGGTAGGGCTCGTTCAGCGGCTGGTCGAGTTCGACGCGTGACAGCAGCCCGTAGCCGATCGAGTCGGCGCCGGCTTCGTTGAGCGGCACCTGCCGGATCAGGCCGGCGCGGGCGCGGTGCAGTTCGTTGCTGGAGACCGGTACCTTGGCCATGCGCACCAGCGCCTGGCGAATCAGCTTGTCGGCTTCGTCGACCTTGTCCGGGTCGCTGCCATACTGGAAGGCAAGCTGGGTCCGGGTGCGCGAGGTATCGAGGCCCGACGACACGTAATAGACCAGCCCGCGCTGCACGCGCAGTTCGCGATACAGCCGGCTGGCGAAGGCGCCGCCGGTGAGCACCTGGTTGGCCATCTTCAGGGCACGATAGTCCGGCGCGTTGGGGGTCAGCCCGAGGGACTCGGCGAGCTGGACCGTATCCTGCGATTGCGACTTGTCGGGGACGTGGTGGAAGCTCGATTTATTGTCGCCGATCTTCGGCAGGGTCACGTCCGGCTTGGGACCGTGGGCCTGCCAGTCGCCGAAGGCACCGGCCACGGCCTTTTTGGCCCGATCGGGGCTGATGTCGCCCACCACCACGATCGTGGTCAGATCGGGGCGGAATACCTTGTGGTAATAGGCGGTGACATCGCTGTAGGTAAGCCCGGCGATCGATTTCGGCGTGGCGAAACGCAGCGCCGGGTCACCCTTCGGCAGGATGCCCTTTTTCATCGCCTGGTTGGCCTTGAAGTCCGGGCTGGCGATGGTGCCGGCCTGGGACGCCGCCGCGCGTTGCTGCAGGCGTTTGAAGGCAGGTTTGGGCAGGGCCGGGTGCAACTCGTTCTCGGCCAGCAGGTCGAGGCCCTTGTCGAAATGATCGGGCAGCACGGTGAGCGAGAAGTTGGTGCCGGCCGAGGCCTGGGCGCCGATGGCGTCGAGTGCCGCCTGGTAGGCCTTGCGATCGTGCCGGGTGGTGCCGAAGTCGAGCAGTTCGGAGACCACATCGCTCACGCCTTCCTGGTTCTTCGGCGTTTCCAGATCCGGCTCGTTGCGGATATGGCCGTAGACGTGCACCGCATGGACCGAGTTCGACGGCACCGTGATCAGCTTCACGCCGTTATCGAGCGTGGTTGCCACCGGTTTGATCGATTGCGCTGGCGTGGTGATCTTGGATAGCGGTTTGGCCGCCCAGTCCGGCAGTTTCACGTGGCCGACGTTCTTCGGCGAGAACGATTCGCTGCCGCCATAGCCGCCGCCGGTCTGCGGCGCGCCCGAGCCTTCCGGCTTGAGAATGGCCAGCACGCTCTGGTCCGGCTGGACCAGTTTGGCCAGCATCTTGTTCACGTCGGCCGCGGTGACGTTCTTGATCGCGGCCAGCTGATCGGCCGGCGATTGCAGGTGATCCACCGCCACGGCCTGGGTCCAGCGATGCGCCAGCCCCGAGATCGAATCGCGCGCGGCGGTGTCCTGGGTGACGAGCTGGCGCTTGGCGGCGGCGACCTGATCGGGGCTGATGCCGTGCTTGGCGATATTGCCGAGAATCGAGCGCATTTGCTTGACCAGCGCATCGGCATCCGCGCCCTTGGGAAACACGACATAGCTCACGCCGATCGAACCGAGCGCCGCCGGCAGGGTGGTGTAGCGCGCGGCCAGGCTCTTGCCGCTGGCCACCATCTGCGTGTAGAGCGGGCCGCGCGGATTGTTGAGCACGCTGGCCAGCACTTCGGTGGTGGCCATGGCCTGTGCATTGCGGCTGCCCGGCGCCCGCGAGCCGATCAGCGCGAAGCCGTAGCCGCTGTCGGTGGGCATGTGGATGGTCTTGGATTCGATCTTGCCGGGTTTGACCGGCTTGCGTTCGGGCAGTTTCTTGGACGGGATGCCGCCGAACAGATTCTTGGCCTCGGCCAGGATCTTGTCGGCGTCTACATTGCCGGCGACCACCAGCACCGCATTGTTCGGCGCATACCACTGGTCGTGGAAATGCTTGAGCATCTTGGCGGTCGTTTTGTTGAACGACGCGCGCGTGCCAAGCGCATCATGCGAGTAGGGCGTGCCCTGGTAGAGCGCTTCGCGCATGCGCTTGATCGCGACCTGGATCGGCGACGACATGTCCTGGCTGACTTCCTGCTCGATCGCGCCGCGCTCCTGTTTCCAGTCGGCGGGCTTGTCGAGCACGCTCTTCATGCGCTCGGCGTGCAGCCGCAGGGCCACGTCGGTGAACTGATTGGGGACGGTGAAGTAGTAGGTCGTCGAATCGTTGGTCGTGAACGCGTTCGATTGGCCGCCGAGCGCGGCGCTGATGCCGGCGATCTGCTGTGCCGACAAACCCTTCGCGCCGCGGAACATCATGTGCTCCTGGGCGTGGGCCATGCCGGGAAAGCCCTTCGGCGCTTCGCGCGAGCCCACCTTGTAGGTGAGCATCGTGGTCGCCACCGGCGCCAGGCGATCCGGCACCACGATCACCTGCAGGCCGTTGTCGAGCGTCTCGCGGGCGACCTGCGTGTGGCTCGGTGAATCGGCGGCACTCTTGGCCGGCGGCGCGGTTTGAGTCGAGGACGTATCGGCCCAGGCGGCCTGGGCGCTCGCCGCCACGACGGCCGCGGCGATCGGTAGAACGCACTTGAACATCAGAATTTTCCCTTGTGAACCGGTTGCCCGACGCATGAATCACCACGGTGTATCACGAAGCCCTACTAACCCGGCAAACGATCAGGGCTTCGGGCCGAGGATATCGGTCTGGGTGTCGCCGTGTGGCATGCCTTCGTGAATATCAGTCCTGCCCTTGAGCGTCACGCGTGACAATACCCGACGTACCGCAAACCCCGAGGCTGGCCATTTTCGTCGGCGTCCAGTTGTACGACCGCCGTGAGGCCGAGCGATGGGGCAGCGCCGGCGCGCGCCGTTGCGCGCAGGCTCAAAGACGCGACAGCAGCTCGGTCTTTTTAGCCTTGAACTCATCCTCTGTGAGCAGGCCGCGCTCGCGGAGCTCGCCGAGACGTTCGATGGCGGCGATGATATCGTCGCCGCCACGCCGGTTCGATGACGATGACGGCCCCGTGGAAGGCTCGTCCGTCTTTGTCGTCGGATTGTCGATCGGGGTCAGCGAGGCGAGATCGATGGTGCCGTTCTGGCTGGTGAACTGGATGTTGCCATGGCTGTGGCCCTGCTGCTGCGCCACCCCCGTTATGCGGTGATCGCCCGTATCGAAGATCTGGAGCTGGCCGTGCCGCATCAAGGCCAGGCGGTGCTGGTCAGCGAACCAGGCATAGTGCAGATCACCCTGGCTGCCGGTCGCGGTCGGTGTGCCCAGGTATTCCGGCCAGGCCGGCGCCCCGGCCTGCGGGCTGCGCTCGGTCAGCGGGCCGTCGGCTGCGTAGACACCGGCGATCTCGCTGCATAGGGCGTCGACCCGTGCCCGCAGGCTGTGGTTGAAGGGCTCGCTGAGCATGATCATGCCACCCTGCATCCATTGGCCCGGGCCGCCGAACTCGGGATGATCGAACGCCGCCATGCCGCCCCAGCCGGCGTCGACCGTACGGATCATGTGGCGGACGGCGTCTCTGCTGAAGCCGTGCCGCTGGGCCAGATCCGCGGCGATCTGCTCGGTATGGGGTTTGAGGCGGGACATGGTGCGTCGCAGCGGGTTCTGATCATCCCAGTGTAGGGACGATCGAGGCGCGGCGCGATGCTTTCGCGCCGCACCGGCCAGCTCAGACGCCGCCGTCGACGTCGAGAAAGGCGCCGGTGGTGAACTCGGCTTCGCTGAGGTACAGAATCGCTTCGGCGATATCCTCGGGCGTGCCGACGCGGCCGAGCGGAATCCGGGCCGCCGCCTGTTGCGGCTTGTCCGGCTGGCCGCCGCTGGCGTGGATTTCGGTGTCGATGACGCCCGGGCGCACGGCATTGACGCGGATATTCTCGCTGGCGACTTCTCGCGCCAGGCCCTCGGTGAAGGTGTCGATCGCGCCCTTGGAGGCGCCGTAGTCTATATACGTACCGGCGCCGCCGCCCCCGCCGGCGTGGCTGGCTGCGGACGACACGTTCACGATCACCCCGCCAGCGCCGCCGTGGGCGGTGCCCATGCGCCGGATCGCCTCGCGGGCGCAGATAAACGGGCCGACCACGTTGATCTTCATCATCCGCTCGACGCGCGCCGCGCTCATATCGGCCACCGCGCTCGGCTTGTCCACGATGCCGGCATTGTTGACCAGCGCGGTGACCGGGCCGAGACGTTCATCGACCGCCTCGAACAGGGCCACCACGTCGTCCTCGTTGGATACATCGGCCTGCACCGCGATGGCGCGCCCGCCGTCCTTCTCGATCGCCGTGACCACGGCTTCGGCCGCTTCCCGATTGCCGCGGAAGTTCACGGCCACGGCATAGCCGTATTTGGCCGCCATCAACGAGGTCGCGGCACCGATACCCCGGCTGCCGCCGGTGACGATCATCACTTTATCCATGAGATGGGTCTGGTTTGGTTTGATCGCGCCAGACTAAGCCAGTGGTGTCGGGCTGACCAGCACACGCCGCGACATCTCAGACGCCGCGCCAGAACATGACGGCGGTCATGGCGGCGCCGATCGCCACAATACCGATGCGGTGCCAGCGTGGGTTGATCGTGTCACCGGCAGTGGCGCCGACCCATCCGCCGATCAGCGCGCCGCTGGCCATGAGGGCCGCCAGGCGCCAGTGCACGAGCCCGAACGCAGCGTAGGTGATCACGGAAATAATGGTCAGCACGGCCGAGGTGACCGCCTTCATCGCCACCGAGGACAACAGGCGCTTCTGGCCCAACAGGCCGAGCACGGCAATCATGATGATACCGACGCCGCCGTTGAAGTAGCCGCCGTAGGCACAGGTGAGATACAGCCCGGGTACCGCCACCCAGCGCGGTGCGCGGCGGTCGCGGGTCGCCCGTTTGATCCAGGGCCCGGCGGCGAAGATCAGCGTGGCCGCGGCCATGAGCCAGGGTACGATTGCTGCGAATGCACGGTTGCCCGTCGCCAGCAGCAAGGCTGCGCCGCTCACCCCGCCAGCCGCGGCGATTGCGATCATGGCGGCCAGGTTCAGCCCCGGCGGGGCCTCGACACTGCGCCGCAGGCGAAACAGCGTGGTGACGTAGCCCGGTAGCACCGCGCTCGCGCTGGTAGCGTTGGCGGCGGTGGGCGGCAGGCCGTAGAACAGCAGGGCCGGCAGGGTGATAAAGCTGCCGCCGCCGGCCAGGGCGTTGAGGGCGCCGGCGGCGAGTGCGGCGCCGAAAAGCAGGATCCATTCCATGGCGTGTCCCCGATGTCCAGAAAGCGGCCAGCGCCGCCGTGCCGGAAAGCTACGGATTCCAAGGGGCGGTGCCGACACGTCAGCCTTGGCCTTGAATCCCGCATGAGTTGGCCACGATTATGCCCGGTCTGTTTGAGGGCGCGAGCGCGCGCATCGAGGCCGCGCTCGATCTGGCCCGGATTCCCCGGGATGTCGCCCGTCGGCGGGCTCAGCCGGATGCCACGCGCATTGACAACGCGGCTCCGTGCGGCCGGATATTCTCGCCAACGTCGGCGGGGTGCCGGTAAGCCACGTCGAGTGGGGGGGGGGGGAGTCGCCAGGCCCGGTACTCGGACGACTCAGACCGTCGCCGCGCGGCTCGACGATCGCATGGTCGAAGCCACCCGGCCCCGGCCGACTGCGCCAAAAACGACGGCGTCGACCTGCGCAACGCGGCCTGCATCATGGCGCTCGAGACGATCAACCAGCCCACCGCGACGGCCGGCACCGGCGAGTTCTTCCGCGCCGGGCGGGGAATTGAAATAACGCGGGCACGAAGCCGGGCGTGCGTGATGGCTGTGATTTTTGCGTCGCACGCCATGCGAGCCTCGCGATCGTGTTCACGGGCCGTTACGACTTATGGAGTGTATGGCGCCACGCGCGCCTTGCGTATATTAAATCCAGGATGCGTACATGTGTACGCTTTGTGAACATCAACCTGGAGGCGGGCCCGCGGCGAATGCATCCGGGGCTCGGCGATGTACGCCATGCGACACGATTCCCGATACGAAACCTTCATCGTTGGCCTGATGTTTCTAACCTGGGGCACGGTTTTTCTGGACCGTATGGCCGAGCTCTATCTGGCCCCGTTCATTGCCAAGGACTTTCATCTCAGCGCCGGCCAGATTGGCGAGCTGGCCAGTATTCTGGCGATCACCTGGGCGGTGTCGTCGTTTGTCTTCGGTGCCGTTTCCGACCGCTTTGGCCGCAAGCCGGTGCTGGTGCCGGCAGTGTTCGCCTTCGCGGGGCTTTCCTGGTTGTGCGGCGCGGCGCGCAACTTCTTCGACATGCTGATTCTGCGCGGCGCCGTGGGTGTCGCCGAAGGCCCGTGCTGGTCGGTGATGAACACGCTGGTGGAAAAGGCCTCGCATCCGAAGCGACGTGGCCGCAACACGGGGATTGTCGTCTCCGCGGCCGCGCTGATCGGTTTTGCGGTGGCGCCGGTACTGACGACGCAGATCGCTTCCCGTTTCGGCTGGCGCTGGGCATTCGTGGTGGCCGGTGCGCCGGGTGTGATTCTGGCCATCGTGATCTGGCTGTTCGTGCGCGAGCCCCGCGACGCCGGTCAGGTCGAGGCCGCAGCCTCGGCGCCGGTCAGGCCGCGGGTGCGCGACTTCCTGGCCTTGCTCAAGTACCGCAATATCCAACTGGCCGCGATCGGTAACATCGGCTTCGTCGGCTGGTTGATTCTCTACAACACTTTTTGTCCGCTCTACATCATTCATGTAGCCGGCCAGCCGCCGACGACCGCCGGCTTTCTCATGGGCGCCGCCGGGCTGGGCAGCTTCTTCATCGGCTGTGCGGTCGCCACGGTGTCCGATTGGATCGGCCGGCGGGCGACCCTGCTGGTCTCGGCACCGCTTTGCACCGTGCTGCCGCTGATCCTGCTCTGGCCGCCGATGTATGGTCATCTCTGGTTGTTGGCGGCCGTATTGTTCGTCTCCCAGGCGGGGCAGGCGGTCGCGGCGATCGTCATGGTGCTGGTTCCGACCGAAACGGCGCCGCCGAACATGGCAGCGGCCGCGATCGGTGTCGTCACCCTGTTTGGCGAGATCGTCGGCGGTGCGGTGGCGCCCACGGCAGCGGGCGACCTGGCGGACAGTTTTCCGTCGCTGGGCCTGGCCATCCCCTTGCTGATGGCGGCGGCCGGTTCGATGCTGGTCTTCGTGGTCGCGTTGTTTATGAAGGAAACGGCCCAATTTGCCCAGCGTCGAGATGAGCTGGCAGCCGCTCATACATAGCTCGCGCGTGTTCGCGCCATGGATTGCGAGTGGTTTTCGTGCCGGGCGGCCGCGGTGATGAGCCGTATTAATGAATACAGCGAATGGCTGCCACGCCGCTTGGCGCGAATTGTGCCGACAGCGGGCGATGAATGACGCGACCGCGCAACGCATGTGTGTGCCGTATATCGGCCGCGTCCATCGATAATCGACGGCGCCTGGCGTACGCGGGGTGAAGAGCCGCCGGTTGAGCTATGGCGGCCATTGAGCCAAGGGCGGCGGCGGGCAGGCCTGTCATCGATTGGTACGGGCGATCCGATGCCCCGGTTCTATAGCTTCAGGGCATGACGGCCGTCTGCAATCCCGCGTTCTTCATTGTTGTTTCTTCAAGATCGTCTTCATCAGTTTGCCGCTGGCATTGCGGGGCAGTGCGTCGATAATGTGGAAGCGTTTCGGCACCTTGTAGCCGGCGAGAAGCGTCTTGCAGTAGCGGGATAGCGCGTCGGGATCGAGGCGGGCGCCCGGGGCCGGCACGATATAGGCATGCCCGACTTCGCCCCAGGTGTCGTCCGCTACGCCGACGACGGCGGCCTCGCTCACATCGGCATGGCCGAGCAGGGCGTTTTCCACCTCGGCCGGAAAGACGTTTTCCCCGCCGGAGATGAACATGTCCTTCTTGCGGTCCTTGATGGTCATGTGCCCGCGGGCATCGGCCTGGCCGATATCGCCGGTGCGCAGCCAGCCATCGCGGGTGAACGCCCGGGCGGTTTCCTCGGGACGGTTCCAGTAGCCCGGCGTCACGTTGGGGCCGCGCACCAGAATCTCGCCGGGTTCGCCCGGCGCGACATCGTTTTCTTCCGCGTCGACCAGGCGGATCGCCACGAACGGCGGCGGCAAGCCGACGCCGCCGGCGGTTTGGTCGATCAGCCCGGGCTCAAGCGGTACGTGCATGATCGTTCCGGCCTCGGTCATGCCGAAGCCATTCGAGACCTGAATACCGCGTTCGAGCCACCAGCGCACCTGGTATGGCGATATCGGCGAGCCGCCGGTGAACAGGGCCCGTAGATGATGCCAGCGCGAGGGTTTGAAATTGGGCTGCTCGGTGAGCATGGCGGCCATTTTGGGGACGCAGAAGTAATGCGTGGTGCCGGTGTCGGCATCGGCGAGTAACGCGTTGGTGCGCTGGGGGTCGAAGCCCGGCGCGATATGCAGCGCGCCGCCGAACAGTAAGGGGGCCCGGATGCTCGGCAACAGGCCGATGACGTGGAACATCGGCGCATCGCACAGGAACACGCTGTTCCGGGATACATGGCCGATGATGCCGAAGTTGACGGCGGTCGCGTAGATATTCTCGCCGGTGATCATCACGCCTTTCGGTCGGCCCGAGGTGCCCGAGGTGTAGAGAATGATTTTCGTGATATCGCCCGGCAGTGGCGCAAGGCGTGGTGATGGCGGGCAGGCCGCGATCTCGCCTGCCAGATCGGTCGTGTCAATCGCTTTGGCACCCGCGGGCAGGGCGGGCTGCTGTTCCCGCGGGTCCATCGCGACCAGTCGGGGCTGGCAATCCGCCAGAATCGTGGTCAGTTCGGCCGTCGACAGTCGATAGTTCAGCGGCACGAAAATCGCGCCCAACCGTTCGGTGGCCATATTGAGGATGAGTAGATCGGCGCTGTTGCGCGCGATCACCGCGATGCGCTCGCCGGCATGGACGGCGGGCTGTTGTTGCAACCAGGTGACCGCCTGCTGGATATTGCGGTCCAGTTCGGCATAACTCCAGCGCCGGTCGGTGGCGATGTCCCGGCAAGCGAGGCGCTCGGGTTGTCCGCGGGCATGCAGGGCGATCGGGTCGGGTGTGTCCCATTGCGACATGGCGTGTGTCCCTATTTCTTCGATGCGGTCGACGGGCCGTACTCGTCTGGCGGCAGTCCGCCGGCGCCCGGGGTGACGGTTGGTCAAACCGGGTCGCCCCGGCTTGTCTGGCGGGCTCCGGCGCCCCCCGGGCGGCACGCCGAATGGCAACCAGACGCGGGGGCGAACGCTATGCGAGGTTGTCGCGGCTCAGCTCCGTCGATAGCTCTCCAGGCCGGGCTTGATCGATTTGTCGTCAAGGAACTGCTTCAGCCCCTGTTCGCGGCCATGCTCGGGATCGCGATGGCTGGACTGGTCGATCTTGGCGTACAAGTAGTCTTCGTTCTGTTCCCAGGTCAGTTCGCGGCAACGCTTGAAGCCAGTCTTGGCATAGCGCAGCGCGACCGGGTTCTTGTCCACGAGCAGGCCCGCCAGTTCGGTGACGGCGTCGCGCAACTGTCCGATCGGGACGCTGCGGTTGACCAGCCCCATCGCGGCGGCTTCGGTGCCGGTGAAGGTTTCGCCGGTCATGATGTAGTACAGCGCCTCGCGGTGGCCGATGGTATCGGCCAGGGCCTTGCTGACCAGGTTGCCCGGCGGGATGCCCCAGTTGATCTCGGACAGGCCAAACACGGCTTCATCCGCGGCGATGGCCAGATCACAGGCCACCAGCGGCGAGAAGCCGCCGCCGAAACACCAGCCGTTGACCATGGCAATGGTGGGCTTGGCGTACATGCGCAGCAGTTTCCATTGCCACTGGGAACAATCACGACGAATCCGCTCCTGGACGATCTCGGGCTGGGCATCGATCTCACGGAAGTACTCCTTGAGATCCATGCCCGCCGTCCACGACTCACCGGCGCCGGTGAGCACGACGACGCGGGCATCGCCGTCAAGCTCCAGCGTTTCGAGTACATCGATCATCTCCCGATTGAGCGTCGGGTTCATGGCGTTGCGCTTGTCCGGGCGGTTGAGCGTGACCCACGCAATCCCCGATTCATCGACGTCCACCTGTACGGTGCTCCAGCGGTCCTTGTAATCGCTCATAAGTCCTCCTGTTTGAATGCTTCATGGTTTCACGACAAACAAGTTATTTAATATAACTAATACGTCGTATGCATGCGACCCTGCTGTTTTTGCGGCAATCCAGCGTTGGTGCTGTATTACGTAGAATGACTACGCCACGTTCGCGACGCCTCGTCTTGCCGCTCCTGGTAATTTTTCAGGAAGCGCCTGGCGCGGACTCGCACGAAACGGCAACAGGCCCTAGTCTTCCGCACGCCATGCGTTTTTTGTCGAGACCGCGATGACCGATCCCTTACCTGCATCCCCTGCCCTGACATACGTCTGCCGGCTGGAGGTCGACATCGGCGTGCCGAGGGATTTCGGTGTTAATCCGCAAGGACGTCGGCGGTTCGTTCCGATCGATGGCGGGCGCGTCGTCGGGCCGTACTTGAATGGGCGGATACTGCCGGGGGGCGGTGACTGGCAAACTGTGCGCAACGACGGCGTGGTGGATCTGCGCGCTCAGTACGCGATCGAACTCACCGATGGCACGCTGGTCGAGATGGACAACGCCGGCCTGCGGCATGCCGATGCCGGCCCTGGCCAGGGCCCGGGTGAATCAACGACCTACTTTCAGACCAGCGCGCGTCTGAATGTTGCGGCGGGCCCGTACGAATGGTTGACGCGAACAGTTTTCGTGGCGGGGGCCGAACGCTTCGCCTATCAAGTCACGGTCGAATTGTTCGCGGTCGGCAACGTTTTCATGTGAGCGGAGGGCAGAGGTGAATCGAAATTTGGCATCAAAGCGGCGATCGTCGACCGGCGGGGGCCGGGACGAGGCTTTGGATGACAGCGGGCTGCGTGAACTGGTCGGTTACCAGCTCAAGCGCGCGGACCTGGCCATGCAGAAGCTTTTCGCCCAGGAGATTGGCGAGCCGTTTCAGCTGCGCCAGATCGAGTTTTCGGTGCTGGTGCTTCTGGCCTGCAACGAACGCCTCACGCACAAGCGGGTCAGTGCGGCGCTGGGCGTTGCCCCATCGAATATGGTGAGCGTGATGAGTGCGCTGGAGGCGCGTGGTCTCGTGATACGCCGCCGGAATCCCACCGATGGTCGATCTTCCTTCTGGCAGATCACCGAAGCGGGCGCGACGCTCGAGCACCGCGCTGTACTTGCGGTGCGCGCAATGGAAATGACCCGTTTCGGCATCAAAGACGAACAAGCGCGTCGCGATCTCGCGGGCTCGCTTGACAGTCTCTGGGCAAGCGAATAGCTATGTCCCGCGCGCCGACTTGAGCAGACTCGCCACGGTGGTCAGCACGAGCACGCCGACGATGATCGACAATGACAGCCAGATCGGGATCGCGGGGATCGCGGTTACGGGTTGCCCGCCGTTGATGAAGGGTAGCTGGTTGCCGCGCAATGCTTCGAAAATCAGTTTGATGCCGATGAAGCCGAGGATCGCCGCCAGCCCCAGCGACAGATAGACCAGCCGGTTGAGCAGCCCGCCGAGCAGGAAATAGAGCTGGATCAGGCCGAGCAGGGCGAAGGCGTTGGCGGTGAACACGATATAGGGCTGCTTGGTAAGCCCGTAGATCGCCGGAATGGAGTCGAGTGCGAACAGGATATCGGTGGCGCCGATCGCGATCATGACGATCAGCATCGGCGTGATCAGGCGCTTGCCGTTCTTGACGATCGTCAGCTTCGACTGGTTGTACTCGTCGGTGGCCGGCAGATGGTTCTGTACGGCGCGCACGAGGAAATTGGGCTCGTATGTCTCGCTCTGCTCGTGTGAGGACATCGCCACGCTATAGGCGGTGTAGAGCAGGAACAGCCCGAAGATATAGAACACCCAGGAGAAATGCTCGATTGCGGCGGCGCCGAGCGCGATGAAGATCGCCCGCAGGACCAGCGCGATGATCACGCCTACCAGCAGCACCTTCTGCTGGTAGGCCTTGGGGACATCGAACGCGGCCATGATGATGACGAAGACGAACAGATTGTCTACCGACAGGCTTTTTTCGGTCACGTAGCCCGCCAGGTATTCGACGCCGTGATCGTGGCCCCAGACGAACCAGAGGCCGGCACCGAAGACGAGCGCGATGATTACGTAGAAGATCGACCAGCCGCCGGCCTCCTTCGCGGAAGGTTCGTGCGGCGTGCGCACGTGGGCGAAGAAATCGAAGATGAGCAGGGCCGCGATACCGGCGATGGTGGCGGCCCAGACCCAGACAGGTACGTCCATAGAGTAGTCTCTTTACGCTGACTTACGCGCGTTCGGTACGCGCGTGGGCAGCTTACGTGAGCATAACGGCGCGTGCAGTCATGCTTTCTTGATAGGCTTGTCGCGCGGGGATTCTCGTTGTCCGGCAAGCGGTTTATCCTAATGCTGATGAATACCGCCCGCTCCGACTCTCATCGCTGGATCTGTGTGTACTGCGGCTCGCGTGACGGTGTCGATGCGCGTTATCGCCAGGCCGCTGGTGTGCTCGGCACCGTCCTGGCCCGGGCCGGTATCGGGCTGGTCTACGGTGGCGCGCGCGTCGGCCTCATGGGCGCCGTGGCCGATGCCGCGCTTGCCGCCGGTGGCGCCGTGCTGGGCGTGATCCCGCGCGGGCTGGCCGACCGCGAGGTGGCGCACCACGGGGTCAGCGAACTGCGCGTTGTGGAGACCATGCACCAGCGCAAACTCGCCATGATCGAGGCCGCCGACGGTTTCATCGCCATGCCGGGCGGTTTCGGCACGCTCGAGGAGTTGTTCGAAGTATTGACCTGGCACCAGATCGGTTGGCACGACAAGCCGGCCGGCCTGCTCGACGTGGCCGGGTTCTATCAACCGCTCATCGCCTGCATGAATCACATGCGCGACCAGGGCTTCGTCGGCCCCGAGCATGTCTCGCGCATCGCCGTGGCCGAGAATGCCGAATCCCTGGTCGAACAGGTGATCGCCCGACTGCCCGGCGCAGCCTGACCCGGTGGCCCGCCCGATTGCGCCGCCCGAGGCGCTGCGTCATGACCTCAATGCCTTCGTCGCGGTGGATGTGGAAACCGCGAACGGCGATGCGGGCAGCATCTGCCAGATCGGTTTCGCGCGGTTCGCCGACGGGCGGCTGGTGGATAACTGGTCGTGGTTGGTGCATCCGCAGACGTATTTCTCGGCCGGCAATATCGCAATCCACGGCATCCGCCCGGGCGATGTCACCCACGCCCCGGACTGGGCGGGCATCCATGATGCCGTGGCCGCGGCGCTGACCGGGCAGATCGTGGTCTCCCACACGGCCTTCGATGTGACCGCCATCACGCGGGCCTGTCTCGCGCACGGCTGCCCACCGATCGAAGCACGCTGGCTGGATTCAGTGCGCGTGGCGCGGCGCGCCTTCCCCGAACTCAAGAGCCGCGGTGGCCATGGCCTGGCCAGTCTCAAACGGCATCTTCGTTTGCAGTTCGCGCACCACGATGCCGGCGAAGACGCCCGCGCCGCCGGCGAAGTGGTGACGGCCGCCGTCGCGGCCACCGGGCTGAGTGTGACCGACTGGCTCACCGCGGCCCACCGGCCGACGGCTGTCGCGGTCACCGAACGAGATCAGCGCCCCGGGGGCTGACGGGGCCGCGCCGTGTGAAACGGCAACAGGCCCTGGAAAGGCAGCGCGGAACGTTCTTGTAACAGATCGATGGCTTCATTGATCTGCTCGACCGATAACGCTTGCCGGCCTGCCGGGCGATCGCGGCGCGTGATTTTCTTGAGCCTATTGATCGTCGGGGCGGCCGGTGTCCACGCTATGGCGGCTCGTATCGATGGTCAGACGGCCGTTGTGAATACGCGAGACGCAGGCGCACATGCGTTTTTCGGATTTTTTCTGGCGGGTGCTGTAGAACACGTCTCGATGATCGAGGTCACCGGTATGGTCGAGCACATCGATGGTGCACAGGCCGCATTCGCCGTGTTCGCAGTCGTAGAGAATGTCGTCGATACCCTGCGCTCGAAGCGCCTGCAGTAGCGATTGTTCGCGGCCGACCGTCAGCGTGACGTCGCGATTGGCCACGCGTACGTCAAACGGTGTATCGGGAAATCGGCCACTGCTGGCAAACGTTTCGAACCGGAAGCGATCATGGGGCCGGCCGCTGGCCAGCCACTGGCCGAGGAAATCCTCGCGCAGGGATTGCGGGCCGCAGATGTAGAGTTCGGCCTGCGGGTCCAGGTTTGCCAGCGCTTTGCGGGGGTCGAGGCGCTGGTTGTCTTCAGTCACAAACAACGTCAGCCGGTCGCCCAGCCATTGCTGGAGTTCTTCCACGAACGCGAGCTGGCTGCGCGAACGCGCGGTATACAGGAGCCGGACGTTCGACTTGTTCCGGAGCAGTGCCCTGGCCATGCCATAGATCGGCGTGATGCCGATGCCGCCGGCGACCAGCAGGACTTCCGGCGCGCGATAGGACAAGGGGAAGCGATCCTTGGGTTCGGACACGCGCAATTGTGCGCCGGCCTGCAACGACCATAGATACCGCGAGCCGCCATGGCCGTTGGGGCGATTCTTGACCGCGATACGATAGCGGCCGCCCTCGCTGGCGTCGCCGACCAGCGAAAAGGAACGGTACTGTGGCTTGTCGTCGACCAGGACTTCGACATCGAGATGACTGCCGGGTTGATGCGGCGTCACACCGTCGGCGGGTTCGATTTCGAACAGTCTGACGTCCGTGGCCACGTCCCGGGTCCGGGCCAGGGTCGCGGTGGTGAAATATTGATGGGTGGCCATGGAGGGCTCCGAGATGGGTTACGCGTTCTTGACCAGTTGCAGGCCGGGTAAGCGGTGTTCCGCGCGGTCGTGATCGAGCACGATTTGCAGGTTGCGCCTCGCACACCGTGAATGTTCACGTGCCAGAGCTTCAGCCCGGCTGCCTTCACCGGCTTCGATCGCCTCGAGCATGCCGTGATGCTGGTCCTGTGCCACCGTTATGATGTGGTGCGCTTCCGGAATTGCGGCCTGGGCCATCACGAAGGCATTGGGCGAGGCAAATGGCAGCCGGACGATACGGTTGAGCGATTCGGCGATCACCGGGCTCCCGGCCAGGTTCAACAACTCGCTGTGAAAGCACTCATTGCCTTCCGTATAAGCCGCGAAGTCATCCTCGTTCAGTTCGCTCTTTGCCAGCACATCGTCCAGTTGCGCCACCGCGCGCGTCAGCGGCCCGAGAGCCGCGCGTGTCGGTCGAGCCTCGGCGGCGAAGCGGGCCGCCACGCCTTCCAGCGTGCCGCGCAACTCGATCGCATCGAACAAGTCTTTTTTCGAGAACGTGCGAATCTGGTAGCCGCCGGACGGGAGGGGCTCGATCAACCCTTCATGCTCGAGCTTGACCAGCGCGACGCGTATCGGCGTGCGGGATACAGCGATGCGATCGACGAGCATGGGTTCAGACAAGCGTTCGTCGATCGACAACTCGCCTTCCAGGATCATTTCCCGCAGGCGCAATAATGCTTTAGTGCTCTGCTGCACGAGTCGCTCCTAGCCGGCTGCGGCGGTTTGATCGACAGGACGAATCGCGGGCTCGGCCGCCAGCCGCTGCTCGATCAGACGACGCGCCCAGAGGGCGCCGGCATCGATATTCAAGTGATAGAACGGGGCGCGGCTATTGCGCTTGATTGCCGCCTGCTGCGCTTCGAGCACTTCCACGTCTTGTTCATACACGCCGGACTCACCGTTGACATGGGCCGTGTGTAGATCGTCGGTCCACTGGGGGTCGTCGATATGGTGGTCGCGTACGAAGTTCCAGAAGTAGTGACAGGTCGTTTCGGTTTCCGGCGTGATCGCCGCCAGGAAATAGCCGGTCACCCCCTTGGAACGGTCGCCTTCCGGGGCGCCCGTGCCGGCCTCGGCGACCCCGACATCGCCCACCACGGTGGACGGGGCTTCGAACCGGATTTGGTGCCAACGATCCACCGGCACATCGCGGCCAAGCTGCCAGGCCCAGAACGGCGGCGCATCGTTGTTCAGCATCCAGCGCGTCATGGTGACGAACTGCTCGTCATGCTCGACCTCGAAGGGGGTGCGCGTGATGGCATCGTGGCCGATGCTGCCGGCATGCACGAAGGTCTCATGGGTCAGATCCATGAGGTTGTCGATCAATAAGCGATAGTTGCAGCCCAGGCTGTAGAAGGTGCCGCCGCGACCGGCCAGCGCCGGATCGTCATTCCAGTGGAAATCGGGCACGAGGTCGGGATCGGCCAGCGCCGGATTGCCCGTCCAGACCCAGACCAGGGCGTGGCGCTCCACGACCGGAAAATGCCGCACACAGGCCGACGGATTGACCGTCTCCTGGGCCGGCATGTACGTGCAGCGGCCATCGCTATCGAATTTCAGGCCGTGATAGCCGCACATCACCTGATCGCCATCGAGCTTGCCCATCGACAACGGCAGCAGCCGATGCCAGCAGGCATCCTCAAGGGCCGTGACCTCCCCATCGGTTTTGCGGTAGAGCACCAGATCGCGCTCGCAGACCGTGCGGGCGGTCAGGGCATGCTCGACCTCGTGGCCCCAGGCCGCGGCATACCAGGCATTGCGGGGATAGCTGCGTTCGGTCTCCGACATCATCGGTCTCCTCCGGTATCGCAAGCGATATCGGCTGTATTCAGAATGTATACAGGTTGATATCGAAATTACCGCGCGACGTCAAAACCGTCTACAGAAGTATGCTTTTAATGTGTTTATCTAAAACAATTAGTTAGCCAACTATTTCGGCCTTTTTGCCTGATTTTTTAAGACCAAAGTACTAAGCCGTGACCTGGTCCTCGCTCTCGGACTCTTGCAAATTGTATACACAAGCCGGCTTGATCGGCAGGCCATGGTGGCGTGACCGCAGCTGAAGTGGGGGTAACGGGACGCGACAGCTGTTGCAGGCCGCATTCATATCCCGCTCCGGCGCCGTTTATCGCCGCGAGCGGACGAAAGGCGGGCTATGCTAGCCGCGCAAATATGGCGGCTGTGCCGGACTCGGCATGATGCCCCTGGCATGGGCTCTGCCAGCTTTTGTATTCGAGGTGGGCGATCACGGGAATTTGTCGCTACGACTATTAGTTTACGACAAACGGCGAGTTGTATTGCGATCACGTCTCGCCGATATTTGTTCGCATCGCGTAACGTGATCCGTATTGCGAACATGAGTATTGCTCATCGGATCTCCTCTCGGCGCGACAAAGGATGCGTCCCGCACCTTGGGAAGGGCGGGACTTGAGTGCGAATACGGCGTGCACCGTGATGCCAGCCGGTCGCTAGAAATCAGCAAGTCAGAGGGGTATTCAGCACATGAAAAACACAATGCGACTCCACAGCGCCGGAAACGAATCAGGGCATGTCGCGGGAATGAGGGCCGGGTTGCCGGTCTTGTACAGCGCCTCGGTCGCAGCATTGACGGCCCTTTCTTTTCTGAGCGCCCCGGCGCTGGCCAGTGAAGGCGGCGCGACCCACTATCCAACCGACATCAACACCATTGGCGCCGCCTATGCCCCGCCGCCGGGTACGCTCGAGCTGTACAACTACACCACCGCGCAGTGGAGCCATACCCTGGCCAATAACCACGGCAACGAAACCGTGCCCGGGTTTTCGTTTCATGCGGATGTAGACGCGTTGCGCACGCTTTATACCTTCAAACAGCCGATCGGTCCGTTTCATTTCGTCCTGGGCGGCGTTCTCAACATCAACCATTTGAAGCTGGATGTCGGGCCCGCCTCCCGCTCGGTGACGAATCTGGGCGATATCGATGCCGAGACGTTGTTGTCCTATCACACGCCGGACCATCGGCTGTTTCTCTTGTTCGGCCTGGATACCTATGCCCCGACTGGCCGCTACAACAAGACCAAGTTGATCAGTACCGGTCTGAATTATTGGTCGTTCGATCCGAACGTCGTGTTCACCTATCACGCCACCCGCAAAATCACCTTCAACGGCCAAGCGCTGCTGGAGTTCAACACCGAGAACAACGCGACCCACTACCAGTCGGGGGATATGTTCAATCTCGACTATGGCATGAATTACCGTGCCTTTGCCGATCGCCCCGAGTCGTCATTTGTTCATCATCTCGGTTTCGGCATCGTCGGAAACTATCTCAAGCAATTCACCGACGACACGGTGGACGGAAACACGGTGGGGCCGGGCGGTCATCGCGGCGAGGAGTTTTCCATCGGGCCGCAGGTCTCCTACGACTGGCGCTTCGGTGGCATTGCGTTCAAGTTCGAACACGATGTCGTGGTGCGCAATCGGCCGAGTATCAACGCGGTCTGGGTTCAATTCGCGGTGCCGCTGCTGGGGGCGCCCAAGCACGGCTAGCGGTCACCACACGGGTCTTGTCACCACGGGCGGCGGCCCACCGGCCGCCCGCGCTTTTTCCGCCCGGTGGCGGTGCGCAAGGTCGGGCTATGCCCAGACCTTGCGCGCGGTTTCGACCACGCGTTCGAGTTTGGCCCACTGGTCATCCTCGGTGAGCGCATTGCCTTCGACCGTGCTGGAAAAGCCGCATTGCGGGGAGAGGCAGAGCTGGTTGAGATCGACGTAGGCCGCCGCTTCGTCGATACGTTTGGCCAGGGCGTCCATCGATTCCAGTTCGGGCGTCTTGGACGAGACCAGGCCGAGCACGACCGTCTTGTTATCCGGCACATGCCGCAACGGGGCGAAATCGCCGGAGCGCTCGTCGTCATATTCCAGGAAATAGGCGTCCACCGCGAGTTCATTGAACAGCACTTCGGCCACCGGCTCGTAACCGCCCTGGGCGAACCAGGTGCTGCGATAGTTGCCGCGACAGAGATGAATGCCGACGGTCAGGTCGTCGGGCCGGCCGGTGAGTGCTGCGTTGATCAGTTCGGCATACTGCTTCGGCAGGGTGTTGGGGTCCTCCCCGCGCTCCTTGGCAGCTGCGCGCATGTCCGGGTCGCAGAGATAGGCCAGGTTGGTGTCGTCGAGCTGGATATGGCGACAGCCGGCGCGGTACAGCGCATCGATCTCGTCGCGGTAGCAGGCGGCCAGATCGTCGAAGAAGGCGTCCATTTCCGGATAGGCCTCGATATCGATTGCCGCCCGACCGCCGCGGAAATGCACCATCGTCGGCGACGGGATGGAGACTTTGGGGATGGCGCGGGCTTGCGAGGCCAGAAATTCGTAATCGGCAACCTGGATCGGGCGGGCGTGGGACAGCTTGCCCGTGACCGATAACTGCGGTGGCGTAAAACCGTCTGCGGAGGCCTTGGCGCTCTTGTTGGCCGCGATGCCGCCGGTCACGGAGACACCGTCGAGCTGTTTCAGAAAATCCAGATGGAAATAGGCGCGGCGGAATTCGCCGTCGGTGACATCTTGCAGCCCCACGGACTCCTGCTTGCGTACGGCATCGGCGATAGCCCGGTCTTCGACCTCGCGCAGGGCGGCGGCATCGATCTCGCCGTTGGCCAGGCGCTGGCGGGCTTCGAGTACGGCCTGCGGGCGCAGCAGGCTGCCGACGTGTTCGGCTCGAAACGGGGGATTGATATGACGCATGGGATTCTCCTGTGGGTCGCCTACGGTTCGAGTTTGGCGAACGGCAGGCCGACGTAGTTTTCCGCGATCGTCGTGCGACCGGCCTTGGAATTCAAGTAGTAGCCGAGTTCGGCCTGCTGGATGCGGGTGTCGAAGTCTTCGGTTGCCGAGAACTTGTGCAGATTCGTGGTCATCCACCAGGAGAACCGCTCGGTCTTCCAGATTCGTGATAAACACGTTGCCGAATAACATTCGAGCAGGTCGGTCCGACTATCGTCGTAGATGCGCCGGAACAGGTGATAGGCCGTGTTGACGTCCGCAATCGCAAGGTTCAGCCCCTTGGCACCGGTCGGCGGCACGATATGGGCGGCATCGCCAAGCAGGAGCAGGCGGCCGTGCTGCATCGGCTCGGTCACAGAACTGCTCAGCGGCGCGACCGACTTGTCGATCGACTCGCCGGTGACGAGCGTATCGGCTACGTTCTGTGGCAAGCGGCGCTTGAGTTCGGTCCAGAATTCGTCGTCGCTCCAGTTGTCGGGCGATTCCGTATCGGCGACCTGAATATAGTAGCGGCTGCGGGTGGGCGAGCGCATGCTGCACAGGGCAAAGCCGCGCTCATGGGTGGCGTAGATGAGTTCGTCGGCCACCGGCGGCGTGTCGGCCATCACGCCCAGCCAGCCGAGCGGGTATTTGCGCTCGAAGATCTTGAGCCGATCCGCTGGAATACAGCCGCGGGAAACACCGTGGGAACCGTCGCAGCCCGCGATATAGGCGCAGTCGAGCCGATATTCGTGACCGGCGTGCTCGAAGGTGACATACGGTGCATCGGTATCGATCGCATGCGGCTGGACGTTGTCGGCTTCGTACCAGGTGGTCGCGCCGATGCCCTCGCGGGCGTTCATGAGATCGCGGGTGACCTCGGTCTGTCCATAGACCGTGACATGCTTGCCGTCGGCCAGTTCGGGCAGGTCGATGCGGACGCGCTCGCCGGCGAAGGCGATGTCGAATCCGGTGTGGACGAGCCCGTGGGCGTCGAGGTTGTCCGACACGCCGGCCTCGCGCAGCAGATCGACCGTGCCCTGCTCCAGCACGCCGGCGCGAATGCGGCCGAGCACATAGTCGGCCGACCGGCGCTCGAGAATTACGTTGTCGATCCCGGCGTTGGCCAATAGCTGGCCGAGCAACAGCCCGGACGGGCCGGCGCCGATAATGGCGACCTGGGTTTTCATTTTTTCTCCCGTGGTAGCGTCGGGGGCATGAGCCCGGCGGCAGCGTTCGCGTGTTGTCGTGCTAGAAGTCGAAGAACACGGTCTCGTCACGGCCCTGAAGACGGATCACGAATTCGTAGACCGGCTCGCCGTCTTCACTGTCCTCGACCCGTGACGCGATCAGCGTGCGCCGGCGCTCGGTCGGCACTCGGTTGAGAAACGGACAGACCGCGTTGGCCTCGCCTTCATCGTCGAAATACAGCCGCGTATGCAGATGGATGTTGATGCCGCGGGCGAAGATCATGAGGTTGATGTGCGGCGCCATCTCCGGGCCGTCGGGATGGGACAGGCGGCCCGGCTTGATGGTGGTGAACGACCACCAGCCGGCCTGGTCCACGCCCATGCCGGGGGCAGCCCGGCCGAGACTGTTGAAAGCGTTGTCGAAGGAAAAATCCGTGACGTAGCGCCCGTGCGCATCGGCCTGCCAGGCCTCGACCAGCACGTCGTCCACCGGCACCTCATTGCCGTCGAGGACCAGGCCTCTGATATGCATGCGCGGGCCATCGGCGTCGGCCCTGGCCATGACGTTGACGATCTCGTGCTCGCGCTCCGGCAGGCCGGCCACGTTCAGGGCCAGGCCGATATGCACGTAGGGCCCGGCGGTCTGCGACGGCGATTCGCGCAGGAACACGCTTTCGGGCTCCAGCGGCTGGCGGTGGTTGTACTGCTGCATGGCGGGCTCCTAGAAGTTCTCGAAAAAGGTCTGCAGTGCGCCGCGGGTGACGATGTCGAAGCGATACACGAGACAGTCGAAGGAGCGCGAGCGGGCCATGTCGAGCCGCGAAGTCAGCGTTTCGATGGCGTCGGCATCGCGGATCGTGTTCACGATCGGACAGAAAGGAATCAGCGGGTCGCCCTCGAAATACAGCTGGGTAATCAGCCGGGTCGAGATCGATGGCCCCATCACCGAGATATGGATGTGGGCCGGTCGCCAGGAGTTCGGGTCGTTCGGCCAGGGGTAGGGGCCGGGCTTGATCGTGCGAAAGCGATACCAGCCGCCTTCGTCGGTGACCGTGCGGCCAACGCCGCCGAAATTCGGATCCAGCGGTGCGGCATAGCTGTCCTTCTTATGCCGATAGCGGCCGCCGGCATTGGCCTGCCACATCTCGACCAGCGTATGCGGCACCGGCTTGCCGAATTGATCGATTACCCGGCCGTAGACCTGGATGCGTTCGCCCACCGGCAGACCGTCGCGGTCGGTGCTTTCGCGGTAGTTGTTGAGCAGGTCGTTGTCATAAGGCCCGAGAGCCAGGCTTTGAAAATCCGGACCGGTGATTTCGGAGGCGCTCGGGGTCTGAATGGCCATCAACGCCTGGCGCGGTGAACGGGCAACCGAGGTCTTGTAGCCGGGCGCATACGCGGGTGGATGCCAGTTCCGGTCGCGCATGACGAAGGCGGTGTGTTCGTTGGCTGCCATTGGATCGTTCCTCTGCTCCGGGGTGGCCGGAAGCCCTCGGCCGTGGAGAATCGAAACTGCCGTGGCGGGCGAGCCGCGCCAATTGAAAAGTACGCTGCCTATATACCCGTCTGGTTATGTGACCAGGTTGTTGGCCCAGTTCACACCGGGGTATTCGGCGGCGGTGGATCGCAGGCAATCGCAGAGCTGGCGGGCTGCGAGCGACATCGGCTGGCTGCTGTTCACGGCGAATCCGACCGAGCCCCCGCGAATCTCCACCGGCGAGTCGACTACGACCATTTGATAAGTGGTTACGGGCGCCCGGGCCGTGTCGGCCGGGGTCACCCAGACCGCATCGCTGCGCAGCACATAGGCCTGCGACAGCGGCAGCGAGAGGGTCTCGATGGCGTGGGGCGGGTCGATCGATTGCTCCACCCAGTATCGCTCGACCTGTTCACGCAGGGTGGTGCCGCGCGGCGGGATCACCCATGAGTAATGGGTGAAGGTTTCGAGGCTGGGCGCGCCGCGGGTGTCCAGCGCCGGATGGCCGGAGCGGACCACCACGATCATCGGCTCGTAGTACAGATGTTCGAAAGTCAGGTCACGGATTTCCTGGGCTTCGCTCATGCGGCCGATCACCAGATCGAGCTCGCCGAGCCGCAGCCGGGTGAGCAGGGCCGCACTCGTGCCCGTGTCTACTTCGACTCTCAGATCCGGTTGGCCGCGATGCAGCGCGGTCAGCGTCTCCGGCAGCAGGCCGCCTTCGACGTTGGACAATGCGCCGATACGGATCACGGTTTCCGGCGCTTCGCTGCGCACCGCCTCGATGCCTTCGTCGATCGAGCGCAGGGCCGGGGCGGTATAGCGCAGGAGGGTGCGGCCCGCGGGGGTGAGTGTTACGCCGCGCGGGCCGCGTTCGAACAGCACCACGCCCAGATTCGTCTCCAGTTCGCGGATGGTCTTCGACATGCCCGGCTGGGTGATCGACAGCGCCTCGGCCGCCGAGGCGAACTGGCCGTGCCGGGCGACCGCCGCGAAGGCGGCCAGATGGCGCAGTTTGATCGGCGAGTGGATCATGGCGTTCAGCGTAATGTAATCGGGCGGTCGTGCCGTGCACTGTGCGCGGCCGCCTCTCGGCAGCGACAGCGTTGCGGGCGGATGGGCCGTAATGGCTGGAAACGACCGCCGATGCCGTCAGGGCGAACCGAGCATCAGGATGGGCTTGAGGGTTTCGCCCTTCTCGCTATCCGCGGCGGCCTGATTGATTTCCTCGAAATCGTAGTAGCGTACGAGTTTGTCGAACGGGAACCGCCCTTCGAGATAGAGATCGACCAGCTTGGGAATGAAAGTCCGGGCCACGCTGTCGCCTTCGACGATGCCGCGAATCTGTTTGCCGCCGATCAGCAGGTCGTTGACGTCGAAATGGGTCTCCTCGCCGAGCGGCGGGGCGCCGACCGCGCCGATGACGCCGCGTTTGCCCAGACTGTCGATGCCCTGGCGAAACACGCTCGTGTTGCCGGTGGATTCAACCGCGTAGTCGACACCACCGCCGCTGACTTTGCGGATGGTCGCCACGGGGTCCTCGTTGCGGGCGTTGATGACGTGGGTGGCCCCGAGTTCGCGAGCCAGAGCCAGCCGGGATTCGATGATATCCACGGCAATGATTTCGGCGGCCCCGGCGACCCGGGCGGCCATGATCGCGGACTGACCGACAGCGCCCGCGCCGAATACGGCGATCCGGCTGCCCGGCGCCACTGCCAGGGAATTCATCACCGCGCCGGCTCCGGTCTGGATGCCGCAGCCCAGGGGGCCGAGCAGGGCCAGCGGGGCCTCATCGGGCACGCGGACCGCATTGTTTTCCCGACACAGGGCATAGGTCGCGAACGACGACTGGCTGAAGAAATGATCGTTGACCGGCGCGCCATGATCGTCGGTCAGCGCGTGTCCGCCGTCCGGGCCGGCGCCGCCGAAGTTGCGGGCAAAGAAGTCCTTGCAGTAGCTCGGCGCACCGTCGTCGCAATTGGCGCAGTCGCCACAGTGGCCATAGGAGAGCACGACATGGTCGCCGGGTTTCAGGTGGCCCACATCCGGGCCGATGGCCTCGACCACACCGGCGCCCTCATGGCCCAGTACCGCCGGTAACGGGACGGGATAGAGCTGGTCGCGCACAATCAGGTCGGTATGACACAGGCCGGTGGCGACGATGCGCACACGCACCTCATCGCCGACCGGGGCGCGCAGATGCAGGGTCCGGATATCGAAAGGCGCCCCGCGGCTGGGGGTCACGGCGGCCCGCACTGTCCGGGGTTGGTTGCTGTCGGTCATGGTGTACTCCGTGATTGTCTGTCGTCGCTGGCGATCACGCCGACCACGCCCACGGCACGGCGCCCGGCCAGACTGAGTCGACCGGGCTTGGACGGCACGACTTCGCCATGACTTTGCGAAGGCAGGCTCGTGGTTTGGTTAAGACTCTTGATGCTGTTCTGGGTTTCGAATTCGGCCTGGCCGCGGGGCGAAGCGCTTTCGTGACCGAGCCAATCCACGGTGCTGGCTTGCCTCGTTTCGGCCAGTTCGGTTGCCCGCCGAAATGCCGCCGCGTGCTGCTCGCAGGGTCGGGCGGCCCAATCGCGTTGGCGCCGGCATGCGGTGGCGGCTGATGTGGTCACTTGTGCCGTGCTGGCGCGGCCGACCGTGCCGAGGCGCCGGCCGGTCACGGGCGACAGCGTGTCCGGACTGGATCGCCAGTCGCCGTCGAACAGACAGCCGTTCCAGTCGATCTCGGCAAATAAATCGGCATGGCGCATCGGGGACGTCTCGGGCTCGTGCGCCTCTCTCATGGGCAGAGGCGTTTAGTTATGGCCTGTAACGATATCCTCGTGTCCACTATCGGACCATCATCCGAAGGATTGAGCTGCCGTTGCTACGACCGGCAGGCGTGCCGCCTCCGGTCATGGCGTCAGGCGGTTGTGTCGGATTCGCCGATCGCTTGCCCCCAAGCGTGTTGCTTGGCCAGTTTGAACGCATGGTTGGCGGCTGGCACGCCCGCATAGATGGCCACATGCATCAATGTCTGGCGCAGCTGGGCCTCGGACAAACCGATACGCTTGGCGGTCTCCAGATGCAGTTCCAGTTCGCCGTCGCGGCCGAGCGCGGCGAGCACCGCCAGGGTGATCATGCTGCGCTCGGGCCGGGTCAGATCGGTATTGCCCCAGAGCTCGCCCCAGGCCAGACGCGTGATCATGTCCTGAAAGGGGGCGTCCAGGGTGGTCGCATTGTTCGAGGCGCGCTCGACGTGCTCGGCGCCCAGTACCGACTTGCGGATCGCCAGACCGTCGTCGTAGCTGGCCGGCGCTCGCGTGCTACCGGCCGAGAGCGCGTCGCCCAGCCACGCGACGAAGCGTTCCGGCGCTTCGACGGCCGGCACATGGCCCACACCGTCGAGCACGGTCTGTCGGCTGTCCGGCAGCTCATGGGCAAGGGCCGATAGTGTGTCTGGCGGGGTTGCGCCGTCATCGGCGCCGGTCAGCAGATGCACACAACGGTCGACGCCGTTTAGGTTGCCGCGGAAATCGGCCTCGGCGAGCAGTTCGCACAGCCGGGCATAGGATTCGTCGTCGCCGCGGGTAAGCTGGGTCTGCCAGCCGGAAACTGATGCCGGATGGGCTGTCTTGAAGATCGGGCCGAACCAGCGATCGACCAGTTCCGGCGCCATGGCGGCCAGTCCTTCGTCGCGTACCCGGGCGGCGCGCTGATGCCAGAGGTCCGGCTGGCCGATGACCGCGCCCGTATTGGTCAAGGCAATCCGCCCGAGACGCTGGGGCGCCCGGCGCAGGAGGGCCTGGCCGACGACGCCCCCGATCGAGGTGCCCACGAAATGCGCGCGTTCGATATTCAGCGCATCAAGCAAGGCCACGGCCTCGCCCGCCAGATCGTCGGCGGATAGCGCGCCGGCCGCGGCCGCACTCGCGCCATGACCCGGCAGATCCCAGGTGATTAGCCGGAAACGGCCGGCCAGGGCGGAGATCACCTCGTCCCAGACGGCCTGGGTCATACCCAGCGGATGGGCCAGGAGCACCGCCGGCGCGGATTTCGGGCCGGTGTCGCGATAGGCGACGGCGCGGCCTTGGATGTCGACGAATGGCATGGGGCCTCCGAAAGTTGTGATCGTTCGCGTGTTTCCTTCTTCATTTATCCACAGATGGACGCAGATTCACGCAGATCGAAAAAAGAAGATGCGGACAGGGCGGCCCACGCCTCCATCGGTGGTCATCTGTAGACGGGCTTTTCGTCAATGCATATCAGACCCGCTCCAGCACGGTGGCAATCCCCTGGCCGACGCCGATGCACATGGTCGCCAGCCCGTAGCCGGCGTTGCGGCGTACCATTTCGTGCAGCGCGAACTGGATGATGCGCACGCCGGACATGCCGAGCGGGTGGCCGAGCGCGATAGCGCCCCCGTTGGGGTTGACGCGCTCGTCGTCGTCGGCGAGGCCCCAGCCGCGCATGACCGCCAGCGTCTGGCTGGCAAACGCCTCGTTGAGCTCGATGACATCCATGTCGTCGATCGACAGCCCGAGGCGGGCAAGCAGTTTGTTGGAGGCGTGCAGCGGGCCCATGCCCATGATCCGCGGCTCGACCCCGGCGGTGGCCATGCCGCGGATGCGGGCCATGGGTTTCAGGCCGAAATCCTTGACCGCCTGTTCGCCGGCCACCAGCAGCGCGCCGGCGCCGTCGTTGACGCCCGAGGCGTTGCCGGCGGTGACCGTGCCGTTGTCACGAAAGGGCGTGGGCAGCTTGGCCAGCTTGTCGAGGGTGGATTCGGGGCGCGGGTGCTCGTCGCTATCGAAGACCAGCGGCTCTTGCTTGCGGCGCGGGATCTCGATGGGCGTGATCTGTTCGGCCAGCCGCCCGGCCTCGCGCGCCGCCCAGGCTGTCTGCTGCGAGCGGTAAGCGAAGGCGTCCTGATCCTCGCGGGATACCTCGAACTGCTCGGCGACGTTCTCGCCGGTCACGGGCATGGAGTCGACGCCGTACTGCTTCTTGAGCAGGGGATTGATGAAGCGCCAGCCGATGGTCGTATCTTCCATGGTCTGGCTGCGGGCGAACGCGCTCGGCGCCTTGGAAACCACATACGGCGCCCGCGACATCGATTCCACGCCACCGGCCAGCATCAGTCCCGTCTCGCCGGCCTTGATCGCCCGCGCGGCGGTGCCGACCGCGTCCATGCTCGAGCCGCACAGGCGGTTGATGGTGGCCCCGGGCACGGTGTGCGGCAGGCCGGCCAGCAGCAGCGACATGCGGGCGACGTTGCGGTTGTCCTCGCCGGCCTGATTGGCGCAGCCGGCGATCACGTCGTCGATCGCGGCCGGGTCCAGGTTCGGCGCTTCGGCCAGCACCGCCTTGAAGACATGCGCGAGCATGTCGTCGGGCCGGACCGCGGCCAGCGTGCCGCCGAAGCGGCCGACCGCGGTGCGGCGGGGTTGGCAGAGAAAGACTTCGTTGGCCATGGGTTACTCCGGGAAAGAGATTCGTTTTTTTCCGCAGATCGACGCCGATCTACGCAGATACAAAGAAGACGATTTCGAGTGCTGGTCTTGCTTCGAGTCGGTTCAGGGGCTGCGAGTCCGCGAACGAAACTCGATTCGCCAGTTGCTGAACACGAAATCCATGCAAGCGATCTCTTAAATTATGTACAAAGTTCAGTCCAAGCCTTGAGGGTGCCATTGCTAGCGCACCTGAAGCAGCAGTGCCTTGATCTTGCTTCTTATTTGCGCTCATTCGCGTGCATTTGCGGACAAAATGCCCCGGCTTATTCAGCCCGCTGAGTGTCGTACATAATCAAGCGCGACCTTACTTTCTTCATCTGCGTGAATCTGCGGACAAATCCGCAAGAAAGATCACGCCTCGCTGTGATGGCGCTCCGTGCGTGCCTTCAACTCGCGCAGCACGGTCAATTCGTTGTCGTCCGGCTCGGCGGTGGTGGTCAGGTCGTCGGCGAAAGCGATGTCCCAGCCGGTGGCGCCGGTCACATCCTCGCGCGAGATGCCGGGATGCAGCGAGGTCACTGTCAGTTCCTTCGTCGCCGGGTCGGGCTGCATGACGCACAAATCGGTGATCACGCGGGTGGGGCCTGCGCCGATGTTGGGCACGCCGTCGCGGGCGGTGCCGTCACGGCCGAAGCCGACGGTGGTCACGAAATCGACCGCTTCCACAAACGTCCGCCTGGAATGCTTGAGGGTGATGAAGATCTCGCCGGTGCAGGTGGCCATTTCCGGCGCCCCGCCGCCGCCCGGCAGGCGCACCTTGGGTTCGCGATAGTCGCCGATCAGCGTGGTGTTGAGGTTGGCGTATTTGTCGACCTGGGCCGCGCCCAGAAAGCCGACATCGATCTTGCCGCCCTGGACCCAGTAACGAAACATCTCCGGCACGGAGACAGTGGTCAGCGCGGTTTCGCACAGCTCGCCGTCGCCGATCGACAGCGGCAGTACCTCGGGTTTGGTTTCGAGCGTGCCGGACTCATAGATCAGCACCACATCGGGCGCGTGGGTCAGGCGGGCCAGGTTGGCGGCTTCGCTCGGCAGGCCGATGCCGACAAAGCAACTCTGGCCGTTGCGCAGGGCGCGCGAGGCGGTGACCGTCATCATTTCGGCGGCACTATAGTGTTCGCTCATGCCGAGGCTCCGTGGGTGTGGAACACGTGTTCGTCCAGCCAGGCGGAAAATGCCTCGCGGTCGCGGGAAATCGGGTCCCAGTCCTTGTAGAACTTGTTCGAGCGCGGGTAGTAGCCGTGCGTGTACGAGGGCCGGGCGCCGCCCGGCGCCGCGCAGACCGCGCCGATTACCCAGGCCGGGATCACGCAGGCGTTGGGGCCGCAGTCCAGCTCGTCGACAATCTCCTCGACCGTGACGATCGAGTGCTTCGCGGCCATGACCGCTTCCTTCTGCACGCCGACGATCCCCTCGACCAGTACGTTGCCGTGCCGGTCGGCCTTCTGGGCGTGCACGATCGATACATCCGGCCGGATCGACGGCACGGCGGCCAGACGCTCGCCGGTGAACGGGCACTCGATGAACTTGATCTGGTCGTTGACCTTGGGCAGGTCCGAGCCGATATAGCCGCGCAGGATCGCCAGCGGCAAACCAGCCGCACCCGCTTCAAAGGCGTTGGCCATGGCCGCATGGCTGTGTTCGAGAATCTCGATCGGATGCGGCCAGCCGTGTTCGACCGCATCGCGCAACCGGTGCAGCGAGCCCACGCCCGGGTTGCCGCCCCAGGAGAAAATCAGCTTCTTCGCGCAGCCGGCGCCGATCATCTGGTCGTAGATCAGATCCGGCGTCATGCGGATCAGGGTCAGCTCGCGTTTCTTCTGGCGAATGATCTCGTGGCCGGCCGCAAATGGAATCAGATGCGTAAAGCCTTCCAGGGCCACGGTGGCGCCATCGGCCACATATCGATCCACCGCCTCTGCCAGGGGCAGGAATTCGGACATGGATGCACTCCGGCTTGCTGATTCGCTATGCGAACCAAGGTTTGCTATGCGAATAATCTAGGGCGGCCGGCGCCGATCGTCAATTCGTCTTTGGTCAACCGTGGATCAAGGCGCTGCAGAGTCGACGCGCCGTGGGGCTTGCTATGGGCAGCGATGAGCGTCAGCGATTGCGCAGCGCAGCCTCGACACGTGATACCTGGGCCGCACTGGTGCCGACGTAGGCGGCGGGATCGACCGCCGCGCGAACGCGCTCGGCCTCGAACGCCGCGGCGATCTCGGGAATGGCCAGCAGCGCATCGGCGTAGTCGCAGCGCTCCCGCAGCGCGGTTTCCGCGGCCTGTGCCGCCAGTGTTCGGGCGCGATCGAGCGGCATCGCCTTTCGTAACAGCGCAACCGTCGGTGCCGAGAGATTGGCGCCGCCGGACAGCGCCAGATTGGTACGCATGGCTTCGGTATCGACTTGCAACTCGCCGACCAGCGGCACGAGTGTTTCGAGCGCGCCTTCGAGTAGCAGCACGGCATCGACCATCGGCGCCCATTCGGCATGCCATTCGCCGAAGGCGCGTTCATGGGCCTGGGCGCCCGCGCTGTGCATCGTGCCCACGGCGGCATGGATCTGGCGTGCCGCGGCCCGGATTCGCGCGCTGCCCACCGGGTTGGCCTTGTGTGGCATGGACGACGAGCCGCCGGCGCCGGTCGCGGCCGGTTCGCGCGCTTCGCCGACCTCGGTCTGGGCCATCCAGGCGATGTCGGTCGCCATCTTTTCGGCCGCCACGGCGACCGCGCCCACCGCATCCACGATCGAAAGCATCGGTTGGCGATCGGTATGCCAGGGCAGTAGCGGGCAGTTCAGCCCCAGTGCCGCGGCCAGCGCCGTCATCAGCTCGAGCCCATCGTCCAGGCCGTGATGCGCCGCCACCGGGCCGCCGAACTGCACGAACAGGCCTTCGGCCGCCACCTGCTTCAGGCGTTTTTCGGCGGCGGCCAGACCCGTCAGCCATTGCCCGACCTTGGCGCCGAAGGTGATCGGCAGGGCCTGCTGGGTCAGCGTTCGTCCGATCATCGGGGTGTCGCGGTGATGCCGCATGAGCGCGCTGCCGCCATCGATGGTCGCCTCGATATAGCCCAGACAGCATTCCAGGCGCGGCTTGATCATCAGCATGAGCGCCGAGTCGATCACGTCCTGGCTGGTCGCGCCCTTGTGGAAATAGGGTTTGAGTTCGCCGGGCAGCAGGGCCTTGGCCTGCTTGACGAACGGAATGGCGACATTGCCGCCATCGGCGGCCTCGCGGGCCAGCATTTCGGCATCGAATGCCTCGGCGCGAATCGTGCCGGCGATGGCCTCTGCGGTGCCCGCGGGCAGATGACCGGCCGCTTCCTCGACCCGGGCCAACGCGATCTCGAACCGACACATGGCTTCGATGAACGCCTGCGCGTCGCAGGCGGCGATGCCGGCCGGGCTCATGAACGGATGACGGAGGAACAGGTCGTACATGGCGTTTCTGCAGTAATGGATGCCGGCTGGTGGCGTCAACGCGCGCAATGGGGCCTAGTGCACGCCAACGTCGTTCTGTATGACGGGCCTCGCGAGCACGTTACGCGATCAAGTCTTCGGCCCGACACGCACGATAGCCAGCCGAGCGTGTCGCCGGCAAACCGGCGGAGCGCCCGCCGTCGGCCCCGCCCGGGTTGTTCACTCGACCGTGCGTTCGATTTCGCGGGCCGTCTCCAGCAGCAGCGGCAGGAAGTCCTGTTCCAGCGTGTCGCGGGCAACGCGTGCCGCATTGGTGCTGACGTTCAACGCGCCCAGCAGTTTGCCGTGCTGATTGTGCACCGGCACCGCCAGAGACCGTAGGCCGGACTCCAGTTCCTGATCGACAATACAATACCCATTGCTGCGTACCTCAGCGATGCAGGCGCGCAGCGCCTTCGCATCGGTGATTGTGTTCGGGGTATGGGCCACCAGGGCGTCCCGGGCCAGAATCTGGTCGAGCCGATCGGGCGTGAACGCCAACAACACGCGCCCCATCGAGGTCGCGACCGCGGGCAGGCGCGAGCCGATGTTGAGTGCGACGGTCATCAATCGGTGCGGAGCGGCGGAACGCGCGACATAGATCACGTCGGCGCCGTCCAGTACGCCCATCGAGGAGGATTCGCCGGTCACTTCCGTGATGTGTTCGAGATGCTGGCGCACGATGGATTGATAACCATTGGCCGACAGGAAGGCATAGCCGAGATCGAGCGTTCGCGGCGCCAGCTCGAAATAGCGGTCCTGTTTGCGGACATAGCCCAGCCCGTGGAGAGTGAGCAGAAAGCGCCGCGCCTTGGCCCGGTTGATGCCGTTGCGGGCCGCGACTTCGCTGAGCGTCATCCGGGGATGCTCGCGATCGAAGGTACGGATGATTTCCAGCCCCGTGGCCAGGGCGCTGACGAAATCGCGATGATCGGGCGCCAGGGCGGCGGTTTCGGTCTCCGGGAGATCCTGTTTCAAGCTGCGCAATCCTCTATCGATGTGCATGGGCGACACGCGCGGCGACAGTTTGGCAGCTTTTGTGCGCAATGCGAACAAGGTGACGGTGTCGGCGCGGCGATAAGCCCATGCGTGGGTGGCCTGCGCGCTCTTGCCGCGAAACGCCGGGCACTGCCCCGCGCCGGTCGTGTGAACGGCCCCGGATCGCGCTCGAGAGACGCGCCTGTCGGTACATGTCGCCGGGCGGCTATGATGGGGCCGATTCATTCAGGCGTGGGAGCGCGGCGTGAAGATTCTGTTGCTCAATGGGCCCAACCTCAATCTGCTCGGCGAGCGCGAACCCGAGATCTACGGCGCGACCACGCTGGCCGATATCGAAGCCGCGCTGGCGCGCCGTGCCGAGGCCGGCGGGGCGTCGCTCGAGACCTTTCAGACCAACCATGAGGGCGAGGCGATCGAGCGCATTCACGCCGCCCGTAGGGCCGCCGATGCCATCATCATTAATCCGGCGGCCTGGACGCATACGTCCGTGGCTTTGCTGGATGCGCTGAACGCGTTCGATGGGCCGGTGGTGGAGGTGCATTTGTCGAACGTGCACAAGCGGGAATCGTTTCGCCACCATTCCTATGTCTCGATGCGGGCCGATGGCGTCATCGCCGGTTTGGGCGCCTTCGGCTATGCCGCCGCGCTGGATTTCGTGCTTCGGCAGCGCGAAGGGGCCGCCTTCCCCTGACACGGCCACCGGCCCGGCGTGATCGGTCGGCCTTGTTGTGCGACTTGCGGCCAACTGGTCGTAGTGCGAACTTAAGGCGAGCGCTGGCTGGACCGATGGGGCAAAGGTGCTCACGGTCTGTGGCGCAATGAATTCGAATAACGAGGAGCGACCGACATGAAGGAACTGGCATTGCTGATCGGCGGGCAAGCGCGCGCCGCGGCCAACGGCGCGACGTTCGAACGGTGCAATCCGGCGGGGGGCGATGTGGTGACGCGGGCGTCGGCGGCGGCGGTGGCCGATGCCGAAGCGGCGGCCGAGGCCGCGTCGAAGGCATTCGCGAATTGGTCCGCAACCGGTCCCGGCGAGCGCCGAACCCGGTTGCTGGCCGCCGCCGAGGCGCTCGAAGCCCGCGCCCAGGCTTTTACCCGCGCCATGGTCGAAGAGACCGGGGCAACCTCCGGTTGGGCCGGTTTCAACGTGCACGTGGCCGCCGGCATGCTGCGCGAGGCGGCCGGGCTGACCACCCAGATTCAGGGCGCGACCATCCCGACCGACGTGCCGGGCAACCTGGCGATGTCGATGCGCGTGCCCTGTGGCCCGGTGCTGGGTATCGCGCCGTGGAATGCGCCGGTGATCCTGGGCGTTCGTGCCATTGCGACGGCGCTGGCCTGCGGCAACAGCGTGGTGCTCAAGGCCTCGGAGCAGTGCCCGGCCGTGCATCACCTGATCGGCGAGGCGCTGATCGAGGCCGGCATGGGGGAGGGCGTGGTGAATGTCGTGACCAACGCGCCGGAAGATGCGGCCGACGTGGTTCGGGCCCTGATCGAACATCCGGCGATTGCGCGCGTGAACTTCACCGGCTCGAGCCCGGTCGGGCGGATCATTGGCCAGACCGCGGCCGGGGTGTTCAAGCCGGCGCTGCTGGAACTGGGCGGCAAGGCGCCGTTTGTGGTCGCCGATGACGCGGATCTGGATGCTGCCGTCGCCGCGGCCGCCTTCGGGGCGTTCTTTCACCAGGGCCAGATCTGCATGTCGACGGAACGGCTGGTGGTCGCCGAGGCGGTGGCCGATGCCTTTGCCGAAAAGCTCGCGGCCAAGGTCGCGACGCTCAAGGCCGGTGATCCGCGCCATGAGGATACGCCGCTCGGCACGTTGATCGGCGAGCCGTCGCGCGTTCATCTCAACGAGCTGATCGCGGATGCCCGCGCCAAGGGGGCGGCCGTGCTCGTTGGCGGCGAAGCGGATTCGGTGATCATGCAGCCGACCGTGCTCGATCAGGTGACCCCCGACATGCGTATCTACGGCGAGGAATCCTTCGGCCCGGTGGTTGCCATGGTGCGCGTGGCCGGCGGTGACGATGAACTGGTGCGAGTGGCCAACGATACGGAATACGGGCTGTCGGCAGCCGTATTCTCCGGCGATGGCGCCCGCGGCATGGCGATCGCCCAGCGCATTCGCTCGGGCATCTGCCACGTCAACGGCCCGACCGTGCATGACGAGCCGCAGATGCCCTTCGGCGGCGTGAAAGCGTCGGGCCACGGCCGTTTCGGCGGCCAGGCCGGGATTGCGGAGTTCACCGAGCTGCGCTGGGTCACGCTGCAGACCGGGCCGCGCCACTACCCGATCTGAACCGTGTTGCGCGCGGCGGCCCTCGGCGAGGGCCGCGGCTGACGCGATCCGCCGGGTCGTGATTGCCTATTATTAATCCGACGCTAAAACAGCTGACTTCATCCGCTGTTTTCAAAGGTTTCGCGGCCGATGGCCGCGACGAGCATGCGGTCGCATACTCGCGCTATTAACCTGACAAAATCATCTATTTCTGTGCAGGGTTGATAGCTTGGCCGCCAACAACAAGGGAGGCACAGCCATGCCGATAGCGCCCGTCAACGGTCAGCATTTGTTCTATCGCGATACCGGAGGCGATGGTCCGGTCCTTGTGTTTTCGCACGGGCTGCTGATGGATCACGAGATGTTCGAGCCGCAATTAGCGGCGTTCGGCTCGACCTGCCGCTGCATCGCCTGGGACGAACGTGCCCACGGCCAGACCGCCGACGACGATGTCGCGCCATTCAGCTACTACGACTCGGCCGACGACCTGGTGGCGTTGCTCGATTATCTGGGCATCGAGCGGGCTGTGCTGGTCGGCATGAGCCAGGGCGGCTATCTGTCGCTGCGCTGTGCGCTCACCCATCCGCAGCGTGTGGAGGCACTGGTATTGATCGATACCCAGGCCCGTGTCGAGGAGCCGGCCAAGCTAGCCGGCTATGAGCAGATGCTCGATGTCTGGACCAACCAGGGCCTGCCGGAGTCCATCGCCGACGATATTGCTGAAATCATTCTCGGACCAGCCTGGCACGGCGCCGAACAATGGAAGGCCAAGTGGCGTGGCTGGCAAGCGCATAATCTGAACCAGGCCTTCCGCACCCTGATTGACCGCGACGACATCAGCCACGATATCGCCCGTATCGAGGTTCCGGCGTTGGTCATCCACGGCGAGGCGGATCAGGCGATCACGCTGGATCGGGCCGAGGAAATGGCCGGGCACCTGCGGCATGCCGAGATGGTCACCGTGCCCGAAGCCGGCCATGCGTCGAATCTGACCCATCCGGAGCCCGTCAATGCGGCCATAAGCCGGTTTCTGAAACAGCTGGGATACATCTGAGGCAGCGCGCTTCGCTGGCACGTCCCTGGCCGTGCGGCCGATCGTGCATGATTTCGAACTTATAGGCGCCTGCTCCGCGTCGAAACGTGCGATAGATGTTCTGCCACGGCGCAAACGTTGCCGGGAACATGCACGCGCATAGCCCGTGTTTGCGACTTAAACAGCAGGCATCGACCCGTTACTGTGGGACCGAACAACAGGCGCTAATCCGGCCTGCGTAACGATCCGATATCGCTTTGATCCGCAGCCGTTGTTGGGTCGATACCCTCTTTTCCCTGCGGCATTTATCCGCAGATGAGCGCCGACTGACGGGGGCGTCTGCCCCGGGGTTACTGGCGCCGTGACCGGCGCGGATTCAGGAGGCGTTGGCGGTCAGGCCGTATTTTCGAAGCTTTCGGAAAATCGTGGGCTGGCTGGCGCCGAGTTCGCGGGCGATCTGATACGTGCTTGTACAGCGTTTCAACGCCGCCGCCAGGCAGTCCCGTTCCGCGGCTTCGACCGCCTCGCGCAGGCTCGGCAACGGGCTGGTTTCGCCCGCGCGGCCGGCGTCGTGAGTCGCGCCGGGCACGGGACCGAGGCTTGGTGCTGCATGAATCGTGGTTTCGTCGCTCAGGACGTAAAGCCGCTCGATCCCGTTTTCCAGTTCGCGCAGATTGCCGTCCCAGCGTTGTGTCAGCAGCGCCGACCAGGCATCCGGCGCCAATGATTTGCGTTTTCCGTAGCGCTGGTTGAGCGCTGCCAGCATGCGTTGGATGAATAGCGGGATATCTTCGGCCCGGTCTCGCAGCGCCGGAATCGTGATCGGCACGACATTGATCCGGTGATACAGATCGAGACGGAAATGCCCGTCCGCCACCATGGCATCGAGGTCGCGGTTGGTCGCTGCCACGAGTCGGAAGTCCGCCACACGCGATTCGGTGCTGCCCAGCCGCGTGACGCGTCGGTCCTGCAGGATGCGCAGCAGCTTGGTCTGCATGGCCGGCGAGAGTTCGGCAACCTCATCCAGAAACAGCGTGCCGCCGTGGGCGCGCTCGGCCAGCCCGGGCTTGCCGTTGCGCGCCGCGCCGCTGAACGCGCCCGCGACATAGCCGAACATCTCCGACTCGAACAGCGTCTCCGGAATGGCGCCGCAATTGGCTTCGACGAACGAGCCGTCCGCGCGTGGGCTGCGGCGGTGGAGCAGGCCCGCGATCCGTGTCTTGCCCACGCCGGTTTCCCCCAGCAACACGACACTCGCATCGGTGGGGGCCACGCGTTCCAGCAGCGACACGATCTCGCGCATGCGCGGGTTGCAGGTCGGGATATCCGCGTCGGCATCGAGTGCGGTCGGCGGGGCGGTTTCGCGCGCGGCCAACTGGCGCTGCAGCAATTCGTACTCGCGCTGCAGCGTACGGATGTCGGTCATGTCCTTGGACAGACTCACGACCCGAACCAACCGGTCGCCATCCCAGACCGGGTAGGCGCTGGCCATCACCGAGCGGCCGGTACGCGTGGCCTGCATGAGGTGGCAGGGTTGGCGCTGTTCGAGTACGCGCACCGTGATCGACGGCGAAAGAATGCCATCGCGCTGCAGATCGTATGTGGAGGCGTTGATGAAGTCTCGCAGCGGCAGGCCATAGACGCCGGCGCAACTTTCGCTGGCCTTGAGAATGCGGCCGCGCTCGTCGGTGATCACGATGTGGTCGTGGGAATAGGCGAGAACCGCATCGAGTTCCAGGGCATTCAGGGGGGCGATTGACGGCATGGCGATCGAGTCGTAATTGAATCAGATAAATCTATTTTGAATCGCCTGTCTCCGTCAAAGATTCATTACTGAATTGCTCAGCCGGCTCGCTCGTCGAAGAATCAAGGGGTTACATCCCGGCCCGCTTCTTGCTCGACAAGACGCAGATGTAACGGAGGCGAGAACCATGGCCAGCAACGAACGCAATCAACCGCTCGGCGGCAACGCCATGCCGCGCTTTGGCGGCCCGGCGACGATGATGCGCCTGCCGAGCCAGACCGATGCGACGGGCCTGGACGCCGCGTTCGTTGGCGTGCCGCTGGATATTGGCACCTCCAACCGGCCCGGCACCCGGCTCGGGCCGCGCCAGATCCGCGACGAATCCCGTATGTTGCGGCCATACAACATGGCCACCGGCGCGGCCCCGTTCGATGCCCTGCAGGTCGCCGATATCGGCGATGTGCCGATCAATACCTTCGATCTGAAAAAGAGCGTGGACATCATCGAGGCCTTCCATGCCGAGATCATCGCCACCGGCTGCCGGCCGCTGACGCTGGGCGGCGACCACACGCTCACGCTGCCGATCCTGCGGGCCATGGCCCGGCGGCATGGCCCGGTGGGGTTGATCCATGTCGACGCTCACGCCGACACCAACGAGCACATGTTCGGCGAGGCAATCGCCCACGGCACGCCGTTCCGGCGCGCCATCGAGGAAGGGCTGATCGACACGCCGCGCATGATCCAGATCGGGCTGCGCGGCACCGGCTACACCGCCGACGATTTCGACTGGGCGCGCCAGCAGGGCGCCCGCGTGGTGCCGGCCGAACAGTGCTGGCACAAGAGTCTGTCACCACTCATGGCCGAAACGCGTGAGCAGGTCGGCGGCGGCCCGGTTTACCTGAGTTTCGACATCGACAGCCTCGATCCCGGGTTCGCGCCCGGCACCGGCACCGCCGAGATCGCCGGCCTGACGCCGCCGCAAGCACTGGAGATCGTGCGCGGCTGCCGCGGCCTGGATCTAGTCGGAGCCGATCTGGTCGAGGTGGCGCCGCCCTACGACCCGAGCGGCAACACCGCGCTGCTGGGCGCCAATCTGCTCTACGAAATGCTCTGTGTGCTGCCGGGCGTGACGTATCGCGAATGACCCATCGCCGGGTAGCGGCCGGCATGGCCCAACCGACATAAAAAGCAAAGGGGAGACAATGAGCCAAACAACAAGCGATAACGCACGGTCCGCGGTCCGTGCCGGCGTGGTCGAGGTCCGCTCGATCGATTACGTGCCCAAGTCCGAGCGCCACGGCAAGGTCTGGCATCAGGGGCCGTTCTGGTTCACGGGCAATTTCGTGCTCACGACCATGGTGACTGGCTTCGTCGGCCCCTCGCTGGGAATGGGCGTGTGGTGGAGCGTGCTCGCTGTGGTGCTGGGCGCGGCTTTCGGCACGTTCTTCATGGCGTTTCATGCCAATCAGGGGCCGCGTCTCGGGCTGCCGCAGATGATCCAGTCGCGCGCCCAGTTCGGCTCGCGCGGGGCGATTCTGCCGTTTGCCGCCACCATCTTCGTCTACTGCGGCTTCAACGTGTTCAACGTCATTCTGGCCACCGAAGCACTGCGGCTGGTACTGCCCGGCGGGCCGTTGTTCTGGTATCCGTTGCTGGTGCTGCTGGCCATCGGCATTGCCGTCATTGGCCACGATCTGCTGCATTTCGTGCAGCGCTGGCTCACGCCGATCCTGATTGCCGTGTTCGCATTGCTCACGATTGGCGCGGTCGTGCTGCACGGGCACGCCGCGGCGCATCAGTCCGGCGCGGGCTGGGCCGTTTTTCTGGTCCAGTTCTCGGCCGCGGCCGGTTACCAGATCAGTTATGCCGTGTATGTGTCCGATTATTCGCGTTATCTGCCAAGCAACGTGTCGTCGCGCGGCGTGATTTCCTGGACCTATCTCGGCGCGGGCGGTTCGGCGATCTGGCTGATGTCGCTGGGGGCATTTCTGGCCGCGGCGCTGCCGCACCCGGAAGCGATCAGCAGTCTGCAGTCGGTCGGCAACGAAATGCTGCCCGGCTTCGGTACCTTCGCCGTGCTGGCCTCGGTGCCCGCGCTGATCAGCGTGATGGCCGTGAACATGTACGGCGCCATGCTCACCGGTATCAGCACCGTCGACGCCTACCGGCCGGTCCGGCCGACGATCTCGATACGCGTGGTCGGCATCGTGTTGTTCGGCGCGATCGCGACCGCGGTTGCACTCACGATTCCGGACAGTTATCTCGGCAGCTTCAACAACTTCGTCATCCTGATGCTGTATTTCCTGGTGCCGTGGACCGCCGTGAATCTGATCGATTTCTATATCGTGCGCCACGGCCGTTACGCGATTACCGAGATCTTCAATCCGAACGGCATCTACGGGCAATGGTCCTGGCGCGGCATGCTGGCCTACGGGGTGGGTTTCGTCGCCATGATCCCGTTCTTCGATATTTCGTTTTACACCGGCACCGTGACGCACTGGCTCGGCGGGGCGGATATCTCGTTTCTCGTCGGTCTGGTCGTCGCGGGCGGATTGTATTGGTGGCTCGCTTCGGGGATCGATACCGTTGCCGAACGCCATGCGATCGAGGCGTCCGACCGGGCTCTGGCCGAGCGCGAAGCCAGTTGATGAGGCGCGGGCGCCGACTTCGTTTAAGATGGATGGCGCCCGAGCCACGCTCGAGCTTTGCGCATCGAGGCCGTTGTGAACCCCCAGGATCTGGAAAAACTGGTCACGCGCACCATGCCGTTCGGCAAGTACGAAGGGCGCGTGATCGCCGATCTGCCCGGCGGGTATCTGGCCTGGTTCTCGCGCGCCGGTTTTCCGGCCGGCGAACTGGGCCGGCTGCTGGCGTTGATGTATCAGATCGACCACAACGATCTGCGCGGCCTGCTGGCGCCACTGCGTCGGCAGGCGCGTTAGAAAGCGAGGGCCGGGCCTCCCGGGTTCAATCGATGCCCGCCATGATCTCGCGATACGCGAGCTGATCGGCATGTATCGCGCGATAGACCCGGTATTTGGCCTCGTGAAAAGCACGGCGCTCGGCGCGGGGCTCTATCACGCGGTCGGTGCTGCTCATCGCGGCCGCCGCGGTGCGCAGGTCGGGCTGATCGCCACAGGCGGTCGCGGCCAGCATGGCGCTGCCCAGCAGCACGGTTTCGGTCTCCGCCGGTAGTTCGATCGGCAGCCCGGTGGCATCGGCGGTTTCGGCCAGCCAGCGTTCGTTCTTGAGTATGCCGCCACACAGACGGAGCCGGTTCACCGCATGCCCGTGCTCGTTGAGCGCTTCGACGATGTGACGCGTGCCGTAGGACACGGCCTGTAGCGTGGCCAGATAGCGCAAGGCGAGGTCGTCGATGTTCTCGGCCAGCGTCAACCCGGTGAAAACACCGGTCAGCGAGGCATCGGCGAGTGGTGAGCGGTTGCCGTGGTGGTAATCGAGCACGTGGATATCCCGCGTTAGCGGCGCGTCGCCGGCTTCGGCCTCCATGGCGTCGAGCCGGGCATTGAGGATATCGAAGTGGCTCACACCCTGGGCTTCGGCCGCGGCCATCAGCGCGCCGTGGGCGGCGTGATCGCGGAGCACGTGATCGATCAGGGCGCCGACCGCGCTCTGGCCGCCTTCGTTGATCCAGCCGTCGGGCAGCACCGCGCCCCAGTAGGGGCCCCAGACGCCGGGCACGAAGCAGGGCTCGTGCGAGAAGGCGATGTGGCAAGTGGATGTGCCGGCAATCACGGCCAGGCTTGCTTCCGGGGCGCCGCCCAGCATACCGAGTGCCCCCGCATGGGCATCGATCAGGCCGGTGGCCACCGTGATCTCGCCGGTCAGGCCGAACGCTTCGGCCACCTCGGGCGCGAGACGGCCCGCCGGGGCGCCCGGCGCGCGGATCGGCCCGGTCATGCGCGGCTTGTCGAGCAGGGATTCGAGGCCGAGCTGTTGCAGCAGATCGGTTGGCCAGCGGCCCTCGTGCGCCAGATACAGCCATTTGCAGACCTGGGTGCACACGCTCTTGGTCGGCGCGGCTTCGCCGCCAAGCCCGCCGACCGCGCGGGCGGTCATGTAGTCGGCCAGATCGAGAAATATGGCGGCACGTTCGTATTGATCCGGGCGGTGGCGCGCCAGCCACAACAGTTTCGGCAATTCCAGCTCCGGGCTGACCTGGCCGCCGATATAGCGCAGCGCTTCATGTCTGGTGGCCGTGATCTCGCGCGCCTCGGCGGTGGCGCGATGATCCATCCACATAACGATGTTCTGCGTATCGTCGTCGGTCGGCGAAACCGAGACCGGCTTGCCGTCGGCGCCGAGGGCGACCAGCGAGCAGGTGGCATCGAAGCCGATCGCCCGCACGCTGTCGGCGGACACGCCGGCTTCGGTCACGGCGCCTCGCACCGCCGCCACGCAGGCCTGCCAGATATCGTCGCTCGACTGTTCGACGAAATCTGTCTCGGGGCGGAACTGGGCAATCGGCCGGGCGGCCTGAGCCAAGCAACGGCCGGTGCCGTCGAACACGCCAGCCCGGACGCTGGCGGAACCGACATCGATGCCGAGATAGTGTGCGTTCATGAACTGTCCTCGCTGGGCATGGAAGGGCCGGTACCGTCTGCGGTGGCCGCCCTGGGGCGATTACTGTGCCGCGTTCGCATGGCTGGCGCTCGCGGCACGGTCTCGACTTTAGTCGTTATAGCCAAAAGTTGGATTGTGCCGTCTTGCGGTTGGGGATTAGCGTGAAATGACAACGTTAACATCAATAATCGCATTGAGATTTTGTGCTTATGGCAAATAAGCACACTGATCGCCAATGCATCGATCGAGGAGATCACCATGCCAGGCATCAAACTCCCTTCCCTGCGCCGGGCCGTCGCGCTCGCGCTGATACCGCTCGCCGCCGTCGCTCTGCCCGCCGCCGCGGCTGATAGCCACAACAAGCCGAACGACCAGCTCGTTATCGGTATGTCGTTCCAGGAACTGAATAATCCCTACTTCGTGACGATGCAGAAGGCGTTGCAGAAGCAGGTCGACAAGATGGGTGCCAAGCTCATCGTCACCGACGCGCATCACGATATCTCCAAGCAGACCAGCGACGTCGAGGACATGATCCAGCGCGGCGTGGATATTCTGCTGCTCAACCCGACCGATACGGTGGGTGTGCAGTCGGCGGTGGTCTCGGCGCATAACGCCGGTATTCCGGTGGTGGCGGTCGATGCCCAGGCCGATGGGCCGGTCTCCGGCTTTGTCGGTTCGAAGAATTTCAAGGCGGGCTATCTGTCTTGCCAGTATCTGGCCAAGAGCCTGAATGGCAAGGGCAAGGTCGCGATCCTCAACGGTATTCCGGTAACGCCGATCCTGCAGCGCGTCAAGGGTTGCAAGAAGGCGCTGGGCGAAGCCAAGGGCATCCAGATTGTCGACGAGCAGAACGGTCATCAAGAGCGCAATACGGCCATGAACGTGACCGAGAACATGCTGCAGTCACATCCGGATCTGGACGGCCTGTTTAGCGTCAACGACGGCGGCACGCTGGGCGCGCTGGTGGCCCTGAATTCGTCCAGCAACCACGTGAAGCTGGCCACCATCGACGGCAATCCGGAGGTGATCAAGGCCATGCAGAAGCCGAACACGCCGATCGTCGTCGACGTAGCACAGCATCCGGACGTCGAGGTCGTGAAGGCGCTGCATCTGGCGCTGAAGAAGTACCACGGCGTGAAGAGTCCGGACACGATCCCGGTGGACGTCACGCCGGTGACGCCCAAGACCGCGGCCAGCTTCCACTGGGGCAGCTGAGCGGGCTATCCCAAGCGCGCCGGTTGCCATGCCGGCGCGCTTCGCTTGCCCGAGGAGTTGATCAATGACCGTCGTGTTGTCGCTAGAAAACGTGAGCAAGGGTTTTCCGGGTGTCAAGGCGCTGGATGACGTCAGCCTGACGGTCGAAGCCGGCGAGATTCATGCGTTGCTCGGTGAGAACGGCGCCGGCAAGTCGACGCTGATGAAGATCCTGTGCGGAATCTATCAACCCGATGCCGGCACCATCCGTCTGGATGGCAAGCCCCGGCAGTTCCACAGTTATCGCGATGCCTGTGCCGCCGGCGTGGGCATCGTGTTCCAGGAATTCAGCCTGGTGCCTTGGTTGGCGGTGGTCGACAATATCTTCCTCGGCCGCGAGCCGCGCAACCGGCTTGGCCTGATCCGGCGCTCGGCGATGCTCGCCGAGGCCCACGAGTTGTTCGACCGGCTCGATATCGACATCGACCCCGAGATCCCGGTGCATCGCTTGAGCGTGGCCGATCAGCAGTTCGTCGAGATCGCCAAGGCGCTGTCCCTCAACGCCCGTGTGCTGGTGCTCGACGAGCCGACTGCGCCGCTGACGCCGACCGAGGTCGAGCGTCTGTTCAGGATCATGCGCAAGCTGCGTAGCGATGGTGTGGCGATGGTGTTCATCTCCCATCATCTCGACGAGATCTTTCAGGTCTGCGACCGGATCACCGTGCTGCGTGACGGCGCCTATGTCGCCAGCTGTCCGGTCACCGAGACCGACCATGATGCGCTCGTGGAGATGATGATCGGCCGCAGGGTCGACAACATCTTCCCGCCGCGCGAGCCTCGCAACGCCGACGCGCCGATCCTGCTCGAAGCCGAGATCGGCATGAAGCACACCACGCATACCGATTCGCTCACGCTGGCGAAAGGCGAGATCCTCGGTTTTGCCGGCCTGGTTGGCTCCGGGCGCAGCGAGATGGCGATGGCGCTGATCGGCGCTTATCCATCGCGGGTCGCACGGATCCGGCTCGATGGTCGCGAGGTGAAGTTTGGCTCGCCCGCCGATGCGCTGGCCGCCGGCATCGGCCTGTTGCCGGAGGATCGCAAGCGCCAGGGACTGGTGCTGCCGTTTTCCTGCGCCGACAACATCACGTTGAATCATCTGGCCCAGTTCTACCACCCGGCCCCATTCATCAGCCGATCCCGCGAGGCGGCCATGGTCGAGACGGCGATGGACCAGGTGCGAGTGAAGGCGCCGAGCCCGGAGACCCCGGTGCAGTCGTTGTCGGGCGGTAACCAGCAGAAGGTGGTAATCGCCCGCTGGCTGGATCGCGGTTGTCGTATTCTGATCTTCGACGAGCCGACGCGCGGCATCGACGTAGGTGCCAAATCCGAAATCTACGCCCTGATGAAGCGGCTGGCCCACCAGGGCATCGCCATCATCATGATTTCTTCCGAGCTGCCTGAAATAACCGGGCTGTGCGATCGCGTGCTGGTGTTCAGCCACGGCCGCATCGTGGCCGAGCTGGCCGATGACGCAATCGAGGCCGATACCATCATGCGCCACGCGGTGACTGAACCACGCCGCGATGCCGAGGCTGTTTCCCAACCTGTGACCGAGGACGCCCGATGAGCGATTCCACCCAATCCGCCGCGGTCGCCGCGCCGCGTCGCCAGCGTCGGTCGCGCTGGCAGCGCATGCTGCATTCGCCGATGTTCTTCCCGCTTCTGGGCTTCATCGCCGTGTTCATCATCATGAGCCTGGTCAACGACCGCTTTCTGGATGTGTCGAACATCGAGAACGTGGCCCGCCAGGGCTCAGTGATCGGCATCATTGCGGTGGGCATGAGCTTTGCCATTTTCACCGGCGGTATCGATCTGTCGGTGGGCCCGGTGATGGCGCTGTCCGGCACCATCATGGCGGGATTGATGGCGGCCGGCTGGCCGGCGCCGTTGGCGATCGTCGCCGGGCTATGCGTCGGCAGCCTGTTCGGCGCCTTCAACGGCTTCTGTGTGGCCTTCGGCCGGATGCCGCCGATCATCGTCACGCTGGCGACCATGGGTGCGGCTCACGGGCTGGCGCTGCTGTATACCGGCGGTTATCCGATCTCCGGGTTGCCCTCGTGGTTCTCGTGGTTCGGCCGCGGTAATCTGGTCGGCCTGCAGGTGCCGATCATGATCATGCTGCTCGTCTATGCGGCCGGCTATGTGGTGCTGCATCACACGCCGTTCGGGCGCTATGTCTATGCCGTGGGCGGCAACGAGGAAGCCACGCGCCTGACCGGCATCCGCGTGCCGCGCACCAAGATGTTCGTCTACACCATCAGCGGCCTGACCGCGGCGATTGCCGGACTGGTGATCACCTCGCGCCTGATGAGCGGCCAGCCGGGTATCGGTGAGGGCTTCGAACTGGATGCGATCGCGGCCGTGGTGCTCGGCGGTGCGGCGATCTCCGGCGGGCGCGGCGTCGTACTCGGTACGCTGGTCGGCGCCATGCTGCTGGCGATCCTCAACAACGGCCTGAACCTGATGGGCGTGTCGTCCTATCTCCAGGACGTTATCAAGGGCGGCATCATCCTGCTCGCGGTCTATATCGGCCGTGGCCGCGAGGGCTAGCACAACTGCCCATGCAAAGCCGCTATGCGCATCGGCAGGCTGATCGCTGGTGGAGATGCTTGCCAATGAGGATGTCGACAAATTAACTGACGGTGATAAACGCAATATCAGAACGTTACGTAGGTCGGATCAGGTGCTCGCACTGTAATCCGACAGCCGAGCCTCAGAGCCCGCCGATCGAGCGTCGGATTACGCGCTGCGCGCTAATCCGACCTACCGCCTGGGTGATCGCTGGTGGAGATGTCCGCCGATTTTTCTAACAAAGTTGCGGCAACAGCAGGCGACTGAACGCGGATCGTCAATCGCAAAACCGGACAAGCCGGGCTTTGTTCGAGTGCGAGTGCGTGGCTGTTCGCGAACTGATGTTGTCCGTCGGATACATGACGATTGAAACAACGAATACCACTTGGGAGAAACCAGATATGACAAACGAGCTACAGGGCAAGATCGCCGCGGTCACAGGGGCCGCCTCCGGTATCGGCTGGGCGAGTGCGCAGGCCATGCTCGATGCCGGCGCCACGGTGGTGCTGATCGATCGCGACGAGGCCGCTCTGAACGACGTGCGGCAGGGCTATGGCGAACGCGCGATACCGTTGGTTATCGATCTGCTGGACCCGGCGCAGTGCGCCACCCTGCTCTCGGGCATTCTCAAAAGAGTCGATCATCTCGATATTTTTCACGCCAATGCCGGGACGTATATCGGCGGCGATTTCATGGAAACCGACGAAGCCACGATCGACCGCATGTTGAATCTGAACGTGAACGTGGTCATGAAGAACGTGCGCAATATCCTGCCGCACCTGATCGAACGCGGTACCGGCGATATCCTCGTCACCTGTTCGGTAGCCGGGCATCATCCGGTGTGGTGGGAGCCGGTTTATGCCTCATCCAAATGGGCCATCAACTGCTTCGTGCAGACGATCCGGCGGCAGATGATCAAGCACGGCATCCGGGTTGGCGAAGTCGCGCCCGGCCCGGTCAGCAGCGCGCTGCTCAAGGACTGGCCCGAGGAGAATCTGCGCCAGGCCAAGGAGTCCGGCAGCCTGATCGAGCCCAGGGACGTCGCCGATGTCATCATGTTCATGTTGACCCGGCCGCGCAACGTCACCATTCGTGACGTCGTGGTACTGCCGAGTAATTTCGATATGTAGCGGGACGCCGTCGCGCGCCGGCGGCTATTCGACCAGCGTGCCGCGCACCGTGACGGTCTGCGGCGGCAGCTCCGGGTCGGCGATGCGTTCGAGCAACAGTTCTAGGGCGCGCTGGCCGGCATGGAAGCCGTCGTGCACCACGCAGGGCACGCGGATATCGAAGATATCCAGATAGGGCAGACGGTCGATGCTGATCACGCTCAGCGTATCCGGTGCGATGCCGCGGGCTTTCATTGCCTGCAGCGCGCCGAGCGTGATCAGCTGGTTCATGCCGAAGATCGCGCCTGGCATGCCATGGGCCGCGATATACGTGCCCACCGCCTCGCGCGCCGGCTCCAGCGTGTAGTCGCCCCAGAGCACATCGAGATCGACCCCGGTCTCGTTTTCGGCCAGCGTGGTCTGTACACCGGCCAATCGCTCGCGGGTGATGATGGAGTGCGCCGGGCCGGCGGCCACGAGCAGGCGCGAGGGCTCGTCCGTCGCCGGTTCCGTCGCCTCGGCGAATACGCGCTTGAGCAGGTGTGCGGCCACGCACTGGCCGGCCCAGACGTTATCCAGCACCACCGAACTGAAGTCGGCGTTGTAGAGCGTACGATCGAGCTGCACCACGGCCACGTCGCTGTTGTGCAGGCGTTCGATATAGTCCGGCCGATAGTCGGGTTCGTCGGATATCGGCGAGAGAATGATGCCTGCCGCCTGATAGCTCAGCAGCGTCTCGATGGCGTTGGCTTCGAGCCAGGCTTCGCCATCGGTGTCGAACAACAGGATGGCGTAGTTGTGGCGCTTGGCGTGGCGCGAAACGGCCTTGATCATCTCGGCGTAGAACGGGTTGTCCACGCTGGCGGTGACGAAGCCGATCAGCCGACTCTCGCTGTGCTTCAAGCCCCGCGCGAAAGCGTTGGGTACATAACCGAGCTCGCTGGCCGCGGCCTCGATCTTCGAGCGCGTTTCCGCCTTCACCATTTCCGGGCGGTTGAGCGCGCGCGAGACCGTGATGTTGGTCAGGCCGACGCGGGCGGCGACGTCGGCGATGGTCACGCGGCGGTTCTTGGCCATGAAACAGCGTTATCCGAACGATGGGTAGGTGTATTGGCCCATCTTAGCCCAAATGCGATCGCTCCCAGGGCTTGAGCGGTCACGGTTTTCGCCATCGCGCCAAGCCACCATCCGAGGCCGGCTTACCCGGCGCCGAGCGCCTGACCGGGCCCATCGACTCAGGTCTCGTTGTCGTGCCCGGCGTTCGACGCCGACTCGCCGCGGGACAGTGCGTGCGCGTGCCGGCGGCGCTCTTGCCGATGCAACAGGCCCATGGCAGTCGCCAGCCCGACGCCGACGACAAACAGCATGCTGAATACGGCGAACGTATCGTGAAAGGCCCGGGTGATATCGGCCAGCGTCCGTGCCGACGGCGCCTGACCCTGATAGAGCGAACGCAGGTCGATCCGGCCGCCCAGATGATGCGCCGCGCGGATTTCCAGTAGCAGGGCAAACAGGTTCACCCCCAGCGTGCCGCCCAGCTGGCGGGCGAAGCTGATTACACTCGAACCTTGCTGGGTGAGGTCGGTCGGCAGTCCGCGCAGCCCGCCGATATTGAGCGCCGGCATCATGATGCCGAGCGCCATGCGACCAACGGCGACCAGTGCCGCCAGCAGCCAGAATGGGGTCGATGGGTCGGTCAGCGCCAGGCCGAGTGTGCCGAGGGCGAAACCGCCGCAGCCGACGATATTGAGCCAGTGGGCGGGGAATCGATCGGCCAGGCGGCCGCCGATCGGAAAGATCGCGAGCAGCGTCAGCCCGGCCGGCATCATCACCAGTCCGGTCGTGCTCGGCGACAGGCGTTGCACGCTCTGGGCCAGCAGTGGCACCAGATAGGTCGAGGCGTACAGGCCGGCACCATAGAGCGCGGCGATACCGCTGGCGAGCACGAAGCGCGGGTAGGCGAACACGGCGAGCCGGATCAGCGGATGGGGCGAGGTGACCAGGCGGAGCACGAAGCCGACGCCGAAGACGACGCCGGCCCCGGTCACCAGGCTGCCGCGCAGGGTGGCGTATTCCGAAAGCTCGGTCAGACCCGTGAGCAGCAGTACGAGTGCCGCGCCGAGCAGCCCGAAGCCGAGCCAGTCGAAGGGTTCGCGCTGGCTGCTGCGTTCGTGCGGCAGGATGCGCCAGCCGCCGGCCAGCCCCAGCAGGCAGAACGGAATCGACGGCAGAAACACGGCCCGCCACGACAGCCAGTCGATCAGCACGCCGCCAACGGTCGGGCCCAGCGCCGGTGCCAGCACCACGCCCATGCCGTAGAGCCCGAGCGCCCGGCCGCGTTCGGCGTCGTCGAAGCTGTCGAAGATCACCACCAGCGCCAGCGGCTGGATGATACCGGCGGTGGCCCCCTGGACCACGCGGGCGGCGATCAGCACCCCGGCACTCGGGCTCGCGGCTGCCACCAGGCACGCCACCAGGAATACCGACAGGGCCAGGGTGAACGTGCGTCGTTGCCCGAGCCGTTCGATCACCCGGGCGCTGGCGAGCATGGCCGCGGTCATGGCGGCCAGAAAACCGGTCGAGATCCATTGCGCGCCGGCCTGGCTCAGGCCGAAGTGGGCCATGATCGGCGGGATCGCCACGTTGATCACGGTCGCGTTCAGGACCACGGCGATGGTGCCCATCAATACCGTCAGGGCGAGCGGCCAGCGCCGGGGTCGAGCGTCGTCGCGGGACAAGGGCATGCGGCATTCTACCGCCACCGGGGCGCGAACTCAGGGTTTGCCACCATATTCGCGCGGCGTCGTGGCCGCCATGCTAAGGGCAACACTTGTTGGCAAGCGCAGTCGAGAGACCACATGCAGACCGATCGATTCATCGCCCATGTCTACGAAGACTGTCCGCAACTGGCGCCGGACGTGGTGCATCAGTGCACCCTGATCGCGCTGGATTCGCTGTGCGAGCAGCTGCCCAAGGACCAGACCGCGCGCATGGCCGAACAACTGCCCGACGAGATCTCAGATGCGATCCGCGCTGGCGGCGAGCGGTCGGATACATCCTACGTTCCGATTTCGCTCGACGATTTTTACGGCAAGGTCGAATTCCGGACCGAGCTGCCCAGCCGGGATACGCGGCAACTCGTCGCCAGCGTGATCCGGACGTTGGACAAAGCGCTCAGCGACGGCGAGGCCGAAGCCGTGGCGCTGGACCTGCCGAGCGAGCTGGATCGGCTGTTGCACTAATCCGGAGCCTGCCGGCCGTGCGCGGCACTACTCGGCGAAGACGAGTTGCTCCGGCGGCTCGGTCAGGCGCACGGTACTGCCATTCTGTTCGATCAAGTTGTCCAGATGCGTGGAATGCGCCTGGGGCAGCACCATCACCCGATCCGGATTGCGCGCCAGATACGCCTTGAACCCCTTCACCGTACCGCCGGTGCCGAGATATTCGATCAGGCGACGGAACAGCTTGGGCAGGATTACGGCGTCTTCGGTGATCGCGGCCAGGCTGTCCACAGTCACACCGGCGTTGGTGCGATCGGCCGGCCACAGGCCGCGTTCGGCGTTGCGGGCAGCGCGTGTCTGCTCGGCGAAACGGGCGCGCAGATCGTGGAACAGTCCGGTATAGAACGTCGGGTAGGCCAGGCCCTGATTGAGCAGCGCCGCATTGGCCGTGGTCGAGAGATCGTCGGGCGTGACGAAGTGCTCGCCGCCGTCTGTGAGCCCCAGTTGTTTGCCGGCGTCGGCGGATAAGGCGAACGAGACGGGCCGGCCATAGGTGCCGGTGGTCCGCGCCAGAATGAAACCGGGCACGGCATCGTCGGCGCTCGTGACCTTGTAGTGATCGGCGTCCCATTTCACGTCGTGGATACCGAGCGCCGCGAATAGTTCGTGCGCGGCCTTTTCGGCGTATGTCAGCGGCTGATGGTGGCCGCGGTAATGGGTTTCCAACGTGTCGATGGCTTCCAGTCGGAGCTGGACGTGGCCGCGTGCGTTGGGCGTCGCCGGGCGCCCGGAAAGCACATCCCAGGCCTGCTCGCGGTCTGCGGCAAAACGGATCGAATCGCCGTCCGGCGAATAGCCCTGGATATGAAACGTGCCGGCGATGACATGAAACGACAAGATGAACCCCGGGGTCGGGTTGCGCCATGGCTATTCATCCTGCGCGTGTCAGGTGACACATCAATGACTTGGGCCGGTGCTCCGGAGCATTTCCGCCTTTCCCGACGCACGGCTTGCTGGAAGATAGGCACAACGGAACGTGGATCGACGCCGGTAACAAGGCGAACATGGCATCTGTGTCGATCTGCGGATAAATGCCCTGGGGAAATAGAAATCAGAGTCCGAGCTCGCTCAACCCCGGGTGGTCGTCCGGGCGCCGGCCCTGGGGCCAGAAAAACAGCCGCTCGGATTCGCTGATCGGAAGATCGTTGATGCTGGCCAGCCGCACGGCCATCAGGCCGTTGGCGTCGAACTTCCAATTCTCGTTGCCGTAGGCGCGGTACCACTGACCGGAATCGTCGCGGAATTCATAGGCAAAACGCACGGCGATGCGATTGTCGCCGAAGGCCCAGAGTTCCTTGATCAGGCGATATTCCAGCTCGCGCTGCCATTTGCGGGTGAGAAACGCATGAATCTCGTCGCGCCCGTCGATGAATTCGGCGCGATTGCGCCAGCGGCTGTCCGGTGTATAGGCCAGCACGACCTTGTCCGGGTCACGTGTGTTCCAGGCGTCTTCGGCCAGGCGCACTTTTTCGGCAGCGGTTTCGGCCGTGAAGGGAGGGAGCGGCGGCTTGGTTTCCATGGTCTGGGTTCTCCGGCAAGAGCAGGACTTGGGCGATCAGTCGTCGTCGTTTTCGATGCGCACCGAGGTCACCCCGGCGATCTCGCCGAGGGCGATGTAGAGCTGTTGACTTGGTTGGCGGCCACGAATATGCAGGGTGGCGCGGGCCGTATCGTCATCGTTCGCCGTATCGGGCATGGAGATATCGCTGATTGTGAATTTCTGTTCCGCACAGCGCTTGAACACGCGGTGCATCACGTCCTCGCGCACACGATAGGTCAGCTGGACTACGAAGTCGCGATTGAGCACGCGGCGGTTGAAGGGCGTATAGACATAAATGGCGGTGAAATGCGCGGCTGTGGCGATGATGGCCAGCACTGGCAGGCCCGCCGCACAGGCCATGCCGATGGCCGCTGTGAGCCAGACCACCGCGGCGGTGGTCAGCCCGCGCACGGCATCGCCGCGCACGAAGATCAGCCCGCCACCGATGAAGCCGATGCCGGAAACGATCTGAGCGGCCACGCGTGACGGGTCGAACGAGACATGGACGCCGCCCGTCACATCGCCGAAACCGTATTTCGACACCAGCATGATCAAGGCTGCGCCGATGCCGACCAGCGCGTGGGTCCGCAGGCCAGCGCTTTTCATGCGGAACTCGCGTTCCAGACCGATCAGTGACGACAGTACGAAGGCCAGCGCCAGTTCGCCGATCTGAGGCCAGCCCTGGCCGCCGGTGTCGGGGAAGAAAAAATGCATGATGCTCATGGCGTCATCGATATCCGAAATGTCGCGGCCGCGTGACCATGCGGTTCAAGATATCGCTATCGCGCTGCGACGATAAGAGCGGTTGATCAGGTCGCTGCGCGATCGAGGTGAGTGTAGCCGCCATCGACCACGACCCATTGCCCGGTTGTGTGCGCGGTACGGGGCGAGAGCAGGAAGACTGCGCTGTCGGCGATCTCCTCCGGGCGGGTCATGCGGCGGCCGAGCGGGATGCGCGCGGTGATGCGTTCGCGGGCGGCGGCCGGGTCGTCGAAGGTTTCCAGCCAGCGTTCGTACATGGGCGTCGCGACCTCGGCGGGCACCACCGCGTTCACGCGCACGCCGTGTTCGGCCAGCGAGACGGCCCATTCGCGGGTCAGCGCGAGGGCCGCGCCCTTGGCCGCGCAATAACCGCTGGTGCCGCCCTGGCCGGTGAGTGCGGTCTTGGAGGCGATGTTCACGATCGCGCCACGACTGGCCTTGAGCTGGGCTTCGCACAGATGTGCCATCAAGTAGTAGTGCAGCAGGTTGCGATCCAGCGACTGCCGGAACGCGGCCAGCCCGGCGCCCAGGCCGACGCCGTCGTTGGCCCCGGCGTTGTTGACCAGGCCGTAAATGGGGCCTATTTCGGCCGCCGCGGAGACAGCCTCGCGACAGGCAGTTTCATCGGTCAGATCCGCCGCGATATGCCGGGCGCGGGGCTGGCTCGCCTGAAGTGCCTCGACGAAGGCGGCATCTTCACCGCGATCGATGATGACCGGGATCGCGCCCTCGGTGGCCAGGCTTCGGCTGATGGCGCCGCCGATGCCCGCCAAGCCGCCGGTGACGATCACGACCTTGTCGGTGAGCTCCAGATCCACGGGGCGCTCTCAGAGATTCAGGGCGTAGATCGACGCCGCGTTGGTGCCGAGCAGCCTGGCGTGGCAATCGGCGCCCTGGGCGCGGGCCCAGGCATCGATCAGCGCGAACCAATCGCCGTAGGTCATCGCCAACTGGCAGACCGGCCAGTCGGAGCCGAAGATGAGCCGATCCTCGCCGAAAAGTGCCAGCGCCGTATCCAGATGCCGATGGATACCGTCGATATCCGGTGGTTCGCTTGGCGCGGCCCGGGCCTCGGTCGCCAGCCCCGAGATCTTGACCGCGACATGGGGCATCGCAGCCAGCTCGGCCATCGCACGCCGCCAGGCGGCAAAGTCGGCTTCGCTGCCGGTGATCGCCGGCTTGGCGAGATGATCGAGTACCAGCGTGTGTCGATCGTGGTGGGCGCAGAAGGTGACGGCGTCGCCGAGTTGGCGGTGATTGACCAGCACGTCATAGACCAGCCCGTGGCGCTGCACGGCGTCCACGCCGGCATCGAAGGCGCGGTCGTCCAGGCGCGCCGGGTCGCCTTCGATCGGGTGGCGGAGGCCGACCAGCGGGCCGGCCTGTTGCCAGTCGGCGATGCGTTCGTCGGCATCCGCCGTCGCGAGATCGACCCAGCCGACCACGCCGGCGATCCAGTCCTCGGCCTCGGCCTGCTCCATCAGGAAGGCGGTTTCCGCCTCGTCGCCCGTGGCCTGTACGGCGATGGTGCGATCAATCCCGGTTTCGGCCATCGGACCGGCCAGATCGACCGGCAACCAGTCGTGCATCAGCTCTTCCATGCCGGGGCCGATCCAGTCCAGCCGGATCGGGTCGTAACGCCAGAAGTGCTGATGCGCGTCGATGATCATGAGGGTTGCTCAGTGGCCCTTGAAGCGATATTGCTCGAGTGACTCCGCTTTCATCTCGCCGGAATAGCCGGGCGCGCTGGGTGGCATGTAGGCCGCATTGCGCACTACGCAGGGGTCGACGAAATGCTCATGCAGATGATCGACGTATTCGGTCACGCGGCCTTCCATGGTGCCGGAGAAGCACAGATAATCGATCATCGACAGATGCTGGACATATTCGCACAGGCCGACGCCGCCGGCATGCGGACAGACCGGCAACTCGTATTTGGCGGCCATCAGCAGCACTGCCAGCACTTCGTTGACGCCGCCGAGCCGGCAGGCATCGAGCTGCACCACGTCGATCGCGTCGCGCATCATGAACTGCTTGAAGAGCACGCGGTTCTGGCACATCTCGCCGGTGGCGACCTTCACCGGGGCCACGCCTTGCTTGATCGCACGATGGGCTTCGACGTCGTCCGGACTGGTCGGTTCCTCGATGAACCAGGGGCGGGCGAAGGCCAGTTCGTTGACCCAGTCGATGGCCTCGTCGACTTCCCACATCTGGTTGGCATCGATCATCAGCGCGCGCTGGTCGCCGATCACTTCGCGGGCGATGGTCACGCGGCGCTTGTCGTCATCGAGGTTGCCGCCGCACTTGAGCTTGACGTGGTTGTAGCCTTCGTCGACCGCTTCCTGGCACAACCGGCGCAGTTTGTCCTCGCTGTAGCCGAGCCAGCCGGCGGAGGTGGTGTAGCAGGGGTAGCCATGGGCTTCGAGCGCGGCGATGCGTTCGGCCTTGCCTTGTTCACGCTCGCGCAGCAGCGCCAGCGCCTCATCGCGTGTAATGCAGTCGGTCATGTAGCGGAAATCGATGCAGCGCACGATGTCCTCCGGCGACATTTCGGCGACCAGTCGCCAGACCGGCTTGCCCTCGGACTTGGCCCAGAGATCCCAGACCGCATTGACCACCGCGGCGGTCGCCAGATGGATCGCGCCCTTCTCCGGGCCGATCCAGCGCAGCTGGCTGTCGCCGGTCACACGGCGCCAGAACGCACCCATGTCGGCGGCGATATCGGCCAGATCGAGGCCGATCACCAGATGCCGCATCGATCCGATCGCGGCACAGGCCAGCTCGTTGCCGCGGCCAATGGTGAAGGTCAGGCCGTGGCCTTCCAGATCCGGCGTATCGGTTTCCAGGATGCAATAGGCGGCCGAGTAATCCGGATCCGGGTTCATGGCATCCGAGCCGTCGAGCTGCTCGGAGGTGGGAAAGCGCACGTCGATGACGCGCATGTCGACGATTCGGGTCATGCGTCCACCGTATGCTGGGATTGTTCGCCCAGGCCTTCGATGCCGAGCCGGAGTTGCTGGCCGGCGCGCAGAAAGACCTGGGGTGACTGGCCAGCGCCCACGCCGGGCGGCGTGCCGGTGGAGATGATGTCGCCGGGCTGCAGGCTCATGAAGCGGCTCAGATACGACACCAGATAAGCCACCTCGTAGACCATCGTCGACGTATTGCCGTTCTGGTAAGTCTTGCCATCCACCGACAGCCACATGTCGAGCTGCTGTGGGTCGGCGATCTCGTCGCGCGTGACCAGCCAGGGGCCGATCGGGCCGAAGGTGTCGCAGCCCTTGCCCTTGTCCCAGGTGCCGCTGCGTTCGAGCTGGAATTCGCGTTCGGAGACGTCGTTGACCACGCAATAGCCGGCGACATGGTCCATCGCCGCCCCGGGTTCGATATAACGCCCGCCGCGGCCGATGATCACGCCGAGTTCGACTTCCCAGTCGGTCTTGTGCGAATCGCGCGGGATCTCGATATCGTCGTTCGGCCCGCAGATCGCACTGGTCCATTTATTGAAAATCACCGGCTCGGGCGGTACCTCGGCACCGGTTTCGGCGGCATGATCGGAATAGTTCAGGCCGATGCAGATGAACTTGCCGACCCGCCCCACGCAGGGGCCGAGGCGGGTGTCCGGATCGACGGCCGGCAGGCTCGTCAGATCGTGCCGGCGCAGCCGGTCGAGCGAGTCCGGGTCGAGCATGTCACCGGCGATATCGTCGACCAGCGAGGAAATATCGCGGATCGTGCCGTCGGCATCGATTACACCGGGTTTTTCCTGGCCCGGCGGGCCGTATCTGAGCAGTTTCACAAAGGGCTCCTTGGAACAGATGAAGGTTCGGTCAGTTTGCCCAGCCCCCGTCGATGAGCTGGGCGGTGCCGGTGATGAAGGCGGATTCGTCCGAAGCCAGAAACGCGGCCAGCGCGGCGATTTCGTCCGGAGTGCCGAGCCGGGCCATGGGCTGACGGGCAATGAACTCATTGCGCACCAAAGCCTCGCTGCGGCCTTCGGCGGCGGCCTGGGCGGCGATGCGTTCGCGCAGCGACGGCGAATCGACCGTGCCCGGGCAAATGGCGTTGCAGCGAATCTCCGCGGTCATGAAATCGGCGGCCACCGACTTGGTCAGACCGATCACCGCGGCCTTGCTGGCGCCGTAGGCGCAGCGCTCGCGCACCCCTTTTACGCTGGAGGCCAGCGAGGCCATGTTGATGATGCTGCTGCCGGGGGGCATGTAACCGATGAAGGCGTGGATCATGTCGAACATCGAGGTGACGTTCAGATCGAAGGTGCGCTGCCAGGTGGAGCGTCCGCAATGCAGGATGTCGCCGGTCGGCACCATGCCGGCACAGTTGAACAGCACATCCAGCGGCGGCAGCACCAGGGCCAGGGCGGTAATTGCCTCCGGGTCGGTGACATCGAGTTGGTAGGTCTCGATGTCGGCTTCGTCGGCCAGCGGGCCGATGTCGATATCGGTGGCGATCACCCGCGCGCCCTCGGCGCGAAAGCGCTCTACCGTGGCCCGGCCGATACCCTGGGCGGCGGCAGTAATGAGCGCCGTCTTGTTTTCCAGTCGCTGCATTGCACCTCTCCCGGCAGTTGCTCTACATCCAACGGCCTATTGGTCAGGCCAATAGGCCAAGCGTAGAGTGACCGTGGGCCGCTGGCAATCTTCGCGATGCCGGTTTGGGCTCGAACTTTTGTCTGATTCCGTGTCCGGAGCCGTCACGTGCCCATCGCCGCTGTCCGTTCAACCCGCCTGTACCGCCAGATCGCCGATCAGCTCCAGCGGCTGATCCGTGACGGCGAGTTCCCGCCCGGCACCCGATTGCCGCCGGAGCGTGAGCTGTCGCAGCAGCTGGGCGTGAGCCGGGCTTCGGTACGCGAGGCGCTGATCGCGCTGGAAGTGGTCGGCGACGTGGAGGTTCGCGTCGGTCACGGCGTGGTGGTGCTGGATTCGAGCCATGCCTCGGCCGAACCGGTGATGCGGGCGGCGGCCCGGAGCGAGCCGTGGCGGATCGATCCGGAATTCGCCAGCGAGGTCGAGCTCAACCTCGACGAGGAGATCCCGCCGTTCGCGTTGCTTCAGGCGCGGCGCCACATCGAACCGGAAACCGCCGCGCTCGCGGCCGTGAACGCCGATGCCGATGATCTGGCGGCATTGCGCGAGGCGCTGGATCGCAACATCGAGGACAACCGCGAGCCCGGGGGCAATCGCTTCGTCGGCGATCGGCTGCTGCATATCCGCATCGCCGAGGCCTCGAACAACGCCGCCTATGCCCTGCTCATCAAGCATCTGCTGGGTCATCAATACGGCGTGATGTTCCGCCGGCTGCAGGCCTACTACATGGAAAACCGGATGTGGAACCGCTCGCAGACGGATCACGAGCGGATCGTGTCGGCCATCGAGGCGGGCGACGAAGCCGGCGCCCGCCAGGCGATGGAAAAACATCTGGATCACGTGCTCGGCGTGTTCTTTTCCGAATGAGGCGCCGCCGGTGCCGGCGGCTCCGAGCGCGGCAAAACCGCGAGTCGAGGATCGAACGTGCCACTAACGTATAAAGGTCAGGCCATTGGACGTTTGCTTCAATCGAAGACAGGAGGCGTTCCGCACGGCAACTGACGCACAGACGCGTCGGCCGGCCCGCGATGCCATCGACACGGAAGTCGCCAGGGACGGATACGCCGTTCCAGACAAGCCGTGCTAAACAAGGAGTAGACATGACGTCATCGACCGCAGCGCATACGGCGGGTGCCATGCCGCTGCTGTCGATGCGCGGTGTCAGCAAGGGCTTTCCCGGCGTACAGGCCTTGTCCGGCGTCGATCTCGAGCTCTATCCGGGGGAGGTCCTGGCCCTGGCCGGCGAGAACGGGGCCGGTAAGTCGACGCTGATGAAGCTGCTCAGCGGTATCCACACCGCAGATGCCGGCGACATCGTGCTCGAGGGCGAGACGCTGCATCTCACCGGCCCGGCCGATGCCCAGGCCCGTGGCATCGGCATCATCCATCAGGAATTCAACCTGATTCCGCATCTGACCGTGGCCCAGAACCTGTTCATCGGCCGCGAGCCGCGGCGCTGGGGCTGGCTCGATCACCGCGCGCTCAATCGCCGGGCCCAGGCCCATCTCGACGAACTGCAGCTGCCGCTGGGGGCGCGCCAGATCGTGGGTGACCTGACGGTCGCCCATCAACAGATGGTCGAGATCGCGAAGGCGCTGATGCAAAAACCCAAAGTCCTGATCATGGACGAGCCGACGGCGGCACTGAACGACAACGAGGTCTCACTGCTGCACGCTTTGATCCGGCATTTCATGACGCCGGACATGGGCGTGATCTATATCTCGCACCGCATGGAAGAACTGAAGGTGATCGCCAACCGGGTGTCGGTGATCCGCGACGGCGCGAACGTCGGCGTGCGCGAGGTGGCGACCACCGACATGGACGAAATCATCGCCATGATGGTGGGACGCTCGGTCTCCGGCGCGCATCGGCCCGAGCATGTGCGGCCCGACCGCGCCGAATTGCTGCGGGTGGCAGGGTTGTCGACGCGCGGCTTGCTGCGGGACGTGTCCTTCGATCTGCGCGAGGGCGAGATTCTCGGCTTTGCCGGGCTGATGGGGGCCGGGCGTACCGAAGTGGCGCGCGCGCTGATCGGCGCCGACCGGATCGAGTCCGGCACGATTTCCCTGCGCGGCCAGACCATTCGCATCGGCAGCCCGGCCGAGGCGGCGAAGCATCGGATCGGCTATCTGTCGGAGGATCGCAAGCGGCTCGGCCTGCTGCTCGAGCAGGACGTGAAATTCAATATCACGCTCGGCACCGTCACCGATCTGTTCTCTGCGGGCGGCATGGTGCGCGACCGGCCGATGGCCGAGCGTTCGCGGCAACTGGTGGAGTCGTTGCGCATCAAGACCCCGTCGATCCGTCAGCCGGTGAAGAACCTGTCGGGCGGCAACCAGCAGAAGGTCGTCATCGCCAAGTGGCTGCTCAAGGGCTGCGACATTCTGATCTTCGACGAGCCGACCCGCGGCATCGATGTCGGCGCCAAGGAAGAGATTTACCGGCTGATGAACGATCTGGTGGCCGAGGGTAAGTCGATCATCATGATTTCGTCGGAGCTGCCGGAGGTGCTGCGCATGTCGCACCGCATTGCCGTGATGTGCGAGGGCCGGTTGACCGCGGTGCTCGATGCCGCCGATGCCAATCAGGAAAAAGTCATGCACTACGCCACGTTGTCGTCGTCGCCTGCGGTCGAGACCGCCTGAGGAGGGATGATGAGTACTGTCAGGGGAAACACGTCTATGGCAGAAAAAGACACACCGGCGGTCGCCGGCCGATTGCCACCCGGCCTGCGCGGCAAGTTCCAACAGTTTCTGGCCTTCGCCGGGCTGATCCTGATCTTTGCCTTCTTTTCCTTCGCCAGCCCGAATTTCCTGACCTTCGCCAATGTGATGTCGATCCTGCTGGCCACCGTGGTCATCGGGACGCTGGCGATCGGCACGACGTTCGTGATCATCTCGGCCGGCATCGACCTGTCGCTGGGCACCGGCATGTCGCTGTGCGCGGTCATGTCCGGCGTGTTCATCACCCACTGGGGCCTGCCCATGCCGCTCGGGGTGGTGTTCACGGTACTCTTCGGCGGCCTGATCGGCTTCGTCAACGGCTTCAACGTGACCGTGCTCAAGATCCCCCCGTTCATCGCCACGCTGGCCATGATGCTGGTTGCCGAAGGGCTGGCGCTGGTGATCTCGGGTAGCGCGCCGATCTATTTCAGCAACACGCCGAGCTACTACATGCTGTCCAACGGCAGCATCTTCCCGGGGCTGGCCATTCCCAACGCCGTACTGTTGTGGGCGGCGGTCGCCATCATTGCGGCGATCATCCTCAACAAGAGCGTGTTCGGGCGCTATACCTATGCCATCGGCAGCAACGAGGACGCCACCGCGCTCTCCGGCATCAACACGCGGCGCTGGAAGATCCTGATCTACAGCTTCGGCGGGCTGTTCATCGGCCTGGCCGGGGTGCTGATCTCGGCCCGGCTGAATTCGGCCCAGCCGGCGCTCGGCATGGGCTACGAGCTGAAAGCCATCGCCGCGGTGGTGATCGGCGGCACCTCGCTGTTCGGGGGCGTGGGTTCGATCCTCGGCACGGTCATCGGCGCGCTGATCATGTCCGTGCTCACCAATGGTCTGCAGATCATTTCGGTGCCGCAGGAATGGCAGACCGTCATTCTCGGCGTGGTGATCCTGGCGGCCGTCTATCTCGACAATTTCCGGCGCAACGCCGCGGCCTGAGCCGCGCTCGCGCCAGACCAGAATGTCCACAAGAACGAAACGGAGGAGATCATGAACCCTATTCGATCCGCGCTGCTCGCCGCAGCCGCCGGGCTTGCCCTGTCGGTCGGTGCCGCGGCACCGGCGCTCGCCGACAGCGGCAAACCTTATATCGCGATCGTCTCGAAAGGCTTTTCGCAGCAGTACTGGCAGGCCGTGAAGCACGGGGCCGAGCAAGAGGCGCAGAAAAAAGGCGCCCGCATCACTTTTGAAGGCCCGCCGACCGAGTCGGATGTCGCCATCCAGATGAACCAGCTGAGTGCCGTACTCAACAAGCATCCGGATGCCATCGGCTTCGCCGCGCTCGACAGTCAGGCGGCCGCGCCCATGATGATGCAGGCCAAGAGCCAGGGCATTCCCGTGATCGCCTTCGACTCGGGGGTGAAGAGCGATGTGCCGGTTTCCACCGTGGCCACCGACAACAAGGCCGCGGGCGCCGAAGCCGCCAGGCACATGGCGAAGCTGCTGCACGACAAGGGCACGGTGGGGCTGATCATCCACGACCAGACCAGCGTGTCGGGCACGGATCGACGCGACGGCTTCATGAACTGGATGAAGAAGAACGCGCCGAACATCAAGATGCTGCGCCCGCAATACAGCAACAGTGACATGTCCAAGGCCGCCGACATCACCAAGGCGATCCTGTCGTCGCACCCGCATCTCGATGGCATGTTCGCATCCAACGAAGCCTCGGCCGAAGGCATGGCGCTGGGGCTCAAGGAAAGCGGCCGCAAGAACATCGTCGCCATCGGTTTCGACTCGGGCAAGGCCCAGATCGATGCGATCAAGAACGGCGTGTTGACCGGCTCGATCACCCAGAACCCGGTCGGCATGGGTAAGGACATGGTCGATACCGCGCTCAAGGTCATTCATGGCAAGAGTGTGCCCAAGACCATCGATACCGGTTTCTACTGGTACGACAAATCCAATATGGATCAGCCGAAGATTCAGAAGAATCTCTATCAGTAGAGGGATCGCGCCACGGCGCGGCACAGCCCGAGCCGTGGCGTTGCCGTATTGCACGTCTCGTCGCGGGCATGGAATATGGAACTCGCCGCCCATGTGATGCCGGAGGCCGGGATCAGTATTCGTCACATACAGGCGCTGGCTGAAGAGGCCGAAGCCCGGCTGCCGAGTGCCGTTGCCCGTTACTTCCGTCAGGGCTCCGGTGCGTCGGTGTCCGCGGCCGAGGCGGTGGCCGCCTGGGAGGGGCGGCGTCTGCTGCCGCATGCGCTGACCGATGTAGCGCGGATCGACACTGGCACGTCTTTGTTGGGCACGCCCGTTCGCACGCCGATCGCCGTGGCCCCGAGCACCTTCCAGCGGGCAGCGGACCCCGACGGTGAACGGGCCATGGCGGCGGCGGTCGCCGATGTCGGCGGTTTGCTGACGGTCTCGAGCAACGCCGGCACCCGTTTCGAAGCAATCGCCGAAACCGGGGTCGCCTGGTGGCTGCAGGCGTATCTGCCGGCCGATCGGCAGGCCGCGCTGCCGTTGCTGGACCGGGCGGTGGCCGCCGGCGTCGGCGCGATCGTGCTGACCGCGGATACGCCGGTGGTGGCACGCAAGGACGACGGCGGCGCCGAGACGATATGGGAGATCGCCGAAGACGATTGGCTGCAGGTTAATTTCGAGCCCGGTTACGGCAGCCGGCCGGGGCACGCCAAGGCGCGCGATCTCGGCCCGGCGGATGTCGCCTGGTTGCGTGAGCGCACCGGGCTGCCGGTGGTGGTCAAGGGCATTCTGCGCGGGGATGATGCCGAGCGTTGTATCGCCGCTGGGGCGGCCGCGATCTGGGTCTCCAATCATGGCGGGCGTCAGCTCGACGGCGCGGCGGCCACCGCGGATTGTCTGCTCGATGTGGCCGCAGCGGTCGGCGAGCGCGCCGAGGTCTATGTCGACGGCGGGATTCGTTCAGGGCGCCATGTGCTGACCGCGCTGGCCATGGGCGCGCGGGCCGTATTCCTGGGGCGTCCGCCGTTATGGGCGCTGGCGGCCGGCGGGCGCGATCGGGTGGTGTGCGAGCTGAACGCGCTGGGCGAGGAACTGGTCGAAGCCATGCAATTGGCGGGCATGCGTCGCCCGGGCGCGGATCCGAGCCTGTTGGCCGCGGTGCGTCGTTGAAATCACGGGTTCTGTTTCGAGTGGGCGGCCCGCCGATTTCTCAAGGCATATCACGCGGCGAGCGACGCAGATTGATCAACACGACCCCCGCGCCGATCAGTCCCACGCCGAGGACGCCGCGCGCCGAGATCGTATCCGGGTACCAGGGCAGCGCCGCACCGGCCAGATAGACCAGTGCATAACTCAGGCCCAGCAGCGGATAGGCCCGATTGAGGGGCAGGTAAGCCAGCGCCCCCATCCAGCAGGCCATGGATACCAGGTAGGCCAGCAGGCCGGACGCCACGAAGAACAGCGCCTCGGCCCATGCCGCGCTGTCCGCCCCGACCCAGGCGGCATAGTGCAGCGGCGGCAGGTGCGCCATGCCCCATTTCTGCGCCAGTTGGGCATAGGTGACCAGGGCGATGCTGGCGCCGGCCAACTGGAAGCCTGTTACAACGCCGGCGCGAGACATGAGATACCTGCGATGATCAACGCGATGCCGGCCGCATGCTGCCAACCCACCGGTTCGTTGAACAGGAAACGGGCGGCCATCGTGACCCAGACGAAATTCAGGCTGAGCATGGGATAGGCCACACCCACCGGCAGGACTCGGAGCGCTAGTAGCCATATCATCATGCCCAGCCCCAGAAAGACCAGTGCGGCCCACAGCCATGGCGAACGGAGCTTGATCGACAGCGGGATCGCCCGGTCCCGCCAGCCTTCCACCGCCTGCTTCTGGCAAAGCTGGCCGGCGCATACCAGTACGCTCACGATCAGGACATAGGCCATGATTCAGGTCGTCGGCGGATAGACGAGCAGAATTAAATCGCCCGCGGCGGTGAGTTTATAGCCGGGCGGGAAGTCGCGGGTATATTGCGCCGGCGTTGTCCTCCGGCGATGAAACTTGAGCAGGAGGACGACCTTGCCTTTATGGCGCGCCTTCCTCAGCCAGCCGGGGAAGGCATCACGGGCGATGTTCTTGTCGGCGGCGACATCCGGGTAATCCAGACCGTAGGCCAGTTCGCCGCGATTATCCAGCAGCTTGATGTCGCTGCGATCCAGCGCCCAGGCCAGACTGTAGGCGACCCCGTCGTCGTTGGTGAGCACATCGACCGCCTGCGTGAACGCCGGCGCGTGCGCGTTGATGAACCAGCCGGGCTGCTTGGCATCGATAACCGACTGCGGCAGGGCCCAGGCCAGCAAAAGCGCGAGCACGCCCGGGCAGAGTGCGGCCGCCGCCCATCCGCGCAACGGCCAGCGCAGCTGCACGAGGCCGAACAGGCTCCAGCCGGCGAAGCTGACCAGGCTGAGCGCGAGCGCCCGGGTGTCGCCGGCGCCGTAAATGTGTTGATCGGGCCGCGACAGCCAATACACCGCGCCCACACCGATGAGGCCGAAAACGATATTGATGGCACCGTTGACCCGCAGCACCCGGGTCGCGGCGCGGTCCACCGCCGCCATCACGCCGTGGCCGGCAAGCAGGGCCAGCGGCGCGAAGCAGGGCAGGATATAGGTCGGCAGCTTGCCCTTGGCCACGCTGAAAAACAGCAGCGGGAACACCAGCCAGCACAGCAGATAAATGAATTCGGGCGCTTCGCGCCGTTCGCGCCAGGCGTGCCACCAGGTGACGGGGGCGACCCCCAGCCAGGGCAGGCTCCCCGCCAGCAGCAGGGGAAGGTAATACCAGACCGGCCCCGCGTGCTGGGCATGGGCACCGGCGAAGCGCTTGATGTGCTGCACCCAGAAGAAGTAGCGCCAGTAGTCCGGCGCCAGCAGTTGAATCCAGATCGCCCACGGTGCGCTGATCACAGCGGCCGCGATGACGGCCACCGGGCCGTATACGAGCAGTTCGATGAAGCGTCGCCGATAGATCATGTACGGCAGGATCGCCACTACCGGCAGGGCCAGCGCGATGAATCCCTTGGTCAGAAAACCGGCGCCGCAGGCCAGGCCGAACACGATATAGCGCGCGATGCGGGCTCTGGGTGTCCGCGCGTCCAGGCACAGGCAGAACGTCGCCATGGCGGCGGTCATCCAGAACGAAAACATGGCATCGAGCACGCTCATGGTGCCGACGCCGTAGACCAGCAGCATCGATAGGTAGATCAGCGACGCGGCGACGGCGGTTTGTGCCGAGTGCCAGAAACGGCGCGCCAGCCAGGCCACCAGGGCCGCGCTTGCCGCGGTCGCCGCCACCGACGCAAAACGAACGGCGAAGTTGTCGTGGCCGAAGATCAGCTGCGACAGATTATTCAGCCAGTACCCGAGGACGGGCTTTTCGAAATAACGCAGGCCCAGCAGGTGGGGCACGATCCAGTGGCCGGTGGCCAGCATTTCCCGGCTGATTTCCGCATAGCGGGCCTCGTCGGGGATCCAGAGCCCACGGGTGGCGCTCGGAAACAGATAGAACAGCCCGAAGAACAGGGCCACGCTCCATTTATTCAGCCGCATCGTTGTTTGCGTCCTCGGGCGCCTGCTGTGCCAACCATCCTTCCCGGCCTTCGATAGGCCCCGCAGTGATCCGGCCCGGCGGTATGCGCTCGATATCCGTCGGGAGCAGCTCGCCGAGCGGGCGGAATCGAATGCCGCGTTCGTGCGCGCGTGCCAGCAAGCGGTCGAACGCATCGGCCAGCACACCGCCTTCGACCTCGGCATGCACGGTATACACGTTCAGCCGGTTCGGGCGGATCCGGTCCAATACGAGGTCGTTGAAGGCCGCGGCATCCACATCGCCTCCGGCCCGTTCGTCGTAGGTCGGCAGATCCACCGGGATCTGCGGTGCGCCGAGGCTGTGGTCGGCCAGTCGTGGCCGGAAGATCGAGTGGCCCCGGCAATCGCTGTTGTAGCGAAAACCGAAGCGCTGCTTGGCTTCGATCACGGCCGGCGTGGTTCGCCAGCCGGCGGTGGCGGAACAGTCGACGTCCCGGCCGAGGATCTCGGCCAGCGCCCGTGTCCCGCGTTCGATTTCCTGGTCCAGCCAGCGTGCCGGCCGGCGATCCACGTTGACTTGCCAGCCGTGATGATCCCAGGCATGCAGGCCGATCTCGTGGCCAGCCCGGTCGGCGCTGCGAATGACGTCGGCCAGGCCGCGCCCGATCCTGCGCCCCGGCCAGGCCGTGCCCGCCAGCAAGATCGGCCAGCCATACAGCGCGGCCGCATCCGAGCGCAGCATCTTGCGCAGGAACGCCGGCTTGAACAGACGCCAGACATGACGGCCCATGTTGTCGGGCCCGACCGAGAAGAAAAATGTCGCGCGCAGGTGGTGTTTGTCCAGCGTCCGCAAAAGCTGCGGCACGCCGTCGCGCGTGCCGCGAAAGGTGTCGACATCGATGCGCAGGCCGGCGTCAATCATCCGTGTTCGGGTCTTCGAAGAGCCCGGTCAGGAAAAAGTCCAGCGTTTTCTCGACGGTCTCCTCCAGCGCGATGGTGGGCGTCCAGTCCAGCAGGCGCCGGGCGTTGTCGATGCTGGGCCTCCGGTGTGAGACGTCCTGGTAGCCTTTGCCGTAGTACGCTTGGCTCTCGGTCACGTGAAGGCCGGCGAACGGCGGGAATCGATCGCGCAGTGGATGCCGGTCGAAGCGGTCGACCAGCAGCTCGGCCAGTTCGCGGATGCTCGCTTCATTGTCGGGGTTGCCGATATTGATGATGCGGCCATCGCAGCGCCCGCCCTTGTTCTCGACAATACGAAACAGGGCCTCGATGCCGTCCTCGATATCGGTGAAGCAGCGCTGCTGCGTGCCGCCGTCGATCAACTGAATCGGCGTCCCGCTGACCAGGTTGAGGATGAGCTGCGTGATCGCGCGCGAACTGCCGATGCGGGCCGAATCCAGGCTATCCAGCCGCGGCCCCATCCAGTTGAACGGGCGGAACAGCGTGAACGCCAGCCCCTCTTTCTCCCCGTAGGCCCAGATGATGCGGTCGAGCAGCTGCTTGGAAGTCGAATAGATCCAGCGCTGCTTGTTGATCGGGCCGACCACGAGCTTGGATGTTTCCTCATCGAATTTATCGTCCTCGCACATGCCATAGACTTCGGATGTGGAGGGGAAAACGATGCGTTTGCCGTATTTCACGCAGTAACGCACGATCCGGAGGTTTTCCTCGAAGTCCAGCTCGAACACCCGCAGCGGGTTGCGCACGTACTCGATCGGCGTGGCGATGGCGACCAGCGGCAGAATCACATCGCACTTCTTGATGTGATATTCGATCCATTCGTGATGAATGCCGATGTCGCCTTCAACGAAATGAAAATGCGGCCGGTCCAGGAAACGGGCGATGGTATGGGTGCCGATATCCATGCCATAGACTTCATAGCCGCCATCGGCGAGCAGTCTTTCCACCAGATGATTGCCGATGAAGCCGTTGACGCCAAGAATCAATACCTTGGTGCGTGGCTTTTGCCGTACGACGGTTCTGTCGCGCGGACCAAGCTGCATGCCCGCGACCAGCCCCATTTCACGCGCGAGTTGGGCGCCGCCGACCGGCAGCCCGCCACTGGCCTGGCCGGACCGGATCTCCAGCAGGTTTTCGCCGCAGGCGATACGCAGCGGGCTCGCCGATACGACCGTTCCCGGGGCCGGCGTTTGCTGGTCCGTGGTCTGGACAACCGCCGCCTCCCAGACCCACAGCTTGCGATCGCCGGCAAAGGAAAACGCCCCCGGGTAGGGTGCGGTCACCGCGCGCACGAGTCGCTCGAGCCGATCGGCGGGCAGGTGCCAGTCGAGTTCGCCATCGGCGGGTGTGCGGCGGCCGAAATAACTGGCCGCGGTCTCGTCCTGGGGCGCGAGCGTCACGCGGCCGGCGCGCAAATCGGCAAGACAGTCCGCGAGTAGCGCCTGGGCCGCGGCGTTGAGCTTGCGGTGCAGCGACAGCGCCGTTTCGTCGACATCGATGGCGACCTCGCGCTGGGCGACGATCGGGCCGGCATCCGGGCGCTTGATCATCTGGTGCAGCGTCACCCCGGTGCGCTGCTCGCCATTGACCAGGACCCAGTTGGCCGGGGCTCGGCCGCGATAGGCCGGCAGCAACGAACCGTGCAGGTTGTAGGCGCCCCCGCCCGGAATGGCCAGAATGTCGGCGTTGAGCAGGTTTCGGTAGTAGAAGGAAAAAATGTAGTCCGGCGCGAGCGCGCGAATATGTTCGACCCAGAACGGGCTGTTGACGTCTTCCGGGGCATGCACCGGAATATCGAGCCGCGCACACAGGCGTGCCACGGATTCGAAGAACGGCACCTCGCCGGGGGCGTCGGCATGGGTGAACACGGCCGCGATATCGAAGCCCGCCTCGACCAGCGCGCGAATACCGGTACAACCGATATCGTGATAAGCGAATACGACGACTTTCACGATTCTTCTCCCTCTGGCTGGCTGGCCGGCGCGTTGCTACGCACGACTTCCTGGACGAAATAACGCGGCCGGGCCCGGACGTCGTGGTACATGCGTCCGATGTACTCGCCGAGCAGGCCCATGGCGATGAACTGGGCACCGACGAAGCCGAACAGAATGGCGAACAAGGTGAAAACACCATTCCCGGACCAGGCGGCGCCGAACAGAATACGGGTCACGATCAGCAATGCGGCGAGCAGAAAACCACAGAACGCGATCACACCGCCCAGGATGCTCAGCAAACGAAGCGGCGCCGTGGTCATGGAGGTGACCAGGTCGAACATGAGATGGATCAGGCGCAGCGGCGTGTACTTGGACTCGCCGTAGCCGCGTTCTTCGTGGTTGACCTCGATTTCCGTGGTATCGCGCGCGAAGCTGTTGGCCAGGATCGGGATGAAGGTGCTGCGCTCGTGGCAACCCAGCATGGCTTCGACGATATGCCGACGGTACGCGCGCAGCATGCAGCCGTAATCGTGCATGTCCACGCCGGTCGAACGTTTGGCCGCGTAGTTGATCAGCCGCGACGCCCAGCGCCGTGCCCGGGAGTCCTGGCGATCCACGCGTACCGTGCCGATGACGTCGTAGCCGCGATCGGCGGCCTCGACCAGTCGGCCGATCTCCTCGGGCGGATTCTGCAGGTCGGCATCCAGCGTGACCACGAGATCGCCCCGGGCCTGTTCGAATCCGGCCATGATCGCAGCATGCTGGCCGTAGTTGCGGTTGAGTATCACCGCGATGACGGGCGCGTGCTCGCGGGCGGCTTCGGCCAGCACGCCGGGCGAACCGTCGCGACTGCCATCGTCCACCAGGATGATCTCGTAGCGCCGGCCCAGCGCCTCGCAGGCCGCCAGGGTACGGCGCAGGAGTTCTTCCAGCCCCGGGCGCTCGTTGAACACTGGAATGACGACAGAAACACAGGCGATGGGATGGCGGCTACGCACGATCGATATCCAGAATGTGGTTCAACGCCGTGCCCACGCGGTCGACGTCGGTGTGGGTCATGTCCGGGAACAGCGGCAGGCTCACCAGGCGTTCCGAATTCCATTCCGTATTCGGCAGGCTCAGGCCGCTGAAGCGTTCCCGGTAATATTTCTGTCGGTGTACGGCCTTGAAGTGGATGCCGCTGCCGATGCCCTGCTCCTGCAGTTGCCGCATCAGGCCGGCGCGATCGATGCCGCAGCTATTTTCGTCCACACGCACGATCAACAAGTGCCAGGCGTGCGTCTCGGTATGGGCGGGCACGGCCAGCGGCTGCAGCGGCGTTCGCGCCAACCACTCTGCGTAACGTGCGGCGAGCGCGGCGCGGCGCGCGTTCATATCGGCAAGTCGATCGAGTTGCACGATGGCGATGGCCGCGTTGATGTCCGCCAGGTTGTACTTGTAGCCGGGCTCGATGACTTCCGCCTGCGGTTTGCGGCCGTGGCTCTGCCGGTCGTAGGCATCCACGCCCAGGCCATGAAATTTCAGGCTGCGTACCCGGTCGGCGAGTGTGGCGTCGTCGGTCACGACGACCCCGCCCTCGGCGCAGGTCGCGTTCTTGATCGCATGCAGGGAAAAGATGGCCGTTCCGGTCTCGCCGATCCAGCGGCCGGCATAGCGGGTGCCCAGCGCGTGCGCCGCGTCCTCGATCACGGCGATGCCGTGGCGCTCGGCCCGTTGGCGGATCGGATCGATATCGACCGCCGCGCCGGCGTAATGGACCGGCACAACGGCCTTGGTGCGCGGGGTGATCGCGGCTTCCACACGCTCGGCATCAAGCATCAACGTATCGCGATCGACATCCACGAAAACCGGGCGCGCGCCCAGCAGACAGATGAGATTGATCGTCGATACCCAGGTCTGCGACGGGGTGATGACTTCATCGCCCGGGCTGATGTTCAACGCCGCCAGTGTGACGTGCATGCCGGCAGTCGCCGACGACACCACGACCGCATGGCGGCTGCCGAATCGCTGGCAGAAAAGCGCTTCCAGTTCCTGATTCCTGGCCCCGGTGGTAATCCAGCCCGAGCGCAGTACGGCACTCGCGGCCTCGATCTCCCGCTCGCCGATCGAAGGGCGGGAGAACGGGAGGAAGTCCGAATCGAAATCTGGCCCCACGTTTCAACCTCAGCAGTAATGTGAGCGCCATGGTAGTGCCTTGGCGTCAAATAAAAGTTAACCCCGTTTCCCGCAACGCCGATCAGCGGGCCGGGCGCACCGGCGGCCGACGGGTTTCGGCGTCATGCCGCCGGCCGGCGCCGTCCGCCCGGGTTCGGGCACAATCGCAGGCCTGACTCGTTCCGGAGCCTGTATGCGTCATGCCGAGCCCCGTGCAGCCGTCGCCACGGCCGATCCCCTGCAGGCCACGCGCTATGTTCTGCGAAGCCGCTTCTTCCGGTTGTTCGGCGGTGCTTACGAACTGCACGACAGCCGGGGCCGCCTGTGCCTGTACGCCGAGATGAAGCGCTTCCGGCTGAAGGAGGATATTCGGATCTACGCCGATGCCGGCCGGCGCGACGAAGTCCTCCGTATCCGGACCGACAGCATCTTTGACTTCTCCGGCGCCTACGACGTCGAGGACAGCCGCGCGCAGGCGCGTATCGGCACCCTGCGCCGCTCGGGTCTGCGCTCGACCTTCGTGCGCGATCATTGGCAGATGCTGGATGCCGCCGGCCAGCCCTTGGCGGAGCTGACCGAGGATTCGCTCGGCAAGTCGCTGTTGCGCCGGCTGATCGAGTTCGCCGGCGAGATACCACTGGTGGGGCTGCTCGGCTACTTCTTTCCGCAGCGCTACGCGCTGACCCGGCACGACCGGCCCGTCGCGCATTTTCGCCAGCACTTCAATCCGTTCATCTACAAGCTCGACATCGACCTGTCGCCGGGCGAGAGCGGCGCGGTTGACCGGCGTCTGGCGATTGCCATGGCCGTGCTGCTGGCCGCCATCGAGGGGCGGCAATAACCCCCGGGGCTCGGGTGCGCATCAGGCCGCCACGACGGCCTGATGGATATCGGCGACCAGCGAATCGATCAGTTCCGGCGTGGTATTCCAGCTGCAGACAAAACGCACGCCGCCCTCGCCGATGAAGGTGTAGAACGTCCAGTGGCGGGCCCGCAGCGCGTTCTGCAAGGCCGCCGGCATCTCCAGGAACACGCTGTTGGCCTGGACGTCGAACATCAGCTTCACGTCCGCCAGATCGGCCACACCGTCGGCCAGGCGCCGGGCCATGGCGTTGGCGTGGCGTGCGTTGGACAACCAGGCGCCGGTTTCCAGCAGGCCGAGCCAGGGGGCGGCCAGGTAGCGCATCTTCGAGGCCAGCTGGCCGGCCTGCTTGCAGCGGTATTCGAAATCCAGCGCGAGCCGCTTGTCGAAGAAGATCACGGCCTCGCCGAAGGCCAGCCCGTTCTTGGTGCCGGAAAAACACAGCACATCGACACCGGCGCGCCAGGTCAGCTCGGCCGGCGATACATCCAGCCCGGCGCAGGCGTTGGCAAAGCGGGCACCATCCATGTGCACGCGCAGGTCGTGGTGGTCGGCGACCTCGCGGATCGCGCGCAGTTGTTCCAGGTCGTAGACGGTGCCGACCTCCGTGGCCTGCGTCAGCGAGACCACCCGCGGGCGCGGGTAGTGAATGTCGCCGCGCTTGGTCACGGTGGTTTCGATGCCGCCGGGCGTGATGCGGCCGGAGTCGCCCGGTACGGTCAGCAGCTTGGAACCGTTGGAGAAGAACTCGGGGCCGCCGCATTCATCGGTCTCGATATGCGCCAGCTGATGACAGATCACGCTGTGGTACGACTGGCACAGCGACGCCAGCACCAGCGAATTTGCCGCCGTGCCGTTGAACACGAAGAACACTTCGCAGTCAGTCTCGAACAGATCGCGAAACGCATCGGACGCTTCGGCCGTCCAGCGGTCGTTGCCATAGGCCAGATCATCCGCCGCATTGGCGCGATGCAGATAATCCATCGCCTCGGGGCAGATCCCCGACGTGTTATCGCTGGCTAAAAAACGCGGGGAGCTGGCGTCGTCGTCGGCCACCGTTGTAGCGGTCTTGGTTGTGGACATGCGCAAACCTCGGTTCTTGGACGTTTCAGCGGCGTATCGCAAGGCGGCACGGTTGCGTTGTCAGGTGTCCGTGCTGGCCGTTGCCTTCGATGGCATGCAGGAATCGTGCGATCGCGACGGCGATGACAGGGCGGCGTGTTCAGGCTGTGCCGCGCATCTTACACCCGCATTACTCTGGGGCGCGTCGAGGTTTGTTGCGTGCCTGCGGCCGGCGCTGCGTTACCGCGCGCCCGTGCAGTATCACTGAAGCCGCGGCCGCGTGCGCTTATGCCACCATCACTGCCCCCGGGAAAGCCATGCAAAAACGCCGCCTCGCGGGCGGCGTTGCGTGACGGTACGATGCCGGCTGTGCCCGGCATCGGCGATGGCATCGTCGCGATCAGATCTGGCCGCGAATGATTGCCAGCATGCGCTTGAGCGGCTCGGCTGCGCCCCAGAGCAGTTGATCGCCCACGGTGTAGGCGGTGAGATATTCGCCGCCCATGGCCAGTTTGCGGATACGTCCGACCGGTACGGTCAGTGTGCCGGACACGGCCGCCGCGGTGAGATGCTCGAGCGTGGCGTCCTTGTCGTTGGGCACGACCTTCACCCATTCGTTGTGGTCGGCCAGCATCTGCTCGATCTCGGCCGTGGGGATGTCGCGCTTGAGCTTGATGGTGAACGCCTGGGCATGACAGCGCATGGAGCCGATGCGTACGCACAGGCCGTCCATCGGGATCGGCTGATCCTGGCGGCCGAGAATCTTGTTGGATTCGGCGCCGGCCTTCCATTCCTCCTTGGACTGGCCGGATTCCATCGGCGCGTCGATCCAGGGCAGGGCCGAGCCGGCCAGCGGATAGCCGAACTGTTCGACCGGGAAATCCGCGCCGCGCATGGTGGCGGTGACGTCGCGGTCGATGTCGAGAATCGCGGAGGACGGCGTGTCGAGCTGGGGCTTGACCGCGTCGTGCAGCGCGCCCATCTGGTTGAGCAGCTCGCGCATGTGGGTCGCCCCCGAGCCGGAGGCGGCCTGATAGGTCATCGCTGACATCCACTCGATCAGGTCGCGCTCGAACAGCCCGCCCAGGCTCATGAGCATCAGGCTGACCGTGCAATTGCCACCGCAGAAGGTTTTGGTGCCTTTTTCCAGCTCGGCATCGATCACGTCGCGGTTGACCGGATCGAGCACGATGGTCGAATCGTCGGCCATGCGCAGCTTGCTGGCGGCATCGATCCAGTAGCCGTTCCAACCGGAATCGCGCAGCGGGCCGTACACCTCGCCGGTGTAATCGCCGCCCTGGCAGGTCACGATCACGTCCATCTCGGCCAAGGCAGCGATGTCCTTGGCGTCGGCCAGGGCCGGTACGTCGCGGCCGATATCCGGGCCGGGCTGGCCGGCCTGAGAGGTGGAAAAGAAGACCGGTTCCAGCCCCTCGTAGTCGTTGTCGGCCAGCATGCGTTGCATGAGGACCGAGCCCACCATGCCGCGCCAGCCCACGAAACCGACTTTCAACATTGTATTACCTCGAATGTCGTCTGGTTGCGTTGTATCCATGCCGAAGTCTAACGCGGACCGCGCCTTTCGCCGAATCGGCCGGCCCGGACGCGATCGTGGGTCGCCCTGGGCGGGCCGCCGCGCACTCTATATTCCGAAGGAAATGCCTGTGCGCGCCCATCACCGCTTTGCGTTCCTTTGCCATAGGCACGCTATGGCGCAGTCGCGCGTGTTGTCCGTGGATAGTCTTCGGATGCTCGGCTCCCGAGGCCGGCGTCTGACGACAACAATCGGTCGCCTGCGAAACAGCCGCATCAGTTTTCGCGACCCTATTATTAATGTTCCGAGCCCGGGTCGGGCGATGTCACAGAAACTCAAAGTGAAGGCCGGGACAATGGAAAGTCGGGACAAATATGGCAAGGCATTCATTCTGAACACGGTATGTCCCGGTCGTGCCGGTACCGTGGCGTTGATTTCGGAGTTTCTCGCGGAATGTGATTGCTACATCATCGAAATGGATCAGCATGATGATTCGCGGACCGGTCTGTTCTTTGCCCGTACCATGTTTCGGGTCAGCGCCGATCGGCCGTTATCGGCCGAATTCATCCGTGAGGAATTTGCCGAGCGGTCGGCCGACTGGGCGATGGACTGGCGGCTCTACGACCCCGATGAGCCCGTACGGACCATCATCATGGTGTCGAAGACGGATCATTGTCTGCTCAGCCTCCTGTATCGACAGCAGCTGGGTAAACTCAACATCGAGATCACCGCGATCGTATCCAACCATCGAACGCTCGAGGATACGGCACGAATGTACGACGTGCCGTTCCACTACCTGCCTGTCAACAAGGACAACAAGATCGAACAGGAGGACAAGCTGCTCGAGTTGATGCGTGAGACTGATACCGAGTTGCTTGTTCTGGCCCGTTACATGCAGATTCTTTCCGAGCATGCCTGCGATAAACTGCATGCGCGTGCGATCAATATTCATCACTCGTTTCTGCCGGGTTTCAAGGGCGCGCATCCCTACGAGCAGGCGTTCGAGCGCGGGGTGAAGGTGATTGGTGCGACCGCGCATTATGTCACCGCCAATCTCGATGACGGGCCGATCATCGAGCAGGTCGTCGAGCGGGTGGACAATCCGTACTCACCGACCGATCTGTCCGATGTGGGACGGGATATCGAAACATGGTCGCTGGTTCGTGCGGTTCAGCTTCACGTTGAACGCCGTGTGTTCATCGATGGCAGAAAGACCATCGTGTTCCGCTAGGCGCGATGCATCGTCACGCCCGGGGTGTCGGAATCGTCGAACATGCACTCTCGGGGCCTGTCTTGATGTCAAAGTGCGCTGTCGAATCATGAACTCTTTCGGGGCGCTCGATGCCGGTACGTGGATCGACCACTACCTGAATGATCTCGCCCGAGCGCCGTCGTCCCGGATGCGTGATTCGCCGCGCACCGCCCTGGCTACGTTGCTATCACGCCACGGCGATCCACAGCGGGGCCTGCGCGTCGTGCGTATTGCCGGATCCAAGGGAAAAGGCAGCACCGCGTTGATGCTCGAAGCCATGCTGACTCAGGCGGGGTGGCGCACCGGTGCTTTTGTTTCACCACATATTGAACACTGGTGCGAGCGTATTCGCGTGGCGGGCGGGCCCGTGCCCGCCGATGAATTCGCCGCTGTTCTCGCCGAATTGGCCCCCGATGTGGCAGCGCTGCGCCGGCGACCCGGGAGCGGGCCGGATTTCTTCGAAGTCTGTCTGGTGGCGGCGCTGTTGATATTCGTGCGCCGTGGGCTTGATGTGGTTATTGTCGAAGCGGGCATTGGAGCGGCTACCGACGCGACGGCCGTACTGGACGCCGGTCTAGCGGTGCTGACGACCGTCGAGCCCGAACATTTGCAGGTCATCGGTCCGGAGCTTGGTGATGTGGCCCGCGAAAAGGCCGGGGTGCTTGCGGCCGACCGCACCGCGATCATCGGACGTTTGCCGCCGGTAGCGGCTAGGGAAGTCGAGCTTCGGCGACAGGCGATCGGTGCGCGCCTGCTTTGGCTGGGCCAGGATTTCCATGTGGAGCGCGATGCCCGACCGTCATCGGGCCAACTGCGGTACTTTGAGCCCGATTATGAACTGCCTCTGACGCTTGCACCGGCCCTCTACTGGCTGGCCGATAATCTGGCCCTGGCGGTCGCGGCAGCCCGTCGAATACCCGATATCACAGTCGACGAACGCAACATTGCCAACGCCTTGATCGATCTGCGATTGCCAGGGCGGTTGGAGCACTTGGGCGACGCGCCGATATTTCTGGCCGACGGCGCGCATACGCCAGCGTCCTCGGTGTTGCTGGCCCGGATGCTGTCCGAATACGACGTCAGGCCCCGCATTCTGGTGGTGGCTTTTTCTGCCGGGCACGGGCCCGACGCTTTGTCGCCCGGGCTTTGGGGGCTGGCGGATGGCATCGTAGTCACACAAGCGGATGCAGCGCGTGGTCGTGACCCCAACGATATAGCCGGCGAAATCGAGGCGTTGCACTGCGCTGCGGCACCGGTCCATGTCGAGGTCGATCCGACGACAGCGCTACGCGGGGCCGCAAGATTGGCCGGTCGGAACGGATTGGTCTGTGCCACCGGATCGGTTCATCTCGTGGGCCGAACCCGGGCTTATGCGCGAGAAAGAGGCTGGTCCGAGCCCGAGGATCAAAGTTCGAAGCAACGAGCCGGCTTGTCGGGAAGGCGCGGGGCGGCTCGGCCATGTGGCGGGGCAGTCCATCGAAATCCAGACATACCAGGCGACGGCTCAGCGCAACATGACGTCGCATGGGTTCATGCACTCCGAAAAGAACTGTCGCAAGTTGATAAGCATCACACTGAGTCGGAGTCGCAAGGCGCTCCCGACGGCTGCAACTGAAAGAGGACTGCGATGATCGGTCAAGGCATGATCAGCAACATACTGGAAACCATCGGTAACACGCCGCTGATGGAGGTCGACGGCATATTTGTGAAACTGGAGTTCACCAATCCCTCGGGGTCGATCAAAGCGCGGATTGCCAAATACATGATCGAGCGCGCCGAACAGGACGGTCGACTTTCGCCCGGCGACACAATCGTCGAAGCCACCAGCGGCAATACAGGCAATGCGCTGGCCATGGTGGCGGCAGTCAAGGGCTATCGGATGCTGGTGGTCATGCCCCGAGGCATGACCAGTGAACGTGTTGCGATCTCCCAGGCCTATGGCGCCGAGATCCTTTTCACCGGACAATTCCATGTCAACGAGGCTCTGGACAAGGCGCGGGAGCTGGGCCAGCAGCCGGGTTATTTCTGCCCGTCGCAGTTCGAATCGGAAGACAACGCAGAGGAGAACCGCGTACTGCTGGGGCGCGAGATTCTGGATCAATTGCCGGCTGGCCGTGTGCCGGATGCGTTGGTCATGGGCGTGGGCACCGGCGGTACGCTGATCGGGGTCGGTCAGGCGTTCCGGCAGGTCAACCCGAATGTCCGCCTGTTTGCCATGGAGCCGTCGGAATCCGCCACGATCAGCTGTGGCGAGGTCGGGGAACACGCGATCGAGGGTATTTCCGACGGTTTCGTGCCGGGCATCTATGCCAGCAGCCGCCATCTGGTCGACGCGGTTTATCCGGTGACCAGTCAACAGTCGCTGCAAACCATGCGAGAGCTCGCTCGCAAGCACGGTTTGCTCGTGGGGCCGAGTTCGGGCGCTCATATGGCCGCCGCGCGACAAGTGCGCGAACAATTCCCGGAGTTGAAGACGATCGTCACGCTGTTTTGCGACGAGGGCGAGAAATATGTCAATGAGCATTTCCTGACGGATGATGGGGCCGAACAGGAATCCGCTTCGGAGACGCAAAACGCCTGATCGACTGGCGCCGGACGCTGAATATTGATCCAGCCGTTACTGCCAGGCCCATGGCTGGGTTAGCGGATGGCAAAAGTGGGGATGGCGTCACTGCATAACCGGAAGTCGTCTGCCGGCCAGCGGCCTGGCCGCAGCTGTGGTCAGGTAAAAGTAACGGCGGCGCAGTCGCAGGCAATGGTTTTCCAGTATGCGACTGCTGCCGGAGGCCACCAATTGCTGTCAAAAAATCAGTGAGGCCGCCAATGAGTGCTACTGCTCCACAACGCCACGTCAATCCCGACCCGGGCATGCTGTTGTATCCCCGGATCCGCAAATCGCCGTTCTTTTATGCTTCGCGGCAACACGGCGTGGCGCAATACAGTGTCTACAACCACCACTATCATCCGCGCCATTACGGCGATCCGGTCGCCGAATACTGGGCTCTGGTGAACGACGTCACGTTATGGGATGTCGGCGTCGAACGCCAGATCGAAATTTCCGGGCCGGATGCCTTTGAATTCACCAACAGCCTGGTTTCGCGCGATCTGCGGCAGTGTGATGTCTACCAGTGCAAATATGCCTTCGTCACGCTGCCCGACGGCGGTATCCAGAATGATCCGGTGCTGCTGCGTCTGGAAGAGAACAAATTCTGGCTGTCGCTGGCCGATAGCGACGTCATACTCTGGGCCAAGGGCGTGGCCTACCAATCCAACTACGATGTCACTATCCAGGAAGTGGATGTGGCGCCGGTCCAGGTTCAGGGCCCCAAAGCCAAGAAGGTCATGATCGATCTGGTCGGGGAATCGATCCTCGAGATGCCCTACTACTACATGGGCGAGTTCATGATCGACGACATGAGCGTGGTCGTCTCGCGGACCGGCTACACGGGCGAGCTCGGTTACGAGATTTATCTACGCAATGCGACGGCCAACGGCCAGCGATTGTGGAACCGGGTGCTCGAAGCCGGCCGCCCGCATGGCATGCAGGTGATCGGCCCCTGCCATATACGCCGCATCGAGGGCGGCATTCTCGCCTTCGGCTGCGACATCTGGTACGACACCAACCCATTCGAAGTCGGCATGGGCTACAAGTGGATGGTCGACCTGCGCAACGACGATGACTTCGTCGGACGTGCTGCACTCGAGCGCGTCAAGGCGCAAGGCGTATCGCGCAAGCTGGTCGGCGTTGAAATCGGCGGCGCCTCGGTCGGCTCCTTCAACGATGGCTCGATGATCGACGTGTTCCCGGTCTATACCGGCGACGAGCGAATCGGACAGGTCACTTCGGCCTGCTACTCGCCGCGCCTGGAAAAAAACATTGGCCTGGCCATGGTCCCGATCGAGCAGACCGAGATCGGAACCGAGCTGTCGGTGACCACGCAGCATGGCCCGCAGGACGCGATCGTGGTCGAGAAGCCTTTCTACGATCCGAAAAAGGAAATCCCGAAAGGCTAAAAATTCACGGATACGGTGTTTGCCATGACCAGCGACGAAAAAACGGGAATGGGGCGGGCGTTAGCCCGCCCCGACTTCGAAATCATGCCGATCAAGAACGGGCTGGACGCCGCCCGCAATCTGCCAGCGGGCGCAATAGCTACCGTGACCTGTTCGCCGGATCAGGGCGTGGACGGTACGGTCGAGTTCGCGGCCAAGCTGCAAGCCATGAATCTGACGGCGGTCGCGCATCTGGCGGCGCGGCGCATCGTGGATCGAAACCATCTCGATCGACTGCTGACGCGCATGGACGATGCCGGCGTTCGCCACGTGTTTGTGATCGCCGGTGATCGTACCGATACCCCGGGCGCGTTCGCCAGTGGCTATGAATTGGTGCGTACGCTCCGGGATTCCGGAGCCGAACTCGCCAGCATCGGTGTGCCCTGCTATCCGGAAGGGCACGGCTTCATCGACGATGCGACGCTCAGCCAGGCTCTGGTCGCCAAGGCCGAGCATGCTGACTACATGGTCAGCCAGATCTGTTTCAACGCTCAATCCACGCTCGACTGGCTCCGGCGGACGCGGCGCGAGAGCGGTGTGTCATTACCGCTGTATGTCGGCATACCCGGGGTGGTCGCACGGACCAAACTGATCAATATCGCGATGCGTATCGGAATCGGCGATTCGATCCGTTTCCTGCGCAAGAACGCCGGTCTTATCGGCGGGTTGATCAGTGGCTCGAAGTATCGGCCGGATGCGCTCATCCGCGATCTCGCGGCGGCTTTCGACGACCGGTCGCTGAATCTGGCCGGGCTCCACATCAACACCTTCAACCAGGTCGAGGCAACCGAAGCCTGGCGGCAGGAACAGCTCAAGGCGTGGCACATGGAAAACGCCGTTGGGGACGCCGCGGGTTACGACTGAGAGCCACGGCGACCGGCGACGATAGCAGCAGTTTGGTTCCGCAGACCATCCGGGCATGGCGCTGGATGCGCGGCCCGTTTTACGCTCGCCTATACACACTGCGGTGGTGCACGGCTCATCGCGCCGTGTTCAGTCCGTATTGCATCTTCCGTCGAGGCTTGTCATGTTCAAGCTTTATTGAAATGGAAGGTGCCTCAGGATGAACTCGTTTCTGTGTTGTATTCGCGCCGTCACGGCTGCCCTGTTGCTTGCGGTCGTCGTCACGGGCACCGCGATGGCCGCCACGGCGCCGATTACCATTTACACCGACAACTATGCTGGCGACGAAGCCATGAGTCGCGTGGCCCGGGACCTGATCGAACAACACTACGATGCCCGTGTCCGGCTCAAGTCGGTTTCGGTGGGGGTGGCGTTTCTCGGCACGGCCCACAACGACAACGCCCTGTTCATGGCGGCCTGGCTGCCCAAGACCCACGCCGCCTACATGAAGCGGGTCAAGGATCAGGTCGATATCCTCGGCACGATCTACAACGGCGCGCGTATTGGCTGGGTGGTGCCGAGCTATGTGCCGAAGGATCAGTTGAACAGTATCGCCGACCTTGAGAAACCGGCGATCCAGAAAAAACTGCATCACAAGATCCAGGGCATCTCGGCTGGTGCCGGCGAAATGCAGGCCTCGCATCAGGCGCTCAAGGCTTATGGTCTGAATCACATGCGCCTGATCACCGCCAGCGGCCCGGCGATGACCGCCGCGCTCAAGCGCGCGATCGCCAACCATCAGTGGATCGTGGTCACGGGCTGGAGCCCGCACTGGATGTGGCAGCGCTTCGACCTGCGCTATCTCAAGGACCCGAAGAAGGCGCTGGGCAGTGCGGAACACGTCGATACCATTGCCAACCCGTCGCTGAAGCAGAACTATCCGCGGGTCGCCGCGATGTTCTCGCGCATGCACTTCAAGCTGGATGATGTCAACGCGATGCTGGCCGACGCCAACAAGACGTCCTACGACGCCGCGGCCAAGCGCTTCATCGCGCAGCACCCGGACCTGGTCAAATCGTGGCTCGGGAGTCATTCATGACACTCGACAGCCCCGGCCCCGGTGCCGGCCGGGGCCCGCGACCCGTCTACTGCCGCAGTGCGTAGCGCCGCTCGACCTGATCGAGTACCAGCGTGATTGCGCTGACCAGTACCAGATAGATCAACGCGGCGACCAGAAAGATCTGGAAATACTTGAAGCTGTCGGCCCCGATCATCTTCGCCTGGCCCATGAGTTCGGGCACGCTGATGGCGAATGCCACCGAAGTGTATTTCAGTTCGATGATGACTTCGTTGGACCACTGCGGCAGGGCGATGCGCCAGGCCTGCGGCAACACGATGTGACCGATGGTTTGCATCCGGGTCAGCCCGATCGCGCGTCCGGCGGCGAGCTGGCCCGGGCGTACCGCGCGAATGCCGGCGCGGAAATACTCGGCTTGGTAGGCAGCGGTGTTGATGCCGATCGCGACCATCGCAGCGGTGAGCGGCGCGAACACGATCCCCACCTGCGGCAGCCCCTGATAGACGATGAACATCTGCACCAGCAGCGGCGTGCCGCGGATGAGTTCGATATAGCCCGTGGCCAGCGCGCGCGAGACCGGGTCGCCGTAGACCCGGGCCACGGCCAGAATCCAGCCGGCGATAAATCCGCCGATCATTGCCACCGCCCAGATCGCCAGCGTGTAGCCGGTGCCGTGCAGCAAGGCCGGCAGATTCGCCCAGGCGAAGGCGAACCAGCCGCTCATCGCGCCTGCCCGGTGTCGTCGGCCTCGCCGACCAGCGCGGCGGCGATACCGTCGATGAAGTCGCGGGTGCGTTGTTCGCGCGCTTCGTGGAAGATCTGGTGGGCCGGGCCTTCTTCCACCACGCGCCCCTCGGCCATGAACAGCACGTCGTCGGCCACGGCCTCGATGAAGGCCATCTCATGCGAGACGATGATCATGGTCATGCCTTCGGCCACGAGTTCGCGCATCACCCGCAGCACGCTGCCCACCGATTCCGGGTCGAGTGCGGAGGTCGGTTCGTCGAACAGCATCAGTTCCGGTTGCATGGCCAGTGCCCGCGCGATCGAAACACGCTGCTGCTGACCGCCGGACAGCTCCGCCGGAAAGGCCTGCCATTTCGCGGCCAGGCCGACGCGCTCGAGCTCGCGCCGGGCGATGGTCTCGGCCTCGGCGCGCTTGAAGCCGCGCACCCGGCGCAGCCCGAGCATGAGATTGTCGGCCACGGTCAGGTGGGTGAACAGGTTGAAGTCCTGAAACACGAAGCCGATGCGCGAACGCAGGGCGTCCAGGTCGGCTTTTCTCGCCGTGAGTTCGGTGTCATCGAGCCAGATTGCGCCCGCATCGATCGGTTCCAGGCCGTTCAGACAACGGATCAGCGTTGACTTGCCGGCTCCGGACGGGCCGATGACGCCCTTCACCTCGCCGGCCGTGACGTCGAGCGACACGTCGTCGAGCACGGTATGTTCGCCGAAGCGTTTGGTCAGATGCGAAACCCGCATCAGGTGCGTGGCGGATACAGTCATGGCGGACGGCTAGTGGGCGAAACCGGGCACGCGCAGACGGCGATCGAGCCGCGACAGGCCCCAGGTCGCGGTGAGCGAGAGCACGAGATAAACGACGGCGGCGGCCGAGTAGACCACCAGTGTATGGCCGTAGTTGGCGGATACGATGTAGTCGGCCTGACGCATCAACTCGACCACGCCGATGGTATAGGCCAGTGAGGTGTCCTTGAGTTCCGACAGCGCCTCGTTGGTCCAGGGGCCGAGCGCCTGGCGCATCGCCTGTGGCAGCACGATATGCACGATGGCCGCGCGCCGCGTCAGCCCGATGGCGCGGGCCGCGGCCATCTGCCCGGATGGCACCGAGGCGATCGCGCCGCGCACGATCTGCGATTGATAGGCGGCCGAGCGCAGGCCGAGCGCAAGCGCGGCGGCCGCGAACGACGAAATATCGTAGAACCCGGAAATGCCGTAGTAAAACAGGAACAGCAGCACGACCGCCGGTATCGCGCGGAACAGCCGCTCGATGAGCGTGGCGCCGACACGCAACGTCCAGTGGCCATAGCTCTGGGCCAGCCCGAGGGTCGTGCCCACCACCACGCCGATCGCGAGCAGCGCTACGGCCAGGGCGACCGTGACCGCCGCGCCTTCGGCGAGGTAGGGCAGATTTTCCCAAAGGGCCTGATAGATCATCGGCGTGAAGGCGCGCGCAATCGAATCAAAAAAGCCGGCGATCGCGGTGGGCGAGCGCCGGCCCGTTCATGAGAGAACTCTTACTGCGACAGACCGGGAATCGGTTTGTGGTAGGAGTCGATGCCGGCCGGCATCGGGCCCGGCACCGGCGTAATCTTCGCGCTCGGCATGTACTTGTGCACGATCCTGGCCCATTCGCCGGACTTGTAGATCGCCACTTCGCCGGCATTGAGCTTCTTCAACAGCGCCGTGTTGCCCTTCTTCACGCCGATGGCATACACCTGCGGCGGCTTGGGGCTGATCTCGCCGGCGATCTTGACCTTGCCCGGGTTGTCGGCGACGAACTTCCGGGCGGTATCGTCGTCCAGGAACTGCGCGTCGATACGCCCGATCAGCAAGTCCTGCAGGGCGGTGGTGCCCTGTTCATAGGTCTTGATTTGGATGTTGCCGCCCTTGTCCACGATCTGATGCTTCAGATAGTCGTAATTGGTGGTGCCGGTCTGCACGCCGACGGTATGGCCGCCTGACAGTGCCGTCTTGGCGGTGAGTTTGGAGTCGGCCGGCACCAGCACATCGAGCTTGATCTGCCACCAGGGCACGGTGAAGTCGATCTGCTGCGCACGCTTGGGCGTAACGGTCAGCCCGGTGACCAGCAGGTCGATCTTGCCGGCCTTGAGCGCCGGGATCAGTGACGAGAACGACATCGAGCGAAACTTGACGTCGAAACCCTGTTGCTTGGCGATGGCCCGTACGGCGTCCGGCGCAATGCCGACCACCTGACCGTGATCGACCGCGGCCCATGGCGGGAAGGACGGTTCCACGCCGGCGATATAGGTTTTGGCCAGCGCGGCCGTGGAGCCCAGCATCGCGGCCAGCGCGATCGAGAGAATACAAATCAGGCGCATCGCAAGTTCCGGTTTTTAAAAAAGACGAAATCCACCCAGGCCCCGCCGGCGACTACCCGAGTTCGCGGCGGCGACCGCTTATTGAAGCATACCGCGATCGGAGATTCAGCCATTGCAACGATGGATCGTTGTCCCGAACGGCAAAGTCTGATTAGTTGACTGCCCGGATCACATCGGCTGGGAGGCGTTTTGGGTCTGCTGCTGTTATCGACAATCGCTTATTTGCCGCTGGTCGCCGTTGTTCTTCTTAACCTGATCGTGCCGGCGCGCCGCGTGCTGCTTGCCAAAGCGTATCAGGGTTTGCCCGACGAGGAGGCCAGCCGGGATGCGTCGCGACAGACACGGGTCGGGATTGCGTTGCTTGTCTGCCTGACGCTCGCTCAATGCTGCGCGCTGGTCTATTCGCTGCAGACTCAGCAACGTGCGGTCGCTAACGATCGTGGCGATCGGGTCCTGCATGGCATGGATCTGGCGGGGCCGTCGGATTAGACGGCCGCCCCGACGCCGGTGCTGCGCCACCAGGTGCGCGGCTGGGCTGTGTGACCATCGGGCATCGGCCGACGTGTTCAGGTGCGCTGGCATCGGCCGGCCGGCGCAGATTGCGCGCTGCGGTCGACGGTCAACGCCCGGTGGGATCCGGCCATTCCGAGGCATCGCGGCGGGGCGCGCCGCCGCGGTCGGCCCGAGTCTTGAATAGCCGGATCGTACCGGTGTCGTGACACGCTACACTGGGCGAATCACGCCCGCGTGGCGTAGGGAAACAACGTCTCTTGGGGGTAGCGTGCGTCGTAAGACCAGCCAACGCTCGGGCATGGCCGAGCTGACCGTCCGGGGTATTCTCCTGGGCGGCTTGATTACCTTGTTCTTCACCGCGGCCAACGTCTATCTCGGCTTGAAGGTCGGTTTGACGTTCGCCACCTCGATCCCCGCCGCCGTGATCTCGATGGCGGTGCTGCGGGTGTTTTCGGATTCGACGATTCTGGAAAACAATATCGTCCAGACGGTGGCCTCGGCCGCCGGCACCCTGTCGGCGATCATCTTCGTGCTGCCCGGGCTGGTGATGATCGGCTGGTGGCAGGGCTTCGATTTCGTCACCACGGCCGTGATCTGCGCCACGGGCGGGCTGCTCGGCGTGATGTTCTCGGTACCGCTGCGGCGGGCGCTGGTGGTCGATACCGATCTGCCCTATCCGGAAGGCCGGGCGGCGGCCGAGGTGCTCAAGGTCGGCGCCGGCTCGCGCGAAGGCGCGGCCGAGAGCACGGCCGGGCTGGCGGTGATCGCGGTCAACGGCCTGGCCTCCGCGGCGTTCGCTCTGGCCGCCCAGATGAAGGTGGTGGCCGGCGAGGCGTCGCTGTGGTTCCGCACCGGCGCCGGTGGTGCCACCGGTATTTCCGGCAGCCTCTCGTTCGCGCTGCTCGGTGCCGGTCATCTGGTGGGGCTGTCGGTGGGCATGGCCATGCTGGTCGGCCTGGTCATTGGCTGGTGGGTCGCGTTGCCGCTGCTCACCGCCATGAGTGCGGTCACCGGTTCGCCGGCGCACATCGCACAGACCGTGTTTTCCGGCGACGTGCGTTTTCTCGGCGCCGGGGTGATCGGAGTGGCCGCGATCTGGACGCTGCTGCGCATCATTGGCCCGGTGCTGGCCGGCATCCGTTCGGCCCTGGCGGCCTCGTCCGCGGTGCGTGCCGGCGGCGAACGGCCGGTCGAGGAACGCGACATACCCATCGGCATCGTCGGGGGCGTCGCGCTGGCCACGCTGGTGCCGATCGGCGTGCTGTTCTGGGTGCTGATCGCCGGCGGTGCGCTGGCCCCGGCTGCCGTGCCGTTGATCGCGGGGTCGCTGGTGTTTGTGGTGGTGGCCGGGCTGATCATCGCTGCCGTTTCGGGCTATATGGCCGGGCTGATCGGCTCGTCGAACAGCCCGATTTCCGGCATCGGCATTCTCTCGATCGTGGCGGCCTCGTTGCTGCTGGTGGGCCTGTTCGGGCGCGATCATGCGCCGGCGACCACACAGGCGCTGGTAGCGTACGGGCTGATCGTCACCGGCGTGGTGTTTGGCGTGGCCACCATTTCCAACGACAACATGCAGGATCTCAAGACCGGCCAACTGGTTGGGGCGACGCCGTGGAAACAGCAGGTGGCGCTGGTGTTCGGCGTGGCCTTCGGTTCGCTCGTGATTCCGCCGGTGATGGAATTGCTCAATACCGCCTTCGGGTTCGCCGGGGCCGCGAATGCGACGGCCAATGCCTTACCGGCGCCCCAGGCCGCGCTGATTTCGTCGCTGGCGAAGGGCGTGCTGGGCGGTAATCTCAACTGGGGCATGATCGGGATGGGCGCCGGTATCGGCGTGCTTGCGGTGGGGGTCGACGAAGTGCTGGAACGCAGCGGCCGCATGCGGTTGCCGCCGCTGGCGATCGGCATCGGCGTGTATCTGCCCATGAGCGTGACGCTGCCGGTGGTGGTCGGCGCGGTGATCGGGCGGTTCTACGATCGCTGGGCCGCGCGTCGGCAGAACGCCGAATTCGCCAAGCGATTGGGCGTGCTGACCGCGACCGGGATGATTGTCGGCGAGAGTCTGTTCGGCGTGGTGTTCGCCGGCATCGTGGCGGGCAGCGGTACCGATTCACCGCTGGCCGTGGTCGGGCCCGGATTTGCGCCGACCGCTCTGGTTCTTGGCACGGTAGTATTCTTTGTCGTGGTCGCCGCGCTGTACCGGGCCACCATGCGGCGCGTGGGCGACTGACAGGAGCTTGCCAGCGCCGCACCGGGTGTTCGGTACCGATCATTAGACTAAAGTATGATGCGCCTGAGTGACCGCGTCATGGAAAGTGACGCGGGCCTGGTTCTGTCGGTGCGTGATCGTGCCGGCCCCGGAGGAACGACAGCAATATGTCCGATACACCGCGCATTGTTGTCGTCGGCGGAGGCGCCGGCGGCCTGGAACTGGTCACGCGACTGGGGCGCAAGCTCGGCCGTCGCGGCAAGGCCGAGGTGATCCTCGTTGATGCCAATCCGACGCATATCTGGAAACCGCTGTTGCACGAGGTGGCGACCGGCGCGCTGGACCAGAGCCTGGACGAAGTGTCCTATCCGGCGCATGCGCGCACCCATGGCTATCGCTACCAGCTGGGCGCGATGACCGGCATCGATCGCGCCGAACGCCGGGTTCGTCTGGCCCCGATTCACGATGAGGACGGCACACAGATCCTGGCCGAGCGCGAGCTGCCCTACGATTACCTCGTACTGGCCATCGGCAGTGTGTCGAACGATTTCGGCACGCCGGGGGTGGCCGATCATTGTTATTTCCTCGACAGCACGCGCCAGGCCGAAACCTTCCGGCGCGCGTTGCTCAATACATTCCTGCGCCACAGCGACGGTGGCCCCGGGCATGCCTCCCAGCTTTCAATCGCCATCGTCGGGGGTGGCGCCACCGGCGTGGAATTGTCGGCCGAGTTGTTGTCCGCCACCGACATGCTCTCGTCCTACGGCTATTCGAAGATCGATCGCGAGCAACTCGATGTGCACCTGATCGAGGCGGCGCCGCGGATCCTGCCGGCGTTGCCGGAACGGATCAGCCGCTCGGTGGCCGGTCAGCTGGACAACCTGGGGGTGACGATTCACACCGAGACCATGATCACCCAGGCCGATGAAAGCGGCTTCCTGACCAAGGCCGGCGAGCGCATCGATGCCGATCTGACCGTCTGGGCCGCCGGGGTACGCGGCGCCTCGGTACTCTCGGAGCTGGGGCTGACCACGCGACCCAATAATCAGATCCGGGTGCGCGATACGCTGGTGAGTATCGACGATGAACGCATCTTTGCCATCGGCGACTGTGCCGCCTGCCCGATGGGCGAGGACAAATGGGTGCCGCCGCGCGCCCAGTCGGCGCATCAGATGGCAAGCACGGTCTACCACAATCTGCTGGCCACGATCGAGGGCAAGTCGCCGAAGCCGTTCAAATACCGTGATTTCGGCTCGTTGATCTCATTGGCGCATTTCGATGCGGTGGGCAGCCTGATGCGCGGGCGTGCCGCCGGGCGCAGCCTGTTCATCGAAGGCAAGCTGGCCAAGATGTTCTATGTGTCGCTGTACCGGATGCACCAGCGGGCCATTCACGGCATCTTCAAGACCACGCTCAAGGCGGTCGTGGATGGCCTCAACAGCGTGCTTCGGCCGCGGCTGAAGCTGCATTAGCGAGACCCGGGGTGGGTTTATCCGGGCCGACTTGAGCCCGGCTTATCGCGGCCCGGCGAGTGACCGAGTGCGTAGGCTGCGATCAAGCGCCGGGCGGCTTCGCGGCCCGACAGCCAGGCACCTTCGATGCGGCCGCCGGCAAGCCAGTCGCCGGCGATCGCCAGCCCGGAATCGGTATCGGCCCAGCACAGCTCGTCGGCATCCGGGGCGCCCGGGCCCGGCCGGGCGTAACGCCAGCGATGGGTGCGCACGATTTCCATGTCGCTGGCGCGCTGCGCGGTCGCGGTCGCGAATTCCGAGATCAGCGCGTCTGCCAGTTCGGCAGTGGGTGTTTCGATGTGGGATTCGCTGAATTGTGCATCCGCGTGCAGTGTCCAGAGATGGCGGTCGCCGCTGCGCCCGGCCTTGTGCGTATTGTCGGCCACCCAGGACAGCCGCCCCGATTTGAAGAAGATCGCCTGGCGTTCGGGCAGGGCGGGCCCACGAACCACCACTGAATGACAGGCCGCGAGGGCGGCCTCCGGGTGCGCCAGCGCGTCGATACCCACGGCGCGCGGCCCGAGCAGCGCCGCGGTTTGTACCGCCGGCGGGGTACAGACGACGACGTCGGCCCACTCGGCGCTGCCGTCGGCGTAGTCGATGCGCCAGCGCCCGCCCTCGGCGACAATTCGCTGAACCTGGCGCTCGGTTGCGACCTCGAGGCGGGCGGCCTGCAGTCGCTGGCGAACCCAGGCATTGAGTCCGCGTGGTCCGATCAGGCGTTCGCGATCATCGGGCGAGGGCGTCAGCAGCCAGGTGCCGGCCACCCGTTCGGCGCTGGCGATGGCCGGCGACCAGTGCGCGAGACGCCCGGCCTGGAGGTCGGCATCGACCAGCGCGCGAAATCCCTCATCGCGAACGGTGAAATACTGCGCGCCGTAGTCGAACCAGTCGGCGTCCAGCTCCGCGGCAATCCGCCGTGTGGCGCAGCGGCCGCCCGGCCGTGCCGCCTTGTCGACCAGCTTCGGCGCATAGCCGGCAGCGGTCAGGTGCTCGGCGGCGGCCATGCCGGCTACGCCGGCGCCAACGATCAGAATCTGGGTCATGGGCAATACTCGGAAATAACATCCCCCCGGCGAACCGGTTGTCGGTATGATGAAGCAAATTTTGAGGTCGTTCAGGTAGGCCCGTGTTTTCAGTCTCATGCCGGCGATTCATGGCCGGTCTACTGCTTTTGTCCGCCCTGGCCGGGTGCGCCACACAGGGCGGCCCGCCGCCCGCGACGGCGACTAAAGCAGGGACATCATCGACCACGCATCATGCCGCCGCCCAGGGTTCCCATGTCAAACCCTATCCGTTCAAGAACCCACTGACGGCCACGGTGCTCGGTACGCCGGACCGGATGAAAGCCGAGCTGCCGAAGAAAGCGAATCTCTCGATTCGGACGCTCAAGCCGCTGGTCGATCGTAAAACGCCGCCCACGCTGCGCTATGCCCGCCCTCTAAAGTATATGCTGGCCGCCCAGAATCATCCGGCGCCGCTGGCGTTCGTGATTGCCGGAACCGGCGACTCGGCACTGTCGAGCAAATGTCTGCTGCTCTCGCGTGCGCTCTATCAGGTGGGTTACAGCGTGGCCTGCCTGCCGTCGCCCACCAGTGTGACATTCATGCTGGGCGCCGCCAGACACCCCGTGCCGGGGCGCATGAAGACCGACGTGGCCGATCTGTATCGGATGATGCAGGCCGTGCGCGACGATGTGTCCGGGGATATCGATATTACCGGCTATTCGTTGACAGGCTGGAGTCTGGGTGCGACCGAAGCAGCGTTCGTCGCCCATCTGGATCAGAAGCGCCAGGTGTTTCACTTCCAGCACGTATTACTGCTCAACCCCGCGGTCAGCCTATGGGCCTCGGTCGGTCGGATGGACAACCTGTTGCAACGGAATCTGCCCGGCGGCTTCGCTGCGCTGCCCCGGTTCCTGGCGCAGGTCCTGGGCAACATCCAGCAGAGTGAAGGCCATGGTAAGCCCTTGCGCTTCAATGAAGATGCGCTGTATCAGGCCTACGAGAAAGGCGCCTTCGACAAGAAGGATATCGGCGCCATCGTGGGCCTGGCGTTCCGGCTGTCGCTGGCCAACATGGCATTCGCCGCCGATGTGCTGACGCATTCCGACGTGATCGTGCCGAAGAACGTCAACCTCGGGCCCTATGCTTCGCTCGGGGTCTATTTCCGTCGTTCCTTCCGGATGTCGTTTTCCAATTACATCAACCAGCTGTTGGTGCCGTACTGGAATCGCGACGGCCGGCATGTGAGCAAGGCGCAGTTGATATCCGAGGGCGATATGCACCGCATCGCGCCGTTTCTGGCCAGCGATGACCACATCGCAGTGTTCACGAACGCGGACGATCCGATCCTGAATGCCGACGAGGTCCAGTTCCTGCGCCATACCTTCAAGGGCCGCGCGCGGATCCGGCCACATGGCGGCCACCTCGGTAACCTGAGTTACAAGAAAACGATTCACGCGCTGCAGGATTACTTTACCCAATGAATGCCTTGCAACACGCTCGATCCCGCCGGCCGTTGCCCCTGGTAATGGCCCTGTGCCTGTTTCTGGGGGCCTGTGCCTCGACACCGCCGCCCAAAACCATCGACAACTCGACGCCCGCCAGCACGCCGGTGAGCCAGACCACGGCCAACCCGCTGGCGATCTCGGACCCGGCGGAAGGATTCAATCGTCGTGTCTACCGCTTCAACGCGCTGACCGACGAGTACGTGCTTCTGCCGGTGGTGCACGTCTATGATCGCTACACCCCCGGCTTCATGCGCACCGGCGTGGCCAATTTCTTTTCCAATATCGGCGAGATCACGACCCTCACCAACAGCGTGCTGCAGCTCAAGCCGAAGAGTTCGGCGGTGACCGCATCGCGTTTCGTGATCAATTCCACGGTCGGTATCGGCGGGCTGTTCGATCCGGCCACGCATATCGGGCTGAAACAGCGCGACGAGGATTTCGGCCAGACGCTCGGCCATTACGGCGTGGGTACCGGGCCCTATCTCGTGCTGCCGTTCTTCGGCCCCTCCGATGTGCGCGACGCAACCGGGCTGGCGGCCGATCAGGGCTTGTTGTACGTGCTCGATCCGACGCAGACCAATGGCAACGTGCCGGCCAGTGTGGCCTACAACCTGATGTACGTGATCAACAAGCGTGACCAGACCAACTTCCGCTATTACCAGACCGGCTCGCCGTTCGAGTACACGCTGGTGCGGCTGGTTTACATGAACTATCGGGCGTTGCAGGTCGCGCACTAGATCCGTGGGAAGTGGTCACCGGAATGGGAACAGTTGGCTTTGGGCCGACTACGACCCGAAGCGGTCCTTCGTGCCAAGTGCAGCATGATGCGCTAATCCGACATGAAGGGCGGGAACCAGCCGTCGATGCGGACGCAAGAAGAACTTTCAGTCTCAACATTTCAAAGCTTTCTTTGCAGCAACGGTGCAATGTCTGGCTAGAAACAGAGGCCTGCCGTTCAACTTGCCTGGGAATTAGCTTCGCTCAACCAGATCAATCAGGCGCAAATACCGACCATCTGATGTCAGCTTGGGTTCAGTTTCGGCGATCAAGGCCAGAACTTTCGGTAACTCATACGGTGGCCGAGCTAGAGCCTGTGGTGTGACCCTGTTCATTAAATCCAATGTAGCTTCAGGGTAGCGCACCGTAATGGGTTCTTCGTCATTGATCTCTCGGGTGAACCTGTAGAAGGGATGGTCGTTCGTCTCGACTGGAACCAGAAACTTCTTCACGGCTTCGTAGACCGCCGGAAAGCTGTCGCCGGTATCGTCTAGGAGGCCGACCCATGCCCGTACCGAAGCCGATGTTCGATACTTGCGTTCCCTGGGCCAGACCTCGTTAATGAACGGGATGACGAGTTTGGCCCAGCCACCCTCGTTCTCCTGACCCACCATGCCCAACCAGAAGACGAACTGGTTCCGCGTCTCGTCAGACATCGCCCGAAGGGCCGAACGCATTTCCTTTTTTGATAGGCCAGCGGGCTCGCCAGGGTGGAACACCCGCATGAAGCCTAGCCATTGGGCGGCGATCTCCGAAAGTTCGCGATCCCAAGAAAAGCCCTCAACCCACGGGAACAGTTCAAGCAGGAGCGGCTTTATGACTTCGACCAGCGGTGGCCGCGGAATTTGGCCACTATGCAGGAAGCCATTCCATGCTGGTTCCGAGGCTGGATGATCGAACGCAAGCATCGGAACAAGGCGATGCCCAGTCCATTCAGGATCGACGAACATGAGCCAGTTGAGCTTGCTCATCGTGACCGAAACAGCGTGATCCGAACCTTCCCCCGGTGCAGCGAAGAGGCGTTCCACCCGGCCCTTGATATGTTCCGGGACAAGCGAACCAGCTTCCTGCTTCTCGCCCGGAACGGCGCGGTAAAGAGCCTCGGCGCACATGCCGAGCGGACCATTGATCGCATGTCCGTATGTCCTCCTGGACCGCTCCACCACTTCGCGCCTGACGCTCATCTCGCCGAGACCACTCTCGGCTGCATCCGCACCGCCGCTCAGGATGCCGTCAACAACGTGATCGAAGATTGCCCACCCGAGCTTGTCATCGAACTCTAGGATTGCGACCAGGTTGTTTTCGAGCCATCGCCCCAGTGTGTGCCGCAGCTCTGCGACTACTGCGCCCGGAAGTCGGGTCAGCCTGTGCAAGAAGACTCGTCGTAGCCGCGGAGAAATGTCCTCAGGCAGTTCGTTGATCATGGATGACCAGAAGGCCTGCGGGTAGTCACCGCTCTTGCCTGCAACGGTAAGGGCAGACAGCGCCTTGCGGGGGTTGGCTTTCACTAGCCCGGTGAATGGGCGTTTTTCGGTGAAGCTGCCGAAGTCCCGCTTCAGATCATCCTTGGCCTGCGCCACGATCTCATTCACAGGAAGGTCCCAAACGGCTTCGGGGTTCTCGTCAGTTCCTACAAAGCCGACGTGGGAACCGCGCTCGGTGACCGTTGAAGTCGCCCAGCCATCGCTCCACCGAGGAATGCCCCGGATCATCGCGTCGAGGCGCTCGTTGCGATCAGCGGCAAGGGCACAGCCCTCTAGCTGGAGGTGGCGGGCATATCGCGCCGCGAACTCGTCCCGAAGCTCGGGGAACTTCTCGTCTGACCAATGGGGAAGTTGTTCCGGCCCTTCCAGTATTCGATCAATCAGCCTGTTCTGGCTGTCTTGTGAAAACTCCGGCCAGCGGTCCACCAGCAGGAAAAGAAGCTCTCGAGCTACGTTGATATCCCAGAAAGCCGTCTGGTCGAAGGACAGAATGGTTTTGGCAACTTGGTCAGCTTCGAAGACACTCTTCTTACTGTAGGCATACAGCTTGAGTTTCCGAAAGAAGAACTGATCCGACTCCGGCCAGATCGTGGCATGGGCTCGTACCAGGTCGGGCCGTGTTTGAGACAGGCGATCGAGGAGCTCGACGAACCATTTCATGATCTTGGCGGCTTTAGTGACATGCTGTCGGCCATCGACTACGCGATCCGGATAGTATGTCGGGGGCTTGAAGTAGACTGTCCCGATGTCTGCCAGCAGACCCGACGCGTTGGTTAGCTGCGCTTCCAGAATCGCGAATACCTGCGGCAAGACCTCGTCGGGTACTGCAAGATCGTCGTTGTGTCGTTCAAGGAATTTGACCTCGAACTGACCAAGATCGCGGAGGCGAATGTCATCCCACGACACGGACGGCGGCTTCGACTGCCCCAAGCCGACGAGTGGTCGGATATCAACCCTCGGAGTTGCCACCCGTCGGAAGTCGCGAAGAACGCTGGCCGTCCATCCTTCTTTGGCTACCCTATTCTTCAGGTGAAACCAACTGCCGTCCCATTGGCGGCCCCGGGGGTCCCGGTGGTGCTCAAGGACCATGTTCCAAATGTGGCGCGCCCGCTCGTGAAGGCCTTCCCAGTGCTTCATCTGCCATTGGATCTGTTCCAGCAGGCGAGGGTGCAGGCCGCTTTGCCGAATTGCCCACCAGGCCAGAACGGGGCTATCGATCGCCTTGCTAATCCACGTGATGAGGTGCCCAAGCCGAATTGGAGTTGCTTCATACCCTTCGGCTTGCCGCCCAGCGAGGCGATGACCGTCATGCGGGTTGTCGTCCCCGTCTCGCCAGACGAGAAGATTGTCGTTGCTGACACCCTGCCGCTGCTCATCTTCCGAGATGTGTTCGAGATCGTCGTCGAGCCCGTAGGCTGCCCTTGGATCAAATGTTTCGGCTTCTTGACCGTAGTCCTTGCTCGGTTTGGCTGATCGCACATTGTCATCGATCACACACACCCATTCTGGATCGGGCGTCGGATGGGCCAAAGAAAACAACTTGGCACCTTGCACGGTCCGGAGAACGTGGGCGACTTGCCCACGCTCATGGGCCGACATTACTTTGGGGTCCGCTCGGCTGCGCGTAATCACCGAAGACCGCCATTGCCGAGGATCGTCGGCGCGATCCGCCCAGGCCTCCATTGTCTTCCACAGATCAGCGTGGTCGGCGTAGGCTATAGCAGTCACGCCTCGATCACTCCATTTGGCTTCAATCTCTTCCGGCAGGCCCCGGTCGAACGCATAGAGCCGAGATCGATCAAACTGGCCATCATGGTTCAGGCCCTGGAGGAGGTATTTGATCGGAGGGTCTTCGGCTTGGTAGCCGACGAGCACCACCGTGTATCGGCCCAATAGGCTTCGGATGAAGTTTGTCGCCCATCCTTCCGACAGATAGGCGCGCCCGAAGTCTGCGCTACTCAGCACGTAGCGATGATGATCCGAGCCAGGGTCGGCCAAGCGTCCATGAAGATAGGTGATTCCCTCGATCGTCGCTCCGATCGCCAGATCGGGGAAGACTGGAGGCACATGCCTTGCTAGCTTGTCGCCAACCGCTCCGGTCTCGAACATCAGGTCGAAGTTCGTGGTCACGATCTGTGGAACGCCGCTTGGATTTGTCGAAATCCGTTTGATCAGAGCGTGTTCACGCCCAACCTCTCCCCCCGATGGCGGGACACGCAGTCTTTCGGTGACCAGCGCATTAACCTCGTCTCTACCGTACTCTTGGTGCAGCAGGTTAAAGATTTGATCGAGCGGGACGTTTGGTCCGGAAGGGTCGTCCAGCCAAGGCTGGAAGGCCGTCATGATCCGTGAATCCTCCGGGGGGTCGAAAAACTCGATGACGTGCTGAGTGAGTCCTACAAAGCTCGGCATTCCCGATGGTTGGGAAACACCTGCGCCACACAGGAATACAACTCGCCCAGCATCGCAGCGGGCGAGGAGGACATCTGGGATGGAAGGGCCATCGGCGTAAAACCTCATAGTCCGAACCTCTCGGGGATGCTCGTGGATTCTACTTTAGAACTTGTGGGTGTAATCCAATGTGCGCTTCTACGGGTTTCTGGGTGGCGTCGTTGCTTGGAGCGGACGGCAGGTTTTGGCCGTAAACCGACACGGCCAAGCGCGCCGGCCCGTGTGGAGTTCGGCCCGTCGGATTTCGCTTCGCTAATCCGATCTACGCGGCTGGGGGATTTCAAATCAGGCGGAAGATATCCAAGCTACGTAGGCCGGATTAGGTGCTCGCACCGTAATCCGACAGCCGGGCCCCGGCATCTTCGGATTGAACGTCGGATCAGGTGCGGCGTGCTGATGCGATCTGCCGGCAAGGCATTGTTTTAAAGCCTGTATGCGGAAGACGGCCCGCATACACCGGCTTTCGTTCGGACAAGCCAACGCAAGCGACTCGCGCTACGGTGCGAAACCGAACCTCGCTGTCTTCCGTGGCCCGATGCAAACAGCGTCGAGACCGTAGCCGTTGTGAAGGTTCCCCATCAGACGGGCCGCTCGAAGTCGACCGCATGCCGGCAGGCGCCGGCGCCCGTCTGTTCGGTTCCGTCAGAGCCAGTTCTTGTGCTTGAAGTACAGATACGGCGCGATGCCGGCGGCGACCATGAGCCCGAGCGCCATCGGATAGCCGTAATGCCAGGACAGCTCGGGCATGTGCTGGAAGTTCATGCCGTAGATGCTGGCTACCAGCGTGGGCGGCAGGAACACCACCGCGGCGATCGAAAAGATCTTGATGATCTGGTTCTGCTCGATGTTGATGAAGCTCACGGTGGAGTCCATCAGGAAGTTGATCTTGTCGAACAGGAACGCGATGTGGCTCATCAGTGTGTCCACGTCCGACAGGATTTCCCGCGCGATTTCGCGTTCGGGCGCACGGGCCGGCAGATGGCGAAGTATGAACGAGATGGAGCGCTGGGTGTCCATCAGACACAGCCGGATCTTGCCGGACGAGTCCTCCAGCTTGGCCAGGGCATCGATGGCGGCCTCGTAGTCGGCGTCTTCGTCCTCGAGCACGGTATGGCTGACTTTTTCCAGATCGAGGTGGATGTCCTCGACGGTGTCGGCGAGGTTCTCCACCTTTTGATCGAAGATGGTGACCAGCAGTGATTCGGGCGAATCGACCTCGAGCTGGCCGGCGCGGGCGCGCAGGCGCAGTAGCCGAAAATCGGCCAGGTCGTCATCACGCAGGGTGATCAGGCGCTCGGGCTGCAGAATGAACGCCACGGTTTCGGTGTCGTGCCGGCCCTCGCTCTGCGCGAGAAACAGCGAATGTACGTGGATGCCGTCGGGGTCGACGAAGTAACGTGCCGAGGCCTCGATTTCCTCGACGTCCTCGTCCTCGGGCAACTCATCGGTGAGAAATCGAGTCAGTTCGGCGCGTTCGGCCTCGTCGGCCTCCAGCGCATCAATCCAGTGGGCATGGGCGAGCCGTTCGGCGACCGGGGTGTCCTGCGAACGGTCCTCGACGATACGGCCGTGGTCGATGGCAAAGCTGCGCAGCATGGCCAGTCTCCGGTCTGTGGGGCGAGCGAGCGCGGCCAATGATAGGGCAGCATCCGGCGGATGTCGCCCCGGCCCCACGCACTATCGAGGGATCATGCCGGGAGTTCGGCGATCACGTCGGCCAGGTCCGCGCCGATCTCGAACAGCCAGCGCGCGGGTGTGGCCATGGCGGCCTCTATGCTGCCGGCGCGTTCGACCAGTGTGTAGGTGCCGGTAAAATGGGTTTCCAGTTCGCGGCGTGCATCGTCGGCGATGTCGCCGCAGACCAATAGCGTCGGCGTGGGCCGGGCGGCGCGGGCCACGGCCAGCGGCAATTTGCCGGACAGGGTCTGGCGGTCGGAACGGCCCTCGCCGGTGATCACGCAGCGGGCCTGGCGCATGTGGCCGGCCAGCCCGGTCATCTTCAGCACGGCTTCGGCGCCGGATTCGAGTCGGCCGCCGATCCTTGCGAGCGCGAAGCCGAGGCCGCCGGCGGCGCCGCTGCCGGGCCATGTCGTCCGGTCGCGTGCGCCGGTGGTCTCGGCCAGGTGTTCGAAGGCGGCCTCGACCTCGACGATGTCGTCGTCGGTTAATCCTTTTTGCGGGCCGTAGACGCGGCTGGCGCCGTTTTCGCCCAGCAGCGGGTTGTCGACATCGCAGAGCACGCGGATACGGACATCGGCCAGGCGAGCGTCCAGCCCGGACAGATCCAGCCGCGCGAGCGCCAGCAGGCCGTGCATGCTCGGCGCAATGACCTCGCCCGCGGCGTTGTAAGGGGTGGCCCCGAGCGCGGCCAGCATGCCGAGCCCGGCGTCGTTGCAGGCACTGCCGCCCAGCCCGATGGCGAGATCCGTGGCGCCGGAATCCAGCGCATCCGCGATCAGCATGCCGAGCGCGTAACTGCTGCGCTCGGCCAGTGGCGGGGCATCGTCCATGGCCTCGATCAACGGCAGGCCCAGCACGGTGGCCGATTCCAGCACCACCGGGCCGTCGGTCATGGCGTACCACGGCGCATCCAGCGACCGGCCATGAATGCCGACCAGCGTTGTCGTCTGCCAATGACCGTCGCAGGTCGCGGCCACGGCATCGAGCAGGCCTTCGCCGCCGTCGGCCATGGGCGCAATCAGCGTGCGCGGTGGATTGTCGTGGGCGGTCAGGCCCTCGGCAATCGCCCGGGCGACGTCGATCGCCGCGAGGCTGCCCTTGAAACTGTCCGGAGCGATCACGACGGTTTTGTCGGCCATACCTCGTCTCTTTTGCCGGCCGTGGGCCGCCGGCCGGTTGGGTGTCGGGTCTGCCATAGTACGATATCGGCCGATTGGCCGGTTCCATCTCGATTCCTATGTATTACTTCGCTTACGGCTCCAACATGTGTACCGCGCGCCTGGCCCGGCGCGTACCCAGCGTTCGACCGGTCGGGCCGGCCTGGCTCGACCGGCACCGATTGTGCTGGCATCTCGTCGGCCATGACGGATCGGGCAAGTGCAACGTGGTGGAGACGGGTGACCCGGCCGATCGGGTGCATGGGGTGCTGTTTGAGCTGGACGCGACGCGCCTGGATGCGCTGCATGCGGCCGAGGGCCCGGCCTATGATTTTCTGGAGCTGGCCACCGGCCATGCGGGGGGCGAGATCACGGCGGCGATCTATCGCGGGCGCGCGAAGTGGCTGGACGATACGCTCACCCCGTTTGCCTGGTATCGCGATTTCGTGGTCGCCGGCGCGGCCGAACATGGTCTGCCGGTCGACTGGATCGCCAGCCTGGGCCGCGTGCCGACGCGCCCCGACCCGGATGTCGAGCGCGCGCGCGAGAACCGGGCGATTCTTGAGGAAACGCCCGACAACGTGGTGACTACAGCCCGCTGACCCGCGGTTTCGCCTGCCGGCGGCGGGCGATCCGCTCGGCCAGCCGTTGCGCTACGTGCGCCGGCGTCAGTTCGTCGCCGGCGACGGTTTCGCAATCCTGGCCGAGCGGGGCATAGTCGCTGGGCAGGGTGGCCCGGAACAGCCCGATGACCGGCGTGCCCGAGGCTGCCGCCAGGTGCATCGGCCCGCTGTCGGCGGCGACGAACTGATCCAGGCGCGACATCAGTGCGGCCAGCTCTGTCAGCGGTTTGATCGCGACATGAGCGATCTCGGGGATCACCGGCTCGGCGTCTGCGCCGGGCAGTATCTCCAGCAGTATGGCTTCCGGGACGGCGCGGCGAACCTCCAGAATCCACGCCTGCCACCAGTGACGCGGCAGCATCTTGCGCCCGGTCGCCCGACTGAAGAAGCCGATCACCGGCGCGCCGGGAGGGCGCTCGCCGAGGGCGGCCTGCCAACGGTCGTCAGCGGCCTTCTGGTCGGCCGCATCCGGAAAGACGGCCAGCGTGTCGAAGGTTGTGACCGGCGGTTGCGAAATGGCATTCGTGAGCAGTTCGACGGCCTGCAATGCCTGGTGGCGACTCTCGCTTTTGCTCGCGGCGTGGGTCAGCGGCAGCCACTGGTCGCTCCGGGCGAAGCCCATGCGCTGGCGTGCGGGAATGAGCACCATGCCGAAGCGGTTGCTGGCGGAGTTGCCGGTCGGGTCGATCGTCAGGTCGTAGCGCTGTGCGCGGATGGCGCGCAGCGTGCGCACCATCGGCAGCAGGCGGTTTTCCTGAATCCAGATGCGGCCGATGCCGGGCAGACTCTGCAACAGCTTCGCCTGAGCCGGGGTCTGGATGAGCACATCGATCCGGGCTTCGGGCAGGGTTGCGGCCAGGCTGCGCAGCATCGGGGTGAGGAAAAGGATATTGCCGAGGCGCTTGTTCAGGCGCACCACGAGTATGCGCCGGGTGTCGGGCGCCAGCGGGCGGCGCCGGGCCTCGGGTGTGCCCAGCAGGCGGGCCAGCAGGCTATGAAAACGGCGCCGGTTGTTGCGCTGCCAACGCTTGCCGGCCGCGCGTATGCTTTCGAATGGTACGGTGCGCTTGTTGCTCACGGTTCGGTTCGGCGGGTAGAAGTATCAAGGCTGTGGATGTTGCGTCGGGGCGCCGCCCAGGGCGCAAGTCGCCGCCAGGGCGAACGGCCCGGTCGTGGCGCGCGACGGCACCCGGGTCGGACATGCCCGGGCCGCAGGACCGCGCGGCGGGCGCTACGCCTCGTCTTGCCGTCCATGGTCAATTTTCAGGCCGCGCCCGGCGCGGACTCATACGAAACATCAACGGGCCCCAGGATGGCCAGCGTTGTCTGCCAACGCTGTCAGCGATATATCAAGCGAAGATTAAACCGGCCCGGCCCCGGCGTCGATCACGATAAACCCCGATCCGGCGCCAGCGCTCAGACCCATTGCAGTTCGATTCGTGTGCCTTCCTCGGGCCGGCTGGCCAGTCGTATGCGCCAGTGGTACCGATCGGCCACGCGCTTGACCAGATAAAGCCCGAGCCCCAGTCCGGCACCGGGGCCGGAACGATAACCGCGCTCGAAGGCATGCTGTAGTGCTTCGGTGGTCATGCCATCGCCATTGTCGGCGACGGTCAGACGGTGGTCGGCCAGGGTAATGCGGATCTCGTCGCCCCCGTGGCGCAGGGCGTTGCGCAGCAGGTTGCCGAAGGCGATAACGACAGCGATGCGGGGCGCCCCGATCTCGCAATGATCGAGTGTGCTGATTTCGATCGTCTTGCGGCCCATCAGCGGACGGTAGGCATCCACCACTTCGGTGATCACCTGATCCGCCCGGCAATACGGCGTGGCTCCATCGGCCTGCTCGTCGCGGGCGAGAAACAACAGCGACTCGATGAGCTCGGCCATCTGGTGCGAAGCGCGATCAATACGGGTCAGCGGGCCGCTGTCGGCGAGTTGGGGGTCCTGTTGCAGCACTTCCACCGCCCCCTGGATCACCGCCAGCGGGGTACGCAGTTCATGACTGGCATCGGCGGTGAAGTTGCGCTCGCGCTCGACGAATTCCTCCAGCCGGCTCATGAAGCGATCAAAGGCATGGGCGATCACGCCGACTTCATAGTGTTCGAATTGCGCTGCCAGTCGGGTTGAGCCGGCGCCCGGCTGCAGATTGGCCACGTGTTCGGCCAGGGCGTTGATCGGCTTGAGGCTGATGCGGGCGATCCAGGCGCCGAGCGGCACCGCCAATGCCAGCACCAGCAGCGCGGCGATAATGGCGATGAGCTTGAACAGCGATTCTCGATTTTCGATCGCGGTGATGTCGTAAGCCAGGTACGCCTGCTTGTTGCCAATGGCCTGGGTGCGTACCCGATAGGTGTGATGGTCGAAGGTCAGCGTCACGCCCTTGACGTCGGGCCCGAGACCACGCAGCGCGTCGGGCAGCTCATCGCGCTGGTTCGGGCCCACGACATAGCCGGTCAGGTTGGCCGAATGCGGGATCGCGGCCGCGCCCTCGGTGGGATAATCGGCGACCAGTTCCTTCATTTCGTGGGCGACGAGAACGTTGAGCAGATCGTCCTTGAGCCGGCCATTGATGGTGAATAAGGCCAGCAGGACGGTGCTGACCACCACGGCCACGAACAGAGCCAGCGCAAACGCGACACGAAACTGAAGGCTGTCCCAGGGATTGCGCAGCAGCCGGCCAATCGCTGTCTTCATCGGCCCTGGTCCCGGCCACCCGTACGAAATTGCCGTCGCAACACGCGTCAGGCCGCGTCCGGAGCGACCAGGCGGTATCCCATGGTCGGCACCGTTTGCAGCATGGGCTTGGAAAACGGCTTGTCGATGGCCGCGCGCAGGGCGTGGATGTGGGTGCGCAACGCCTCCGAATCCGGCGGATGATCGCCCCAGATGGCGGCTTCGAGTTCGGCCCGCCGCACCAGGCGGGGCGAGGCCCGCAGGAGCACTTCCAGCAGCCGCAGAGCGGTGGGTGTGAGCGTGAGCGTCCGTCCCTCGCGTTCGGCCTGCCAGGTGTCCAGATTGAGGCTGAGTTCGCCGGCCTTGAGCTGGTGGTTGCTGCGCCGTGGGCCGCGATTGCCGAGCGCGGCCAGTCTGGCCTCGAGCTCGAGCAGCGAGAACGGTTTGATCAGGTAATCGTCGGCGCCCGAGGCAAACCCGGCGAGCTTGTCATCGATCGTGTCGCGGGCGGTGAGCATCAGAATCGGCGTCTGTTTGTCCGCCTCGCCGCGCAGGCGTTCGCACAGGGCGAGACCGTCGATTCCGGGCAGCATCAGATCGAGCACGATTGCGTCGAAATTATCCACCACCGCGAGATGCAGTCCGGTGACGCCGTCGGTCGCGCTGTCGACCACATGCCCCCGGGCGGACAGGAATTCGATGATGTTGGCCGCGAGGTCTTCGTTGTCCTCGATGACGAGTATGCGCATGGGGCTGTTTCCGACGTTGTTGCGCTGATTCTAGGGTCTGTTGCCGTTTCGTGCGAGCGCCGCGTTGGAGGCCGCTGTCGGCACGCCGGCCAATGGACGAGCACGCTGGCGGCTGGCCGGCGCCGAGGCTGCGAACAGATCGGGTCGGATGCAAGCAAGCCGCCGCCCAGCCGGGAATTGAGGCAAACTGAAGCGCATCGTCCCGGCCTCTGTTGTCATGTCCGAACTGCGCCCCCGGCCCGTCGTGTTCACCGATCTCGATGCCACGCTGCTCGACCACGACAGCTACGGCTGGTCGCCCGCGGCCGGCGCGCTGGCCGCCCTTGCCGCACGCGATGTACCGGTGTGCCTCTGCACCAGCAAGACCGCGGTCGAGATTTGCGTTTTGCGCCGCGCGCTCGGCAACAGCGCGCCGTTCGCCGCCGAGAATGGCGGTGTGGTCGCGGTGCCGCGGGGTTATTTCGCGCCCGAGGGCGCGTCCGATCCGGACGATCTGGTCATCACGACGCTCGGGGCGGATCGTGACAAGCTGCGCGAACTCGCCGTGGCCCTGCGCCAATCGCACGGCTACCGCTACACCGGGTTCGGCGACATGAGCGTCGGGCAGGTGGCCGCCGCCACCGGCCTGGATCGTGAAGCCGCCGCCGCCGCGAAGGCGCGCGATGCCTCCGAGCCGCTGCTGTGGCAAGACAGCGAGGCCGCGGAACGGGATTTCGCGGCCCGGACCGAAGCCGCCGGCTTCACCACCCGACGCGGCGGGCGGTTCGTGCATCTGCTCGGCCGTGCCGACAAGGGGGATGCGCTGAACTGGCTGCGGCAGCGTTTTGCCGCCGCGCACGGCCCGATTCTTGCAATTGCCCTGGGAGACTCCGCCAACGACGCCGACATGCTCGCCGCCGCCGACATCGGGTACTGGGTGGCACGGCCGGACGGCAGCTACCAGGCGCCGGCCACGGGGCGGATTCGCCACGCGCCGGGGATCGGGCCGGCCGGTTGGGCCGCGGCCATCCAGGCGCTGATCGACAACAACGAAATCTAGCCCGCAACGCCGGTCTTCTCAAGCGGCGATTCGGGCGGGGAGACACCGCATGGCCGATTTTCATCAGAACGGCATCATCACCACCCTGCATCGTCTGCACGAGCGGCCCATCGCCGATCTCGAGGCCGAACTGGCCAAGTATTCGCGCCAGCGGCCCATGTCGCTGATCCTGCCCTGTCTTTATTCCGAACTGGAGGGCGACGCGCTGCCGGCGATCGTGGCCGAGCTGGCCAACGTCGATTATCTGTCGGAGATCATCATCGGTCTGGACGGCGCCAACGCCGAGCAGTATGCCCACGCCCATGAGTTCTTCAGCGGGCTTGCCCCGCGCCATCGGCTGCTCTGGAACGACGGCCCGCGGCTGCAGTCGCTCTACGATCAGCTCGACAGCGAAGGCCTGGCCCCGGCGCGCCCGGGCAAGGGCGCCAACGTCTGGAACTGCATGGGTTATTTCCTGGCCTCCGGCCGTGGCCGCGTACTGGCCATGCACGACTGCGACATTCGTACCTACGACCGCGACATGCTGGCGCGGCTGTTCTACCCGATGGTGCATCCGAACTTCACCTACAAGTTCGCAAAAGGCTACTACGCGCGCGTGGCCGAAGGCAGCATCAACGGTCGCGTGGTGCGCCTGTTCATGACGCCGATCCTGCGCGCGCTAACGACCGTGGTCGGCCATATGGAATATCTCGATTACATGGACAGCTTCCGCTATCCGTTGTCCGGTGAGTGCGCGATGAGCGCTTCGGTGGCGGAATCCATCCGTATCCCGAGCGACTGGGGCCTGGAAGTCGGCATTCTGGCGGAAGTGCATCGCACTTACGGGCCGAACGCGGTCTGCCAGGTCGATATCGCCGACCACTACGATCACAAGCACCAGGACGTTTCGAACCACGAAGCCAACGGTGGGCTGGCCAAGATGAGTGCCGACATCGCCAAGGCGCTGTATCGCAAGCTCGCCACCTACGGCGTGACCATGAACCCGGAAACCATCCGCACGATCAAGGCGGTGTATCTGCGCAACGCCCTCGACGCAGTGGAACGCTTCTATTTCGATGCCCAGATCAATGGCCTGACGCTGGATCGGCACAAGGAGGAGAAGACGGTCGAAGTGTTCGTTGAATCCATCATCCATGCCGGCGACGAATACCTGGCCAACCCCATGGAAGTGCCGTTCATGCCGACCTGGAACCGGGTGCGCGCGGCGTTCCCGGATTTTCTCGACCACTTCTACGATGCCGTGGAAGCCGATCATGACGAAGCCGTGGGCAAGCGGCGCGAGTAGAACAGGCGCCCGGCCGTAAACGTCATGGCGCGACGGGTGGCGTATTCTCGCTTGCGGACCGGCTTCGGGCGTGGCTCGCGTCAAGCCTGTGGCGCTTGTCCCCGGCCGGCTGTTTCATCATCCAGGAGTCGCCATGCGTCGAATCATGTTCGCCGGTGTTGTTCTCGTCGTTTCGCTCGCAACGGCCACGGCTTTCGCCGCCGGCTCGGATACGGTTTATCCAACGCAATGGCTCAAGACCAAGCCGGCGCGGATGGCCCAGTATGAAAAGCTCGTGGCGCCGATCCGGGCCAAACACGGCTGGGTCGCCTCGATGGGCACGGAAACGCCGGTCTCGCACATTACCCTCGAGGGCCAACGCTATGCCGTGCTCACCGGTTGCAAGCCGCACGACTGTTCCGGCCAGAGCCTGGTGAGCCTGATGACGCCGTCATCGAATACGGCCGTGGGCGCGCTGGTGGTCAACCAGGGGCAGCAGGCGATGGGCCCGAAATCCTCGAAGATCACCTGGCTCGGCCAGCCGGATCGGCCGCAGCGCCGTTTCATCGCGGCCTATCTGTTTCGCTGATCGGCCGGCGGCGCGGGGCTTGGCGACAGCGCGCCCCGCGCGGGTTGTGTTGCGGGCCTAATCGCTGATCCAGGCGATTTCGTAGGGCGCCAGCGATATCGTGCGCTGGGCGCCGCTGATCTGGGTGGACGCCGTGACGTTCCGGCGCACGCGCGCCTCGGGCAGTATGTGCCCCGGCACCTTGACTGGCTTGTCGGTGACGTTGTGCAGGGCGAGCAGGGTCTGGTCGCTTGTGCTGCGCTGCACGGCGAACAGCGAGGGGCCGAGGTCGACGATGGACTGGGCCGCGTCGGGGTGAAAGGCCGGCTGGCGGGCGCGTACCACCAGCAGGCGCTTGAGCCGGGCCAGCACGCGGGCGTGGTGCGAATCGATGCCGAGTTGGTAGTTGAGCTCGCCGAGATCGTAGCGCCGCCGGTTGATCGAACGACTGTGGCCGGAGGCTTCGACCCCTTCCAGGTCGTTGTGGGTGCCGACCAGACTGTGGAAATACAGCGCCGGAATGCCGGCCAGCGCCATCGCGATCGCCTGGCTGACGACGAACCGGTCGATATGGTTCTGGCTGTCGCGTTCCCCGGGCGCGCCCAGCAGGTCGTAATAGGTGATGTTGAGTTCGTAGGGACGCGTGCTGCCGTCGGGCATGGCCCGGGTCGACACGAAGCCGCCACGCTCGCGGGTGGTCGCGACCAGTGCGTCGCGCTGGTCGTCGGAAAGAATCGATTCGACCGAGCGCAGGCCTATGCCGTCGTGGCTGGCGGTGAAATTCAGAAAATGACAGCCCGCGGGCAGCGGCGGCAGGCTGGAGGCCCATTCGGTCAGCCGCGTGGCGTCGCCGGTGAGCAGGGTATGGGCGGCCAGCGGCGGAAGTACGAATTGGTAGGCGACGTGGGCCTCGTCGCCATCGGTGAGGTACGAGATGTTTTCGGCGTGCGGCACGTTGGTTTCGGTGATCAACTGCAGGCCCGGGGCATAGTATTCGAGCACCGCCCGCAGGAACTTGATCACGCGGTGGGTCTGCCACAGGTGGATGCAGGGCGTGCCGATCTCCTTCCAGAGAAAGGCCACCGCATCCAGGCGTAAAAGCCGCGCGCCGTGGGCGACGTACCCGAAGATGATGTCGATGAATTCGTTCATCACTCGCGGGTTGGCGAAGTTCAGGTCGATCTGGTCGTCCGAGAAGGTGGCCCAGAGATGTTTCGTGCCGCGGGCCGTGACCACTTCGGCCAGTAGCGGTGTGGCGCGCGGGCGGACCACCGAGCGCAGGTCCGCGGCCGGGTCGACCTCGATGAAATAGTCACGCCCGGGATCGGCATCGGCCAGATAATGCGCGAACCACACGCCCTTGCGCGAGGCATGGTTGAGCACGAGATCGAACATCAGCGGCTTGTCGTCGGCCAGCGCGTGGATGTCTTCCCAGGCGCCGAAATCCGGGTTGACCTCGCGATAGTTCATCACCGAAAACCCTTCGTCCGAGCTGTGCGGAAAGAATGGCAGGAGATGCACGGCGGTAATGGCATCGCCGATGTTCTGGGCGATGAAATCACGCAGGGTGGCCAGCGGCGCTTGACCCGGGTGCTGGATGATATCGGGGTAGGTGATCATCAGGTTGAGCGACTGATCGACCGCCATGTCGGTGCTGCGGGGCAGATTGTGGTGCCGTGCCGACTCGGCCATCGCGTCGATGCAGTCGCGGGCGGCGCCGTCGCCGTAGAGCGGCGCGAGCCACTCGATGAAGGTTTCCTGGGTCGCCTCGTCGGGCGTGGCGCCTCGGGCAGCATCGGTCATGGAGTCAGCCTGTTCTGATGTCGAGCGCCGTGATGGTGCGTATGCACGCGCCGGTGCGCTATAAAAGTGCAACGGCGCAAACGCGCCGGTTCCGGGACAGTCTTATCAAGATACATACCAGACCGGCGCGGTCCCCACCCGAATGCATCGGCGCGCCGGGGCCGACTTCGCGGTTGCCGCCGACTGCGCCTAATATGCGACTCATGAACGGTCGGCGATTCCGGGTTCGAATTCAGCGCGTCGCGCGTGCAGGCGCGACCGACGGCCGGGCGTTGTCTTGCGGCGGCTGATCAAGACGCTGCTCTGGGGCCTGGCGGCGCTCGCGCTGTTGGGCGTGGCGGCGCCGTATGGCGTTGGCTGGGTGCTGGCTGCGCGTTTCGATGCCGTGGTGGCGCATCTCGCGGTGCCGGGCTATCTGCAAGTGGTGCGCCGGACTTTCGATCGCGGCTGGTTCGTCTCGCATGCGACGGTCGTATTGCGCCCGATCGGTCCTCTTTGTCACGCCCAACCCTGCCCGGCGCTCGCGCTCGCCAGCCGTATCGATCATGGTCCGCTGGCCTGGGGCGCGACGCCGGTGTCGCTGAGTCCGGTGCTGGCAGTGGTCGAGACACGCGCCGATCTGACGTCGCTCTGGCCGCATTATGCCTTCTCGCCGGCGCCCGGCCCGCTGACCGTCACCTCGCATATCCGGCTGGATGGCCGTGGGCGGGCGCATCTGTCATTCACAGGGATGACCTTCAGTGTCGCCCGTCGAAAGCCGGTGGCACAGGTGGAGACCGCGACCGTATCCGGGGCGCTGCGGTTCGGCTGGCTCGCCCGCCGGATCCATGGCCTGAGCCTGGACTGGCCCTCGTTTTCGTTGGTGCGCCAGTCGGCGGGCCATATCGCCTGGCGCCATCTGCATTTCCAGGCGCGCGCGGCACCCGGCGGAGAACTCGCCAACAGTCGACTTACCGCCGATTCGATCACGTTGGACAACGGTCACGGACACGCGACTCGGCTGAGCCATTTAAAATTGACCACTCGCTGCCCCGCACCGGGCACCACCGCGGTCTCGCTCCATATCGGGAAACTCGTGTTGCCCGACAGCACCCAGGGCGCGGTCATTCTCCATGCGCGCCAGCACGGCCTGCATCCGCTGGCCTGGGCCGCACTGCCCGACCGCTGGCGCCGGCTCGGCGGCTGGTCGGGCGGGGCGCTCGACGCCCCCGAGCTGTATCACGACATCCTGCCCGGGTTGTTGCCGCCGGGCTCGCAAGTGCAGGTCGGCCGGTTCGAACTCGCCACGCGCGACGGCGCAATCCGGGCTGGCGCGCATATCCAGGTGCCACCAGACTTCAAGCCTTCCCGCGATGCGGCGGCGGCGTTGTCTCAGCTGCAGGCACGGCTGCGACTTTCGTTGCCACGGCCCATTCTGCGCCGGTTGCTGGGGCGTACGCTGGGGGCCACGGCCGGCGCGCCGCCCGAGGCCGCCATCGATGCCCGCGTGCAGGCACTGGTGGCGCGCAATCTGATTGCGCCCTCCGACGACGGGCAACGTTACCGCATGCGGCTCGTGCTGGGCGACGGCCGGATGCGGATCAACGGCCGCAATCGTCCCCAATGGCGTGCGCTGGTCGGCCAGTTCGTCGCGGCGGCGCAGGGCCTGTAGTCGATCGGGTCGAAGCCGCCGTAGCGGCTCGGCGAACGGGCGATAACATGATGCGGTGCCGGCTGTTGCGGCGCGCGCATGGGCCGGTCCGGCGCCGTGAGCTGAAATTCGGCCGGATTCGTCTCGGGACGTTGTGCGAAGCGTTATAATGCGGCGTTTCAGACACGGCGCCCACACGCGTCGTTTGCTGGCAAGACGGCATGCAGGGCGCGCATGCGCCTGCCGCGATCCATTCGAACAACACGCCCGTGCAGGGTGCGAATTGCCATGCTCCAGAGTCAGACCCGGTTCGACGTCATCGTGGTCGGCGGCGGCCACGCCGGCACCGAGGCCGCCACCGCGGCGGCCCGGGCCGGTGCGCGCACGCTGCTGCTGACCGACAACATCGAAACCATCGGCCAGATGTCCTGCAATCCCGCCATCGGCGGTATCGGCAAGGGCCACCTCGTGCGCGAGATCGATGCGCTGGGCGGGGTGATGGCGCGCGCCGCCGATCGCGGCGGCATCCAGTTTCGTACGCTCAACGCCCGCAAGGGCCCCGCCGTACGTGCCACCCGGGCCCAGGCCGATCGCGCGTTGTACAAGGCGGCGGCGCGGGAAATGGTGGAAAACCAGCCGAATCTGCATCTGTTCCAGCAGTCGGTGGCCGATCTGATCGTCGATGACGGGCATGTCGCCGGCGTAATGACGGCGATGGGGCTGGCGTTTCACGCGCCCACCGTGGTGCTGACCGTCGGCACGTTCCTGGGCGGCACGATCCATGTCGGTGAAAAACGCTTCGGCGGCGGGCGCGCGGGCGATGCGCCCTCCAACGCCCTGGCTGAGCGCCTGCGCGCGCTGGACCTGCCGGTCGGGCGGCTCAAGACCGGCACGCCGCCGCGCATCGATGCCAAGTCGATCGATTATTCGCGGCTGGCCGAGCAGCCGGGCGATACGCCGGCGCCGGTGTTTTCGTTCATGGGCAGCCGGGACGAGCATCCGCAGCAGATCCCCTGCCATATCACCTACACCAACGCGCGCACGCACGAAATCATCCGTGAGCGGCTGCATGAATCGGCGATCTATTCCGGCGCGATCGATTCGGCCGGTCCGCGTTACTGTCCGTCGATCGAGGACAAGGTGGTGCGCTTCGCCGACAAGGACAGCCACCAGATCTTCATCGAGCCGGAGGGGCTGACCGCGGCCGAGGTTTATCCCAACGGTATTTCCACCAGCCTGTCGTTCGCCACCCAGCTGGCGCTGGTGCGCACCATCGAGGGCTTCGAGAACGCGCATATCACGCGTCCCGGCTATGCCATCGAATACGACTACTTCGACCCGCGGGCGCTGAACTACAGCCTGGAGACCCAGGCTATCGGTGGCCTGTACTTCGCCGGCCAGATCAACGGCACCACCGGCTACGAGGAGGCCGCCGCCCAGGGGCTGCTGGCCGGCATCAATGCCGCGCGGGCGGCCGCGGGCGAGCCTGCCTGGTGGCCGGGCCGGCACGAAGCCTATATCGGTGTGCTGGTCGACGACCTGATCACCCGCGGCACGATCGAGCCGTATCGCATGTTCACCTCACGCGCCGAGCATCGCCTGCTGCTGCGCGAGGACAACGCCGATGCCCGCCTGACGCCGGCCGGGCGCGATCTCGGCCTGGTCGACGACGCGCGCTGGTCGGCATTCACCGCCAAGCGCGATGCCGTGATCGCCGAACAGGCGCGGCTGGCGGCGATTACCATCAAGCCGCATGATCTCGGCGCGGACCGCGGCGAGGCGCTGCTCGGCGGGCCGCTGAAGGAAGCCACGCCCGCGGCGGAGCTGTTGAAGCGCCCCGGCATCGGGCATGCGGATCTGGCCGGGCTGGCCATGATCGGCCCGGCCAACACGGGCGGGCTGTCGGCCGAAGCCTCGACGGCTGTGGGCGAGCAGGTCGAGATTCAGGCTAAGTACGCCGGCTACATCGCTCGCCAGGCCGAGGAAATCGAGCGCGCCGCCGCCCACGAAGCCACCGTTTTGCCGGCGGATATCGATTACACGGCGGTCACAGGCCTGTCCAACGAATTGACGGGCAAGCTCGCCGAGGTTCGCCCAGCGACCATCGGCCAGGCCGCGCGTATCCCGGGCATGACGCCGGCGGCGATTTCCCTGCTATTGGTGCACCTCAAGAAATCCGGCGCGAAACTTGCTAAGAGCGCGTAGGCGTTGTTTGACGCGGGTCTGAATCACATGCGTGTCGTTTTGAAAAATCTTCGAGCGATGCGCGGTTAGCGGTGAACGACCTTGGCGGTACGCCCAGCGAATGATCGACTGAAACGACGGTCAGCACAGCGTTCGGCGGGGGCGATTGCAGATGATCCGGCCGGCTTGGGTCCGGAGGCGGGGACGCGATTTTTTATGTTCAAATGCCGAATTGTGTTGTGCTTGGCCGCCGCGACGGGGTTACTCGCGGCCTGCGGAGGCAGCGATGACCGCTTTCCCGATCGCATCCAGCCCGCGATCGCCCCCGATGGAACCAAGACACTGCGCATGGGCAACGGCGCGGAGCCCCAATCGCTGGATCCGGACGAGTCGAGTGGTGTGCCGGCCGCCAATATCGAGGTCAATCTCTATGAAGGGCTGGTCAGTCATGCCGCTGATGGCAAGCTGATTCCGGGGGACGCCAAATCCTGGGATATCAGCGCTAATCACAAGACCTATATCTTTCATCTGCGCCACGACGCGAAGTGGTCCAACGGAGCGCCGGTCAGTGCCCAGCAGTACGTTTACAGCCTGCGGCGCTCGGTCGCGCCGGCCACCGCTTCGCCGTATGCCGATATTCATTCGCCGATCGTCAACGCCACTGCAATCGTCGATGGCAAGAAGAAGCCGGCCACGCTCGGCGTGAAGGCTCTGGACAAGCACACGCTCCAGATCAAGCTCAAAAAGCCGACGCCGTTCTTCATCAATACGCTGGCGCACCCGAGCAGCTTTCCAGTCTATCCGCCGGCGGTGAAAAAGTGGGGGCATTCCTTTACCCAGCCCGGCCACGCCGTGACCAACGGCGCCTACCAAATGGAAAGCTGGCGCGTGAATGACAAGATCGCGCTCAAGCGCAACCCCTACTTTTGGGACAACAAGGACACGAAGATCGATCGGGTGGTGTTCTATCCGATTACCGACGGCAACTCGGAACTCGCCCGCTATCAGGCGGGAGCGCTCGACTGGACCTCGGGTGTGCCGACATCGAAAATCCAGACGATCAAGCAACACATTCCGGGGCAGTATCACTCAGTACCCACGCTCGGCAGCTTTTATCTCGACCTGAACGTGACCCGGCCACCGTTCAAGGGCAATCGTAAGCTGCGCATGGCTCTGTCCATGGCGCTCAATCGTAAGGTCATGGTCAACAAGATCCTGCGCGGCAACGAGCCGCCGGCTTACAGCTGGATACCTACGGTGGTCAGGGGCTACAAGAGCGTGCAGTTTCCCTGGGCAGACTGGCCGGCGAAGAAACGCATAGCCCGAGCCCGGCAGTTGTATCACGAGGCCGGCTATTCCAAGGATCATCCGCTCAAGGCCGAGTTGCTCTACGTTTCCAGCAGTGAAAGCGAAAAACGGATTTCGATCGTGGCCGCGGCCATGTGGCGCAAGGTGCTCGGTGCCCAGATCACGACCACCAACCAGGAATGGAAGGTCTATTTACAAACCGCGCGCCGCAAGATAGATACCCAGATCGTGTTCGCCGGCTGGTACGGCGATTACCAGGATCCGAACACGTTCTTCTCGATCATGAAGTCAGGCTCGGGTAACAACTACACGGGCTACGACAGCAAAGTCTACGATCGCGCGATCACCGCCTCGGAACATACGCCGAGCGGACCGAAACGCACCGCGCTCATGCACAAGGCCGAGAAGGTCCTGCTACACGACAGCCCGATCATTCCGTTGTTTTTTGTGACCGCGCATCACTTGATCAAGCCGTATGTGAAGGGCTTTGTACACAATCCACTGGACATGTATTCCGCGCGTTTTTTCAACATCGTGCCGGTGAACAACAGCCGGAAGTCGCAGTGAGGGTTTTTGCCGCCGCCAGGTCTCGCTCATTGCCAGGCTCGGACAACCTCATTTTCAGGGGGGTGTGAGGATGCTGTCCTATACCGTGCGGCGCGTACTCGGCGCGATTCCGACGCTGTTCGTGCTGCTGACGCTGTCGTTTCTTCTGGTGCATCTGGCACCGGGCAGCCCGTTCGATACCGCGCGTCAGATGCCGCCCGAGGTGCGTGCCAACCTCATGGCCAAGTATCACCTCAACGAACCGATCTACGAGCAGTACGGCCGCTATCTGTACAACATCGCGCATTTCGACTTCGGGCCGTCCTACCAGTACAAGGACACCAGCGTGAACAGCCTGATCGCGACCGGTTTTCCGGTTTCGCTAACGGTCGGTGGTTTCGCGCTGCTGATCGCGCTGGCCTTGGGCGTGCCGCTCGGCATGCTGGCCGCAGTACGCCAGAATCATGCCGTGGATTACTCGGCTTCTGCGTTCGCGCTGCTCGGCATATCCATCCCCAACTTCGTGATCGGACCGTTGCTTATCCTCTGGTTCGCAGTCGATAACGACTGGCTGCCGGCCGGCGGTCTCGGAAGCTGGGAGAGTTATGTGTTGCCGGTCATTGCTTTGGCCGTGGCCTTCATTGCCTATGTAGCGCGCCTGATGCGTGCCTCAACCATTGAGGTGCTGCGTTCGAACTACGTGCGCACTGCGCGGGCGAAGGGGCTGTCGTCCTATCGCATCTTCTTCATTCACGTGTTGCCGGCGGCGATTCTGCCGGTGGTGTCGTTCCTCGGGCCGGCGACCGCGGCGATCCTGACGGGCTCGGTGGTCATCGAGCAGGTGTTCGGCATTCCGGGGCTGGGCCGGTTCTTCGTCAACGGCGCGCTCAACCGCGACTACACCCTCGTGCTCGGCATCACACTCTTCTACGGCATCATCATCATCTTTTTTAATTTGCTTGTGGATATTCTCTACGGCTGGCTCGATCCGCGGGTGGCCTACTGATGTTCACCCGCAAGCGGAGCACGCTGGAAAAGGCCGCCGGCGGCAATAGTTTGGGCCGTGATGCCATACGCCGACTACGGGCCAACAAGGCCGCCATGGGCTCGCTCATTGTGCTTGGCCTCATTGTGCTGATGGTGATCGTCGCGCCCTGGCTGACGCCCAACAATTATTTCAGCCAGGATTACAATTCCATCTGGACCGCGCCCACGCTGGCGCATGGCCATATCTTCGGCACCGACAGCGTCGGCCGCGATCTGTTCGTGCGGACCATGGTCGGCGGCCGGATATCGCTGATGGTGGGCGTGGTCACCGCCTTCGTGAGCCTGATCATCGGCGTGATCTATGGTGCCACGGCCGGCTACGTCGGTGGCCGGGTGGACGGCTTTCTGATGCGCACGGTGGACGTGCTCTATGCGCTGCCGTTCTTCTTCTTCGTTATACTGCTGGTCGTCTACTTTGGCCAGAACCTGTTTCTGATGTTCATCGCGATCGGCGCGGTGAGCTGGCTGGACATGGCGCGGATTGTCCGTGGCCAGACGCTGACCATCAAGCAGCAGCCTTATGTCGAGGCGGCGCGGATGGCCGGGGCCGGCGGCGGTGCCATCATCGCGCGTCACGTGGTGCCGAATCTGTTAGGGCTGATCATCGTCTACGTCACCCTCACGATCCCACAGGTGATGCTGTTCGAATCGTTCCTGAGCTATCTCGGTCTCGGCGTGCAGGAGCCGATGACCTCCTGGGGCGCGCTGATCAACGACGGCACCGGCGAAATGGGGGTGGCGCCGTGGCTTCTGATCATTCCGTCGATCTTTCTGGCGGTGACGCTGTTCTGCTTCAACTTCATCGGCGACGGGCTGCGTGACGCCCTCGATCCGAACGATCGGTAGGGGCTCATGCTGCTTGAAGTCCAGAACCTGAAGATCGACTTCAAGACCCACGACGGCACGATCGACGCGGTGCACGATCTGTCGTTCTCGATCGAGCGCGGCGAGGCGGTCGGCATCGTCGGTGAGTCGGGATCGGGCAAGAGCCAGAGCGTGCTGGCGCTGATGGGTCTGCTGGCCGGCAACGCCCGGGTCACGGGCTCGGCGCGACTGGCGCCGGGCAGCAAAGGCGGGGCGCCGGTTGAACTGCTGGGGGCGAAACCGCGGGTGCTGCGGCGCGTGCGCGGCGCGCGCATCGCCATGATCTTCCAGGACCCGATGACGGCGCTCAACCCGCATCTGAAAATATCCACCCAGATGATCGAGCTGCTGCGGGCGCACCGCGGCATGGGCAAGCGCGCCGCGATGCGCGCCGCCATCGACATGCTCGAAGCGGTGCGCATTCCCGAGGCCGCGCGGCGTATCAAGTACTACCCGCATCAGTTCTCGGGCGGCATGCGCCAGCGCGTGATGATCGCCATGGCGTTGTCCTGCGAGCCGGAGCTGTTGATCGCCGACGAGCCCACCACCGCGCTCGATGTGACCGTGCAGGACGAGATCCTCGAGCTGATCGCCGAGCTGCGCGAACGCAGCAACACGGCGCTGCTGCTGATCACCCACGATCTGGGCGTGGTCGCGGGCCAGTGCAGCCGGGCGCTGGTCATGCGCGGCGGCGATCTGGTCGAGCACGGCTCGATCGAAAAGGTATTCAACGCGCCCGAAGCCCAATACACCCGCGACCTGCTGGCCGCTATTCCGCGTCTGGAAGGCTGAATTCCGGTTTCGTTCTGCGCGCTCGTTGCCGTGGCTTGCGGGCATTTCGCCCCCGGCGGCGCGCGTTGGTCATCCTCGATGGCCCCGATGTATCGCGCGCCGTGAGTGCATGTTTTTCATTCAGGCCCTAAGATCGACGCCGGCCGCCGTGATCGAGGGCGGGGATCGTTGGGAATACGGGTGACGGGAATGACCAGCCGGCAGTCGACAGGTGCGCGGGAATCCGGCCGATCACGGGGCCGGCCGCGATGATCACGGCCGAGGCGGTGCTGGCCGGCATCGAATTCTGGCTGCCGATCGCGATCGTCGTCGGCAGCGCCGTGACCGCTGCCGCGCATGCCTTGCTGACCCGCGAAACACCGAGCAGCGCCTTCGGCTGGATCGGCATCTCACTGCTGTTTCCGCCGCTCGGCCCTTTGTTGTATTACATGTTCGGCGTCAATCGCGTGCGCATTCGTGCCCAGCGGCTGGATCGCGCGTCGCGCCACGGGCTGGGCGCGCGCCGGCCGGGCGCGAATGCGGTGCTGCGCGATTACCGCAGTTTCATCGGGCATCGGCGGTTGGGCCTGGCGGCTGCTGGCGATCGCTTGTCCGCGTGGCCGGTGGTCGGCGGCAATCGGGCGGATGTGCTCAACAATGGCGACAAGGCCTATCCGCCGATGATCGAGGCGATCGAGGCGGCCACGGATTTCGTCTATCTGACCACCTATATCTTCGAGACGAACCGCGTCGGGCAGCGATTCATCAAGACGCTGTCACGCGCCGTCGACCGCGGCGTGGACGTGCGCGTGCTGATCGACGGCGTGGGCGAATGGTATGCATGGCCGGGCAAGCGTCCGGTTGGCGAGCTCGAAGCCGAGGGGATTACGGTCGCCCGTTTCCTGCCGCCACGGCTGTGGCCGCCAGCGCTGCGCCTGAATCTGCGCAATCATCGCAAGATCCTGGTCACCGACGGCGGTATCGCGTTCACCGGCGGCATGAATATCGGGGACCGGCATTTCGTCTCCAGCGTCGGCGGCGTGGCCGACATGCATTTCCGGCTCTCCGGCCCCATTGTGCGCCAGATCGAGGCGGTGTTTTTGTCCGACTGGGCGTTCGCCACCGGCCAGCAGAGCGCAGTCAGCCAGCGCGTGCTGCCGGCGATGGGGCATGCCGCCTGTCGCACGATCGAGAACGGGCCCACCCACGATATCGAACGGTTGAGCACGTTGCTCGTGACCGCGGTGTCCAGCGCCTATGAGCGGGTGTTGATCGTCACCCCTTATTTTCTTCCGGGCTCGGCCCTGGTGGGCGTGTTGCAGGCCGCGGCGCTGCGCGGTGTCGAGGTCTCGATCGTGCTGCCGGAGCGCAACAACCTGCCGCCGGTGGCCTGGGCGGCGCATCACGATCTGGGCGAGCTGGTGGCGCGCGGGGTCCATGTGTACTTCCAGCCGCCGCCGTTCGCGCATACCAAGTTGTTCATCATCGACCACGATTATGCGCTGATCGGTTCGCCGAACATCGACCCGCGCAGTCTGCGATTGAATTTCGAGCTGGCCGTCGAGCTGTTCCACGTCGAAACCATCGCCACGCTGGCCGCGCATGTGACCGCCACCATCGAGCGCAGCAAAGTCTATACGCACAAGGACGCCACGGCCCGGCGTTTGCCTACGCGCCTGCGCGATTCGTTCTTCTGGTTGTTTTCGCCGTATCTATAGCGCCCGTGGCCGGCTGCCGTGCGCCGGCGCCTGTGGCCATGGGCTTTTCAGCCCGCAGCGGCCGAATCCGCGCCCGCCAGGGCCCGGCCGAGATCGCGCGGCAGACTGATGCACATCTCGACCGGGCGGTGATCGGAGAGCAGGGTGTCGATCACCCCGGCCCGTTGCACTGGCAGCGACGCCGACGTGAGCACATGGTCGATTCCGCGCCGGGGGCGCCAGCTTGGAAAGGTGGGCAGCGGCCGGTCGTAGACGCACAGCCCGCTGGCGGCCAGCGCGGGGTCGGCCAGTAGATCGTGCGCGCTGCAATTGGTGTCGCCCATGACGATGACGTGCGTGTCCTCGGCCACCATGTCGCAGATGGCCGCCAGTTGCTGGCTCCGGCTGCCCGCGCCCAGCGACAGATGGGTGACCACCACGGTCAGGGCGTGCTCCGGCGAGCCGAAGCGCGCCACCAGCGCGCCGCGCCCCGGCAGGCGGCCCGGCAGCTTGTGCTCGGTGACCGAAAACGGTTGATACCGGCTGATCAATCCCAGCCCGTGCTGGGCCACCCGGCCCAGATCGCGATTGACCTGGACCCGCCAATAGGCGAAGCCAGCCTGCTCGGCCAGAGCCTGGATCTGGTTCTCGTAGCGGCTGCGGCGGCTGCCGGCATCGATCTCCTGCAGCCCGATGATGTCGTGATCGCCCAGCAGATCGGCGATGCGTGCGAGGTTGTCGCGCACGCCCTGGCTCGGCAGTACGTGCCGCCAGCCGCGCGTGACGTATTCGCGATAGCGCTTGGTGCCGACGCCGACCTGCATGTTGAAGCTCAATACGGAGAGATCCGTCGGTGCCGCGCGGTTCATGCCTTACCTTGTTGATCGTCACGCTTCGCTGATCGTGGAAGCGACTGTCTGGCCCGGTTCTTGTATGGTGGCCTGCCGATAGCGGTACGCAAGCAATGTTCCGTTCGCGCTGTTCAGGGCCGCATCCGGGTGGGCGCGTATGCCGTTCCAGCGTACCATTCGATGTCTGCCGTTCTTCGCGAGTTCCGCCCCATGCCCAGCCAACCGGTTCTTTCCGCTCACGATATCAAGGTCCATTTTCCGCTGCGTGCGGACTGGCCCTGGCAGAGCGCCCCGGTACTGCGCGCCGTCGACGGGGCGAGCCTCGAGCTGCGGGCCGGGCACACGCTCGGATTGGTGGGTGAGTCCGGCTGCGGCAAGTCGACCCTGGCCCGGGCGCTTACCGGGCTGGCGCCGATCACCGCCGGCACGCTGCATCTGGGCGAGCGCGATATCACGGCCGGCTCGAATCGCGATTGGCAGGCGCTGCGCCGCGAGGTGCAGATGATCTTCCAGGATCCGCTCGCCAGCCTCGACCCGCGTATGACGGTCGGCCAGATCGTGGCCGAGCCGCTGCGCCATCTGCATCCGGCGCTATCGCGCGCCGAGCGTCGCCAGCGTGTGGCCGAGATGCTCGATCGCGTGGGGCTCACCCGGGCCCACCTGAACCGCTATCCGCACGAGTTCTCCGGCGGGCAGTGTCAGCGCATCGGTATCGCCCGGGCGTTGGTGGTCGAGCCCAGGGTGCTGATCTGCGACGAACCGGTATCCGCGCTCGATGTTTCCATCCAGGCGCGTATCGTCGAGTTGCTCATGGCACTCCAGCGCGAGACCGGCGTCGCCATGCTGTTCATTGCCCACGATCTGGCCGTGGTGCGCCAGATCAGCCACGACGTGCGCGTGATGTATCTCGGCCGGCTGATGGAACAGGCGCCGGCAGATCAATTGTTCGATGCGCCGCGGCATCCCTATACCAAGGCGCTGCTGTCGGCCGTGCCGCGCCCCGATCTGGAAGCCGAGCGCGCGCGTCGGCGCATTCGCCTGCCGGGGGATCTGCCGTCGCCGGCCGATCCGCCCTCGGGCTGCGTGTTTCGGACGCGCTGCCCCTGGGCGCAGGCCGATTGCGCCCGCGAGGTGCCGCAGGCGCGTCCGTTGCGCGGCGGCGTGGTGGCCTGTCATCACGCCGAGTCGATCGACCAGGCCGCGGCCGCCTGAGGCGTGCGTATGCGACGGTTCATTGCCCGGCGGCGAACGACGTTGGCCTGGGGCTTTCTGACCGCGGTGCTCGCCCTGGCATTGCTGGTCGTGTTGTGGTGGCCGCACTGGATGGCCCGGCATGGCGCGGGCTGGACCCATGCCCCGGAGGATGCGGCCTGGGTGCTGCCGGCCGCCTCGCAGAAGCTGATCAAGCAGGCGTTTGCCGGCACCGACGGTCACGCGGTGGTGGATCATGGCGTCGGGATCGTGTCGCGCGGGCAACTGTCCGGGCCGGATTTTGCCAACGACAGCCAGGAAAGCGGCCACGGCATGCCAGGGATCAGCGTGTGGTTATCGCGGATGCTGCGCGATCGCGCCGCCGGCATCGTCAGCGACGATACTGCCGACGCCGACTACATCTCGCGCCTGCTGCGCCAGATACGCGCCATGCCGAAGCCGTATCGCGCCGAGATCACCGGCCGGGCCGGCGTGTTCGACAAGCAGGGCGCGCCGCTGGACGATCAGTCCGAGCCGATGGTGTCGAATCGTTATGTCGCCTGGCTTGCCAAGCGTGCGCCGAAGGCGCTCGTGACCGAGGTGTCGATTCACCCGCGTCAGCCGGATGCACTGGCCGCGATCAAACGCTGGGCCAAGGCCGGGGTCAAGGACGTGCGCTGGTGGCCGGTCGCGCAGCGGATCAACCTGGATGGCAAGGCGGCAAAGGCGGTCTACAAGGTGATGGCGGCGCATCACATGCGTCTCGATGTGGCCGTGGGCCAGCTGCGCCGCCCCGATCACGATCCGGCCTGGGTGGCGCCGGCAGCGGTCGAGCCGGCGCTCGCGGCCGGCGTCGCCGTAAGGCTGCGCCTGGGCGGGGCGACTGGCGGCGATGGCCAGCAGCTGATGCCGGCCCTGTTCGGTCTTTTGCGCCGCCACGGCCAGGCCAAGTCCAAGCCGGCGCTGACGATAAGCCTGGCCGGCCTGTTAACCGGGAATCGGCCGAACACCGAACTGGAACCGTTGCTTCAGCATCCCCAGTTTTTCGGCCATCTACGCTACGGCAGCGGTTATCCCGCGATTGCGCGGGCGGATGCGATCGATCTGGACGCACTGGCCGGCGCCGGCTTCATCACCCGCGCCGAGGTCGCGCCCTTGCACGCCATCTACGACGTGAACCCGCTGCTGTTCGCGCTGGTCGTGATGCGTCGCGTGCATCTGCCTTATACGACGCTGCGTTTCCCGGCCTCGGTGTTCACCGCTGGCGGCGATTGAACACCTGCACCATCAGCGCGACACGAAAAAAGCCGGCCATGCGAACACGACCGGCTCGATGCACACGCGCGGGCCGGCCTGCGACCGACCCGCTACGATCAGCGGTTTTGTTTTAGAAGCGACGCGGGCCGCGGGGGCGATCATCACGCGGACGGGCTTCGTTGACACGCAGTGAACGACCCTGCAGGTCCTTGTCGTTCATGCCTTCGATGGCCTGGCGGGCCGCGTTGTCATCGGACATTTCTACGAATCCGAAACCGCGCGAACGCCCGGTCTCGCGATCCATGATGACCTTCGCGGAAGACACTTCTCCGAACGCCTCGAAGGCGGTGCGCAGGTCGTCGTCCGTGGTGTTCCACGACAGGTTGCCGACGTAAATATTCATCTGGACTGATCCTAGCTAACAAACGTGTGTCATTACTTTAAAACCGTCCGGACTCGTCAATGACACCAAAACTAAGACCAACGGAATGTGGCACGAAGCCACCTTGATCGAAGTCTACCGCTTTTGTAGCCCACCGCAATACCCGTTTTGAGTAAGAGCCTATTGGAATAGGCTCTGAAGCGCCCGGTGCCGGGCCGCACGCCGCCACGGCTGGTGGCAATAGGGGCGTCAGGGATGCGGGCAGTGCGGATGATGGTTGGCCTGATGATAGAGTTGCATCGCCTTGTTCATGTGCGCTTCCAGCGCCTGGATCCGGTTGTCGTTCGATGGGTGGGTCGAAAGAAACTGATTGGGCTGCTGGCCATGCGACGCGGCCGTCATGTTCTGCCACAGCTTGACCGACTGGCGAGGATCGAAGCCGGCCCGGGCCATGAGTTCCAGCCCGATGAGATCGGCCTCGCTTTCCTGGGCGCGCGAAAATGGCAACAGAATGCCGACCTGGGCGCCGACGCCGAGTGCGGACATGAGGGCCTGGTTGCTCGCGCTGGAGGCCCCGCCAAGTGCGGCGGACAGCACGGACAGGCCGCCTTGCGTGGCATATTGTTCCGACATCCGTTCGTTGGGGTGGCCGGCCAGAACGTGGCCGACTTCGTGGCCGATCACGGCGGCGAGCTGGGCACCGTTCCGGGTGACCGGCAACAGCCCGGAGTAGACGCCGATGTTGCCGCCGGGCAGGGCGAAGGCGTTGATCTGCTTCGACTTGAACACCGTGACATGCCACGGCCCATTCGTGGCCTTGTCGACGCCGGGCACCGACGTGATGGCACGGGCCACGCAATCGACGAAGCGATTATCGGCGGCGTTGTGGTCGATCGGCGTCTTCTGCTTGAGCTCGGCATAGCTCTGGTCGCCCATGGCCGCCATTTTCTGGGCGCCGAAAAGTTTGAGCTGGCTGCGCCCGGTCGGCGAAGTGGTGCAGCCGGCAAGCACGGCCGTAAACAGGACGATCACCAGCATGCGGTGCATCGGACGGGTCATGGCGTCGGGGTTGAATGACTCGATCGTGAAAGATTACCAGCGTCTGCTGAACTGCCGGTGTCCTCCTTTGGTTACAATCCGCGCATGGACGATGTATCCGCAATCCTCGACGGTCTCAATGATGCCCAGCGCGAAGCGGTCGGCGCGCCGCCGGCGCACATGCGCGTGCTGGCCGGCGCCGGCTCCGGCAAGACGCGTGTGCTCATCCACCGCATTGCCTGGCTGATCGGTGTGGAAGGGGTCTCGCCGCAGTCGATCCTGGCGGTGACCTTCACCAACAAGGCCGCCGGCGAGATGCGCGCACGCCTCGAGCCGATGCTGCGCGTGCCGGCCCGCGCCATGTGGGTGGGCACGTTCCACGGTATCGCGCATCGGCTGCTGCGCCTGCACTACAAGGAAGCGAAGCTGCCGCAGACGTTCCAGATCATCGATTCGGACGATCAGCTGCGCCTGGTCAAGCGCGCCATGCGCGGTCTGGAGATCGACGAACAGCGCTGGCCGCCGCGCCAGATGGCCGGCTTCATCAACAGCTGCAAGGAAGACGCCGAGCGCCCGCGAGACCTGGCCGATACCGGGGATTACGCCCGATCCCAGATGATCCGGGTCTATACCGCCTACGAGAACGCGCGCGAGGCGGCCGGGCTGGTGGATTTCCCCGAGTTGTTGCTACGTGCCTACGAGACCTGCCGCGACAACGCCGACCTGCTGGCCCACTATCGTCGCCGTTTTTCGCATCTGCTGGTCGACGAGTTCCAGGATACCAACGCGCTGCAGTACGCCTGGATCCGGCTGCTCGCCGGCCCCCACGGCAAGGTCTTCATCGTCGGCGACGACGATCAGTCGATTTATTCCTGGCGCGGTGCGCGGGTCGACAATATTCTCAGTTTCGAGAACGACTTCGCCGGCACCCGGACCGTGCGCCTCGAGCAGAATTATCGCTCGACCGGCACCATCCTGGCGGCGGCCAACGGGCTGATCGGGCACAATCTGTCGCGGCTCGGCAAGGAGCTGTGGACTGCCGGCGCCGACGGTGAGCCGATCGATGTCTATGCCGCTTTCAACGAATACGACGAGGCCCAGCACGTCGTCACCCGCATCCAGAACTGGATCGCCGACGGCGGGGCGCGTTCGGATGTGGCGATCCTGTATCGCTCCAACGCCCAGTCGCGGGTGCTGGAAGAGCGCCTGATCGCCGCCGAGATCCCGTATCGCATCTACGGCGGCCAGAAGTTCTTCGAGCGCGCCGAGATCAAGGACGCGCTGGCCTATCTGCGGCTGATGCAGTCGCGCTCCGACGATGCCGCCTTCGAACGGGTGGTGAACACGCCCACCCGCGGCATCGGCAACACCACGGTCGACAAGATCCGCACCCACGCCCGGGCCGGCGCCATGAATCTCTGGCAGGCGGCCTACGAACTGGCGGACCCCGATAACAAACAGGGCCTGCCGGCGCGCGCCGCCAACGCCGTACTGAACTTCATCCGGCTCATCGACGAACTCGATGCCAGCGCCGAGGGCATGGCATTGCACGAGGCCACCGAGCACGTCATCGCGGTTACCGATCTCAAGGGTCATCACGGCAAGGGCAACGACGAAAAGGCCGAGGCCCGCAAGGACAACCTCGACGAACTGGTTTCCGCCGCCCGTGCGTATACCGCGGACGACGACGAGACCATGGACGAGATCACCCAGTTCCTGGCCTATGCCTCGCTGGAAGCCGGCGAGGCCCAGGCCGGCGAGTGGGATGATTCGGTCCAGCTGATGACGCTGCATGCCGCCAAGGGGCTGGAATTCCCGCTGGTGTTCATGGTCGGCATGGAAGAAGGACTGTTTCCGCACCAGCGCTCGGTCGCGGACGACAATGGCCTGGAGGAAGAGCGCCGGCTGGCTTATGTCGGCATGACCCGGGCAATGGAAAAGCTCAATCTCTCGCACGCCGAAGTACGCCGGCTGCACGGCCAGGAGAATCTGGCCGCGCCGTCACGCTTTCTGCGCGAGATCCCGTCCGATTATCTGCGCGAAACCCGCCCCCAGGCCGGCATCTCCCAGCCGGTGTTCCGGCCCGGCCCGATCGGCCGCAACGAAGGCAAATCCGCTGGGCTCGGGCTCGGCCAGCGTGTCATGCACAAGAAATTTGGCGAGGGCACCGTACTGGCCTTCGAGGGCGACGGCGCGCGGGCCCGGGTCCAGGTCAACTTCGATGGCGCCGGCAGTAAATGGCTGATCGCCGGTTACGCCAAGCTCGATCCGATCTGATTCCTGCTCGCCGATAATCGCGGTAACCCGCGCTATACTCGCGCATCGATCGAATTTTTGGGGTCAGGGGGATCGATGCAGTATCGGGGGAGCGCTGCACGCGCGGCAGCGATGGTGCTGTGTCTGCTGGCGGGGCTGTGCCCGGCGGCGGCATCGGCGCAGGGCCCGGCGCCGGCCGGCATGGCGCCCGACGACGCGAGTATCGCCGGCGCGCTGCCGCCCGCTGAGCGCGGCAAGACACTGACTGTGGGGACCAAGCTCACGCCGCCATTCGTCATGCGCGACGGCGCCAACGGCTATACCGGCCTGTCGATTGCGCTGTGGCAGCGGGTGGCGGCGAAACTGGGCCTGAAAACCCATTATGTCGAGCGCGATTTGCCGGGCCTGTTCACCGGGCTGGAAAACGGCAGTCTCGATGTATCGGTCGCCGCGCTTACGGTCACCGAGCCGCGCGAGGCCCGGGTGGACTTCACCTATCCGTTCTATGCCACCGGTCTGGCGATCGCCCTGCCGGCGTCGCAGGGCAGCAGTCTCTGGCTGACCATTCGGCACCTGTTCTCCTGGCCGTTTTTCACCGCGCTGGCGGCGCTGGCCGGCGTGTTGTTGCTTGTGGGTGTGGTTGTCTGGGCCTTCGAGCACCGTCACAACCGCGAGGAATTCGGCGGCGGCGTGCTCAGGGGCCTGGGCAGCGGATTCTGGTGGGCCGCGGTGACCATGACCACGGTCGGCTACGGCGACAAGTCGCCGCGCACATTGGGCGGGCGCCTGGTGGGTCTGGTCTGGATGTTCGCGGCGATCATCATCATTTCCAGCTTCACTGCCGCCATCGCCACGTCGCTGACCGTGGACAGGCTCTCGACCGGGATCCAGGGCGTCAGCGATCTGGCCCACGCCCGGGTGGCGACGGTGAGCGGCTCCGCGGCCGCCGCCGCGCTCGCCGATCGCGGTATCGGCTTTCGTGCCACGCATTCGCTGGACGCGGCGCTGACCGCGCTGGCCGATGATCGCGTCGATGCCGTAGTCTACGACGCGCCGTTGCTCAAATACCGTATCCGTAAGGTATTTCCGGACCGGCTGCAGGTGCTCGCCACGACCTTCGAGCGTCAGGACTATGCCTTCGCGCTGCCCCAGGGCAGCCCGCTGCGTGAGCCGATCGACCGGGCGATTCTGGCGACGCTGGCCGGCAGCGACTGGAATCGGCTCGTGGCCCGCTTCGTCGGCTCATCCTGAGCGGATCAGTGCGTGTGCCGCACCATGGTTTCAATGCCGTGCGATTGCAGCCGCTGGGCGAGCGAGTGCGCGGTATTGCTGGATTCGAGCGTGTTGCTCTGCACCCGGTAGACCGTTTTGCCCGACGAGGTCCGGACATCGACGATATCGGCGGTCACGCCGAGCAGGGCGAGCTGGGCCTTGCGGTGATCCGCGTCTTTCTCGGTGGAGAAGGCGCCGGCCTGGATGACGTAGCCCGGGCCCGCCGTGTCCGACTTCGACGGCGTCGACGCGTGCGCGGTGTCGTTCGAGTGATCGGCGGCATGGCTCGGCGCGCTGGGCGCCGGCGTATTGGCGGACGGCTCGACTTCGTGCGGCTCTTTGTTGTCGGTGATCGGTTGCTGGGCTTGCTGTCCGGCCGGCACTTCCACCTTGTAGTTCGGCAGCATCTTGTAGAACGAGAACCGCGGGTGGTTCTTCTTTTGCTCCGGGGACGCGGCCTCGGTCTTGTCCGCGCCGTGACTCGAAGTCCCGCCCGCGCTTGGGGCGTTGTTGCCCGAACTCGCGCCGGACTGATTGACGGGGAGCTTGACGTTCACGCTTTCCGGGCCGTGGCCGGCCGGGCGGCTGGCGATGTAATAGACCGATACGCCCGCCACCCCGAGTAACAGAGCGCACAAAAGCCAGATACAGCCCGGAGCGCCAGCGCCACGGCTCGCTGCGCCGCCGCCACTGCCGCCCTTTTTACGCGGCGGGGTCTTCGGCTTCGAGCGCACCGGGCGCGCGGCGGGTGTCGGCCGCTTGGCGGACTTGCGCTTGCCGTTTTTGTCCGGCGGATTGTTACGGCGCGAAGAGTAGTCGCGGGCCATTTACCACACCTTCTCGATCGAAGCAGACTGCGTTACATCCGGTCCGGCGCCGATACACCCATCAATGCGAGACCGTTCGCCAGCACCTGACGCGCGGCCGAGATCAGGGTCAGACGGGCGTTGCGTAACGGCTCATCATCGATAACGAATTTCTGCGCATTGTAGTAGCTGTGAAATGCGTCGGCGGTATCGCGCAGATAATGCGCCACGCTTTGCACGGCCGAATCCGCGGCCGCGGCGGCGACCACTTCCGGGAAGCGTGACAAGGCCGTGATCAGGCGTTGCTCGTGTTCCGAATCCAGGCGTGCCATCTCCGCCGAATCGCGATCATACGCCAGGCCCTGTTCGTCGAGCTGACGAAACACGCTGGCGATGCGCGCGTGGGCGTACTGGATGTAGTAGACCGGGTTGTCCTCCGACTGGCTGCGGGCCAGGTCGATATCGAAGGTCAGATGCGAGTCCGACTTGCGCGCGACCAGGAAATAACGCGTCGCGTCGCGGCCGACCTCGTCGATGAGATCGCGCACCGTGACGTAGGAACCGGCACGCTTGGACAGTTTCACTTCCTCGCCACCGCGCATGACGGTGACCATCTGGTGCAGCACGTACGCCGGCCAGCCTTCCGGAATGCCGACATCCAACGCCTGCAGCCCGGCGCGAACACGAGCGATGGTGCCGTGGTGGTCGGCGCCCTGGACGTTGATGGCGTGGGTGAAGCCGCGCTCCCACTTGGCGCGGTGATAGGCGACATCCGGCACGAAGTAGGTGTAACCACCCTCGGCCTTGCGCATGACGCGATCCTTGTCGTCGCCGTAGTCGGTGGTCTTGAGCCACAGCGCGCCATCGGCCTCGTAGGTGTGCCCGGCCGCGACCAGCGCAGCGACGGTCTGTTCGACCCGGCCGTCGGCATACAGGGCCGACTCCAGCGCGTAGTTGTCGAATACCACGCCGAAGGCGCGCAGGTCCTCGTCCTGTTCGCGGCGCAGATAGGCCACCGCGAATTCGCGAATGGCCTGCATGTCGTTCGGGTCGGCCGCGCCGGTGACCTCGCGATCGTCGGCGACCACGGTGGCGCCCTCGAGATAGGCGCTCGCCAGATCCGAAAGATACTCGCCGCGATATCCGCCTTCCGGCCAGTCGGCGTCCTCGGGGGTGAGCCCGGCGCAGCGTGCGGCGACCGATTTCGCCAGCATCTCGATCTGGTTGCCGGCGTCGTTGTAGTAGAACTCGCGGGTGACGTCCCAGCCGATCGCCTCGTAGAGTCGGGCCAGGCAGTCGCCGATCGCGGCCTGGCGGCCGTGGCCGACGTGCAGCGGCCCGGTCGGGTTGGCCGAGACGAACTCGATCAGCACCTTACGGCCCTGGCCTTCATCCGAGCGGCCATAGGCTTCGCCGGCCGCCAGCACATCGTCGATCACCGATCGGAAAGCCGCCGGCGCCAGGAAGAAGTTGATGAAGCCGGGACCGGCGATCTCGACCCTGGCGATGCGTTCGTCGCCGCTGAGCTGATCCACGATTGCCTGGGCGATCTCGCGCGGATTGCGGCGTGCGGCCTTGGTCAGTTGCATGGCCAGGTTGGAGGCGAAATCGCCGTGCGCGGCGTCGCGTGTGCGCTCGACGTGGGGATCCGCCGGGATGTCGATATCGGGCCAGGCGCGGGTGGCGGCGTCGACGAGCAGATCTTGGACTAGTGCTTTCACGGCGAGAACAACGCAGAGGGTCGGGTGAAAACCGTGCAGTCTAACGCCGCCCAGTGGCGCGGGCCATGTTTCAGCCCCGAGTAAACTGGATCGCAGTCTCGGCACGCGGCTCAGGCCCGGGTCGCGCCGGTCGCCGCTGGTTCGTTGGCATTTCACGTTTTCAGTCCGCAAATCAACGCAAAAGCGCAAATGGCGGATTGGGTTCTCGGCCTCCTTGGTTTCGGGGCGCCGCTTGACCTGTCTCTTCGTTCCTTAAGGCATTTGTCCGCAGATCAACACAGATGCACGCAGATGGCGATTCGTCATTTGGGAGCATTGGTTCGATCGTGGCGCAAACGGCTGTGCGCGCTTCGCCCCCAAACCAGTTATTCGAGTTGCAAGCTTTGTTCAACTCAGTCGCCTTTTAGCGCCTCGAATCCGCTACGTCGCGAAAGTACAACCGAATCTGCGTAATCTGTGAAATCTGCGGATCATTTTCTTCGCCGAACGAAGCCCGAAAAGCACAACGACGCCGCTCATCCGTCAGGTCGAAATGCCAGTCCGCTATTGGCGTATTTCGCGTTCATTTGCGGACCGGTTCGCGACCGACCTGGTTTCGGGCTCCCCGTGACCTTTGTCGTCGTTCCTTAAGGCGTTTATCCGCAGATCGACACCGATTCACGCAGATGGCGGTTAGTCGTGAGGGACGCTAGCTCGATCTGGGCGCGAACGGCTGCCTGTGCTTTGTTCCCAACGATAGCCTTCGAGTTCGGCGTGCTGGCCGACTCCGTCGCCGGTTCGCGCCTCGAATCTGCTATGCCGCGAAAGTACAACCGCATCTGCGTAATCTGCGAAATCTGCGGATCATTTTCTTCGACGAACGAAGCCCGAAAAGCACAACGGCGCCGCTCATCCGTCAGGTCGAAATGCCAGTCCGTCATTGGCGTATTTCGCGTTCATTTGCGGACCGGTTCGCGACCGACCTGGTTTCGGGCTCCCCGTGACCTTTGTCGTCGTTCCTTAAGGCGTTTATCCGCAGATCGACACAGATTCACGCAGATGGCGGTTAGTCGTGAGGGACGCTAGCTCGATCTGGGCGCGAACGGCTGCCTGTGCTTTGTTCCCAACGATAGCCTTCGAGTTCGGCGTGCTGGCCGACTCCGTCGCCGGTTCGCGCCTCGAATCGGCTATGCCGCGAAAGCCCAACCGCATCTGCGTAATCTGTGAAATCTGCGGATCATTTCCTTCGCCGAACGAAGCCCGAAAAGCACGACGGCGCCGCTCATCCATCAGGTCGAAATGCCAGTCCGCTATTGGCGTATTTCGCGTTCATTTGCGGACGGTCTTCTGCGATGACCGAAACACAAAAGGCACAACGTCGGCTACAACAGATCCTGCGGATCGACATCGATCGACCAGCGCACGCGCCGGGCGGCCGGCAGCTCGGCGAGCTGGCTCTGCCAGCGGTCGAGAACGGGATGCAGCAGGGCCCGACGCGCCGCGTGCAGCAGCAGATGCGCGCGATAGCGGCCGGCACGCCGGGCCATGGGGGCCGGCACCGGCCCCCAGCAGGCCAGCTCGCCCCCCATGGGGACCGTTTCAGCGGCCGCCGCCAGAAAGGCGTGGGGATATTGTTGCTCGTGCGCTTCGGCGCGCAGCAGGGCGAGATGACCGTAGGGCGGCAGTGCGGTGGCCTCGCGCTCGGCCAGCGCGGCCTCGGCGAAGCCCGGATAGCCGCCGCCCAGCAGGCGTACCAGCATCGGGTGTTCGGGGTTGCGCGTCTGCAGCCAGACTTCCCCCGGCCGGTCGGCACGGCCGGCACGGCCGGCAACCTGGGTGACGACCTGGGCCATATGCTCGGTGGCGCGGAAATCGGCCGAGAACAGGCCGCCGTCGACATCCAGTACGCCGACACAGGTCAGGCGCGCGAAATCGTGGCCCTTGGCCAGCATCTGGGTGCCGACCAGCAGTTGCGTCTTGCCGCTGGCGACATCGGCGAGCTGGGCTTCGAGCCGGCCGCGGCGGCTCATGCTGTCGCGGTCGAAGCGGGCGATGGAAACGTCGGGGAAATGACTGCGCAGCGCGCCCGCTACGCGCTGGGTGCCGGCGCCGAGTGCGACTAGCGTTTCGCTGCCGCACGATGGGCAGGTGGTCGGCGCATTTTCGGCACTGCCGCAGTGGTGACAGATCAGCCGGCTCATCGCGCCATGGATAGTCATCGGCGCATCGCAGCGATGACAGGGCGCGCTCCAGCCGCAGTCGTGGCAGAGCAGGGCTGGGGCGAAGCCGCGCCGGTTGATGAAGATCATCACCTGATTGCCGGCCTCCAGATGCGGCCGGATGCGGTTGATCAGCGGGTCGGACAGGCCGCCGTCGAGCGGGCGCGAGCGGATGTCGATCAGCCGGATCGCCGGCAGGGCCGCACCGGTGGCGCGCCGGGCCAGCCGGAGATGATCGAAGCGCCCGGCGCGGGCGTTGTGCAGGGTTTCCAGCGCGGGCGTGGCACTGCCCAGCAGAACGGGAATAGCGGCGTCCTGGGCGCGCTTCAAGGCCACATCGCGGGCGTGGTAGCGCAGCCCGTCGCCCTGCTTGTAGGAGCCGTCGTGCTCTTCGTCGACGATGATCAGGCCGAGCCGCGGCATGGGCGTGAACACGGCCGAGCGCGTGCCGATCACGATGTCGGCCTCGCCGGCCGCCGCCGCGCGCCAGACATCGGCCCGTTCGCCGTCGCTGCGCTGGGAATGCAGCACGCCGATCGCCGCCGCAAAGCGCGCGCGCAGGCGATCGATGAGCTGCGGCGTGAGGCCGATCTCCGGCGCCAGAAACAGGGCCTGGCGGCCCGCAGCCAGGGTGTCGGCCATGCGCTGGAAATAGATCTCGGTCTTGCCGGAACCGGTCACGCCTTCGATCAACGCCGGCGCAAAGCCATTGGCCTCGCGCAGCCGATCCACGACCGCCTGTTGGTCGGCGGTCAGCGGCGGCGGGGCGCCGGCGCTGCCGGTCTCCAGCCCGCCCGGCAGCTCGATGGCCTCGATCAGGCCGCGCTCGGCCAGCGCCTGCAATGGCCGCCCGGCGCCGGGAAAGCGGGCCAGCAATGTGCTGTGGGCCACGGCGTTATCGGCCGCGCGAATGACAGCGAGCAGCTCTCGCTGGCGCGGCGCGCGGGGGAGTGTGGTCTCGGCATCGGCCGGTGGCTCGGCCACGGCCTGCCAGCCGCGATTGCGGGTACTATCGCTGTCGGCAGCGCTCCGGGTCCGCCGCAGGGCCGCCGGCAACGCAGTGGCCAGCGTATCGCCGAGCGGATGGTGATAATAACGGGCGGTCCAGCGCAGCAGCTTGAGCAGCGCGTCGTCGAACAAGGGGGTGTCGTCCAGCACCCGCAACACGGGTTTGAGCTTGTCCACCGCGACCTGGCTTGCCACATCGACGGCCACGATCACGCCCACCAGCGGTCGGCGCCCGAAGCGAACCTGGACACGCGCGCCCACCGATACCGCCGCATCCGGCGCGATAAGGTAGTCGAAAGTGCCGTAAAGCGGCACGGGGACGGCGACTCGAACAACGGGGGAAGCCTGCTCGCTCAACGCTCTAGCGCCTGTGGATAAGTACGTGGATGAAATCGGGACGGTTCATTCATAGGAACAAGCTAATATTGCCGCCGTCATGAAAGTGTTAATAAATATATATTTTAATCAGATGCTTGCGGTCGTATTTTGCGCGGCTTATGCGCGGCGCGTGGGTTTGCGACAAGAAGGCAACACTGTGGATTTGTGCACAATTGGTTGTGTATTCGATGCTGTATTCGCGACCGCAGCGCCTGATGCGGCGATACAGGATGTGACGCGGCCGGGCAGTTTGGATGCCGTCATCCGCGCCCCCCGGGGCCGGCGCGGCGCAGCTCGTCGAGCATGAGCAGGGTCAGGCCCCAGATCCGGCGACCATCGCCGCAGTCGTAGCAGGGCATCGACTTGGGCACGCCGCGAACGCGCCAGGTGAACCGCCCCCGATTCGCGGGCTCGTCGAGCCAGGCCAGCGGTACCCAGGTCCAGTCGGCGATTTCGGCGTTCGTCGTGATCGTCGCATCGCGCGGCCAGCGATAAACGAACGGCGATATCACCATCGGTCGGCGCCGACGATGATCGAGTGTGAGCTGGTCGCAGAGCCGGCCAATGCCGAGTGATCGATCGATTGCCACGCCAATTTCCTCGGCGGTTTCGCGACAGGCCGCGCGCGACGCGCTGGCCTCGTCGACGGCCTCGATGCGCCCGCCGGGCAGGGCCATGTCGCCGGACCAGGGATCGCCCGGGCGATGCGCGCGTTCGACCACCAGGACTTCGGCGCCCTGGCGCGAATCGCGCAGCAGTGCGGCCACCGCGGCGCGCTTGAGTCGCCGACGCAACGGATTGCGCCGTGCGCGATGGCGCTGCAGGCGGGCGATGAGTGGGGCGAGCTCATGCATGACCGTCGAGGATACGGCCGATCGTCGATGGCTGCATCGGGACATGAAAAAAGCCGCCCGGATGGGCGGCTTGCGAGCACGATTCGACGGCCGGAGCGCGACTAGATCTGCTTGAGCCCGCTGGTCAGGTCGGCACAAACCTGCTTGGCGTCGCCGAATACCATGCGCGTGTTTTCGCCAAAGAACAGATGGTTGGTCACGCCGGAAAAGCCCGTGCCCTTGCCGCGCTTGATCACGTAGACCTCGCGCGCGGCATCGACGTTGAGGATCGGCATGCCGTAGATGGGGCTGCCCTTGTCCTCCTTGGCGGCCGGGTTGACCACGTCGTTGGCGCCGATCACGAGCGCGGCATCGGCCGCGCCGAACTCGGGATTGATTTCTTCCAGGTCGTAGATCAGGTCGTAGGGCACGCCCGCTTCGGCCAGCAGCACGTTCATGTGCCCGGGCATGCGGCCCGCCACCGGATGGATGGCGAACTTCACGTCCACGCCGTGCTCCTTCTGCAGCGCCTGAACGAACTCCCAGAGCTTGTGCTGGGCCTGCGCCACGGCGAGACCGTAGCCCGGCACGATGATCAGGGAATCGGCATAGGCCATGGACGCCGAGGCGTCGAAGGCCTCGACCGACTTCATTTCGCCCTCGGGGTCTTCGGCCTGACTGCCCTCATCCACGCCGAAGCCGGCGAACAGCACGTTGGTCAGCGAGCGGTTCATGCCCTTGGCCATGAGATAGGTCAGCAGCGAACCGGCCGCGCCCACCACCATGCCGGCGATGATCATCGCCGTGTTGTCGATGACATAGCCTTCGAAGGCCACCGCCAGACCGGTGAAGGCGTTGTACATCGAGATCACGACCGGCATGTCGGCGCCGCCGATCGGGATCGTCAGCAACACGCCGAAGGCCAGACTCATGAAGAAGAACACCGTGACCAGCACCGGCGCCGAGAAATCGGACGCCACGATCGCCCAGCCGAAGATCACGATCAGCACGGCCAGCGCCAGCGTCGCAATCTGTTGGCCCGGGATGCGGAACGCGCGGGTCAGCTTGCCTTCCAGCTTGGCCCAGGCGATCAGCGAGCCGGCGAACGACACGCCGCCGATCAGCGCGCCCACAACGGCCATGATGATCAGCCCGAAACCGGCCGAGAACGCCTCGTGCGAGTACATCTCTACCAGCGCGATGGCCGCGGCCGCGCCGCCGCCCATGCCGTTGTACAGCGCGACCATTTGCGGCATGGCCGTCATCTGCACGCGTTTGCCCGAGATCCAGGCCGCGGACCCGCCGATGGCGATGGCCACGATCATCAGGATGTAGTGCCAGGCGCTCGCGTGAATGGCCGGATGGAAGAAGGTGAAGATCGTCGCTACCAGCATGCCGGCGCCGGCGACCTTGATGCCGTTGCGCGCGGTGCGCGGCGAGCCCATCTGCTTCAGGCCGTAGATGAACAGCACCGCGGCGACGAAATAACTCGCGTTGACCAGAAAGCCCCAGAAACCCATAGGTGACCCCTTTATTATCGTGGTTGTTCTTGGATCAGTCCTTGGAGGACTTGAACATTTCGAGCATGCGCTCGGTCACGACATAACCGCCCACCGCGTTGCCCGCGGCCAGCATCGTGCCCACGAAGCCGATCAGGGTCTCCCAGAAACCGTCGGCGTTGCCGAGCGCGACCATCGCGCCGACCAGCACAATGCCGTGAACGAAGTTCGAGCCCGACATCAGCGGCGTGTGCAGGATACTGGGTACACGGCCGATGATCTCGTAGCCGGTGAAGGCGGCCAGCATGAAGATATACAGCGCTACAAAACCCGTAATCATGATCGTCTCTCCCCGAATGCTTTCTCGAATCTAAGTGTTCTGTTCAGCGTTGCGCGCTTGAACGGCGGCGTCGAGCGCGGCCTTGACCGTTTCGTTGACCAGTTCGCCGTCGCGGGTCAGCACCGACTTGGCCAGGATCTCGTCCTCCCAGTCGAAGGCGAGCTTGTGTTTCTTTTCGCCCGGCTTGGCGTCGTCCTGGCCTTCGTCCTCGACCACGATCAGCTGCAGGAAGTTGAATACGTTCTGGGCATACATTTCGCTGGCGTGCTCGGCCAGCAGGGACGGTACGTTGGACGGGCCGTGGATGGTGACCGCGCCATGGGTAACGATCTCGTCGGGCTTGGTCAGCTCGCAGTTGCCGCCGCCGGCTGCCGCCAGATCGACCAGCACTGCGCCGGGCTTCATGGCCTCGACCATGGCCTTGGACACGATCTTGGGCGCCGGCTTGCCGGGCACGGCGGCCGTGGTGATCACGGCGTCGGCATCGGCCATGTTGTCGACCAGCATCTGTTGCTGCTGGGCTTTTTCCTCGTCGGTCAGTTCGCGCGCATAGCCGCCGTCGGCCTCGGCCTTGATCCCCTTGGCCACCAGGAACTCGGCGCCCAGCGATTCCACCTGTTCCTTGGTGTCGGTGCGCACATCGTAGCCGTAGACCTTGGCGCCGAGGCGCCCGGCGGTGGCGATGGCCTGCAGGCCGGCCACGCCCGCGCCGATGACCAGTACCTTGGCCGGCCGGATGGTGCCGGCGGCCGTGGTCAGCATGGGCAGGAAGCGTTCCAGCGCATTGGCGGCAATCAATGCCGCCTTGTAGCCGGCGGCATTGGCCTGGGAAGACAGCGCATCCATCGACTGGGCCCGGCTGATGCGCGGGACCAGTTCCATGGCAAAGCAGGTGATGCCGTTGTTCTGCAGCGCCTCGACCACATCGGGGTTGTTGTGCCCCTGGACGAAGCTGATCAGCACCGACCCCTTCTTCATTTTGTTGATTTGTTTGACTTCAGGCGCATTGACCGCGAGCACCACATCGGCGGCGTAGATCTCGTCGGCCCGCCCCGACAGCGTCACGCGCTCGTCGTAGGATTCGTCGGGAATGCGGCTGCCCTCGCCAGCGCCCTTGGCGACGGTGAGCGCCACGTCGAGCTTGGTGAGCTTCGCGGCGATCTTGGGCACCATGGCAACGCGCTTCTCGCCCGCTGCCGTCTCCTTCGCTACAGCAATCGATACGGTCATATTCTTGTTCGGCCCGTGTTCGAGTCGTCGATGGTGTTGTTATATGTCGGCCGGCGGGCGGCCGTATCTCCCTGGCCGGTGACTCACCGGTGCCTAAAGTCTAACCATAGTTTCGGTTAGATAGCGAGGGTATAAGAATATGCTTTTCATTTATTTCGAATGGGAATTGATATTCCAGGCCAGTTGTTGTTCGCGCTGTGGCTTTAACGACTGGCGGACGGGGCCTCGGGTTTCTTCTCGACATAGTTGCCGGGAATCTCGAAACGGCTGTCGGCAATGGGTTTGTGGTTCAACGCGGTGAGGGTGCGCTGTTCACCGGACAGGCTGTCGTGGAAGCGAATCGGCATGCCCGAAAGATTACGGTATGGCAGGCCGATGCCTTCCAGGCCGGTGCCGGCGAGCATGTCGCGCAACAAGGCGAACATCGATTTCACGGTATGGAAGCTATCGCTGGACAGCCCCAGCGCCTCGGCGCTGGCCACGCACATCTTGTGCGCCGGCCGGCCGCCGCGAACGACCTGGATGACTTGGCAGGCAATGCCATCCACCTTGTCGGTGGCCCCGGTATGATCCAGTCCGATGGACTGCGGTTTGCCGTTCAGTCCGGGAATTTTTTCGGCCATGGCCGCGCGGGCGGCCCGGCGTTGATCCGGGGGCAGCTGTTGCAGGCGATGGTCGATTCGGGCGCGCAACGCATTCATCTGGTGGCGAATTTCGCCGGCCGTGTTCTTGTCGAGCCGGGTATAGGTCTGATCCTTCGGCGACACCGAGATGATCGCCGGGTCGCCGCGTTTGTACAGCTGCCAGCCGCTGCCGTCGCCGTCGATGCGCACGGCATCGGGCGTGATATAGACCTTGTACTGGCCGCTGGCGCCCACGTAGGTCAGGGTGGTATCGGCCTGAACGGCGCTTGCCATGCCGGTGAGGCCGATCAGGGCAGCCACGGCGAGCGCGCGCCATATCATGCGAATCATAGAGCGTCTCCGAATGGGATGCCGGTAGCGCATGGCGCAGGCCGGGCGTCGGTCAGTACACTACCCACATGCTGCTGATCGACGCCAGTGTCTATATCTTCCGGGCGTTTCATGCGCTGCCGGACTCTATCACCGGCGCCGATGGCCGCCCGCTGAACGCCGTGCATGGCTATGTCGGGTTTCTGACTGCCTTGCTCGCGACCACTGACGAGACATACGTCGCGGCCGCATTCGACGAATCGCTGACCCATTCGTTTCGCAACGAGTTCTTCGCCGATTACAAGGCCAACCGCGAACAGCCGCCGGCGGACCTGGTGAATCAGATCGGCGTCTGCCGGGCGATCACCGAGGCGCTCGGCGTGGCAACCCTGTCCAGCCCCCGGTATGAAGCGGACGATCTGATCGCTACGCTGGCCGCCGCGGCCGACGAACCGGTCACGATGGTGACCTCGGACAAGGATCTGGCCCAGATTCTGGGCTCGGGCGACATCCTCTGGGACTACGCCCGCGAAACCCGCTACGACGCGGCTGCGATTCGCGCGCGTTTCGGCGTGGCGCCGGCCGCGATCCCCGATTATCTCGCCCTGGTCGGCGACACGGTCGACAACATCCCGGGCGTGCCCGGCATCGGCGCCAAGACGGCGGCGGCGTTATTGTCGCGCTTTGCCGATATCGACACTCTGCTGGCCGATATCGACGCCGTGCGCGCGGCCGACCTGCGCGGTGCGAAAGCGCTGGCGACCCGGCTCGAGACCCATGCCGAGCAGGCGCGATTGTCGCGGCGCCTGGCCACCGTGGTGCGCGATATCGCGCTCGATGCCGCGCAGCGCGACATCGCCCGACGGGCGCCCGACACGGCGCGTCTGCAACAACTGTGCGACGAACACGGCGTGGGCCCGCGGCTGCGCGGTCAACTCGGCCTCGAGGCCGAGAGTGAGGCGATATGAGCGACTGGGCGGCCATCGAATCCGCGATCGGCGCGGCCACCGGGCGCCCGTTCACCGTGGTCGATCACCGCACGGCGCTCGGCGGCGACATCAACCAGGCACATGTGGTTTCCGACGGCGAGCGCCGTTTCTTCGTCAAGACCAACCGGGCCGACCGGCACGCCATGTTCCAGGCCGAGGCGGCCGGGCTGTCGGAGCTGCGACAGGCCACGCTGCTGCGGGTACCCGAGCCGATCGCGGTCGCGGCCAGCGCTGATACCGCCTTCATCGTGCTCGAATATCTCGAACTGGCGCGGCCGACGCGGGCGTCGATGACGCGGCTTGGCGAAGGGCTGGCCGAGATGCATGGCATCGTGGCCACGCGCCACGGCTGGGAGCGTGACAACACGCTCGGCCCGAACACCCAGCACAATGCCCGCCATGCCGACTGGACTGAGTTCTGGCGCGAGAATCGCCTGGCCGTAATGCTCGACGCGCTCGCGCCGGATTATCCCGAACTCGCGCGCGCGGGTGATCGGCTGCTGGCTGTCCTGCCGGATCTGCTGGCTGGCCATAAACCCGAGGCCTCGCTGCTGCACGGCGACCTCTGGGGCGGCAACGCCGGGGCCGACCGTGCCGGCCGGCCGGTGATCTACGATCCCGCCGTCTATTATGGCGATCGCGAGACCGATCTCGCGCTCACTGAATTGTTCGGGGGCTTCTCCCCCGATTTCTACGAAGCCTACTGGGGCGCCTGGCCGGCATCGCCGGGCTATCGCGAGATCCGGCGGCCGTTGTATCAACTGCATCACCTGCTCAATCACGCGCGTCTGTTCGGCGGCGGTTATGCGGCCCAGGCGCGGCGCGTGATGGACCAGCTCGTCGCGCGTGTCTGAGTTCGTTGCCGGCGCGCGCCGGCCGGGCGTAGCGGCGCCGATCGACGCGCCGGTACAATGAGCGTCGATTCATTTCCAGCGCGCGGCGCGCCATGAGCGATATTCCCGTTCTCGATACCCGTGCCCCGACCGGACTGACGCCCGGTTCGAATGCGGCCGAAAAACTGACCAAGCGGCTGCGTCGCCAGGCCGGCCAGGCGATCGTCGATTACGGCATGATCCGCGACGGCGAGCGCATCATGGTCTGCCTGTCCGGCGGCAAGGACAGCTATACCCTGCTGGATACGCTGCTTCATCTGCAGCAGGTCGCCCCGGTGTCGTTCACCCTGCGGGCGGTCAATCTCGATCAGAAACAGCCCGGTTTTCCCGAGCATATTCTGCCGAATTACCTGGCCGGGCTTGGCGTCGACTACGACATTATCGAGCGCGACACCTACTCGGTGGTCACGGAGAAGATCGCACCGGGTGCGACCATGTGCGGACTGTGCTCGCGTCTGCGCCGCGGCATTCTGTATCGCTATGCGCGCGAGAACGGCTTCACCCGCATCGCGCTCGGCCATCACCGCGACGACATCGTGGAAACCATGTTCCTGAACATGTTCCACGGTGCGCGCCTGGCGGCCATGCCGCCGAAGCTGAAGTCCGACGACGGCGACAACGTCGTGATCCGGCCGCTGGCGTACTGCGCCGAGGCCGAGATCGAGAAATATTCCCGGCTCAGGCAGTTCCCGATCATTCCCTGCAATCTGTGCGGCTCGCAGGAGAATCTGGCGCGCCAGAACGTCAAGGCGATGCTGGCGGCCTGGGAGGCCGAGGACCCGGGGCGCAGTGAGCGCATCTTCCGATCGATGACGCGAATCGCGCCGTCGCAGATGGCCGATGGCGCGCTGTTCGATTTCGCGGGCCTGGAAACCGACGCGGATACATGACGATCCGCGGCCCGGCACCGGTGGCATGGACGAATAAGAGGGCGAGTTCTTGAAAACGATTCTCAACCTCCGCATACTCACGGACACGCTGTGCACGTTTGTACACTGCGGCTAAAAGACTGACGATTTCTGACGAGGCTCGCCAAGCAATGAGCGAAAAAACCAAGCGGTTGCGGTTCCCCCAGAACCAGCACATGGACGACCACTTCGATTGGTGGAACTTCCTGCCCATGGGGATCATGCATCTGGGCCTGATCGGTATCTGGTGGACCGGTTTCACCTGGGTATCGGTGTCGCTGTGCGTTTTCCTTTACGTGACCCGCGTATTCGGCATCACCGCCGGCTATCACCGTTATTTCTCGCACCGCGGGTACAAGACCAGCCGCGTGTTCCAGTTCATTCTGGCGTTTCTCGGCGCCACCGCGATGCAAAAAGGCCCGCTCTGGTGGTCGGCCAAGCATCGCGAGCACCATCGTGATACCGACGAGCCCGAGGATGCGCATTCGCCGCGTCACTACGGCTTCTTCGACGCCCACATCGGCTGGGTCTATCGCGAGGCGCGCTCCAACCCGGACATGGACCTGATCAAGGACTTCTCCAAGTATCCGGAGTTGCGTTGGATCGAGCGCCACCAGTACATGCCGGGCATCATCACGGCCGTGATCTGCACGCTGCTAGGCGGCTGGTCGGGTTTTCTGGTGGGCTTCCTGCTGTCGACCATCCTGGTCTATCACGCCACGTTCACGATCAACTCGCTGGACCATATGTTCGGTCGCCAGCGTTATCTGACCGGCGATGATTCGCGCAACAACTGGCTGATGGCGATCCTGTCCATGGGCGAGGGCTGGCACAACAACCATCACTACTATCCGGCCACCGCGCGCAACGGCTTCTTCTGGTGGGAGTTCGATCCGACCTACTACATGCTGGTCGCGCTCTCCAAGGTCGGTCTGGTCTGGGATCTGCGCCAGCCGCCGAAGTCGATTCTCGCCAACGAGAAGCCGCCGACGCAGAAGATTATCGACAAGTGCGCGGTCTACATCGCGGCCGGTTTCTCGGCCGATCGCATCAGCGCGAACATCCGCGAGCGCTGGGAAGGCAGCCACGTCATGGACGACCTGCGCAACCACGCGCGCGACAAATGGAGCGCGGCCGAGGCCTATCTGGCCGAGGTCGAGTTGCCGGAATTCCCGAGCGTGGATGAGCTCAAGGCCCGCGCACACAAGCAGTTCAAGATCCGCCATGAAGGCCTGGACCGGGCCATCGAGCGGGCCCAGGACATGCTGCGTCGTTCGGTCGCCCATCGGCTGATCGAGCAGGCGCAGTCCGACCAGGGACGCGTGCAACAGATCTGAGGGCTCGAAGAACCGAGACGTCGGTCATCATCGGCCCGCGACGGTAACCGTCGCGGGCTTTTTTTGGTTTACCGCAGGGTAGCGGGGCGCGCTATCGTGAAGGGTGTGCCGAACACGGGCCGCGGCGTGTCGCCGCGATCGGCGATCACATCTGGCGATTGCCGGGAATGCGCCGTGCTTGCCAGTAGTGATTGCGCCAGTACACATTGTCCAGGCGCGAGATGGTCACGCCCTGGCTGCTCGAGGCATGCATGAAGCGCCCGCGGCCGAGGTAGATGCCGACATGATGCGACACGGCACCGGTCTTGAAGAACACCAGATCCCCGGCCTTGAGGTTCCGGCGCGGGACCGACATCCCGACCTGCGCCTGTGCCACGGCGGTACGCGGCAGTTCGTAGGACTCGACCCGATCCACCGTCTGGCGCACGAAGCTCGAACAATCAACGCCGTTGCGACTCTGGCCGCCGTAACGATACGGCGTGCCCGCCCAGCGTTCATAGACCCGATGCAGCGCGGCGTCCAGCCTGGCTGTCGCGCCGGCGCGCATACCGAGGTCGGATTCGGCGCTTTCGCTTTTGTCGCGATACTTCGAGCCGCCACCGGCCCGGCTGAGGTCGGAATGGCCCCGCTGCAGCCCCTGGCTGGCGCATCCGCCCGCCGCCAGAGCAACGGCGACGATGATGAGCAGGCGGTAGCTGCGCAGGCGGGGCGGTGTCGCCGCCCGTTGGGCCAGCGCCATGGCTGTCGGGCTTGTGCCGTCCGTTGTCGTGCTCGTCAAGCCGTGCCCTCGCAACCCCTGCCCAAGCTGCTTAAGATAGTCGCATGAACTGCGACTTGAAAAGCCCCGCCGTATGAATCTGCCCGTCACGGTCGCCGCCGTCGACCTCGGTTCCAACAGTTTTCACATGCTTATCGTCCGGGCCGAGCAGGGCCAGAGGCGCGTACTGGATCGCATCAAGGAGTCGGTACGACTGGCGGGCGGGCTTTCGGCCGACGGCCGGATCGATGCGGCAACCCAGCAGCGCGCGCTCGATTGTCTGGCCCGCTTCGGCCAGCGGCTGGCCCAGCTGGACGAGGCCCGGGTGCGTGTGGTCGGGACCAATACCCTGCGCCAGGCTCGGGGCGCCGATGAATTCATCGCCCGCGCCGAGGCCGCGTTGGGGCACCCGATCGAGATCATCTACGGGGTCGAAGAGGCCCGCCTGATCTATGCCGGGGTGGCCGAAGACCTGGAAGCCGTTGACGCGCAGCGGCTCGTGGTGGATATCGGCGGCGGCTCGACCGAACTGGTGATTGGTCGTGGTGCCCAGGTGCGCCGGGCGGAGAGCGTGGCGCTCGGGGCGGTTACACACACCACGCGCTTCTTTGCCGACGGGCGTGTCGACAAGGCAAAGTGGAAGGCGGCGGTCACGGAGGCGCGCCTGGCGCTGGAGCCGCTGGCGTACGATTACCGCGAACTGGGCTGGTCGGTGGCGCTGGGGGCCTCCGGCAGCATCAAGTCGATCGCGCGCGCGGTCGACGCGGACGCGCCCGGGGCGACGATCACGAGCGAGGCGCTGGCCAAGCTCGCGCGGCGTCTGTGCAAGGCGGGCTCCGTGGACAAGCTGGCCCCGGACGGGGTCTCGAGCGAACGCCGCGCGATCTTCGCCGGTGGTCTGGCGGTGCTTGCCGGCATATTCGAAAGCCTTGGCGTGACCGCCATGCAGGTCTCGGACAAGGCGTTGCGGGAAGGGGTGATCAGCGACCTGCTGGGCCGCCTGTCGGCGCACGACTCGCGCGACGACGGCGTCGACGATGCTGCGCATCGTTTCGTCATCGATCGCGATCACGGCCGGCGCGTGGCCGAAACCGCGGCTCGGCTCTGGCGATCCGGCCACCAGGGCGATCAGCTCCCGGAGGGCATGGCGGAGGCGGCCCGGGTGTTGCGCTGGGCGGCCATGCTGCACGAAATCGGCCTGGCTGTGGCGCATCGGGCTTATCACAAGCACGGCGAGTATTTGCTCAACAACGCCGATATCCGCGGCTTCTCGCAGATGGACCAGCACCTGCTGGCGACCATCGTGCGCCTGCACCGCGGACGCCTGCGTACCGAACTGATCAATACGCTGCCGTCCGCCTGGCAGGCTCGAACCCGGGATATCGTGCTGGCGCTACGCATCGCCGTGATTCTGCATCGCGGGCGCAATCCGGCCACGCGACCGCCGGTGACGCTCGCGCACGGCGATGCCACGCTCACCGTTTCGGTCGATGCCGACTGGCTGGCCGAGCGCCCGCTCACCCGGGCCGATCTGGAGCACGAGAGCGAACGTCTGGCCAAGGCGGGGCTCACCCTCGATCTCGTGGAAACGACGATCCCGGAGGCGGCGAGCGGTCGCTAGCTGTGATCTTTCAGTAGGTTGTTCATCCGAGCCGACCGCCCTGAAACTGATGGGTGTCGAATCCTTCAAGCTTCAGGAGTGACCCGGATGAACACCCACAAGAATGCGCGTTTGACCGTTCATGGTCGAGACCTGTTGGTCCGTCGAATCCTTCAACATGGTCAGCGCCCGGTCGAAGCGGCGCAGGCCATGGGCGTGAGCGCGCGGACCGCTTACAAGTGGCTGGCCCGATATCGCGAGCACGGTCAGTCCGGCTTGTATGAACGCAGTTCGCGACCGGCTCGTTGCCCCCATCGGCTATCCGAGGCAACCCGGCAGCGGATCGTGGCCTTGCGGCGTGAGCGGCGTATCTATCGCGCGATCAGTCGCGAACTGGGCGTGCCCGTGACCACGATCGCACGCGTGCTTCAGCGAGCCGGCCTGAACCGACTGTCCGCGCTGGATCCCGCGCCGCCGGTCAAGCGCTATACCCGCGAGGCACCCGGCGATCTGCTGCATCTCGATATCAAGAAGCTCGGCCGCTTCGAGCGCCCCGGTCACCGCGTGACCGGCAATCGACAAGCCGGACGTTCACGCGGCGCAGGCTGGGACCATGTCCACGTGGCCATCGACGATCACAGCCGCGTCAGTCACGCGACAATCTGGCCGGATGAAACGGGACCGAGTGCCGTTCGCGCCCTGATAGCCGCTTTGCGCTATTACCGGCACCTGGGCGTACGATTCGACCGCGTGCTGACCGATAACGGCGGCTGTTACAAGTCGGCTGTCTTCGCCAAGGCCTGTCGGCGACTCGGGCTCAAACACAAGAGGACACGGCCCTACCGGCCGCGCACCAACGGCAAAGCCGAGCGGCTGATCCAGACCGCGCTGCACGAATGGGCCTATGCTCGCGCCTATGACAATGCCGATCAGCGTGCCGCCCATCTGCCCCACTGGCTGCATGACTATAACTGGCATCGCCCCCATGCCAGTCTCGACTACCACACACCCATCAGCACCCTCGGCCTGAACAACCTGGTGGCTTTACACAGCTAGCGTTGTGCTTTTTGGGCTTCGTTCGGCGCAGAAAACGGTCCGCAAATGAACGCGAAGTACGCCAATGGCGGACTGGTATTTCGACCTGACGGATGAGCGGCGCCGTTGTGCTTTTCGGGCTTTGTTCGTCGAAGAAAACGATCCGCAGATTTCACAGATTACGCAGATGCGGTTGTGCTTTCGTGGTGTAGCGGATTCGAGGCGCGAACGAGCGGTCGAGTCGGCCGGAACGCCTCACTCGAAAGCTCTTTTGGGGAACGAAGCGTCAGTGGCGATTTGCGCCGCGATCGCGCTAGTGTCCCTAACGACTAACCGCTATCTGCGTACATCTGCGTTGATCTGCGGACAAATGCCTTAAGGAACGAAGCGAGCCAGTCATGCGGCGCCCCGAAGCCACGGATGTCACAAAATCGAGTCCGCAAATGAACGCGAATTACGCCAATGGCGGACTGGCATTTCGACCTGACGGATGAGCGGCGCCGTTGTGCTTTTCGGGCTTCGTTCGTCGAAGAAAACGATCCGCAGATTTCACGGATTACGCAGATGCGGTTGTGCTTTCGCGGCGTAGCGGATTCGAGGCGCGAACGAGCGATCGAGTCGGCCGGAACGCCTCACTCGAAAGCTCTTTTGGGGAACGAAGCGTCAGTGGCGATTTGCGCCGCGATCGCGCTAGTGTCCCTAACGACTAACCGCTATCTGCGTACATCTGCGTTGATCTGCGGACAAATGCCTTAAGGAACGAAGCGAGCCAGTCATGCGGCGCCCCGAAGCCACGGATGTCACAAAATCGAGTCCGCAAATGAACGCGAATTACGCCAATGGCGGACTGGTATTTCGACCTGACGGATGAGCGACGCCGTTATGCTTTTCGGGCTTCGTTTGGCGAAGAAAACGGTCCGCAGATCAACGCAGATGTACGCAGATTCGGTTTTGCTTTCGCGGCGTAGCAGATTCGAGGCGCGAGCCGGCGACGGCGTCGGATGGGCGCAAAGTGGAACAAGCCCCGCGGAGAACAAAGCGCAGGCAGCCGTTCGCGCCGCGATCGAACCAGTGCCCCCAAATGACTAACCGCCATCTGCGTAAATCTGTGTCGATCTGCGGATAAATGCCTTAAAGAACGAAGAGACAGGTCACGTGGCGCCTCGAAACCATAGCGGTCTCGAACCCAGTCCGCCATTGGCGCCTTTGGCGTCCATTGGCGGACTGAAAACGTGAAATGCCAACGAACCCGCGCCCTTCAACGACCAACCACCGCCTGCGTGCATTTGTCGGCAATGTGGTGGCTTTACACCCGTGGGGTTGCGCCGCGGGTTGCCTCTCATGCCTGGGTGCCGGTGTTGAGCTCGCGCACGTTGGCAAACGTGATATCCGGCCAGCGTTCCTCGGTGAGCTGTAGCTTGACCCGGGACGGGGCCAGATAGACCAGTGCCCCCGAGTGGTCTTCGGCCACGCCGGTTTCCATGCGATTACGGAAGCGCTCGATCTCGCGGGGTTCGCCGTAGATCCAGCGGGCGGTGTAGACCTCGATTCCCTCGAAGCCGGCGTTGACGTTGTACTCGGTCCGCAGGCGCTCGGCGACGACGTCGAACTGCAGCGTGCCGACCGCCCCCAGAATCACGTCGTTGTTGTGCAGCGGCCGGAACACCTGGGTCGCGCCTTCCTCGCAGAGCTGGTCCAGACCCTTGTGCAAGGCCTTGGCCTTGAGGGGGTCGCGCAGGACCACGCGCTGGAACAGTTCCGGCGCGAAGTTCGGGATGCCGGTGAAGGCCAGATCCTCGCCCTCGGAGAAGCAGTCGCCGATGGCGATGGTGCCGTGATTGTGGATGCCGATGATGTCGCCCGGCCAGGCGGTGTCGGCTGCCTCGCGCCGGTTGGCCATGAAGGTGATGGCATCGCCCACACGGATGTCCTTGCCGGCGCGCAGATGCCGCATCTTCATGCCTTTCCTGTAATGGCCCGAGCAGATGCGCATGAAGGCGATGCGGTCGCGATGCTGCGGGTCCATGTTCGCCTGGATCTTGAACACGAAGCCCGACAACGGTTCTTCGCTGGGGACGACTTCGCGCGAGCTGGCCTCGCGCGGTCGCGGCGCCGGGGCCCATTCCACAAACGAATCGAGCAGGGGCCGGATGCCGAAGTTGTTGACCGCCGAGCCGAAGAATACGGGCGTGATCTCGCCGGCCAGATAGCGATCGAGGTCGAAGCCGGAGCCGGCCTCGCGCACCAGCTCGATCTCCTCGAGCAGTTCGTCGTAGTAGTCGCCGGCGATCTCCTTGAGGCGCGGATCGTCCAGGCCGTCGAGGGTCACCGTCTTGCCGCCGGCCTCGTTGTCCGAACCCTCGTAGAGATGCACCTTATCCTCGAGCAGGTGATACACACCCTTGAACGCCCGGCCCATGCCGATCGGCCAGGTGATCGGCGCGCACTCGATCTTGAGGATATCCTCGATCTCGTCGAGCACCTCGATCGGCGGCCGGCCGTCGCGGTCCATCTTGTTGATGAAAGTGAAGATGGGTGTGGTGCGCAGCCGGCAGACCTCCATCAGCTTGATCGTGCGCGGCTCCACGCCGCGGGCGATGTCGATCACCATCAACGCCGAGTCGACCGCGGTCAGTGTGCGATAGGTATCCTCGGAGAAATCCTCGTGGCCCGGCGTGTCCAGCAGGTTGACGATGCGTTCGTTGTAGGGGAACTGCATCACCGAGGTGGTCACCGAGATGCCGCGCGACTGTTCCATCGCCATCCAGTCCGAGGTGGCATGGCGGGTCGCCTTGCGGCCCTTGACCGTGCCGGCGAGCTGGATCGCGCCGCCGAACAACAACAGTTTTTCGGTGAGGGTGGTCTTGCCCGCATCCGGGTGCGAGATGATGGCAAACGTGCGTCTGAGCGCTGCCTCCTGCGCGGTCTGGCGGGTGTGGGCAGTGGCGGCCTGATTCATTTTGCACTCCGATCGGACGACCGAGCGTTCGTATGTCGCTGAGTCGACTCGAAATAATAGCTGTATAGTGCAGCTCTATGTTGCCTTGAGAGAATTTCAATTAGCCGCCGTCGCGGCCGGTGACTATATTTCTTTCCAACGGCGACGGCGCAATACCGTTGCCACTGCAGAAACGGTGTTCCCCCTTCACCGACTCTGCCCGCGCAGCCGCACCCTACCCGAGTCGAGCGGCTGTGCTTACAGGGTGCCGCCCGCCCCCTGGCGGTGCCCACTGGCTGGCCCGAATCGGATGCCCTCCCGATTCGGGCCTCTTTTTGGGTGCGAAACAAACGGCGTGCCTCCGAGTCAGGCCACCGTGAACGGCGACGGCAGATCGGTTTCGTCGGCGGCCTGTTCCGAAACGTCGCCGACCCGGGCCATGCCGGGCCCTTCGTGCAGCCAGTCGCGCAGCGCGTCGAGATTCTCGGGCGCACCGCGGGCCATCAACTCCACATCGCCGTCGCCGCGATTTCGCACCCAGCCGTCGAGAGACAGTTTGCGGGCGGTGTCGCTGGTCGCGGCTCGAAAGCCCACGCCCTGAACCCGGCCGCGGACACGGAAATAACGTGTTTCGGACATGGTGTCTTGCAGGCGTATACTCAAAGCCGAGATTGTACATGTTCGGAGACGCGTGCATGTGGCGAGCGATCAAGCATCGGGCCGCCCGGTTGAGCGGCCTGGCGACGGCGGATCGATCCGGCCCGCGCGAGGCCAGTCTTCGTCTGACTCTGCCCAATCCCTACGGCGGGCCCGCGTGGGTCACCGCCACGCTGGCCTTGTCCGCCCGTCAGCGTGGCATGGGCGAGACGGTGCGGGTGCGCGGGCATATCGACAGTTGTTTTCGCATGCCGGCACACGGCGCCGAGCGTGTCGCGCTGGCGCACGAAACGACGGCCGACGCGCATCCATTGACGCGTTACGCGCGCCAGGCGGCGGCCTCGTTGACGCGTCGGGCGGTGGCGCGGTTGCCCCGTGGCGCCCGTCTGCAGCTCGCCGAACAGCGCCGGCGGCGCTGGATCGACATGCAGATCAGTACGGCGCCGCTGGCGGCCGGGGCCGCTGCCTTGATGCCGGAAGCGCTGCGCGCGGTATATGGCGATCGGTTGCCCCAGGCCATGCCGGGCGGTCCGCGCGTGGGGGTCTGGTCAGGGCCGGCGGGCGGCCCGCGTGGTGGCCTGGCGCGGCTGGCCATGGTCCAGTTCGATCAGCATGACCGCGACGGGCACTATGGCAGCGACGCGGATGAGCGTTTCAGTCTGAACCTCAGTCTCGCCGAGGTGGTCGAGCCGGCCGGCGACGGCGATCACCCGGAGTAGGCAGGACGCCGGCACCGGTCGCGGTCGGGGGGCTACGCGTTGTTGTCCTGTTCCGGGTTGAAGCCCAGCCGGGCGAGCAGCCCTTCGAATTCATCGAGATCGTGAAACGCAATGCGCAGTTCGCCCCGACGCCGGCCCGGGTCGTACTGGATGTGTACCGCATTGCCCACGTGCTCTGCCAGCTGCTGCTCCAGGGCCGCCAGCTCGGGCGGGACGCCGGCGGTGGGCGCGCGCGGCTGGCCCTGTTCGCGTACCCAGTGTTCCAGCCGGCGTACGCTGACGCGCTCGGCCACGGCGCGCCGGGCCAGCCGGATCTGGGCCGGCACATCCAGCCCGGCCAGAATCTTGCCGTGCCCGATCGACAGCCGGTTCTCATCGAGCAGGGCCTGGACCGGTGCGGCGAGCTGGCGCAGGCGCAGGAAATTGCTCACGTAGGCGCGTGATTTGCCGATGCGCGTGGCGATCGCGTCATGGGTCAGGCCGTGGATCTCGCCCAGCCGGGCCAAGCCGTGGGCGGTATCCATTACGCCGAGCGATTCCCGTTGCAGATTCTCGATCAGCCCGAGCACGCGGGCCTGTTCAGGATCGAGATCGTTGCGCACGATCGCCGGCAGTTCGGCCAGGCCGGCGCGCTGCGCCGCGCGCCAGCGCCGCTCGCCGGCCAGCAGCCGGTAACCGTGTGCGGCATCGCCGGTCACCACGATCGGCTGGATCACCCCCGATTCGCGGATCGAGGCCGCCAGTTCGGCCAGGCCGGCCTCGTCAAAGCGGGTGCGCGCCTGATGTGGATCGCGCGCAATCGATTCGATCGGCAGCCGCGCGATACGGTGTTCAGCACAAGGAGCTGGCTTGTCGATATCGGGGGTCAAGACGGGTGGGGTCTGCGTGCTAAGCTCGAACCAACTGAGCCAGTGTAAACCCCGGCGGCCTCGCGGACCCCGAGCCGCGAGCGAGGAGTGATATGCGCATTCGGCAGTATCTCAAGCCGCGGACCGTATCGCGCGAGGTCGAGTCGATCGTGGATCGGTTGCCGATGGGCAACATCGGCAGCCTGGGGTATGACCCCTGGGGGCTGAATCCCGATACCGCCAAGATCACGTTCACGGCAGTGCGCTGGTTGTACGAGAACTACTTCCGGGTACAGGCGCACGGTCTGGAGAACGTGGCCGCCAGCGGTCGGCTGCTGATCGTCGGCAACCACAGTGGCCAGTTGCCCATGGACGGGGTGCTGGTGTCGTTTGCCGTCGCCAACAAGGGGGAAGGCGCGCGCCTGCCGCGGTCGATGATCGAGCGCTGGTTTCCATCCGTGCCGTTTCTCGGCAACTGGATGAACTCGGTCGGCGGCGTGATCGGCGATGCGAAGAACTGCGCCAAGATGCTCGAGCGGGAGGAGGCGATCACGGTCTTTCCCGAAGGCGTGCGCGGCTCGGGCAAGCCCTATCGGCTGCGCTATCAGCTGCAGCGCTTCGGCCACGGTTTCATGCATCTGGCGATGGAGTACAACACGCCGATCGTGCCGGTCGGGGTGGTCGGCTGTGAGGAGACCATGCCGTCGCTGGCCAATATCCGGCCGCTGGCGAAGATGCTGGGCATGCCGTATTTCCCGCTCTCGCCGCTGGTGCCACTGCCGGCCCGGGTGATTCTGAATTTCGGCCCGCCGATGCATTTCCCCAACGACGTCACCAGCGAACGTGATGTGGAGTGGCGGGTGGAAGAGGTCAAGGACGCCATCCGCGATCTGATCGATGCCGGGATCGCGCAGCGCAAGAGTATTTTCTAGATCATGAGCGCAAGCGACGATAACAAGGGCGACAAGCCTTCCGCGGGGCCGGCCGGCCGGGGCGCCCGCAAGACGCCGGCGCGCCGCGGCCCGGTCGGCGCGCCGAAGACCCGGGCCTCGAAAGTCGGCATGGGGCACGGTCATCGCGGCAAGATCATGGTCACGGGGGCGGCCGGCGCGCTGGCCCAGCACGTGATCGCCGATCTGACCGAGCACGGCTACCAGGTGGTCGGGGTCGAATTCCGCGGAGTCCAGGATGAGTACCCCGATACCGTCGACTATGTGGTGGATTTCAATCAGCGTCCGTTCGAGGACGTGTTTCGCGAGCACGATTTCGTCGGTATCGCGCATCTGGGCCGTATCCGGTTCACCCAGTCGACCCGCGGCCGGCGCTATTCGGCCAATGTGGTGGGTACGTCGCGTCTGTTGCGGCTGGCGCGCAAGTACGGCGTGGAGAAGGTACTGGCGTTGTCGACCTTCCACGTCTACGGCGCGGATGCGCGCAATCCGAGCCTGATTGACGAGGAGTATCCGATGCGGGCGGCCAATCTCATGCCCGAGATCGTGGATGCCGTCGAACTCGAAAATCTGTTCAATATTCACCTGTACAAGCATCCGGAACTCAACATCGTGGTGCTGCGCCCCTGCAATATCGCCGGTCCGGGCATCAAGAACGAGATCAGCCGCATGCTCGCCCAGCGGGTGGCACCGTGCCTGGTCGGGTTCTCGCCGTTGATGCAGTTCATTCACGTCGCCGACATGTCGGCCGCCGTGATCGCGGCGTTCGAGCAGAACCATCCGGGCGTATATAATGTGGCACCAGACGATTACGTGACCTATCAGGACGCCCTTCAGCTGGCAGGATGCCGCCGCCTGTTCCTGCCATCGGTTCCTCCGGCACTCGCTCGACGCGCGGTTCGCACGCTCGGTCGGCTGGCGCCGCCCGAATACCTGATCGACTTCTTCAAGTATTCGGTGATCATCGATGGTGGCCTGTTCTCACGTACCTATGACTTCATACCGCAGTATTCGCTGTCGGAGTTGTTTGCCCACTATCGCGCTCTGAAATAGCGCGGGGGCTGCGCCCGTTCCGAGGTTGAGAACTTCATGCCTACTACGTCGCGTTTCCATTTCGCCCTGGTCAGTCTTCTATCCGTGCTGGTCCTGGCGGGCTGTGTCCACAGCCCGCCTTCGGATCCGTGGGACCCGTTGGAGCCGGTCAACCGCTTCGACTTTAAGCTCAACAACAAGGCCGATCAGTACGCGGTCCGGCCGGCGGCCAAGGTGTACAACAAGGTCGTCCCGGCGCGGGTCCAGGCCAGTGTGACCAATTTTTTCGACAATGCCAGCCAGCCGGTGACGATGGTCAACAGCCTGCTGCAGTTGAAATGGGGCAAGTTCAACCAGTCGCTCGGCCGTTTCATGATCAACACCTCGGTCGGTTTGGGCGGCCTGTTCGATGTGGCCAGCAAACTCCATGTGCCGCATCCGGACGAGGATTTCGGCCAGACCCTGGGCTACTGGGGGTTGGGCCCGGGCATGTACATCTATCTGCCCCTGCTCGGGCCGTCCGACGGGCGTGATCTGATCGGCAAATTCGGGGATCAGTTCACCAACCCGATCAACTACATGAGCCAGGTCAACGTGATCAGCAACGACTATCCCTGGGTGCCGTATGCGCTGCGCGGGATCGAGGGTCTGAACGTGCGCGCCAGCCTGCTGGGCTTTGAGTCGACGCTCAAGCAGCAGTTCGATCCCTATGCCTTCGTGCGCAGCTATTATCTGGAGAGTCGCCAGAAGGCGGTGTACGACGGCAACGTGCCGGCACGCCTGACGCGCTCCGACAACGGTTCCAGCAATTTTCCGGCCGCCGCACCCGATTCGGGCCAGAGCAACTAGTCGATTCGTGTCCGATGACGCGGACAGGGCAGCGCTCATGCAGATGACGCGCGATCAGCTGCATGCGGCCGCGACGCGCTACTACAAGACCCGCGGTCCGACCGAGCCCGATGTTGCACTGATCGAGCACGGTGCGGCGCGTGCGGTGTTCAAGGACTACGGGCGAGCGCGCGGCTGGTTTAACCGCTGGCTTGCCCCGGTGCTGCTCTGGCGCGAGGCGAGCGCACTGGTGGCGCTGGATGGCCTGGACGGCGTGCCCCGTTTATACCGTCGGGTCGATGCGCGTGGCGTGCTTGTCGAGTATTGTCCGGCGGCACCATGGTCGCGGGCGCGCCCGCGCGATGTGGCCTACCAGCGGCTGGATGCGCTGGTGGCGGCGATGCACGAGCGCGGCGTGGCGCATGGCGATCTGCGGGGCGGCGGCAATATCCTGGTCGATGATGACGATCGGCCCTATCTGGTCGATTTCGTGGCGCGCGTGCGTCGCGGTCGCTCCTGGAACCGGCCCTGGAACTGGGTCTTCGACCAGTTGGCCGCCGCGGATCGCAGCGCGCTGGCCAAGCTGCGGGTGCGTCATGCGCCGCATCTGGCGAGCGCCGAGGACTATGCGCGACGCCATCCGAGCACTGGCTTCGCGCGTTTTGCACGGCGCCTCGGCCAGCGTATTCGCCGCGGCGTGCGTTTGTTCGGTGCGCGCGGCTGAGCGTCCATGCGTCGATTCATTCTGCGTCTGCTGCTCATATTCATGCCGCTCGTGCGCTGGCCGTTACGCGCATGGGTTGGCACCCATGTATCGCCGTCGGACCTCAACGAGCTGGCGCTCGATACCAACAAGCCGGTCTGCTATGTGCTGCCGGTGAACAGCCTGCTCGATTGGCTCGTGCTGGAGGCGGTCTGCGATGCTCACGGCATGCCGCGGCCCCATCTGGCCGGCAACCGGTTGCCCACGGCCCGGCGTGCGGTGGTGCTCGCCGTCCCGGTGGGGCGGTCGCGCCAGCGCTCGGAGCTGCAACGCATCGTCGCCCGGGGTCTGCACGATCACTCGTTCGATGTGCAGCTGGTGCCGGTGTCCGTGTTCTGGGGCCGCAATCCGGTGCAGGAAACCTCGATCTTCCGGATCCTGTTCGCCGATTCCGAACGCTCCAGCCGGTTGCGCAAGATACTGATCGTGGCCGCCAACGGCCGTAACACCCTGGTGCATTTCGGCCAGCGCATCGATTACCGCAACGTTATCGACGAGTCGGCCACGCCCGGCGTGCTGGTACGCAAGTTGGTACGCGTGCTGCGAGTGCATTTCCGGCGCCAGCGGACGGCCACGCTGGGCCCGGGGGTGTCGCGCCGGGCCCAGCTCATCGATACCTTGATGGCCAGCCCCAAGGTGGTTGCCGAAGTCACGGAAACGGCGCGTCGCGAGCGCAAGAACGTGGCCGCGATTCGGGTGCGCGCGCGCGAATATGCCGACGAGATCGCGGCCGACTACTCGAATATTGCCATCGGCTTCATGTTGCGGGTGCTGACCTGGCTGTGGCATCGCATCTACGACGGCATTGACGTCAAGCATCTACCACGGCTGCGCGAAGCAGCCCACGACAACCGCGAGGTGATCTATCTGCCGAGCCATCGCTCGCATATGGATTATCTGCTGCTGTCGTACATCCTCTATCAGGAAGGGCTGGCGTTGCCGCAGATCGCGGCCGGCGTGAACCTGAACTTCTGGCCGGTCGGCGGCCTGCTGCGCCGTTGCGGGGCGTTCTATCTGCGCCGCAGCTTCAAGGGCGACCGGCTGTATGCGGCCGTCTTCCGCGCTTATGTCGAGACGCTGGTCGCGCGCGGCCAGCCCATGAAGTTCTACCCCGAGGGCGGGCGCAGCCGTACCGGTCGTCTGCTCGCGCCCAAGACCGGCATGTTGCAGATGACGGTGGCCAGCGCGCTGGCTACCAGCGGTCACGCCCCGGTATCGGTGGTTCCGGTGTATATCGGCTACGACCGGGTGATGGAGGTCAAGGGCTACTTCGACGAACTGCGCGGCACGCGCGTCAAGAAGGGCGAGACGATGGGCGATCTCGTGCGCGGTTCCACACGGGTGCTCAAACGTAAATACGGCCGTGTGTTCGTCTCCTTTGGCGCGCCGATCGAGCTGCGCGGATTTGCCGATACCCACCAGCCGGACTGGCGCGAGCGCGTGGCCGAACTCGGCGCGGATTCGCGCGCCAAGTGGCTGCAGGAATTCACGGATACGCTGGCCGCCGAGGTCATGCGCGGCATCAATGCCACCGCGACCCTCAACGCCACCGGTCTGGCCTGTCTCATCCTGCTCGGCGCGCCGCAGAAGTCGGTGGCCGAGGACGAGATGATCCACAGCATGACGTTGCTGGCTCGGCTGGCGCATGTCTGCCCGTATTCCATCGATGCCAGTGCGCCCGAGCCGGATGGCGCGGCGCTGCTGGCCGAGGCGGAGCCGTTGATGCGGCTGATCCGGGCGCCGCACGCCTGGGGCGATATCCTGACCGTGGATTCACGCCAGGCCGTGTTGCTGACCTATACCCGCAACAACGTCATGCATCTGTTTGCGCTGCCGTCGCTGATCGCGAACTTCTTCGCCCACTTCGAGCAGCGCAACGAAAACGCATTGCTCGACGACGCCGTCGAACTCTACCCACTGCTGGCCTCCGAGCTGTTCCTGCGCTGGCGGGCGGACGAATGCCGCGCGGCGTTGGTCGACGCCGTCGAGGGCATGATCGAATGCGGCCTGTTGTGGCGGACCGACAAGGGGGCGCTGCGCCGCCCGGTAGCCGGCAGCCAGGCCTTTGCTGCGCTGATGAGTCTGGCGCGCATCATGCGGGAATCGCTGGAACGCTATGCCATGACCGCCATGCTGCTCAGCCACAACCTCGAGGTCGGCGTGGTCGAACGCGGCCGCTTCGAGCGCCAGTGCCAGCTCATGGCCGAGCGCATGGCGTTGTTGACCGGTCGCAACAGCCCGGAATTCTTCGACGCGCGCCTGTTCCGCAACCATCTGCAGACGTTGGTCAAGGCGGGACTGCTGCGTCAGGAAGGCAACCGGCTGTATATCGACGAATCGCTGCGGCATCTGGCCGAGCATGCCTTGCGTCTGCTTGGCTCGGACATTCGCCAGACCATTGCGCACCTTACATCCATGCCGCAGCTCGAAGACGCCGCGCCAGGGCAGGCCCTAGGCTGAGCCATGGCCGGGACGGCAGAGCCAGCCCATCAATGGCTCTTGCTTTGCCAGGTTTCGATCGCCGCGATCATGTGTTCGCAGGCCTGAGTCAGGCAGTGGTGGGCATCCTTGCGCTCGTTGTCGTCCAGATGCGACCAGGCCATGGCGACGTAGCGCACGCCGGGATCGAGCACGGCCTGCTCATTGATCTGGTTGTAGGCGGTCTCGAGCGCCGCCAGGCACTGGCCGATGGCGTCCGCTGGCAGCTCGGCTTCCTGGAACACCATGACGCAGGCGGCGGTCGCCGCCCGGTCGATCAGATCCGCCTTGTCGGTGGCGGCTTCGGGATGGTGCTCGCGATACAGGTTGGCAAGCCGGGTCACCATATCGACCAGCGCCAGCATGGCTGGCATGTCGTCGAACAGATACTTGTGCCCGCGCTTGGCGGCGGTTTCGGCCGCGGCCTGTAGCGCCGGCCCCACCACCCGGTGATAGGTTGCGGGATCCAGGGCCTCGGGCGGGATGGATTCGGGGTCTAGCGGCGTCTCGTTTTGGTTGTTGCTCATCGGATCACTCTGTCATGCCGTTCAAGATAAGAATGGGGCGCGGGTCGGATCAGTTTTCCGCGATGGTGACCAGCACGCGGCCGCCGCCCAGGTCGCTTCGGGTCAGTTCGATCTCGCCGTTGTAGGAATGCACGATCTCGGCGGCCACCGCCAGACCGAGTCCCTGCCCTTCGCGGGTGCGGTCGGCGCGTACGCCGCGCTCAAGCAGGCGGTGCGGCTGGGATTCGCCGAAGCCGGGACCGTTGTCGTCGACCCAGAGCGACAGCATGCCCTGATCGCTGCGCCGGGCGTCCACGATCACTCGATCCTTGCCGTATTTGGCCGCGTTGTCCATCAGCGTCCCCAACAGTTCCGTGATGTCGCCCTCATCCACGGGCACGCGCAGGGTCGGCGGGATTCGGATGTCGAAGCGGATGCCGGATTCGGCGTAAACCTTGGTCAATGCCCGGCCGAGGCGCTCGGCGATGGGGGCGAGCGCGAGTCGACGCGTGAGGCTGCGCTTGCCGGCGGCGGCTGCCTTCTGCAGTTGATAGTCCAGGATGTCATTCATGCGCGCCAGCTGGGATCTCAGCGCGCTGCGTTGTTCGCCGGACAGTGTCGGGTCCTCGGCGATACCGCGCAGAATGGCCATTGGCGTCTTCAGGCTGTGTGCCAGGTCGCCGAGCGCGTTGCGGTAGCGGGTCAGGCGCGCCTGGTCGTTGACCAGCATGGTGTTCAGGTTGCTGACCAACGGCTGGATCTCGTCGGGGTACTGGCCTTCGAGACGCCGGTCGTCATCCGACTCCAGATTGGCGAGATTGCGTGCCAGGCGGCGCAGCGGTGCCAGCCCCCAGCGCAGGATCAGCAACTCGACGATCAGCAGAATCAGTGCCGAAACGGACAACAGCGTCCACAGCACGCCCTGAAAACGTTGCATTTGTTTGGCAAGGATGGACGTGTTCTCGGCCACGACCAGGGTATAGCGATAGTCCTTGCCGGCTTCGGTCACCCAGCGAAAGCCGAACGACAGGGTGAGCAGCTGATTGCCATTGTCCCGTTTGAGGCGCATTTGCTGCCACTGGCCGACGGCCGGCAGGGCGGGCATGTCGATGCTGCCGAGCAACGAGGGCGAATGCCAGATCATCTGCTTTTTCTTGTTGAGCACCATGGCGTAGAGGCCGGAGTCGGGCCGGGAAAGATCGGACTCCGGCAGTACCCGCGGCGCCAGGTTGAACTGGCCATCGTTGGTGATGTCCGCGCTGCCGAGCAGGGCATAGGACAGCCCCTGCAGGCGGTCGTGCTCGGCCTGCTCCGCGCGCTCGCGAACCGCGGTCTGCAAGGCGACGCCGGTCAGCCCGATAAACGCGACCAACAGCACCGCGGTCGCGGCCAGCAGCCGCGCCCGCAGCGAGTTCATCACGGCGCGGCGCTATCGGCGGGTGGCCGCGGGCGGTCGTCGCGCGCCAGGCGATAGCCGCGGCCACGCAGGGTCTCGATCGGCTTGCGCGTGCCGTCCGGGTCGAGCTTGGCACGCAGGCGACGCACGAACACCTCGATCACGTTGGAGTCGCGCTCGGCGTTCTCCTCATAGATGTGCTCGGTCAGCGCGGTCTTGGAGATTACCTCGCCAGCGTGCAGCATCAGATACTCGAGTACGCGATATTCGTAGGCGGTCAGATCGATCGATTCCTCGCCAACGAAGACTTCCTGGCGCGAGGTGTCGAGCACGATGTCGCCGGATTCCAGCCGCGGCTGGGCCCAGCCGCGCGAGCGCCGGACCAGCGCCTGAATCCGGGCCGACAGCTCTTCCGGCTGGAACGGTTTGACGACATAATCGTCGGCCCCCGCTTCCAGGCCTTCGACCTTGTCCTGCCAGCGGCTGCGCGCGGTGAGAATCAGAATGGGGTAGTCCAGCCCGGCTTCGCGCACTTCCGAGATGATGTCGAGCCCGGTCGGGCCCGGCAGGCCGAGATCGATGATCGCGATATCGATCGGATATTCCTTGGCGTAGAACAGTCCTTCTTCGCCTTCGCCGGTCTCGTCGACCGCGAAGCCTTCCGAGCGCAGACGCTCGCAGACCTGGGTGCGCAGTTCGACATCGTCTTCGATCACCAGAGCTCGCATGCCTGCTTACCTTTCAGCCGGGGTCAACGGCGCGCGTCGATATCCACCACGCGAACCCGGCCATTTTCCAGAAGTTTGACCCGATAGTAAGGCCCGCCCGGTCCGTGTTCCAGTATCACGTTGAGCACGCGCCCGCCGAAGCGGTGGCGGGCGCGTTGCGCGGCCTGCTCCGGCGTGATCGCCGGGCGTTGCTGTTTCTTGCTGTTCTGGCGCTGTTGCCGGCGACGGTCGTTGTCGCCATGCGGGCCGTTGGCGTGGTCCGCCCGGGTATGGGGGTCGGTTCGCAGCAGCAGGCTGGCGCCGCTGCGTTGCGGGGTCGAACGGGTCGCCGGATCGGCCGCCGCGTTGGCCGAATACGCGAGCAGCACCAGCGCGCACATCACCACATAGGCCAACTCGCGCGGGCCGATCGACCGCTGCATCACGCTGACGCACCGGGTCGGGCATGCGGACGAACGATGCATCAATATCCCGATTGCTGGCGTTGCCGACACTGCTGGTAACGATTGTCGGCCATGCGGTTGGCGTTCCAGTTGCCCGCGGCCACACCGGCGGCCGCCCCGGCGCCGGTGGCGATATCCTGGCCGCTACCGCTACCGAACTGATTGCCGACCAGCCCGCCGAGTGCGCCGCCGAGCGCTGCCTGTCCCAGCGGGCTGGTCAGACTGCGCACGAGCACATTGCGATTATCCGGGGCGTTGGCGCAGGCATAGCGCCCGCCGGGCACGGCGTTGAATATCGGATCTACTTGCGGGCCGTTCCGTGTGGCGCAGGCGGCCAGGGCGAGCACGGCACCGATCAGAGCCGTCAACAGGATGGAGCGGAGCGAATTGCGCATGGTCGACCCTCGTTTCGCGCTGAAAATACAAGACCAGCGCTGAATCGATCCTGAAGCGAGGTCGCGTCCTGGTTGTCGTTGCCAACTGGCGGCGGCTCGTTCACGCCGACCGGCGCGGGTTCGCCGCGCCCCGCCAGTGAGCGCCGGGCGATCTCGTATGTCGCGGCCACAGGCTCTACACTGCGCGCCATGGAGATCGCGGGTTATCGTTTTCCCAATGCACTGGCACTGGCGCCGATGGCCGGGGTGACCGACCGCGTGTTCCGGCGCCTGTGTCGCGGGTTCGGCGCGTCGCTGACGGTAGGCGAGATGGTTTCGGCTCGTACGGAACTGCGCGCTACCCGCAAGTCGCGGCTGCGGCTGGATTTCTCGGGCGAGCCCGCGCCCCGGGTCATCCAGATCGCCGGGGGTGATGCGACCGATCTGGCCACGGCGGCCCGTGTCAACGCCGACGCCGGGGCCGACATCATCGACATCAACATGGGCTGCCCGGCCAAGAAGGTCTGTCGCAAGGCGGCCGGCTCGGCGCTCATGGCCGATACTGACAATGTGGCCCGGATTCTGGAGGCCGTGGTGGCGGCCTCGCCGGTGCCGGTCACACTCAAGATGCGCACCGGCATCTCGGCCGATCGAATCAACGCGGTCGCCATCGCGAAGCGGGCCGAGGCGGCGGGCATTGCCGCGCTGGCCGTGCACGGGCGAACCCGGGATCAGCATTATCGCGGGGTGGCCGAGTACGACACCATCGCGGCGGTCGCGGCCTCGGTTTCGATTCCGGTCTGGGCCAACGGCGATGTGGATTCGGTCGACCGCGCGCGCAAAGTGCTGGCGGCGACCGGCGCCGACGGCCTGATGATCGGGCGCGCGGCCGGTCGCTGCCCGTGGCTGTTTCGTGAGCTGGCCGCGGCCATGGCGGGCAAGGTGGCGGTCGCGCCGGATCTGGCGGACGAGGCCGAAATCGTTCTGGGGTTGATCGAACAGGTGCACGATTTCTACGGCGAACAACAGGGGGTGCGGGTGGCCCGCCGGCATATCGGCTGGCTGTGCGAGCGCCGCGCGCCGCATCCGGCCCTGTACATGGATCTGATGACCGCGGCGGGCGCGGCGCGCCAGATCCGCCTGCTCGAGCGTTACTTCGACGCGGCGGCTGCCGCGGCCTGGCGCGATGTGAGTTGATCCAGATCAGGTCCTGTGCGCCGGACCGGCGTTAATCTGGCGGTATGCCCGGCATTCGGCCGGGTCGTGTCCGGATCACGCAGGGAACACTGCCATGAGCTACAAGAGTCTGATCATTGCCATCACGGAGGTCTCGCTGGATCGCGCCGCGATCAATCAGGCCGCCGCGCTGGCCGCGCGCTTCGACGCCCATCTGACCGGGTTGTACGTCTACGAGCCGCCGTATTATCGCTACCCGTTGGCCTACCCGAATATCGCCGATGTCGATCCCGAGGCCGCCAGCGGCCGGGATGAAGCCACGCTGGCGGCTCGCGAGGCCTTCGAGGCCGCCTGTCGGGCAGAAGGGGTGGAAACCAACGAATGGCGTTTCGTGCGGGGGGAAACACTGAATACGCTGGCGCTGCATGCGCGTTATGCGGATGCGCTGGTCATGAGCGGCGGCGATCTCGCGGCGCGGCTCGCGATCGTGTCTTCGCGCCCGGTGATCGCGGTGCCGGAAGCCGACCGGGATCGACGCCTGGGCCAGCGCATCATGTTGGCCTGGAACGCCAGCCGCGAGTCGACCCGGGCCGCGACGGCGGCGCTGCCGCTGATGGCGCGCGCCGAACAGGTGTGCGTGCTGGTGATCGATCCGGATGGCTCCGCCCATCGTCGCCTGGGCGACAATCCCGGCGCCGACATCGCGTTGTATCTGGCGCGGCACGGCATCGAGGCCGAAGTGCGTCTTGCGGACAGCGACAGCGTCGGTGTGGCCGATACGCTGCTCACCGAAGCGATCGAGATGAACGCCGATCTGATCTGCATGGGCGTCTATGGCCACTCGCGGCTGCGCGAACTGGTGCTGGGCGGGGTGACGCGGGACGTGATCGACGCGCCGCCCCCGCTACCGCTGTTGCTGGCGCACTGAGCCCGGCCTGCCCGGCGCGCTGGACGCGCATCAATGCGCGTCCAGCGTCTCCCGTGCGGCCAGCTGGCTGCGCAGCGTGCGGATTTCGTCGATCAACTCCAGCGCCAGCGCGATGCCCGAGGCGTTGAGGTCGAGATCCTGTGCCAGCCGGCGTGCAGTATGCACCCGCGGCAGTTGCGTGATGGCGAAGCGCCACTGGCGTTCGCGCGGCGCCACCGGCTCGAGCACGCCATGTTCGACCAGCAGGGCGACCCATTCCGCATGGACGCCGCAGGACCGGCAGAGCTCGGCGAAGGTCAGCGTTTCGCCGTGATCGACGAGCTCGCAGGTCAGCGTATAGCGCGTGTCTTGCATATCAGACCCCCAGTGTCTTGCGGGGATTGAAGTCGCTCTCGCGCGCCAGGCGCTCGTAGAGCGTACGGGTTTCGTCGTCGAGGCGTTCCGGCAATACGATCTTGAGGATGGCGATCAGATCGCCCGGCGTCTTGCCCGGCATGCCCCGGCCTTTCAGACGCAGTCGCCGGCCGGCGTTCGACCCGGCCGGAATCTTGAGATCGACCGGCCCTGCCGGCGTCGGGGTCTTGACCGTCGCGCCGAGCGCGGCTTCCCAGGGGGCAACCGGCAACTCGAGGATCAGGTTGCGGTCGTCCAGACGGAACAGGGGATGGGGGCGGAATTCGATCTCAAGATACAGATCGCCGGCGTCGCCGCCACCGAGGCCGGGCATCCCCTGGCCGCTCAGCCGCAGCTGCTGGCCGGCGCGCACACCCTTGGGGATGTTCACCCGCACGGTACGTTCGCGGTTGACGACGCGGCCATGCGCATCGACTTCCGGCACGCGCAGCGACAACATTTTCTGGCCACCCTGAAACGCGTCCTCCAGATCCAGCGCGATGCGAGCGGTCTGGTCCTGGCCGCGCATGGCGCCTCCTGCGGAGGCCCCGGGACCTCGACCGCCCGCGGCTCTAAAACCGCCGCGACCGAACAGGGACTCGAAGAAATCGCTGAAACCGCCGGCATCGGCGCCGGTATAACCGCCGCCGTGAAAATCGAAGTTCGATTCCCAGCCCGGCGGTGGCTCGAAGCCAGCCCCGTCGTCGCCCTGCGCGCGCGGGCCGCCGCCGCGGCCGAGCTGATCGTAGGCGGCGCGTTTTTCCGGATCCTTGAGCACCTCGTAGGCTTCGTTGGCCTCGCGGAACTTCTCGGCGGCGCCTTCCTCGCTGCTGACGTCCGGATGATACTTGCGGGCGAGCTTGCGATAGGCGCGCTTGATGTCGTCTTCAGTGGCGTCGCGCTCGACGCCGAGAATCTTGTAATAGTCCTTGTATTCCATAGGCCCGGGATACGACTTTCGGCGTGGATACGATGGCTCGATTATAGGGCGGTGGCGCGGTCCTGTGGACCCGGGCCACCTGCTTTTTCAGGCACCGATCAGCGTGGGTACGGGCAGGCGTCGCAGCATCTCGTAGGTGGTGCCGCCCAGGAAGAACTCACGCAGCCGCGAGTGGCCGTAGGCTCCCATGCACAGCAGGTCGGCGCCGCGTTCATCCACGTGCGCACACAAGGCCTCGGCAACCGAGCGACCGCGGCAGCTGATCCGCGAGACGTCGACGGATACGCCGTGGCGAGCCAGATAAAGCGCGATATCGGCACCGGGCTCCTCGCCGTGCGGTGACACCCAGGCATGGTTGTCGTCGACCACGAGCAGAGTCACCGATTCGGCATCCTGCAGCAGTGGCAGGGCACCGCTGATGGCGCGCTGTGCCTCGCGCGACGCATTCCAGGCGAGTACGACCTGCCGGCCGAGGTTGGCAAAGGGTGCATCGCTGGCCGGCAGGACCAGCACCGGCCGGGCCGAAGCCTGGGCGACGAGTGCGGCGGTGTCGGCGCTGGTATGGTCGCGATCGGACGGCGCCGGGCGGCCGAGCACGACCAGATCGTGTGTCCGTGCTTCCTCGGCGATCAGGTCCGCGGTCTGGCGCCCGGCCAGGTCTGCCGTGCGATAGCGCCAGTCGTGGTCGGCCACATGCCGTGCCTCGACGCGTTCGGCGAAGGTGCGAGCCAGGTCTGCATCGCGATCGCGCGCGGCCGCGTCGTCCTCGGCGACCACGGTCGGCGAAGGCGCCACCGGATAGTCGCCGGTGGCGACATAGCTGTTGTAGGTCGGGACATGGGTATGCAGCCCGGTGACATGGGCTTGCCAGCGCGCCGCCAGAGCCGCGGCAGTGTCGGTAAACACGGCCTGGCTGGGCGTGTCCTGGACATGGGCGAGAAGGCTGGCGTAGCGCATGATGGGCTGTTCGGTTGGGTTTGATCGGCCTCATGATGCCATGCGCTCGCCGGCTGACGATTGACCTGAATCAAGCGCCCTCGGGCGGTGCAGGCAGGACGGCGCCGACTTGATCTGCATCAACCCGCCCGGGCGGTCACGGGCCTAGATTCGCTCCTGGACTCATTAGACGAAGGGAGTACATCATGAAGAGAAATACATGGATCGGCGCCGGTACGGGATTGGTGCTCGCGCTGGGTGCGAGCGCCGCCAATGCGGCCCCCGTCTGGCACGCGGGCGACGTGATCGTGCGCGGTGGCGCGAGCGCCGTGGTCCCCGACGAACAGACCCACCGCAAATCCGGCACACTGGCGTCGGCGCTGGCGGGCACCCACGTCTCGGTCGGCAACGACGTGAAGCCGAGTGTGACGCTGGCCTACATGATCACCGATCACATCGACGTCGAATTGCTGGCGGCCTGGCCGTTCAAGCATGACGTGAAGTTACAGGGCGGCGCGTTGGGCGGTACCGATCTCGGCTCCATCAAGCACCTGCCGCCCACGCTGAGCTTCGATTATCACTTCGAGACCGGCACGCCGTTGTCGCCCTATGTCGGCGTGGGCGTCAATTACACGCTGTTTTTCGACGAACATGTTCACCGTCAGGCGGCCGCAGCGGGGGTGACCGGACTTGATCTGAGCAATTCGTTCGGCCCGGCCGCCCAGGTCGGCCTGGATTACCGGATCGGCGATCACTGGCTGGTGAATGCCAACGTGCGCTATATAAGCATCGATAGCAATGCGCATGTCAACACGGCCGGCGGCGGGCACACCAAGGTGAACCTCGATATCAATCCGTGGGTGTACACGGCAGCGGTGGGCTATCGCTTTTAAAGGGCGAGTGGGTACCCAGGCGGCTCCGGATCGGGCACCGCCACGATCCGGAGCCGCCTGCGAGCCGGTCGGGATTACTGGTCGGCCACCCAGGCGCCGCGCGTGGCCCATGCTTCCAGCGCGTCGAAATCGAGAACCGCAACATCCGCACGATCCACCGCGATGATCCGGCATTCCTGCAGTCGGCGCAGCACGCGGCTGACGGTTTCGATACGCATGCCGAGAAAGTTGGCCAGATCGGCGCGCTTCATCGATAGGCGGATCGGCGAGGCCGGCAATCCGCGCATCTCCCGCCGCCGCGACAGGCTCAGCAGCAGGGTCGCGATCCGGCCTTCGCTGCTCTTTCGGCCCAGTGTCAGCAGAAGCTGCTCGTCATCGGACAGGGCATGGCTCATCAGGCGCATGAGCTGGCGGCGCAGGCCGGGAACCTCGTCGACCAGTTGATCGAGTTGATCGAACGGAATGCGACAGATCTGGCTGTCCTCGAGTGCGGTCGCCGTGCAGTGGTGGACTTCATCGCCCATGCCGTCCAGGCCGAGCAGATCGCCGGGGTAGTAGAAGCCCATGATCTGTTCCAGGCCTTCGGCGTCGATCATCGAAGTCTTCATGGCTCCCGAGCCCACCGCGTACAGGGCGCTCAACCGGTCGCCCTGGGCGAACAGTTCGGTGCCGCGGGCCAGCGGCCTGCCGACATCCACCAATGTTTCCAGGCGCTGGATATCGCCCGTGCCCAGCCCGTAGGGCAGGCATAAATGCGCCAGCGAGCAGCGGCCGCAGGCCTGCTGGACGTTATCAAGATGTCGGAATGTCGCCGGCATGTACGGCTCCGGTCGACGGTGGAAAGCATAGCCGCTTACTGTAACCAAAAATTCGTTCGGATCGGAGGTACCCAGCCCACCATCGTTTTGTGCGCGTCAGATTGATGATTGATCCAGATCAACGATGTTGATCGGGTGACCGATTAGTGTAGCGCCGTCTGCTTCGACCGGCGGCTCGGCCGCCCCGCATGATGAGCCATTCCGCTGCCACGCCCACGCTTGCCTGGTTGAAATCCAACCGGGCGCATGTCCGTCGCCCGGTCGCGATTACCGTCGGCCTCGGCCTGGCCGGCGGCCTGTTGCTGATCGTTCAGGCCAGCGTGCTTGCGCATCTGGCCAATGCGGTGATTTTCGACCGCGCGGCATTGCCCGCGCTGGTGTGGCTGCTGGCCGGGCTGGCCGCGATCGTGCTGGTGCGGGCCGGGCTGGTCTATCTGGTGCAACAGACCGCCTTTGCCGCCGGGCGTGCCATCAAGACCGAAATCCGCGCCCGGCTGGTGGCACGGCTGGCCGGGCGCGGCATCGTCTGGCAACGCAGCCAGGCGACCGGCGATCTGGTCAACACGCTCAGCGACGGGGTCGAGGCACTGGAAGCCTACTACGCCCGCTACCTGCCGCAGAGCGCGCTGGCTGCGCTGGTGCCATTGGCGATTCTTGCCGTGATCGCGCCCATCGACTGGATATCCGGGCTGATTCTGGTGGTGACTGCGCCGCTGATCCCGGTATTCATGATCTTCATCGGGCGCGGCGCCGAAAAGCTCAACCAGCGCCAGTGGCGGCGCATGGGGGTGTTGTCGGGGCATTTCCTGGACGCGTTGCAGGGGCTGACCACGCTCAAGCTATTCAATCTCGGCGCGCGCGAAGCCCGGCTGATCGCAAAGCTGTCGGATGAATACCGCCTGGCCACGATGCGCGTGCTGCGGCTGGCGTTCGTGTCGTCGCTGGTGCTCGAATTCCTGGCCACGGTCAGCATCGCCATGGTGGCGGTATTGATCGGGTTTCGCCTGCTCTGGGGCGATATCGGCTTCACCTCCGGTTTCCTGGTACTGCTGCTGGCGCCCGAGTTCTATCTGCCGCTGCGCAACATGGGCACGGTCTACCACGCGCGCATGGAAGCGATCGGGGCCGCGGAGGGCATTGTCGCCCTGCTGGACGCCCCCGCCGATGCGAACCCGGGCAGCCGTTGCGACGGGCTGGTGGCCGGGCGCGCGCCGGCCGTCGCGCTCGATGCGGTGTCGTACGCCTACCCGGACGGCACCCAGGCGCTGACCGCGGTGGATCTGTCGATCGCGCCGGGCGAGACGGTGGCCATCGTCGGCGCCTCCGCAGCGGGCAAGAGCACGCTGGCACTGGTGCTCATGGGGCTGCTCGCGCCGACAACCGGCCGCGTCACGCTGGATGGCATCGATCGCGCGACGCTGGCCCCCGCTTACTGGCGGCGCTGGTGTGCCTGGGTACCCCAGCAGCCGCGGTTGTTCCATGGCAACGTGCGCGACAATCTCACGCTCGGCGCGATCGAGGTGCCGGACGATGCCCTGTGGCAGGCATTGGAGCGTGCTCAGGCGCGGGCGTTCGTGGCCGCGCTGCCGGACGGTCTCGACACGGCGATCGGCGAACGCGGGCTGCGCTTGTCCGGCGGCGAAGCCCAGCGGCTGGCGATCGCCCGGGCGCTGGCGGCCGCCGCACCCTTCGTGGTAGTCGACGAAGCCAGCGCGCATCTGGACGCCCCCAATGAACAGGCGCTGACGGTGGCGCTCGGCGAGTTGGGCGCGGATCGCAGCCTGGTGGTCATCGCGCATCGTCTGGCCACCGTCCGCGAGGCCGATCGCATCGTGGTGCTGGATGCCGGCCGGGTGGTCGAGACCGGCTGCCACGCTGAGCTGGTGGCGGCCGGCGGGCGCTATGCCGCGATGCTCGCGGAGGGCCGGCATGAGTGATCTGCGCTGGTGGCTGCAACTCGCCCGGCCGTATCGCGGGGCGTTTGCGCTCGGCATCGTACTCGGCATCATCACGGTCGCCTCCAACATGGCGTTGCTGGCCGTTTCCGGCTGGTTCATTGCCAGCATGGCGGCGGCCGGGCTGGCCGCCGCCGATATGAATTACTTCACGCCGGCCGCGGCCATCCGCGGCCTGGCGATCGCGCGCACCGGCGGACGTTATCTGGAACGGCTGGTCACCCACGACGCGACATTCAAGCTGCTGACCGGGCTGCGGGTGTGGTTCTACCGCCAGGTCGAGCCGTTGTCCGCGCATCAGTTGTCCGGCCTGCGCAGCGGCGATCTGCTGGCCCGCGTGCGGGCCGATATCGACACGTTGAGCGCGGTCTATCTGCAGCTGATTCTGCCGGTGACCGTGGGCGTGGTCTGCGTGGCGGGGGCGGTCGCGGTCTGGGCCTGGTACAGCGTGGCGGTGGCCCTGACCAACCTGGCGCTGCTGATGATGGCCGGGGGGCTGTTGCCGTGGTGGGTGGCACGCGCCGGGCGCGCGCCGGGGGCGCAGTCGGTGGCGATCGCCGCCCGGCTCAAGGCCCAGCTCGTGGACATGGTCGAAGGTCTGGGCGAATTGGTGGTGTTCGACGCCTTCGCCGCGCGTGAACGCGAGGTCGCCGCGTTGACCGAGGCCCATCTGGACAGCCAGGCGCGTCTTTCGCGCCTGACCGGGCTCGGCCAGGCCGGCATGCTGGTGCTGATCAATGCGGCGGTACTGGCGTCGATCGGGCTGATCGTGCCGGCGATTCGTAGCGGCGCGGCGGCGCCGATCGATTTCGCGCCGGTCGTGCTGCTGGTGCTGGCAAGCGTCGAGGCCGTGACCCAGATGCCCGCGGCCTGGCAGGCGCTGGGCCAGCTCCAGGCCGCAACCCGCCGGCTGCGCGCCTTCGAGGCGCTGCGTCCGGCCATCGTCGAGCCCGAGACGCCGCGACCGGCGCCGGTCGACCATCGTCTGGTGTTCGAGCATGTCTTTGTCCGCCACACGCCGGATACGCCCTGGGCGCTGGCTGATGCGTCGCTTTCGATCGCGCCCGGCGAGCGCGTCGCGATCGTCGGCGCCAGCGGCGCGGGCAAGAGCAGCCTGGTGCATTTGCTGACCCGAATGACGGTGCCCGAGCGGGGTCAAGTGACTTGGGGCGGCGCCCCCGTGACGGCATATCGCAGCGCCGATCTGCGGGCCGCGATCGCGCTGGTACCGCAGCGCATCTACCTGTTCCACGCCACGGTCACCGACAACATCGCCGTGGGCGACCCGGACGCCGACGAAAACGCGATCATCGCCGCCGCGAAGGCTGCTGCCATTCATGACGAAATCATGGCGTTGCCCGAGGGCTACGCCACGCTGGTCGGCGAGGAGGGGCTGCGCCTGTCCGGCGGCCAGATCCGCCGTATCGGTATCGCCCGCGCGCTGCTGCGCGACGCCCCGGTGGTGATCATGGACGAGCCCGGCGAAGGGCTGGACGGTGCCACCGCCGCGCGGCTGTGGTCCGCGGCGGCGGCTCGCCTGTCCGGCCGGACGCTGATTGTGGTGTCGCATCAGCCGGAATGGGTGGCCCGCTGCGAGCGCGTGATCGTGCTCGATCGGGGCCATGTCGTGGGGGATGGCACGCCGGCCGAGCTCACCGATTCCTGTGCCGAATATCGTCGTTTAACCCGCCCCGGGGGCTGTCTTGATTCAGATCAACGACCTGCCCCCGGCGCCTCTTTAACCTTGCCCTGAACGGCCGCTGTCTGGCCGGGCCGCTTTGATCGGAGACGTGACCGATGCACTCCCTGGATACCGTTGTCGACCTATCGCGCTGGCAGTTTGCTGCCACCGTGCTCTATCACTTTATATTCGTGCCGCTCACGCTCGGGCTGAGCATGCTGCTGGCGGCCATCGAGACGGTGTATGTCATCACCGGCCGCTCGATCTATCGCCAGATGACGCAGTTCTGGAGCAAGCTGTTCGCGATCAACTTCGCGCTCGGCGTAGCCACCGGGCTGACCATGGAGTTCCAGTTCGGCACCAACTGGTCGACCTATTCGCACTATGTGGGCGATATCTTCGGCGCGCCGCTGGCCATCGAGGGCCTGATGGCGTTCTTCCTCGAGTCCACGATGGTCGGGTTGATGCTGTTCGGCTGGGGCAAGCTGTCGCGCGGCAAGCATCTGCTGGTGACCTATATGGTCGCACTCGGCTCGAACCTGTCGGCGCTGTGGATTCTGATCGCCAACGGCTACATGCAGTCGCCGGTGGGGTCCACGTTCAACCCCGCCACCATGCGCATGGAGTTGACCAGCTTCACCAATCTGGTGTTCAACCCGGACGCCCAGGCCAAGTTCGTGCATACCAGCATCGCCGGTTATCTGACCGCGGCGATGTTCGTGCTCGGCATCAGTGCCTTCTACATGCTGCGCAAGCGCCACGTCGAGCTGGCCAAGCGCTCGTTCCGGATGGCGGCCTTGTTCGGCATCTTTGCCAGTATCGCGGTGATCTGCCTGGGCGATGCGCTCGGCTTCATCAACGGCGAGGACCAGCCGACCAAGCTGGCGGCGATGGAAGGGCTGTGGAAGACTGCGCCGGCACCGGCGGGCTTCAACGTGATCGCCTGGCCCAACCAGGCGGAACAGAAAAACGAGTTCGAGTTGCAGATTCCGTATCTGCTCACGCCGCTGGTGACGCACAGCTTCAGTCAATCGATCCCCGGCGTGGACGATCTGGAAAAACAGGCCGCGAAGCGGATTCGCAACGGCATCCCTGGACTGGTGGCACTCAAGACCCTGCGTGAGCACCCGAACGACGCGGCCGCCCGCGCCAAGTTCAATGCCCACAAGGACGATCTCGGCTATGCCCGGTTGGTCCAGCGCTACGCGCCGGACGTTGCCAATGCCACTGACGCCCAGATCGAAAAAGCCGCGCGTGACGCCATCCCGCCGGTAGCGCCCGTATTCTGGAGCTTCCGGATCATGGTGGCCGCCGCGTTCTTGATGCTGGCCTTCCTGATCCTGGCGGTGAATTATTCACTGCGCGGCACGATCGTCGACAAGCGCTGGTTCCTCAAGGTCGCACCCTGGATGATTCCAGTGCCCTTCATCGCCAACGAGGCGGGCTGGCTGGTCGCGGAGCTCGGACGCCAGCCCTGGACGGTCTACGAGCAGCTGCCGACCTGGGTCTCGGCCTCGACCCATTCGGTTGGCTACATGATCTTCTCGCTGACTGGCTTCGTGCTGCTTTATTCGATCTTCATCATGATCGAGATGTTCCTGATGGTGAAGTACATCCGGCTTGGACCGGACGACCCCGACGATGGCCATGGCCAGAGTGAGCCGGCCACCCCACCCCGCATGTCGCAGTGGAGCGAGGCATAAAATGGAGTTGTACATCGTACTCAAACTGATCTGGTGGGCGCTGCTCGGCGTCCTGTTGATCGGCCTGGCCGTAATGGTGGGCATGGACATGGGCGTCGGGGCGGCTCTGCGTTATTTCGGGCGCACCGACGGCGAGCGGCGTGCGGCGATCAACATGATCGCCCCGCACTGGGATGGCAACCAGGTGTGGTTCATCCTGGGCGGCGGCGCCGTGTTCGCGGCCTGGCCGACGATCTATGCCACCGCCTTTTCCGGCCTGTATGTGGTCATGTTGCTGTTGCTGTGGGCGATGATCGTGCGGCCGCTCGGCTTCGAATACCGCAGCAAGATGCCCAGCATGGGCTGGCGCAATCTGTGGGACTGGACGTTGTTCATCTCCGGCGCGGTGCCAATGATCGTGTTCGGCGCGGCCATGGGCAACATGCTCGAGGGCGTGCCCTTCCACTTTTCCTGGGACATGGTGTCGTACTACACCGGCAGCTTCATTACGCTGTTCAATCCGTTCGCGATCCTGTGCGGGCTGGTGTCGCTGGCCCTGGCGCTGTATCAGGGATCGACCATGATCATGGGCCGCGGCGAAGGCGTGATCCGTGAGCGCGCGATACGCCTGGCCACGGTCAGCGGCCCGGTCGCGCTGGTGCTGTTCACCATCGGCGGCGTATGGGTCGCATTCATCCACGGCTATGTGATCACCGCGGGCGCCGATCCGGCCGGTCCGGCGCTGCCGCTGGACAAGACGGTGGTTCGCGAAGCCGGAGCCTGGCTGCATAACTACGGCGCCGTGCCGGCGTTGTGGGCGATCCCGGGGCTGGTTTATGTCGCGATCGCGGCGGGCGTTGTTGCTGCGCGCCGCGGCGCGGCGACCGTCGCCTGGTGGGCGGGAGCCGTCGCCTGGGCGGCGACCATCGGCACCGTCGGCGCCGCCATGTTCCCGTTCCTCATGCCGTCGTCGAGCAACCCGAGCCAGAGCCTGACGGTCTGGGATGCGTCATCGAGTGCCGGCACGCTGGGCTGGATGCTGGTGTTCACGCTGATCTTCGTGCCGATCATCCTCGTCTACACCAGCTGGGCGTTTTACGTGATGCGCGGCAAGGTCACACCCGCCTCGATCGAAAACGACGACCACGCGTACTAGGAGTTCACCATGAAAACCGTATTGCAGTTCATTTTCTGGTTGCTCGTGGCCTTCGTCGCCCTGTTCCTGGCCATCGTGCTGGGCGAGCGCGGCGCCTGGTACCTGGCCTGGGTGCTGGGCACGGTCATGATCATCCTGATTGCCGTGGCCGGCACGGTCATGCTCGATGCGCGCTATGAGGACGAGCCGCTCGAGTAACACGAGAAGGGGGTAGGGGCTGCCGAGGCGTTGGGCAAAACCTTGGCAGGCCCAAAAAAGGGGTGGGGGGAGAACGCCGGGCGGTCGCCCGGCGTTTTTTTGCCCGCCGCGCCTGCGCTCAGACCGCGCCACCGCCGCCGGCCGGCGGGCCGCCCATGCCGTAGATGGCCGCGCCGCCGATCAGCCAGGCGATCAGCAGCTGGATGACCCAGCCAATCACCACCACGCCGATCGCGCGCCAGGTGTTGTCGTAGTCGAGTGCCTGGCGTACCGCGACGATCATGGCGACCAGCATCCAGATCGAAACCACCAGCGCGACCAGGCTGCCGAGGACCGGCACGATCTCGAACAGGCGCAACAGGCCGGGCGAGGCAGCGAAGCCCATGGTGCGCAACAGTTGGCCGATATCGGCCTCGGTTTGGGCCTGCGGCAGCATCTTGGTGCCGACGAACCAGACGGTCACCGCCCAGATCACCCAGCCCAGCAGCGCCCCCACCAGCGCCAGGATCAGGCCGCCGAAACCGGCGTGGCCAAGCGCGCCGATGCCGGCCGCGATCGCGGCCAGGATGACGACACCGGCGGCCTGCCCGGTGGCCGCGCTGTCATGTTCGACTTCCTCGTAGATCGGCACCTCGAGCCTGGCGGCGCCGACCATGCGTTCAATGAATCCACTCATGCGATGATCTTGGTTTGCGTGAACGCATCACAGCGTGGGGCAAACCGTCGGTGAAGACCAGCCAGCAAGCTTGGCTGCGGGCAGCCATGGCCGCGGCAATTCTCGATTGCCCTGCCTGCGACAGCCGCTTACGCTAGCAGCACATATTTCGATCAGGGTGATCAGCCTGCGCGCTCTACTGCTCATCAACCGCGAATCGCGCCAGGGCAAGGCCAATGCGCGAGCTGCGGTCGAACATCTGGCCGCGCGCGACGTCGACGTCGTCGAGGCCCGCTTCGACCGGCCTGACGATGTGTCGGCCGCCATCCACCGCCAAGCCGGGGAAGTCGATGTGGTGGTGCTCGGCGGCGGTGACGGGACGCTCAATCTGGCGTCGAAGGCGATGCTGGAATGCGGCAAGCCGATGGCTGTGCTGCCACTCGGCACCGCCAACGATTTCGCCCGTACGCTATTGATACCCACCGATCTGGTCGCGGCCTGCGACAACGTGGTCGACGGCATCGATCACGGCATCGATCTGGGCCAGTGCAACGAGGTCTATTTCCTCAACGTCGCCAGTATCGGTCTGGCCGTACGGGCCAGTGAGTATCGCTCCGGTACGGCCAAGAAATGGCTGGGATCTTTCGGCTACGCCGCCAATGTGTTCTCCGCAGTGCGGGATACCGAACCGTTTCGGGCCGAAGTCCGTTTCGAGGGACGCAGTGAACATATCGAGTCGATTCAGATTGCCGTCGGCAACGGGCGCTATTTTGGCGGGGGCCTCGCGGTATCCTGCGACGCCGCGCTCGACGATGGCCGGCTCGATCTTTACAGCCTCAAGCCCCAGCCGCTGTCGTCGCTGATCGGGATGCTGCCGTGGCTGGTGCGCGGGCCGAACAAGGCCATGCAGGGCGTGCAGCTGTTCGAGAGCAGGGCGTTCGAGATTCACACCGAGCAGCCGATGGATATCAACACCGACGGTGAGATTCTCACGGCTACGCCCGCGACCTTCCGGGTGTGGCCACGGGCGCTGACCGTCAAGGTGCCGCGTGCGTACATCGATCGCTACGGTCGCGCCAAACCGGCCTCGGCCACGTAGGTGCCCGATGGCGCGTGAGCCCGAACGATTCACCGATGCCGAGGCGCTGGTCGACTGGTTGATCGGGCGCGTCGGCCGCAGGCTGTGTGTGGGTGCGCCGTTGGGGCTGGGCAAGGCCGCGACGCTCATGAACGCGCTGTATCGACGCGCCTGTGCCGATCCGGCTCTCGATCTGACCTTCATCACGGCGCTCTCGCTGGATGTGCCCGAGCCCTCGGGCGATCTTGAGCGCCGGTTGATGGGGCCGATCGTCGAGCGCGTGTTCGGCGATTACCCGGGACTGGATTATCTGCGCGATCTCAAGCGCGGCGCGCTGCCGGCCAACGTCACCGTATCGGAGTTTTTCTTCCAGCCCGGCGCCATGCTGGGCAATACTTATGCCCAGCGCCATTATCGCTCGGTGAACTACACCCACGCGGCGCGCGATCTGCTCGATGCCGGGGTGAACGTGCTTATGCAGATGGTCGCGCCCGGCATTCGCGATGACGAAATCTCGTTGTCGTGCAACACCGATGTCACGCTGGATCTGATGCCGGTCGTCGAGCGCATGCGCGAGGCCGGCACCGCGCCGCTGATCGTCGGCCAGGTCAACCGCCGGTTGCCGACCATGACCCGCAGCGCGCTGGTGTCCAGCCGCCGGATGGATGCATTGTTCGAGGGCCCTGCCGCCGACTTCAAGCCGTTCGGCGCGCCGGCCGCGCCCGTGCCCGACGCCGATTACGCCATTGCCGCACGCGTGGCGGCGCTGGTGGCAGACGGCGGTACGCTACAGATCGGCATCGGCAGTCTGTCCGATGCCATCGCCTATTGCCTGGCGCTGCGCCACAACGACAATGCCCGCTTTCGCCGGCTGATCGGGCGCATGCCGGCGACCGCCGCCGAACACGTCCTGGTCGATCGCCATGCCGGTCGGGGCGTGTTCGAGCGCGGGCTCTATGGCTGTACCGAAATGCTGGTGGATGCCTATCTGCAGCTGCATCGCGCCGGGGTGATCAAGCGCGCGGTCTACGACGACCTGACCGTCCAGACATTGCTCAACGCTGGCGCCATCGACGAGGCCGTCGGTCCGCGCACGCTCACCGCGTTGCGGGAGGCCGGCGCGATCGATGGCCAGCTCAGCGCGGATGATGTCGCGTATCTGAAGTCCATCGGTGTGTTTCATGCCGGGGTGGTGTGGCTGGATGGGCACCTGTCCGCTGGCGACCATGAGCCGCCGATCGCGGCGAACCTGGCTGATCGCGACGCCCGGAGTGAGATCGAGGCGCGTTGTCTGGGCACGCATCTCGCCGGGGCGACGCTGGTCCACGGTGGTTTCTTTCTCGGGCCGAACGACTTCTATCAACGCCTGCGCGATCTCGACGCGGACACGCGCGAGCGTTTCCACATGACCAGCGTCGGCGAGATCAACCATCTATACGGCAACGAGGCGATCAAACGCGCCCAGCGCACCAATGCACGCTTTATCAACACCGCGCTCAAGGCCTCGCTGGACGGCGCGGTGGCGTCCGACGGCCTCGAGTCGGGGCAGGTCCTGTCCGGCGTGGGCGGGCAATACAATTTCGTGGCCCAGGCGCACGAACTGGCGGGCGCGCGCTCAATTGTCTGCGTACGCGCGGTCCGGTCCGGTGCGAACGGGCTGGAATCCAACATCGTGGCACGCTACGGCTACAACACCATCCCGCGCCACCTGCGCGACATCGTGGCCACCGAGTACGGGGTGGCCGACCTGCGCGGCAAGACCGACGAAGACGTCGCCATCGCCCTGATCGAGATCGCTGACGCCCGTTTCCAGGACGAGCTGCGCGCGACCGCGGTGGCCGCCGGCAAGCTGTCGCCGCGTTATCGCATCCCGGCGGCGGCCCGGGCCAACACGCCGGCGGCCGTACATGACTGGCTGGCCCCGGATCGCCGCGACGGCGGCTTTCCCCAGTATCCGTACGGCTGTGATTTCACCGATATCGAGCGGGCGCTGATCGGCGCGCTGCGCTCGTTGCGCTCGGCCTCGTCGGCCCGGCTGATGGCCGTGGTGGCCCGCAACGCGCCCAGGCTGCGCTGCGCGCATGCGGCGGCCGTACCTTATCTCGAGCGAATGGATCTGGATCGGCCCACGCGTTGGCGTGAGCGTTGGCAGGCCCGCCTGGTGACGATGGCGCTGCTCGAATCCGGTGCCATCGGCGGCCACTGAGGCCGGTCCGGGGCCCGCGCTTCAATCGCCCGGACCGTTGCCGCGGGCGCGATCGACGGTGAAGCGTTCCGCGCCGATCAACTGGCCGTCGTCGGTGACCACGGCGACCCGCCAGTAGCCCACCGGATTCGGGCCGAGCGAGGTCTTGTGGCTCCAGGTCCGGAAACCGTTGTTGCGCGTGCCGCCGCGGATATGCAGCGGTATCCGGCTCACTACTTTGCCGTCATGCGACCACACATGCAGCACCTTCTGATGCAGACCGCGCGGCGCCTTGATCGCCGAGAAGGCATACAGGCCATTGGTCCGCAGTTGGGCCACGGTGAAATGATGTTGGTCCGGCCCGGGTTGCCGGTTGGCGGTATCCATCCGGGTGGTGATGGCCATGTGCTTGGCGTTGAGCGTGGCCGGCGGGATCCAGAAACGCGCCATCCAGGCGCCGCCGCCGAGCGCGATCGACAGGCCGGCGAGTACGAACCAGCGCGACCAGTGCCGGGCGCGCAACACATCGTTGAAACTGGGCAGGGCACAGACCCCCATCACCGCAGAGGCGAGCGCGATGGAGTTGCCCGTAGTCAGGGACAGAATGATCGGCCCACCGGCCAGGATGGCCGCGAACAGCGTGAAGGCGTGGTAGCCGAGAAACAGCCAGCGCCGGCGCGCGATCACGTCGTAATACAGCGGATCGATTGTCGAGGCCACGGCGGCGATGACGATCAGCCCGGTGAATACGCACTGCGCCGACCGCCAGGTGGTGGTGGTCAGGAAAAACGGCAGGACGAAGAACAGCGTTTCCTGGTGCAGCACCTGGGCGGCATAGCGCACCAGGATCTGCGGCACACGCTCGCCGACGAAGCGGGCGAGAATGCGACACAACAGACCTTCGAACAGCAGCGCCACCCAGCCCAGCAGCATGAGCGCGGTCAGCCACTGGGCCAGGGCGTTCTGGCGCTGGATGAGAAAATAGCTGCCCAGACCGATCGCGAACGACGCCACGGGCACCAGGCGCCGGAACCGATAGGCCAGCTGCCCGGCACGGCTGTCCAGCACGCGCGCGATCAGCTGATCGGTGCGGCTCGCCGGGACGGTGGTTTCAAGCGCAGGATCGGAACGCGACACGGGCGGCGAGGGCTCGTCGGCGGGCGGCGAAATCAACGCGCTATCATAGCAGCGGCGCGCGGCGGCAGCGGCTTACGCAACACGCGTATGGTTCGAATCGGTGGGTGTTATCATGATCGGCCGATCGATAACCGCCAGACCGGATCGAGGATATGAGCGAGTTCAAGGGCATTCCCGTGGTCACCGGGACCAAGGTGAGCAAACCCAACGGCACGCGCGCCATCAAGAACGGCATGAAGGCCTCCAAGAAGGCGGCCGCGGTGCCGATCGGGCGCAAGCCGGACTGGTTGCGCGCGCGCCTGCCTTCCGGCGGCGAGTACGCCAAGGTCAAGGACAATGTGCGCCAGCACAAGCTGGCCACGGTGTGCGAGGAGTCGATGTGTCCGAACATTGGCGAATGCTGGACCCACGGCACCGCCACCATCATGATCATGGGCGACACCTGCACGCGCGCCTGCAAGTTCTGTGCGGTGGACACCGGCAATCCGCATGGCTGGCTGGATGCCGACGAGCCGGAGCACTGTGCCGACTCGGTCGAGATCATGGGCCTGAACTATATCGTGCTCACCTCGGTGGATCGCGACGATCTGGCCGACGGCGGGGCCCAGCACTATGCCGACTGCGTGAAGGCGATCAAGCGCCGTACGCCGGAAACACGGGTGGAAGCACTGGCCCCGGATTTCCGCGGGGTGCAGGCCCATGTCGAGACCGTGGTCGATTCAGGGCTGGAGGTGTTCGCCCAGAACGTGGAGACGGTCAAGCGCCTGACGCATGTCGTGCGCGACGCGCGCGCGGGCTACCAGCAGACGCTGGACGTCCTCGCGCATGCGAAAAAGCATAATCCGGATGTGTTGACCAAGACGTCCGTGATGCTGGGCCTGGGCGAGACCGAGGCCGAAATCGCCGAAACACTGGACGATCTGGCCGCCATCGGCGTCGACATCGTCACCTTCGGCCAGTACCTGCGCCCGACGGTCAATCACCTGCCGATCGATCGCTATGTCCCGCCGGACGACTTCAAGAAATATCGCCAGTGGGGCCTGGCGCGCGGTTTCATGGAAGTGGTCTCCGGGCCGTTGGTGCGCAGCTCCTATCGCGCCGATCGGGTGTTCGACCAGAACAACGCCGGGCTGGAGGAAACAGCCTAAGCGCCGCGCGCTTGTCCCCGCGGCGCCGAGCCCGATGCCGCAGCGACCGGCCGTGCCGCCGGTCGCTGTGTTGACATAGATCCTCAGGCGGCTTCGTCGAGGCCGTCGGCCGGGCCGAAGAACTCATAGTGCATCGCCGAATCCGGCACCCGGCGCTGGTCCAGGAGTCGCCGCACCAGGGCCAGCATCGGCTTGGGGCCGCAGAAGTAGTAATCGGCCGGCCGATCGCCGACCAGCGCATCGAGCAGGGCGTGGTCGATCAGGCCGCGGCTCGCGTCGTCGCTATCGGTCGGATCATCGGCCGCCGGTTCACTGTAGCGGACATGGACGCGCAGGTTGTCGTGTGCGGCGGCGAGCGCGTCGATTTCGTCGCTGAACGGGCGCAGTCGGCGTTCACGCACGGCCTGTATGAGCACGATGTCGCGCCTCGGGTCGGTTTCCACGGCTGCATGCAGCATCGACAACAGCGGCGTGATACCGACCCCGCCGGCCAGCAGTACCAGCGGTCGTGAGGCGTCGTCCGCCTGCAGGGTGAATTCACCGCAGGGCGGGCTGAGCCGAACATGGTCGCCGACGGCCAATTGGTCGTGCGCGTAGTTCGAGAATTTGCCGTTGGGCGCGTTCGCCGCCGGGGCGTCCTCACGTTTGACGCTGATCCGATAGTACGGTGTGCCCGGTGCGTTCGACAGGCTGTAGTTGCGCAGCGCGCTGTCGTCGTCGGGCAATTCCGTCTGGATGGCCACGTATTGCCCCGGGCGATGCGCCGCCAGCGGCTGGCCGTCGACCGGTTCCAGATACAGCGACACGATATTGTCGGCGGCCGGCTCGCGGCGCGTGACGACGAACGGCTTGAAGCCGGACCAGCCGTCGCGGGCCGCCTGCTCGGCGTAGATCTGGCGCTCACGCTCGATGAAGATATCGGCCAGTTGGCCGTAGGCGGCGGCCCATGCATCGATGACTTCGTCGGTGGCGGCCTCGCCCAGGACCTCGCGGATGGCGGCCAGGAGATTCTCGCCCACGATCGGGTAGTGTTCCGGCGCGATTCCCAGCGAGACATGCTTTTGCGCGATCAATTCGACCGCATCGGCCAGGGCCGACGGGTTGTCGATGTGCTGGGCATAGGCACAGACCGCGTTCGACAAGGCTTTCTGCTGGCGGCCGGAGAGCTGGTGAGCCGGGTTGAAATAGGCCTTGACCTCGGGATTGTGGCTGAACATCCGCGCGTACATGGTGCGGGCCAGTGTTTCGCCGTGTTCGTTGAGAAGCGGGACGGTTGCCTTGATCGCGGCGGTCTGCTGCGCTGTGAGCATGGAGGGCTCTCCTGGGTTTAAAAAAGCATGTGATATACCTATTTAAATGAGTATATATTTTGCCGATTCAGAGTCAAGATCCCGCCCATGCAACTGACCACCCATACGGATTACGCGCTGCGCCTGCTGATCTATCTGGCCGTGCGCGATGCCACCGAGCCGGCTCGTGTTCAGGAGGTCGCGGCTCGCTATGCCATATCGAGTCATCATGTGGCCAAGGTGGCACAGACGCTGGTGCAGCTCGGCTATATCCACAGCTACCGGGGGCGCGGGGGCGGGCTGTTACTGGCCGTACCGGTTGAGACCATCAATATCGGCACCCTGGTACGCCAGACCGAGAATCTGCGACTGCTGGAGTGCTTCGGGCCGGATTCGACCTGCCCCATCGATCCGGTTTGCGGTCTCAAGCACGTGCTGGGGGTGGCACAGCAGGCGTTTCTGGCGGTGCTGGACGATTACACGCTCGATCGCCTGATCTCCAACCGCGCCGAGCTGTCGGCTTTGCTCGGGCATCCCTGACCCGAAAAAAGCAAAAACCCCCGGCCGCGCCGAGGCGGGCCGGGGGTTGACGTTCTGGCGCCGGGATCAGGCCAGCGGCGGCTGGCCGTTGGAGGCCGACAGGCCGCCGTCGACCGGCAGGTTCACGCCGTTGATGAAACGGGCATCGTTGCTGGCCAGGAACACGATGACGTCGCCGACTTCCTCGGCCTCGGCACCGCGGCCCATGGGAATACGCTCGGCGAACTTTGTCATCAGCGCGTCTTTTTCGAACATGTCGTCGGTAAGCTCGGAGCGGGTCAGGCTCGGGCAGACCGCGTTCACGCGCACGCCGGTATTGACGTAGTCCAGTGCCACCGCACGGGTGAAGTTGCTCACCGCGCCCTTGCTGGTGTTGTACGTGGCAAACGACCAGTCGCCGCCCAGGCCTGACACAGACGAGGTGTTGACGATGGATCCGCCGCTGTTCGACAGATGCGGCATGGCGGCCCGCGTGCAGTGGAATACGCCGTCGACGTTGATCGACATCACTTTTTTCCAGTCGTCGTCCGAGACCTCGGCGATCGGCCCACCCGAGGCCACGCCAGCGTTGTTGACCAGCACATCCAGCCCGCCGAAGCGATCGATGACAGCCTTGAACAGCGCGTCGACCTGATGGGCATCGGCGACATCGGCGGCGTGAATCATCAGCCTGGTGTTGTCCGCCCCATCGCCGAACACGGCTTCGAGTTTCTCGCGGGTGCGCCCCACGAGCACCACGTTGGCGCCCTCGGCAGCGAATCGCCTGGCGGTGGCGGCGCCGATACCGGAGCCGGCGCCGGTGACGACCACGGTTTGGCCGGAAAATCGTTCAGTCATGGATCTATCCTTGTCGATAAAAAGCGCCGCCGGCTGGGCCGGGCGGCGCCTTGAAACCAGTGACCGGGACTATGACGCGTTGCGTGTCACAACCCAAGTCCCGGCCGCTACGGCAGGGTAGCGTTCGGTCAGTTGTCGAACACCATGATGCCCCAGGCCAGCCGTCCGGCCGATCCGGCATCCACCCAGTGCTGCAGCCCTTTCTTCATGTTGGCAATATAGGTTTCGGAGATCCGGCCGTCGAGCTCGCGGTGGTGAGAGTCGAGCTCACGGTGGATCCGGTCATAGTGACGCGGTATCTGCTCAGTGCGGTCCTCGAAGAGGCGCTCGGTCAGGCCGCGCCGGGTCAGCTGTTCGCGGTAGAAGCCGGGTGAGCCCATGGTGTCCAGCTGAATGCGATCGAGCACCGGCTGCAAGGCCTCGGCCGGCACGTCGTCGGCCGACATCGGGTCGGTGAACACGAACACGCCGCCCGGCTTCAATACGCGCACGACCTCGTCGAGCACGCGCGGCCGATTGCCGGAATGCAGGATCGCGTCCTGCGACCAGACCACGTCGAAGCTGTCGGCATCGAAGGGAATATCCTCGAAATTGCCGTCGACGATGGTGACCTTGTCGTCCAGCCCGCGTTCGGCGGTCTGTCTGCGCCCGCGCTCGTTCTGGACCTCGGACAGGTTCAACGACACGACCTCGGCGCCGTATTTCGCGGCGATATAGCGGGCCGACCCGCCATAGCCGCCGCCGATATCCAACACCCGGGCGTCGGGGCCGAGCTTGTCGGCCACCAACTCGGCCATACGGGCGACGGTGCGATGACTGGCCGCGGTGACCGGCTCGTCGTCGGACCGGTACAGGCCGATGTGAATGTCTTCGCCGCCCCAGAGGCTGGAGTAGAAATTGTCGGCGTCGGCGCTGTTGTAGTAGTTCTGGGCGGTCCTGACCGCCTTGGAATACTCGCTCATTGGTTCCCCCTGTTTATTCGCTGACGTCGTCGTCTTCGTCGGCCGAGAGATAGCTCTTCTCCGCGACGTGAATGAAGAAATCCGGATCGCTTTCGCGATAGCTCGACTGGAAATCGCCAAAGGTGGTCACGCGCTGGAAACCGACCTGGTGCATCAGGTCGTGCACATAGGCCTTGCGTAGCGGGAACATGTTCAGGTGGTAGACCGAGCCGTCGTCCGAGAATTCATAACGGAAGCGCGCCAGACCCTTGTCGACATGCTCGGGCTGGGCGGACACGCCTTCGCCGCAGTAATAGAACTTATGGCTCGGGCCGCCGGTCTTGCCGTCGAGCAGTGCATCGTAATTGCGCTGGTCGAGGATGAGGATGCCGTCGTGCTTGAGCATCGAGTAGAACTCGGCGAGCGTGCGGCGCCGGTCGTGCTCGTTGAAGATATGCGTGAAGGAGTTGCCGAGACAGATGATCGCGTCATAGCGGCCGACCATGTCGCGGGTCATCCAGCGCCAGTCGGTATGTACGGTCTTGAGGATGAAGCCACGCTCGCGAGCGTTGTCGAACGCCTTGGTGAGCATCTGGGGGCTGCCGTCGACGCTGGCGACTTCGAAGCCGGCGCGCAGCAGCTGGACGGAATGGAAGCCGGTGCCGCAAGCGGCATCGATGACCGTCTCGCAGCCGTACTTCCTGAGCACATCGATGAAAAAACTGCCTTCGCTGGCCGCCCGACCGTCCCAGTCGATCAGGTCGTCCCAGCGTTGGACGAAATCGTGGACGTATTCGTGTTGGTAGTGGTCTGTTTCGCGGATTTCGGTCGGTTGGTCGCCGAAATCCTGCGTGCGTTGGAACATGGGGTCGCTACTCATACGCAAATGCCTCCGTTGCAGCCGTTGAGGCGCTTTGCGCGCCGGCCGCAAGCTTTTCAAATGATGCCCTGACACCGTATGTACAGACCGAACCGACTTTCAATTGCGCGCCATGCCTGCGGCGCGCCGGGTGGTGTCCGTGGATCGCGCTGTAAGCCTGTCTCGACAAGGCATCCGCAGGAATACGGAGTTGACAAGTCAATCGTGTGCGGCTGATTTGAATCCGGCTGTCATCTGCGCAAACAATGTTGTCTGATGCAGCTATTTGCTGCCTTCTACGCACGTCTCGATGCCGCCACGGCGGAACGGGTTAAACCAAGACGTCATTCCCCGGCTCCCTTGGCTGGCAAACCGGCTTCCCGTCGTATTCACCACGGGAGTTTTCAGTCATGCCGCATGCGTCGCGTCCGCCCGAACAATGGCAACAGCCGGTGCGAGCCCGGGCTGCCGGCGGCCGGAGTCAAGCGGCCTTCTGTGTCGAGCACGGGCTGCCCAAGAGCTCTGCCCAAGAGCGCGTTCCAGTCGTGGAAGCCGCACTCGCGCGCCGGGTATTTGCCTCCTCCGAACGCCGTGCTGGTCACGCCTCGGGCCTGGACGGGCCGTCGCGGACGACAACGGCCTGGGATATCGAACTCGATTTGGGCGATGGCGTCTGTCTGCGGCTGCGCCGGGCGAGGCCCCGCTCAGCGGGCCACGGTTTCGTGTTATTAATCCGGCATCAAAACAGCTGACTTCATCAGCTGTTTTCACCGCCTTCAAAAATAAAAGCTGGCGCCTGTCCGTCTTTTATTTGCAAAGGCTTAGCGGCCAACGGCCGCGGCGGTCATGCGGTCGCATACTCGCGCTATTAACCGAAAAATCATCTATTTTGGCGCCGGGTTGATAATCAACCGCCGACGTACCAGCTGAAGTGCTTGTACTTCGACGCTGGCGGCTACTGTATCTCGAGCAGACGCATCGAGAAGGGCGGGCTCGGTGGCGATCGTACGGCGTCATGGTCGACGGTGTCGCTGTCACGGACCGCATTCGAGTCCTTGCTCGAAGGCCTGGACGTGCCGGTCAGAAAACAATGCAAACGTAGGCATCCGCCGGTTTCCGGGGCATTGGGCCGGGTATGATTTACGTCTGAAATCGCAAGGGATTCAGTCGCTTGTCCGCCACGGCGCCGGCGCAGAAACATGACAAGGCTGTCGCACAAGCTACGACCCTGTGTGAACAGTTGGCGGCGGCCCAGCGCCATACTGGCCGAGCGTCGGCTCGTCTGGTTCACGCGCGAGCCGTTGGGTGCCAAATCAGAAAAACGCCGGGCGATTCTGATCGGGCGTCGCAATTGGCTGTTCTGTTGGACGGAAGTCGGGGCCGAGCCCGCGGGCATTACCCGGAGCCTGACCAGTGCATGCCGACTACATGGCGTCGATCCGTATACCTATATGGTGGACGTGCTCCAGCGCATGGGCGTCCATCCGGCCCGCCGGGTTGCCTAACTCACCTTGCGGCTCTGGAAGGGATACTTCGCCGAGACCCCGTTGCGTTTCGATATCGACCGCTTCGGCAGTAACGTCGCCGAATCGTCGGTTACACGACGGCGGCCACCCGAAGGTGGCCGCGATGCGCGATTCTTTCGCCGAAGGGTCGCCGGCTGACGTCTTCTGCGCGCTATCGTTTCTCCGCGGATGTTGCATCAAGCGACTGATGTCGGGTCGAGCGGCGCGCATCACAGGGCAAGGCGATTTTTCATCGCCTGCCCGGGTCGACGATCCTATTGCTGCATTCGGGCCTCTAAAGCCGGAATGATCTCGAACAGGTCGCCAACCAGCCCGATATCGGCCACCTCGAATATCGGGGCGTCTTCATCGTTATTAACGGCCACGATCGTGCCGGCGTCCTTGATGCCGGCCAGGTGTTGAATGGCGCCGGAAATGCCGAAACACATATAGAGTTCCGGCGAGATGACCTTACCCGTTTGACCGACCTGCATGTCATTGGGTACATAGCCGGCATCGACCGCAGCGCGCGATGCGCCCACTGCCGCGCCGATTTTGTCGGCGAAGTCGTAGATCAGCTTGAAATTTTCCTCGCTGCCGACGGCACGGCCGCCGGAGACGACTTTGGTCGCGGTCTGTAGATCGGGGCGATCGGATTTATGCTGCTCCAGATTGACGAACCGGGTATGGCTGGGTAGCTCGGCATCCAGGGTCAGTGCCTCGACGGCGGCGTCGTTGCCGTTGGGCGCTTCGGCATAGGAGGCGCTGCGGACCGAGCCGACCAGGACTTGATCCTCGGATGCGGCAACCGTGGTGATCGCGTTGCCGGCATAGATCGGTCGATCGAATTCATAAGGGCCATGCACGGCCATGATGTCGGTAACCATCGCCACCCCGAGTTTGGCGGCCACACGTGGCATGAGATCCTTGCCAAAGGTCGTGTTGGGGCCGAGCAGATGGCTATAGCCCCCGGACTCGACCGCGGCCACGATCTGCGGCGCCAGGGTGGCCGCCACCGGATGCGCGTTGGCGGGGTTGTCGGCGTACCGGACTTTTGTAACGCCTTCGATCCGGGCCGCCTCGCCCGCAAGCGCGGCACCGTCGTCGGCCAGCACCAGGACATCGATGGTGTCGATCCCCAAATCTCGCGCACAGGTCACGGCCCGCGCGGTCGAGGAATTGAGCGTGCCGTTCAGGTGATCGGCGATAACGAGTATTGAGCTCATAACAGACCTTTTTCCTTGAGTTTGGAAACCAGTGCGTCGACCGACTCGACCATCACGCCGGGTTCGCGCTGCGGCGGCGGTGCGACCTTCCGGGTGTCCAGTCCGGGGGCGGGGCGGACCCCCAGGTCGTCCATGCTGCTGTCTTCAATCGGTTTCTTCTTGGCCTTCATGATGTCCGGCAACTTGAGGTAGCGCGGCTCGTTCAGGCGCAAATCGGTCGTAATCACGGCCGGTAGGTCCACGTCCAACGTTTCCAGGCCGGCATCGATCTCACGCGTGACCCGAGCGGTATCGCCGTTCAGCTCGATCACGGAGGCGAACGTCGCCTGCGGCCACTCCAGCAGGGCGGCGGTCATCTGCCCGGTTTGGTTGGCATCGTCGTCGATCGCCTGTTTGCCCATCAGAAAGACTGTCGGTTCCTCCTGTTTGGCGATCGCTTCGAACACGCGCGCCGCGGTCAACGGCTGGACCGGCTCGTCCGTTTTGATATGGATGGCGCGATCGCAGCCGAAAGCCAGCGCGCTGCGCAGCTGTTCCTTGGCCGCATCCGAACCGATCGTCACCGCCACCACTTCGTCAGCTTCGCCCGATTCTTTCCAGCGCATGGCCTGCTCGATGGCGATTTCATCGAACGGGTTGACACTGTGCTTGACACCGTCGGTCTCCACGCCGGAGCCGTCCGGTTTAATTCGTATGCGCACGTTATAGTCGATTGCGCGTTTAATGCTGACCAGTACTTTCATGATTTTCCTTGGCAATCAGAGGTTGTAGTAATTCGGCCCCGAGCCGCCTTCGGGTACGACCCAATTGATGATCTGGTAGGGGTCCTTGATATCGCAGGTCTTGCAGTGTACGCAGTTGGCGGCGTTGATCTTCAGCTCGCGCTCGCCTTGTGCGTTATCGACCATTTCATAGACGGAAGCCGGACAGAAGCGGGTACATGGGTTGCCGTATTCGGTGACGCAGCGGCTGGTGCAGATATCCGGTTCGAGAATCTGCAGATGCACGGGCTGATCCTCGTCGTGCTCGGTCTGCGCGAAATAGACCGAAGCGAGCCGATCTCTCGGCGCGAGATCCCGCTTCACATAGTCCTGGGCTTCGTCCGGTGTCTCGGTCGCGATTTCGCTGAGTTTTTTCGTCGCTTGCCAATCGCTGTGATTATGCAATGTCCAAGGCGATTTGCCGGCAGTGGCCGTCTCCCAGGCCGCGTTCAACAGACCTTTCCATTTCCCCTTGTTGAAGCCGGGGCGGATATTGCGGACCTTTTTCAGCTCTCTAGCCACGCTCGAGCCACGCAGTACGCGATCGAAGCCGTCGGCTTTGCCCGTGTCAATGAGGTGATCGGCGGCCAGCATGCCGCTGTTCATGGCGGTATGGATGCCCTTGATTTTAGGCACATTGAGCGTGCCTGCTGCGTCGCCGATCAAGATCGCCCCCGGCATCTCGGTCTTCGGCAACGATTGCCAGCCGCCTTCGACCAGTGCGCGGGCACCGGCGGAGATGATCTCGCCGCCTTCCAGCAGCGGCTTGATCTTGGGATGATGCTTCAATTGCTGAAAGGCTTCGAACGGTTTGAAGCGCGGGTCGGCGTAGTCGAGGCCGGCCACAAAACCAATCGCGATTCGGTTGTTGTTGAGGTGATAAATGAAGCTGCCGCCGTAGGTGGCGTCATCCAGTGGCCAGCCGATGGTGTGCTGGATCAAGCCCGGTTGGGTGCGGCCTTCGGGTACTTCCCACAGCTCCTTAAGACCGATGCCGTACGTTTGCGGGTCGTAGTCCTTATCGAGCTCGAAGTGTTGGATCAGCTGCTTGCTGCAATGGCCGCGACAGCCCTCGGCAAAGATCGTGACCGGAGCGTGGATTTCGATGCCCGGCGTAAAGCTGTCTTTCCGGTTACCCTGGCGGTCCAGCCCCATGTCCGGCGTACGTACCCCCTTGACGGCTCCGGACTCGTCGAAAACGGCCTCGGCGGCCGAAAAGCCGGGATAGATTTCCACGCCCAGCGCTTCGGCCTTCGGCGCCAGCCAGGCCATGAGGTTGGCGATGGAAATGATGACGTTGCCATGGTTGTTCTGTTGCGGCGGGGTGGGCAGCTTGCGCGCGCCGTCTTTTTTCAGCATCCAGAATTCGTCGTCGGTCGCGTCCACGCAGATCGGGGGCGGATCGTCGCGCCAGCCGGGCACGAGTTCATCCAGCGGACCGGTCTCGATCACCGCGCCGGCCAGGCTATGGGCGCCGATCTCCGAGGCTTTCTCCAGCACGCAGACGCTCTTGTCGGCGTCTTTCTGTTTGAGACGCATGGCCGCCGCAAGACCTGCCGGGCCGGCGCCGATGATGACCACATCGTATGCCATGACATCGCGTTCTATCGATTCGTCCATAACCGTGCTCTGATTGGAATACTAGGTTACTGAGCTTCGTTCTTGCTCGGATCAATGTCTATTCGACTGTTGCCCGAATATCCGCGATAAAACGGCGCCGGTACGTCACGCCGCTGTCGTGGATGGAGTGGCCGCCGGCGTCAACGGCCGACGTTACCGGCAGGTATTCGACCTCGAAATCGTGGATGGCCTCGCTATCCAGATCATTGAACGCGATGACGCGCGCTCCGAATCGCATTGGACACCCGATCGGCATCGCCACCCACCGCCATCAGATGGATGTGGGCGGCGACGGGTCGTATTTGCTTCATCGGCTGTTGCTATTCGCTTCATGGTCGCTTTAAACATATTTTTTACGCAATGGGTTCGCGTGAGCGAACCGCCATCGGCAACGGGTCGCTGTTGGTTCAGCGTGCACGGCCTTGCTGTCCTATGGCTTGGGTGCCACGAGTGTTCCGGTGCGAACGCACGCGGTCTATCCGCAGGAGCCGTGCAAGAAGGCGGCTGTCCGAGGGTGTTTGTACACCCGCGCGCCGCCCTGCATTCAAGCGAACACCAACTCGTTTCGAGGCCGCCGGCTCAGTCGCAGATGGACTCAGTAAGCGTAGTCGCGCCCCTGGGCCTTGGCCTGTTCCCGCGAACTCTTGTTGACGGATTCGCGGAACGGCATCTCGACCACTTCGGCATCAACCGGTTTGCCCGGTACCGATTGAAGCGCCTCGGGCAGCCAAACCACGAGCTGGGTGCCCAGCGCACTCTCGGCGACCGGCACGTAAGCCATTGCGATATTGGTTTCGAGCTCCGGCGAGTACCAGGGCGAGGTAATATAGCCGCAAGGCTCGGCATCGGCGCTCTTGGCGACCAGCCAGAAGTCGGAAGCATAGTCCTCGATCGGTTTGCCGCCGAGCTTGAGGCCCACCAGTTGATGGGTGAATGGCGGATTGCCGTTCTCGACCTGCTCACGGGTGGCTTCCAGCGCTTTCTTGCCGATATAGTCCGCGGTTTTCTTGCGCGGCACCATATGGCCGAGGTTGCACTGGAACGGATTGGTTTCGTGATCCATATCCTGCCCGTAAGACAGGATACCGGCCGCGATTCGGCGGTGATGGGCCGGGGCGATGACCATCAGATTATGTTTTTCACCGGCTTTGAGAATAGCGTTCCAGACGGTCTCGGCGTTGATGGTCGAGTCGTAAGCGTAGACCTCGTAACCCTTCTCGCCGGTGAAGCCGGTTTGTGACACGAGCACATCGACGCCGTCGATAACCGAAGCCATGAGCCCGTAATAGGGCACGTCGCGCACCCCTTCGCCGACCAGGTCGATCATCATCGCTTCGGATTTTGGACCCTGAATCTGCAACGGGGAGACGTCGATTTCGTCGATACTGACGTCGAAGCGACCCTCGACGTTCACGCCCTTGAACCAGTACGCGAGATCCGAATCACTGATTGTGAACCAGAATTCGTCGTCCGATATCCGCAGCATGATCGGATCATTCAGCACATGGCCCTTGGTGTCGCACAGCACGACATAGCGTCCGCGCATCGGCGCCACTCGGGTGACATCGCGTGTGCAAACATAGTTGCAGAACGCCTCTGCGTCCGGTCCCTTGACTCGAATCGGGCGCTCGACCGCGACATTCCAGAGCGTGACGTCGTTAACCAGTGCCCGATATTCCACCATCGCGCCGCCATCTTCCGGACGGACATAGCCGCGCGGGTGATACATGCGGTTGTATACGGTTGCACGCCAGCAGCCGGCCTCGACCGACAGATGCCAGTAGGGCGACTTGCGTACCCGCGTTGACATAAGCATCTGAATGCCGGGATCGCCGGTCTGGCGGAGGTTGTATGGCACGTGCCGATCACTTTGATCGATGCTTTGCTGGTAGTTGGGTTGGTTCGAATTCGACATGGCGGCGCAATCCTTGAAAATTGGGTTTAGGTTAGCGGCTTCTCCGGCTCGGGCCTCGTTCAGGCTGTAACGCAATCACTCCTTGGGGCAACTCGAGGTATTGAAATGCGCTGAAGCGCTAAATGTGAGTACGCTGCCGACATTACGCGCCTGCCAGACTTCCGGTGTTCCGTGCGCGACGTCGCATTATCGGGATGCGACATTGGCAAAAGACCGTCGTTTTGAGGGCTGATTAGGCTCGACATTGCTTTATGCTGGCGCGCCGGTTAAGTCACTCCGAGGTTTAACGCCTGATATCTCAACAATGGCGCATTTGCGACTGCGTGCGTCGTTTTCAAGCCATTGCAGGTCCGATCTTCCGCGTAATTTCAAACTCAGAAGTCGGCTTGGGAAACATGAGTTTTCCAGCTGTAGTCGACCGTCGGCGATGTTGCCCGATTTGCTCTGTGCAATAGACGTCCAGCCCATCAACGCCAAAGACCAGGAGGGCATTCGTGCACCAGGTAGCGACCGACATCGCCACGAATACGAACACGCGGCCCGAGATGGGTTCGTCAAAAGACGCGGCCCTGCATCCGGGCGACGTTGCGAACATCAATGGGGCCGGGATGCGCTACGCCGGGCTTGGGCGCAGCCGCGTTGTGGGTTCAGCCCAATGCGTGGCCTGCTGGCCCGGGGTCGTGAACTTCCGGACAGGTCGATGGTTATCGTGAGTCGTTTCCCCGCCGGCGGCATATCGGCCACGATCAGGTTGGCCGAGCAGGTCCGGAAATCAAGCGATAGCGCCGGAATCCATCTGGCGGCGAAACGATTTCGCCGAGGGCCGCGCGTCGCTTGCAACGGAGTTGCCGGACGAGGCGCTCTGAGCCCAGTGCTTTTTTGCCGGGCCCATGGTGAGCCGGTTCTGTTTCGATACCACGATGATCGGCAACCGGATGGCGCGCATACGCCGCAGCCACGGTGTCAATCTGCCGGTGCATGCAGGTATTCGCGGTCTTCTGGGTCGACGAAAGAGACTCAATATCGGGCTCGGTGCCTCGACTCGCTTTCTCAAAAAGAACAGTCGCTTGATGGGTCGATTCGCGGAGCCATCGTGGCTCAACTCCGATACGCGGGTCGACGATATGACGCCGAAGCGCGGGAATACGGAGCTCGGTATCGCCGGTTGGTCTATCAATTACGTTCAATCAGGTCGGGGTGCCGAAAGCTGGCGCCATGTGCGAATGAGTCGGTTGGACGTCCAATGGCCGGATACGGGCAACGTCGGCGGTTCGAGCACCCCAAATTATTACCAGTGCAATTACAGCAATCAGAAACGAAAGTGAGAGGAGAACGTTAATGGCGCGGTTCCCCGAAAAAGCAGACGTTGTCATCGTCGGTCAGGGCGGCATTGTCGGCGCGTCCGTGGCGCATCATCTGATCGAGCAGGGTTGGCGCAATATCGTCGGCCTCGATAAGTCCGCCATTCCGTCGGATATCAGTTCAACCTCGCATGCGTCGGATTTCTGCTACATGACCTCGCACGACAGAATGTCGTGCTACACCACGGTCTATAGTCGCAAGTTCTACGAGTCGCTAGGCCACTACAGCCGCGTTGGCGGCATCGAGGTCGCCCGGACCGGGGACGACGAGCGCATGGCGGAGCTCGAACGCAAGGTCGGTTCGGGCAAGGCATTCGGTACCAATGTTTCGCTGATTAGCCCGCGAGAGGTCAAGCAGCGTTTCCCGCTTGTCGAGGAAAGTCTGATCCAGGGCGCAATGTGGGATCCGGACGCCGGGCTTGTTGTGCCGAGATCCCAGCGGGTCGCCGGCGAGCTGGTCGAACAGGCGAGGGCGAGCGGTAAGCTCACCACCTTTGCCAATACGCCGGCGCTGTCGATCGACGTACAGAACGGTCGTATCTGCGGCGTCGAGACCCACCGCGGCTATATCAAGACCTCGATCGTCGTATTGTCTGCCGGCATCTGGGGTCCGCCACTCGCCGAAATGGCGGGTGCGAAGATGCCGTTGATGCCGTTCGAACACCCGCTGATGTTCTTTGGCCCGTATGAGGAGTTCGCCGGGACCGGCAAGGAGATCGGCTATCCGCTGTTTCGGGATCAGGGTAATTCCTCGTACATGCGCGATACTGGCGACCCGACGACCAGCGAGGGCGGCAAGCTGGAATGGGGTTATTACGAACAGGACGATCCGCGGCTGGTCTACGTGAAGGATATCGCCGAGCCCGGCGAGGCCCGGATGTCGCCCTCCATGCGCGATCTCGACATCGAGCAGGTGATGAGCGCCTACGAGCGTGCGGTCGAGATCATGCCGATCCTCGGTGATATCGGCTGGGACGACAAGAACTCGTTCAACGGTCTGATGTCGGTCTCGGTCGATGGCGGTTCACTGCTGGGCGAATCGCCGGAGACGCGCGGCCTGTGGTTCGGCGAAGCGGTCTGGGTCAAGGACGGACCGGGCATGGGCAAGGTGCTGGCCGACTGGATGACCCACGGCAAGCCGGAAGTCGACCCTTGCGACATCGACATTGCCCGTTTCTATCCGATCCAGAAGACCCCCAGCTACGTCTACGGGCGCGTCTACGAGACCGCCAAGAAGATCTATAATCCAGCCGTACATCCAAGCGAGCCGTATGAAAACGGCCGCAACATGCGCCGTAGCCCGTTCTGGTCGCGCGAGAAGGAGCTGGGTGGCTATTTCATGGAGTCGGCCGGCTGGGAACGCGCGCACGGCTATGCCGCCAATGAACATCTGCTCGAGACCTACGGTGATCGTGTTCCCGAGCGCGCCAACGAATGGGATGACCGCCATTTTTGGCGCGTGTCCAATGCCGAGCAACTGAAAATGTCCGACGACGTGGGCATGATCAATCTGTCCCACTTCGCCATCTTTGACGTGTCCGGACCGGACGCCGAAGCTCTGCTTGAGTATCTGTCGGTGGCCAAGGTCGGCGGCACCACGCCGATCGGCAAGGGCGTCTATACGCATTTCCTCGATCACGCGGGCGGTATCCGCGCTGATCTGACCATTATTCGTCTGGCCGACGATTGTTATCGCGTGGTCTGTGGCGGCGGCACCGGTTCGCGCGATCTGGTCTGGATTCAGCGCATGGCCGAGTCGCGCGGCGCGACTATTCACATCGAGGACCGCACCGATTCGCTGGCGACTCTCGGCCTCTGGGGGCCGAATGCACGCAAAGTGCTGCAGACGTTGGCCGACGACCCGGACGGCCTGAGCGAGACCGGCTTCCCCTTTGCCACCGCGCGCGAGATCAGCGTGCGCGGCTTGCCCGTGTGGGCATTCCGAATCTCTTATGTCGGGGAATTGGGCTGGGAACTGTACATGCCGTTTTCCTACGGTCTGACGCTCTGGGATCTGTTGTTCGAAGCCGGTGTCACACCGGTTGGTATCGAAACCTATGCCAGCAGTCGCCGGCTGGAAAAGAGCTTGCGCCTGCAGAACGCAGATTTGCTCACGGATTACAATCTGTATGAGGCTGGCCTGTCGCGACCGAAAGTCAAAGCGGCCGAGTTCCATGGCAAGGAAGCCTATCTGACGCAGCGTGAGCGAACGCATCAGCCGGCGTATCTGTGCACCATGACCATGCTGGAAAACGTCGACCGGAATGGTGTTGCACGCTATCCCGTGGGCAGTTGGCCGATTCTCGATCCGGAAACCGGCGAGGTGCCGGTCGATGAGTTGGGGCGACGTTCATATGCGACAAGCATTGCCTTCGGTCCCTCGGTCGGTAAGAACATCGCGCTGGGTTATCTGCCGTGGCAGTACGCAGAGGAGGGCCGCGATCTGGTGCTCGAGTATTTCGGTCAGCCTTATCCGGTCCGGGTGGAGGCCGTGGGCTGTCGCGGTCTCTACGATCCGGACAACACGCGTTTGAAAGGTCTGGGCGAGGCGTCGAGCCCGTTGCCCGAGCGCTCCCGTCGTCACGCCTGAGGGCTGCCGGTATGAATCATCCGGAAGGCATGCCTAACGCCACTTATATCGAAGGCAAGGCCCTGGCCGCTGCGACGCGTGCCCGGGTCGCGCGCCAGGTCGCGGTGCTCGCTACCGAGTACTCGGTGACGCCGGGTTTGGCGGTGGTACTGGTCGGTGCGGATCCGGCAAGCCAGGTGTATGTGCGCAACAAACGTCGGCAGACCATCCAGGCCGGCATGTACTCCTTCGAATACAACATGCCGGAAACCACGAGCGAGGAGTCGCTGCTCCAGCTGATCGAGGAACTGAATGCCGACCCACGAGTTCACGGTATCCTCGTGCAACTGCCATTGCCGCCGCAGATTCGTGTCGCCCCCGTACTCTCAGCCATCGATCCGAGCAAGGACGTAGATGGTTTCCATGAGGTCAATACCGGGCGCCTCTGGAACGGCGGCAATGCCGTGGTTCCCTGCACGCCGATGGCTTGCCAGATGCTAATCGAACATGTGCGCGGGGATGATCTGGCCGGTCTGCACGCGGTTGTGATCGGCTGTTCCAATATTGTCGGCAAACCTGTGGCCAGTCTGCTGCTGCGCGCCGAATGCACGGTGACCATGGCGCATATCAAAACACGCGATCTTCCTGCTCTGGCCCGCACCGCAGATATTCTGGTGGTGGCCGTCGGGCGTGCCGGCACCGTGCGCGGCGACTGGATCAAACCCGGTGCGACCGTGATTGATGTGGGTATCAATCGCGTCGAATGCAGTTCGTCCGGCAAGCAGCGACTGGTTGGCGATGTCGCGTTCGCCGAAGCGAGGAAAACGGCGGGCGCCATCACCCCGGTGCCGGGCGGCGTGGGCCCAATGACGATCGCCTGTCTATTGCTCAATACCCTGGGTGCCGCTTGTCGTCAGCATGGCCTGCCGGTGCCTGGCGATCCGGCCGCCGCCGATAGTCCCACGAATGGCAACGCGGCGCGGCACTGCGCGACCTGAGGCGCCAGTGGTATGAGCCTTCTTCACGCTTGGTAAGCGGTCGAGCCGTGGCGACGCGATCAGCGCGCCGCCACGGTTGGTCCGGCGGATGCAGGTGAAACCGGCGCAAAGCGTGGCATGGAATGCGTTCATCTTGCCTGTATGAATTGCATCGCCAAACATCTGTACCAAAAAGAATTTGGCCGATCCCAAGAGCATCATGGATTGCGGTGCAAGCCATATGGTCTAGGGCGCGGCTCGTCGAGCTGGGCCGTGGCAGCCCGAACTTACGGCGGTGCGTGGACTCAAAGCGCGTCTCGCCCGTCTTGAGGCGCTCGATAAAGATATTCAACGCGAGCGCAATCGCCGGGAAAAGGCCGAGGTCGTTCAGGCCCAAGAGATCATCGCGTCGATCGATACGGTGCTCGACGCGCTACGGGCCGAACGCGATCGGTTGACGCGCGATATTGACGATCATATCGATCGCCATCCCGCGCTGAAAAAAGATCGCGCTTTATTAGAGTCGGTGCCCGGCATTGGCCCCACCGTATCGCGGCGCCTGCTGGCCACACTGCGAAGCCGCGACTTCACCAGTGCCCGCCAAGCCGCGGCCTTCATCGGCGTCATCCCGGTGCCGTGGGATTCGGGAAGTTCGGTCCATGGGCCGCCGCGTCTATCCAAGGCCGGCAAGCCTAGGGCCTGTTGCCGTTTCGTTCGAGCGCCGCGTTGGAGTCCGCAAATCGTGTCCGGCAAGGCGCGAGTCGCCGCGTCGTGGCGTGCCACGACCCAGACTCGCAACGCCGCCGGGCGCGATTTGCGGCCCAACCCTTCGGGACAAGCGCTGTTTTGCGGCAATCCAGCGTTGTAGCACGCTTGTGCAGAGTCACTGCACGGCGCGCACTACGCCTCGTCTTGCCGCAAAACAGCGCTTGGCGCGGACTCGCACGAAACGGCAACAGGCCCTAAACTGCGACAACTGCTCTATATGGCCGCCATCGTCAGCACCAAACACAACCCGGATATCGCGGCCCAGTATCAACGCTTAACAGCACGCGGTAAAAGCGATATGAGCGCCCTCGGCGGCGCCATGCGCAAGCTCGTCCATCTCGCTTATGGCGTGCTTAAGCACCACCAGATGCCCTATCGACCCCAAGGCGCTACATGAGCCCCTTGGCGCCGAGTCGGCAATATCACATCTAGTGGCTGTGTCTTTGGTTGGTATCAAGGATCGTGAGCTGATGCCGGTCGCGCTGCGCTTGTCGCCGTATGTCCGCGGCTGGCGGCATGACCGCGTCGCTCCTGACTCGGGGTATGGCCAAAAAAATGTTGATAGCATTTGCTGAAGTGCGGTGGGGAGGTAAAGCCGCATGCCAATGCTACGTCGATAATCGAGAGATTTGTCTGCAGCAGTAACTGGCGCGCGCGGTTGAGCCGCAGCTCCAGATAATAGCGGGTCGGCGCGCAGTTCAAATGCTTTTTAAACAGCCGTTCGAGCTGGCGCCGCGAGACACCGACCAGCCGCGCGAGATCGTTCAGGCTTAGTGGTTCCTCGATGTTCGATTCCATGAGCGAGACGGTATCCACGAGCTTGGGCTGGCTCGTACCGAGGTGTACGCGAAGCGGAATACGCTGCATGTCGCTTACATTGCGAATACGTTCATGGATGAACTCTTCGCAGATTGTTTCCGCGAGCGAACGGCTTTTCTGCTGCCCAATGATGTTGAGCATCATATCCAGCGGCGCGATACCGCCCGTGCAGGTATAGCGATCGCGGTCTATCACGAACAACTCGGACGTGAATACCGTATCGGGAAACTGGTGCTCTTCGTCAATGCTGGAGATATTTTCCCAATGGATGGTGCAGCGATAGCCACGCAATAGTTGTGCGCGTGCAAGCAGATAGGTGCCAGTGCAAATGGCCCCGAGTTCGACGTGTTGCGCGGCCAGCGATTGCAGCCAGCGCAGAAGTCTTTGGTCGCAGCAATCGCGAATATCGATCCCGCCACAAACGAACAGCATGTCCAGTTTTCCGGCGTTGTTAATATCCGTATTAGGCGAGACTGCCAACCCATTACTGGCAGGCACGGGCTGACCGTCGAGGCTGATCACGGACCACTCATATAGCGGTATGCCGGCCAGTTGGTTAGCCATGCGCAATGGGTCGATCGCGGTAGAGAAGGCGATCGCCGAGTAGTTCGGCACGACAAGGAAGCCGATGCGTGTCGGCTGTGGGTTATGAAACTTTGCTTGCTGCATATAGGTCGTTTCTAAGCGCCGGATAGTTCGGCCGCAGTGCCCCAATGTACGGATTGTGTCGTCAAAGGATGGAAATCGATACGCACGTAGTCGCCAGGACGGACATGTGGCGTTTCCCAATGACGTACTGAGGCTCAGCCGTTGTCAGTCGCTGTTGATGGTGGGTACTGAGGCGCATGTATTCATACACCGTATGCTAACCCTGATTTAGCAAGAAAAGTAGATATATCTCTGTAGTACTTTCGTCCAAAACAGGAGTTCGAAGCCGGTTACAAAAACCGTCTGTACGGGAGTCCGTTTTATTCGAAATAAAAACCGTCCTAGGGAGCCTTGAATCCTATGATATGCCAGCTTGTCCTGGGACATACGTGATTCATATCTAAAAATTTTCTTAAGAAAAATGGTGAAGTGAGGATAAAGCAATAGCGTTCCGTAAATTCGCTACTTCGAGTTGGGATAGGGCTGGTTCGGACGGCCAGGCAACCGGGTGATGATTCGTGATGCTCGCCGGCACGCGACTTGGCGCCCACCGCCTCGGAGCATTACGAAAAAAGGCGCCGGTCAAACCCGAATCGCTGATCGTCCGGGCATCACGCGAGGCCGGCCGCGTGGGCGTCACCAAATATGCCGCGATCGACAAAGGGTAAGGGGCGAGAAAGCCGAAAAATGGCCCCGCGGTACCGTGGCGCCCTGGGTTGGGCGGCGTCGTCCAACCGTGCACGAAACGCGCTTTCGGATTTCGCTACTCGATCGCGGCTGGGCGATATTGCGCCAAACCGCTCGACGCCTGCCGGCTGTCAAAAGGCCGCGCCGGATAGTGCCTCAAACCCATTTTTCACTGTTATTCCACATGGGTCTGATCTGCGGCGAACACGCAGGGTCTGTGCCCTATTGTCGGCGTGAAACTCGCCCTCAGAGTGGCCTGATACAACTGGGGTACGTGCGAACCCGGCCGGTTCGCACGTATCAGGGCCGATCAGCGGCTTATTGCGCGTTGGCGAGCTGCAACGCCGGGGATTCGCTTCCCAGATGGGTTAGCATTCGTTCGCTGTACCAGTCGAGGAAATCGATGATGCCGAATTCGAAGGTCTTGGAATACGGGCCAGGCTCATAGCCGATCGAGTTGATGCCGCGCTGGTTTTCCTCGGCGAGCCGACGATCCTGGTCATTGGTGGCGTCCCACACCTTGCGCAGCGACGCGGGATCGTAGTCCACGCCTTCCTGGGCATCCTTGTTCACCAGCCACTTTGTGGTCACCCGCGTTTCCTGCGGTCCGACCGGGGTCACCCGAAACACCACCGCGTGATCGCCCATGACGTGATTCCACGAATTGGGCAGATGCAGAATGCGCAGAGATCCCATGTCGGGGCTGGTCAGTCGCCCCATCAGTTTTCTGACGCCCTGCTGGCCGTCCGGGGTCATCGAGACCGTGCCTTCTACCAGCGGCGTCCGCGTGATCCGGTTGCGCTTGCCGAAGCGCTTGAGCTGCCAGGGAATGCACTCGGCTTCCCAGTCGCTCTGCTTGCGCTCGACGACCTGCTTGTATTCTGGCGTGGCGCGGGGGTCGTCGGTGTCGTCGAACTCGTAGAGCGAGTTCAAAAGCTCCGGATGCGCGCCGTTGCAGTGATAGCACTCCCGGTTGTTCTCGATCACCAGCTTCCAGTTGGCCTGCTCGATGATGTCCGACTCGGCGGCCACCTTGACGTCGTCCATGCCGTGCGGACCCAGATACTCGTCGAGCGCACGTTGGAACGCCTCGAGTTCCGGCGGTTCCTCGGCCAGACAGATGAAGATGAAGCCGCCCGCCGTGCGCACGTGTACCGGTTTGAGGCCATAGGCCGACATGTCGAAGTCGGCGCCCATGTCGGTGCCGGCGAACAGCAGCTGCCCGTTGAGTTCGTAGGTCCACTGGTGATAGGGGCAGACCAGCTTGGCAACCTTGCCCTTGGCCTGACTGCACAGACGCGAACCGCGGTGACGGCAGACGTTATGGAAGGCATGGATCGTGCCCTCATCGCCGCGCACGACGATCACGGAGTTGCTGCCGACGTTGACGGTGAGAAAACACCCCTTCTTGGGGATCTCGCAGGTCATGCCGGCGAATAGCCACTCCTTCTCAAAAATATTCTTCATGTCCAACGCGAACAGGCGCTCGTCGTTATAGAACGGCTGCGGCAACGAATAGTTGCGTGCGCGTGCCTGAAGCATGGCCGCTACTGTTTCGCCAATGCCGGATAGCGGGTCTTCGAGCGGGGAACGAGCTGTCAAATCCATGGGGACTTCCTCATTGCATGCCGTCTTTACACGTAGCGACGGCACGTCTGGCGCATATCGTCGACACGGCCGTACAACCCATATTTCTGATCATACGGAGCCGTGTTGATACGGGACATGCCTGAACTTAAATTTCAGTGTAAAACACGCCTTACAACTCGAGTTGTCTGGTAACGACATCGCGAATCCTCCAGGCGACGTCGATTGCATCAGCCATTCGTCTGGATGGAGCCCTCGAATAAGTGCGTGTCGCTTACAGAAAAGTCGCCCGCACACGGGGCGCCCAGAATCCAACCCAGGATGACGGTCCGTCAATCGGGCCGACTAGCTCAAGGGGCCGCCCCCCTGCACCGCTCAGTGGCGATACCATGACAATGAACTTCTCCAATCCGGTAAACACGCAGACCTGGACCAACGGTCGTCACACCGTGCGTTGCGTCAAGGTCATCCAGGAAACCGCGGACGTCCGCACTTTCTGCTTCATGTCCGAACAGCCGGTCATGTTCTTCTTCAAGCCGGGCCAGTTCGTGACACTGGAGCTGGAGATCGACGGCGAGTCGATCATGCGTTCTTACACGATCTCCAGCTCGCCCTCGGTTCCCTACAGCTTCTCGATCACCGTCAAGCGCATACCCGACGGCAAGGTCTCCAACTGGCTGCACGACAATGTGGGCGTCGGAGATGTGCTGGCCGTGCACGGCCCGGTTGGCAATTTCAATGTCATCGACTATCCCGCGGAAAAGCTCCTGATGCTGTCCGGCGGCGTGGGTATCACGCCGCTCATGTCGATGACCCGCTGGTTCTTTGATACCAATGCCGCCGTGGATCTGCAGTTCGTGCATAGTGCGCGTACGCCGCACGACATCATCTATCATCGCGAGCTGGCCCATATGTTCTCGCGGCTGCCCGAATTCACGCTGAACATCGTCTGCGAGCACGATGACAAGCGAGGCGAATCCTGGGCCGGCTTCCGCGGGTTTCTGACCGAGCCCATGCTTGAGCTGATGGTGCCCGATTTCCTGGAGCGCGAGATCTTCTGCTGCGGTCCGACGCCGTACATGAACGCCATCAAGGGCATTCTGCGCAAGCGCGGCTTCGATATGTCGCACTATCACGAAGAGCACTTCAACGCGACGCCGGCCGCGGTCCAGGAGGACGTGATCGAGCTGGCCGAACAAGCCGAGCTCGACGCCGAGGAAGTCGACGATGCCGATCTGCGCCGGGTCGAATTCACCAGCACCACGAAGAGCATACGCATTCATTCCAACGAAACCGTCCACGCGGCCGCGGCCAAGATCGGGCTGCATATTCCGAAGGCCTGCGGCATGGGGATCTGCGGCACATGCCGCGTCGGGCTCAAGTCGGGCGACGTCGAGATGGATCACAACGGCGGGATCACCGAGGAGGACATCGAGGACGGTTACATCCTGTCCTGCTGCAGCCGTCCGAAGACGGACGTCGTCGTTGATTTCTGATCGTGACGGCGTCTCGTCGTCGTGCCCCCCAGCGCCCGGCGACAGCAGGCGTCGTTTGACGCAGCGCCGTCGCGCGATGACTTTCAATCATCGATGCCGCGCCATGCTCGTCATGGCGGACATCACCCCTGGACAGCACGTGTGACTGATCTTACCAGTCGCCCGTCTGTCCGCATCATGTCCTGTTTTCTTCCCCAAAGGACAGGTGCTACAACCGCAAGAACGGAGGAGTTCACGCATGTCATCTTCAGGTAATCGCGGCGTCGTATTTCGCGGCGCGGGCAAGGTCGCTGTCGAGAATATCGATTTTCCCGAGTTGGCGCTCGGCAAACGCAAATGCGAACACGGCGTCATTCTCAAGATTCTGACCACCAACATCTGCGGCAGCGACCAGCACATGGTGCGCGGGCGCACCACAGCCCCCGAGGGGCTGGTGCTGGGTCACGAGATCACCGGCGAAGTGATCGAATGCGGCCGCGATGTGGAGTTCGTCAACAAGGGCGACATCGTCTCGGTGCCGTTCAACGTCGCCTGCGGGCGTTGCCGCAACTGCAAGCGCGGCGATACCCACATCTGCCTGAACGTCAATGACGATCGCCCCGGCGGCGCCTACGGCTACGTGGATATGGGCGGCTGGGTCGGCGGTCAGGCCGAATACGTCATGGTGCCCTACGCCGACTTCCAGCTGCTGGTCTTCCCCGATCGCGATCAGGCCATCGAGAAGCTGACCGACCTGACCATGCTGTCGGACATTTTCCCCACCGGCTTCCACGGCTGTGTGACCGCTGGCGTGCAACCGGGTTCGACCGTCTATATCGCCGGTGCTGGTCCCGTCGGCCTGGCCGCGGCAGTATCCGCGCAGCTGCTGGGGGCCGCCTGCGTGATCGTCGGCGACATGAACCCGAAGCGCCTCGAGCAGGCGCGCAGCTTCGGCTGCCAGCCGCTCGACCTGCGTCAGGACGCCAGCATGAGCGAACTGATCGAGTCGGTGCTGGGCGTACCGGAAGTCGACGCCGCGGTCGACGCCGTCGGCTTCGAGGCCCACGGCCACGGCTGTGCCCACGAACACGAGCAGCCGGCCAGCGTGCTGAATGCGTCGATGGAAATCACTCAGGCGGGCGGACGCATCGGCATTCCCGGCCTCTACGTGACGGAAGATCCCGGCGCCGAAGACGCCAGCGCCCGGCATGGCGACATCTCCATGAAATTCGGTCTCGGCTGGGCCAAGGCCATCTCGTTCCACACCGGCCAGACTCCGGCGATGCGTTATCAGCGTCAGCTGATGCAGGCGATTCTGTACGAGAAGGTCCATATCGCCGACGCAGTCAACGTACAGCTGATCGGCCTCGACGAAGCGCCCCAGGGCTACGCCGACTTCGATAAAGGCGCGGCCCAGAAGTTCGTGCTCGATCCCCACGGCACGCTCATCTAGAAGCGCGCAACCGCCGCCCCGCCCATAGCGGCGGGCGGCGGTCTTTGATCGACTCGGGGCCGATGCCTCGACAATCGACGATTTCACACTCGCCACGGCCCGCGCCAGCGGCAGTCCGGAAAACCGTTTGCCGGCTTGGCGGGTTGATGGTGACTTCCAGCCAAAGAACAGTCGGCGGTCTGCTGCCTATTCGGCTCAGTCGAATGGACAGAGCGAATGGAACGCCGCTGGCCGGCCAACGCTGATTCTTATGCTGGGCCGGCTGTCTTTCTGAAAATTCTTATCTGGTCGATGTCCGAGTATGTTTGCTCGTCGAGGGCCGGTGTGCCGCGACGGACGCTGGCCGGCGTGAAGCCGAACAGTTCACGGAATTGTCTCGCAAAGTGGGCGTTGTCGGTAAACCCGCATTCGATGCTGATATCTGCAATGGAACGATCGGTATTGGAGAGTAGCCAGTAACCGTAGCGCAAACGCAACGTGCGCGAGAACCGGCTCGGACTCATGCCCAGTTCGTCACGAAAAACGCGCTCGAGTTGGCGTCGCGATATGTTGAGCATCGATGCCAACTCCGGCGTGGTGATCGGGTCTCCCAGGTGTTGTTCGATGAGTAGTATGGCGCGGCGTACACGATTATCCGCAATCCGGTCGTAGACGGTCGGTTGGGGCTGGGCTGTGTTGCCGCTTCGGGCGCGATCGATCAGCAGGATATGCATGCTTTTCTGAGCCCATGTCTTACCCAGATGCCGCTCGATCATCCAGGCGGCGAGGTCGGCTGCAGCGGTGCCGCCGGAGCAGGTAATGCGATCGCGATCGACTACAAACAGGCGATCGGCGACCGGTGTGACGTCGGGATAGCGGGCGGTCAGGTCGTGATAATGGAACCAGCTGACGCAGCATTGCCGATTACGCATCAGCCCGGCCTCGATCAATGCGAAGGGTCCGGTACACAGGCCCACCAGCGGCACGCCGACCGCGGCCGCTTCGCGCAGGTAGTCCAGCGTCGCGGCGTCAGCGGCTCGGCCCTGGGGTAGCAGGCCACCGCAGACGACCAGATAGTCAAAGCGCCTGGGCGACTGAAAAGTTGTGCAGGGGGTGATCTGGGCGCCACAGCTCGATTGTGCAGCGTCGCCGCGCACGGTCATGAAGGTCCACCGGCAATTGACCGGCCGGCTGGTATCGCCGCTATCGGCTGACAGACGCAGACAATCGACGAACGCAGCGAAGGGCAGGAGCGTGAATCGCGGCAGTAGCACGATGCCCACCGATAGTTTCACCGAATCGCTTTCGGATTTGTGGGTCAGGTCTGGAGTCATTGCTGCACCCATTCGAGTGGCTTCGCGCGGGCAGTGCTCAAGATGTCAGCCCCGAAGCCTGTCCGGTCGACATCAGCGCATCCTCAGCGCGACAGGCGCATCAAGGGCTGTTTGTAACGCGCTTTCTTGAGCCGCCCTTCAAAACCTGCATGTGTGTTGTCGCAATTATACAAGTCATGCGTGCTCTTGTAGTTCTTACTACGTCATAAAGGCGTTCCGCCACTATAAATGAGGAGACAGACGACGATGTTTGAACCGCGCGCTAATTTGCCCGACGCCGATCCGGAGTTGTGGTCGGCCATTGTCGATGAGGAAAGTCGGCAGGAAGAACACGTCGAGCTGATCGCCTCGGAAAACTACACCAGCCCGAACGTGATGGCCGCGCAGGGCACGGTACTGACCAACAAGTACGCGGAGGGCTATCCCGGCAGGCGCTACTACGGCGGCTGCGAGCATGTCGACGTGGCCGAGCGACTGGCTATCGATCGCGCCAAGACGCTGTTCGGGGCCGATTACGCGAATGTGCAGCCGCACTCGGGCGCCCAGGCCAATGCCGCGGTGTATCTGGCATTGGTCAAGCCCGGGGATACGATCCTCGGATTGAGCCTGGATCATGGCGGCCATCTGACGCACGGGGCGAAGCCTAATTTCTCCGGCAAGTTGTACAACGCCGTGCAGTACGGACTCGATAGCGAGACCGGGCATATCGACTACGACGAAGTCGACCGCCTGGCGCGCGAACACAAGCCGAAGATGATCGTCGCCGGTTTTTCGGCCTATGCCCGTGTCGTCGACTGGGCGCGCTTTCGGGAGATCGCGGATGCGGTCGGTGCCTGGTTGTTCGTGGACATGGCCCATGTGGCCGGTCTGGTTGCGGCGGGCGCTTACCCGAGTCCGCTGGCGCATGCCCATGTGGTCACGACCACGACCCACAAGACGCTGCGTGGCCCCAGGGGCGGCCTGATTCTGAGCAAGGGCCAGCCGGACTTGGACAAAAAACTGGATTCGGCGGTGTTTCCGGGTATGCAGGGCGGCCCGCTCATGCATGTGATCGCAGGCAAGGCGGTCGCGTTTGCCGAAGCGGCATCGCCCGACTTTGCCGCCGATCAGTATCGGACCATCGATAACGCCCGTGCCATGGCCCAGATTTTCATGACCCGTGGTTTCGACGTGGTGTCCGGCGGCACGGATGATCATCTGTTCCTGGTGGATTTCATCAAACGCGGTCTGACCGGCAAACAGGCCGAGGCCGCCCTGGCCCGAGTCAATATCACGGTCAACAAGAACGCGGTGCCGGGCGATCCGCAGTCGCCGTTCGTAACATCCGGTATCCGGGTGGGTACGGCGGCAGCGACTACACGCGGGTTCGGTGAGGCCGAATGCCGGCAGTTGGCGGGTGGCATGTGCGACGTGCTGAACGCGATCGACGACGAGGACGTGGCGTTGCGCGTGCGGCGGCAAGTACGGGCGCTGTGCGAACGCTTTCCCGTCTATCGCGCTGCGACCGCAGCCTAGGGGCCCATTATGGCAGTGAGTATCTTTGAACTATTCAAGATCGGTATCGGACCATCGAGTTCGCATACGGTCGGGCCGATGCGGGCTGCGCGGTTGTTTGCCGAAGGTCTCGCCGAGAGCAATACGCTCGACCAGGTGGCCGACGTTCGGGTCGAACTTTATGGTTCGCTGGCGGCTACCGGTCGCGGGCACGGTACCGACAAGGCCGTCATGCTCGGCCTGGAAGGCGAGGAACCGGAAACGGTCGATGTCGAAACGATCGAGTCGCGCGTCGCCGCGATCAAGGACAGCGGTCGGTTGGCGCTGGCTGGCCGGCACACGGTGGGGTTTCACAACCGGCGCGAGTTGATCATGAACAAGCGCAAGAGCCTGCCGGCCCACCCCAACGGCATGCACTTCATCGCCTACAGCCGGGCGGGCGACACCCTGTCCGAGCGCACCTTCTTTTCGGTGGGGGGCGGTTTCGTGGTCGAGCCCGACGACCACAGCGGCGAGGCGCGCATCGTCGAAGATACGACGCCCCAGCACTACCCGTTTTCCACCGCGGATGAACTGCTTGCGTATTGTCAGCGCGACGATATCGCCATCAGCGACGTCATGTTCGCCAACGAACTCGCTTGGCGGGACGAAGCCGAGATTCGGGCCGAGTTGCTTCGGATCTGGTCGGTCATGAAGCGCTGTATCCAACAGGGCTGTGATCGCGAAGGATTTCTGCCCGGTGGGATGAAGGTCCGTCGGCGCGCCGCCCGGCTATACGCCGATCTGCAGGCGCGCGCCGAGCAGGATGATCCATTGGACATCATGGACTGGGTCACGCTGTACGCGCTCGCGGTTAACGAGGAAAACGCTTCCGGCGGCCGCGTCGTGACCGCGCCGACCAATGGTGCGGCCGGCATCGTCCCGGCGGTGCTCAACTATCTCGTCGAATTCCGTAACGGCAGCGACGACGACATCGCACGTTTTTTGCTCACCGCCGCCGCGATCGGCGTGCTCTACAAGGAGAATGCGTCGATTTCCGGCGCCGAGGTCGGCTGCCAAGGCGAGGTCGGCGTGGCTTGTTCGATGGCGGCCGGCGCGCTCGCGGAGTGTCTGGGCGGTACGCCGGGGCAGGTCGAGAACGCCGCCGAGATCGGCATGGAACACAACCTCGGTCTGACCTGCGACCCGATTGGCGGGCTGGTACAGGTGCCCTGCATCGAGCGTAACGCCATGGGCGCCGTCAAGGCGATCCACGCCGCGCGCATGGCCCTGCGCGGTGACGGCGAGCATTTCGTCTCGCTGGATAAGGTGATCGCGACCATGCGGGCGACCGGCGCCGACATGAAGACCAAATACAAGGAAACCTCGCGCGGCGGACTGGCAGTCAACGTGATCGAGTGCTGAGAGGGCCCCGAAGGCCAGGAGAAACCATCATGAAGAAATACTCGATCTTTTCGATCGCACGTAACGCGTTGTCCCATCACGAGAACTGGCAGGAAGCCTGGCGTAGCCCAGAGCCCCAGCGGAAATACGATGTGATTATCATCGGCGCCGGCGGCCATGGCCTGGCCACGGCCTACTACCTGGCCAAGGAGCACGGCATCACCAACGTGGCCGTGCTCGAGAAAGGCTGGCTGGGCGGAGGGAACACCGCACGCAACACCACCATCGTGCGCTCGAACTATCTCTACGATGAGTCGGCCGCGATATACGAGAAGTCGCTGAAGCTGTGGGAGGGGCTGAGCCAGGAGCTCAACTACAACCTGATGTTCTCGCAGCGCGGCGTCTACAACCTGGGGCATTCACTTCAGGACATGCGCGACATCCATCGCCGGGTGAATGCCAATCGCCTGAACGGCATCGACAGCGAAGTGGTCTATGCCGACGACATCAAGCGCGAGGTGCCGATCATCAATACCTCGCCGGACGCACGCTATCCGATCCTGGGTGCCTCGCTGCAACGGCGTGCCGGAACTGCACGCCATGACGGCGTTGCCTGGGGCTATGCGCGGGCTGCGGACGCCGCCGGCGTCGACATCATCGAGAACTGCGAAGTCACGGGGATCATCCGTGACGGCGGCAAGGTCACCGGCGTCGAAACCACCAGGGGCACGATCGGCGCCAACAAGGTCGGCATCGTGGTGGCCGGGCACTCCGGTGTGCTGGCGGAGATGGCCGGCTTTTCCCTGCCGGTGGAGTCGCATCCGCTGCAGGCGCTGGTATCCGAGCCGGTCAAGCCGATCATCGACACGGTCATCATGTCCGGTGCGGTGCACGCCTACGTCAGCCAGTCCGACAAGGGCGAGTTGGTCATCGGTGCGGGCATCGATGCCTATCTCGGCTATAGCCAGCGCGGCAGCATGGACATCATCGAGCACCAGTTGGCGGCGCTCAAGGAGATGTTCCCGATCTTCTCGCGCATGCGCATGCTGCGGCACTGGGGCGGCATCGTGGATACCACGCCGGATGCCAGCCCGATCATCGGCAAGACGCCGGTCCAGAACCTGTTCATCAACTGCGGTTGGGGCACCGGTGGCTTCAAGGCGACGCCGGGCTCGGGCTGGACATTCGCGCATACGCTGGCCACGGGTGAGCCGCATCCAATCAACGCGCCTTTTTCGCTGGATCGCTACACAACGGGCTATCTGGTCGATGAACACGGCGCTGCCGGCGTTGCGCATTAGTGCGTCGGGCTGACTAAGGAGGAGATTCCCATGTTGCAAATTCCTTGCCCCTGGTGTGGCCCACGCGACCAGAGCGAGTTTTCCTACGCCGGCGAAGCGCATATCGAGCGCCCCGCCGATCCATCCCAGCTGTCTGACGCGGAATGGGCGGATTATCTGTTCATGCGCCGCAATACGCGCGGGCGGTTTCGTGAGCAGTGGCATCACGCCCATGGTTGCCAGCAGTTCTTCAACGCAGTGCGCGACACCGTAACCAACCGTATAGAGGCGACTTATCGCCCGGGCGAGAGCACTCCAGGAGGTCAGTCATGACACAGCCCTATCGTCTGGCGTCCGGCGGCCGAATCGATCGCGACCGGCCGCTGTCGTTTACCTTCAATGGCAAGCGCTACACCGGCTATGCCGGGGATACGCTGGCCTCGGCGTTGATCGCCAACGGTGTGTCGGTGGTTGGGCGCAGCTTCAAGCTGCACCGCCCGCGCGGTATCGTCGGAGCGGGCGCCGAAGAGCCCAACGCCATCATGCAGGTCGGCTCGGGAGCAACCGTGCGCCCGGATCAGCGGGCCACCCAGGTCGAGCTTTACGAAGGATTGAAAGCCTCTACGGTATCGAGCCTCTGGTTCGATCTCATGGGGATCAACAATACATTTTCGAGTCTGTTGCCGGCCGGCTTCTACTACAAGACCTTCATGTGGCCGAAGAACTCCTGGCCGTACTTCGAGCGCCAGATCCGCAAGGCCGCCGGGCTCGGGTACTCCCCGACGAAACCCGATCCCGCCCGCTACGACAAGATGAACACGCACTGCGATGTGCTGGTGGTCGGCGGCGGGGCAGCGGGCCTGTCGGCGGCACTCGTCGCCGGCCGCGCCGGGGCGCGGGTGATGCTGGTCGACGAGCAGGCCGAATTGGGTGGTTCGCTGTTGTCCGCCTCCGAGACGATCAACGGGCGCCCGGCGGCCGACTGGGTCGCCGCGACCGTCGCCGAGCTCGAGTCGCTCCCCGATGTCCGCGTTCTCAAACGGGCGACGGCGTTCGGACACTACGATCATAATTTCGTGGGTATCGTCGAGGATTGCGGCGATTATGCGGACAGCGCGAACGACGACAACGCGCTCCGGCACCGTTATTGGCGTGTGCGCGCTGCTCAGGTTGTCCATGCAACCGGCGCGCTCGAACGCCCTTTGGTGTTCGCCAACAACGATCGGCCGGGCGTGATGATGGCCTCGGCGGTATCGACCTATATCAACCGCTACGGTGTGGCGCCGGGCAAGCGCGCGGTGGTGTTCACCAACAACGACAGCGCCTATCAGACCGCACTCGATCTGCATGCGGCGAAGATCGAAGTCGCGGCGGTGGTTGATGTGCGCGCCAAACCCAGAGGCGAGTTGGCCCAGCGTGTGCGCGCGGCCGGTGTGCCGATCTACGGCGGTCATGTGGTGGCCAATGTGCGCGGCACCCGGCGCGTCAAGCGGGCCGAGGTGCAGCGATTGTCCGGTGAGCAGTTGACCGGCGATCGCGTGCTGATCGACTGTGATCTGGTCGCGAACTCGGGCGGTTGGTCGCCATCTGTTCATCTGCACTGTCATACGGGCGCGCTGCCGGTATGGAGCGATGAAACCGCGAGTTTCCTGCCACCGGCGTCGACAGAGGATCGGCGCTCTGCGGGTGCGGTGACCGGTGTCAACACACTGCGCGACTGCCTGGATCAGGGCATCAGCAGCGGTGCTGAGGCGGCGACTGCGGCGGGTTTCAAGCCGGGTGCTGCGCCCGATCTGAGTGTGGCGGAGGCCCCCGCCGAGATGCCGATCCAGCCGTTCTGGCTGGTGCCCAAGGGCCAGCCCATGAGCCGTGGGCCCAAGCAGTTCGTGGATTTCCAGAACGATACCTCGGCGTCCGATATCGTGCTCGCCGCGCGCGAGGGCTACGAGTCGATCCAGCACGTCAAGCGCTATACCGCGCTTGGCTTTGGTACCGATCAGGGCAAGCTCGGCAACATCAACGGCATGGCGATTCTGGCCCGCACGCTGGGCCAGAGCATTCCGGAGACCGGTACCACCACGTTCCGTCCGGCCTATACGCCGGTGTCGTTCGGCGCCATGGCCGGCCGTGAGCATGGCGAATTGTATGACCCGGTGCGCAAGACCGCGATGCACGAATGGCACGTCGCCCACGGCGCGTTGTTCGAGAACGTCGGTCAGTGGCACCGGCCGTGGTACTACCCCAAGGCCGGCGAATCAATGCAGGACGCCGTCAACCGCGAGTGCCTGGCCACGCGTCAGCATGCCGGGGTGCTCGATGCCTCGACGCTCGGCAAGATCGAGGTGCACGGCCCGGACGCCAATCGTTTCCTGGAAATGATCTATACCGGCGGCCGGCTGAAGATGAAGACCGGGACCTGTCGCTACGGCCTCATGCTGCACGAAGACGGCATGATCTTCGATGATGGCGTGACGGCCAAGCTCGGCGAGAATCATTATCTGTTGACCACGACCAGCGGCGGGGCGGCCGGTGTGCTGCGCTGGCTGGAAGAATGGCACCAGACCGAGTGGCCGGAGATGAAGGTGTTTTTCACCTCCGTAACCGACGAGTGGGCCACCATGGCGGTCAATGGGCCGGACAGCCGCAAGATCGTGGAGGCCGTTTGCGACGACATCGATCTGTCGCGGGACGCTTTTCCGTTCATGAGCTTTCGCGAGGGTACGGTTGCGGGGATACCCGCGCGTATCTTCCGGATCAGCTTTACCGGGGAGCTGGCGTTCGAGATCAACGTCGACGCCAACTATGGTCAGGCCCTCTGGGACGCCGTCATGAAAGCGGGCGAGCCTTATGGCCTGACACCCTACGGCACCGAGACCATGCATGTGCTGCGTGCAGAGAAAGGCTTCATCGTGGCCGGACAGGACACCGATGGCTCGATGACACCCTTGGATATGGGCATGCAGTGGGCCATTGGTAAGAACAAGACCGATTTCATCGGTAAGCGCTCCCTCGAACGCCCGGATATCGTGCTGGACAGTCGCCGACAGTATGTCGGTCTGCTGCCCAAGGAGCCGGAAACGGTGCTGCCCGAAGGGGCCCAGCTTGTTGATCATGCGGATTCCGAACGGCGACCGAGCTTCGAATCGCCGGTACCCATGACCGGCTATGTCTCATCGAGCTATTACAGCGCAGCCCTGGGCCGCTCGTTCGCGCTGGCCCTGGTTAACGGCGGCCACAAGCGCCACGGCGAGACTGTGTATTCGCCGCAACCCGACGGCCGTGTGATCGCCGCCGAAATCACCAGCCCCGTGTTCTACGACAAGGAAGGAGCGCGTCAAAATGTCTGATAACCGGATGCAAAGCCCACTGATTGCCCAGACCGACGCGGTGCATGGGGGACGCGGCCAGACCGGCGCCCGGGTCACGCTGTTCGAGCGGCCGTTTCTCGGCCAGATCGCGCTGCGCGGCGAGCCTGACGACGAGGCTTTTTTCAAGGCTTGTCGCGATACGCTCGGGATCGCGCCTGCGACCACGCCCAACACTGTGGTTGAAGGCACCGACGTGGTCATTGCCTGGCAGCGCCCGACCGAGTGGTTGCTGTTGTGCGAGCCCGAAGCGCGCCAGGATTGGCTTGATCGGCTACGTGTGGCGCTGGGCGACGTGCATGCCGGCGTAGTTGATCTGTCGGGCGGTCAGACGCTGATCGCCATCGAAGGTGAACATGCGCTCGACGTGCTGGCCAAGGGCACCACGCTCGATCTGCATCCGCGGGTGTTTGGCACCGGCGATTGTGCGCGCACGTTGCTGGCCAAGACGACGGCATTCATCCGCGTCATCGAGCCGGGCCGTTCATTCGAAATCGTCGTGCGCCGCAGCTTTGCCGATTATCTTTGGCAGTGGCTGCGCGATGCATCGGGGGAATACGGCTGTGAAGTACGCGCGCCGCAGTCGTGCCTGGCTGTCACCCAAACCCCGGTCAACGACGCACCGGCGGTTGCCGCTACACAAGAAGAACGAGGGTAAACAATGGCTAGCATCCGCCCAATCGACGCGGCTGGCAGCACGCGATTCATTCTGACCGCTACGGCGAACAGCGCGCAGGGACAGGTCGCCGCCATCAGCGAATTCATCGATCGGTACGTAGGGTATATCGTCGAATTCGATCAGTTCGACGACGTTAACGAAAATCGGTTCTTCGCCCGTGTTTTGTTCGGGGTCGACCCTGACGTCGACTCCGAGGCACTGACGGCCAGTTTTGCCGAGGTCGCCGATCGGTTCGACATGCGCTGGTCGCTCAAGCCCGTCGATGCGAGACCGCGCGTATTGCTCATGGTCTCAAAAACCGATCATTGCCTGCGCGATCTGTTGTATCGTCACGAACGCGGCGAACTGGCGATGGATATCACGGCCATCGCCTCCAATCATCGCGATCTCAAGCCGCTGGCGGACGCTTACGGTTTCAGGTTCGTGCACCTGCCGGTTACGGCCGATACCCGTGCCGAGCAAGAAGCCGCACTCTGGCAATTGATCGAGGACACGGATACCGAGCTGGTTGTGCTCGCGCGCTACATGCAGATCCTGTCGGACGATCTGAGCCGAAAACTGCGCGGGTGGGCAATTAATATTCACCACTCGTTTCTGCCCGGTTTCAAAGGCGCCAAACCGTATCGCCAAGCTTTTGTGCGCGGCGTCAAGCTCATCGGCGCGACTGCGCACTATGTCACCACCGACCTCGACGAGGGCCCGATTATCGAGCAGACCGTGGCCCGGGTGGATCATGCCGACAGCGTAAGTGATCTCGTGGCAAAAGGGCGCGACTGCGAATGCCATACCCTGGCGCGCGCCCTGGCATTGCATCTGGATGGACGCGTGTTTCTAAATGGAGACAGAACGGTCGTGCTCGAATAAAAAATCACCGCCATCCGAACCGTGGAGCCCGGACAAGCGTTCGGGCTCGTCGTTCGGCGTTGCTTCGCCGATCCTCTCTGGCGATGGCTTCACGATGCCGGTGATGAATACGGCTGCGTCTTGGCGCCGTCGAACTCGAGACTCCAGCGAACGCGGCGCAATGCGCCACTTCGGTTAGGACGTGCTCTCGCCCTATCGGGCCACTCACCGTTCGTGCCTGTCCTCCCGTAAACACCTGGCTGCCAAGGCAAGAGCTGCAACGCCTACCCCTATGACGCGATCGTGGCATCCTATGACAAGCTCGGGTCATCGCTGCAGGCCTCGACTCCGATAAGCTGGATGTACAGGCCGACACGATGAGCGACAAAGCGCCGGCCCGCTGGCTGAATGCTGAGCAAGACCATCTGTTTGAATCCATCAGCAAAGCCCAAATACCGGCCTCCTGACCAACCTTGGCAGCGGCAATGCTCAGGTTCATGTCTGGTTTGGAAAGTACTTGCGTCGTGCCGGTCCCGGCGCACTGGACAGCGTCTGTCGCGCGCTTTGTAAATCAGGTGGCACAAGGCGCCCGCAGGAATACGGGGTCGGGAAGTCAATCGTGCTCCATCCTTCCCGATTCGCCGGTCATGGGCACAAATACGGTGGGCTAATGCGGCGATTCACGGCGTTATACATGCGTCTCGATGCAACCACGGCGACCAAGCCGAAGGTGGCCGCGATGCGCGATTATTTCGCCCAGGCGCCCTCGGCCGATGCCGCCTGGGCGGTGTCGTTTCTCTGCGGGCGGCGCATCAAACGCCTGATTGCCGGGCCGAAGCTGCGGGAATGGGTAGCCGAGGCGATCGACATGCCGATGTGGCTGGTCGAGGAGAGTTACGCCGCCGTCGGCGATTCGGCCGAAACCATGACGCTGTTGCTCGACGAGATCGGCTCGAGCGAGGCCGGGCTCGACCTGCCGCTGCACGAATGGGTCGAGAACCGCATTCTGCCGCTCAAAAACCTCAGCGAGACCGAGCAGAAGGCGCGTTTGTTCGGCTATTGGCGCGAACTGCCGACCGAGGCGCGCTTTACGCTCAACAAACTGCTCACGGGCGCCTTCCGGGTCGGTGTATCGCGGCGGCTGGTGACCCGGGCGCTCGCCGAATATGCCGGCATCGAGCCGGCCCGGTTGGCCCATCGATTGATGGGACGCTGGCAACCCACCCCGGAATTCTTCGAGCGCCTGGTCGATCCCGAGGACCACGGCGAGGATGCGGCGCAGCCGTACCCATTCTTTCTCGCCTCGCCGATCGAAAATGCGCCGATCGAGACGATCGCCGACCTCGGCCCGGCCGGAAACTGGCACGCCGAATGGAAATGGGACGGCATCCGGGCCCAGCTCATCCGGCGTGCCGGCGAATGTCATATCTGGTCACGCGGCGAGGACTTGATGGAAGGCCGCTTTCCGGAACTGGAGGCCGCCGCGGCCGCGCTGCCCGACGGCTGCGTGCTGGACGGTGAGATCCTGGCCTGGGCCGCCGGCGACAGCCTGCCGCTGCCGTTCGCCCGCCTGCAGCGCCGCATCGGCCGGCTCAAGCCCTCGGCCAACATGCAGCAAAAACATCCGGTGCGGTTCTTTGCCTACGACCTGATGGAGCACGAAGGCGTCGATATCCGTGAGCAGCCGCTGGAGGATCGGCGGGCGCGCCTGGCTGAAGTGCTCGTCGGCATCGACGAACGCATTGCGCTGTCGGAAAGCCTGGCCGCCGGCTCCTGGGACGAGCTCGCCGCCCTGCGCGAGCGCTCCCGCGAGTTCGCCACCGAGGGTTTCGTGCTCAAACGGCTCGGTTCGCCGTATCGGGTCGGGCGCGTACGCGGCGACTGGTGGAAATGGAAGATCGATCCATTCTCGGTCGATGCCGTACTGCTCTATGCCCAGCCGGGCTCGGGCCGGCGTTCGAGCCTGTTGACCGACTATACCTTCGCCGTCTGGGACGGCGACGCGCTGGTGCCGTTTGCCAAGGCCTACTCCGGGCTTACCGACAAAGAGATTCGCCAGGTGGATGCCTGGATCCGAAAGAACACCAAAGAGCGTTTCGGCCCGGTGCGCTCGGTGACGCCGCAGCATGTCTTCGAGCTGCATTTCGAGGGCATCCAGGCCTCGAACCGGCATAAGTCCGGTATTGCCGTGCGCTTCCCGCGTATCGCCCGCTGGCGCACCGACAAGCCGCTGGAAGAGGCGGATACGCTGGACAACGTCAAGGCGCTGCTGCCACCCAACGAATGGGCGGAGCCCGGCTGAACGCGATAGTCTGTTGTCGCGCCCGGTTCCGGTAGCATCGCGGCTTCAAGGCGAAGGGGGCGGGCCGATGAGTTTTTCCTTCCAGCAACTGCGTTATTTCGTGGCCGTGGCCGAGATCGGCTCGATCTCCGGTGCGGCGCGCGAGTTGTTTGCGTCGCAGTCGACGATCACCGAGGCGATCAAGTCGCTGGAGTCGGACCTGGGGGTGACGCTGGTCCAGCGTCATGCCCGCGGCATGGCGCTCACCCATCGCGGCCATACCTTCCTGCGTCATGCCCAGCGTATTCTGGCCGAGGTCAGCCATGCGCGATCGGCGTTCACCGCCGGGCGCCAGCGCATCACCGGTACGCTCAATCTGGGCGTCACGTCGCTGGTGGCTGGCTATGCGCTGCCGGAACTGCTGGCCCGTTATCGACGGGCCTTTCCGGCCACTGCGGTGTCGGTGTATGAAGACAGTCCCGAATATCTCGAGCATTTCCTGCTGGGCGGCGAACTCGACGTGGCGTTGTTGTTCCTGTCGGCGCTGGGCGAGCCGTCGGCGTTCAACAGCGCGGTGATCCAGCGTTATCCCTTCCGGCTGTGGGTACCGTTCGGCCACCGCCTGGCCGAGGAAGGGCGGGTGCAACGTGCCCGGCTGGTCGACGAGCACTATGTGCTGCTCAATCTCGACGAGATTCAGGCGTCCACCGAAGCGTTGTGGCGCGACATGCGCCAGACGCCGCGCATCGCGTATCGCACCACCTCGGTTGAGGCCGTGCGTAGCCTGGTCGCAACCGGGGCGGGGGTATCGGTGCTGCCCGATCTGATGTATCGCCCCTGGTCGCTGGAAGGCGATCGCATCGGCGTGGCGGAGCTGGTCGATGCGCTGGAGCCGGTCGCGGTCGGCGTTGTTTCGCGTCGTGGCACGCGGCTGTCGGCGGCAGCGTCGGCCTTCGTGGAGATGGCGCTTGAAAAGACTTCGCCCGGGCCCGGTTGAATCGCAACGGGTCGGGTCGACCGGCGCATTTGAATGCAGACCCTTGTCGGGGCAAAGATTTCGGTTTTTCCGATAGTGCTTTTCTATTTTTTGTTATTGCGATAACGCAGCGCGTTTGCAGATACTCGAATGAACACGGATTGACGCGGGATGCTGCGTCTGATCCGCGATCATTCGAGGAGAGCAGACATGCAGCAGGGCGGCCAGAACAATATCCCCACCGCGCTTCTGATCGGCGACGAGAACGCGGCCGGCCAGGGCGAGTCCGAGACCATTCTCAACCCGTTCACGGGGGCGGCGATCGGCACGATACCCGAGGCCTCCGCCGGCCAGGTCGATGCCGCGGTGGCGGCCGCGCGAGCCGCGTTCGAGCCCTGGTCGCGCCGTACGCCGGGCGATCGCTCGGCGGTGCTGTTGGCGCTGGCCGACGTGATCGAGCGGCATGTCGACGAGTTCGTGCGGCTGGAAGCCATGAACTGCGGCAAGCCGGCACATATCGTGGCCGCCGAGGAGTTGCCGGCGACCGTGGATGTGATTCGTTTTTTCGCCGGGGCGGCGCGCTGTATGGCGACCAGCGCGGCCGGCGAATACATGGCGGGCTACACCTCGATGGTGCGGCGCGATGCCGTCGGCGTGATCGGTTCCATCGTGCCCTGGAATTACCCGTTGATGATGGCCGCCTGGAAATTCGCGCCGGCGCTGGCGGCTGGCAACACGGTGGTCCTCAAACCCTCCGAACAAACGCCGCTGACCGCGCTGCTGCTGGCGAAGGTCGCCCGCGAGGCGCTGCCGGCCGGCGTGCTCAATATCGTCACCGGCCGCGGCGAGACGGTCGGCGACCGGCTGGTGAACCACGATGGCATCGACATGGTCTCGCTGACCGGCGACATCGCCACCGGCAAGAAGATTCTGACGGCCGCCTCCAAGAACGTGAAGCGCACCCATCTGGAACTGGGCGGCAAGGCGCCGGTGGTGGTGTTCGACGATGCCGATCTGGCCGCGGTAGTCGAGGGCGTACGGACCTTCGGCTATTTCAACGCCGGCCAGGATTGCACCGCCGCTTGTCGCGTCTATGCCGGGCCGAAGATCTACGACCGGCTGGTTGCGGATCTGTCGTCGGCCGTTGCCGGCATCGCCTACGCCCAGCCCGAGGATGCGGCCAACGAGATCCCGCCGCTGATCTCTGCGCGCCAGCGCGACCGGGTGGCCAGTTTCGTCGAGCGCGCCTCCGAACTGCGGCATACCGAAATCACCACCGGCGGCCGGATCGCAGACGGCGACGGGTTCTTCTACCAGCCGACCGTGATCGCCGGGGCCCGGCAGGAAGACGAGATCGTGCGCCGCGAAGTGTTCGGGCCGGTGGTGTCGGTTACGCGTTTCGACGATGACGAACAGGCGATCGCCTGGGCCAACGACTCCAATTACGGACTGGCCTCGTCGGTATGGACGCGCGACGTCGGCCGGGCGATGGATGTGTCGGCGCGCATGCGCTATGGCTGCACCTGGGTGAACTGCCACTTCATGCTCTGCAACGAGATGCCCCACGGCGGCATCAAGCAGTCCGGCTATGGCAAGGACATGTCGATGTATTCGCTGGAGGATTACACCGCCGTCCGGCACGTCATGGTCAAGCATTGATGAACGATTTCGCGCCCGCCGCCGCGGTTGCCGCCGAGGACGCGATCGTCCGGCTGGCCGGCGTCGGCAAGACGTTTGGCGCCACGGTGGCGGTCGAAACGCTGGATCTGGATATCCGGCGTGGTGAGTTCTTCACGCTGCTCGGCCCCTCCGGGTCGGGCAAGACGACGACCCTGCGCATGATCGCGGGTTTCGAGCGGCCGAGTGCCGGCACGATCGATATCGACGGGCGCGATGTAACCAAAACAGCGCCCTACGACCGCGATATCAACACGATCTTCCAGGACTATGCGCTGTTCCCACATATGAGTGTGGCCAAGAACGTAGCTTACGGCCTGCAGGCCAAGCGGGTCGGCCGGCGCGACATTCCGCAGCGCGTGGCCGAGGCCCTGCGGGCGGTGCGGCTGGAGAACTACGGCGCGCGCAATCCGGCGCAGCTCTCCGGCGGCCAGCGCCAGCGCGTCGCGCTCGCCCGGGCGATCGTCAATCGGCCGCGAGTCTTGCTGCTCGACGAGCCGCTCGGTGCGCTCGATCTCAAGTTGCGCCAGGAGATGCAGCACGAGTTGAAGCGTATTCAGGCGGAGGTGGCGATCACCTTCATCTACGTGACCCACGACCAGGAAGAAGCGTTGACCATGAGCGATCGCATCGCTGTGTTCAACGAAGGCCGCATCGAACAGATCGGCGACCCGGTCACGCTTTACGAGCGGCCGGCAAGCGAGTTCGTGGCCAATTTCGTGGGCACATCGAATTTCGTCGAGCGCGGCGGCGCCCGTTTTGTGCTGCGGCCGGAGAAGATCCGGTTTGCCCTCCATGCCGAGGCGTTCGCCGCCGACGGCTGGCAGGTCGAGCCGGGACGGATCGAGTTCAAGGAATTCGTGGGCATGTTCGCGCGCTATACGGTCGCGCTCGATGCTGGCGAGCGGGTCGTGGTGACCGAACAGAATCTACCGGGGCACTCGGTCTTTGACCGTGTGGCCGCGGGAGACGCCGTGCACGTCGCATGGCACCGGGACAGCCTGTATGCGCTGCCCGGCAACGTTTGATTTAACAATCTGGGTGACTCGGACAGCGTCCGAGGGAGGGTGGATCAATGAAAATAATACGTAATCGGATTGCAACGGCCGTGGCCGGCGGTGTGGCGGCGGTATGGCTCACGCTGGGCGTGGTGGCTGCGGCGGCGCCGGTCAAGGCCGATTATCCGGCCAAGGTGGGCAAGGGCGAGGGCCAGCTCAATCTGGTGGCCTGGGAAGGCTACGCCCAGGATGAATGGGTCAAACCGTTCGAGAAACAGACCGGCTGCATGGTGCATCGAAAATATGCCGGCTCCTCGGACGAGATGGTCGCGCTCATGCGCCAGGGCGGCGGCGGGGAGTATGATCTCGTGTCGGCCTCGGGCGATGCCTCGCTGCGGCTGATCTACGGCGGCGACGTGCAGCCGGTGAACGTGAAGCTGATCCCGGCCTGGCAGGATTTCCTGCCGCAGCTGAAATCGCCGCCGAACAACACCGTTAACGGCCTGCACTACGGCGTGTCCTACGAGTGGGGCCCGAACGTGCTGCTCTACAACACCAAGAAAGTCAGCCCGAAACCGACCAGCTGGGACGCAATCTACAGCGATGCCCACAAGGGCCGGATCACGGTGCCGGACAATCCGATTCAGATCGCCGATGCCGCGCTCTATCTCAAGGCGCACAAGCCGAATCTGGGCATCAAGGATCCCTACGAGCTCACGCAGAAACAGCTCGCCGCGGCGGTCGACCTGCTGCAGAAGCAACGGCCACTGATCAAGAAATACTGGGCCCAGGCCTCGGACGAGATCGAGCTGTTCAAGAACGGCGACGCCGTGGTGGGCGCGGCCTGGCCGTACATGACCAACGCCCTGCAAAAAGACGGCGTGCCGGTGGCGGACACTATCCCGAAGGAAGGCGCGACCGGCTGGTCGGATACCTGGATGCTGTCGGCCCATGCCAAGCATCCGAACTGTGCCTACAAGTGGATGCAGTATGTCTCCACGCCCAAGGTGCAGGCCGAGCAGGCAATCTATTTCGGTGAGACGCCGGCCAACAAACAGGCCTGCAGTGCAATGGACAAGATTCAGGACGGCGCCTGTCACAAGTTTCACCTGGATGCGCCGTCGTCCTACTTCGACCAGATTTATTTCTGGAAGACGCCGCGCACCCAGTGCGCCGATGGTCAGCGCGACTGCACCAGTTACCGCGACTGGCAGCGGGCCTGGCAGCGGGTGAAAGGCTAGCGATGTGGGGCCGGCCGCTGCGAAAAGCGGTCGGCCCGGTCGCGAACAGGGGAGCAGGGCATGCGACGATCCACGGCAGCGCTTGATTTCAATCCGGCCCAGCGTTTCCTGCGGGCGGCTTCGTCCGTGTTGTGGCGGCGGCCGCGCCTGGCCGCAACGGCGCTGCTGGCGCCGCCGATGCTTTGGTTCGTGCTCATCTATCTGGCCGCGCTCGGCATACTTTTTCTATCCGCGTTCTGGACGGTCGATGATTTCACCGGCGAGATCGTGCATCGCTGGACGCTGGTCAATTTCGAAACGCTCGCCACCAGCGAGACCTACCGCGCGATCGCCGGGCGCACGCTCGGTATCGCGGCACTCGTGACCCTCACCGACATCGTGCTGGCCTTTCCCTGTGCCTATTTCATGGCGCGAATCGCCGGGCCGCGACTGCGCGCGACGCTGTTCGTGGTGATGTTGCTGCCAATCTGGCTGAGCTATATCGCCCGCGTCTATGCCTGGCGGCTGATCCTGGCGCACGACGGCGTGCTCAACTGGACGCTGCACGCATTGGGTCTGCCGGCGGCGGACATCGGTTACACCAACACGGCGATGTGGCTGGTGTTCTCGTATATCTGGCTGCCGTTCATGATCACGCCGATCTATGCCGCCATCGAGCGCGTGCCGGGCTCGCTGTTCGAGGCCTCGGCCGATCTCGGTGCGAAGGGTTTGCGAACCTTCACGAAAGTGACGCTGCCGCTGGTGGTGCCCGGCATCATCGCCGGCTCGATCTTCACCTTCTCGCTCACGATGGGCGACTACATCACGCCGATTCTGATCGGCGGGCCGGGCTCGTCGTTCATCGGCAACGTGGTGTATTCCAACGTCGGCATCGCCAACGACATTCCGTTCGCGGCGGCCTTCGCCACGATCCCGGCGGTGGTGATGGTGCTGTACCTGGCCGCCGCGCGCCGGCTCGGCGCCTTCGAGATGATGTAGGGGCGCGATCATGGAAAGCACACTCACCAAATGGTTGCTCGGCATCTGGACGGCGCTGGTCATCGTCTTTCTGTTCGTGCCGATTGCGATCATCGTGATCTATGCCTTCAACCCGTCGAATATCCAGAGCTGGCCGATTCCCGGGCTGTCGCTGCAATGGTTCCCAGCCGCCTGGCACAACCGCGAGATCCGGCAGGCGCTGTGGCTGTCGATCAAGGCCGCGCTTCTGGCCACCACCATTTCGGTCGTTCTCGGCACGGCCGCGGCCTTTGCCGTGCATCGCTTTCGGTTCTTCGGCCGCGACGCGGTGTCGTTCATCGTGGTGCTGCCGATCGCGCTACCGGGGGTGCTCACCGGTATCGCGCTCAATTCCTTCTTCGGTTTCTGGCACGTCGGGCTGTCGTACTGGACCATCGTGATCGGCCACGCGACCTTCTGTATCGTCATCGTCTACAACAACGTCATCGCGCGCCTGCGCCGTATCTCCGGCTCGCTGCGCGAGGCGTCGATGGACCTCGGCGCCGATGCCTTCTCGACGTTCCGGCGTATCACGCTGCCGATGCTGTCCACCGCACTCATCTCCGGCGGGCTGCTGGCCTTCGCCCTGTCGCTGGACGAAGTGATCGTGACCACGTTCACGGCCGGTGCGCAGAATACGCTGCCGCTGTGGATCTTCGGCGCCATCCGCCTCGGCCAGCGCCTGCCCGAGGTGAACGTGGTGGTCACGGTCGTGATGCTCGCCACGCTCGTTCCGGTAATCCTGGCCTATCGCCTGATGAACCGCGCGCCGGCCGATACCGGCAAATAGTGCATCGCCGGGGCGGGTGATTGCGTAATCGTTCAGCGGCCAGCCGCCCCGCCGCTGGTTTGCTTTGGCCCGGCGTGCCCGCATGTTGTGGGTACGCAATCCTGCGATCGGATGCCGCGATGTCCTACGCCACGCGTGACGACCAAGAGCCCCGAGTGATTCGCTGGGCTGATATGACCTGGCGCGATTACCTGCGCATCGGCGCCGGCGTCTTCTTCTTCCTGCTCGGCGTCGCAGGCCTGGTGCTGCCGATTCTTCAGGGCGTGCTGTTCCTGATCGTCTCCGCGATCCTGCTGGCGCCTTATTCGCGCTGGGTGCAGAAGCAACTCGCGCGCTTCGAGCGCAGGTTCCCGTGGTTGTCGGATAAGGCGCGTGGCATCGCCACGCGCTGGAGCCGCAAGAAACCGGCCGATGAGTGAGGCGATCGCGCCGGATCGTGTCGCTATCGATCCCCGTATCGAGCGCTGGTTCGCCGATCGCGACTGGCAGATCTTCGATTTCCAGTGCGCGGCCTGGGCCGCCCAGCGCCGCGGCGAATCGGGGCTGATCCATGCGCCGACCGGCACCGGCAAGACGCTGGCCGCCTGGTTCGGCGCGGTCAACGACTGGCTGGCGAGCACCGGCGACGAGGCGGCCACGCCGGGCCTGACCGTGCTCTGGATCACCCCGCTGCGGGCGCTGGCGGCCGATACCACCCAGCATCTGGCGGCCTCCGCCGCCGAGTTGGGCCTGAACTGGACCGTCGAACGGCGAACCGGCGATACCAAGTCGCACGTCAAGGCGCGCCAGCGCAAGAAGCTGCCGAGCGCCCTGGTGACCACGCCAGAAAGTCTGAATCTGCTGCTGTCCTACGCCAATCACGAGCAGATGTTTGCCGGGCTGGACTGTGTGGTGGTCGACGAATGGCATGAGCTGCTTTCGACCAAGCGCGGCGTTGCGCTTGAACTGGGTTTATCGCGCCTGCGGGCCATCAATCCGCGACTGCGAACCTGGGGCGTGTCGGCCACGCTGGCCAATCTCGAGGAGGCCGGCGACGTGCTCACCGGCGGCCAGCCGGTCACCCATATCCGAGGCGTGGTGCCTTCCACGACCGAAATCACGGCGTTGATCCCCCAGACTATCGAGCGTTTCCCGTGGGCCGGGCATATGGGCACGCAGATGGTGGCACCGGTGATCGCCGCGTTGGAAAACGCGCAGACCACGCTGCTGTTCACCAACACGCGCTCGCAGGCCGAACTGTGGCATCAGGCGCTGATTCGGGCCCGGCCGGACTGGCTGGAGAGGATCGCGCTGCACCACGGCTCGCTCGATCGTGAGCTGCGCGACACGGTCGAGGCGATGATCGCCGATGGCCGGCTGGCCTGCGTGGTAGCTACGTCCAGCCTCGATCTGGGCGTGGATTTCTCGCCGGTCGATCAGGTGATCCAGGTTGGCAGCCCCAAGGGCGTGGCGCGGCTGCTGCAGCGGGCCGGGCGCTCCGGCCATCGCCCCGGCGTGCCCAGCCGGATTCTGTGCGTGCCGACCCATGCCTTCGAGCTGGTCGAGATCGCCGCCGCGCGTAGAAAAGCCCATGCCGGCGAACTGGAGGCGCGGCGCCCGCTGACCGGCGCCATCGACGTGCTCGCCCAACATATGGTGACCCGGGCGCTCGGCAGCACGGGCGCGGGTGGGGTCGCACCCCAGGATCTGCTGGCCGAAATTCGCAGCACGCACGCGTATCGCGATATCACCGACGACGAATGGCAATGGACGCTGGATTTCGTCACCCGTGGTGGGGCTGCGCTCGCCGCCTATCCGGAGTTCCGGCGTGTGGATTTCGTCGACGGCAAGCTCGCGGTCAACGACCCGCGCATCGCACGGCGGCACCGCATGACCATGGGCACGATCACTTCCGATGCCGCCATGAGCGTGCGCTGGGTCAAGGGCGGGCGGCTCGGCTCGGTCGAGGAGCGCTTCATCGCGCAGCTCAAGCCGGGCGATGTGTTCCTGTTCTCCGGCCGGCTGCTGGAACTGGTGCGCGTCAAGGAACTCACCGCCTATGTGAAAGCGGCCACCCGCCAGAACCGACAGGTGCCGCGCTGGGCCGGCGGGCGCATGGCGATCTCCGGCACCCTGGCGGACGCGATTCGCGAACTGCTCGAAGCCGCTCGAAACAACCACTACGACGAGCCGGAACTGGCCGCCATCCACGATCTGCTGGCAATACAGCAACGCTGGTCGGCGCTGCCCGCCGCCGACGAGCTGCTGATCGAGCATGTCACTTCCCGCGAAGGTCGGCACTGGTTCTTCTATCCCTTCGCCGGCCGGCTGGCGCACGAAGGCCTGTCGGCGCTGGTGGCCTGGCGGCTGGCGCGCATGCACAAGGCGACGTTCCGCTTTTCGGTCAACGATTACGGCTTCGAATTGGTCACCCGTTCGAAGGTGGATTTCACCGAGAATGAACTGCGAGCCGCGTTGTCGGAAGATAATCTCGTGGACGATCTGCTGACCTGTCTCAATGCGTCGGAGCTGGCCAAGCATGCGTTTCGTGATATCGCGCGCATCGCCGGACTGGTGTTTCCGGGCTACCCCGGCACGTCCAAGAGCGCGCGTCAGATCCAGGCTTCCAGCGGGCTCGTCTACGATGTGCTGGTGCGCTACGACGCCGCCAATCGGCTGCTCGGCCAGGCGCGCCGCGAAGTACTTGAGCGGGAGCTGGAGATCGGGCGGCTCAGGTCCGCGCTCGCTGCGATCGGCAGCCAGTCGATCCGGCTGGCCGAGCCGTCGCGGCTCACGCCCCTGGGTTTTCCGCTCTGGGTCGAGCGGGTGGCCAGTCAGGTGACCGGGGAATCCTGGCGCGATCGGGTCGAGCGCATGACCGTGCAGCTCGAGAAGGTGGCGGATAAGAAATAGGGGCGTTGAGTTCCGGTCATGGATGCCGGACGATTCGCGAGGTACGCAGTGGTTCGGGTTTCGCACTGCAGTGCGAGTCCCTTCTTTTGCTTGCCAAAGAGGGTGTAGACAAAATAAATGCCGGTAATAAACGCAATATCAGACAGTTACGTAGGTCGGATTAGGTGCTTGCACCGTAATCCGACAGCCAAGCCTCAAAACCCACAGATTGAGCGTCGGATTACGCGCTGCGCGCTAATCCGGCCTACTTCTAAGGCATTGTTTTACAAGTCGTTAGACAGAGTAAGGGTTTGTCTACACCCTCAAAAGAAGGAACCAAGAAAAGGGCACCCGCATCGGCGCCGGCTTTGCCGGTCCACTCCGATGCTCGCGTCGACGGGATGCGGCAAAAACTCGGACGGCTTTGGCCGTCCTCAGACAGCTTGCCGCACCGGCGCAGTGCGCCGGACACCCGTCGCCGCTGCGCGTCTCCGTCGCCTCAGACGGGAGGTAATACAGACACGAACTCCGTTACCTCGCGGGCCGTGCCTGTATTCGGGTTCCCTTGAGCGCAGCGCCGAGCAGTGGAGGCCGAAAGAGGAACAAGACAGCCGTGTGTCTGAGTGCCGCGTAGCGGCGCGAGTTTCGCGGCTGTCCCTCTTGCGGCCGGAGCCGCGCAGGGCACCGATGCGAAAAGCATCGGCGCAAGGTAGGGTGTCTTTTCCTTTGCTTCCTTTCGTTTGGACAAGCAAACGAAAGGGAGTCGCGCTACAGCGCGAAACCTCAAGTAACGCGAAACTCGCGAGTTTTCCAAGCGCGAACGCTCGAAGGCGGAGGAAGTTTTGTTTCGCTGTTTAATTTGCGGAGCCGGTTCTGACAGCGCCCTATCCGCACTGGATAAATCGAATACGATCCGCAATCGGCCGCCGATTGCGCCGTGCCCAGTGTATGACGCGACCCATGATGGGCACGATGCTCGCTTAGGGCCTCTTGCCGCCGCATTTAAGCTGGCCACACATCAACGTGTAAAAGAACGTGTAAAAGACGGATGACCGCAAGCGCCGATACACGACTCCCGCTCCAGCAAGCCGAGCTTGAACTGGCTGGCGAACGGCTGTTACTGCGCGCCGACCACAGCCTGTTCTGGCCGACCGGTCGGACGCTGTTCGTGGCCGATACGCATTTCGGCAAGGGCGCGGTGTTCCGGCGTCAGGGCGTGAGCGTGCCGACCGGCACGACCCGGAACGATCTCGCCCGGCTCGAGCGGGCGCTGCACGACACCGGCGCGCGGCGCCTGGTCGTGCTCGGCGATTTTGTGCATGCCCCGCCGGTGGGCAATGAGCCCTGGCTGTCACAGTTTGCCGAGTGGCGCGCGCGCCACGACGATATCGGGATCGTGGTCACGCGCGGCAATCATGATCGTGTACGCCAATTGCCGGTGGATCTGGATATCGACTGGCGACCGGGCGCGCGCCAGATCGGGCCGTTCGTGTGCCGGCACGAGCCGGGCGAGGATGTTCGTGGCCCGGTGCTCGCCGGCCATCTCCATCCGGTCGTGCGCCTGACGGCCGCCGGTGAGCGCGTACGCTGCCCGGCATTCTGGGTGCGCCCGGGTGGCATGGTGCTGCCGGCATTCTGTGGTTTTGCCGGCGGCGGCCGGATCGCGCCGGGCGTTGACGATCGTGTGTTCGTGATCGGCGAGGGCGAGGTGATCGAGGCGCGGCTGGCGTGAATCAGCATTTCGGATTCGCCGTAACCGGTGCGGCGCGGGTAGAATCGCGCGGATGTTGATCGCGATTATTGCCGGGGCGCTCATCGGCGCCTCGTTCATGGGTTTTTCTGGCGCGCTGCTGGGCGCTGTTGTGGGTTACTGGATCGCCCAGTTGCTGGCGATGGCCTTGCGGCGGGGCAATCTGGGGCAGATCCAGTCCCAGTTTCTGGATTCCACGTTCGCCGTGATGGGCGCGTTGTGCAAGGCCGACGGCCAGGTCACGCGCGACGAGATTCGCGTGGCCGAGGAATTGTTCACGCGTCTGCGGTTGTCGGATACGCAGAAGGACGATGCCCGCCGCTCGTTCAATCGCGGCAAGCAGGCCGATTTCGATCTGGATGCGGAAGTCGCGAAGTTCGTGCAGGTCGCCCGTGGCCAGCGCGCGCTGCACCAGATGTTCCTGCAGGTGCAGATCGCGGCGATCGCGGCCGATGGCAAGGTCAGCTCGGCCGAACATGCCGCGCTCATGCGTGTGGCCCGCGGGCTGGGCCTTTCCGAGATGGAGATCCGCCAGCTCGAGGCGATGCTGGGTGCGCGCGGTGCGGCCAGCGGCGACACTGGCGGCGACGGCATGGGGTCCCGGGCCGGCGTATCGCCCGAGGACCAACTCAAGCAGGCTTACGACGTGCTCGGCGTTTCGCCGGAGGCCAGCGACGCCGAGGTCAAGAAGGCCTATCGCCGCCAGATGAGCCAGAATCATCCGGATAAGCTGGCCTCCAAGGGCATGCCGGAGAGCATGCGCGAGATGGCCGAGCAAAAGACCCGCGAGATCGGTGCGGCCTACGAACGCATCTGCGAGGCGCGCGGCATCAACTAGGCGCTGTGTCGGGCGACAAGCCGAAGCCGCGCCCGAGCCGGTCGATGAACCATTGCAGCGCGCGCCCGCGTTCGCCGCGACGCCACAGCAGGTAGGTGTCGCGCGCTGCCGGCCGAGTGGCAGTCGGCAGCGCGACGAGCCGTGCACTGGCGAGCGCGTCGGCGACCCAGTGGCGCGGGCAGTAGCCGACGCCCAGGCCGCGTTCCAGGGCCTCGATCTTGGTGCGCATGCTCGATACGGTCAGCCGCGGCTGGCCGTCGATGAGGTTGCCGCTGCGCTGGGCGAACTGACGTGCGGTATCGGCGACCACGAGCGCACGATGTGCCCGGATCGTGTCTTCGGTCAGCGGCCTGGGCGCGTCCACGAGCGGGTGATCGGGTGCACAGCAGAAGACAAACTCGATGCACCCGAACTGCGTGCGCTGGATGCTGGCGTTGGCTGGCGGGTCGGTGACCCCGATCGCCAGATCCACGCGCTCGTCGACCAGGGCCTCCCAGCTGCCGGCCAGGACCTCCTCGTGCATGCGCACATTGATGGCAGGGTGCGCCGCGGCAAATTCAGCGATCACCGGCCACAGGTCGGCCGGCCGCTGGGTGGCATCCACCGCGATCTTGAGCTCCGGCTCCCAGTGGTCGGCCTGGCGCCGGGCGGCGGCGGCGAGCTCTCGTGTGGCCACGAGAATCCGCCGGCCTTCGTCGAGCAGCAGGCGGCCCGCGGGGGTGAGCACGGCTCGGTGACCGGTACGATCGAACACGCGGATGCCGAGCTCGGCCTCGAGTTGGTTGACGGTGTAGGAGATCGCCGAGGGCACGCGGTACAACGAGGCCGCCGCGGCCGCAAAGCTGCCGTGCCGGTCGATGGCGTCCAATACCTCCAACGCTTCCAGGCGGACGGCTTCGGTCATGGATGGTAGGCGTTCGAAAAATCTGAACAACTATGCCAGAAAGCCTTGCTATGCGCCGTGGGGCCATGGGGCTAGCCTCGACGCTGGCGCAATCGGGACGCCCGATTGAATCCGTTTGAACAACATCCAGGCCGAAACGGGCCGAGGAGTTCGTATGAAAAAGATTCTGGTGCTCTACTATTCCATGTACGGCCATATCGAAACGCTGGCGCAGGCGGTGGTCGAGGGCGCGAAGTCCGTCGAGGGCGTAGAGGTCACGCTCAAACACGTGCCGGAAACCATGAGCCGCGAGGCGCTCGACGCCATCGGTGCCAAGGGCGCGCTGGCCGGCGAAGAGGCTGCGCCGGACGAGCTGGCCGATTACGACGCCATCGTGTTCGGTACACCGACCCGCTTCGGCAACATGGCCGGCCAGATGCGCACCTTCCTCGATCAGACCGGCGGTCTCTGGGCCAACGGCAAGCTGGTCAACAAGATCGGCAGCGTATTCACGTCGAGCGCCACCGGCGCCGGCAACGAGACGACGATCACGTCGTTCTGGAACACGCTGGCCCATCACGGCATGCTGATCGCGCCCATCGATTACGCGGGCGCCCAGGAACTGTTCGATATTTCCGAACTGCGCGGCGGCTCGCCCTATGGCGCATCGACCTATGCCGGCGGCGACGGCTCGCGCCAGCCCTCCGACAATGAATTGTCCATCGCCCGCTATCAGGGCGAAAAAGTCGCCCGGCTGGCCACGCAGTTCTCGGGCTGACCGGCGTGCCCGGCCCTATGCGAAGATGATCGCGTCCAGCGGCTGGCCAACGGGCCAGCCGCGCTGAGCCGTAACCGGAGAGTAGGCATGAAAAAGACCGCTGACGTTGATCATCCGATCAGGAATCTGCTGGCCGTGCGCTGGAGCCCTTATGTGTTCAGCGAGCAACCGGTGCCGGCGGCGGATCTGCGTTCGTTGTTCGAGGCCGCGCGCTGGGCGCCCTCGAGCTACAACGAACAGCCGTGGCGGTTCATTGTCGGCCGGCGTGGGCAGGGCGATACGCACGGCCGTATCCTCGAGTGTCTGGCGGAGCCGAATCGGAAATGGGCGTACAAGGCACCGGTGCTCGTGCTCGGCACGGTCGTTCGGGAGTTCGTGAGTAACGGCAATCCGAACAAGGCTGCCGAGCACGATCTCGGTCTGGCGGTCGGTAGTCTGCTGGTCGAGGCCACGGCGCGCGGCCTGCGCGTCCACCAGATGATCGGGCTGGACCCGGACGCCGCGCGCCGTGCGTTCTCGATCCCGATGAACGCCGAGGCCCTGACCGCGATTGCGATCGGCTACGCCGACAAGACGGGCGGGGACGATCCCGCGCTTGCTGAACGCGACGCCACGCCGCGCGAGCGGCGCCCGATCTCGGAATTCGTCTTTGGCGATCGGTTCGGAGAAAGCGCCGGGCTGTAAGAGTTTGTCCCGGTAGCCCGCCTTGTTCTGCTGAAACAGGCGCCAAGAAACGGCCGCCGTTTTACCTGGCCCTTGGATCGGCGGTGCGCCTTGTTGGCCCCAGGCGATTGGGGCTGCAACCCGGTGACGCCTGACACGGCAGCCGATGACACGAAAAAGAGGCCGACGGTTCCCCGCCGGCCTCCTTGTGATGCACCGTGTTGTACGGGAATCAGTCTTCGTTCTGATCAACCACGCTGATCGCGTGCGGCTTGGCCGCGGCGCCGCCGGACACGCGGATTTCGAGTAGTCCGTTGCGCACGGTGGCATTGATGTCGGACTCGTCGACCCCGTTGGGCAGAATCATCGCGCGCCGGAACTCGCCGTAGACGCGCTCGCGGGTATAGTAGAGCACCTCGTCTTCGTTGAGTTCGCTGCTGCGCCGGCCGGAGATGGTGAGCACGCTGCTGGCGACGGTCACCGAGACGTCCTCGCTCCTTACGCCGGGCACTTCGCAGCGCACGATCAGATCCTGGCCGATGGCGAAGATGTCGGCCGGCGGCACGTAGGCGCCCGCATGGGTGCGACCGCTGCCGCTGACCTTGCCGCCGCCTTTCATCCATTGTTCCTGGGCACGGCTCATCTCGCTCATGACGTCGAGGAAGCCACGGAACGGGTTGTGACGGGGTTTGGGGGTCTTGCGATTGTCAGCCATGGAAACCTCCGGAATGGGTTCGGGCGCCGAGCCCGGCAGCTTGAAGGTGGAAATGGGGCGCGATCAGGCGCATTTGGCGTCGGTGGCACGCATTGGCATCGCCTCTCCGTTTAGTGCCTTGTACAGCGCGAAACACATCATCACGAGCACCAGACAGAACGGTAGTGCAGAGGTTGCAGCAGCCAATTGCAACCCCAACAGCAGATTGCAGCCGCCGAGCGTAATGGCGGAGAGCAGCACCGTAACGGCTACTAACTCTATAGTCGCCCAGAATAGACGTTGCTGCAAGATCGAGCCTTGTTCCAATACTTCTCATTTAAATAACAACTGTCTAGTGCATCGGCTCGGGAAATGTCTGTACACGCTTGCGCAGCCGCCATTTAGATATTTTACGCTTGACCACTCAGGGTCTGCCGCGACTTGAAACAACGATACGGCCGTGACCTCTTCAGGGATCGCTGATCACCCGGATGGCTATGTCTGAGAGGCAGTGCTGAACTGCCCCGGGAATGCAGAAGACTCCAACGCTTGGGAGAATAGGAGTATGAAACAGCCGAAATCTTATTCCCCGGAAGTCCGTGAACGCGCGGTTCGCATGGTCTTTGAGCATCAGGCGGGCGACAGCTCACAGTGACCGGCGACTGGCTGTACGCGCGAGACGCTGTGCAGTCGGGTTCGCCAGGCCGAGCGGGGCCGCGGGATGCGCGATGGCCAGACCACCGAAGAGCGCGAGCGCATCAAGGTGCTTGAGCGTGACAACCGTGAGTCGAAACGGGCCAGTGAGATCCGGCGCAAGCCTTCGGCGTATTTTGCCCAATAGGGCCTCGACCGCCGGCACAAGCGATGGCGACGTTCATCGACGATTATCGCGGAGTCCATGGTGCTGAGCCGATTTGCCGTGTGCTGCCGATCGCAGCGTTGACCTACGATATGGCCGAGGTCCGACAAACCGCCCCGGCTCGTCGTTCGAAGCGGGACCGACGTGAGAGAGCCTTGAGCGACGCCATCCGGCAGGTATGGGCGGCCGATCGTTGCGTCTGTGGTGCCCGCAAAGTCTGGTGGCAGTTGCGGCGTGACGGTTGGTCGGTGGCTCGGTCGAGCGTCTGATCCGTCAGATGGGCTTGCAAGGCGCTGTGCGCGGATGCCAGCCGAAAACGACCGCTGCCGACCCCGATACCGAGTCCGGCCGATTACGTCCAGCGTGACTTTTCAGCCGCTCGAGCCGACCTAGCACAGCTTCGTTTACGCGGCGTTTGTTATCGATGCGTTCGTGCGTCGTATTGTCGGCTGGTATGGTTCAAGCGTTCTCGTCGAACACACGCCTTGTACTCGACGCGCTCGAGCAAGCCATCCACGATCGGCAACCAGGCCCGAGCCTGATTCAGCACATTGACCGGGGGTGCGATATCTGTCGATCCGCTATAGCGAATGCTTGGCGGATGTCGGTATCACTCCGTTGGCCCGCCATGTCGGCAGTTTGTACCATAACGCGCTGGCCGATACCGCGAGCGGCTTGTTCAAGACGGAAGTCTTCCGTCGGCGCGACGGGCCGTGGGCTCATCTTGTCGAGTTCGCGGTGCTGGGCTGGATCGGCGGGTTCAATCATCAACGACTGTTCGAGCCGATCGGTGATATCCCGCCGGTCGAGGCTGAAGCGAATTTCTATGATGCAAACGCCGAGTCTCGTCGGCGAAAGTAGCATGACTCATGCTCTTGACTCTCCGTTAAACTCGGGCCAGTTCAAGTGCTCGAAATGCTGCACAGACATCACCTATAGGCTAAAGGCTTATTTCCGCCTTGGGAGGTTCCGCGGCTAGATGTATGTAGTCGGACATGTACGCGATACTCTGGCGACAGTGCGATCAAACAACGCAACGATGGACGTCGAATGGCAGTTGGTACTGTCAGTCAAGGGAGTCGATAGTAAATGGAACAAATAAAAGCCTATCTCAACGAGCATACGAATCCGCCGGTATTTCTTATCTCCGGCGTTGTGATGATCGCGCTGGTCGTGCTGGCCGCGGTCTTCCCCACCCAGTTCAGTGCGATAGCCAACTCGATACTAAGCTTCATCACTAACTATTTCGGCTGGCTATACGTCGCCAGTACGGCCATATTTGTGGTGTTTGTGGTGTTCGTGGCCGTCAGCCGATTCGGCAATTTGGTGCTGGGGCCGGATGATGCGGAGCCAGAGTTTGATACCTGGTCGTGGGTTTCGATGATGTTCACCTGCGGCATGGGCATCGGACTGGTCTACTACGGCGTCTCCGAACCCGTCATGCACTTCAAGAATCCCCCCGTAGGCGATGGCGGCACTGCCCACGCGGCGACCGTGGCCATGAACTGGACGTTCTTCCACTGGGGGTTTCAGCCATGGGCGGTCTATATCGTATTGGGGTTGGGACTGGGTTATTTCGCCTATCGGCGAAATCTGCCGCTTAAACCGGCTGCGGCGTTCTATCCGATCATTGGTGACGGCATCTACGGGCCGATCGGCCATCTGATTGATATTCTGGCGGTATTCGGGACTTTGTTTGGGCTGGCGACGTCCATTGGCTTGGGCGCTCACCAGATCGCTGCCGGTTTGAACTCGCTGTTCGGCATTCCCGGCCATCTGGCGACCGAACTGTTAGTGATTCTGGTGGTTGAAATGGTCGCCATCATGAGCGTGATGCTGGGCGTGGATGCGGGAATCCGGCGTCTGTCGGTCATCAATATGTGGCTGGCGATTCTGCTCGCGGCTTTTGTGTTTGTTGTCGGCCCCACACTCTATCTGTTGTCCTCGTTGATGACCGACACCGGTTATTATCTTCAGCATTTTGTGGAGACCAGTCTCACTCTGTTCACAAGCGGCCATGGTGCCAAATTCCAGAAGGCATGGACGCTGTTTTACTGGGGATGGTGGATTTCATGGTCGCCGTTTGTCGGGCTTTTCATTGCCCGCATTTCTTACGGCTACACCATTCGAAAGTTCATCCTGGGGACTCTGCTAATTCCCACGGGGGCTTCGATTGTCTGGTTTGTGATTTTCGGCCGTACCGCCCTGCATAGTGTATTGAACGGTGGCGACAAGGCGTTGCTGAGTGCCGATGCGCCGCACGCGATTTTCGTGGTGCTCAATCAATTGCCGGTTGGCGGCATTGTTTCAATCATTGCCTCGGTGGTTGCGATTGTCGTAGTGACTCTGTTTTTCGCTACCTCCTCGGACTCCGGATCGTTGGTCGTTGATATTTTGACTAACGGCGGTGATCCCAATCCGATCTGGCAGCAACGCCTGTTCTGGGCTGTCATGGAAGGCGTGGTTGCGGCGGTGCTGCTCACTGCCGGTACGCTCAGTGGGGGTAATGCCTTGAGCGCGCTGCAAACGGCCGCGGTGACGACGGGACTGCCATTCTGTATTGTATTGTTGGTTATGTGCTACACGCTCTACCGCTCCATGGGCCAAGAGGATATTGGGGCCGCGATGGCCGCTACCCAGAAAGCTAAACGCGAGCGGCTGCGGATGCGGCAAAGCACGTCCTGATATTGCATATTCTGCCCGGCAAGAATCGGATATTCTTGCCGGGCTATCGCAATAGCAATCAGTCGCTCCGTAGCGTCGCGATCACGGTATACGGCGCGAGCGTTTGCGGAAACCTGACCTGTCCTTGGCAGCTAAAATCCCGGTAGCAACTGGTTTCAGTTCGGTTTCTTTGGCTATTAAGCCATAATTTGAGTGATGCGACGCTCGTTCACTACGGCTTTTGTCGCAGCGGGCCGCTCGTGCCGCCACGGCGGGGCGTGCCTCCGCAGCTTCGCGCGCTTGGATGGCGTCAGCGCTTGCTGCCGTGCACCAGGCACGCCACGCTCGCGCCGCCTTTTAAGTTACGCACAAAGTTCGGCGGCGCGACCGAGAGGGTTCAATTAGAAGTTCCTAAAGGCCTCAGGCCTTCTGAGCCGCAAGTTTTGCCGCATCAATCCAGGGCTGGACGAGTTGGTGGTTGATGCCATTCTGACCGCCGAACGGACTGTCGGCGTTGAGCCAATTCTCCACTCCTTGCTCTGGCGTGTTAGCCGCATTAATGGCCAGTTCCAACTGCCCCAGTTGATCCGGGGTGAATCTGATGGCGTTGAGAAATGCGTAGGCGTCCGGCTTATCCTGCTTTAGCCCCTGCCGAACGATGCTGTACAAGTGCTCGTTGTGGCCGCTAATCAGCCCTTTGGGGTCGTCCAGATAGCGAATACGATAGACACTGAACGCCCAGTTAGGTTTGTATAGCGTGACCACGATCGGCTGTTCGTGCCGCACCGCATCAGCCAAAGCGTTGAGCATTTTGGGGGTTGTCGACGGAATGAGCTTGTAGCCGCTCAGATCGTAGCCCGGCATAACCTTGTTCTCGACGATTTTCATCTCGCCTGCGCCGGGCTCTATCCCGATAATCTTGCCTCCAAACTGCTTTGAGTAGGCGGGAAGGTCGGCGATACTTTGCGCGGCCACGTAGTCAGGAACCGCCAGACCCAGGTTGGCGGTGCCTTCATACCAGGGATTGAGTCTGACGACCTTGTCGCCATACTGGTCCCAGTACATGCGGTGGGTTCTGGGCAGCCATACATCCTGGAACGCATCCAGTGTTCCGTTGGCCACACCCTTGAACAAATCATCCACGCCGCGCTTGGCAACCGTCACCTTCTGATAGCCCAAGTCGTTTTCCAGAATCACTTTGCTCAGGTAGGCCAGCGCGACATCCTCGTTCCAGCCGACATTGCCGATTGTCAGCGTCTTGCCACGGGTTGCCGCCAGGGAACGGGAGATGCCGGTGCTACCCAACAATACAGCCCCCGAAAGGTATCCGCCCAGCTTGAGAAAATGGCGCCGATCCATCGCTGTGGGTCCGGTTGTTGTCGAAGTCTTATTGTTTTTATCAGGCATGACATGGCCCTCCGTTCAGCTTATGTTCTGAATAACCTATATGAGTCATGAAGGCAAGCCGGCCCGATCGGCGATCATGGGTTCGTTGGTGGCATCGATTCGTTGCCCGTATCGTGTACGGCTGCGGAAAACCAACGAGGGAGTGTTTGCGCGTTGCATTGCGCCGCATGCATTTGTGTGCGCCCACTCATGTATCTGTCATGGGTTGCCATGCTGTTCTCGGCCGGCACGGGCGGCGGGTTGATGTTCTTTGGCGTGGTCGAGCCAGCGCTGCACTCCGCCAACCCCCGACCGGGCAGGTCAACACCGCGTCCGCGGCCGAGGGGGAAATGCGCAACACCTTCTTTCATTGGGACACGGCGGGGCGATCTCGGTGCCGCGTTGGGGCTGGCGCTGGCTTATTCGACTTCTGTCGTGGTGTGTTGCTGAGCATCAAGCCGACGTTGTAGCTGTTTTATCGGCAAGTGCACATCGGCCGCGACCGGCACGGCCGATGTGCTCACGCTGTTCGGGGTGGCGGTCTCGATCGGTATGGGTGCGTAGCAGGTGACCGCGGACGGTGGCGACCATTGGCAGCGACGGCTTGAGACGCTCGTGTCGTCAACCCGGCGAAGCCAGGTCGAGACCGCCCTCAAGAACACCGTCAGGCCAGCGGAGGTCGACACGAGTTGGGCATGAGTACGGATCTATCACTCGAAGAGCATCGCTGCTATATCGATCTGGATTACACCGCATGGGTTGACTTCGTTTGCGGCGCCCGCCCGCCGTTTCGCTACGCTGTCGTTCGCCATGGGCGCGCTGCCTGAGCGCCGGGACGATAGCCGCGATCGCAGCCATTATCGCGCGATGATCTATCTGCGCGAGGGTGGCCAGCAATACGCGTGGTCGGGTACACCCGGACGCAGCTGATCGGCAACATCCTCGATCAGTACGCAAAGCACCGGCATTTCCTGCATTTAATGCGCGATTAGTCGCATCCGTAGCCCGGCGCTTGTGGGCGGCGGGTTTTTTCGTCGTCGGTGATGAATCCCAATCGGTTATCCTTGACGCCGTTTTCGCCAGCCCGGATGTTCATGCGCTCAAATCCGCTCGCCCTGACTGCCGTGCCGCCGATGATCAAATGGCTCCTGATCGCCAACGGCATCGGTTTTCTGCTGCGCATCTACGATCCGCAGTTGATGATCCTGCATTTCGCCTTGTGGCCGCTGGGAAACTACCCGGTGGCCGCGACCGGCATCAGCGTCGGCTTCAAGCCTTGGCAGCTGGTCAGCTACGCTTTCCTGCACGCGAACTTCTTCCATCTGTTTTTCAACATGTTCGGGCTGTGGATGTTCGGCCGCGTGCTGGAACAGGTGTGGGGACAGGCGCGATTCCTGCTGTTCTACACGGTGTGCGTAATCGGGGCCGGGCTGACGCAGCTGGTGGTGGTGTCATTCATCCAGTCCGGACCGGTCGCGCCGACACTGGGTGCCTCGGGCGGCGTGTTCGGCATTCTGCTGGCCTTCGGCATGATGTTTCCCAATGTGCGCGTCATGCTGCTGATTCCGCCGATCCCGATGCCGGCGAAATATTTCGTGCTGGGGTACGGCGCACTGGAACTGTTTTTCGGCGTCACGGGCACCGAGGCCGGCGTGGCACATTTCGCGCATCTCGGCGGCATGGCGTTCGGCTTCATTCTGCTGATGATCTGGCGGCGCCAGGGGCGCCTCGGCGGGTGAGGGCATGATGTACCACTGGCCCGCCGTGCCGCCGCACCGCGCCGTTGCGCGCGTTGTCACGCCATGAACAGCGTCCTGCTTCACCGCATATTCGGGCTGGTATTCTGCACCGTAGGTGCGATGACGGCCATCAGCGGGTTTTTGTTCTGGTTCGACCCGCCGGACGTGCCACTCAACAATGTCTTCCTCGCGGCGATGGTCGGGGTGGGCGTGATTGCCTTCATCGGCGGCCTGGGGATTTTTCGACGCTTGGCGGCGGCGCGCTGGGCCATGATCGTGCTGGCGGGGCTGGTGCTTTGTGTGGACGCGATCGGTATCGGTCACGCGATCTGGATCGCCAATATCGGCGCACTCGTTATCCTGCTCACGGCGGTCATGCCGCTAGTGCTGGCCATTTCGGCGCTCTACGAACTCGGTCGTCCGGCGCGCGATACGCACTGAAGGCCGGGCCGCCGACCATAACGGCGGCCCGGCGAACACAGGGCCCGGAACGCCGGCGTATCGCCCGGCGCCGGCGCTTTTTCGCCCCATGCGGCTTTGCGGTCGTCCACCGTCGCCCGGCGGTTCATCGGCGCGCCCTGCCGGGCGCGCATTTACGCTGCTAGACGCTGACGTTGAGCGTGACCTCGATGTTGCCGCGGGTGGCGTTCGAATAGGGACAGACCTGATGCGCCTTGGCCACCAGGTCGTCGGCCGTATGTTGTTCCAGCCCGGGCAGCAAGATGTCGAGGGTTACCGCGATGCCGAAGGCGTCGCCCGACGGGCCGATACCTACGTGTCCGGTGACCCTGTGGTCCTCGGGCAGCTTGATCTTCTGTTGGCCGGCGACGACCTTCATCGCGCCGATGAAGCACGCTGAATAACCCGCCGCGAACAGTTGCTCCGGATTGGTGCCGTCGCCGCCGGCGCCGCCGAGTTCCTTTGGCGTCGACAGTTTCACGTCCAGGACCTGGTCCGAACTCGCCGCGCGACCGTCCCGGCCGCCGGTTGCGGTGGCTTCGGCCTCATAAAGAATCTTGTCGACTGCCATGGGGTTTCCTCAGGGGTTAAAATGGAGCCGTGAGATTGTCACGACATTATATTGCGCGCAACTAAAAGTGCCCATGAACATCCGGCGCGCCCTGTGGTCTTAAGCTAGGGCCTGTTGCCGTTTCGTGCGAGTCCGCGCCAAGCGCTGTTTTGCGGCAAGACGAGGCGTAGCGAATGTGGCGTAGTCATTCTACGCGAGAGAGCTACAACACTGGATTGCCGCAAAACAGCGCTTGACCCGAAGGGTTGGGCCGCCCAAAAAATTGACTATGGGCGCCCGGCGGCGTTGCGAGTCTGGGTCGTGGCACGCCACGACACGGCGACTCGCGCCTTGCCGGACACGATTTGCGGTCTCCAACGCGGCGCTCGCACGAAACGGCAACAGGCCCTAGAGTGATTGACAATCAACCGCGCGCCGCACCGCAATCCGCAGCGGCACCACGATATGAGCATCATGAAGACGCGTTTCCTCTGGCTGACCGCCCTCGTCGCTCTGCTTGCCGGCTGTGCTTCCGGGCCGGTCTACCGGCCCGCACCTGCGCCCGGCGATTTCGGTTACCGTGATACCAAGCTCACGGCCCAGCATTATCGCGTCAGCTTCGCCGGTGATGACGGCACGGCCCGCGAAACGGTCGAGAACTTTGCCCTGTTTCGGGCTGCGGACCTGGCGTTGTCGCACGGCGACGATCATTTTCGCGTGGTATCGCAACAGACATCGCCGATTACCGAGAACAGCGATGACGGCCCCACCGCCGTGGTGGGCTATGGCTGGGGCTATCCGTTCTGGGGCACTGGCATTGGTTACAGCACCGGCAGTGTGAGCCGTACACGCTATGAATGCGTGCTGCAGATCCAGATCGGCTCGAACGTGCCCGATCAGGGGCCCGACGTCTACGATGCGCGACAGGTCAAGCAGAACCTCGCGCCCGAAGTAGCGGCCAGGCAGCGATAAGCGATCACCGCGCCATCCCGGGCGCGTTGCGCGCCGCACCCGTTGTCGTGCCTTGCGGCCATAAGGCTATCGTCTGATGCATGCCCCGCGGGGGATTCCGTATGCTGGCTTAAACATACCGACATGAATGGATCCGATGACTGACAGCAATATCGAATCGGTTCTGCGCGAAGATCGCGTGTTCGAACCGCCCCGTGCGTTCGTCGATCAGGCGACGCTCAAGCCGGCCGATGTCGAGGCGCTGTATCGCGCAGCCGAGGAGGACCACGAGGGCTTCTGGGCCGATCAGGCGCGTCGGCAGATCGACTGGCACAAGCCATTCAGCCAGACCCTGGACGCCAGCAACGCGCCGTTTTTCAAGTGGTTCACCGACGGCGAGCTCAATATTTCCTACAACTGCCTCGACCGGCATCTCGAAAGCCGCGGCGACAAGACCGCGATCATTTTCGAAGCCGACGACGGCGAGATCGAGCACATCAGCTATCGCGAGTTGCATGCGCGGGTTTGCCGTTTCGCCAACGCGCTCAAGGCCAATGGCCTGGGCAAGGGCGACCGGGCGGTCATTTATCTGCCCAATGTGCCGCAGGCGGCGGTCGCCATGCTGGCCTGCGCCCGGATCGGCGCGATCCACTCGGTGGTCTTCGGCGGGTTCTCCGCGCCGTCGCTGCGCGATCGCATCGACGATGCCGAGGCCAAGATGCTCATCACCGCCGACGGCAACTATCGTGGCGGCAAGCTGATCCCGCTCAAGGAGGTGGCCGACAAGGCACTGTCCCAGGGCGGCGCGTCGATCGAAAAGGTCATCGTGCTCAAACGTTCGGGCACCGAGGTGACCATGACCTCGGGCCGCGACCTGTGGTGGCACGACGCCATCGACGGCCAGGCCGAGACGTGCGAACCGGAATGGGTGAACGCGGAGCACCCGCTGTTCATTCTCTATACCTCGGGCTCCACCGGTAAACCCAAGGGCATCCAGCACGCCACCGGCGGGTATCTGCTGGGCGCGATCTGTACCTGCCGCTGGGTGTTCGACCTGGGCGACGACGATGTGTTCTGGTGCACCGCCGATGTCGGCTGGATCACCGGACACACCTACATCGCTTATGGCCCGACGGCCTGCGGCGCGACCCAGGTCATGTTCGAAGGCGTGCCGACTTACCCGGAAGCCGATCGGTTCTGGAAAATGGTCGATACCCATCAGGTCACCATCTTCTACACCGCGCCGACCGCGATCCGCGCGCTGATGAAGCACGGGGATGAATTCCCGCAGCGTCATGCACTGGACAGCCTCAAGGTGCTGGGCACGGTCGGCGAGCCGATCAATCCGGAAGCCTGGATGTGGTACCGCAAGATGATCGGCCATGATCGCTGCCCCATCGTCGACACCTGGTGGCAGACCGAGACCGGCGGTCACATGATTACACCGATCCCGTCCTACACGCCCACCAAGCCCGGCTCCGTGACGCATGCGTTGCCGGGTATCTCGGCCGATATTCTGGATGAAGCCGGCAAGCCGGTGAACGATGCCGGTGCGGGCGGCGTGCTGGTGATCAAGAAACCCTGGCCGTACATGTTGCGCACCATCTGGGGCGACCCGGAGCGCTACAAGGAGACCTACTTCGGCATGTACGACGCCCATACCTACGTCGCCGGCGATTCCGCGCAGCGCGACGAGCAGGGCTATTTCCGTATTCTCGGGCGTATGGACGACGTCGTGAATATTTCCGGGCACCGTCTCGGTACGATGGAGGTCGAATCCGCCCTGGTCGCCCACGAGCAAGTGGCCGAAGCCGCCGTGGTTTCGCGCCCGCACGACGTCAAGGGCGAAGCCATTGTCGCCTTCGTGATCCTCAAGAGCGGCGAGGGTAGCGAGCAGTTGGCATCAGACTTGCGTAACTGGGTGGCAGAGCAATTGGGCGCCATCGCCAAGCCGGAAGAGATCCGGTTTGCCGACGGACTGCCCAAGACGCGTTCCGGCAAGATCATGCGTCGCCTGTTGCGTACGGTCGCCCGGGGAGACGAAGTCACGCAGGACGTTTCGACGCTCGAGAATCCGCAGATTCTCGAGCAGCTACAAGCCCGGGGGGCCTGACCCCCGGGGTCGGGTTAGGGGGTGGCCGGGCCGGCCGAGGCGCATAGCGCCCACCGGTGCCGGCCTTTTTTTTGCTAGCCTGATGCTGCAGTGCACCATCATGATGCCGGTTTCCGGCGTTCAAGGAATCCAACATGGCTAACGATGTGGTCATCGCCGCCGCGCAGCGTACGGCGATCGGCCGGTTGTCCGGTACATTGGCAGAGTTGCCGGCAAGCCGGCTCGGGGCCGCGCTCATCCGCGATACGCTGTCCCGTCATGAGATCGATCCCGATGTGATCGACGAAGTCGTACTCGGTCAGGTGTTGACCGCCGGTTGCGGTCAGAATCCGGCGCGCCAGGCGGCGCGGCACGCCGGCCTGCCCGACCGTGTTCCGGCGGCGACACTCAATCGCGTTTGTGGCAGCGGGCTGTCGGCCGTCATCGAGGCGGCCCGAATGGTCGCACTCGGTGACGTCCGTGTGGTGATCGCCGGCGGGCAGGAATCGATGAGCCAGGCGCCGCATCTGCTGCCGGGCTCGCGTCGAGGGCGCCGGCTGGGCGAGTGGCCGATGCAGGACAGCATGATCCATGACGGGCTGTGGGATGCGTTCAACGACTACCACATGGGCCGCACGGCGGAGAATGTGGCCCACAAGTATCGCGTCGCGCGCGCCGAGCAGGACGAGTTCGCCGCGGCCTCGCAACAACGCGCGGAACAGGCAGCCAAGCACGGCCGGTTCGAGGACGAGATCCTGCCGGTCGAGGTGCCGCAGAAGGCGGGCGATGCGATCGCCTTTGCTCGCGACGAGGGCCCGCGGCCGGGCGTGACCGCCGAAAGCCTGGCCGGCCTCAAGCCGGCGTTCCTGCACGACGGTACAGTCACGGCCGGCAATGCCTCCGGCTTGAACGACGGCGCTGCCCTGGTGGTGGTCACCACGGCGGCACGTTGTCGCGAGCTCGGGCTGACGCCTTTGGCGCGGATCGCCGGCTATGCCACGGTGGGCGTGGACCCGGCCTTGATGGGCATCGGCCCGGTGGTGGCCAGCCAGGCTTGTCTGCAACGCGTGGGCTGGTCGGTTCGCGATCTCGATCTGATCGAAGCCAACGAAGCGTTCGCGGCCCAGGCCATTGCTGTGAACCGGCAGATGCAATGGCCGCTCGATCGGGTCAACGTCAATGGCGGCGCGATTGCGCTTGGGCACCCGGTTGGTGCATCCGGATGCCGCATTCTGGTGACTCTGTTGCACGAAATGGGCAAACGCGAAGCGCGGCGTGGCCTCGCGACCCTTTGTGTGGGGGGCGGCCAGGGGGTTGCGCTGGCCGTCGAGCGCCCATGAACGCAAGCGCGGTGTTGGCGTAGACAAAGCCAATCATGGGCTTGGCGAAATCCCGGCCGGCGTGCCGGCCGGAGCGCCGATGTTGGCACCAAGCTTGCAGCAGTAGCGCTGCGTGGGTGATCTTGCGTCGTGTTGTCCTCCTCCAATGCGTTCGCGCTTGTCTTTCCCGCGATCACCCGCGTAATCGCGGCTTCCGGCCGGCGCAAATGCGCCGGCCGGTATTTTTTGGCGATCGTATTCCCGGGCTGATGGCTCGGGATGCCGGCGAAGTGCAAGTCCGGGGTGGCCTGAATGCATTGTGCAACGGATAATGGTGGGCATGTCGCGCCTGGCCTGGTTGTTCGCGCCCAGCGGAGAAAATGTATCCTTCGCGATCCGTTGCTGTGTCTCGGTGGCGCTTTCGCTGTGGCTGGCGTTCTATCTCGAACTGGATAACGCCTACTGGGCGTTCATCAATGTCGCGATCCTCATTCAGCCCTTGCCGGGCTTTCTGGTCGTGCGCGGCTTTGCGCGTCTGGCCGGCACCTTCGTGGCTGCCTGTGTCGCGATCCTGCTGATCGCACTGTTCGCCCAGAGTTACACGCTGTTCTCGGTCGCGCTGGTCGCCTGGGTGTCGGCGATGGTGTTCTGTGCCAGCCTGTTCCGTAATAATCTGTCCTACGGCTTTGTGCTGGCGGGCTATGTGGCGGTGATCATCGGCGTACGTGCGATGTCGGACCCGACCACGGTGTTTTCGGTGGCGGTGGCACGTTCGTCCGAAACCGCGCTGGCGGCGGTGGTGGCGGCGTTCGTGAGCGTGGTGCTGGCCCCGAGCGTAACCGCGCGGAAGTATTTCCAGGCCCGCGTGGATGCGCTCAAGGCAATTGGGCGGCAGTTCCGCGTGCTCGATCGTCCCTCGGACGAAGCCGATGGCGACAGCAACCCGAATACGCCGCACCCGCAGTTGCATGCGTTGGTGGAAAAGACGCTCAGGCTCGAGCATACCCGCCAGTACGCGCGTTTCGACGCGCCCGGCTTCGGCGAATATAACCGGCTGGCACGACGCCTGGATTATGAGTTGCTGTCGATTGTCAGCGCCATGGCCTCGCTGCAGGTGTATCTCGCCAAGCTCGGGCCCGCGGTTGACCGACGCCCGCTCGCGGCGCTCGATCGAGCTGCGGCATTACTGGAGGCCGATCCAGGCGACACGCGCGCCATCAAGCGTGCCTTCGGCAAGGCGTATAACGATGTGCTCGCCGACGCCCGTCTCGATGGCGACGAGGGGCACCGGGAACGCTCGTTGGTCGACTGGGTGGTACTCAGTCGCGCGCTGGATATGGCTAACCGCATGCGCGCCGCGGTGATCAAGCACGGCATGCTGATTGCAGAACGCGGCGCCGGCGCGCGCCACGCATCCCGTCGTAGCGAGTTCTCGACCGCCAACCCGATCGGGGAATCGGTCAAGGTCACGATTCGGGCGATCGCGGCCATGGGCTCGGGCGCGGCAATCTGGGCGACGCACGACGAGCCGGCACTGGCCGGGACCATGGTGCTGCTGTCGGTGCTGACGACGCTGTTCGCGCTGATGGACGATCCGGCAGGCGGCGCGCGCGGTTTCGGCATCGGCGGGCTTGTTGCCGGGGTGGCCGCTTTTTTCGTGAATTTCGTTTTTCTGCCGCCAGCGAACAGCTTCGCCATGCTGATGCTGGTGTTGATGCCCTGTGTATTCGTCGCTGGGCTGGCAATGGTCAATCCGCCCACCGCGCTCATCGGCCGGGTGACCCTGGTGCAGTTTGCACTATTCGTGCATCCCGCCAACGACGGCAGCCGCCAGACATTGGTCGGTTTCCTTGAGACATTTCTGGGCGCGGAGCTGGCGGTCATTCTGGCGCTGGTCGCGTTCGCACTGGTGCTGCCGGTCAATCCGAGGCAGCTGTTGCGTGCGCGACTGGCCGGCATCTTCGGCGAGCTGGCCGCCGGCTTTGCCGAATCCCGTGAACGCTTCGAGACCCGGGTCTATGACCGGCTGGTCAAACTGCCGACGACGGCCGATCAGGGCGAATTTCATGTCTCGGCCCGCCAGGCGGCCTTTGCCGCGGTCAACATGGGGGTCGAGGCCCGCTCGCTGCGTGTGCTGGCCGATCGCGCTGGCTTCAGTGACCGTACCCGGGCCGCCATCCATGATGCACTTGTGGGGCTCGAATCTTTGTTCAAGCGGGGTTACCCGCGCGTCGAGCGGGTGTTCGAAATGCAGGTCGAGGCCAATCGACTGGCCCGGCGGCTGCTCGATGAGGCGTTGACCTTCTCGCCGCGCAAGCGTATGCGCTACGGCGTTCGGGCCTCGGTCTCGGCTGAACTGATGGCCGCCGCACTGGCCGATTACGGGCAGGCACGCGAGAATACCGAGGGTCGGCAAATTCGCCTCGGGGAGGCCGATCGTGTTACCTGAAACGATAACCATCGGCGGCATCTATCTGCCGGTCTTCCTGGGTTTTCTGGCCGCAACCGGCGTGGTGTATTTCATCCTGCGCTGGTTCGCCCAGCGCCTGCATCTCTATCGCCTGTTCTGGCATCCAGCGCTGGCGGGCGCGGCGGTGTTCGTGATCCTGTTGTCCTGCCTTCTGCTCTGGTTCGGCCCCTGAGCGTGGCCGTGCTTATGATTTTGTGAAGCCCTGGTGAGTTGATGGCCAATCCCAAGAATATTCTGAAAACAACGGCGCGGGTGGCTGCCACGCTCGTGGTCGTGGCAATCGCGGGCGTGCTGGGCTGGTTCGCCTGGCAGCACTACGTCTATGCGCCCTGGACCCGTGATGCGCGGGTGCAGGCCGACGTCATCAACATCGCACCCGAGGTGTCCGGCACGGTGACCGATGTCGCCGTGGCCGACAACAGCTATGTCCGCAAGGGGCAATTGCTGTTCAAGATTCAGCCAATACGGTTCAAGCACGCGGTGGCCGAAGCCCGTGCCTCGCTGGCCCAGGCCCGGGCCCAGGAACATTACGCACAGCGTAATGCCCGTCGGCTCGAAAAACTCTCGCCGGGCGGCGTGTCGACGCAGAATCTGCAGCAGGCGCAGTCGAATGCCGAATCCGCCCGCGCCTCGGTCGCCCAGGCCAAGGCCAAACTCGCGCAGGCAAAACAGAATCTGCAATGGGCCACGGTGCGTTCACCGGTCAACGGCTATGTCACGCATCTGCTGCTCGACCAGGGCGACTACGCCACCCAGGGCTCGTCGGCGATGACCCTGGTCGACGCCGAAACCTTCCGTGTCACCGCTTATTTCGAAGAAACCAAGCTGGCAAAGATTGCGGTCGGCGATCCGGCCGACATCACGCTCATGGCCGGCGACACCCATCTCAAGGGGCATGTCGCAAGTATTGGCCGCGGCATTGCGGTCGGCAACAATGCGCCGGGCGAGCGCAATCTGCCCAACGTGAGCCCGACATTCCAATGGGTACGGCTGGCCCAGCGTGTGCCCGTGACGGTCGCCTTCGACCGGCGGCCGCAGAAGCTGCCATTGTCCGTAGGCCTGACCGCGACCGTGCATGTTCATCCCAAGGACAGCGACACCGGCGGCTATGCGGCCTCCGCGCACAAGGGCAACCTGCGCTGGTCGCCGGCCCGGCGTGGGCAGTTTGGCGACAAAGATCACGCCGGGCGATCGTCGCCGTCCGCCGGGGCGAACGGCGACGGCAACCATTGACGCCGCTTAGCCGGCCGTGCCCGGCGGGCGGCCGACGTCTTCGAGCCGATCGACGCGGCGCAGCGCCGGGAACAGCCACAGCCATGCGCCGGCGACGGCGAGCGTGCCCAGACCGCCGAGTACCACCGCTGGCACGGTGCCCAGCAGGCCGGCGGTGACCCCGGATTCGAATTCGCCGAGCTCATTCGAGGCCCCGATGAACAGCATGTTCACGGCGTTCACCCGGCCGCGCATGGCATCGGGTGTGGCCAGTTGGATGAGCGACGAGCGCACGAACATGCTGATCATGTCGGCCGCGCCCATGACGGCCAGCGCCAGGAACGACAGGGCGAAGTCGGTGGACAAGCCGAACACGATCGTCCCGAGACCGAATACGGCCACAGCGACGAACATGGTCGGCCCTGCGCGGCGGTTCAGCGATACCCGGCTCAGATACAGTCCCATGGCGAACGCGCCGACGGCCACCGCGCTGCGCAGGCCGCCGAGGCCGGCCGGGCCGGTATGCAGAATCGAGTGGGCGTAGACCGGTAGCAGGGCGGTGGCGCCGCCCAGCAGTACGGCGAACAGGTCCAGCGAGATGGCGCCGAGAATGATTGGCCGGGAGCGCACGTAAACGATGCCTGCGGTAAACCGGGCGAAGGCGCTCTGGGTCGTGGTGTCGGCCTTGGCCGGCAGCGGGCGGCGAATCAGCGCCACCGAAGCGGCAGCAACGCCGAACAGGGCCGCGCATACCGCATAGGCGACGCTGGGCCCGGCCAGATAGATCGCGCCGCCAATGGCCGGGCCGCCGATGACGGCGATCTGGAAAACGGACGAATTGATCGCGATCGCCTTGGGCAAGCGCGCTTCCCCGACGATTTGCGGCAACAGCGAGGTCAGGCTCGGCCCCGAAAATGACCGGGCGACGCCGAACAGCGCCAGCGTTGCGAAAAAACCGATGGGCGACCGGGTGCCGGACAGCGTGAGTACGAGGAAGATCAGCGAGACCAGCGTCATGATCGCGGCACTGGCGATCAGCAGCAGGCGCCGCGGCAAGCGGTCGGCGGCATCGCCGGCCGGCAGTACGAGCGCGGCCATCGGCAGAAACTGGGCGAGCCCCACCCAGCCCAGCGTCAGCGCACTGTGGGTCATGGCGTAAAGCTGCCAGCCCACCACCACAGACTGGATCTGTACTGCGGTGGCCGCCGTCAGCCGGCTGGTCAGCAGTTTGAGAAAGGCCGAATCGCGCAGAACGCTATCGGCCGCCGGAGTCAACGCGCCACGCATAAGCGCGGGATTGTTGCATAGTCCAGTGGGCTGTGCCTCAGCTGTAGCGGATGGCCTCGATTTCCAGTTCGCGGCGCGATTCGGGCAGTTGGACTTCGACCACGTCGCCGGTGCGCTTGCCGAGCAGGGCCCGGGCGACCGGAGAGTGGAGACTGATCGCGCCGGTGGCGGCATTGGTTTCGTCCGCGCCGACGATGCGATAGCAATGCCGCGAGTCGTCGGCATCGACGACATCGACCCAGGCCCCGAAGAAGACTTGGTCCGGGTTGTCGGTTCGCGGCGACACCGCGGTCAGTTCGTCGACCCGCTTGCCGAGATAGCGCACGCGCCGGTCGATCTCGCGCAACTCCTTCTTGCGATAGATGTACTCGGCGTTTTCCGAGCGATCGCCCTCGGCCGCGGCATCCGCCAGCTTGCGCACCACGAACGGGCGTTTCACGCGCCAGAGATGATCCAGCTCGTCGGCCAGCGCCTGCCAGCCTTCACGGGTGATGTAGTCGCGCTTGGCCATGTCGGGTCCGTCGGTAAAACAGGCGCAGCATAAACCAGGACGCAAAACGGGTCAGCGCTGCACCGAGGCCGTATCATCGAGCGCCCACGGGCCGCGCAGCGGCTGTAAGCGGCCGGCCCGGCCGCTGCGGGCGCTGGCCCGTGTGGGATGGCGTGTTTCAGGCAACCCCGCCCATCGAGCCGGGCGGCGGTGGCAGATCGTCCGGCACGAAGAAGTCCGGCCAGAGTTCCTGGCTCGGGTCGACCGCATAGACCGAGAAATCGGTCACGCCCGCTTCGGCCAGGATCCGGTCGTCCATACAGAATTGGCCGGTGAATTCGCGCGCCGGCCGGGTGAGGATGACGTGCGCGGCGTCGGCCACGATATCCGGCGTGCGGCAGTGCTGGCGCAGTTCCTCGCCGCCGATGAGGTCGATGGCGGCGGTGGCGATGCCGGTACGCGGCCACAGGGCGTTGAAGGCAATGCCCTCCTCGCGGAATTCCTCGGCCATGCCCAGCACGCACAGACTCATGTTGTATTTCGCTATCGAATAGGCGACGTGCGGGGCGAACCACTTGGGCTGAAAATCCAGCGGCGGCGAGAGGTTAAGCACATGCGGGTTTTCCGCCTGCCGCAGATAGGGAATACAGGCCTGGCTGACCAGAAACGTGCCGCGGCCGTTGATCTGGTGCATGAGATCGTAGCGCTTGGCCGGCGTGTCCGTTGTCTGGGTCAACGAAATGGCGCTGGCGTTGTTCACGCAGATATCGATGCCGCCGAAATGCTCGGCGGTCTGGCGGACAGCCGCCTCGATCGCATCCTCGTCGCGGATATCGCAGACGATGGGCAGGGCATGGCCACCCGCGGATTCGATCTCGGCGGCGGCGGTATGCACGGTGCCGGGCAGCTTGGGATGCGGCTTGTCGGTCTTGGCCGCGATCGCGACGTTGGCGCCGTCGGCCGCGGCGCGCTTGGCGATGGCCAGCCCGATCCCGCGCGAGGCGCCCGTGATGAACAGCGTCTTGCCCGCCAGACTGGGCGCGGCGGGGTTTTTCAATTCGGCCATGGTCTCCTCCGAATGGTCGATGGGATGCGTGTTCCGTTTTGGGGCAAGGCCGGGCGCCGGTATGTCGCCCGGCCCGGGTCCGTATGGCGCGGCCAAATCTATGGCTCAGTTCAGCCAGACCAGGCCGGCGTTGAGATACAGCGCATAGCTGGCCCAGGCGAGATACACGGCGAACAACAGCCCGGAGAGGCGGTCGGCGCGCCAGAACGCCGCCGTGGTCGCCGCGATCGCCAGCCACAGGACAACGATCACCAGCAACGCCCAGCCCAGCGCGTGTGCACCGAAGGCAACCGGCATCCACAGCGCGTTGAGTGCGAGCTGGAGCACGAACAGGCCCAGTTCGCGGCCGAGTCCGCGGGCGCGCCACACGCGCCAGGCGGCCACGGCCATGGCGATGTACAGCAGTGTCCAGACGATCGGGAAGGCGGCATCCGGCGGCGTGCCCGGCGGCTGGTCGAGGGCGATGTACCAGTCGCCGGGCGGCGCGAGCGCGCCCGACAGCGAGGTCAGCGCGACCAGAATGCCGCACACGGCCGCGGCCCGCGCGGGGTTGAAGCGCCGTTCGGCAGGCGATCCGGTCATGGCAGGCGCCTCTCGCATCCGCGCGCGGCGCCGACCGTGTCCAGCAACAACCCGGGCATGGCGTCGGAGGTGCCCAGATAGGGCGCGATCTCGATCGTGACGTCCGGATGCGCGGCACGGGTCTGCGCGACCTCGGCCGGAATGTCCTCGGCCACATGGCGCCCGGCCGCCAGGAAATACGGCAGGACCGTGACATGCGTGGCACCGTCCTGGATCAACTTTTCCAGCCCGTCGGGAATGCTCGGCGGCGCCAGCTCCAGGAAGGCACACTCGATCGCCGCGAAGCGATCACCGGCAGTGGTCCGGACCCGGTCGGTCAGGCCGCGGACCTCATCGTTAGATTCGGCCCGGCGGCTGCCATGGGCCACCACGAGCAAAGCGTTTGTCATGCAGTGATTCCCGGTATTGCGAGTTGTCGAATACTCATTCAGCATCGACCCGTTTCAAGACGGCTCGATGCTACCAGACGCGGCCCGCTCTGGCGGTGGGACAGGGCCGTACCGAACGGGCGGGCAAGCCATCGTTTGGTCGAGTTGATAGAATACTCGCCCGATCGACAAACGCCGCCGATTTCGGCGAGGTTCGACATGTCAATGCCCCAGAACGAACCCGTGACTTTCACGCGCGACTGCGAGGCCGTGCTCATCCCGGCCGGCGACACCGTCGAGATTCCGGTGGGAACGCACGGCAACGTCACCCAGGCGCTGGGTGGCTCGTTTACCGTCTATATCGCCGGCAATCTCATCCGCATTGCGGGCGAGAACGCCGACGCCATCGGCAAGGAAATGCCGGAGCCGCTCAAGTTGCCGGACAACGCCACCGCCGAGGATGTCGAGGCGATGGTCTGGGAACAGATGCAGACCGTGTTCGATCCGGAGATTCCGATCAATCTGGTCGATCTCGGTCTGGTCTATCGCTGTGAATTCGACCACAGCGACCCGGACAATCGTGTGGTCGATATCGACATGACGCTCACCGCGCCGGGGTGCGGCATGGGCGACATCCTGGTCGACGACGTGCGCGCCAAGGTGAAGATGGTACCGACCGTGGTCCGGGTGAACGTGGAAATGGTCTTCGATCCACCCTGGAGCATGGAAATGATGAGCGACGCCGCCAAGCTCCAGGTCGGCATGCTGTAGGGCGTATTGCGTTTCAGTCCGCCAATGAACGCAAACGGCGCAAATGGCGGACTGGAGGCGCGACGCCGCTGGTTTCGGGGCGCTTGTGACCGGCCTTTTCGTTCCTTAAGACAGTGATCCGCAGATTTCGCCGATTACACAGATGGCGGTTCAGAGGTGCGAGTTCGATCGAGGTGCGAAGGGCGGTTTACGCTTTGTTCCCGAACGCATCATTCGAGTTGCAAGCTTCGTTCGACGCCGTCGCTGGTTAGCGCCTCGAATCCGCTATGTCACGAAAGCACGACCGCATCTGTGTGAATCGGTGTCATCTGTGGATCGTTTTCTTCAAAGAACGAAGCCCGAAAGCACAACGGCGCCTTGGGCGTGGAAAAGGCCACCCGGCCCGAGTACAGGCGCGATGTCGTGCCTAGAAGTGCACGATGCCCAGCACGCCGATCACGATCAGATAAGCGGCCACGATGTAGTTGAGCAGCCGCGGCGCCAGCAGGATCGCCACGCCGGCGACCAGAGAGATGACGGGCGCGAGATGTCCGCTGCTGATGGTAATCGTCATGGGAGCGTTGTCGTTGGTTGAGCGAAGCCGGCAGTTTCGATGATGCGCCGAATCGGCACAAGCGGTTGCCGGACCTAGGGCCTGTTGCCGTTTCGTGCGAGCGCCGCGTTGGAGACCGCAAATCGTGTCCGGCAAGGCGCGAGTCGCCGTGTCGTGGCGTGCCACGACCCAGACTTGCAACGCCGCCGGGCGCCCCTAGTAAATTTTTTATGGGCGGCCCAACCCCTCGGGACAAGTGCTGTTTTGCGGCAATCCAGCGTTGTAGCACGCTTGTGCAGAGTGACTGCACGGCGCGCACTACGCCTCGTCTTGCCGCAAAACAGCGCTTGGCGCGGACTCGCACGAAACGGCAACAGGTCCTAGTGTTGTTCGAGTTCGGCCCCGATCAGTCGTTCCAGGCGTGCGCGCTGGGCGGCAATCACTTCGCGCGTGCCGGCCTTGAGATCGGTGGTCGCGCGCATGGCGGCGTAACCCTCGGCCAGCAGATCGTAGGTGCGGCCGAGGCCGAAGGTGCGGGCCGGCGCGCGGGCCAGCTTGAAGGCCCACCAGGCGGCCCGGTTGTCGGCATAGTCGGCGACCAGATCCACCAGTTCCTCCAGCCATAGAATCTGCTGTAGCCGGTCGTCACGCCGGCCGACCCGGCGCAGCGCGCGCACATAGCTGTGCGGATTGAGGCGGGCGTTTTCGGCCAGCAACGCGTCGGTCATCGCGGTGTCGAGGCTTTCCGCCGCGGCCTGGAGTTCGATGGCGATCACCAGCGGGCGATCGCGGTCGACGATGCGGTCGACCGCGCGTGCAACTTTTTCCGGCCGCCCGATCAGCTCCGACCAATCGGCATCGCGATAAAAGCGACGCGTGAGAAACTCGAGCAGGGCATCGCCGTCATAGGCGGCGACGCGCTCGGCATGAAATGCCGCGACCCGGTCCGACTGCCAGTGCCGTAATTCGGCCAGGCGCCGGTGAAACAGCGGATCGCGCCGTGTCGCGATCGCGCCGCGGGCATCGCGCAGGGCGGCCAGCGCTTCGCCGAGCGGACGGGCGGCGGCGCTCATGGCTGCCTCGCCACGTGCCGGATGAGCGGGGTCGCCAGACCGGCGGGAGGCGGCCCCTGGCCACCGGCGATCACGCATGCCAGCGGGGGTGGCGCGGCGGCCTCGGGCGGCGTCTCGCGCGCTACGCATAGGGCGGTCCGGGCGCTCTGGCGATCGGCCTCGATGCGCTCTGAAAAGCGGGACAAATCATGCCTGAATACATTCATCTCTCATCTGTCGTTGTCCGAACAGCCGCACTGCCGCAGCCGGTCCCGGGACTGTCAATGCGGCCCGTGCAGGGCGGGGGGATAGGCTCCCGGCCTGGGCGCCGGGTGTCGACCCCGCTATCACAGCGACCGACATTGCCGATTGTCCACGGTGCGCGACCGCGGCGGCGGGCCCGGGCGATCGTTCCCGTATACTGCGGATGACTTGCGAATTTCCTGTCTATTCATACCGGTCCATGCCCGCGCACGCCAATGCCGATCTGCAGGCCAGACGTCGCGCCAGCCTGGCGCGTATCCGCAGGCTGGCGCACTGGCTCGACGACGCCTGGCGTGTGCCGATGATCGGCAAGCGCGTCGGTATCGACGGTGTCATTGGCCTCCTGCCGGTCGTCGGCGATTTCGCCGGGCTGGTATTGTCCAGCCTGATCATCGGCGAGGCCGTGCGTCTGGGCGCGCCGAAGCGTTTGCTGATCCGCATCGGAAGCCACGTGGGCGTGGATTTCGCGGTCGGTCTGATTCCGGTCGCGGGCGATCTGTTCGACATGACGTACAAGGCGAATCGCCGCAATCGGGCACTCATCGAACGCTGGTTGGTGGATGTCACCGCGGAATCGAACGGCGCCCGGGGCGTCGGCGGCGATTATTGACGGATCAAGGGCTCGGCCCGGCTTTGCCGTGCCATGTTCAAGGGAGGGGTATGACTTCGGATCACCCGACAAGCGGTTCGCCGCGACGTCTGCGCGATATTCTCGGTGCTGCCATGGCCGACCGGCCCGCCCCGTTTCATGCCATCGAGCTGGCCGGCGGGGGCCGCGCCATCGATCGCGGTCCGGGTATCGTCGAACTGGTGCCGATGGCGCCGGTCGCCGATGCCGCGGCCACGGTCATCTCCGCCGGCATTCACGGCAACGAAACCGCACCGCTGGAGTTGCTGCTGGAGCTGGCCGGCGATCTGGATCATGGCTGTGTCACGGTCGGCGCGCCGGTGCTGCTCGTCGTCGGCCATCCGGCCTCGATCGCGGCCGGGAGACGTTATCTCGATACCAATCTCAATCGGCTGTTCGAGCGTCCCGCCGCCGTGGGCGAGAGCCGTGAACATCGGCGCGCGCGTGCGTTGATGGACGCGCTCGATGCCTTCTGGGCCACCCACGCCACCGGGGCCTCGGCCGGCGGCCAGCGCGGGACGCCCTTGCATCTGGATATGCACACCGCGATCCGGGCCAGTCGTTATCCTCGGTTCGCGGTCGAGCCGTTCTCGGCCGTCGAGACCCCGGCGCCGGTCTGGCGCGCGCTGGCCGCGGCCGGGCTGCAGGCGGTGCTGTCCCAGCATGTGGCGAGCCCCACCTTCTCGCATTACAGCCGCGCCCGGCACGGGGTCGCGGCCTTCACGCTCGAACTCGGCCGGGTGGCGCCCTTCGGCGCCAACGACATCACGGCATTGGCGTCGATGGCCGATTGGCTGGCCGCGCGCGTGGCGGGCGAGGCCGCCGCGGAAGCGCCGCCGACGAGGCTGATGTTCTTCCGTGTAATCGACGAGCTGCGTCGCGTCAGCGAAGATTTTTCTCTGGGGTTCGACGACGATGTCGCCAATTTCACGCCGTTTGACGTCGGATCCGTGATTGCCCGGGACCGCGAGGCCGGCGCGACGATCGTCGCCGATGCGCCGGTGCATATCGTATTCCCCAACGCGAACGTGGAACGCGGTGCCCGCGCTGCGTTGCTGGCCCGGCCGGTGCCCACGCCTGTTACGACGGATGCGTGATGTCGTTGTGATCACGCGCCTGCTAAGCTATTTGGTTTGCCGTTTTGCGAGGGCGACTGAACGCGCATGGCCGATAACGCGATACCGCTGGTCGTTCGGGACCTGCACAAGAGCTTCAACGACAACCCGGTGCTCGAAGGTCTGTCACTGGAGGCACACGAGGGCGACGTGATCTCGTTGATCGGCGCTTCGGGCTCGGGCAAGAGCACGTTCCTGCGCTGCATGAACCTGCTCGAGATTCCCAATGCCGGCGATATCGTCGTGCACGGTGAGCCGGTGGCGTTCCAGACCAAGCGCGGCGAGCGCGAGCCGGCCGACTGGAAACAAGTCGAGCGTATTCGCGCCAAGCTGTCGATGGTGTTCCAGGGCTTCAACCTGTGGGCGCACATGACGTTGATCGGCAACGTCATCGAGGCGCCCGTGCATGTGCTGGGCAAGTCGAAAAAGGACGCCCGCGCGCAGGGCATGGCGTTGCTCGAACGGGTGGGCCTGGCCGAGCGCGCCGATTATTTCCCGGCCCAGCTGTCCGGCGGCCAGCAGCAGCGTGGCGCGATCGCCCGCGCGCTGGCGATGGACCCGGAGGTCATGTTGTTCGACGAGCCGACCTCGGCGCTCGATCCCGAGCTGGTCGGCGATGTGCTCAAGGTGATGCGGGGGCTGGCCGACGAGGGCCGGACCATGGTGGTGGTCACCCACGAGATGGATTTCGCCCGCGACGTGTCGTCGCAGGTGATCTATCTGCACCAGGGGCGCGTGGAAGAGGCCGGCAAGCCCGGCGATGTTCTGGAAAACCCGAGCTCGCCGCGACTGCGACAGTTCCTCGGGCCGCGATTCTAGTGTCCTGTCCTGGGTATTTTGCCGTATTCAGAACGCCTGTGCGCGCGCAGCACAAGGCGCGCGACTGCGCCATAGCGGGCCTATGGCAAAGGAGCGCAACGCGGTGATGGGCGCGCACAGGCGTTCCCTTCGGAATATAGGGTGTGGGGCGAGGCGGCGCGCGCCCGTGGACGGCGTTGCGCCGCTTGGCCAGGGGGATGCCCTGGCCGGCGCGGCGCGCCTTGCCACGAACGCGCGCCGCCTCGCTGAATACGACAAAATACCCAGGGCAGGACACTGGCGATGATCGATTTCCAAGGGTATGGCTGGCGCCTGCTCGGCGGCGCGGCGCTCACCGCGGAGCTGGCATTGCTTTCGCTGGTACTGGCGCTGGTGATCGGGCTGGTGGTGGCCAGCGTGAAACTTTCTCGCTCGCGTGTCCTGCGCGGCCTGGCGCTGCTTTACACCACGGTGATTCGCGGGGTGCCCGATCTGGTGATGATGATGCTGCTGTTCTATGGCGGCCAGATCGGCGTGAATGTGGCGATGGACCAGGTCAACGCCTGGCTCGGTACCGACATCTTCGTCAACGTGAACGCCTTCGTGGCCGGCGTGATCACATTGGGCGTGATCTATGGCGCGTACATGTCGGAAACGTTCCGCGGTGCTTTCCTGGCGGTCGACGCCGGCCAGATGGAAGCCGCGCGGGCGTATGGCATGAGCGGGTGGCTGGCGTTCCGGCGCGTGCGTTTCCCCTTGATGATGCGCCACGCCCTGCCGGGCATCAACAACAACTGGATGGTGTTGCTCAAGGCCACCGCACTGGTTTCGATCATCGGCCTGTCGGATATGGTGCGCATCGCCGACCAGGCGACCAAGGCCACGCATCAGCCGTTTTTGTTCATGGTGCCGGTGGGCATGGGCTATCTGGCGATCACCAGTGTATCCGAGCTGTTCGTCGGCTGGCTGCGGCGCCGTTATGACGCGGGTTTTAATACGTCGAAGAAGGGGGTGTGATGGAACAGTGGCTCGCTCATGTCGCCCCGTTCTTGTCGCACAACGACATCTTTACCCCGGCGACGTTCGCACAGTATTGGCACGGGCTGGTCAGCACGGTGCAACTGGTCTTTATTTCGCTGCTGGTCGGTATCGTGCTGGCGGTACCGCTGTCGATCGGCCGGGCCTCGAACCGGATCTGGATCTCCGGGCCGATATGGGTCTACACCTATGTGTTTCGCGGCACGCCGCTGCTGATCCAGCTCTACATCGCGTATTACGGCTTTGCCTTCATACCCGGTGTGCAGCAGAGCTGGTTCGCGTTCTTCATCAATAATCCGTTGTACCCGGCGTTGTTATCGTTTGCGCTCAATACCGGCGCGTACACCACGGAAATCTTCTATGGCGCAATCCGGGCCACGCCGCGGGGCGAGATCGAAGCCGCCCGCGCTTACGGCATGTCGACGTTCACCTGTTATCGGCGAATCGTGCTGCCGTCGGCGTTCCGGCGCGCGCTACCGGCCTATGGCAACGAGGTGATCTTCATGCTGCACGCCAGCTCGATCGCCTCGGCCGTGACGATCACCGATCTGACCGGTGCGGCCTACTATGTCTATGCCCGTTTCTACTCGCCGTTCCCGGCCTTCATCTTCGTGGCCTGTGTCTACATGGTTTTGAGCTTCGCCATCCAGGGCGGGTTCCGGCTGGCGGAGAAGCGCCTGCTGCGGCATCTCAAACCGGCCTGAGGGGTAAAAATTCGGCTCGTTGCGCATTGGCAGGGTTTGGCATGGCCGTTCACGCCAAGCGATACGTCCGCAAATAAACGCGGATAAGCGCAAATGAATCCGGCCTCAGCACGCAAGCCCGAGCGATCCTTGCGTTGAAAGACGCCCCGCCTTAAGCGGGCCGGGGCTTGATTCGCGTCCTTCGCGTTCATTGGCGGACTGGTATGAATATCCCGCCAACCAGCGAAGAACCGGCAATCCACCATGTTGCACGTTTTGTGCATGTTCACGGCGCGACATCCGTGGTTCAATCCATGTGTCGTGTCGGCGGCGCTCGTCGCTTCCGGCCGCACCCATTCACGAGGACCGAATCGATCATGAAAAAACTGCTCACCGTATCCGTGCTGGCCGCAAGCGTGGCACTGGGCGCTGGCGTCGCCACGACCGCGAGTGCCGCGGGTGACAACGTTCGCATCGCCACCAACGTGCCCTACAAGCCGATGGAATACACCAAGCCGGACGGCACGCTCACCGGCTTCGATATCGACCTGGGCAATGCCCTGTGCAAGCAGGCCGGTCTGCACTGCAGCTGGGTGCAGCAGGACTGGAACGGCATCATCCCGGGCCTGATGGCGCGCAAGTACGACGCCATCATGTCGTCGATGACCATCAACGACGCGCGCAAGAAGCACGTGCTGTTCTCGACCCCGTACATCGTGGTGCCGTCCGCGTTCTTCGTGCCGACCGGTAGCTCACTGCACAAGATCGATGCCGCGACGCTCAAGGGCAAGAAGATCGGCGTGCAGCGCGGTACCGTCCAGGACAACTACGTCACCGACAAGTACGGCAATATCGCCATCATCAAGCGTTATCAGAACGCCGACGACGTCGCCGTCGACATGTCCGCCGGCCGCCTCGACGCCGCGTTCTTCGACCAGATCACCGGGCAGAGCACGCTGATCGACCCGCATCCGGATAAGTATCGCCAGGCCGGTCCCGATATCACCGGCCCGAAGAAATACTTCGGCGACGGTTTCGGTATCGCGTTCCGCAAGAACGAGCAGGGCCTGGCCAAGAAGTTCGACAAGGCGCTCAAGGCCGTCAGGGACAACGGCACCTACGCCAGGATCTACAAGAAGTACTTCCACAAGGCGCCGCCCGCGAAGGACAAATAACGCGAACGCGCAGTGGGCTCAGAAAGCGCGCCGGGATCACCAGCGCGCTTCTTTTGTTGTCGGATCGGGAAGCCGAGTCCGCAAATGAACGCAAAAAACGCAAATTAAATAAGATTGCGTAACGTCGGGCGTGCGATCTCTGCGTAGCCGGCCGGCGGTCGCAAAGAGCCGGAACCTGGCCACTCGTGACACGCCGCTTCATTTGCGTTCTTCGCGTTCATTTGCGGACTGTTTTTCTTCCAGTTCGCGACTGGCGGCGAAGCCCGCTTAGGCCAGCGTATTTTCCGGTGTACGGCCCATCAGCGTATCCAGTGCCGCGCGCTTGGATTCGGCTTCGATTTCGGCATACAGCGAGAACGGGTCGATGACCGCACGTCCCAGCGCGGCTTCCAGTTCGTGCTGGCTGGCGGCGGCCGTGCCTTCGCCGGCGTCGTCGTCGTCGCCGAGGTTGGACTGGAAGATGCCCGCCGCGCTCACCGGCAGGAAATCCTCGTAGACGATCGGGTGGGCCACGACATGCCCCGAGGCCACCAGGGCTTCGATGGCGCCGTGATCGTCGGTGAATGCTTCGACATCGAGCGTCGATTCGCCGACCGCTTCATAACGAAAATAAGCCAGCTCGCGCCGGCGCAGCGTATCGAGGTCGTCCGGAAACTCCTCGAATATGCCGTGCAGCGCGGCCTGATAGTCGGCGTTGGCGTCGCGCTTGTAGGTTTGGGCCGCGGCCAGCAGCCGATCGTACAGCGCACGCCCGTCGGGTGTGAGCGCCACGCCGCGTTGCTCGATTTCGCCGAAGCGCGCCGTATGTCGGCCTTCGGTGTCGCCAGCGAAGCGGATCGACTCCTCCAGCGCCTTGAAACTGGTCTGGCGCAGGAGGATGGGCACGTCGCGCCGGGGCGGGCCTTCGATGACGGCCTTCGGCGTGATGCCGTATTCCGGCATGGCCGCCTGTGCCGCGTCGATATCCAGTGTGCGCGGTGTCAGATGATTGATATGCGGGCCGCGGAAACAGACCACGTCGGCGATGAGCTTGTGTTCTGACGCCAGCGCCTCGTAAGTCGCGTAATCGACCGTGGCGTCTTCGTGCCAACGGAAGGTCTCGATCGCCTCGGCGACGAATGTGTCGGCTTCGGCCTCGGTGAGCCCGCCTTCGGCTTCGAAGGTCTCGATCAGTTCGCGCACACGCGGCGTGAAGATATCGCGCGCGGCGAGAATATCGGCGGCACGCTGACGCAGACCGTCATCCTCGATCAGATCGAGCCGCAGCAACGACGTGAACAGCCGGAACGGATTGATCGCCAGGGCTTCGGTCTCCACCGGCCGGAATGCTGTCGAATGCACCGGCACCCCGGCGGCCGCCAGATCGTAGTAGCCGACCGGCGCCATGCCCATCACGGCGAACAGCCGCGCCAGCATGCCGAGTTCAGCGGCCGTGCCGACACGGATTGCGCCGTGACGCTCCACCGACAGCCGATCCAGATCGTTGGCCGCGGTCATCTGCCGGGCCAGGGCTGGGTTATCGGCGAGCGTTTGCTCGTTGATATCGGCCACGAGCTCCAGCAGCGTGCCGTATTGCGGCACTTCCTGCCGATACATCTCAGACATGGCGGCGGCGAAGCGAGAACGTATGGTGTCGGGCGCGACGAAATGAGCCGAAGGCATCATTTACTCCGGAAGATGATGTGGCGAGTAGCAGTTTGGCATTGTCGTACCACGCATGCGGATGAAGTCATTAAAAAAATCGGAATACATGGCCTCGACGTTGCTCATGCTTTCCATCCGTTCGAAGCACAGCATCGTGTCGCTGACTGGACAGCATGAGCAACGTCGGGTGCCGACACGTGAGTTCCTGGGCTGACTCATCGGATAAAGGGCCAGAAACCAGGTCGTCAAGGCGGAGCTTGGTCGAAGCGGAGATCGTAACGAACGTCACCGTCGTCTGATATCGACACCGCTGGCATGGCCAGTGCGTGCGGCCGGCGCGCTCGAGCGTCGCACGCCGCCGGCAATGACACACCGGGCAAGCAAGGCCACTCGGCCAACGGACGGCGGCTCCGGCTGAGCCGGTATTCGGACTTCATGTGCCTTGCGCGACAGCTCGCACCGGGCGCTTGTTTGGCTAATCAAGCCAATCGATATTAATGGGTACCCAACTAAAGTCGGATCGTATCCAATTATGCGTTTATATAGCGTCCATTATTAAGGCATTTAATAACGATTCCTGATGACCGACCGTTTTTACGCCGCGCCAACCGCCGGGCTGCCACCGCAGACGGCCCGTACCGTGGATCGCGCCGTATTCGAGACAGCGTACGCTGTGATCCCGCGTGGCGTGATGCGCGACATCGTCACCAGTCGTCTGCCGCACTGGCGAGATACACGCGCCTGGATTCTCGCCCGCCCACTGTCCGGTTTCGCCGAAACGTTCGCCCAGTACGTCATGGAGGTCGGGCCGGGCGGCGGCAGCGACACACCGGAGCCTGACCCCGGCGCCGAAGCCGTGTTGTTTGTGCTCGACGGCCGACCGACCGTGACACTTGACAATACGGCCTACGAGTTGCGTCCCGGCAGCTATGTGTTCGTCGGGCCGGGCACCCGCTGGACCCTGCATAATCGAGATTACGTGCCCGCGCGTTTCCAGTGGATCCGCAAACGCTATATTCCCGTCGAGGGCATCGACGCCCCGGCCAGCTTTGTCACGCACGACGACGATGTCGTCCCCGAGCCCATGCCGGACTGCGACGGCGTCTGGGCGACCAGCCGGTTCGTCGATGCCGACGACATCGCGCATGATATGCACGTCACAATCGTGACCTTTCAGCCCGGCGGCGTGATTCCTTTCTCCGAAACGCATGTCATGGAACACGGTCTGTACGTGCTCGAAGGCAAGGCGGTCTATCAGCTCAACAAGGACTGGGTCGAGGTCGAGGCCGGCGACTTCATGTGGCTGCGCGCCTTCTGCCCGCAGGCGTGCTATGCCGCCGGCCCTGGCCCGTTCCGTTACCTGCTCTATAAGGATGTCAACCGGCATCCCTCGCTCGCGCTACATCAGTCCGGAGATATCCGGTGACGAGTGCTCACGCAACCGCCGGCATGGACGCAGCCATGGCAGCGCAAGGCGGCCCCGACACCGTCGACCAGAAAATCCGGCGCGATATTGCCAATGCAATCTTCGACCAGCGTATGCCGCCGGGCACCAAGTTGTCCGAGGCCCGCCTCGGGGAACTCTACGAAGTCAGCCGGACCGTGGTCCGTAAGGCGCTGTTTCGATTGGCTAGCGACAAACTGGTCGATATGCGGCCCAACCGCGGCGCCGTCGTCTCGCAGCCGACAGTCGGCGAAGCACGCGAAGTGTTCGAGGCACGCCGGCTCATCGAGTCCGCCATGCTGGAACAAAGCGTTGCTGCCATGACGTCGGCCAACCATCAGCGCCTGCGTGAACTCGTTGCTACCGATGTCGCTGCACACGATAGCCGTGATCGGCAGCGCATGATCCGCGCCTCCGGCGATTTCCACCGTGGATTGGCCGCGATGTCGGGCAACACGGTGCTATGCGGCTTTCTCGACCAGCTCATCGGCCGTACTTCGCTGATTATCGCCATGTATCAGAGGCATACGTCAGCCGCTTGCTCGCATCATGCGCATAGCGAACTGATCAAGGTGATCGAGCGCGGCGATATTTCGGGGGCCCAGCACACCATGCGGCGGCACCTGCACGACTGCGAAAACGAGCTCGATTTGGCCGAGTCGCCGGCCGAAAACGAGTTGGCCCAGATGCTCGGCGCGCGTGGCGCCCGCAACTGATCGTTATCCATCCGTATTCATCCTGGGGATCCCGATATGAGCCAGACCGAAGATTTTGTCGCCGGCTATCCTCGCGACATGATCGGCTACGGCGCCCATCCACCGCACGCCCAATGGCCCGGCGGCGCCCGGATCGCGGTGCAGTTCGTCATCAACTACGAAGAGGGCTCCGAAAACAACATCCTTCATGGCGATGCAGCGTCGGAAAGCTTTCTATCCGAGATGGTCGGCACGGATGCCCGGGTCGGCGTTCGCCACATGAGCATGGAGTGGCTGTACGAGTACGGCAGCCGCGCCGGTTTCTGGCGTTTACTGCGCTTGTTCACCGAGCGCGACATGACCGCCACTGTATTTGCCGTCGGCATGGCCATCGAGCGCAACCCCGAAGCCGCGGCCGCGATGGTCGAGGCTGGCTTCGAGATCGCATCGCACGGCTGGCGCTGGATCGACTATCAATATGTCGACGAGGATACCGAGCGCGATCATATCGTCCGCGCGGTCGAAGCCATCGAGCGCATGACCGGCCAGCGGCCGCGCGGTTGGTACACCGGGCGTTGTGGCCCAAACACGCGGCGGCTGGTCGCCGAGCACGGCGGTTTTCTGTACGACGCCGATTCCTACGCCGACGATCTGCCGTACTGGGAACTGGTCGACGGCGAGCCGCAGCTGATCGTGCCCTACACGCTGGATACCAATGACATGCGATTTGTCGCGCCGCAGGGATTCAATTCCGGCGATCAGTTTTTTGCTTATCTGCGAGACGCCTTCGACGTGCTGTATGCCGAAGGCGCCACCAAGCCGAAGATGCTATCCGTCGGCCTGCATTGTCGTGTGGCCGGCCGGCCCGGACGCGCCGCCGCGCTCGCGCGTTTTCTCGACTATGTGAACCAGCACGCCGATGTCTGGGTCTGCCGGCGCGAGGATATCGCCCGCCACTGGCGGGTCACCCACCCCTACAGCGCCTGAAAGCAAAAAAAGAACAATCAGGCATGTATTTCGGAGGAGAACAAAATGCCGGCTCAAAGTCTGGATGAAACGGCGCCCTTGAGGCTGACCGCCATGCCCTTGTCGCCCGAGGCTTTCGCCCCCTACGGCGATGTCATCGCATCGCATGGCCCGGCTACTCCGATCAACCAGGGCAAGGGATGGCGCTATCCGGATCTTGCACGAGTCGATATCACAGCCGATGGCGGCCGTCCGGCGATCAGCCGTGTGGCCTGCGTGCCGGAAGCAATCCCGGTACGGCTCCGGCTCATGGAGCGACACCCACTGGGCAGCCAGGCGTTCATACCGGTCGATGGACAACGTTATGTCGTTGTCGTCGCGCCCGGCGGTGAGCCACCCGGGCCGGAGGCGTTGCAGGCGTTCGTGGCGAATGGCGATCAAGGCATCAATTACCACCGCGGCGTGTGGCATCACCCCATGATCGCGCTGGACAACGCTTGCGAGTTTCTCGAGGTGCACCGGGCGGGCCCGGAGCGGAATTGTGACGAGGTTGAAATTGGCACGCGTGTTGCGGTCCACCTTCCTGAAAACGACCCGGCAGATCCGCTATGACCTTTAAAACCCTAGACGAAACGGTCGCGACACCAGACCAAGCCGCCCGGACGCCCTTCCCGCACCCCCGGCTGTACAACGACGATATCGCGCCGGTCCAACGGGAAGGTCGGCATTGGAACGCGTACCACGTGTTCACCATGTGGGCGAACGATGTACACAGTCTCGGCAACTACACCTTCGCGATCGGCTTGTTCGCACTGGGCCTGGGCGCCTGGCAGATTTTGCTGACCTTCGCCATCGGCGCCGGCATACTGTTCGCGCTGCTCACGTTGTCCGGTTTCCTGGGCGAGCAGACCGGTCTGCCGTTTCCCGTGGTCAGCCGCATCGCCTTCGGAATCCGTGGCGGACGTGTTTCAGCGATCTGCCGTGGTGGGATCGCCATTGTCTGGTTTGGGATCCAGACCTATCTGGCCGCCAACGTCCTCAACGCGCTGCTGACCAGTTTCATACCCTCGCTGGGCGGTCTCGAGCAGGTTTCGTTTCTCGGTCTGTCCGCACTCGGCTGGCTTTCATTCGTCGCCCTTTGGGCGATCCAGATTGTCATCGTAAGCTATGGCATGGTCATGGTCCGCCACTACATTGCCTTCGCCGGGCCGATCATTCTGTTCACCATGCTCGCCATGGCGCTCTGGGTCTTCGCACGCGCCGGTTTTACGATTTCCGGATCGATCAATCAGCCGCTCACGGGCATGGCCATGTGGGAGATGATCTTCGCCGGTGCCTGCCTCTGGGTGGTGATCTACGGCACCTTTGCACTCAACGTCTGCGATTTCACCCGCTGCGTCGGCTCCAAACGCGCCGTCGTGATCGGCAATTTCACCGGCATACTGGTGAATATGATGCTGTTCGCCGTGATTGTGGTGGTGCTGGCCGGGGCCCAATTCCAGATCAACGGCGATATCATCGAAAGCCCGGCCGATATCGTGCGCACGATCACAGACCCCGCCTGGCGAATTGCCGCGTCCGTCGCCCTGATCGTGCTGACCATCGCGGTCAATCTGGTTGCCAATTTCGTGGCGCCGAACTACATGCTGTGTGATCTGTTCCCGCGCTGGCTCACCTTCCGCCGCGCTGGCCTCGTGACCGCGATCATCGGCCTCATCATCCTGCCCTGGAATCTTTATAACAGCCCCTTGGTCATCAACTACTTCCTCAGCGGGCTCGGCGCCATCCTTGGTCCATTCTTCGGCCTGATTATGGTGGATTATTGGGTTATCCGGCGTCAGCGACTGAATATCCCCGATCTCTACAGCGAGGCGCCCGACGGGGCCTACTACTACAGCAACGGTTTCAACATCCGCGCTTTTTACGCGCTGCTGCCGGCCGCTCTGGCCTCCCTCGCGATTGCCTTGATTCCGTTATTCCACTCGGTATCCGATTTCTCCTGGATTATCGGCGCGGGTATCGCCGCATTACTGCATCTGGCGCTGGCTCCGAAGAATCAGGCGTATGAACACGTGGACGGCGAATCCATTGCCCGTCCGTCCCAATAAATCCGCCATTTGATGAGTCTTTAGCATGCGTATCCTCGTTGCCAACGTGAACACCACAACCTCGATGACCACCGCCATCGCGCGTCAGGCACGGAGCGTTGCCAATCCAGGCACGGAAATTGTACCCATCACACCGGCCTTCGGCGCCGAATCCATCGAAGGCAACTACGAAAGCTATGTCGCCGCGGTGTCTGTCATGGAGACGATCCGCGCCTTCGACGGCGAATTCGATGCCATCGTGCAAGCTGGCTACGGTGAACACGGCCGCGAGGGACTGCAGGAGCTTTTCGAAGTACCGGTCGTCGATATCACTGAAGCGGCAGCGGCCACCGCCCTGTTCGTGGGCCACAAGTATTCGATCGTGACGACTCTCGATCGCGCAGTTCCGATGATCGAGGACCGGCTGCGGCTGGCGGGGCTGTTTGAACGCTGCGCGTCCGTGCATGCAAGCGGCCTGGCGGTGCTCGAACTGGAACGCGACCCGGAGGCTGCCATCGAGGCGATCGTCAACAAGGCAATCCACGCAGTCGAAGTCGATCGCGCCGAAGCGATCTGCCTCGGTTGCGGCGGCATGGCCGGGCTCACCAGCCGGGTGGTCGAACGCACCGGTGTGCCGGTCATCGACGGGGTGTCGGCCGCCATAAAACTGGCCGAAGGGCTGGTCATGCAGGGATTGAAAACCTCGAAGGTACGTACCTATGCCCCGCCGCGCCCCAAGAGCTTCAAGAACTGGCCTCCGGCCTCGAACTAGGGCCGATTTTCGGCCAGGCCCCGATCCGGCATGAAAATACCTTCATCCCGGATTAACAGCACGAGTATGCGCCGGCATGCTCGCCGCGGCCGTCGGCCGCGAAGTCGTCAAAAATAGACAGACATGCGCCGCCCTTTGTTGTTGAAGGCATGGAAAAAAGTTCGGGATATAGATTCGATCATCGTGAATTAACTACGGCAGTCGGCTGAATGACCGAGCGGTCCGGTTTTAGCCACAACCTGAAGCCACCGGCTTGAGCCGATGGTGGTTCCATCAGTCTCGCTTGGAGTTGCCGAGGAAATCGGTCAGACAACGCCCGAGCGACGTCGTGGCGGCCAGCCGGGCGACATAGGCGCCGAGCGCGCCACGCGCGTCGGCCTGGGTGGCGGCGGCGCGCGTGACGGCCGCCAGCGTCGCGATCGAGGCGACGAGCAGCACGGCCACCTGAATCCAGATCGAATCGGTCGGCAGCGTCATCCACAGCGCAACGAGCGTGGCCAGCCAGCAGGTCAGAAACAGCGGCCGGGGGACGACATCGGCGGCAATGAGCAGATAGCCGGCCCAGCGCGGCAGTCGCTGGCTGCCGCGGGGGGTTCGGGGGTCGTTCGGATTGCGGTCGGACATAAGCCGGTTTCAGCGTTATAAGGGTGAGGTCGTGTGTCCGGTTCAGAGCGTATCGACCGCCGCGGCCAGGGTCGGCGCGAGCGGCAAACGCGGTAGTAGCGTGGCCTGATACGCATGATACAGATCAGACTTGAGATGACCATCGTCGCGATCGAGGCCGAGTTCGCCGTCCAGTTCCTGCAGCCAACTGCCGCGATCGTCGTCGATATACACATCGCGGATGAAATCCCAGAGCCGCCGGTACCAGATCTCGAAACGGGCCTCACCGGTGCGCGCGCCCAGCGCGGCGGCAGCAGCGGCGGCCTCGGCGTGGGTCCAGTGACGCCGCCGGGGCGAGCAGGCGGCCCCGTCCCAGTCGACGGTGTAGACCATGCCGGGATTGCCGTCGGCCTCCCAGCCCTCGGCCATGGCCTTGTCGAACAGTTGCGCGGCATCGTGGGCCAGCCACTCGGGCGCCTCGGTGCCGAGGCCGGCTTCCAGATGCAGCAACAGGCGCGCCCATTCACAGCCGTGGCCCGGGGTGGCGCCGAACGGCTTGAAATCATCGTCCGGCTTGTCGGCGTTGAAATCCGCCACGATGCGCCAGTTCGCATCGAAATGCTCGATCACACGCCAGCCGTTGTCGGCGGCCACGTTGTGAATCAGGCGTGTGACGATCGCCAGCGCGCGCTTGCGCCAGCTGTTGTCATCCAGCACGTCGGCCAGTTCCAGGCACATCTCGGTCGCGTGCATGTTGGCATTGGCGCCGCGATAGTCCGCAAGCCCGGTCCAGTCGCGTGCATATGCTTCCACATAGGCTTGTTCACCGGCCGACCAGAAGCGGGATTCCAGCACGGCGAGCACATCGTCGAGCAGGGCGCGGGCGCCCTCGATGCCCGCGCGCGTGGCGCTGGCCGCGCCGAGGGCCACGAAGACATGGATATAGCACTGCTTGGAATCGTCGAAGCCGGGCGTCGGTTCGGCGGCGAACCAGCCGCCGTGTGCGTCGTCGCGCAGCAGGTCGGCAAGGGCGACCACGCCGTGATGCGCGAGCGTGGACGCACCGGGCACCCCCTGGAGCGTGGCGAGCGCATAGCAGTGCGTCATGCGTGCCGTGATCAATGTATCCGCCGTATCGGAGGCCAGCTCGCGATTGAGGTCGAGCGGCCCGAAGCCGCCGCCGGCCCGGCAGGACGCGCGATAGAACTCGAGCAGGTCCAGGCCTTCGGCCGCCAGCCAGTGGCGGTGGGTGGCGCGCTGACTCCAGCGTGTGATCTCGGCCATGAGCGTACTCCTGCGTTGGTATCGTTTGCTGCGCAGTATGGCCGGCCGGTCCGCCGTTGACGACCATGCCGACGATTCGCAGGAATCGTCTGGCGGCTGATGAACGACGGATCCGGGCTCGCCAGAAACACGAACATCGGGCCGAGCCGGCCTGGCTGGGCCGCGCGACCTATCAGCTTGTACGGGCTCGAGCCTTCCAGCCACTCGGGCTCATGGGGGCCGTGGGGAGCAAACCCATCGCGCCATTGCTCAGCCGGTAGATCGTCTTCGATCTGATGGCATCGTCACCCGGGCGTCAGCAATGCTCGGCGAGCTTGCCATGGGTATCCAGCCAGTCGGTGCGAAGCTGGGGAATCGAATTGATCAGCACCCGGGTATAGGGCTGCCGGGGATCGTCGATGACTTGCTGGCAGGGCCCTTGTTCGACCGGATGACCTTGATGGAGCACGAGAATATCGTCACAGACCCGGCGTACCGTCGAGATGTCGTGGCTGATGAACAGGTACGACAGGCCGAGTTTGCGGCGCAGTTCGACCAGCAGATCGAGAATCGCTTCACCGACGACGGTGTCCAGCGCTGAAGTGACTTCGTCGCAGATCACCAGCGACGGTTCGGCGGCTAGCGCCCGCGCCAGATTCACACGCTGTTTCTGACCCCCGGAAAGGGCGCCGGGACGGCTGTCGAGCACGCGTGCCGGTAGTTTGACCAGGTCCAGCAATTCGCGCACGCGGGTCTCGCGTTGTGCCCGCGAGTAATGGAAGTGGCGCTTGAGTGGTCGGGTGAGGATGCGGCGCACGCTGTGCGCGGCATTGAGCGCGTTGTCCGCACTCTGGAAAACGATCTGTACGCCTTGAAATTGCGATTCGCTGCGCTCGGCGAGGTTCGACGGCAGCTCGCGCGTATTGAAGGTCACGCCGCCCTGATAGGCCGGCACCAGGCCGGCGATCGACTGTGCGAGGGTGGATTTTCCCGAGCCTGATTCGCCGATTACACCCAGCGCCTGCCCCTGGTCGATACGAAAATTGATATCCAGGAGCACGGGGTGCTTCGGAGTGCCGCTGGCATCCGCGTGGCCGTAGCCGACGTGCAGATGATCAACCCGCAGCAGTTCCTGCTGCGATGCGCGGTGCAATGGATTAGTGGCATCCGGTGGCTGCGCTGCGCTCAGCAGGTGTCGGGTGTAGTCGTCGGCTGGGTGTTCGAGAATGGAATGGATGTCGTTGAGTTCTCGCTGCCGCCCATCGTTGAGCACCAGAACATGGTCGGCCACTTGAGCCACCACCGCCAGATCGTGCGAGACATAGACCGCGGTCGCGCCGCGCTCGCGTACCACCCGCTTGAAGGTCTGCAGTACTTCGATCTGAGTGGTCACATCCAGCGCGGTCGTGGGCTCATCGAGAATGATCAGCGCCGGGTCGCTGATCAAAGCCATCGCGGCCATGACCCGTTGCAGCTGGCCGCCGGACACCTCGTGCGGATAGCGCTCGCCGATATGCTCGGGATCGGGCAGCGCCAATTCCTGGAACAGCGCGCGTGCCTTGACACGCGCCTTCCGGCGAGACATCAGTCCGTGAATGACCACGCCTTCGATGACCTGCGACATCAACGTCTTGGAAGGGTTGAATGATGCCGCGGCGCTCTGGGCGATATAGGCGATACGGTCGCCGCGCAGACGCCGCAGCGTGCGTGGCGACTGTTCCAGGATCGATACGCCGCCGAGTTCGATGCGGCCGGCGACGATCCGGCAGCCGCATCGGGCATGACCCATCAGCGCCAGGGCGATCGTGCTCTTGCCCGAGCCGGTTTCGCCAATCAGAGCGAGTACTTCGCCGGGCGCTAGCGCAAAACCGATATCATCCACGATCGTGATCTCGTCGGCGGCCGGCTCGGGCCGGGCGACCACGCGCAGGCCGGAAACGGTCAGCGGCTGGCCCAGGGCGGGCGTCTGTGCGGCATCATCCATTGCGGCGACTCGAAATGCTGTCGATGAGCAGGTTGGCGCCAACCGTGAGCATCCCGATCGCCACCGCAGGGGCGATCACCGCTAGCGCCCCCTGATTGAGGCCGCTGATGTTCTCGCGCACCATCGAACCGAGATCGGCCATCGGCGGTTGTACGCCGAGTCCGAGGAAGCTCATCGCACTGAGCAGCAAGACGATGAATACGAATCGCATGCCCATGTCGGTCAGCACGGGCCCGAAGATATTGGGTAACAGCTCGACTATGGCGATATAGGCGCGGCGTTCACCTCGACAACGGGCAACGGCCACGTATTCCATCTGCGCGTGATTCAGGGCCAGACTGCGAGCGATGCGATAAGCGCCCGGCGCGTAGCTGGCCACGGCCGCCACGATGAGCAGTGGGATCGATGAGCCGAAGACTGCGACGACCAGCAGCGCCATCATCTTGCTGGGAATCGAAATCAGCGCGTCCATCAACTGACTGACGCCCAGATCGACAAACCGCGGGGACAGGGCCACGATCATTCCGAAGGCGGCGCCGATCGCACTGGACAGCACGGCTGCGGCCAGCGCCATGCCGACGGTGTAGCGTGTCGCGATCAGAATGCGGCTCAATACGTCGCGCCCGAGATGATCCGTCCCCAGGGGAAACTGGCTGCTGGGCCCGGCGAACACTTGGCCGGAGACCATGTCGCCCATGCCGTGCGGGGCCAGCCAGGTGCCGAAGATCGCGATGAATATCCAGCTGCCGAATAGCACCAGGCCGATCCACAGCGTGGCCGGGGCCTGGGCCAGGCGTGCCCGGCGGCTGGGCGGAGCCGGCGCGCTCGGCTGGATTTCCGATGCGCTCATTTCGACCTCAACTTGGGGTTGGACAGGATCGCGGCCAACTCGGCCAGCAGGATCAGCAACAGGTAAAAGGCGCAGAACAGCATCGCGCAGGCCTGAACCAACGGCAGATCCTGGTTCGATACCGCATCGACCATCAGACTGGCCACGCCGGGATAGTTGAAGATCGTCTCCACGATCACGATGCCGCCAATCAGATACGACAGGCTGAGCGCGACCGCGTTGGCGATGGGCCCCACGGCATTGGGCAGGGCATGCACCAGCACACAACGTACCGGCCCAACGCCCTTGAGCCGCGCCATTTCCATGTACGGGCTGTCCAGTTCGTTGATCAGTGCGATGCGCGTCATGCGTGCCATTTGGGCGACCAGCACTGCACACAGTGTGGCCACCGGCATCGCATAGACTTCGAAGAAATCGGCCACGCTGTGAATGGTCGAGGTATACGACAACGCCGGAAGCCAGCCGAGTTCGACCGCGAACAACAGAATCAACAGGATCGCGACCAGAAAATCGGGCACCGCCACCATGGCCAGTGTCACCACATTGAGTGCGGTGTCGGCGAATCGGCCGCGATACATCGCCGACAGAATGCCGCTGGCTAGTGCGATCGGCACCGATACGGCCGTGGTGACCGCTGCTAACAGTAACGATGCCGGCAAGCGCTGGGCGATGAGTGTGGCCACCGGCATATCGTTGGCCGCCGACGTACCCAGATGGCCGGTCAGAAGCCCGCCCAGCCAGTGTAGATAGCGCAGCGGCGCCGGCTGATCGAGACCGAGCTTGGTGCGCAGAGCGGCGACCTGATCCGGGGTTGCGAACTGGCCGAGGATCAGCTTCGCCGTATCGCCGGGTAACAGCGACGTGATCGCGAAGATGATCAACGAGACCAGCAGCAGGGTCACCAGGGCCGAAACCAGCTGGCGAACGATCAGTCGCAATACCGGACTATGCATGGCATACCCGATGCCAGTGCTCGGGCGCGATCGATCTCATCCTTTCCACCAGACGTATTCGGCAAAGCGATGGCCCAGCATCGCGCCGAGGGGGATCTTGTGATCCATGCCGCCGAGTTGGCTGCTATAGCCGGTCAGGTCGGTGATGAACAGCGGAATGCCGATGCCGCTGGACTGGTGGATCATGCGCTGCATGTCGGCATACATCTGCTGGCGCTTGGTCTTGTCCGTCTCCTGGCGGGCCGCGGTCACGAGCTGATCGAACTTCGGATCGTGCCAGTGCGATTCATTCCACGGCGCGCTCGAGGTAAAGAATTGGCTGAACAGGATATTGGCCGTCGGACGCGGATTGATGTTGCCGAACGTAATCGGCTGCTTGGCCCAATAGTTCGACCAATAGCCTTCGGCGGGCGCGCGTTTGATCTGCATTTTGAGCCCGGCTCGGTCCGCCGCCTGTTGCAGAAATGTCGCCATCTCTACCGAGCCGTTGGCTGCCTGCGAAGCGACGACCTGCAACTTGGCGCCCGTCACACCGGCCTTCTTGAACAACGATCGCGCGCGATCCGGATCGTATGTGCGCTGCGGTAGGCCGTCGAAATAGTACGGGTTGGTCGGGGGCAGGGGTTGATCGTTGGCGATATCGGCATAGCCGCTGTAAATGATCTGCTTCATACGGTCGCGATCGAGCAGGTACTTCATGCCCTCGACGAACGCCGGGCGCTTGCCGGGCTCCATGTCCAGACGCATGATCAGATCGCTGTAATTGCCCGAGTTGACGGCCGAAAGCCGGGTGTTCGACGCGTTCTTGATGCGCTCGGCGGCATGGGGATCGACATCGTTGATCATCTGGACGCCGTTCGACATCAGGGCATTGATGCGCGATGACTTGTCGCCGATGCCGACGGTCTCGATCGTATCCAGATAGGGTTTCCCGGGTTTCCAGTAGCCGGCATAGCGGTGCGCCACCGAACGTACGCCCGGCTTGAACTCGGCGCATGTAAAAGGGCCGGTGCCGATGCCCTGGGAAAAATCCGTGGTGCCGTGGGGCACGATCAGCATGTGGGAGATCGCGGTGATCGCCGGAAAATCCACGTTCGGGGTGGTCAGCGTGACCGTGACCTCGTGATCGCCGGAGGCGGTCACCTTGTCGATCTGGTCGGCCAGCGGCTTGATCTTCGAGCCCGTCGCGGGATCTTTGTGCCGCATGATCGAAAACACGACATCGTCCGGTGCCAGCGCCTTGCCGTTATGGAACGTCACGCCGCGCTGCAGCTTGAAGACCCAGGTCTTGCCCCGGTCCGGCGTTTGGAACGATTCGGCCAGCGCCGGCTGGGGCTGCAGATGCGAGTCGTATTCGGTCAGACCGCTGTAGAACATGAAGTCGCGACAATAGTCGATCGCGGTGGCGCCCTTGGCCGGGTCCAGCGTGTCCTTGGTGGAGCTGGATGAAAGCGCCACCCGGATATGCCCGCCGTATTTGGGCTGGTTGGACGCCGCGCGCGCCTTGGGCCCGAGTACCAGACTCGCGCCGCCGGCGGCGAAAAAGCCGGCCGCGGCCAGGGTCTTGAGCGCTTCACGGCGGCTGGTGCCGCGGGTCAGCCGGTCGTAGAGCTGTTGTTCCGAAACCGGATTCTGGTCGTCGTCATTCATACTCTTGCCCTCTTGGAAATCTGCGCCTGAGGTCTCGTTCGATCATGGCGCGTTATTGGAATCGATCCTTGAGCCGGTACCAGGCCCCCACCGCCGGCAAAAACCATGGTGTTCCGAAATGGCCGGGGATCGCCGGCCAGGCGAGCTCGCGAAACGGATTGCGATCCGCGCGCCCGGCAATACGGTCGGCGAGTACGCCGCCCATATAAACCGCCATCTGTACGCCATGGCCGCTATAGCCCATGGCGTAATGGATGCCGTCGTGCCGGCCGGCGCGCGGTAGACGGTCACGCGTCATGTCCACCAGTCCGCCCCAGCAGTAATCGATACCGACCGCCTCAAGCTCGGGGAACGTCGTCCGTATGCCATGCTTGAGAATAGCGCCGGCTTTCTCGTCGGCGCGACCGCCGGACATCGAAAAACGGGCCCGGCCGCCAAACAGCAGTCGATCGTCGGTCGTGGCCCGGAAGTAATGGCCGATCAGACGGCTGGTCACGTAGTTGCGACGTTTCTTGAGTAGCCGGTCGAGCGTTTCCCGCCCCAGCACCTCGGTGACCACGATGAAACTGCCGACCGGTACAATACGGCGCCGATACCAGCCGAGCGGGCCGTGGCGCGATGCCCCGGTGGCCATGATGACCTGATCCGCGCTGGCGTTGCCGCGCGGCGTGGCGAGCCGATGCCGGGTACCGTTTTTGTCGATTCCGGTCAGCGGCGTGTGTTCGTGGATCGTCGCGCCGCGGCGGGCCGCAGCCTCGGCCAGACCGATACCGAAGCGGCCAACATGGAGTTGGGCGGCGTCTGGCATGAGCAGTCCGCCATGAAAGGTGTCGCTGCCGATCTCGTCGCGGATCCCGCTGGCGTCGAACAGGGTAGTGTGCGCTCCGAACGCATCGTTCATGAGCGTATGCGCCGCGGCCAGGCTCCGGAAATGCGCTGGCTTGGCGGCAAGCTTGAGCTTGCCGCAGCGCCGGAAGTCGCAGTCGATGGCCTCATCCGAGACCAGATGTTCCACATCGGTTACGGCCGCGGTGTAGGCGTCATGCAGACGGCGTGCCGCGGTCGTACCGAAGCGCTCGACCAGGCCGGCGTAATCGGCGGCCAAACCCGTATTGCATTGCCCGCCGTTGCGCCCGGAGGCTTCGCCGGCCACGCGGCCGGCTTCCAGCACCAGGACACTGGCGCCGTCGCGCGCGGCCCGGATCGCTGCAGACAGCCCGGTCAGCCCGGCGCCGATCACGGCGACATCGTAATGTCCTTCGACGTCGCCGGCGGCGGCACTCCGGAACGCCGGGGCAGTGTCCAGCCAGTAGGGCGTGAAGTTCATCGCGGATTAGAGCCCGACCAGCCCGGGCAGGCCGCGAATATCGGCAATCTCGGTCGCGCCATAGCCGGGCGTGTAGGGCTCGTGGCCGCGGTTGACGAATGCCTTGTCGCGAATGCCGATCAGCGCGGCGCTGAACTGATCGTAGCGAAAGCTCGACGACACATGCAGCAGATCCTCCGGCGCGCAGCCAAGCGTGTCGATCATCGCTTCGAACGCCGCCAGGCGGGGCTTGTAGACGCCGAAACGCTCGGCGGTGAATACATGCGCGAACGGCACGCCGAGTTTCTCGACATTGGACATGATCTGGGATTCGGCCGCGTTGGAATAGATCACCAGCGGAATCTTGCCGGCGATACGCGATAACCCCTCGGTGACATCCGGATGCGGACCCCAGCTCGGCACGGCGTCGTAGAATTTCATGCCTTCGGCATCGTCGTAGGCCAGGCCCCAGCGGTGGCATGTGCGCTCGAGCGCGCGCCGGACCACCTGATCATAGGGCCGGTACGGGCCAAGCACCTCGTCGAAGCGATACGCACCGAAATCGGTACAGAAGCGCGCCATGCGCTCGGGCTCGGGGATGCGATCGGCGAACAGTTCTTTCGCCAGTCCGGTCATCTGGAAATTGGTCAGCGTCCCGTAGCAATCGAAGGTGATGTATTGGGGGCGCATGATGTCGCTCATAAATCCGATCCTTTAGCCGGTCTGATATCGATAACGGCAAGCCTGAGTCGCCGATGCGCTTTGTAGGCGTCGTCGTCAATCTTAGGCAGGGTGTGGCGATATGTGGCGCTCATATCGTGCGGTCGCGCAGCATTTTCTGCTGCAGGAACAGGCCGTGCAGCGCGATCTTTCGAATTGCATTTTTCCGGTTGTTTCGCGTGGCGATTGCCCCGGCGCAGTGCGACTATCGGGCCAGTTCGCACGCTCTTGGATCATGGTCAGGGAGAAAAGGATGAGCGCTTCAGACACGGCCTCGCATTCCCGTCACGTCGACAATCGTTATGTCTGGCGCGATCTTGGCGTCGCCGATCTGGATGATGCCTGCCGGCTGTCCGCCGCGCTCGGGTGGCCGCATCGACGCGAGGACTGGGCCCAGCTGCTCGACGTCGGCCAGGGTATCGCGCTGGTGCACGACGGTCGGCTGATTGGCACCGGCCTATGTATCGCACAGGGTGCGCTGGCGACTATCGCGCTGATTGTGATCGACGAGGCCTATCGCGGCCTTGGTCTGGGCAGGCAGATGATGAGCCGGGTGATGGCCCTGGCCGGCGATCTGCCCACCATGCTCGTGGCCACGAACGCGGGCGCGCCGATGTACGAAAAGTTCGGTTTCGTGAGCCGTAATCCGGTGGCCCAGTATCAAGGTGTAGCAGCTGCCGCCAGTACGTCGCGTGACCCCAGCGTTGCGGATATGACCATGGCTGATCGTGACGCGATCGAACGGCTTGCCGATGCTGGTAGCGGCCGCGGTCCGGTGCTCGCAACGACCCTGGTCTCGGCTGAGGCGGTCAAGGTTTATCGCGATGACCAGGGTGGGGTAGCCGGTTTTGCCGCGCGCCGCCCATTCGGCAAGGGCGAAGTGATCGGGCCGGTGGTCGCGCATACCCGGGCCCAGGCGGCTGCATTGGTCGATGCGTTGCTGGCGCAGGCGAACGGTCGATTCGTGCGTATGGATATTCTGGCTGACGGGTTGGCGCCCGAATGGCTGGCCGAACGCGGCCTCGACTGCGTGGCGCGGATTATTCAGATGAGCCGCGGTGAGTTGCCGATCCCGGACCCCGGAGCCCCCGATACGCCTCGCCAGTTCGCGCTGACCACCCAGGCGTTTGGTTAGTCGTGAGTCCAACCCTTGCGGCCCGCATCGAGGCGCTCACGCCGCAGCTGACGGCGTGGCGTCGGGATTTTCATCGGCATCCCGAGCCGGGCTGGTGCGAATTTCGCACCGCGGCGACCGTGGCGGCGATTCTTGATGGCCTGGGTTGGACGGTGGCCGCGGGCGCCGAGGTCGTGGATGCGCCAGCCCGGATGGGCCTGCCGGATGACGCCACGCTCTCGGCGGCGTTCGAGCGCGCGCGCCAATCCGGTGTCAGCCCGAAATGGCTGGATCGTTTGGCTGGCGGGCTGACCGGTGTGGTGGCAACGCTCGACAGCGGGCGGCCGGGGCCGACGCTGGCGATTCGGGTCGATCTCGACGCGTTGCCGATCGCAGAGTCGCAAGCCGCCTCTCATTGCCCGGCCGCCGAAGGTTTTGCCTCCTGCCATGCCGGCTGGATGCATGCCTGCGGCCACGATGGCCATACCGCGATCGGCCTGGGTGTGGCCACGCTGCTGGCCGAGCGGCGCGATCAGCTGGTCGGCCGGGTCAAGCTGATCTTCCAGCCGGCCGAAGAGGGGGTGCGCGGTGCCGCCGCGCTGGCCGAGGCCGGCGTCGTCGACGATGTGGATCGGTTCGTGGCCGTGCATCTGGGCCTGGGCTGCCCCGGCGGCACGGTGCTGTGTGGCTGCGACGGTTTCCTGGCGACGAGCAAACTCGACATCCGTTTTGACGGTCGTTCGGCACATGCCGGCGGCCAGCCGGAGATCGGGCGTAACGCGTTGCTCGCCGCCGCGTTCGCGGTCACCGGCCTGCACTCGATCGCGCCACACAGTGCGGGTGCATCGCGACTCAATGTGGGGCGTTTAAGGGCCGGTACGGCGCGTAATGCGATCGCCGACCGGGCCGAGCTGGAGATCGAGACCCGCGGTGCGACCACCGCCATCGACGACTACATGCGCGAACGCGCCGCGCAGATCATCCACGGTGCGGCGCTCGCCCAGGGGGTGACGGCCGATGTGGTGTGTGTGGGCCGAGCTGTCGAGTGCGCCTCTAGCCCGGATTGGGTGGCTCGGATTGCATCGACAATCGCCGGTTTGCCGGGTATCGAGCAGGTGCTGGCGCACGACCGGAGCCCGCGGGGCTCGGAGGACGCCACCACGCTCATGGCGCGCGTGCAGGCCCGCGGGGGATGGGCTACCTATATGATCGTCGGTTCCGATCTGCCGGCCGGCCATCATCAGCCGGCTTTCGACATCGACGAATCGTGCCTGCCGGTGGCCGTGCGGGCCCTGGCCGAAGTCGCGCTGGCGCCGGGTCCGTGAGCTCGTCTGGTGCCGACGCAGGGTCACGAGGCCAGCAGGGCCTTGATCGGTACCTGGTCTTTAATGATGGGCGACTTGATGACGATGTAGCTGTCGAAGCGGTCGATACCGACGGCGGCGCAGTCGAGCAGGGTTTCCATGGTCTGCTGGAAATGGCCGATGTTGCGGGCAACGAAGCGCAGCAGATAATCGTAGCCGCCGCTGACCATGTGGCATTCGAGCAGGCCGTCGATGGTCTCCAGATGCCGTTCGAAAGCGCGATGATGTTCGCATCGGTGTTCGGCCAGGGTGACCTCGGCGAACACGGTCACGCTGTCGGCGATCTTGGTCAGGTCGATCCGGGCCTGATACGAGGTGATGTATTTCGCCGCCTGCAAACGTTTGACGCGCTGCAGACAGGGGCTGGGCGACAAATGCACGGCCTGCGACAGATCCACGTTCGACATGCGCCCGTTGGCCTGCAACGTGGCCAGGATATCGATATCGATGCGGTCGAGTTTGACGGCGGCGTCCATTGCGGTCCTCCCGTGGGGTATCGGTGCGACACACCGACCAGCGTCGGGTCGTCAGGCGACGATCTGCGCTTCCTTGTCGTTCAATTTAATGAATCATGCCTTGAAACAGCGTGTCAATTCCCCGCGCGGGGCAACTGACACCTTGCTCCATGCAATCGCCGTACCATCTGATTTTTAAGCGTTGCCAGAGCTTCGATTGAATTGGATGCGGTGGTCATCGTCTATTCACAATTAGTAATATATTGAATAAACCCGTGAGCTCGTTTGACCGCTCTCTTTTGTTTTCGTCTCACCTCTGGGTGCTGAAGCCATGACCGATACCGTCCGCGATTTCGATCCCGATGCCGTTGTACTGCCCGCCGGGCACTATGTTGGCGGCGTCGCGCGATGCCTCGACCACCGCTCGATCGAGGTGACCCGGCCGAGCGACGGCCGGACGTATGGCGCGGTGCCGGAAGCCGGCGAGGCCGGCGTTGATGCGGCCGTGGCCGACGCCGTGCGTGCCGCGCGCGAATCCGGTTGGGCGCGCCGCGCGCCGCGCGAGCGGGCCAGGGTCATGCGCCGTTGGGCGGATTTGATCGATACCGACCGGCGGCTGACCGAGATCGAGTGTGTCGGCTCCACGCGCCCGGTCGGTCAGGCGCAGGTCCAGGACATTCCCTTCACGGCGGAAGCGATCCGGTTCTTTGCCGAATACGCGGACAAGGCCGGCGGCGAGTTGATGGCCACCCGGGCCGATAGCCTGGGCTTCGTGGCTGCCGAGCCGTTCGGCGTGATCGGCGCGATCACGCCCTGGAATTTCCCGCTGTCGATGGCCTCCTGGAAATGCGGGCCGGCGCTCGCCGCCGGCAACGCCATGGTCATGAAACCCTCCGAGCTGACGCCATTTTCTACCGTGCGTATGGCCGAGCTGGCGGTGGAAGCCGGCATTCCGGCGGGAATATTCAATGTCGTGCAGGGTTCGGGGGCGACCACCGGGGCGGCGCTGGTCCGGCATCCGGATATCGGCAAGGTCAGTTTCACTGGATCGAGCGCTACCGGGCGGCGCATCATGGCCGAGGCCGGCGCCGCCGGTGTGAAGCCGGTCACGCTGGAACTCGGCGGCAAGAGCCCGCAACTGGTGTTCGCCGAGGTGCCGGATTTCGAGCACGTCGCCCAGTGCGTGGTCCGGGGGTTCACCGCCAACGGCGGGCAGGCCTGTATCTCGGGCACCCGTTTGATCGTGCATGAGCACCTGGCGCAACCGCTGGTCGAGCGCATCGTCGAGCTCGTCTCGGCGCTGGAACCGGGGCCGACCTGGTCGGCGACGACCCGTTATTGTCCGATCATCGGCGCGACCCAGGCCGACAAGATCGAAACGCTTGTCGCCCAGGCCAGGGCCGACGGCGCCGAGGTGGTGACCGGTGGTGAATTCTTTGCCGGCGGCCCGGGCGGGCGTTTCTATCGGCCGACCGTGCTCACCCGGGTGAGCGACGATATGGCGGTGGTCGAGCAAGAAGTTTTCGGCCCGGTGCTCACGGTGCAGACGTTTCGCGACGAGGCCGAGGGGATCGCGCTGGCCGATCATCCGCACTATGGTCTTGCCGCCGGCGTACATACCCGCGACGTGGGGCAGGCCATGCGCGCCATGCGCGGCATTCAGGCCGGTACGGTCTGGATCAACCGCTACGGGCGCAGCCGCGATCTCGCGATTCCCACCGGCGGCTTCAAGGGCTCGGGCATCGGCAAGGATCTCGGCCGGCAGGCGTTCGAGGCCTGTCAGCGGTACAAGAGTGTGTTGATGGATTTCGAGGCATGACAGATGTCTGCGACCCAAGCGGGACCCCGAGGATGAAAACCACCATGAGCGATACCGACCAGCCCGGCCACGTCAGCGAGGAGGCACCAGCCGAGGTCAGCGTTGGCCGGCGGCTGCGGCGCATGCGCAAGAATCAGGGGCTGACCGTGGCCGCGCTCGGCGAGCAGGCCGCGGTTTCGGCCGGCATGATCAGCCAGATCGAGCGTGGCCTGTCGAACCCCTCGATCGGTACGCTGGAACGGCTGCGGGTGGTGCTGGGTATTCCGCTGACCGCCTTTTTCGAAGATCGCGACGACGGCGCGCCCGCCACGCCGGCGGCCGATCTCGTGCGCCGGGCCGATCAACGGCCGTTCTTCCAGGTCGGCGGCAACGGCATGAGCAAGGAATTGCTCTCGCCGAGCGGCGATCACGACCTGCAGTTCATGATCATCTGCGTGCCGCCGCACACCCGCTCGCACGACGTCATGATCGGCCCGGGCGAAAAAGCAGGCCTGGTACTCGAAGGCCGGCTGACGCTGACCGTCGATGAGCGCGCGACGGTGTTGGAAGCCGGTGACAGTTTTCAGTTCGACAGCCGCAAGGCACACAGCGTGGCCAACGAGTCCGACGAATCGGTGCGCCTGCTCTGGATCATGCATACCAAGCCGCAGCGGGCCCAGTTTTGAACGGCGTCCACGCCCAGGAGAGTTAAGTCATGCCCATCCAGGTAGACCCCGTGCCCGACAGTCCCGAGCTGCCCGAGGTGGTCGATTTTGCCGTCATCGGCGGCGGCATCATCGGTGTGTGCAGCGCCTATGAACTGGCACGCAAGGGGCATACGGTCGCCTTGTTCGAAAAAGGCGTGGTCGCCGGCGAGCAATCCGGGCGCAACTGGGGCTGGTGCCGACAGCAGAACCGCCATATGTTTGAACTGCCCATGGCGATGCACGCCCTGCGCCGCTGGGGGGAATTGGCCAAGGAAATCGGCGAGGATACCGGCTTTCGTCGTGAGGGCATCGTCTACACCACGACCAAGGAAGAAGACATCGAGAAATGGCGCGCCTGGGAAAAGGAAGCGCGCCAGCTCGGCTTTGTCAGCCATATTCTTGATGCCGACGAAGCCAAGGCGCGTTCGCCGGGGACCACGACCGACTGGGTCGGCGGCCTGTACTCGCCCGACGACGGTCGCGCCGAGCCGTCCATGGCGGCGCCGGCCATTGCACGCGGGTTGCTCAAGCTCGGTGGCAGTGTGCACCAGAACTGTGCGGTGCGTGGTCTGGACATCGAGGGCGGCCGCGTACGCGGGGTATACACTGAGCGTAGCCGGGTCCGGGCGAAGACTGTCATCGGCGCCGGCGGCGCCTGGAGCGCACGGCTGTGCCGGCGCCACGGCATCGGTCTGCCGGTGGCCAACGTGGTGGGCACGGCATTTCGGACTTCCGCCGCGGCCGAGGTCACACCGGGCTGCCTGACTACGCCGACCGTGGCGATGCGACGACGTCTGGATGGCGGCTATACGCTGGCCGTGCCCGGCCGGGGGCGGATCGATCTTGCCCCGCTGGGCCTGCGTTATGCGAGCAAGTTCTATGCGGCCTATCAGCGCAAACTGAAGAAAAAACTCACCTATCGCCTCGGGAAGCCGTTTTTCAGCGGCCCGGAAGCGCTCGGCTCATGGTCGCTTGAGGGGGTGTCGCCGTTCGAGAAAGAACGCATTCTGGACCCGAAACCCGATGCCGGCCTGGCCCGCGATACCCTGGCGGCCTGCCAGAAAGAATACCCCGAGCTGGCGGATATCAAGATGGCGGCGCTGTGGGCCGGGGCGATCGATACCACGCCGGATCTGATTCCGGTCATCTCGCCGGTCGACACCCTGCCGGGCTTCATCATCGCCTCGGGCTTTTCCGGGCACGGGTTCGGTATCGGGCCGGGCGCCGGGCGTCTGATCGCCGATATGGCCGCGGGCGACGAGCCGTTGCTGGAGGCCTCGCCCTACCGGCTCGATCGATTCTACGACGGCACGAAGCTCAAGCAGCCCGAGCTGATGTGACGTATCGGCGACCCGGTCAGGCGCGCTGGAAAGCGTAGATCGCGCCGAGCCCGAGCAGGCTGGTGAGTTCGTCCAGGGCGGTGCGGTTTTCGTCGAGCAGGGCGGGGTCGGCGAGGTCGTCCGGGGCCAGCCGGTCGCGATAGTGGCGCTGGACCCATTCGGTCAGCTGTGTGTGGCGCGCCGCATCGAGCATGACCCCGGGCGCCATCGCCGCCTGCTCGGCCGCCGACAACACCACCCGCAGGCGCAGACAGGCGGGGCCGCCGCCGTTGTCCATGCTCTGCTTGACGTCGTAGGCGCGGTATTCGGCGACCGGGTTGGCCTCATCCGCCACGATGCGATCCAGCTCGGCGGCCACCGCCCGGTTGCGTTCGCATTCGGCCGGCACGATCACGACCATCGAGCCGTCGGCGCGGGTCAGCAATTGGGAGTTGAACAAATAGGTCGCCACCGCATCGGCAAGCGGTACGGCCTTGCGGCCGACGCGCACCGGGCAGAGCGTCGCGCCGAGTCGGCCCATCTTCTCGCGCAGTTCTGCCAGTACCGTTTCTTCGTCGGCAAAAGCCGTCTCGTGATACAGCAGCACGGGCCCGTTGCCGACCGCGATCACGTCGTTATGAAACACGCCGGCATCAATCGCCTCGGCACTTTGCCGGGCGAATACGCACTGCCCGGCACCCAGCCCGTGCTGGCGCGCCACGGCCTCGCTGGCTTCCCGCGTCTGGCGCGCCGTGAAGCGCTTCGCGCCGGCCTGAGTGGTCTCGCCGCGATCCAGCCCGTCGCGGCCATGAACGAACAGATGCACGCCGGGCGCGTCGTAGGCGGTGCACAGGCGGCTGTGGTTGGCCGCACCTTCGTCGGAAAAGGCCGGCGTGGCGGGCAAGACCGGGTGATGGGCGAAGTGCGAGTCGTCGGCGAAGATGGCGGCCAGTGCTGCAGCCGTGGTTGGCGCCTCGATCGCCCGATGAAAACTCGATTGCAGGTTGGCCGCGGTGAAATGCACGCGGCCATCCGCTGCATCGAATGACGGGGTGATGGTGGCGGCATTGGCCGTCCACATCGCCGCCGCCGAGGAAATCGCGCGCACGATGGCCGGATCGGCCGCCTGAGCCGCGGCCAGCATTTGCGCCGCGCTGCCGGTGAAACCGAGCTGTGCCAGTATTTCGATCGCCGGGCGCGGCTGCGGCGGCAGCACGCCCTGGGCGAAACCCGCGTCGTGCAGCGCCTTCATCTTGGCCAGGCCCTGTAGTGCGGCCTCGCGCGGATTCGAGATCAGGCCGCGATGGCTGGCCGAGGCGATATTGCCGTGGGCCAGGCCGCTGTAGTTGTGGGTCGGGCCGACCAGGCCGTCGAAATTGACTTCGCGTGTGGCGTCCGGGGCGAATGTGTTCATTCTGGCGTGTCCATCAACATAGATTGAGTGCCTGCAGCGCCGTCTCGACGGCCTGTCGATCGGCGCCACTCAGGCTCTGGAGCGGAAGCGGCAGACTGTCTGGTGCAACGAGACCGAGCACTTCCGCAGCGGTGGCGATCACGCGCAGGCTGCCGCCATGGCGCGCGTATAGCGTCCACAGCGGGGCGAGTGCCTCAGAGAGACGGCTTGCGTCGGCCGCGTTGCCCTCCAGAGCTGCGCGTGTAATCGCTTGTGCGGTGGCCGGAAACAGGCCGCCGATGACCGAATACCAGGCATCGCAGCCGCCGTTCAGGCCGGCGGCAGCCGAGGCGTCGCCGCTGATTCCGAGGGTCACATCGAGCGGAAGAGCGGAGCGCAGATTCGCGATTCGGGCCCGCACCTGGTCGGCGCGGCCCGGCACGGCCGGAATCTTGATCGAGCCGACCCGCGGCAGCTCGGCGATCCGTGCGTAAAGCCGATCGCTGAACGCGAAACGCGTGGTGGTCGGGTTGTCGTAGACGCACAGCGGTATCGACACCGATGCCGCGACCGTTCGGTAGAGATCGAACACCTCCGACTCGCGCAGCGGCTGATACGACATCGGCGGCAACAGCAGACCGTGCGCGCCGGCGGCCTGTGCGTCCTCGGCGCAGGCGAGTACGTCGGCGGTTCGCAGGGCGCCGATGCCGATGATCACGGGAACATCGCCGCTGTGTTCGCAGGCCAGCCGTGCGATCCGCGCGCGCTGGCTGCGCGCCAGGTAGGCATAGTTGCCGGTCGACCCCAGCGCGCCGATGGAGTCGACGCCGGCCTGCGCCAGTCGCTCGACCAAGCCGACAAAGGCGCGTTCGTCCAGTTGCTCCGCGCGCATCGGCGTCAGCGGAAAAGCGCTCAGACCGGTGAACATGCAAGCCTCCTTCGGGAATGGAGGGGCGAATCTCCGCTCTGAGAGTGGCGCTCAACGCGGCGCCACGCGCCGCTCGAGCGCGGCCGATAGCCGAGTCCTCGTGGCGGCAAGGCGGCCATATCGGTTATCGCGCGGCGATACGCGACAGGTTCACGCCCTTCGGCAGATTCTCCGGCAGCGCGACGGTCTCGGACTCCATCGAAGCCATCGGCCAGGCACAGTAGTCGGCGGCGTAGTAGGCGCTCGGGCGGTGGTTGCCGGAGTCGCCGATGCCGCCGAAGGGCGCATCGGAGGCCGCGCCGGTGGTCTGGCGGTTCCAGTTGACGATGCCGGCACGGATGCGCAGACGGAAGTCTTCCCACAGCGCGGCGTCGCCGCCGATCAGGCCGGCGGCCAGACCGTAGGCCGTGTTGTTGGCCTCGGCCACGGCGTCGTCCCAATCTTTGGTGCGACGAATCGTCAACAGCGGGCCGAAGTGCTCGACGTCGGCGGTCTCGAGGCCGGTGACATCGATCAAGCCGGGCGATAGCAGGCTGGTGCCGGGATCGAGGATATTTGCGCGGGCCCGCACGACGGCGCCACGCGCTTCGAGAGCGTCCTGGGCGGCCACCAGTTTCTCGGCCGCGGCCGGGGTTGCGAGCCCGCCGTAGAAGGGCGGATTGCTCTCGTCCATCGGGTCGCCCACGTACAGATCGCCGAGTGCGGTCGTGAGGGCTTCGATCAGTGCATCGCCGGTCCGGCCCTCGGGCACGAGCAGGCGGCGCGCGCAGGTGCAGCGCTGGCCGCCGGAAATATAGGCCGACTGGATAATGGTCAGCACGGCCGCAGGAATGTCGTAGCTATCCTCGGCTACCACCAGTGGATTGTTGCCACCCAGCTCCAGCGCCAGGATCTTGTCCACCCGGCCGCCGAACTGCTTGTGCAGCGATTGGCCGGTGGCCGCCGAGCCGGTGAACAGCAGGCCGTCGATGCCGTCATGGCCCGCAAGTGCCTGGCCCACGGCTTTCTCGCCTTGCACCAGATTGATCACGCCTTGCGGCAGGCCGGCGGCTTCCCAGCACTGGAGCGTGAGATCGGCGCTGGCCGGGGTGAGCTCGCTCGGCTTGAATACGGCCGTATTGCCGGCCAGCAGCGCCGGCACGATGTGGCCGTTGGGCAGGTGGCCCGGGAAGTTGTAGGGCCCGAACACGGCCAGCACGCCATGCGGGCGATGACGCAGCACTGCCCGGCCGCCCGGGATCTCCTTGGCGCGTTCGCCGGTGCGTTCGTGATATGCGGTCTGGGAAATGCCGATCTTGCCGATCATCGCGCCAACTTCGGTGCGGGCCTCCCACAGCGGCTTGCCGGTCTCGCGGGCGATGGAGACCGCCAGGTCTTCCTTGTGGGCTTCGAGCTGCCGGCCGAAGGCTTCGACGACGGCCACGCGTTCCTCGAAGGGCCGGCGCGCCCAGGCCGGGAAGGCCGCGCGCGCGGCGGCGATGGCCGCGCCGACCTGATCGGCGTCGGCGGCGTTGGCCTGCCAGAGTGTGGTGTGCGCGATCGGGTCGGTCTTGTTCAGGGGCATGCCGTTGCCGGGCTGCCAGGCGCCATTGATGAAGAGTTGTTGTTTGGCTTGGAGTGGCATGGTGGCTCCGGTTTGATCAGTCGGTTATTCGGCTACAGGGCTAGCAAGGCTGGAGCACGTGCTTGTGGTCCGGGCTCGCGTTGATGCGAGAAATTGAGTCAGGGTTAGTCGTGCGATTCGAGCGGATGTTCCGGCGCGACAATTTTCCAGTGATGGAGCGCGAAAGGGCTTGGGCGTTGGACGAAACTTTGGGTTTCGCACTGATGTGCGAGCCACTTTTCGGCTTGCTCTCGTTAACAAGCCAAAACAAAAGGCACCCGCATCGGCGCCGGCTGCGCCGGTGCACTCCGATGCTCGCGACGACGGGATGCGGCCAGAACTCACGTCGCTTTGGCGACGCTCAAACAGGCTGGCCGCACCGGCGCAGTGCGCCGGACACCCGTCGCCACTGCGCGTCCGCGTCGCCGTGTAACGGGATGGAATACAGGCAAACCCACCCGCAACTGGGAGTAACGGGTTTGTATTCCACCCTTGGGCGCAGCGCCGAGCAGTGGAGGCCGAAAGCGAAAAAGACCGCCGGATGTCTGAGTCGCGCGCAGCGCGGCGAGTTTCCGGCGGTCCGCTTTCGGTCGGAGCCGCGCAGGGGACCGATGCGAAGCATCGGCGCAAGACAGGGTGTCCTTTCCTTTGGTTACTTTCGTTTGGACAAGCAAACGAAAGTGACTCGCGCATCAGCGCGAAACCCCGGCGCGATCGAAGATATGTCGGTTCAATGGGTGTCGCCATAGTCGTTGGCTGGCCGCGCATGCCCGACAATGCGATCAATCGCCCAGCACACGCAACCGCGCGCCATCATCAACGCAAAGCCGGGCCGCTTCCTCGGGATGCACGGCGATGCCGTCTTCTTCCGGCGCCCGGCCAATCCAGCCGGCCCGGAAATCCGCGCAGGCGCCGGTGGTGGCGGCCAGCGTGACGGGGGCGGCCGGCGTGTTGGCCCGGGCATCGATACGGACCTCGACTTCACGCGAGTGGCGCACGGCGCGTACGTCGTCGAGATAGGCTTCTACCGTCGGCCCGGCGTCGAAGATATCGATATAGCCCTCGAAGCGCAGCCCTTGCGCGTTGAGCATCGCCAGCGCCGGTTTGGTCTGTTCGTGGACCGCGCCGATGCACTCGCGGGCGGCCTCGGGCAGCATGGCGGTGCAGATCGGGTAGCGCGGCATCAGCTCGCCGATGAACGATTTCTGGCCGAGACCGGTCAGCCGGTCGGCGTCGCGGAAATCGATCGGGAAGAAATGCTGACCGAGCGCCTGCCAGAACGGGTTGACGTCGGCATCGTCGAATCGCCCGCGCATTTCGGCCAGCACGCGTTCCGGAAAACGCATGCGATAGGCGGCCATGAACAACCAGCGCACGCGGGACAATAGCGTGCCGTTGCGCTGGCCCTTGCTGCGCCAGGCCGGGCGCAGGTACAGCGAGCAGACCTCGGCGTCGCCGGTGTGATCGGACGACAGGAACAGCGTATCGATCACGCGGTTCAGATCGAGTTGCTTGGAGGCCTGGGCCAGCCGGCCGACACGATAGTTGTAGAACGGTGCGTCCAGTCCGACGCGGGCCTCGATCGCGCAGCAGCCGGCGATCCGGTCGGCGACCGGCGCATCGCCAAGGCTGTCGTCTTCGAGGACGAAAAAATACAGATCGGGGTCGGTGGCCAGGCTGGCATCGTCGGCCGGTTTGTCGAAGGCGGCGCGGGTTTCGGCGATGTGCCGGGCCAGAAAATCGCGGTTGTCGGGCAGGGAGGTGAAACCGGCGCCGGTTTCGATGGCGATGGCATGCAGGGCGTCGAGATCGCCGGTTTCGATCGGGCGAATCAACATGAGCCGGCCTCCGCGTCCAGCGTGGGCAGGGTGACGGCCAGAACGGCGCGCCCGGTATCGAGGTGCAGCCGGTCGGCGCCCTCGGGTGCGAGCCGCAGCTGGCCGGTCGCGGTCAAGGCGTGCGGTGCGGCGATACAGCGGAACGCGGATGTTTCCTGATTCGCCAGCAGCGCCACGCCGTGCTCGCCGTGCGCCACGCGATTGTCGACCCGAACCGGATGCCAGCGGTTGCCGCGGACCGAATGCAGGCGTTGGAAGGGGGCTTCGAACAACAACCCGCCGTCGAACAGATCGATGTGCCGCGACGGCGTGAAGCCTTCATCGCGCAGATCGACCGCCGCCGGACCATGGGCGGCGTGGATCGAGCCGATGGCGGCACGACCGGTTTCGCTCAGCAGCGGTTCGTAGAGCGGAAACGGCGGCATGACCTCGGCGATGAAGCTCTTGGAATGAACACCGGCGATTTCGTTGATTTCGCCGAAATCGCGCACGAAGAAATGCCGGCCGACCGATTCCCAGAATGGCGAGGCGCCGTTGGCGTCGAGGTGCCCGGGCATGGCCACGGCCAGGTTGGTCATGAAGCGCTCCGGGTGCTGGGCGACGAACAACAGCCGTGCGCGTCGCAACAGGCGCTCGCCCGGCCCGCCGCGATAGGCCGGGTCGATCGAAAAGGCGCAAAGCAGGCTGGATTCCGACAGTTCGTGCGAGAGCGACAGAATCGAGACCTCGCGGCGCACGTCGAGCTGCTGCGAGGCGTGAATCAGCGTCTCGCGACGCCAGGTGTAATAAGCTTCGCGCGCGCCGGCGCGGGCCCGAATGCTGGCCGTGCCGACCACGCGCGGCGACTCGCCGGCGTGGTCTTCCAGCACGAACGTGTAAACCTCGCTGCCCGGCGAGGCGATCGATTCCTCGAGGGCGTGGCGCGAGGCCGCGAGCCGTTCGCCCAGCCGTTCGCGATGGGCCGGGAAGTTGGTGAGCGCGGGCACGGCGTTGGCGGCCAGCGCCATCAACGCCTCGAGATCATCCGGGTGGCCGGGGCGAACGATGAGCATGCCAGGCTACGAGGTCGCCTCGAGCGTGCCGATGGCCCTGTCCAGCTTGGCCATACCCTCGCGGATATCGGCCTCGGGAATGATCAGCGAAGGGGCGAAGCGCAGCACGTTCGGCCCGGCGACCAGAAGCATCAGCCCTTCCTTGATCGCGGCGGCCAGTGTCGCCCGGCCCTGCTCGTGATAGCGCGCGTTGAATTCGGCGCCGATCAACAGCCCCTTGCCGCGAATGTCGGCGAAGCAGTCATATTTTGCGTTGATGCGGTCGAGTTCTTCGCGAAAGATAGCCGCGCGATCCTCGACGCCGGCCAGCACGTCCGGCCGGCCGATGGTTTCGACCGCCGCCAGCGCCACCGCGCAGGCCAGCGGATTGCCGCCGTAGGTGGAGCCATGCGTGCCGACCACGAACACCTCGGCCACCTTGTCGATGGTCAGCATCGCGCCGATCGGGAAACCGCCGCCCAGCGCCTTGGCGCTGGTGAGGATGTCGGGCGTCACGCCGTAACCCATGTAGGCGTACAACTGCCCGGTACGGCCGACGCCGCATTGGACTTCGTCGAAGATCAGCAGGGCGTCGTGAGCGTCGGCCAGCCGGCGCAGCCCGGCCAGGAAATCCGGATCGCCCGGCGTCACGCCACCTTCGCCCTGCACCGGTTCGACCATGATCGCGCAGGTGTGGTCGTCCACCAGCTCACGGGCCGATTCCAGATTGTTGTACTCGCCGTGGACGATGCCCCCCGGCACCGGGCCGAAGCCCTGGGTGTATTTCTCCTGGCCGCCGACCGAGACCGTGAACCAGGTTCGGCCGTGGAACGAACTGCGAAACGAAACGATCTTGTCTTTTTGTGCGCCGAACTTGTCGTGGGCATAGCGGCGCGCCAGCTTCAGCGCCGCCTCGTTGGCCTCGCCGCCGGAGTTGGCAAAGAACACCTTGTCGGCAAAAGTGGACTCGACCAACGTCTTCGCCAGCCGTAATGCCGGCTCATTGGTATAGACATTGGACAGATGCCAGAGCTGCTGGCCCTGCATGGTCAGCGCCTCGACCAGCGCGGGATGGCAATGGCCGAGCCCATTGACTGCGATGCCACCGGCGAAATCGATGTATTCATCGCCGTTCTGGTCCCACAGCCGGCTGCCTTCGCCGCGGACCGGGATGACGGCCTGCGGATTGTAATTGGGCAGCATGTAGCGGTCGAAGTCTTCGCGGGAGGGCGTCCAGTCCATGGCTTGATATCCGGGTGTTCGGGCCAGTGCGTAAGCGCCGTATTGTCGCGCTTTGTAACGCCCGGGTCACGCACGGCCGATGCCGGCAAAGCAATGACGCATGACAATCAGGTCGCCGCCGACGGGTTAAAGACCAGTATAAGACCAATTGGTATTTTACTGGTCCTTTAGAGGGCTTATATTGGTACGTAATCGTCGCCTGGAAAACGCGCCATGGATCCTCGCCTTTCCCGAATCATGCTCGATGCCGATATTGCGACGCCGCTGTATCACCAACTCTCGCGGCAACTCGGCGACGCGATCGAGGCGGGCCGCTGGCAGGCGGGCGAGGCGCTGCCATCCGAGCGGGCGCTGGCCGATGTGCTGCATATTTCGCGCATCACCGCGCGCAAGGCGCTCGAACAGCTGGCGCAGCGCGGCTTGATCCGGCGCACCCATGGCTCGGGCACATTCATCGCGCCGCGGTTCAATGAGCCGCTGACCCGGCTCGCCAGTTTCACGGAACTGCTGACCCAGCGCGGCTTCACGCCGAGCTCGCGCTGGTTGTCGCGGCGGATCGATTCGCCGACCAGCGAAGAAGCGTTTCGCCTGGGATTGCACAGCAACGCGCGTGTCGCGCGGCTGAAACGTCTCCGCCTGGCCGACGATGTGGTCATGGCGGTGGAAGAAAGTTGTCTGCCCGAGGCGGTCTTGCCCGAACCGGAAGCGGTCGAGACGTCGCTGTACAAGACGCTCGAGGATCTGGGCCGGCCGATCATGCGGGCGTTGCAGCACATCACGGCGGTCAACGCCGACGCCGAAACCGCGGCACTGGTGTCGGTGCCCCAAGGCGAGGCGCTGCTCGCGGTCACCCGGTCGAGCTATCTGGCCGATGGCTCGCCGGCGGAGCTGAGCGTGAGCTACTGCCGTACCCATTACTACGACTTCATGGTCGAGCTGCATCGGCGCCCGGCGTCTGGTTGAACCAACGGACGCACTCGCGGCGGGCGGCGGATTGTCATCGGCGTCGGGCGTTGCGGCCCGGCGGCTGCGAACACCGCGTCAAAACAGAGCGCGGATACAACTGAAACGACAACGCCTCGTACTCGGAGGAGAGACATGATCGAAACGACACAGGACTCATTTTCGCCCACCCGCCTGCCGGCCATGGCCTGGCTGGCGATCGCCATCGCCGCGCTCGGCGGCATTTTGTACGGCTACGACATCGGCATCATCGCCGGCGCGCTGGTGTTCATGAAGGGCGCGCTGTCGCTGTCTGCCTCGGAAATGTCGCTGATTGTGGCGGCGGTGCTGGGCGGCGGTTCGCTGGCCACCCTCATCGGCGGCCCGATCGCCGACGCGATCGGGCGCAAGGCGACGCTGCTGATCTCGGGCGCCGTATTCGCGATCGGCGTGATCGTGACCGCCATGGCGGCCGGCTATGCCGGCGCGCTCGGCGGCCGGTTGATTCAGGGCATTGGCGTCGGTCTGGTGACCATCGTGGTGCCACTGTATCTGGTCGAGGTCATGCCGCCGGCGGTGCGCGGGCGCAGCGTGACGCTGTTCCAGCTGTTTCTGACCTTCGGCATTCTGGCCGGTTATCTGGTCGGCTATTTCTTCAACGCCAGCGGCGACTGGCGGGCCATGTTCATCACCGCGCTTGCGCCGGCCGTGGCCTTCGTGCTGCTCGGTCTGGCGTTGCCGAAATCGCCGCGCTGGCTGATCAAGAAAGGCCGGCCGAGCGAAGCGCGCGCCGCGCTCGCCCGCACGCACAGTGCCGCAGAGACCGAATCCACATTCAACGAACTGGCCGCGCAGACCGATGAAGAAGGCGTGGCCGCGCGCTGGTCCCTGTTGTTGGCGCCGGGCTATCGTCGCGCTTTCTTTCTGGCTTTGGCGATCGGTCTGCTCAACCAGCTCACCGGCATTAACACGCTGCTGCAGTTCAATACCGTGATCCTCGACCAGTCGGGCCTGTCCGGCGGCGCGACCGCGGTGCTGGGCAGCGTGACGGTCGGGCTGACCAACTTCGTGGTCACCATCGTCGGCCTGATGCTGATCGATCGTGTCGGCCGGCGCCCGCTGCTCATTCTGGGCACGGCCGGGGCGACGGTCGCTCTGGCGTTCATGGCGCTCATCCATTTGCTGACTACGGCCTCCGCGTTCCAGGGCTATGCCACGCTGGCCGGGTTGATCGGCTTTGTCGTCTTCTTCGCCATCGGCCCGGGTATCGTGGTGTGGCTGGCGATCTCGGAAGTGCTGCCGCTGGCGATCCGCGCCAAGGGCATGGCGGTCGCACTGTTCGCCAATTCTCTGATGTCGGCGATTCTGGCCGCGGTGTTCATGGATATCGTCTCGGTGGCCGGCTATGCCGGGGCCTTCGGATTGCTCGCAATCGCGGTATTCGTCTACATGCTGGTGGCGATCATCCCCTTGCCGGAGACCAAGGGGCGCAAACTGGAAGAGATCGAAACCCATTTCCTGGGAGAAGCGCATGGCTGATTGTGAGCTGCGCGTATTCATCGGCGTCGACGGCGGCGCGAGCAAGACGCGGGTCGTCGCGCTGGACGCCGCGGGGCAGGTGCTGGGCACCGCCAACGGCGCGGCCGCCACCCTTAACGGGCGCGCCGATACGAGCTGGGCGACCATCGTCGAGACGGTCCGCGCCATTGATGCGCTGGCCGGGCTCGATCTGGTTGAGGCGAGCGTGGTCGTCGGTATCGCCGGTACCGAGATCGCACCGGCGTATCGCGCCTTCGTGGCGGCAGCACCCGCCTGCGGCGCGCTCGAGGTGGTCTCGGATGCGCATATCGCCTGTGCCGGCGCCCACGACGGCGGCAACGGCGCGATCGTGTCGGTCGGTACCGGTGTGGTCGGTTTCTGTCGCGACGGCGAGGCCACGGCGCGCGCCGGGGGCTGGGGGTTCCCGCACGACGATCGCGGGTCCGGCGCCTGGCTTGGCATGGAGGCGGTCGGCCATGCGCTGGCGGCGGCCGATGGGCGCCGGGTGCACGATGCGCTGGCCGATCGGCTGCTGGCGGATTTCAGCCACGACCCCGGCGCGCTCGCCGGCTGGGCGTGTAGCGCGCAGGCGGGCGATTTCGCCGGCTATGCACGCGCCGTGGTGGAGCTCGCCAGCCAGAGAGAGGCGAGCGCGGAGGCGTTGCTCGATGCGGCCGGGCGGCATGTGTCGGCGGTGGCGCGCGCGCTCATCGGTGAGCGTCGCGATCTCCTGCTGGCACTCACCGGCGGCCTGGCCGCTACCATCGCACCGCGGCTCGATGCCGATCTGCAGGCGCGATCCACGCGGCCCGTTCACGACGGTGCGCACGGCGCTGCGTTGATGGCCCGTCATGCTTTCATCCCTTCACCGGAGACCGGTTCATGAGTTCGACCACTCTCATGCGGCGCGAGATGCTCGAAACCCCCGAGCGTCTGGCCGCTCAATGGGCCGCCAATCGCGACGCGATCACGGCGATCGCCGCCGACCTGGCCGCGCGCCCGAATGCGCCCTGGTGGGTCACGGCCCGCGGCAGTTCTTCGCACGCCGGGGCGTTCTTTGCCGCGGCCGCCGGGCTGGGCGCTGGCCGCGTGGTCGGCGAGATCACGCCCAGCCTGTTCACCGTCTACGGCCGGAAACCCATGCTGGCCGGCGCGGTGGTGATGGCGATCTCGCAGTCCGGGGCGGGCTCGGACATCAACGCCGTGGTGGAAGCGGCCAACGCGACCGGCGCGCTCACGCTCGCGCTGACCAACGACCCGGAATCCCGGCTCGCCGCCACGGCGGCCCACACCCTCGATCTGGCCATGGGGCCCGAGAAGGCCGTGGCCGCGACCAAGACCTATCTCGGCACGCTGGCCGCCGCGGCCCGCCTGGTCGCGACCGTGGCCGACGACCACGAACTGGAAGCCGCGCTCGAGCGCCTGCCGGCCACACTCGCCCACCGGCGTGACAATCAGGCTCCGCTGGATGCATCGGCGCTCGCCGCCTTCGATTCGGCCGGCTTCGTGCTCGGGCGCGGGGTGAGCCTCGGCATCGCCCGCGAGGTCGCGCTCAAGTTCAAGGAAGTCTGTGTCACGCCGGCCGAGGCGTTTTCGGCGGCCGAATTCATTCACGGCCCGCTCACGCTGGTCGGGCGCGGTACGCCGGTGCTCATTATCTGCCTGGATGACGCCACGCGGCCGGGCCTGATCGACACGGCCCATCGGCTGGCCGAACTGGAAGCGAACGTCACGTTGCTCGGTCCGGGCCTGGAGGATGTGACCCCGGCCGAGTATCTGTCGGTCGTGAGCCGTCCAGCGACCGGTAATGTGTATACCGATGCCATCGCGATGGCGTTCGACTGCTACGGCGCGTTGGAGGCCCGGGCGGTGGCGCTCGGTTACGATCCCGATCAGCCGCCCAATGTCCGCAAGGTCACGAGTACGTATTGATGCGTTCATCCGATAACGAGGAGCAGCGCGTCTGGCAGTTGCGCCGGGCTCGGGTTCATGGCGGGGCAACGAAGCCGCAGGCGATCACCATCGCCGGCACGCGCATTGCGGCGCCTGACTCGGACGCGCCCGCTATCGATCTGCCCGCCGACTGGCATGTCGTGCCCGGCTTTATCGACGCCCATATCCACGGCGCGATGGGCGCCGACGTGATGGATGGCGATGCCGACGGGCTGGCCCGTATCGCCGGTTATTTGCCGGCCGAGGGCACGACCGCGTTTCTGGCCACCACCATGACCGGGCCGGCGGCTACAATCGAAGCCGCACTTGGCGTGACGGCGCATTTCGAATCCGGGCCCGGCGCCGCCGAGATGCTCGGCGTACATCTGGAAGGCCCGTTTGTGGATCGCAACAAGGCCGGCGCCCAGCCGGTCGATCACATTATCGCCCCGGATATCGCCCGGTTCGATCGTTGGCAGGCGGCGGCAGCTGGCCGTATCCGCGTGGTCACGCTGGCGCCGGAACAACCCGGCGGCGAGGCAATGGTCGCGCATCTGGCCGGTCAGGGCGTGCGCGCGTCTATCGGCCATTCGAGTTGCAGCGCGGCGCAGGCCGAGGCGGCGATCGCGGCGGGAGCGAACCGCGGCACGCATTTGTTCAATGCCATGAACGGGCTGCACCACCGCGAACCGGGCGCGGCGTGCGCACTGCTGACGCATCCGGCCGCGCGCAGCGAGATCATCGCCGACGGGCTGCATGTGACGCCGGCCATGGTCAAACTCGCCTATCGCGCCGCCGGCCGCGACCGGCTCATGGCGATCACCGATGCCATGCGCGCCAAGGGCCTCGGCGACGGCGACTATGATCTGGGCGGGCAGCCGGTGACGGTGGCCAACGGCCAGGCGCGGCTCGCGAATGGCACACTGGCCGGCAGCGTGCTTACCTTCGATGTCGCGTTCCGCAATCTGCTCGATTTCACCGGTTGCGAGCTGGCCGACGCCATCGCGATGAGCAGTACGAATGCCGCCCACGATCTGGATATTGCCGATCGCAAGGGATCGCTCGCCGAGGGCTTCGATGCCGATCTGGTGATATTGGATGCCGATCTGCGCGTCCGGTTGACTGTGTGCCGCGGACGGATCGCGTACGATCCGGGCGGGCTCGTGAATCTGTTGTGACCCGCTCGGCGGCGGGATTGCCGCCGCAACGTTGAACGATGGCGGCGAGCGCATCCGCCCGGCCGGTGGCGAAGGGCGCTGCTACAGTCCGGGTTTGTAACCGCGAGCACCAAGTGGGGGAGGCCGTTTCATGGCAAGGAAACTCGTTTTAGGGGCGGCTGCGGTCGTCGTGGTTGTCGGCGGGGCGGCCCTCGTGGCGCCGTATTTCATAGGTCAAACGGTGGAAAGCCGTTTTCGGGCACAGGTGGCGGCCATCAGCCAGCGCACGGATATTCCGATCCGCGTGACGGCCTATCGTCGCCACTGGTTTTCGGCCGATGCGACGACCACGGCCAGGCTTGGCACGCGCCGGGTCACGCTGCACTACGCCATCCACCACGGGCCGCTCCCGGGTTTCAACCTCGCCACCATCAAAACACATTGGTCGGCCGCCAATCTCGCCCTGACGAAGGGGCGCGACAAGCCGGTGGTGAGCGCGCATACCACGGTCGATTTCGATGGCGACAGTACGACTACCATCCACGCGGGGCAGCTCGAGGGTGACGTCACCGACCATGACGGCCGACAAGTGCATGTCGTGTGGCAGGGCCTGGACGGTCAACTGCGCGTCGACGATAAACAGCATCTGACGCTGAAATCGCCCGGCCTGCGGCTGCAGCGCGACGGGGTGACGAGCGGCTACAAGAATCTCACGCTGACCGCGCAGGGCGCGCGGCTGCGCAGCGGTGGGCTCGACGAGTTGCAGCCCCGCGATCTGGTCGGGCGCAGCGATGTCGAGTTCGGCCAGGTCTTTTTTCGTGGGCCGGGCAACAGGCACAACATGACCTTCAGTGGCGCGTTGGAAAGCCGCTCGAGCGTGCCGAAAGCCAATCGCTGGAACTTTCATACGGCGTTGAAGCTGCGCGACTTGGCTCTACCGTCGCGCGATGCCTCGACTGCGGCGCTCAAGATCCATGCGGCCACGCTGGAAGCCGGGTTCAAGGACTTGAACGCGCACCGGGTGCTGGCACTGTTGGACGCCATCCAGCCATACCAACGACAGCGCGTCGGGGCCGACGCGGATGAGGTCAAGCGGATCAACGCCCGGATCGGTGCCTTGATGCTCAAGCGCCTGCCCGGCTTGCTTACCGATGACAGCGTGCTGCAGATCGGCCTGCCGACGCTGGATACCGGTCGCGGCGCGGCCGGCATGCAGGTGACGGCCTCGCTGCAGCCGGCCACGGTTCTGTCGAATCCCGATCGCGCCGATCGCCTCTCGGGGTTGCTTCAGCGCGCCGCCGTCAAGGCTTCGGCGCATGTTGACAAGCCGGTGATGCAGTGGCTGCTGGCGCAGAGCGAAGAACCGGCCAAAGGGCGCAAGGCATTGGCGAATCTGGCGCAGGAAAGACTGATCGGGATGCAAAAGGGCGCCATCGAGAGTTCGTTCTACATGGATCACAAGACGATGCGCGTCAATGGGCACGCCCTGCCGGACCGCATGCGCCGGGCGCTGCTCATGGGGCTGTTTGCCAGCGGCGCTCACTAGTTGTGATCTTTCAGTAGGTTGTTCATCCGAGCCGACCGCCCTGAAACTGATGGGTGTCGAATCCTTCAAGCTTCAGGAGTGACCCGGATGAACACCCACAAGAATGCGCGTTTGACCGTTCATGGTCGAGACCTGTTGGTCCGTCGAATCCTTCAACAGGGTCAGCGCCCGGTCGAAGCGGCGCAGGCCATGGGCGTGAGCGCGCGGACCGCTTACAAGTGGCTGGCCCGATATCGCGAGCACGGTCAGTCCGGCTTGTATGAACGCAGTTCGCGACCGGCTCGTTGCCCCCATCGGCTATCCGAGGCAACCCGGCAGCGGATCGTGGCCTTGCGGCGTGAGCGGCGTATCTATCGCGCGATCAGTCGCGAACTGGGCGTGCCCGTGACCACGATCGCACGCGTGCTTCAGCGAGCCGGCCTGAACCGACTGTCCGCGCTGGATCCCGCGCCGCCGGTCAAGCGCTATACTCGCGAGGCACCCGGCGATCTGCTGCATCTCGATATCAAGAAGCTCGGCCGCTTCGAGCGCCCCGGTCACCGCGTGACCGGCAATCGACAAGCCGGACGTTCACGCGGCGCAGGCTGGGACCATGTCCACGTGGCCATCGACGATCACAGCCGCGTCAGTCACGCGACAATCTGGCCGGATGAAACGGGACCGAGTGCCGTTCGCGCCCTGATAGCCGCTTTGCGCTATTACCGGCACCTGGGCGTACGATTCGACCGCGTGCTGACCGATAACGGCGGCTGTTACAAGTCGGCTGTCTTCGCCAAGGCTTGTCGGCGACTCGGGCTCAAACACAAGAGGACACGGCCCTACCGGCCGCGCACCAACGGCAAAGCCGAGCGGCTGATCCAGACCGCGCTGCACGAATGGGCCTATGCTCGCGCCTATGACAATGCCGATCAGCGTGCCGCCCATCTGCCCCACTGGCTGCATGACTATAACTGGCATCGCCCCCATGCCAGTCTCGACTACCACACACCCATCAGCACCCTCGGCCTGAACAACCTGGTGGCTTTACACAACTAGGGCCTGTTGCCGTTTCGTACCCATGCCGCGCAGGATGACTCACCCACGGCGACGCTTTGCTTCTCGGCTGTAGCCGCTCGGGGTTGCGCATCGCCTGCCGGAGCGCGGTCGCGGTCACCGCCGTATCGTAAAAAGTGCTCTTAGATTATGTACAAGGTTCAGTCGGGGCATTGACGATGCCGGTGCCAGTGCGGACAAAATGCCCCGGCTTATCCAGCCCACAGCGTGTCGTACATAGTCAATAAAGCGCTTGCCACGGGCTTCCATGAAATGGATTGGCACGGGAATAGCCCGATTCTCGGGGTGCCGGATGTTTGGACGATCGGGCATAGATCGGACCGAATCGAACCGGCATGGTTCGCTTGATCGCTTCATAATGAAGGTGTCGACCCTTTAATTTCCAATTACCGAGGTTCGCAATGCGTTACAACAAACTGGGCAACACCGGCCTGTTCGTCTCCGAGCTGTGTCTCGGCACCATGACCTTCGGCGGCCAGGGCGAGCTGTGGAGCCAGATCGGCGATCTGCAGCAGTCGGATGCCGAAAAGCTGGTCGGCCAGGCGCTGGATGCCGGCATCAACTTCATCGACACCGCCGATGTCTATTCCGAGGGCCAGTCGGAGATCATTACCGGCCAGGCGCTGAAGAATCTCGGCGTGCAGCGTGACGAGGTCGTGGTCGCCACCAAGGTGTTCGGTCCAACCCAGAGCAGCGGGCGGGCCGCCAGCCGCGCCAATACGCAGGGGGCATCGCGCTATCACATCATGGAAGGCGTCAAGGCCAGCCTGAAGCGGCTGCAGCTCGATCATATCGATCTGTATCAGATCCATGGTTTCGATCCGGCCACGCCGATCGAAGAGACCGTGCGCGCGCTGCATACGCTGGTCGAGCACGGCCACGTGCGCTATGTCGGGGTATCCAACTGGGCCGCCTGGCAGATCGTCAAGGCACTCGGCATCGCCGAACGCCACGGCTGGAACCGCTTCGAATCGCTGCAGGCTTATTACACGCTGGCCGGGCGCGATCTGGAACGCGAGTTGGCGCCCATGCTGGAAAGCGAGAATCTGGGGCTGATGGTCTGGAGCCCGCTGGCCGGCGGTCTGCTCAGCGGCAAGTACGACCGCGAAACCGACGGTGAGGCCGGCAGCCGCCGCACGACCTTCGATTTTCCGCCGGTCGATCGCGAGCGCGGCTTCGATTGCATCGATGTCATGCGCGACATCGCCGACGCCAAGGGTGTCTCGGTGGCCCGCATCGCGCTGGCCTGGTTGCTGCACCAGCCGGTGGTGAGCAGCGTGATCATCGGCGCCAAGCGGCCCGACCAGCTCGATGACAATATCGGTGCCACCGAAGTCGAGTTGTCCGATGCCGAACTCGCGCGCCTGGACGAAGTCAGCGCGTTGCCGGCCGAATATCCGGGCTGGATGCTTGAGCGTCAGGGCACGATACGCCGCGAGCAACTGGCCGAGTCGAACGGGCGTTAATCGGTCTGTCGGCGACGCTTGCGCGTCGCCGACAGACTCGGCTAACTTTCCACTGACAATATCCCACCGCGGTCGGGCATGCATTTCGTCCCGGAACTGGCCACACTCGGCACCGTCCTGCTCCTGGGCTGCATCAGCCCGGGGCCGGATTTCGTGGCGGTCACGTCGCATTCTCTGGCCGATCGGCGTTCCGGGCTGCGCATCGCCTGCGGGATCGCGGCGGCGATTACGTTATGGGCCCTGTTGAGCGTGGCCGGGCTGGCCTTTGTGTTGTCACGCGTTGCCGTGCTGTACGAGGGCGTGCGGCTGGCTGGTGCGGCATTCCTGGTGTATCTGGGTATCCGCATCCTGGTTTCGACCTGGCACGGTGGGCCGGCAGCGACGGCACCGACGCGTGTCGCCACCAAGCACGGGTCGTTCAAGCGCGGTTTTCTGATCGGTATTACCAATCCGAAGTCGGCGGTTTTCTTCAGTAGTTTGTTCGCCACCATTCTCCCGGCTCACGCGCCGGCCTGGGTGTACGGCGCCACCATCGCGCTGGCGGCCGGCACGGCCTTCGGTTGGTTCATCGCGCTTGCATTGGCATTTTCTCTGGGGCGTATACAGCGGCTGTACGCCAAGGCCCGGCGCGGCATCGATACGGTCATGGGCGCGTTGCTCACGGCGCTGGGTCTGCGGTTGGCGCTGGTGCGTTAGCGAGGCCTCCTCGTGCGGACTCGCACGAAACGGCAACAGGCCCGAGAGCGCCCACGCCACGTTCGCCGTGCCCTCGGCCCGGCCCGGTCCGGCCTATCAGGCCATCACCTGTGCTACTTTGCAGTGGCTCCGGGACAGGTCCATGGAGCGATGCATCGGCATCTATGCGTCATGGTCTGCGCCGCCGGGGTTCGCGCCGGCCCGGCTACAAGGTGCGGCCTGTCGGCGAGCGTACGAGCGGGGCGATAAGCGATGTTGCTGGTGTTTTCGCCTGGCGGGCGCGTCGCGGTCGGCGCCCGGATTCAGCGCCGGCTTTTTGCGTCGCGCTCAACAGCCGGCAACGCGCTGATGCTGCGATCGGGTCCGGTCAGGCGCGCTGGGTCGTGTCGGCGCCGGCGATCACATCCCGCTCCAGCAGATCGGTCAGTGTCGCGTCGTCCAGTGCCAGGCGTTCGCGCAGAATCGTGAAGGTGTCCTGGCCGAGGATCGGCGGCGCACGGTCGGCGTTGAGTCGTTGATCGTCGAACCGGATCGGATTACCGACCAGCGACACGTCGCGCCCGCTGGCATGGCGCCGCTGGATCCGCATCTGCCGGGCTTGAGTCTGCGGGTCGTCAAAGACCTGCTCGAGCGTGTTGATCGGCCCTGACGGCACGCCCGCGGTTTCCAGTCGTTTCAGCCATTCGCCGCGCCGCGCGGTGCGCAAGTGCCCGGACAGGATCGGCACGAGCGTGTCGCGACAGGCCACGCGCTCGGCGTTGGTTGCAAAGCGCTGGTCTTCTGCCAGTTCCTCCGCGCCAAGCACGGCGCAAAGGCGCGCGAACTGATCATCGTTGCCTACCGCGATCACCAACGGTTCGTCGGCGGTGGGAAAGACCTGGTACGGCACGATGCTGGGGTGGGCATTGCCGAGCCGCGGCGGGTTCGCGCCCGTGGTGAGATAGGCCAGCGCCTGATTGGCCATGACGCCGATCTGGACATCAAACAGCGCCATGTCGATATGCGTGCCCGTGCCCGTGGTGTGTCGCTGGTGCAGGGCCGCGAGAATGGCGTTGGCGCTGTACAGGCCGGTGAAGACGTCGGCGAAGGCCACGCCGGCCTTCATCGGCTCGCCATCGGGTTCGCCGGTCACACTCATCAGCCCGCCCATCGCCTGGATCAGGAAATCGTAGCCGGCACGCGATGCGTACGGTCCAGTCTGACCGAAGCCGGAAACCGAGCAGTAGATCAACGACGGATTGATCTCGCGCAATGATTGATAATCGAGCCCATATCCGGCCAGCCTGCCCACCTTGAAATTCTCGACCAGTACGTCGCTATCGGCGGCCAGCCGGCGCACCAGATCCCGGCCTTCGGGCCGTGAGAAATCCACGCAGACGGAATGCTTGCCCCGGTTGGCCGACAGGAAATAAGACGATTCATCGGTGCCGTCCAGCCAGGGTGGCGCCCAGTGGCGGGTGTCGTCGCCGCGGCCCGGGCGTTCGATCTTGACCACGTCGGCGCCCATGTCGGCCAGTTGCTGCGTGCACCAGGGCCCGGCCAGCACGCGCGATAGATCGAGCACACGTATGCCTGCGAGAGGGCGGGGGGTGGATTGATCGGTCATGGTTTAGTGGAATGCCTGAATGCCGGTCTGGGCCCGGCCGAGAACCAGCGCATGCACGTCGTGGGTGCCGTCATAGGTGTTCACGCTTTCGGGGTTGTGCACAGGATGCACGATGCCGACTTGATCAGGATACCGTTGCCGCCGTGCATGTCGCGCGCTGCGGCCGATACCCAGCCCCTTTGCGCAATCGTCGCGCTTGATCCGCGAGATCATCTCCGGTGCGTCGATGCCCGCGTCGATCAGACGGCCGATTTGCAGGGCACCGGCCAGACCGAGCGCGCTCCCGCTCGGCACCTCGACAAGCTTCTACTGGATCAGCCGATTGGCCGCCAGTGGCCGACCGAACGGCGCTTGGTTGAGCGCATGATCGTGGCTTCCATGGCCAGCCGGCATTGCATCGCGACCACATCGAAAGTGGCTGCCGGCAGACCAACCGCAAAGCCCGTGATGGGGCCGCTGTAAGCATCGGGCTTCGCCCTAGGATCACACTGGCGAGCGGGCCATTGCCGATCCATTGCTTGGCCCCACTGAGCCGATAGCCGCTCTCGAGCTGCACCGCCCGGCTCGTATTGTGCCAAAGCGCTCAGCGCTTGCCGGCTGTCAAAAAGCCACCCTGGAAAGCGCTTCAGACCTATTGGCACTGCTATTCAACATGGGCCTGATTTGCGGGGCCCTCAGGGCTTGTCCCGAACGTTTCCAGCATCGTGAAACCCGTCCGCCGCGCTGTTCGCGCCTTGATCGTGGGGCCAGCCACGCTCACCGGCGCGTGTCTCGCCACGGCGCGCCCTAAAGACCGGCTGCAAGCGGCCGTTAACCCGATCGCTTTCCGACGTTTCCCCGAGGTTTTGATGCGACACTCTCTACGCGCCCGTATTCTCGCGATCTGTATCGCGATCATTGTGTTATCACTGGTCGTGATCGGCGCGGCCACCTGGCGCGTGATGAACGCCTATAATAACCAGAGTATTGCCGCTAATCTCAAGTCGATCGCCACGGGCCACGTCATGGCGATTGCGCAATGGAGTGCGACCAAGAAGCGACTGGTGTCATCGATCGGGCAGCGGGCACTCCAGCCGGACGCGGCCTCGTCGATGGCTCTGATCGAAAAGGCCAGCCAGTTTTCCATGGTGTATGCGGGATATCCGGACGGCCGGTTCGTCTCAAGCAGCAACTGGGCCCCGCCGCCGAGCTTCCATCCCACGCAGCGGAGCTGGTTCAAAAAGGCGGCCAAGGCTGGGCATACTGTGTCGACCCGGCCGTACATTGATGCGTCCAGCCATAAACTGATTCTGTCGTTCGCGACACCGGTTATGAACAATGGGCAGCTGGCGGCGGTGGTCGCGGGCGATCTGCCGCTCGACCAGGTGGTGGCCAACGTCAAGGCGATCAAGCCGACGCAGCACAGTTATGCCTTCCTCGTCGATGGCCACGGTACCGTGATCGCTCACCCGAATACCGCCCTCGCGTTGAAGCCCGCGACCCAAATCGATTCCAGACTGACCCCGCAGTGGCTCCGTCAGGCCGCTTCCAGCGGGCAAGTGCGCCGGGTCAGTCTCGACGGTGTGAAGGAACGGGTGCTCGCCGAGGCCATCCCGAATACCGATTGGACGTTGGTGGTCGCGATGAATCAGCGCGAGGCGCTGGCCGGCTTGCACAGCGCGGCCTGGACCATGTTGATTGCGCTGCTGATCACGGCTTTGATCGCCGCGGCCATTATCTGGCTCGCACTGACGCCGAGCTTCCGGCGGCTGGCGGGTGTCCGCGACGCACTCGACGACATCGCTTCCGGGGACGGGGATCTGTCGCGCCGCCTGCCGGTGCGCGGGCGTGATGAAATCGCCGGTATTGCCGGCGCATTCAACACCTTCGTCGAACGCATCAACGAAGTCCTGCTGCATGTTCGCGGCACCAGTGAATCGGTGCGTACGGCCTCGGATGAAATAAGCCAGGGCAACCAGGATCTGTCGCAGCGAACCGAAGAAACCGCCGCCCAGCTGGAAGAATCGGCGGCCGCGGTCGAGCAGCTCACGGGGACGGTGGAACATTCCGCGGCCTCATCGCGCCAGGCCAGCGAAGTCGCCAGCGAAGCCGCCGAGACGGCCCGCCAGGGCGGGCAGCGCATGCAGGCGGTCAACGGCGCGATGCAGCGCATGCAGGAGTCGAGCAAGAAGATCGAGGGCATTCTGGAAATGATCGACACGATCGCGTTCCAGACCAACCTGCTTGCCCTGAATGCCTCGGTCGAGGCCGCCCGTGCCGGCGAACATGGCCGTGGATTCGCCGTGGTCGCCGAAGAAGTGCGCGGCCTGGCGAATCGCAGCACGGAAGCCGCCAGCGAGATCAAGACGTTGATCGCCGACGCCAGTCAGCAGACCGACATGGGGGTCGTTGAGGTGAAGGCCGCCGATAGCGCCATGCAAGGCATCGTGCAACGAATCGAGCAGGTCAGCACCATGCTGGTCGAGCTCACGAGCGCCGCCGCCGAGCAGGCGACCGGCATCGGACAAGTGAGCCAGTCGGTTTCGCAGCTCGAGGGGATGACGCAGCAGAATGCCGCCCTGGTGGAACAGTCCGCGGCCGCGAGTGAAGCGCTGCATCAGCAGGCCAAGGAACTGGCGGACACGGTCGCGGCCTTTCGCCTGCGGGAAGCCGGCGCCGGGTCTACGAGACCGGACACCGATGCCCTGCCGGCGCGCGGCGAGGTCTCGGGGTGGGATGAATCCGAGGCCGCGCTTTCGTCATAGCCGGGCGGCCCTCCGGGGCTGTGACGATGCGATCGACGGGGTCACGAGGCCGCTTGGCGCCAGCATGCGCTGTCGGCGCACTCAGCGCGGCCTCGCAGGTTGAGGCCGCGCAACCGCTCGCCTCAGCGGCGCGCGTGCTGCAGGCTGGGGTTGTGCCCAGTTCCCCGGAGGAGACCGATCATGGATATTCAGCGCAATGGTTCAAAGCCGTCGGCGGCCGGTCCTGCCGATTATTTCACCGGCCGCGTGCGTATCGACGCGCCTTTTTCCGGCCGCGATCCGGCTCGCGTGAGCGGGGCGATCGTGACCTTCGAGCCCGGCGCGCGAACGGCCTGGCATACCCATCCGCTGGGCCAGACGCTGCTGGTCACTGCGGGCCAGGGCCGGGTTCAGCGCGACGGCGGGCCGATCGAGACGATCCATCCGGGGGATGTAATCTGGTTCGAGCCGGGTGAGAAACACTGGCATGGCGCGGCGCCGGATGTCGCCATGACCCATGTGGCGATCGCCGAGGCCGAGGACGGTCGGGTGGTTGACTGGATGGAAGAGGTCACGGACGCCCAGTACCACGGCGAGATGTGATCTTTTCAGTTCGCGCCCTGCACGCCGCGGTTTGGTGGTGCCCGCTTGTGGAGTGTGGGCCGCGGGGCGAAACCGCGGGCCGGCCGAACCGTCGCGTGGGGGTTATGGCGTCATGCGCCATGCGCCGGTCAGCAGGGCAATCCAGCCGGCGATAAGCAGCACGCCGCCGATCGGCGTGATCGCGCCCAGAATCTTCACGCCCGAGCCGGCCAGTAGATAGAGGCTGCCGGAGAAGATCAGCGTGCCGGCGATGAAGCACCAGGCCGCGGTGGTGAACGCGGCGCCGGTCAGCCCGGTGCGCATCAGCAGGGCGAGCGCCAGCAGGGCGAGCGCGTGATAAAACTGGTATTGCTCGGCGGTATGCCAGACGGCCTGCATGCGCTCGGACAGATGCGAAGACAGGGCGTGCGCGCCGAACGCGCCCAGGCAGACGGCGAGCCCGCCGTAAAGCGCGGCGAAAACAAGCGTGAGCCGAATCATGAGTCGCCGTCCTCGGGCAGGTATGTGGTGCCGGAACAGAATGTCACCGCCTGGCCGCCGACATGCACGCGATCGCCGTCGACGCGACAGAGCAGTTCGCCGCCGCGAGCCGAGATCTGGCGTGCCGCCAGTTCCGTCCGGCCCAGGCGTTCGGCCCAGTAGGGCGCCAGCGTGCAGTGCGCCGAGCCGGTGACCGGATCTTCGTCCACGCCGTGGCCCGGCGCGAAAAAGCGCGAAACGAAATCGTGCACGCCATCGTCGGCCGGTGCGGTGGCGATGAAGCCGAGATTGGTCCGGGCCGAATGCCGGGCCAGGGCACGCATGTCCGGGGCCAGCGCTGCGACTTCGGCGGCGGTTTCGAATACCGCCAGGTAGTTGGTGGCGGCCTGCCATTCGATCGGCCGGCCGCCGAGCGCAGTCGCAACCTCGGCGATGTCGTGCTCGACCGCGGTTGCGTGGCGAGCCGGCAGATCCAGCCACAGCCGGCCGTCGCGGGCGTCGACGCCGAGTTCGCCCGCGAAGCGGGTGACGAACGTCAGCGGCGCGTCGTGGCCGGTCCGTTCGCTGAGCAGCACGTGGGCGCTGGCGAGCGTGGCATGGCCGCAGAGCTCGACCTCGAGCGTCGGCGTGAACCAGCGCAGCTCGTGGCGCGCGTGCGCCCCGGGGACGACGAAAGCCGTCTCCGATAGATTGTGCTCGGCGGCGAGCGCGGCGAGTATGGCGTCGTCCGGCCAGGCGTCGAGCACGTAGACCGCCGCCGGGTTGCCGGCGAATACGCGATCGGTGAAGGCATCCACCTGATGAAACGCCAGGGGTTGTCGTCCGATTGTCATAGAGGTGTCATGTAATGTGGCGTGTGTGGTGGCTCGGGCCACTGTATCGATTCCAGCTGCCGTATCCGTTTCAGGAGAGTTTCGCATGACCGAACCCGCCGATGCGTCGACCGTACCCGCGCCGGACGCGTTCGCGGCCCCCGAGTTGTTCATCAACCGGGAGCTGTCATTGCTCGAATTCAACGACCGCGTGCTGGCGCAGGCGCAGGATGAGTCGGTGCCGCTGCTGGAGCGGCTGAAGTTTCTGTGTATCTCGTCCACCAATCTGGACGAGTTCTTCGAAGTCCGGGTGGCGGGTCTCAAGCAGAAGGCGGAACTTCTGGATACGCCCAGCGAAGCCGACAACCGCACGCCCAGCGAGGTGCTGCGGGCAATCAGCGAACGGGCCCACACGCTGGTGGACAAGCAGTACGCCACGCTCAACGACGAGATTATTCCGGCTCTGGAAGCCCAGGGCATCCGTTTCCTGCGGCGCGCGGAATGGAACCCGGAGCAGCGGGCCTGGCTGGCCGAGTACTTCGAGGAGGAGCTGCTGCCGGTGATCAGCCCGATCGGGCTCGATCCGGCCCATCCGTTCCCGCGGATTCTCAACAAATCGCTGAACTTCATTGTTGCGCTCGACGGCACCGATGCCTTCGGGCGCAAGATCCGTCATGCCGTGGTTCAGGCGCCGCGTGCGCTGCCGCGCATCATTCAGCTGCCCGCCGACGCCGCCGGCAGCGGAACCCACGATTTCGTATTCTTGTCGTCGATCATCCACGAGCATGTCGGCGATCTGTTCCCCAGCATGCGCGCCGATGGCTGCTACCAGTTCCGCGTGACCCGCAATTCCGATCTGTATGTGGATGAGGAAGAGGTCGACGATCTGCTGCGCGCGGTGGAAGGCGAGTTGCCGGGGCGCCGCTACGGTGACTGCGTGCGCCTGGAAGTGGCGCACAACTGCCCGCAGGAGCTGTCGGATTATCTGCTCGCACGGTTCCTGCTCACGCGCGAGGATTTGTATCAGGTCAATGGCCCGGTCAACGTCAATCGCCTGCTGTCGTTGCAGGGCACGGTCGATCGGCCGGATCTGAAATATCCCGCCTTCACGCCGCGGCTGCCCAACGCACTGTCGCCGTCGGGCGATCTATTTGCCGAGATCCGCGCGGGCGACGTGCTGCTGCACCACCCGTTCGATTCCTTCCTGCCGGTGATCGATTTCGTGCGCCGGGCCGGCTCCGACCCCAAAGTGCTGGCGATCAAGCAGACGCTGTATCGCACCGGGCCGGATTCGGCGGTGGTGGATGCGCTGGTCGAGGCCGCGCGCGCGGGCAAGGAAGTCACCGTGGTGGTCGAACTCCGGGCGCGCTTCGACGAGGCCGACAATATCGAGCTCGCCAACCGGCTGCAGGCGGCCGGCGCGCATGTCGTGTATGGCGTGGTCGGTTACAAGACCCACGCCAAGATGACGCTGATCGTGCGCCGGGAACCCGACGGCCTGCACAACTACGTGCATGTCGGCACCGGCAACTACCATCCCAAGACCGCGCGGCTGTACACCGACTACGGTCTGATGTCCTGCGATCACGCGCTCGGCAACGACGTACACGAGATCTTTCTGCAGCTCACCAGCCTGGGCAAGGTCAGCGGGCTGGAGCGGATCGTCGATGCGCCCTTCCGGATGCACGATGCCATCGTCGCCAAGATCGGCCGAGAAGCCGAGGCCGCGGCTGCCGGCCGGCCGGCCTGGATCGTGGCCAAGATGAACTCGCTGGTCGAGCCGGCGGTGATCCGGGCGCTGTATGCGGCATCGGTGGCCGGCGTGCAGATCGATCTGATCGTGCGCGGCATCTGCTGCCTGCGTCCGGGCGTCGAGGGGGTGTCGGAAAACATCCGCGTGCGCTCGATCGTGGGGCGGTTCCTGGAGCACACGCGTGTGTTCCATTTCGCCGGCGACGGCGATCCCGAGTTGTACATGTCCAGCGCCGACTGGATGGATCGCAATTTCTTTCGTCGGGTCGAGATCTGCTTTCCCGTGACCTCGCGCCCGTTATATGATCGTGTGGTGCGCGAGCTGGGGCTTTACCTCGCCGACAACAGCGGTGCTTGGCAGCTGGGCGAGAACGGACGCTATACACAGGTGCGGCCAGCGGCCGACGAGCCCGTGGTGTCCGTGCAGAAGCGTCTCATGGAGGGACCGGGGTAGCGGACCATCGCCCGGCAGGTCATGAACCCTTGTCGTTGGCCGTGGTCCCAGGCAATAGACTGTGGTACGGCGCAACCGGCCACCCGATCCAGCGAACCGCGCGGCGGTTCGCGCCTTACAAGGGAATGACCCACATGAAACGATGGATGACCGTACTGGCCGGCCTGATGCTCATGATCGTCGGTGGTCTGACGACCAGCAGCGCCGCGATCGCCAGCAGCAAGCCCGCCCAGAAGATGGACGATGCGACCAGCGTGCTCCAGCAGTTCGTCAACATTCCGGAGAACAAGATCCCGTCGGCGCTGCTGCGCCAGGCCTACGGTATCGCCGTGATCCCGAGCGTGCTCAAGATCGGTTTCATCGGCGCTGGTGAACACGGCGACGGCGTGCTTTCGGTGCGCACCGCGGACGGCAAGTGGTCGGATCCGACCTTCATCAGCCTGTCCGGCGGCTCGGTCGGTTTTCAGGCCGGCGTGTCCTCGACCGACATTATCCTGGTGTTCAAGACGCAGCGCAGCATCAGCCAGCTTGCCAACGGCCAGTTCAGCCTCGGTGCGGATGCTTCGGTGGCCGCCGGCCCGATCGGTCGCAAGGTGGGCGCAGCCACCAACGGCGATTTCAACGCCGAAGTGTATTCCTACTCGCGTTCGCGCGGCCTGTTCGGCGGCGTGTCGCTCAGCGGCGCACACATCGGCATCAAGAAAGACTGGAACTGGTTGTACTACAACCAGAGCGGCATCTCCGCCCGCACGCTGCTCACGCGCGATAGCGGCAATCTTCCGAAGTCGGGCCAGCGCTTCGTGTATACGCTCAACCAGTACATGCCGCCGTCAAGCGACCACTTTCACTACGACGCCCATGTCGGCGGCGCCAACAACAGTAACAGCCAGGGCGGCGACAGCGGCGATAACGGTGCGGCAAGCAACGATGCGGCCGGTGCCCAGTCGAATCAGGGCGCGCAGGGCTACGGCCAGACCAAGCCGTACAATGGCGGCTCGAACAGCGGCGTCACCGTGCAGCAGAATGGCGGTGGCAGCGGCGGTAACAACGCCGACGGCACATCGGATTACAGCAGCGGCACCTACGGCGGCTCCGGCAATAGCGGTAGCGCTGCCAACAACAACGGCCAGCAGACTGGCAGTGCGGGCAGCCAGGGCTATTGAGGTTTCTGCTTAAACGCCCGTTTCGCGACATCGCGATCATCGCCGTCGTGGTCGCGCTGGCGCCGGCGGCGGTGCTGCTGGTGTTCCGGGTGATCCATCCGCCCGCGAGCGCCTTCATGACGCGCAAGGCGGCGGAGCTTCACGACCGCCACCCCGGCCGGACGATCAGGCACCAGTGGGTCGGTCTCGATCGGATCGCGGCCTGCATGCCGCTGGCCGCGGTGGCCGGCGAGGACCAGACCTTTCCCACGAATCACGGGTTCGTCTGGTCGTCGATTGCGCGAGCTCTCAAGCACAACGCCGACGGCGGTGTGGTTCGCGGCGCCAGCACGATCACCCAGCAGACGGCCAAGAATCTGTTCCTGTGGCCGGCCAAGAGCTATATCCGCAAGGCCATCGAGGCCTACATCACCGTCTGGATGGATCTGCTCTGGTCCAAGCGCCGTGTGCTGGCGGTCTATCTCAACATCGCGCAGTTCAGCGATACGGCCTTCGGCGTGCAGGCGGCCGCGCAACAATTGTTTCACACCCCGGCAGCAAAGCTGTCGCGTGGTGAATGCGCAGCATTGGCGGCGGTGCTCCCGGCGCCGGACAAGTACGATGCGGCCCACCCCGGGCGCTACCTGACCCGGCGAAAGGCATGGATTCTGCGTCAGATGCGGCATTTGGGGCCGCATTATCTGGCCCCCGCCCTGCAGCAAAATTAAGTGTAAAATGCACCATATGGTTTGGTCGCGCCGCGCGATGACACCGTGGTGCGGGCCGCCGGAACCGGCGGGCCCGGTTTTCGTTTCAATACCGGCCGGTGCCGATCGGCCCAGTGCTCATGCTGACAACGAGTGAGTTCAAACCGGCGTTCTGGCTGCGCAATCCCCACGCGCAGACCCTGTTCGCGTCGCAGATTCGGGCCCGGCCGCCACTGACGGTTGTGCCCGAACGACTCGAGCTGGAGGACGGCGACTTCATCGATCTGTCCTGGCTGCCCGAGGCCGATCTGGCCGCGGATGCGCCGCTGGTCGTGGTGTTGCACGGGCTGAACGGATCGATCGAATCCAAATATGCCCGTGGCCTGCTGCGCCAGGTGGCCGCACACGGCGCGCGGGGTGTGCTCATGCATTTTCGCGGCGCGGCGCAGCCCAACCGGTTGTCGCGTTCCTATCATTCGGGCGAAACCGGGGATCTGACCACCGTACTGGCGCGGCTGCGCGAACGCTACCCGCGCGCGCCGTTGGGCGCGGTGGGGTATTCCCTCGGTGGCAACGTATTGCTGAAGTATCTGGGCGAGCAGGGGGGCGATGCGCCGTTATCGTGCGCGGTCGCGGTATCGGTGCCCTACGATCTCGAAATCTGTGCCCACGCGATACAACACGGATTTTCCCGACTGTATCAGACGCATCTGATCAACGGCATGCGCGAAATCGTGGAAGCCAAGGTACGGGCCGGCATCATCGATCGGCCGTTGCCGGATCTGCGCGAGCTGCGCGATTTCCCGAGTTTCGATAACGCCATCACCGCGCCGTTGAACGGCTTCGCCGACGCGCAGGACTACTACGCGCGTGCCAGTAGCCGGGGGTTTCTCAAACATATTCGCACGCCAACCCTGGTCCTGCATGCGCGCGACGACCCTTTCATGACGCCCGACGTCGTACCGCGGGCCGACGAGCTGTCCGACGCGATCCGTCTCGAGCTGTCGGCACACGGCGGGCATGTCGGCTTTGTCTCGGGTGGCCGCCTCGGCACGCCCGTCTACTGGCTCGAGGAACGGATTCCGAGCTATTTTCGTGGCCGCTTGCCCGGCTTCGAGCCGGTCGCCGAGGATAGCCCGGTCGGGGAAACCGGCTAACACGGGCGCGGCCGGGCGAGGAGCGTGTCTTCATCCGGCTCGAGAGCGCGCCCGCCACCGGTTATGCGCTGGGGCGCGCCATGCCGACCGCGAGTCCGGCACAGGCCGTCAACTCATCTCGCCCCAAGGCGACCGCGTGAAGCGGCGGTGTCGAGCCTAAATCGCGTCGCTGTCGGTTTCGCCGGTACGGATGCGCACCACCTGTTCCAGATCGTGCACGAAGATCTTGCCGTCGCCGATCTGGCCGGTCTTGGCCGCACCGATGATGGCATCGACCACCGCGTCGAGCCGGTCTTCGTCGACTGCGACCTCCAGCTTGACCTTGGGCAGGAAGTCGACCGCATATTCCGCGCCGCGATACAGCTCGGTATGGCCTTTCTGCCGGCCGAAGCCGCGCACTTCGCTCATCGTCGTACCGTGAACGCCGACTTCGGCGAGCGCCTCACGGACGTCGTCCATGCGAAACGGCTTGATGACCGCGGTGACCATTTTCATCTCGTGTTCTCCTCAATGTCTTGTGATCGAGTCTACATGCCGCTGCTCTGCAGATCATAGCCGCGTTCTTCATGTTCGATGATATCCAGACCGATATCCTCGTCGTCGGGCCCGATACGCAGGCCAACCATGCTGTCGACCAGCTTGAGCAGCCCCCAGGTGAGTGCGGCGGTGTAAATCAATACCGTCACCACGCCGAGCAACTGCACGCCGAACTGGGCGGCGATGCCCGGCATGCCGTCGGCCAGGCCGTAGCCGGACAACGGCCCGAGGCCGGTTGCTGCGAACACGCCGGCCGCGAGTGTGCCGAGCATGCCGCCGACGCCGTGGACCGGAAACACGTCCAGCGAATCATCGATATGCAGCACGCGTTCGACGAACATCGTGGCGGCGAAGCAGACGATCCCGCCGGCCAGGCCGATCAGGATCGCCGCGGCCGGGCCGACGTAACCGGCGGCCGGGGTGATCGTGCCGAGCCCGGCCACCATGCCGGTGACGATGCCGAGTACGCTCGGCTTGCCGAAACGAATCCATTCCGCGGAAATCCACGCGATGCAGCCGGCGGCGGCCGCCAGGTGAGTGACCAGCATGGCGCTGACCGCCTGGCCGTCCACGGCGAGCGCGCTGCCGCCGTTGAAGCCGAACCATCCGACCCACAGCATGCCGGCGCCGGAGACGGTCATGGTGAGGTTGTGCGGCGCCATGGGGCGCTTCTGGAACCCGTTGCGCGGGCCGAGTACGAGCGCGGCCATGAGCGCGGCCACGCCGGCCGTGATATGCACCACGGTACCGCCGGCGAAATCGAGCATGCCGAGCCGGCCGAGCCAGCCTCCGCCCCAGATCCAGTGCACCACCGGGACATAGACCAGCAGCAGCCACAGGCCGGAAAACCAGAGCAGGGCGGAAAACCGCAGCCGTTCGGCGAAACCGCCAATGATGAGCGCCGGGGTGATCACCGCGAACGTCATCTGATAGAGCACGAACAGCAGGCTCGGAATCGTGCCGGTCACGTCGTTCGGCGTGATGCCGGCCAGGCCGATCCGGCCCAGATTGCCGATGAACAGGCCATGGCCCGAAAACGCCAGGCTGTAGCCGACAAAGAACCAGAGCAGGGACGCCAGGGCACAGATCGCGAAGCACTGCATGAGCACGGACAGCACGTTGCGTACGCGCACCAGACCACCGTAAAACAGCGCCAGCCCGGGCAGCGTCATGAACAGCACCAGCGCCGTGGCCATCATCATCCAGGCCGTGTCGGCCTTGTCGAACGTGGCGGAAGCGGGGGCCGCCCAGACGGCAGGGCTGGCGATCAGCCCGGCGCACAACAAAAGGGCCGAGGCACGGCGACGTATCGAAATAGCGCTCATTTTCGGTGCGGTTGCAGGCGGAGCACCGGAGTATAGCCGTGCCCGGCTGCCGTCCTCCAATCGCCGGCACGAAAAAAGGGCGCCCGAAGGCGCCCCGTGTCGACGGCGGCGATGCGCGCTACAGGTCGTAGGCCCGTTCGTCGTGCAGCGACAGATCCAGACCCGCTTCTTCGGACTCGGCGTCCACGCGCAGGCCAATGACGGCCTTGACGACCGCCAGGATGATCGCGGTCATGATGGCGCAGTAGATGATGGTCACCGCCACGCCGGCTGCCTGAATGCCGAACTGGGTGATGATGCTGCCGCCGGCGTTGTCCGACAGGCCGGCGCCGCCCAGGCTCTTGGCCGAGAAGATGCCGGTGAGCAGGGCCCCGACGATGCCGGCCACCCCGTGTACGCCGAAGGCGTCCAGCGAATCGTCGTAGCCGAGTTTGCCCTTGAGCATAGTCACGGCGTAGAAGGCAAAGAAGCCGCCACCCACACCGACTGCGATCGAGCCCATCGGGCCGACGAAGCCCGAGGCCGGGGTGATCGCCACCAGGCCGGCGACCGCGCCCGAGCAAATGCCCAGAACGCTCGGTTTGCCGTGGCTGCCCCACTCCAGGAACATCCAGGTGAGCGCTGCGACCGCGGTCGCCAGCTGGGTCACGAACATCGCCATGCCGGCGGTGCCGTCGGCGGCCAGCTCACTGCCGGCGTTGAAGCCGAACCAGCCGACCCACAGCATGGAGGCGCCCATCAGCGTGTAGCCCAGGTTGTGCGGGCGCATCATGGTCTTGGGGTAGCCGCTGCGCTTGCCCAGCATCAGGGCCGCGACCAGGCCGGCCACGCCGGCGTTGATGTGCACCACGGTGCCGCCGGCGAAGTCCTGCACGCCGAGACCGCCCAGGAAGCCGCCGCCCCAGACCCAGTGTGCGATCGGGGTATAGACCAGGGTCACCCACAGGCCGATGAACCACAGCATCGCCGAGAATTTCATGCGCTCGACGAAAGCGCCGACGATCAGGGCCGGCGTGATGATGGCGAAGGTCAACTGAAAGGTCGAAAATACCGTTTCGGGAATCGTGCCGGAGAGACTGCTCACGCCGACGCCCGACATGAAGGCCTTGGACAGACCGCCCCAGATCGTGCCGCTGCCGCCGAAGGCGACGCTGTAACCCCACAATGCCCAGATCAGCGTGACCAGGCAGCAGATGGCGAAGCACTGCATGAGCACGGACAGCGAGTTCTTGGCGCGCACCATGCCGCCGTAGAACAGGGCCAGCCCCGGAATGGTCATGAACAGCACCAGCGCCGTGGCCGTGAGCATCCAGGCGGTGTCGCCGGCGTTGAGTGTGGGCGTGCTCGCCTGAGCCATGGCCGCGCCCGGCAGCGCCAGCGCGGCGAGACCGAAACCGGTGGATTTCAATAAGAGACGTGTTGACATGAGGCTACCTTTTTGACGTCTGCGCATGGGCGGTGAACGACGAGGCAAAACGGTTGGTCGTCCGATCGTGCCCCCTGTGGCCATCGGCCTGGCGATGGCCGTTGCACGGATTGGGTTCAAGCACGGTTTGTGCCAGATGCCGTGCCGGGCCGTACCCGTTCGCGCGGTGTGATGTATGAAAAGCCCCCGTAAACGGAAGCCCTCTCCCGATGAGTCGAATAATCCCGAATGAACAGTGATGCCGGCGGCCTGCCCATGACGCCCGGTCTTGGCCGGTCGCATGGCCGGTTTGCGATCGGTGTCGTGCAGGCCGCGCATGCCCCGACCCGCGTCGGTGGCAGCGCTTCGACGGCACGCGGGCCTGGAGATCGTAGCTTGCGCCTGGTATTCCCCGGCTGGCGTCAGCCGCTGCGTTCGCTTGTCTAGAGCGCATCCTGGCCGGTTTCGCCGGTACGGATACGGATCGCCTGTTCCAGCGCGGAGACGAAGATCTTGCCGTCGCCGATCTTGCCGGTGTGGGCCGCCTTGGAGATCGCCTCGACGGCGGAATCCAGATTCGGATCTCCGATCGCCACCTCGATCTTCACCTTGGGCAGGAAATCGACGACGTACTCGGCGCCGCGGTACAGCTCCGTATGTCCCTTCTGACGGCCGAAGCCCTTGACCTCGGTGACCGTGATGCCCTGTACGCCCACTTCGGACAGCGCTTCACGGACCTCGTCGAGCTTGAATGGTTTGATGATGGCGGTGATCAATTTCATAACTGGCTCCTGTCGCGCATGAACACACAATCCGGCAGGCTTTTATCGACGTATGACCCGGGCCCCGGACGATTGCCGGATATGTCTAGCACTCACCGTGCCAAGCTTCACCGCGCCGGCGCGCCGGATCGCCAGCGCGCGTGAATCCCGGCCTGAAATCCGGCGAGCGCTTTGCGCCCGTGCGCGCACCGATGCATCCTTGCGCCTATATCATCTCCACGGAATCGGATATGCGTTCGATCGAAGACATGGCCGCCCGTCTGGCCAATGCGCTGCCGCCCCAGGTCGCGCCGCTGCGCGAGGAATTGAAGGCCAATTTCCGCGCCGTGCTGCAGAGCCAGCTCGCCGAGCTGGATCTGGTCCCGCGCGAGGAGTTCGAGGCCACGCGCGAAATGCTCGTGCAGGCCCGTAAGCGCCTGGGGGAGCTGGAACAACGCGTGGCGCAACTGGAATCGCATGACGGCGACAGTTAGGGCGCGCCGCGCGCGCTGGAAACACGGGCGGCGCCGGGCGATCTGACCGGTGGCGTTGGCGACTGTCCACAGCCGGGCCCAGACTGGTCTGCACGCGCCGCCGGTAGCGGTTGAGGTGGATCTGGCTGGTGGCCTGCCGGCGCTGGCCATTGTCGGTCTGCCGGAGACCGAGGTGAAGGAGAGCAAGGATCGCGTGCGTGCCGCGATCAGCAACAGTGGCTACCAGTTTCCGACGCGGCGAATCACGGTCAATCTGGCGCCGGCCGATCTACCCAAAGAGGGCGGGCGTTTCGATCTGGCGATCGCGCTGGGTATTCTCGCGGCATCCGGCCAGATTCCGTCCGACTCGTTGAACGGGCATGAGTTTCTGGGTGAACTGTCGCTCTCGGGAGCCCTGCGCGGCGTACGTGGTGCCTTGCCGGCCACGCTGGCGGCGGCCCGGGTGCAGCGCCGGCTGGTCCTGCCGGCGGACAACGGCAGCGAGGCGGCACTGGCCGGCGATGACGCGGCCCGTACCGCCACGCATCTGGCCGATGTCGCCACCACTCTGGCCGGCGGCGAGACGCTTTGGGCGCGGCCGGTGGCCGAGCCGGGGGATGGCGAACACCAGGCCGTGCCCGATCTGGCCGATGTGCGTGGCCAGGCCCAGGCCAAGCGCGCACTGGAAATCGCCGCGGCCGGCGGCCATTCCCTGTTGATGATCGGCCCGCCGGGCGCGGGCAAGACCATGCTGGCCTCGCGCCTGGTGGGGTTGCTGCCGCCGCTGGAGCATGAGCAGGCGCTGGAGGTGGCTGCGATCGCCTCGATATCGGGCGGCGGGTTCGATCCCGCGCTATGGGGGCGGCGCCCGTTCCGCGCGCCGCATCACACCGCTTCGGGCGTGGCCCTGGTCGGCGGCGGCTCCACGCCACGCCCGGGCGAGATCACGCTCGCCCACCGCGGCGTGTTGTTTCTCGACGAGCTGCCCGAGTTCGATCGGCGGGTGCTGGAAGTCCTGCGCGAGCCGCTGGAATCCGGCCATATCGTGATCTCCCGCGCGGCGCGGCAATCGGAGTTTCCCGCCGCCTTCCAGCTGGTGGCCGCGATGAATCCCTGCCCCTGCGGCTATCAGGGCGACGCATCGGGCCGTTGTCACTGCACGCCCGAGCGGATCGAGCGCTATCGCGCCCGGATTTCCGGTCCGCTGCTCGATCGCATCGACATGCATCTTAATGTGGCGCCGGTCACCAAAAAGGTGCTCACGGCCGAAGCGCCGGAGGTCGAGTGCTCTGCCGTGGTGCAGACGCGCGTTCATGGTGCAAGACAGCGCGCGCAGGTACGCAGTGGTGCACCCAACGCCGCCCTGACCCCGCGTCAGGTCGATGCGCACTGCGCGCCGAGCGCCGAGGCCGCCCGCTTGATCGACCAGGCCATCGATCGGCTGGGTTTGTCGGCCCGGGGCTATCATCGGATTCTGCGCGTGGCGCGCACGATCGCCGATCTGGCGGGTCATGAGCAGATACAGGCCCCCGATATCGCCGAAGCGATCGGCTATCGCCAGCTGGATCGGGATTAACGCCGGCCCGCTGGGGCCGGCCGGCGCCGGATGAATGCCGCGCGGCACACGCTGGCGCGCGATCGGCTGATAGAATCGCGCGATCATGGCGCTACCCAAGCTCAACCCCCAACAGGATGCCGCGATGCGGTATCTCGACGGTCCGCTGCTCGTTCTGGCCGGTGCCGGCTCGGGCAAGACGGGTGTGATCACGCGCAAGATCGCGCATCTGATCGCGCGTGGCTACGACGCCCGTCGCGTGGTCGCGGTGACCTTCACCAACAAGGCCGCGCGCGAGATGAAACAGCGCGCCGCCAAGCTCATCTCGGCCGACGATGCCCGCGGGCTCACCGTGAGCACTTTCCACAGCCTCGGCCTGCAGATGATCCGCGAAGAGCATGCCGCGCTGGGCTATAAGCCGCGCTTTTCCATCTTCGATTCCGAGGATGCCGACAAGGTGCTGGCCGATCTGGTCGGCCGCGACGGCGACCAGCGCAAGGCGACCAAGGCCGCCATCAGCAATTGGAAATCCGCGCTGGTCGACCCCGAAACCGCTCAGGCCCAGGCCTCGGGCAGCGACGTGCCGCTGGCCCGCGCCTACAGCGAATACCAGCGTCGGCTGAAAGCCTATAACGCGGTCGATTTCGACGACCTGCTGGCGTTGCCCGTGCATCTGCTGGCGACCGATCACGAAGCGCGCGAGCGCTGGCAGAACCGGTTCCGCTATTTGCTGGTCGACGAGTACCAGGACACCAACGCCGCCCAGTACGAAATGATGCGGCTGCTGGCCGGGGCGCGCGCGGCCTTCACCGTGGTCGGCGACGACGACCAGTCGATCTATGCCTGGCGCGGTGCGCGCCCCGGCAATATCGCCGATCTGTCGCGCGATTTCCCGCATCTGAAGGTGATCAAGCTCGAACAGAATTACCGTTCGGTGGGCAACGTGCTGTCGGCGGCCAACCGCCTGATCGGCGCCTCGAACCAGCGCGCCTACGAAAAGACGTTATGGAGCGCGATGGGGCCGGGCGATCGCGTGCGCGTGCTGGCCGCCGCCGACGAAGCCGGCGAGGCCGAGCGCGTGGCCAGCGAGATTTCCTCGCACAAGCTGCGTCTGGGCACCGCCTACGGCGACTACGCCGTGCTGTACCGCGGCAACTTCCAGTCGCGCGCGTTCGAAAAAGCCCTGCGTGAGCGCGATATCCCGTATCGCGTCTCCGGTGGGCGCTCGTTCTTCGAGCGTAGCGAGATCCGTGACCTGGTCACCTATCTCAAACTGATGGTCAATCCGGACGACGACGCCGCCTTCCTGCGCATCGTCAACCTCCCGCGCCGCGAGATCGGCCCGGCCACGCTGGAAGCGCTGGGCCGCTATGCCGGCTCGCGCCATATCAGCCTGTTCGATGCCGCCCGTGGTATCGGCCTGGCCGGCGGCGTGGGCGAGCGCTCCGGCCGGCGGCTGGCCGATTTCGTCGATTGGCTGCGCAACCTGACCCAGGACAGCGAAGGCATGACGCCGAAAGAGCTGGTCAGCCAGCTCATCGTCGACATCGATTATCGCAACTGGCTGCGCGACACCTCCGCCAATACCAAGGCGGCGCGCAAGCGCATCGAGAATCTGGATGAATTCATCGCCTGGCTCGGCCGTATGAGCGATCCCGAGGACGGCAAGCCGGCGACGCTCGAGGACGTGGTCCGGCGCCTGTCGCTGATGGATTTCGCCAACCAGTCGGAAAAGGACGTCGAAAACCAGGTGCATCTGCTCACGTTGCACGCCGCCAAGGGCCTGGAATTCGATCATGTGTTCCTCGCGGGCCTGGAAGAAGGCATGCTGCCGCATCACGCCTGCCTCGAGGACGACAAGATCGAGGAAGAACGCCGCCTGCTCTATGTCGGCATCACCCGGGCGCGCAAGACCCTGGCGCTGACCTACGCCCGCAAGCGCCGGCGCGGCGGCGAGGAAACCGACAGCGTGCCCAGCCGTTTCTTCGACGAACTGCCGGCCGACGAACTCGAATGGCCGAGCTCGACCGGCACGCGCAGCAAGGCGACCAACGCAGAGCAGGGCCGTGACCAGGTCGCCGCTCTACGGGCGATGCTCGGCGCGTCGGCCGACAGTTGACGTATCGGGCTCGGCTACCGCAGCCGCGACGCCCCCGAATAAACCCGCGGGCCATGGATTCGTGTCGCGCGGCGATAGACGATGGCCGGCGTACCGCGTATCCTCTCGAATTCGCAAGCGCCCGTAGCTCAGCTGGATAGAGTGTCGGCCTCCGAAGCCGAAGGTCGCAGGTTCGAATCCTGCCGGGCGCACCAGATTAGTAAGAGCCCGCCAAAGTGCGGGTTTTTTCATCGCGGGAACGAAGCCCATTCGAACCTGCGACAGATAACAAGTCAGGTTCGACGGCCTCGCAGCGCGAGGCCGAACGGTGGCGCGCAGCGTCACCGGCCCGAAGGGCGAGACGCGCTAGCGTCGAGTAATCCTGCCGGGCGCACCAGACATAGAGAACCCGCCAGATGTGCGGGTTTTTTTTTATGCGTAACCGAAGCTCATTCGAACCTGCGACAGATAACAAGTCGGGTTCGGTGGCTTCGCAGCGCGAGGCCGAACAGGGGGAGCGCCTGGCGCCGACACCAGCGCTGGCATACTCGGCCGCCACCGGCGCGCGTCTGCTGCGCTCGTTCGGTCATCCGCTGCGCACACACGTTGGAACGTTTTTGCGGCCGTGGCATCGCGGTGGGCATGTGTTATCCGCTGCGAGTCACGCCGGGTGAGGGCCGGGGCCCATCGCCTCGATAGACGCAAGCGCACGGCGATCACGAAAGCGCCCATGTCCTCCGAAAATACGCGCGGTATTTCCAGGCAGCGTGCAATGCAGTTTTTTTTGCCATGCAACGTTGTATGGGGTTCATTTATGTAAGGTACAGCGATATCTTCTGCGTCTGGGGGAAATGATTGGAGCAGGTATTGGCGGATGTTCCGGCCCAGCTGGCTGACGGCGAACGACTGAAACAGCTCCGCCGGAGTCGCGGTTTGTCGATTCGAGAGGTGGCGCGTCGCTGCGGTATCAGCCATGTATCCATATCGCTCATCGAACGGGGGCGGCACAGCCCGTCGATCAGCTCGCTCAAGTCCGTGCTCAATGCGCTCGAAACGACGTTGAGTGCATTCTTTTCCGACCCGCTGCCGGCTTGTGCGCCGGTGATCTATCGTGCCGATGAGCTGGTCGAGCTGGCGGACGGTCAGCGGCTGTCCTATCGTCAGGTGGGGCGAAATCTTGCCGGCTTCGCCATGATGATACTGCACGAGCGCTATGCCCCCGGGGCGGATACTGGCGAATCGCTTTACGGTCACGGCTACGATGAAAGGCGCAGTTCTGAGGAGGGCGGTGTGGTGGTCGCGGGCCGGCTCGAACTGACGGTCGACGACCAGATCACCGTGCTCGAGCCGGGGGACGCCTATTACTTCGACAGCCGGCGCCCTCATCGGATGCGCAATCCGTTTTCCGAGCCGTGCGTGGTCGTCAGTGCGGCGACTCCGCCGACGTTCTAGGCGCGGTGTTGGCGCCCGCAATTGGCCAGGCAAGCCGAGCAATGCCGCATGGCGGCCCCGATCCGTGTCAGTCAAGCCCTGTAGCGCGGGATGGCGCGCCGGTCGTGTTCCCGCCGTCGGGTGTTGCCATTCGCTGATGACGCGGGCCGCGGCGCGGATCGTTGTCTGGCGTTCCGCGGCCGCGTTGCGGTTGGTTCGGGATGCATAGAGCGCAGCGATGCGCGTATTGTCGGACAGGTTATCCCGGCTGCGCGGCCCCGGGCGGTCCTGGTGAATCGCTGCGGGCATGCGCGCCCCGAACATGGATGTGTCGCTGATGCAAGGTACGCCCCGTCTTGATGTCGCCCTGGCCCAGTTGCGCCCGGTGGTCGGTGAGCCCGATACCAACCTGGCGACCGTCGAAGCCGCGCTGGCCGAGTACGAACAAGCGGATTTGATGGTGTGGCCGGAGTTGTTTCTCTGCGGCTATAGCACCACGCAAGCCGAGGCCTTGGCCGAAACGCTGGAGGGCGCGCGGGTCGCACGGTTGCGCGCTGCCGCGAAACGACACGCCACGGCGATCATCATGGGTCTGGCCGAGCGATGCGCGGATGGCGGCATTGCCAATAGTGCGCTGGCGATCGATCGCGACGGGCGGATCGCCGGTTGTTATCGCAAGATTCAGTTGTTCGGCGACGAGGCCAAAGCCTTCACGCCGGGCAATGCGCTGCAAATCGTCGACCTGGCCGGCGCGCGCGTCGGCCTGATGATTTGTTTCGATATCGAGTTCCCCGAGATCGGCCGGGCGCTTGCGGCCGGCGGTGCCGAGCTGTTGGTGAGCGTGTCCGCCAACATGCGGCCATTCGGCCCCGATCACCGGCTGTGCGTGCAGGCCCGGGCGCTGGAAAATCGGCGCCCGCATGTCTACGTCAATCAGGTTGGCCGGGGCGAGACGTTTCTGTTCACCGGCGAAAGCTGTCATGCGGATACCGCGGGCCGGGTGCGTGCGGCCTGCCCACCACATACAGGCCGAATCGTGCTGGCCGATGTGTCGCTGGCAGTGGAAACCGAGACGCGCCCGGATTACCTTGCCTTGCGCCGCCCGGTGCCGCCGGTGAGCTATTGACCCGGCACAAAAATAGATGATTTTTCGGGTTGATGGCGCGAGTATGCGACCGCATGCTCGCCGCGGCTATTGGCCGCGAAGCCTTGGAAAATAAAAGACGGACAGGCGCCGGCTTTTATTTTTGAGGCGGTGAAAACAGCTGATGAAGTCAGCTGTTTTGATGCCGGATTAATAGGGCCGATCCCAGGCCCTAGAATAGCTCGGCCTGGCGCGGCGCCCGGGCGTGTGCGGGATCGTACCGGCGGGCCAGCCAGGCCATGATCACGTCGCAGATGTAGCGCCGCTCCGCGTCGCTCAGTAGCCGATGCGGTGCAATCCCGTGCCATCTCGCCAGACAATGCCGGCAGCATGTGGCAGTCGCATGCTGGGCGACGAAGACCGGGTGGTTGCGCATGGGCGTCTGTTTGCCGTCGTTGACCGGCCCGGCCGGCGCCAGCCGTTCGTCGACGAAGCGGGCGGCATGAACGCGGATGGTATCGAGGCCGTGCCGATCGAGATCGGCTTGCTCGCGCGGCCCGAGTTCGAAACGCGACCGAAAGCGCGATCGGGCCAGGGCGTCGAAAAGCGAGTCCAGAGAGCGCATGGGGCGTTGTTCCGGGTGTTTTGCTGTGTTCAAAGCCTGGGCGCCAAGAAGCCTAGGCGCGCCACGACCGCCGTCTGCGGATTGCGTCATGCCGCCGGGCAAGGGTAGGCCCCAGCCGGCACGACGCACGTTGCTGGGTACGAAAACCCGCTCGAAACCCATGCCGTGAACCAGCGTTGCAGGGCGCTAGCCTGGTTCGAGTGCGTGCACGCAATCCACGATACGCCGATGTGTCGGCAGGTCCATATCCAGCGCCGCGGCCCGATGCAGCAGCCAGCCATTGATGGCATCGATTTCGGTGGTTGCGCCCGCCTGGACATCCGCTCGCATCGACGATGTGTTGGCGGCGGTGGCGCGGACCACGGCCGCGACTGCGGCATGGGAATCGCCCGGCCAGCGCGGGTCCAAACGGGCCAGCAGGGCGTCGGCCTCGTCGATCAGCGCCCGCATATCGGCCTGCAGATCGGCGCGTTCGAGCAAGGCGCCGTTGGGTACGTCATGAATCGCGGTGAGCGGATTGAGCGCGGCGTTAACCACCAGTTTTCGCCATTGCACGGGCCGGATGTCGTCGGCCCAATACAGCCGCGGCCAGTGTGCGGCGAGTGGGTCGAACCAGGGCGGCCGTGTGCCGCCGCCAAACGTCGTTGTATTTTCGGCAACCACGCGCAGCGTGGCTTCGTCGGCGGCCATTACCGCGCTGGCGGTGACGCCCTCGATCAAGCGTTGCCCGGACGCGAGCCGGCCGTCCAGGCTGCCGATTCCGTTCTGCAGGCGGATGACCTCGGCGTTCTCGACAAGGTTCACGCGTGCCAGCGCGGCAGCGGAATAGGGCGTCTTCGACGCGATCAGCAGACGCGAAACGGGGCCACAGTCGGCGGGCGGCAGTACGTCGAGTTCAATATCCCGGATCGTGGCGTCGGCGAAGGCCAGCCGCACCCGGCGCTGGTGCGCCTCGCCCGGCCGAACGACCGTGACCTTCGCCCCGGCGGATTGAAGATAAAACGCCGCCAGCGTGCCCATACGGCCCGCGCCCACCACGTGCCATCGGGCGTGTTCGTCGGGCAGCACTGTCGCGGTGGAATCGGTCACGGGGCAAATTGGATGTTGCTTGTGCTGCCAGGGATGATACCCGGCGCGACCGCGGGTGGCTTGCCGGCCCCGGCATGGGCCGTCGGCCGAATCAGCCGGGCTTTTTGTCCGCCGATGCGCGCGAATGAGCGTAAACAACCAGCCGGATCAAGGCCCGGCTGCTCCCGGTGTGCGAGCGATGACGTCGTGCCCGTCGAGCCCGCCCGTGCCACGCGGCCGGCCCGCGACGGGATGCCGGTTGCCCGCGCGGAACCGCCGGCGATCGCATGGCGCCGAATGCCGTATGATCGCCGGGGTCGGGTGCAGGCCGGGCTATGCCAGTACGCCCTGGTCACGGGCCATCGCCATCGCGGCCCGCGGGCCGGTCCACAGCGAAGGCAGCAATACCAGCGAGACCGGGATGGCGGTGATCACGATGAACTGCTGCAGCGCACTGATCTGGCCATGGCCCATGGCCAGCAGCACGGCCGCCATCGCCGCCATGAGAATGCCCCAGAATGCACGCAGACCGGCGGGCGGGTTTTCGTCCCCGGTGTGCACCACGGCGATCGCGTAGCTCATCGAATCACCGGTGGTGGCGACGAAGATCGAGGTGAGCAACAGAATCGCCAGCGCCATCACGAGCCCGCCGGGCAGCGACTGCGCCACGGTAAGCGTTGCCACATCGAACTTGAACGCCGACAGCGGCTGGGTGAGATCGAACGCGCCGGTCATTTGTCCGTGGATGCCGGAGCCACCGAGCAGGGTGAACCAGATCGTGGTGGCGATTGGCGCGAGCACGGCGACCGACACGATCATCTGGCGCAGCGTTCGCCCGCGCGAAATACGCGCCACGAAAATCGCCATCAGCGGGCCGTAGCCGATGAACCAGGCGAAGAAGAAGATGGTCCACCACTTCAGCCAGCCGGCGGGCGCGGTCAGCGGTGTCTGGGTCGCCATGGTGAAAAAGGCGCTGATGTAGGTGCCCATCGCCTCCGTCCAGGCGTCGATCAGAAAGCTGGTGGCGCCGAACACGATGATCACCGCGGCGATGACCAGCGCGAGAATGACGTTGAAGCGGCTCAACCACTGGATGCCGCGCGCCAGACCGGTGACGGCCGAAGTGACATACACCAGACCCAGCACGGCCACGATCGTCAGCTGCGTCGCGAGGCCGGATGGCGTGCCGATCAGCACATGCAGACCATAGCCGACCTGGGTGGCCAGAAAGCCGATCGGGCCGACCGTGCCGGCCACAACCGAGATCACGCAGACGGCGTCCACCACGCTGCCCAGCGGGCCGGCGATTACACGCGGGCCGAACACGCCCGAAAGCAGGGCCCGCGGGCGCAGCGGCTGGCCCTGGTCGTAGTGAGCCCGGGCCAGGACCACCGCGGTGAGTGCGCCGAGGATGGCCCAGGCCAGAAAGCCCCAGTGCATGAACGCCTGCGCCAACGCGGTCGGCACGGCCGCGGCGGTGCCGGCGTTGGTGTCGAACGCGGGTGGCGTGTTGAGAAAATGATAAACCGGCTCGCCGGCGGCGAAGAACACGCCACCGCCCGCCAGCAGTGTGCACATGATGATCGACAGCCACTGGAAGGTTGTGAACTCGGGTTCTTCCGCACGGCCGATGCGCGCCCGCCCGGCGGGGCTGGCGGCGATGCCCAGCGCGATGAAGAAAGTCGCCAGAAGCAGCCATTCGAAGTAGGCGCCGAGCGTCTTCGCGGTCCAGGTGAAGCCGGCACTGATCGCGGCCGATACGCCGGACAGATCGAATAGCGAAGCAACGAGAAATACAGCGACGAAGCCAACCGACAGACTCAGCGTGAGCCGGTCCATACGGCCGCCGGGGCGATCATGGGTCATGGAGAATACCGGGTAAAACCGCCCATGGTGCCCGTTCTTGCGATGCGGTGCATCTCGGGCGGTGCGAACGCTTGTGGCGAGCGCGCTTATCATCAATGCTCGTGCGCGAATTTTTTCGGAGTGCCTTCGATGAGCGGAGATCTGCTCGAACGTCAACTCGCCAGCCTGCTGGATACCCGCGACTGGCTGACCAACGCGGCCCAGACGGTGGCGTTCATTCGCCAGCAGTTCGCCGACTTGAACTGGGTTGGCTTCTATCTCCAGCGTAGCGAGCGCACACTCGTGCTCGGGCCGTTCCAGGGCCTGCCGGCGTGCAATCCGATTCCTTTCGACCGCGGCGTTTGTGGCCGCGCGGCCCGGACCCGCGTAACGCAGCGCGTGGATGACGTGCACGCCTTTCCCGGACACATCGCCTGCGACGTCGCTTCGCGTTCCGAGCTTGTGGTGCCGATCGTGGTCGGCGACTGGTTATGGGGCGTGCTGGATATCGACAGCCCGCGCCGGCAACGGTTCGATGCCGCCGACCAGGCCGCTATCGAGAACCTCTGCCGCCGTTTCGTGGCCGCAAGCGATCTTGCGTGATCATGCCCCAACTACCGGTTGGCGGTTCGTAGCCGCCGCGGGGCTGGTGCACCTTGCCGCCCGATTAACGTGGCGGTTTGGCGTGTCCTGGCGGGCCTTGCTAGGTTGAGGGTGTCACTGAACAGTCGAGATCCCCAATGGATATTCGTCGTTACCACAAGTTTGCGGTTGCATCTGCCACGCTCGCGTTGGCGGCTGTGCCGATGGTGGCCGGGGCCGCGCCATCGGGCCTGACCGCGCAGCACTTCGTCACCGAGGCGGCGGCCACCAACAAGCTCGAGATCAAGCTCGGCAAGCTCGCGCAGCGCAAGAGCGAGAATCCGGCTGTTCTGTCGTTTGCCAAAAAGATGTTGTCGGATCACACCAGGCTCCAGCACAAGCTTGTCCGCACGGCCAAGTCGGAGCATCTGAAGCTGCCGGACAGCCTGCCGCCGAAGTTGCAGCACAAATACCAGCAACTCAGCCAGCTTTCGGGCCGCCAGTTCAACAAGGCTTACGCCCGCTTCAACGTGAAAGGGCACGAGCAGGCCGTGGCGTTATTCAAAAACGAAAAGCGCAGCCACAATGACGCTGCGATCAGCAAACTGGCGGCCAGTGGCCTGCCGGTGATCCAGCATCATCTGTCCATGGCCAAGCACATGCAGCAGGCCGTAACGACCAAATCCTGATCGTCGGTTTCGGTTATCGGGCGGGCCTGCCGTCGTCGCGGTCCCATGCGGCGGATGCTCCGGCTCGGTATCGGGGCAGCGGAGGGATGCCTCCGCTGCCCATCCTGATCCACCCGACGTGATGTTCCGCACCGGTTCCCGGGTATTACAGCGCATTCAGCCGGGCGGCGCCTGTTCGCAGCTCTAGATCTCGCGCCGAACTTGTCCATAAGCAAGCAGCGAGAACAGCACGGTACCGCCCAGAACGTTGCCCAGCAGCGCCGGGGCGACAAAGCCCCACAGCCCGTCGATCACGCTCAGATGGCCGGCGAGAATAAGCAGCCAGACCTCCATCGAACCGACCACCACGTGGGCGAAGCCGCCGAGGGCGATGACATAGGTCGGCAGCATGATCACCCAGATCTCGAAGCCGCGGGCGTTGGGCAGCATCCACACCAGGGCCGCCACGAAGAAGCCGGCCGGAATCGCGCGTAGCATATTGCCAATCCAGTCGCTGCCCAGCACCCCCTGGGCGGCGATCTCGTTGAAGGCATGCAGCTGGTTCGGTGCATCGACGCCGGCCATATTCACGAAAACGGCCGCGATGAATGTCCCCGCCATGTTGGCAATGAAGACCACGCTCCATAGCCGCAGTGTGTCGTACAAGGCGCGCCAGGACGGCCTGGCCATCAATGGCAGCACCACGGTGATCGTGTTTTCCGTGAACAGCTGCATGCGACCGAGCACCACCAGCACGAAGCCCACGCAATAGCCGATATCGGCGATGGGTGCGCGCCACGGCGTGGCCGGCAGTTCCATGTGCAGCAGGCCCTTGGCCACGACCGAGCTCGCCAGTGTGATTCCGGCGGCCACGCCGGACCACCACAGCGAGCCCAGTGGCCGCGCCATTTCCTGCTCGCCGTCGTAGCGCACGGCCTGGTAGACCGCCCGGGCAGACAGCCGGGTCTCGACGTTTCTTTGGTCGGACATGAGAACGGTGAGGGGTAATCAATCGATGCCCTAGATTAGAGCCTGCGGTCGTTTCATACGAGACCGTGTCGCTATCCTGTACGGACCAAGGCCCCGCACGACGACGGCCAACCCGGAATCGCCCGTGCTCCAGTCGGTCGGATTAGCTGCAGGCGTCATCTGGCAGAACGCCGCCCGCGCGGATCGATCCGGCGATTGTGTTAACGGTGCCCCGGCGGTTGGTTGGCCCCGACCACGCACGAGCGGCGAAGAGCCGGATTGTCGGCTTACGGCCTGCGGCCTAACCCGACCTACGGCTTCGCGTCATCCGCGGGTCTGAATCGCCCGTGTTCCAGTAGGTGGATTAGCCGCAGGCGTAATCCGACAGAACGCGGCCCGGTGTTCAATGGGCGCGCCGATCGCCGGGTCGTCGGGCGCTATCGGTGAACGCATGGCGTGCCCGCACGAACTATCACGGGCCCCGGTCTACATCGGCTCGCGCCGCGGCTGTTGCTGCGTGATGCAATGCACGCCGCCGCCGCGGGCGAATATCGCGCGGGCGTCCACGCCCACGATGCGCCGGCCCGGGTAGAGCTCGGCCAGAATCGCGGCCGCTTCGGTATCCGCCGGGTCGTCGAAGGTGGGCACGATCACCGCGCCGTTAATTGGCAGATGATTGATGTAGCTGTAATCGACGAAACCATGCGCATCGCGCAGCGTTTCCGGCGCCGGCAGGCGGGCGATTCGCCAGGCCTTGCCGTCGGCCGTCGTGGCCCAGGCGAGTACGTCCATCGTCTGGCGGCAAATGGCATGGTCCGGATGCGAGGCGTCGCGCTGGTCGTGCACGACCACGCAGTCCGGCGAGACGAGTGCTGCGATGATATCCACATGGCCGAAGGTGCCGAACTGTTCGGCATCGCGATGCAGGCCGCGCGGCAGCCAGATCGGGTTGTCGGCCCCGAGCGTGCGCGCCATTTCAGCTTCCACCCGGGCCCGCGAGATGCCCGGGTTGCGGCGCGGATCGCGCTGGACGCTATCGGTGAGCAGCACCGTGCCGGCTCCATCCACGGCGATGCCGCCGCCTTCGTTGACCAGTCGCGAGTCGATGCGACGCGCGCCGGCGAGTTCGGCGATGGCCGCCGCCACCCGGTCGTCCTTGCCCCAGTGCGCCCATTCGCGTTCGCCCCAGCCATTGAAGCGCCAGTTCACCGCACCCAGCGCGCCGTCGTCGTCGAGCACGAAGCTCGGCCCGATGTCGCGCAGCCAGGCATCGTCCAGCGGTACGGTCACGCGCTCGATCGCGCTCGACACATAACGTGGCGCGACTGCTTCATCGGCCGGGTCCACCAGCAGGGTAACGGGCTGGAATTCGGCGATGGCGTGGGCCACTGCGCACCAGGCGCGACGGGCCTCGTCCAGCGCCTCGGCGCTTTCGCCAGCCGTGGGCCCGGCCGGCGGAAAACCCATCCAGACCCGTTCCTGGGCCACGGTTTCGGCCGGCATGCGCCAGCCGGTCAGTACATCGCTCATCGGGAATGGCTCTCGTCGGTGCCGCCCAGCGGCCGGTCAGGGTCGGCCGGCGCGGTGAGCGCGCCGTAGGTATCGGGCCGCCGCGTGGTCAGAAACGGGAATAACGTGAGCCAGTCGCGGCGTTGGTCCAGATCCAGATCGGCGACCAGAATCGCCTCGGCATCGCGCGGCGCCTCGACCAGCACGCGGCCGTACGGATCGGAGATGAACGAGCTACCGTAGAAGGTGATGCGGCCTTCATTTCCGATGCGGTTGGGCACGATCATGAACGTGCCGGAGGCAATGCCGTTGCCCACGATCACGTGGCGCCACAGCGGCTGGGTATCGAAATCCGGGAAATCCGGCTCCGAACCGATCGCCGAGGGGTAGGCCAGAATCTCGGCGCCGCCCAGCGAGTACGCCCGCGCGACTTCCGGGAACCACTCATCCCAGCAGGTCGGCAGGCCGATGGCCGCATCGCCGAGTGCCGCGTGGCGATACACCGGGTACGGATTGTCCGCCGGGCCTTCGCGGAAGTAGGTGTTCTCGAAATAGCCTTCCGTGACCGGAATATGCAGCTTGTGGGTCGCGCCGATCAGCTCGCCCTCGGGCGAGACCAGAATCGCCGTGTTCAGCCCCAGCCCGTCGGTACCGTCGTCGCGCTGGTAGAGCGAGGCATGCACGGCGATGCCGTAGCGACTGGCCGCCGCGCGGGCGAAAGCCATCGTCGGCCCGGTCTCCAGGTCTTCCGCGCCGCCGGCGGCGGTGCCGGTCGCGCGTTGATCGGCCGGGTAGCGCAGCAGCGTGATCTCCGGCAGGAACACCGCCTTCGCGCCGGCTTCGGCCGCGCGGCCGATGGCTTCGTCCAGATGCTGGATAAGCGCCTCGCGGTCGGGCTGCCAGGCGTGCTGAATGAGTGCCACGCGCAGCGGCGCGCGATGCGACGGTTCCGCCCGGGCCAGTGAGGCGGGCGGGTTGCTGTTTTCGATCAGTTGCATGGGTTGCTCCCGGCGGGCGGGCCGCCGAATTGCTGAATCAGGGCACGGCGCAGCAGGCCGCGCGCCTCCTCGGTGGCAAGACGGCCGGTCAGCCATCGCTGGGACAAGCCGTCCACCAGCGCGGTGGCGATCACGGCCTGCGCTTCGGCGGCTTCGCGATCGCATGGCGCGCCCTCGGGCGCCGTTTGTACCAGTTCGTCGGCGATGCGCTGTTGCCAGTCGGCCGTGGTGGCGCGCAGCGGGGCGGCCAGGGTGGCGTCGAACACGGCCGAGGCGTTGATCTCGTGCCAGGCGGCGGCGTGGTCGCGTACGTCCGGCTCGTCCGCGATTTCGTCGACGAGATTGTCGATGAGCGCATCGCGCCCACTCACGCTCGCCTGGTTACGCCCGGCCGCGGCGGTGTCGTTCACATGAGCCAGCGTGGCCGCCAGCAGGCCGTCGCGATCGGCAAAATGATAATAGAGCAAACCCGAGGACACGCCCGCCTCGCGGCCCACATCCGCCATGCGCAGCCCGCGCACACCGCGCCGCGCCACGCAGCGCACGGCGGCTGCCACGATGCGGGTGCGGGTTTCGTCGCTGTCGTTCTTGCGGGCCATGAATCGTCGAATCCGCGGTTGTTCGAGCCGGGAGCGGCTTACTTACAGACTCGATTATTATACTGACTGAATATTCAGTCAAATTATTTTCGAGGCTATCATTCGACCCGGGTGATCGGTGTAGGATGAAGCCAATCATTCAGGCTGCGGCTTTCGTGCGCGGCGCCCAACGGGATGTATCGATGGCCAGGAACACAATCGCCGATGTGCTTGCCGACCTGCTCATCCAGGCCGGCGTACAGAATGTCTGGGGCCTGCCGGGCGACTCGCTCAACGGCTTCACCGAAGCGCTGCGCCAGCGCGAGGCGATCCGCTGGATCGGTGTACGCCACGAGGAAGTCGCGGCCCTCGCCGCCGCCGGCGAGGGCGATGCCCACGGCGGGCTGGCGGTCTGTGCCGGCTCCTGCGGGCCGGGCAACCTGCATCTCATCAACGGCCTGTTCGAAGCCCAGCGCGCCCATGTGCCGATGCTCGCCATCGCCGCCCAGATCCCGTCCTCCGAGATCGGGCTCGGCTATTTCCAGGAGACCCACCCGCAGAATCTTTTCCGTGAATGCAGCGACTACTGCGAACTGGTCTCCAACCCGGCCCAGATACCGCAGGTGCTGGAAGCGGCGATGAACAGCGCGATCGTGAATCGCTCGGTGTCGGTCATCGTGCTGCCGGGCGACGTGGCCTTGTCCGAGGCGCCCCCGCATTCCCTGTGCTGGCAGCCGCCCGTGCGCCCGACCGTGGTGCCCCCGGTCGAGGCGCTGGACGTGCTGGCCGGGCACATCAACGACGCGACCAAGATCACCATCCTCGGCGGCTATGGCTGCGAGGGTTATCACGACGAGGTGCTGGCGCTGGCCGAACGCCTCAAGGCGCCGATTGTGCACGCGCTGCGCGGCAAGCAATCGCTGGAATACGATAATTCCTATGACGTCGGCATGACCGGGCTGATCGGTTTCTCCTCCGGCTATCACGCCATGCGCGAATGCGATCTGCTCATCATGCTGGGCACGAATTTCCCGTATCGCGAGTTTTTCCCCGAACACGGCAATATCGTGCAGATCGATATCCGCGGCGCGCACCTCGGCCGGCGCTCGCCGCTCACCATGGGCCTGGTCGGCGATATCGGCCCCACGCTTGCCGCGCTCATTCCCAAGCTCGAGGACAACGCCAGCACCAAGTTCCTGGACGCCTGCCAGTCGCACTACAAGAAAGCCCGCGCGAATCTCGACGACCTGGCCACCCCGCGCGAGGGCGATGCACCGCTGCACCCGCAATACCTCACCGCCCGTGTCTCCGCACTCGCGCACGACGATGCCGTATTTACCGCCGACGTCGGCACGCCCACCGTCTGGGCTGCCCGCTATATCCGCATGACCCGCGAACGCCGGCTCACCGGCAGCTTCATGCACGGCTCCATGGCCGTCGCCGTGCCCGCCGCACTTGGCTGGCAGGTCGCCTACCCGGAGCGCCAGGTCGTGGCCCTGGCCGGCGACGGCGGCGTCACCATGCTCATGGGCGATCTGATCACGCTCGCCGCCGAAAAGCTGCCGGTGAAAGTCATCGTCTACAACAACGAAACCCTCGGCTTCGTCGCCATGGAGATGAAAGCGGCTGGTTATGTCGATTCCACCACCAACATCCCGCGTGTGGATTTCGCCAAGCTCGCCGAATCGCTCGGCATCCGCGGCATCCAGGTCACCGCCTCCGCCGACCTCGACGAAGCGCTCAAGCAGGCCTTCGAGCACCACGGCCCGGTGGTGGTCGACGTACGTACCGCCAAGCAGGAACTGTCCATGCCGCCGAAGATCGAGGCCAAGCAGGCGCGCGGGTTCTCGCTGTACATGCTGCGGGCGGTGATGAGCGGGCGGGGGGATGAAGTCGTGGATCTGGGCAAGACGAACTGGTGGGGGCGGTAACCGCGGCGCTCAGCCCAAAGACGGCGGTTCCGGTATAGCAATGGCTTGACAACGCGCGAGTTCGTGCCTTGCATTGCCGAATGGCGCAGTTTCAATGTTTCGGAAAATTCAGCTTTCACAAGACGATAGAACGCCATACGCTCTGCCGGGTTGCGACTGGCTTCACGGCCCAACTAAATCGCGATAACGTCGATCCATGCCAAGGCGAAGGGGCGCCGATGGAAACTAGACTGCATCTCAAGCCCGGCCAGAACGGGACCAAGCAATGGGGCCAGAAGTACGGCGAGCGGCTGGTTTGTGTGCGATACCGCTACGACAGCGATACCGGGCAACGCCACAAAACCGTCGAACTGATCGAGAAAACGTTGCCATGGCGGCCGGCGAATAGCCGCGAACAGCATCTAATGCAACGGGCGGCCGACGAGCCCGTACTCCTGAGAATCGAATACGAGGAGTGCGAACTCCGCGAGCAAGTAAGGCGAGCCGGTGGTCGCTGGCAACCCGCCGAGCGCGCCTGGGTTGTGGCTTACGGCGTGGCCGCCGACCTCAATCTGGTGGACCGAATCGTTGGAGATATATAGATATGGATGGCGGTATATATAGTGTTAGATATATTTCGCCTACTTGGCGTTAGACCAAATCGTTTATCAGTGGGACACCGCGGGATTTTATTAGGGAGATTAAATGGCTGATAGAGAGGGTAGGACCGTTGCTGGACTGTCCATGTCGTTTTTGGGCTATCTAAATAAGAGGCCAGTCCTCACATTCCTAATTATATGTACAGTGGTACTCGACATAATTTGGCTCGAGTACGCAAATTTTTTCAGGTCGGGTCTGCTCACTTACTTTGAATACCGCCCTTTTGAAGCCGGAACTATTGTCGCTGTAGCATTGATTGTTATGGGAATCCTCGTTAAGAAAGTAAACCGGTAAATTACGGGTTAGGCGCGAAGCGGATGGGGTAGAAAGCTAAAATTATAGTTTTAAAGGTCTAACAGGTCGCTGCAGTTGACCGCCCGAAGCGCTGGCGCGCTTCGGGTTCCCTCCGCAGCCTTCGGCTGCTCCGGCGGCAACTGAGCTTCGGCGTTGGGCAGCAAACCTCACCACAGGAGAATCATCATGAAATTTGCATTCGCGTTACTGGTCGCTCTAATAGCATCTTCTGGCGCATACGCACAGACAAGGTGCTCGACAGGTTCATTCGGCAACACCACCTGCCGTAGCAGCGATGGCACAACTACTCGCGGCTCTACGGATTCATTTGGCAACAGCACATTCCGTGATAACCACGGCAACACCGTTCGTGGCCATACTGACTCTTTCGGCAACAGCACATACCGGGACAACAATGGCAACACTTTGAGGGGCAGCACCGATTCGTTCGGCAATAGCACCTATCGCGACAACAACGGCAACACAATTCGTGGCCACACCGATTCCTTCGGAAACACCACGTATCGTGATAACAATGGCAACACTACACGCTGCAGCACAGATAGTTTTGGCAATACCACCTGCCGGTAAACTGCCCAACAAGGCGCTGCAGCCGACCGGCAACCCGCTGGCGCAGGTTGCCGGCGGCTGAGCTTCGGCGTTAGGTATTTATGAAAGATACTGCATACATCATCGAAATCCCGTGCAAACCAGCTAGTAGCTCGTCTCAGCTTACTTCTTGCCACGCAACTGTTTGCGCTATTTCTGAAACCAAAGATGCCGCGGTACTTATGGCGGAAGAGCTTTTGATGTCTTACGGTTACATCGCCGAATCCGCTGCAAGCGCTTCCGAGAAAATCTCTCTGCCTCAAGACGAGAGCAGTGAGTTAGACGAATCGCTATATCAGAAAGCTCTGCAGCGTCAGCCGCGATGTGCTTTAGCTCTTTCGGTGTTTGACCCAAATGCTCAAAGTCATGGTGTTTCATCAATTGGCACCCCTGATAAAGGTAGTTCGCATTAAACCTAACGAATCGCTGCAGTTGACCGCCCAAAGCGCTGCCGCGCTTCGTGAAGCGCATGGGGTCAGGTCTTGCATTTTGCGCAAAACGCAAGACCTGACCCTATTGGTGTTCACAGATCACTGAGAAGCCGGCATTCCTGCTGACCTTGACCATCTGATACAGGCCAGCTATCACCAGAGGGGCGCTCTTCAGAGGCGCCCCTTCAGTTTCTCCACAAAACCCTGGAGCCGGTGTTTTGCGTTTTCTGCCGTCTGGTTGTTCCCGATAAGGCTGCGCACCTCCTGTAACTGCCGTTCTATAAGATCCGGTTCGGTTTCCTCGGTCCCGTCCGCGTCGGCCCCCAGCGGAAGGATGTGTTGGAAGTAGGTGCCACCAAGGATCCAGCGGAGCACGCCTTCGCCCGGAAATGGTTCATCGTTGTTGAGGGTGCGGGTCGCCTGCAGCAGACGACGGATATCGTATTGGCCAGGGTAGATATCCGGGACCTGTTTCGGAACGCCCAGCAACCCGTAGACGCCAATGCGGGCCGTGCGCACGGAGCTTTCCAGGGTGAATACCACGTCGTTGTGGGTCTCCACGAACTGGCCCATCAAGGCAAGATTGGTGCAGCCATCCGGCACGACTGCCGGCCGATCACCCTGCGCCCGGGGCATGAACTGTGCGGTGATGTAGGGCATCAGGGCAATCCGGGCCTTGGTGGCCGCCAGCACCTCGTCCACCTGGTCAATCAGGCCGAGGTGGAAGCATAGCTCCGTGACGACCTCCCTGCCGGTACATTTGGGCATGGCTTTTCTTACATAGTCACCGGGCTTGTCCATCAACAGGGCATATACCCAGAGCACAATCACATCGTCCGGCTGGTCCGGGAAATGCGGCTGACGATTACAGGTAAAACTCATCAGCCAGGCGGAATCGGTAACCGTGATGACGCCACCGGTCGCGGTCAATCCAGAGTACGGATCGTTGACGGAGAGTTCCCTGAGCTTGTCCATAAGCGGTGAAGGCTTGCAAGTCAGGGTTACCGATTCCCAGGTAGACTGGGGCACGTCACCGCAGAATTTCTCGGGCCGGCCGAAGACCTCCGATTGTGTCGCCAGGTTTTTCCAGAGCTGCCAGCCGGAACCGGATCCCGACTTTTTCTGGTCCGCCAGAGCCGGTGCGGTGTCATCATCGCCGTAGGCGGTGTCTTCGGTCATGGAGCCGGTCGTGGCAAACACCAGATCCTGCTTGCTGACCTGAATGGTCTTATCACCGCTACCGGTGTGGCACTGGATGCCCGTCACCGTCCGCTGGCCGTTATGGGTGTTCCATTCAAGGTTCGACACCACCGTGTCGTACTCGATGCGCACGCCCTGCTCCTTGAGCCAGTTCATAAGCGGCCGGACGAAGCTATCGAACTGGTTGTATTTGGGGAACACCAGTGACGTCATGTCGTTGAGGCCGTCCATCAGGTGCAGGAACCGGTGCATGTACAGCTTCATCTCCAGCACGGAATGCCAGTTCTGGAAGGCAAACATGGTGCGCCAGAAGGTATAGAAGTTGCTGTTCAGGAAACCCTCGCTGAACCAGTTTTCCACGGTAACGTCGTCCAGCTCATCCTTGCGGGCCAGCAGGAGTTTCACCACTTCCAGCTGTTGCAAGCGGGTCAGCCCCATGGTGGAAAAATTCTTGATTTTTCCCTGCTTTTCCAACAAGCGCGCCTTCGACCAGTTCTTGTCCGCATCGTTAACGAGCCGGTACTCGTCCAGTACGGTGAATGGCTCTGGCAATTCCAGGGCGGGAATTTCCGAAAACACGTCCCAGAAATTCTGATAGGTCATCTCCATTTCCCGACCGCCCCGCACGATATAGCCATCTTCCGGGTTTCCGGAGCCGTCCAGGGATCCCCCTTCAATGGCCTGTTCCTCGAGAAACACGATGTTGGCAGCCGGCATGTGGCCATCACGTATCAGAAAGAATGCAGCGGAGAGTCCCGCAATTCCGCTGCCAATAATGAACGCCCGACGATCTCTGACGCCTTCGGTTGGTAGCGGTCGGTTGTTGGTGTAGCTGCCGTGCAGGTCCGGCGGCGGAAGCGGTGTGTCAATACCGTTATGCAGGTGGTGTGAAGACGCATCCGGCGTTACGTTGGCGCCCTGGGCTTTCACTGCCCTTATGTGGGGTTCGAGGCCAGAGGTTTGCGGGTATCTCGGCTTCTGATCGGGCATTCCGTGCATTCCTGTAATTTCGTGGTAGCCCAAATGGTGCCACTCCAATCATCCGGTAGAGATGACATACATCAACTCGAGGTGAGATGAGAAAAATTAACCAGTTGCTCGATCTGACGTGCCACGTCCCGGATAAACGCCGCCGACTCCCGCGCCACGGCGGTGACGCTCGGGGTCAGGTCTCGCGTTGTGCGCCAATCGCCTTGGACTCAAGTTCTAAGTGCAACAGCCGGCGCCAAGAGTAGGACATCACAGAGCAAACGGATAACTTGGGGTTGTCGAGACCAACCAAGAAACCGGAGCCCCGTGATGTCCTATTCGCATCTTAGCTCGGAAGAGCGGCGCGTGATCTTTCACTGTTTTATGTATGGCGTGACGCGCGCCGAGATTGCGCGTCGCCTCGGGCGTCATCGCAGTACGATCAGCCGCGAGATCAAACGCGGGGCCCGACGCTACGGGCCCGGCTACGACGGCATATACGCCCACGAACAAGCGCTTGCGAAGCGCCGAACAGCACGCCATCGACGCCGCGTCGACAATGCCCCACTCGTGCGTTACGTCGAGCAAAAGCTGCGTGCGCACTGGCCCCCGGAAGCCATTGCCGGCCGATTGCCGATCGCCTTTCCCAATCGCGCAGATATGCGCATCAGCCACGAGCAGATTTATCGCTGGATCTATGCAGATTCACGAGATCGAGGCGTGCTGCGTCGATATCTCAGACGTGGTCATGTGCATCGACGGCGGCGACGCCGATTGTCGGCCCTTCGTGCACGCTTTCCGGATCGCGTCGATATTGACCAACGCCCGACCGCCGTAGATCGGCGGGCACGCTTCGGTGACTGGGAAGGCGATACCGTACTCGGCCGGGCGAATAGCGGCATCATCGCCACACACGCCGAGCGCAAGAGCGGCTATCTGGTCGCCATCAAGCTGCCCAGCCGTCACGCCAAGCCTCTGGCCGAGGCCACGATTCAGGCCTTTAAGCGCCTGCCCAAGCGTTGGCGTCGGACACTCACTTACGATAACGGCAGCGAATTCGCCGACTTTCACCGAATCGGGCGAGCCACGGGCCTATCGATCTATTTCGCGCGGCCGCACGCCCCATGGCAGCGTGGCTGCAATGAAAACCTGAACGGTCTTTTACGCCAGTTTTATCGGAAAAACGCCTCTTTGCGCGACGTCACTCAATCGGACCTCGACAAAGTCGTTCGTTTGCTCAACCATCGACCCCGCAAACGCCTCGGTTATCTCACGCCTCACGAAGTCCTGAGAAAAGGCCTCTGTGTTGCAGTTGAAAGTTGAATCCACCCGCTTTGACGTGCCCGTCCGGTATCGGCGAACGAACTTCGGCTGTCGCGGATCGGCTCTTGTGGGATGCACACGGGAAAAGACCCGGCCGCATCGCAGCGCCCGCTTCATCACCTTGCGTCGGTGTCGCGGCCGACGGCCTATCGCGAAGACGATATCCCGCGTGCTGTTGCCTACCGGGGCCGGGCCGCACCCTAGCAACGCGTTCTACAGGCGGCGTCAGTCGCCGAAGCGATTCTCTAATCGGCGTCGGTTGGGAGTGACACGCCCGGGGGCGAGTGGGCGCGCGGTGTTGGGCTGCATTCTGCCTGTGTTGCCGTCGAGCCGATAGCTTCCACGCGGGCGGTATTCGTTGCCATGGCGTCGGCCGTAGCCGGCGCCTCGGCGGCGCTCGGGACGGCGATAATCAGGATATCCGCCACGACCATGCTGCTGCGGCTCGATGGCCCGGGGATGGGTCGCCTGGCGTTCCGGCACGTAAATGCTGCCGTTCATCGAGCCGTTCGGGCCGGTGGCTTCACCGAGTGCGCCGGCCCCATCGATCGCCCACGCCGATGTCGTTACCAATAACCCCGCCAGCACGAGGGCGCCGGCGACGATACGGCCGTGTGTGGTGTATCGAATACGATGCATGGTGCCTCCTGTAATGGTGGCTGTATGGCCCATGTATATCCGACTTTACGCCGATAGGCTGAACGGCGGATTCATCACTCTGGCCCCGCACCTGGGGTGAGGTTCTTTGATGTGTGCCAATCGCTTTGCGCGCACGTAGCAAGGCCTGAATATCCCTCTTGGATATGCCGTGTGTGGCGGTGGGCGCTCATTGAACTGCGCTCGGTTGCCCGGCGATTCCCGCTGGGTTGTTCGTGCCCCGCCAAGGCATCGCGAAGTTGTCACGTGGATCGACTAGTGTCCTGGTTGTGGCTTATTGGTCGGCGATATCGCTCGAAACCAGGCGCACAAGCCTTGGGTGCCCGCCCTGTGAGGGGCGCCGCATTCAGGCGCCTGATCGGTGCTGGCAAGGAGTCGCAACAATCGCAATTACAACTGCCAATGGGGAATTCAATAATGAAGTATCCAGTGAACAAGAAACTGGCGGTGGGCGGCGCGGCGCTAGCGACGTGTTTAGTCGCCACGCCGGTGCTGGCTCAGCATTCTCGAGACCATTTTGAACATGAGCATTCGAAGCGGCCGGGGCAGACGAGCCAGACGATAACGCCGATCAAGCATATCGTCGTGATCTACCAGGAAAACGTATCCTTCGACCATTACTTCGGCACCTATCCGGATGCAACCAATCCGCCCGGCGTGCCGCAGTTCCACGCCGCCGCCGATACCCCATCGGTTAACGGTCTGAACGATTACCTGCTCAACCACAATCCGAACCAATACAATCCCGCGCGACTTTCTCGCAGTGAACCGCTCACTTGCGATCAGGATCACGGTTATACGGCGGAGCAGAAGGCATTCGACGGCGGCCTGATGGACCGTTTCGTTGAAAATACCAACCGCTCGAGCTGCGCCGCCCCGGAGGTGGGCAAGCCTGGGCTGGTGATGGATTACTACGACGGCAATACCGTCACGGCCATGTGGAATTACGCGCAGCACTTCGCGATGAGCGACAATTCCTTCGGCACGACATTCGGCCCGTCGACGCCGGGCGCTCTTCATCTGATTGCGGGCCAGACCTATGGTGGGCTGTCCACTCAGCCCGACACTGACACTTATGGTGTGGTCAACACCAACGGGCAGGGGGTCGGTACGGTCATCAACGATCCGAACCCCACTTTCGATGATTGTTCGTCGAGCAAGTATCCGACCGTCTCGATGCAGGGACAGAACGTCGGCAATCTGCTTAACGACAAGGGCATCACCTGGGGTTGGTTCGAAGGCGGTTTCCGGCCGACTTCGACCGACAGCGGCAAAGCTGTATGTGGTTCGCAGCACACCAATGTCGGCGGTGTGCAGGTGACGGATTACATCCCGCACCATGAGCCTTTCCAGTATTACCAGTCCACGTCGAACCCGCATCATCTGCCGCCCACATCGGTGCCCATGATCGGGCACGACGACCAAGCCAATCACCAGTACGCCCTGGCTGACTTCTGGAATGCGGTGAACGCGGGGAACATGCCGGCGGTGAGCTTCCTCAAGGCCGCCGGTTATCAGGATGGCCACGCGGCCTATTCGGACCCGCTGGACGAGCAGCATTTCCTGGTTCAAACCATCAATCGACTGGAGCAGTCGCCGGAATGGGGTAGTACAGCCGTGATCATCGCCTATGACGATTCGGACGGTTGGTACGATCACGTCATGGGCCCGATCGTGACCCAGTCCAACGATCAGCAATACGATGCACTGATCAACGACGGCACCTGCACCCAGCCTGACGGGTCCTCGGCAGGTAGTATTCAGCAACAGGATCGGTGTGGCTACGGCCCGCGCCTGCCCTTGTTGGTTGTTTCGCCGTGGTCCCGCGTCAACTATGTCGATCACAGTGTGACGGATCAGTCCTCGATTCTCCGCTTCATCGAAGATAACTGGAAACTGGGGCGTCTGGGCAACGGCTCCACGGACGCCAAAGCGGGTTCTTTGATGAGCATGTTCCGGTTCAGCGATGCTCATCACGGCTACGGTCACGGCTACGGTCACGGCGAGCGCGGTGAAAATCGCCTGATCCTGAATCCGCAGACCGGAGAGCCCGAGCGCAGAAATCACTTCTAGGCGGGTCACCTTATAGAAATCGGGCGGTGGGCTATGGCCTGCCGCCTTTTTTGTTCCTTGGCTGTGGTAACCGTGTTTAGTTCGGGCGTCTCGAAAACACGTCCGAGCTCAGGTTGCATGCATCGCGCGATGACGTGCGAGCCGCTTGTTTGGGCGTGGCATGGTTTGCGGGCGCCCATGCAGCGGGACCTGCCGGTTTTGCCGTCGGGGTGAGTTGGACGGGCGGTTGGCATCGTTGTGGTTCGCGTCGAGCGGCGGGTGTACGCTTGCCGCGCGAAATCGGCCAACGTTCGAGGATGCCGTGAAAGACGTGATCATGCGTGTCTACGATGTCGCCATCGATGTGGTGGTCATCGGCCTGGTATTGGTCATGCTGGTGACACTGGGGTTTGCCTTTTTCGATGTGATGGCCGGGCTGTTCCGGCTGTTGCCGACCATGAAGTCAGCCGAGCTCGATGCCGCCGATTTTCGCGATCTGGTGTCGAGCGTGCTCGATGTATTCGTGATTATCGAGCTGTTCAGTACATTCGTTCAGTATGTGAAGGTGCGGCGCATTCGGCTGTCGATGTTGATCGACGTCACGGCCGTGTTCGTTTTGCGCGATATGCTCGTGACGCTGTATGGCAAGACCTTCGATACTTCGCATCTCCTGGTGCTCGCCCTGCTGCTCATCGTGCTGGTGATTGCCCGAAGCATTACCGGGTTCTTCCCGCCCAGGCCGCGCGATCAGTCCTGAGCGGATTGCTGATGCTTCGGCGCTGATGCAGCGTTCCCGGAGGCTGCAGGTCTTTTGCCGTACATGCCGGCTGTTGGCGCATCCGGGCCGGACGATCGGAATGCCGTGATCACGGGCGCGCGTCGTTGGTGGGTGGCCGATCCGTGAGCGCGCCTTGTGCCGGGCTTTGCGGCGGTCGCGCATGATGGCGGCATGCGTGATTGGGGCCACGGCATTGGCGGTGAATGCGGCGCACCTCCGTTCAAGCCTGACCCGCATCGGCCGATATCTCCGGGCGCGGGTTGGCTCGTCCGAGATTCCTGGTGGGGCGCGACGCCGGCCGGAGAAAGGGGCGGGGAATGGAGCGACAACACACACAGGTTACGGGCCGCTCCCCGCGGCGGCTTTTTCTGGGTCTGTTCGCCCTGTTCGTGTTGGCCGAGTGCGGCGTCTGGCAGTTGCTGCGGCCGGCGCGCGGTTGGCCGTGGGCGCTGATCCGGGATATCGATGTTCAAAATCGATATGTCATTGCGATCGTGTTGTTGGGCATCACTTTCATCACCACGCTGGCGGTGCTTGTGCAATGTATCGCTCGGCCATTGCGTCAGCTGGCCGATCATGTGGCCGAGGTAAGCGCGCGTTCGCTTGCGGATGGGCGGCAAGTCCCATGCGAGCGCCGCAGCGATATCGAAGGGATTCGAGCCAACATTGATCGCCTCGTCGCGACGCTGGAACAGCATCACGAAGACCTGTTACAGCAGACGCTCAACGATCCGTTGACCGGGCTTGGCAACCGCCGCCTGCTCGAGCAGCGTCTTGAAACGCTGTTGCCGCTGGGTCACCGGCTTCACGCCTCGATTTCGGCAATGATGATCGATGTCGACCATTTCAAAGCGTATAACGACTATTACGGCCACCCGGCCGGCGATGAGTGCCTGATCGAAATCGCCAATGTTCTCCGCGATACCTTTCGCCGCGATACCGATGTGATTATCCGCTTGGGTGGCGAAGAGTTTCTGGTCGTGCTGGTGAACGTGAGCGGCGACGACGCGGTCGGTTTGGCCGAAGCCATGCGCTCGATGTTGCAACTCGTGGGCCTGCCGCACGAAAAATCCGAGACGGCCGCAACGGTGACCGTCAGTATCGGCGTGGCCACAGCGGCTTCCGGTCTGGCGATGGATCTGGATACGCTGATTGCCTGTGCCGATGAATGCCTATATCACTGCAAGGCCGAGGGGCGTAATCGAAGCATGCATCGATTCGTCGGCGATGCGCGCGCGATGGAGGAGTCGATCGACGAGGTGCGCGACCGGACGGACGAACTGTTTCGGGTGTCCGCTTGAGCGCGACATGCCGAGGGCGTGGCTGTTCATTGCCATGCGTCGAGGTTGATCGCGACAGTGTCGGTTTTTTTGATGTGGGCCCTGGGTTTCGGCCCATCCGGGCCGGACGATCAGAATGACGTAATGACCGTCGCGCCCAGGCCGGCGAAATCGTTCATGTTCATCAACGCGTGGCAGGCATCTTCCAGCGCAATCCGCTGACCGACGATCCGGCCCGGCGCGAGCCTGCCGCTGCTTACCATGTCCAGCATGGCGCTGTAACGATGCGCCTGCATGCCGTGGCTGCCAAGCAGCTCGATTTCCTGCGCCACGATTCTGTCCATGGGGACCGGCGGCCGACTGTGTTCGCCCAGCATCAGTCCAACCTGGACGTGCCGACCGCGGCGGCGGAGGCTCATGATGGAATTGAAGCAAGTGGCCGGATGCCCGAGGGCGTCGAGCGAGACATGGGCGCCGCCCTGCGTGATCCCGGTGATCGCGTCGACCACGTCGGCGCATTCGCTGGCGTTGACGGTCGCCGCGGCGCCGAGGGATCGGGCGAGCTCCAGCTTGTCGTCGGCGATATCCACGGCCACGACGTTCGCGCCGAGCGCGTTGGCGATCATGAGCGCGGACAGGCCGACGCCGCCGCAGCCATGCACGGCGACCCATTGCCCGCCGGATACGCGGCCCTGATCGACCACCGCGCGAAAGGCCGTGGCGAAGCGGCATCCGAGGCTGGCCGCCGTGGCGAAGTCCATGTCGTAGGGGAGGCCGACCAGGTTGAGATCGGCGTGGTGGAGGCCGGTGTATTCGGCGTAGGAGCCCCAGTGGGTGAAGCCCGGCTGGAATTGATGATGGCAGACTTGTTGCTGGCCCGCTCGGCACTCGTCGCAGGCTCCGCAGCCGCCCACGAAGGGGACGGTGATCCGGTCGCCGGCCTGCCAGCGTGACACGTCCTTGCCGGTGGCCACGATCGTGCCGGCCAGCTCGTGGCCCGGGACATGCGGCAGCGTGATGTCGGGATCGTGGCCCATCCAGGCGTGCCAGTCGCTGCGGCACAGCCCGGAGGCCTCGACCCGGACGACCACGCCATGCGGCTCGGGCTCCGGGGTCGGCACCTGCTGAATCTGCGGCGGCGTCTGGAACGATTCGAATACGACGGCTTTCATAACAGGGTGTCCAGCTTGGGGCGCTTGCCCGAGCGATGATACGCGGCGTGCAAGCGTGTTCTTACGGTTTCGTAAAGTTGCGGCAAACGCCCCGCAAGCCCGGGCCTGCGATTCTGTAGATCACCCGCCGGGCGGGTTTCGGGCCCACGATGAGTCCCGAGGATTGTTATGTTCTTCAGGAGAAAACGATGCGTTTTAAAGCTTCTACGATTGCAATGACCGCGCTGGCCGTCGTCGGCGGCATTTCGACTGCCGCCTACGCAGGCACTGACACAAGTGCGCAGGATGGCGCCCAGTTAACCATGCAGCAAGCCCGTGCCGAGGCGCTGAACCAGGCGCATGGAACGATCAAGAGCGCCGAGCTGGAAAAGGAAGGCGGCGGTTCGGGCTTGCGTTACTCGTTCGATATACAGACCAAGCACGGGATTCGCGAGGTCGGCATCGATGCCGTTTCCGGCAAGGTGCTCGAAAACAGTAGCGAAAGTGCGCATACCGAGGCACAGGAGACCCGGAGCGAGCACGAGCAATCGTCGAATTCGCACGCCGGCGAAACCGAAGACCACGATCAGGACCGAAACGGCGCAGACGATTAGGATAGGGCCAGCGGTCGGCAGGCGGGCTTGCCCCCGTCTGCCGACCTCAATCCGACGGAACACGAGTAGGCCACGGCGTGCGCAAGATTCTGCTGATTGAAGATGATCCGGAGACCGCCGATTATGTAGCGCGCGGTTTGCGCGAACTCGGGCACACCGTCGATATCGCACGCGATGGCGCCGAAGGCCTGTTTTTCGCGACTGAAGAAAGCGGCTATGAGTTGCTGATTGTGGATCGCATGCTGCCCCGGCTGGATGGCCTGTCCATCGTAAAAACCATGCGTGATGCGGGTTTGAAGACGCCGGTCTTGTTTCTGACCACGCTGGGCGGTATCGATGATCGAGTCGAGGGGCTGGAAGCCGGCGGCGACGATTACCTCACCAAGCCCTTTGCCTTTGCCGAATTGGCTGCGCGGGTACAGGCGCTGGCTCGGCGCCCACCTTTGCAGACCGAGGCAACGATACTGCAGGTTGCCGATCTGACCATGGATCTCGTTAAAAGACGCGTGTGGCGGGGCGACCAGGCCATCGAGCTCCAGCCGCGGGAGTTCCGCCTGCTCGAATATCTCATGCGCCACGCCGGCGAGGTGGTGACTCGAACCATGCTGCTCGAACACGTGTGGGACTTCCACTTCGAGCCCAGGACGAGCGTTGTCGAAACGCATATCAGCCGCCTGCGAACCAAGATCGATCGCGGTTTTGAAACACCCTTGCTGCACACGGTGCGGGGCGCCGGTTACTCGATCCATGCCGCTGCCTAACCTGTTTCGCAGCCGGGCCTTCCGTAACGGCCTGGCCTACGCCGGGTTGTTCACCTTCAGCGCCGTCATCCTGTTTGCTGTGGTGTATTGGCAGACGGCGGGCTACATGAAAAGCCGGATACACGCGACCATCGCCCACGAAACACATAGCCTGACCCGGGAATACGACGCCGGCGGGCTGGCCGAGCTGAAAAACGCGATCAACGATCGTCTCGAATCGGGAAACAGCGACAATCATTATCTTCTGGTTGCGCACGGCGCGCGTCTTGCGGGCGATCTGTCCGCCACAGCGGGGACTGTTGGCTGGTCTGAAGCGTATCGCCCGATCGATTCCGTTTCCGCCGCCCGCGACCGGCCGGACAGCGGGCGTGCGCCCATCATTCGCCACGGTACCCAGCTGCCCGATGGGGCCATACTGGTGGTGGCTCGGGACGCCCGGCAATTGGCCGCACTACGGGCGCGCCTGGTGTATGCCGTGCTCTGGGGGTTGCTTGTCGTGTTGCTGCTCGGCGCCGCCGGCGGGGCGCTGATGGGGCGGGCGGCGCTGCGCCGCGTCGAGAATATCAATCGGGTCGCAAGCCGGATCAGTGACGGCGATCTGTCGCAACGCGTGCCCGACAGCGGGCGCGGCGACGAATTCGACCACTTGGCGCGGCATCTCAACGGGATGCTCGATCAGATCGAACGCCTGATGCACAGCATGCGCCAGGTGAGCAGCGATATCGCGCATGACCTGCGCACGCCGCTCGGCCGGTTGCGTCAGGGGCTGGATACGGCCCGCGTGCAGGCGCGTTCGGTGGATGATTACCAGCGCGCGGTCGACCGGGCCATTGTGCAAACCGATCAGATTCTTGAGACGTTTTCCGCGTTGCTGCGTATTGCGCAGATCGAGTCCGGCAGCCGGCGCGCCCGCTTCACGCGTTTCGACCTGTCGGCGCTGGCGGATACGCTCGCAGAGACCTACACCGTGGTGGCCGAAGAGACGGGCCATGTCCTTGCCGCCGAAATCGAGCCGGCTGTGGCCGTCCGCGGCGACCGCGAACTGGTGACACAAGCGCTGGCGAATCTGATCGAAAACGCGATCACCCATACGCCGCCCGGCTCCCATATCGATATCCGGCTACGAACGAGTCAGGGCAGTGCTGTGGTCTGTATCGCCGACAACGGCCCCGGCATTCCTTCCGAGGCCATCGATAAGGTGACACAGCGGTTCTACCGGCTCGAAGCGAGCCGTACCACACCCGGCAGTGGTCTGGGTTTGAGTATGGCCGCGGCGGTGGTCGATCTCCATGATGCCGTTCTGAGCCTCGAGGATAATGCGCCGGGGTTGAGCGTCTCGTTCCGTCTGCCGTTGGCGGATTAACCGCTTGCCTGTGGCGAGGGGTGTGCCGGGCGGATTCGGTTGGCAACCCGCGCCGGGGCCGGGTCATGCGGTTGATCTGCAGCCTGGATGGCCTGCCGTCGTGGCGCGCAGTGCCGGCCCGCGCGGCGCGGGCCGGCGATGGCAACGCTTATGCCATGGCGGTCAGCACGAGCTTGCCCACGGTATGGCCTTGTTCGAGGCGCCGATGGGCTTCGGTGAGATTGTCCACATTCAATGGCCCGATCACGGCACCGAGCGTACTGCGGATGCGGCCCGCATCGAGCAGCCCGGCGAGCTCGGCCAGGATTTCGCCGTGGCGTTCCGGGTGATACCCGTGCAGCGCGCGGGCGAACATGAACTCCCAGCAGAAGCTGGCGGCCTTCGACTGCAGCGCATTGATATCGACCGGCTGCTCGGTTTCGGCGATGGCGACGATCCGGCCCAGCGGGCGGATGGCTTCGACCATGTTCTGCCAGTGCACGCCGATATCGTGGCAGTTGAAGATGTAGTCGACCGTGTCGTGGCCGGCGGCGCGCAGGGCCGGGACCAGTTCGTGGTGGTCGATGACCTCGTGGGCGCCGAGCGTGCGGCACCAATCGGCCGATGCCGCGCGCGACGCGGTTGCGATTACGCGGATGCCGGTGAGCTGCCGGGCGAGCTGGATCACGCTGGAGCCCACGCCGCCGGCACCGTTGATCACGAGCAGGGTTTGTTCGCTGTGCGCGCCGGGGTCCGCGCGCAGTCCGAGCTTATCGAACAACCCTTCCCAGGCAGTCAGCGCAGTCAGCGGCATGGCGGCGGCCTGTTCGTCGCTCAGACGCTGCGGCGCATGGGCGACCAGCCGGCTGTCGACGAGTTGCTGCTCGGCATCGCAACCCGGCCGGTCGACCTGTCCGGCGTAATAGACCCGGTCGCCCACCTCGAAACCCGACACCTCGTCGCCGGTGGCCTCGACCTTGCCGACGGCATCCCAGCCGAGAATGGTCGGCTCGCCGAGATCGCCCAGCGCGCCGGCACGGACCTTGGTGTCGACCGGGTTCACGGCCAGGGCATCGATCCGCACCCGCAGATCCAGGCCGGTCGGTTCCGCGATGGGCCGGTCGATCGTCTCGAAGGCGCCGGTGGCGTTGATATCGGTTGCGCCGCGGGTGGCGATAGCTTTCATGGCGTTGCTCCTGATTGAAAAGAGACGCCGCGGCTCCGGTTCGATCATCGCCGCGGCGTTAGCGTCGTGCGTATGGCCATGTATGGCGACGCCGGGCGTGAATTGAAAGCCCGGGCGCTTGCGGTGTGATGTGCCGATCCGGTCTACCGGGGCGACGCCCGGGCCCGGCGGGTCACTGAGGCGTCGCCGGTTCGCACATGGAGCGTCGGGCAAAACGATAATAGACGCCATATCGAGTCCGGCAGGAGCGAACGGAAAAATGACGAATGTTAGACCCGGCCCGTTACGGCCCGATTATTATTGAAACAAAACGAAAAAGTTATGGATTATCGTGCGTTTTTCGTTATGACGGTTATCTTCAGGTGGCGTTCCGGAGTTGGCGTCATGTCGTTTTATTTGCAGTATGCATCGGATTTCGATATGTGCGGTTCGTGAAAGCGCAATTTTTGGAAGTTCTGGACCGCAGACCTAGGCGCGACGTGCGTTTCTGGGTATCTCATGAACATCGCCTGATGTTCATGAGAATTCCAAAAAACGCGAGCAGCTACATGCGCGCGCTTTTCACCGCCAACCATCCGCTGGGGGCAGGGTTCGACGCGTCGGCCGAAACCCCGCGCGGATACAGGTTGCGCACAGGGATCAGAAACATTCCGGTTACCCGGAGAACGATTCATGGCGGCCGCCACTACAAAATATTCGTTGTCATTCGGGATCCCATGGCCCGGATCGTCAGCGGGTTTCTGGATCGCGTCGTCAAAAAAAGCACGGGCAACCTGCCCGACGCGCCGCACCCTCGCTTTTACCGCCGTATCAGCCGGTTTCACAACCGGGAGATCGATCGATCCACGATTACTTTTCAACAGTTTCTCGATTACGTGCTGGCTAAGCCGGATAAGCAGCGCAACAAGCATTACCGCAGCCAGAGCCATTTTCTGGGGCGTCATCTCTTCGATTTCTATGGCTGTGTGGACAACTTGTCTGACACGCTCGCTTTCCTCCAGGCGCAGGGCATGGTCACGGACGGTTTCAACGTCGCGTCTTCAAAGAAAACGGCATATGCCCCGCCCGGCGCACACGCGATTGATTGCCCGGCACGGGCAACTGCCCGCGATCTGAAGGGCTACGATCACTTTCCGGCCGTCGCCGATTTCTTCGATGGCTCTTCGCTCGAGCGTTTCGTCGAGGCTTATCGTGCCGACATCCAGTTGTACGTGCGGGCCCGTGGCATCGATATGCGCCAGTTGATCGATCGCTACTGAATGCCGCGAGTTCGGGGCCTTGCCGTACCAGATTCATGGATTCCTGTGAAGTGCCCTGAGTGTGGCGGCCGGGATCGGGAGATGAGCGAGCCCGTTGTCGGTAAAGGACGATTATCCGGCTCGAGGGGGTTTTCGGGCGGGATAAGTCGTCGTGGCTCGAATTGTCGTATATCCGTGCCCATTTGTTGCCACCTGAAAGATAGATATCGTGGATCCGCGAGTCACGAGTATTCCGGGCAATATGTTCTGAAAATTCTCCGTTTTGTAAGTTTTTGCGAGGGTCAGACTAATGGCGGATTGTTCGTGAATGAGCGCCAAATATAATTAAATTTGCTAGCTTATGCTGGTCGAAAGTGTAGGTTTTAAAAAAAATTTAAAATTAAATAGATGCTGGCCAAGGCGGAATAATGTTGCGGCGGGCTATTGCTGGAGGATGGGCATGAAAATATCGTGGTCTAAATGCATTTTGCTATCTCTCGCTGCCGGCGGTGCGTTGGTGAGCGCGCCGGCGTTCGCCAAGGACGTCAGCGCCTGTTTGATTACCAAGACCGATAGCAACCCCTACTTCGTCACCATGAGAAAAGGCGCGCTCAAGGAGGCGAAGAAACTCGGCGTCCACCTCAAGACCTACGCGGGCAAGTATGACGGCGACAACCAGTCTCAGGTGAGCGCGATCGAAGACTGCATGGCCGATGGGGTCGACGGCATTCTGATCACGGCCTCGGCGCCCAGTGCGATCGTCCCCACGGTACAAAAAGCGCGCAAGGCCGGGATCATGGTGATTGCGCTCGATACGACGCTGCAGCCGGCCAGTGCCGCCGACGCCACGTTCGCGACCGACAACTTCGAGGCCGGCAAGCTCGACGGCGAGTGGGCGAAAAAGCACCTCGGCCAGACCAAGGCCCATATCGCTTTTCTGGATCTTGCCACGAGCCAGCCGTCGGTCGGTGTCCAGCGTGATCAGGGTTTCATGAAGGGTTTCGGTATCGACATCAAGAATCCGAACAAATGGGGCGATGAAAACGATCCGCGCATCGTCGGGCATGCGGTCACCGGCGGCGCCCAGGATGGCGGGCGCAAGGCCATGGAGAATCTGCTGCAGAAGAGTCCCGACATCAACCTGGTCTATGCCATCAACGAGCCGGCGGCCGAGGGTGCCTACCAGGCGTTGAAGTCGGTCGGGATGCAGAATCGGGTCACGATCGTGGCCATCGATGGCAGTTGCAACGGTGTCCAGGATGTCCAGCAGGGCGTGATCGGCGCCGATGCCCAGCAGTTCCCGCTGCGGATGGCCAAGCGCGGCATCAAGGCGGTCAAGACCTATGTGGATAGCGGCAAGAAGCCCAGCACCAGTGCCGGGCTCAACTTCACCAATACCGGGGTTCATCTGATCACCGATGACCCGGTCAAGGGCGTGAAGTCGTACAGCACGAAATCCGGCATGAAGACATGCTGGGGCAAGCTCCAGTAGACCGGCCCGCCGGTCGATCGGTGGTGGCGGCGCGTGGTAAACCACACCGGTCCGCCCCGGTCGGACGGCCGATGCCTGTCGGCACTGATGTCATGCCGTCGCCGACCGGACGGCGGCATGACAGGCCTGTCTTGTTGGTTTCGTGGAGATTCGCATGAACAACGCCGCCACCGAAGCGCCTGCATCCGGGGAACAACACCACGGGCCGTTGCGCCGGGTGCAGCATTTTCTGCACGGCAATCCGGCGGCCGTGCCGATCATCGTCGTAATCCTGTCGGTGATCTTCTTCTCGATAGCCGTCGGCTCGAGGTTCTATTCGGCCTTCGCGCTCACGCTGATTCTTCAGCAGGTGGCGATCACCGGCATCGTGGGCGCCGGCGAGACGCTGATCATCCTGACAGCCGGCATCGACCTGTCGGTGGGCGCCATCATGGTGCTGAGCTCAGTGGTGATGGGCCAGTTCGCCATGCATTACGGCGTGCCCGGTTTCGTCGCCGTACTCGCCGGGCTGAGTGTGGGCGGGATCTGCGGCCTGTTGAGCGGCCTGCTGGTATCGGTCGTCAAGTTGCCGCCGTTCATCGTTACCCTCGGCGCCTGGTCGGTTTATGGCGCGACGACCTACATTTACTCGGGCAATGAAACGGTACGCAGCCAGGATATCGACCGGGTGGCGCCGATCCTGCATTTCCTGGGCAACTCCTTCCGGATTGGTAACGCGGTGTTCACCTACGGCGTGGTGCTGATGGTGGCGCTGGCACTGGCGCTGTGGTTTGCGTTGAATCACACGGCCTGGGGGCGCCATGTCTACGCGGTCGGCGATGACAAGGACGCCGCGCTTCTGGCCGGCATCCGCACCGGCCGTGTTCTGGTTTCGGTGTATGTGGTGGCCGGCGTGATCTGCGGCCTGGCCGGCTGGACGCTGATCGGGCGCATCGGGGCCATATCGCCGCAGGCCGGCCAGATGGAAAACATCAAGGCCATCACGGCGGTGGTGATCGGCGGCACGTCGCTGTTCGGCGGGCGCGGCTCGATTATCGGCACCTTGTTCGGGGCGTTGATCGTGGGCGTGTTTTCGCTCGGTCTTCGGCTGCTCGGTACGGACCCGCAATGGACCCAGCTGGCCGTCGGCGCGCTGATCATCATCGCGGTGACCACCGACCAGTGGATCAGGAAGATTTCGGCATGAATACAGACACCCAACCCATCCTCTCCGGCCGGGGACTGACCAAACGCTACGGCCGGGTCACGGCGCTGGATAATGCCGATTTCGATCTCTACCCGGGCGAGGTGCTGGGTGTCATCGGTGACAACGGCGCGGGCAAGTCGACGCTGATCAAGGCCATATCCGGGGCGGTGGTGCCCGATGCCGGCGAGATACGGCTCAACGGCACGCCGGTGCAGTTCGCTTCGCCCATGAACGCGCGCGATGCCGGCATCGAGACCGTGTACCAGACGCTCGCGTTGTCGCCGGCGCTGTCGATCACGGACAACATGTTTCTCGGCCGGGAAATACGCCGGAAAGGTGTTCTCGGGTCGTTGTTCCGGATGCTGGACCGGCCGGCGATGGAAGACTTCGCGCGGGAAAAACTGTCGGAGCTGGGGCTGCTGACGATCCAGAACATCAGTCAGGCGGTCGAAACCCTGTCGGGCGGCCAGCGCCAGGGCGTGGCCGTGGCGCGCGCGGCGGCCTTTGCCGCGAAGGTCATCATCATGGACGAGCCGACCGCGGCGCTCGGCGTGAAGGAGTCCGGCCTGGTGCTCGAGTTGATCCGCGACGTGAAGAAACGCGGCCTGCCGATTGTGCTGATCTCGCACAATATGCCGCATGTATTCGAGGTGGCCGACCGGGTCCATATCCACCGCCTGGGGCGGCGCGTCGCGGTGGTCGATCCGAAGACCATGTCGCCGTCCGATGCCGTCGCGATCATGACCGGTGCCAAGGAGCCGCCGGCGGAGGACGTGGCGGCCTGACGTCCCCGTCGCCCGTGCCGCGCCGGGTCCGACGAGCGCAGGAAGGTTCCGGATCGCCGCCGATGCAAGCCCTCGAGAATCGGCATAAAAAACGGGCGAGGCTCGACGCGGCTTTCAGCCCTCGGGCGTTGCCCACCGCGTCAACGCCGTCGCGGGCGAGCGCAGGGCTTCCAGCACGGAAAAATGATGCTCACCGGCCAGTTCTACGGCGCGTGTGGCCACGCCCAGGCCGGTCCAGATATTGGCGAGCAGGTGGGTCTGGCGCTTGAGTTCGGGCAGTTCGTCGCCGCCCACCACGCAGATCAGATCGCCGGGCAGATCGGGCGATTGCAGCGCTGGCGAGGCGAGCGTCGCGCGCTGTTCGGACAGGCCCAGCGTGCCGTTGATGTCGGTGGTGGCGGCGATGGGGCGCAGGTCGTGCAGCCCGGAGATGGAGATGACGCGGCGGATGCGTTTGCGGGCCGCGGCCAGCAGGCCGCTGTGGGTGGTCACGGCATGGGTGACGAGATGGCCACCGGCCGAATGCCCGGCCAGTACGAGCGGGCCCGTCACTTCGTCGGCGATCGCCTGGATGCCGGCAATCACGGCATCCGCCAGCGACTCCAGCGTGACATCCGGGCACAGCGGGTATTCGATCAACGCGACCCGCCAGCCGCGGGCGAGTGCGCCGGCGGCGAACTGGTGATTGTCGCGGCGCGACAGCGCTCGCCAGTAGCCGCCGTGGACGAAGATCAGCGTGCCCGCCGCTTCGCCCTCCGGCTCGAACAGGTCGAAGACTTCACGCTCGCCGACGCCGTAGGTGCGCTCCAGCGGCTGGTCGGCGCCGCGCAGCGCGCGAAAGGCCGCGGCGTCGGCCTGCCAGTGGCGCAGCCAGTCGCCGGCGTCGGCGACCGCGGCGCGGTTGTCGTAGGCGCGATCCCAGGCGTTGCTCATGGTCGAACCCCGTGCTGTGGCCGGTCACCCTGGCGGCCGGCCCTGTTCAGGTTGTGCAAACAAAACGACCGGCCAGCGGCCGGTCGGTAAGCGGTTTATACCGCGCTACTTTAGCAGGCGGGCAGCGACGCGACGACTACGCCGCGTCGCCGTGCGTTTGCCCGGCCGATCAGACGCCGATTTTGCTGAGCGCCTTGCCCGACAACAGGTTCGTTTCGATCTTCTCCAGCGAGATGCCCTTGGTCTCGGGCACGTACTTGAGCGTGAAGATGATGAACAGTGCGTTGACCGCGGCCAGCAGGCCGAAGGTCCAGGTGCCGCCAATGCCGTTAAACATGATCGGGAAGAAGAAGCCGATGCAGAAGTTGCCGATCCAGTTGGCGCCGGTGGAGGCGCCGATGCCGAAGTCGCGGCCCTGCAGGGGCTGGATTTCGGCGCACAGCGTCCAGATCAGCGGGCCGGCCGACATGGCGAAGCCGACCACGAACAGCAGCACCATGGCCATGGCCGTGTATTGCAAAAAGGCCGTGCTCGGGCCGATGTAGATGATCGTGCTCAGCAGCGCCATGGTGATGGCCATGATGGCGAAGCCGGCATACAGAATCGGCTTGCGCCCGGCACGGTCGATCAGCGCGATGGCGATGAAGGTGGCCAGGACGTTGGTCAGGCCGGTGACCACGGTCGCCCACAGGCTGGCCGAAGTGCCTTCGAAACCCGCGGTCTGAAAGATCTGCGGGGCGTAGTACATGATTACGTTCATGCCGGTGAACTGCTGCACCAGCTGCAGGGCCACGCCCAGGAACACCGAGCGACGGAAATTCGGGTTGCTGCGGAACATCTGGAAGCCCTGCGCGCCGCGTTCCTGCTCGATCGCGTCCTGGATCTCGCCCATTTCGTAGTCGACTTCCTCGGTCGTGCCGCGCAGCCTGGACAGCACGTCACGCGCTTCGTCGAAGCGATCCTTGGCCGCGAGCCAGCGCGGGCTGTTGGGTACGCTCAGTGCGCCAAAGAACAGCATCACGGCCGGGATTACCAGCACGCCGAACATCCAGCGCCAGCTCTCGATATACGAAAACGCCGCGTTGGAGACGAACGCCGCGAGGATGCCGACCGTGACCATCAACTGATAGAAGGAGATGGTCGTGCCGCGAATGCGCTCGGGCGTGACCTCCGACAGATACAGCGGGGCGGTGAACGAGGCCACGCCGACGGCCAGGCCGAGCAGGATACGGCCGATCCACAGCAGCGTTGGCCCGGGCGCGGACACGCACACGAGCGCGCCGATGATGAACAGTAGCGCGGAGGCCAGCAGCGCGCGCTTGCGGCCCATGGTCTTGGAGATCGTACCGGCCGACAGGGCGCCGATGGCGGCGCCGACCATCATCGACGACACGATCCAGCCCTCCATCGCCGAGGACAGGTTGAAATCCTTTTTGATGAAGGGTAGGGCGCCGGAAATGACGCCGATGTCCATGCCGAACAGCAGGCCGGCGAGCGCGGCCAGGCCGCAGGAAAGCCAGACCATCGGCACGATGTCGGCGTGGGCGACGACCTCGGGCGTTGATTGCGATGTCGACGAGACGGAGCCAGGTGCACCGGCCATATCGAATCTCCTTGAAATATAGGGAAGGGAAGGGGGAAAAGCGCGTATAAAATATCGGCGTTGGGCGATCATGCCCATCGCTGCACGCAGCAAGTAAGACTAAAGTCTCACTTATTTCGGAACGTTTGTTTCGCCTGATGGAACTTTGCGGCGTCGTTGCTTCAACAGGCGATGAATGCGGTCTCGTCCCGGCGTACATTCCCCGGCGAGTGCCGCCCACATGCGTTCGAGGGTCGTCTGCGCGATCTTGTCGTGTTGTTGCGGCAGCGAATTGACCGCCATGGGCAGGAAATCGAGCACGCGGTCATCGCCGAAGGTGCCGGCCCGCGGCAGGGCTGGCGTGTCGCCCGCGTCGGCCAGCAGCACGTCGAGCGCGCCGTCGAGTAGCGGATAAGCGGCTGTGATCAGCGCATCGGGCATGGGGTGTTCGCTGAGCCAGTCGGTGAGCAGCCGTGCACCGCTGGCGCGATCGAAGGCCGCGGCCGTGCGCACGGCGGCCTGGCAGTCGCCGTCGTGCGCGGCCACGGCCGCCATGAACCCGGCGCGTCGGCGCTCGGTGATCGACAGGCCGGGCACGGCATCCAGCCACAGGATGGTGTGTGTTTCGCGGGTCAGAACCGAGGCGGTGAGGCGGCGCGCGGCCTCCGTGTTGCTCGAGGCCACGCTGCGAAAGCGTGTTTCGTCGAGTGGGCGGTCCAGGCCGATCACCGGCAGGCCGCTGCCGGCCACGCCATCGTAGAACGGGTCGTCGCGGTCTAGACAGGAGGCCACGATCAACCCGTCGCAGCGGCGGGCGCGCAGCGACTCGACCAGACGGCGTTCGGTGGCCGCCTCGTCGTCGGAGTCGACGATGATCACCTGGTAGCCGGCAGCGCGCGCGCCTCGCTCGATGCGCTTGGCCAGGCGCGCGTAGCTGGCATTTTCCAGATCCGGCACCACCAGCCCGAGGGTGCGCGTCTCGCCCCGGCGCAGCGCGACGGCCCGGGCGTCGACCTGGAAATCGTGGGCGGCGACCACGGCCTGGACGCGTTCCACGGTGGCGCGGCTGATGCGCCGGGCCTCGGCCTGGCCGTTTATTACGTAGCTGGCCGTGGTCCGGGACACGCCGGCGAGTCGGGCGATGTCGGCAAGGGTGCGGGCGGTCATGGTTGTGACCCTCCTGGCGTGTCAGACTTTTGTCTGAAGCGCGGGTATTTCACTTGATTCCTCGTTCGAGCCATCTCAGCATACAACTGTAATGGCGCTGACACGATTCAGCCATGCCCCGATAGCCGCATACCACGGGCGGGCCGCCGCCCGCTGTATTACCGCGGTTCGATCCGTTCCCGGAGTTGTCATGCTCGAACTCACGCCCGATGCCGTCCTGCTCGACCAGTCCGCCGACGATTGGCGCGATGCGCTCACCCAGGCCGGCTCTGCGCTCACCCGCGCCGGCCTGGTCGATCCTGCGTACGGCCAGTCGTTGTTCCAGCGCGAACGCGAGGGCTCGACCTACCTCGGCAACGGCATCGCCATTCCGCACGGCACGCCGGCCGCGCGCGGCTATGTGAAGACTACCGGGCTGCGGTTGTTGCAGTATCCAGACGGCCTGGAATGGCACGACGGCAATCGCGTATCGCTGATCATTACCATCGCGGCCGCCAACGACGAACACCTGGATATCCTGCGCCGTCTCACGCATGTGCTGGATGCGCCGGGCGTGGCCGAAGGGCTGGCCGCGGCCAGCAACGCCGATGACGTCATCGCCCTGCTTTCGCGCGCCCCGGTCGAAGCCCGGCTGGACCGGGCCACGGTGGCCGCCCGCGTGCCGGTGGCCTCGCGCGAGGGCCTGGCCGCCGTGGCCGCCACGCGGCTTTATGAGGCCGGCGTCGCCGGGGCTGCATTCATCGGCCAGATCATGGGCCAGGCGCCGGTATCGCTGGGACACAAGCTGTGGCTGGTGGAAGGCAATGCCGAGGTTACCCAGCCGGCGCTGGGGGTGGCGACACCGGCGGAAGTGACCGACGCCGCGGCCGTGTTCGTGCTTGCGCGCATGGCCGGCGAGGATCAGGCCGCGGATGAAGCCACACGCGGGCTGCTCGATCGTGTGCTCGGCGTGCTGGAATCGGGCGAGGCGCCGCGCCTGGCCCAGCTCGATACCGCCCAGTTGATCGGCCGGCTGGCCGGCGAATCCGCCGGTGCCGAGGTGCTGCGCGTACGCGTGCGCAACGCCCACGGGCTGCACGCCCGCCCGGCCAAGAATCTGGTGCAGATCGCCCGCGAGCAGCGCCTGCCGATCCGTGTGCGGCTGGAGTCGGGCGGTGCCGATGCGGTATCGGCCGCCAGCCTGACCAAGGTGATCGGGCTGGGCGCCCGGCGTGGCCAGATGCTGGTATTTTCGGCCGAAGGCGAGGGCGCGGCGGCCGCGCTCGAGGCGATCGGCAACGCCGTGCGTTCCGGGCTCGGCGAGGATGTGCTGCCGCTGGAGGACACCAGCGAAGCCCGCCCGTCGCGCAACAAGACCGAGCCGCAGGTCTATGCGCCGGCACCGGCGGCGGATACGGCGCTGGATGCCGTCGCCGCCTCCCCCGGCATGGCGATCGCGCCGGTATTCGTGCTGCGGCTGCCCGAATTCGACTATGCCGATACGTCGGACGATTCCATCAGCGAGCGCAAGCGCCTGGATGCCGCCATCCGCGAGGCCTACGGCCAGCTCACCGAGTTGATCCAGGCCGCCGATGGCGGCGACATGGCGGAAATCCTGTCCATGCACGAGGAAATGCTGCGCGATCCGGAACTGCGCGAGGCCGCGGTCGAGGCGATCAACGAGGGCGCATCCGCCGAGGCTGGCTGGTGGCAGGCCATCGATGCCTCGGCGCGCGCCCAGGCCGCGCTTGCCGACCGTATCCTGGCGGAGCGCGCGGCCGATCTGCGCGATGTCGGCCGACGCGTTCTGGGCCGGCTGTGCGGCGTGGCCATGCCCGAGCCGCCCGAGCATCCGTATATTCTGGTGGCCGAGGATATCGGCCCGTCGGATGTGGCCCAGCTCGATACCGAGCGCGTGCGCGGTCTGGTCACGGCCAAGGGTGGGGCCACCTCGCACAGCGCTATTCTGGCGCGCAGTCTGGGGATCCCGGCGGTGGTGGGCGCCGGTGAGGGCGTGCTGTCGTTGGCCGACGGCATCGACCTGATCATCGATGGCGAACGTGGCCGCGTGGTGCCGCAGCCCTCGTCCGAGCGACGCCAGCGTACCGAGCGGGCGATCGCCGATCGTGCCGAGCTCGAAGCCGAGGCGTACAGGGCCCGCTTCGAGCCGGCGGTCACCACCGACGGCCTCCGCATCGACGTCGCGGCCAATCTCGGCAATACCTCGCACGCGGCCGACGCGGTCGAGCGTGGCGCGGAGGGCGTGGGCCTGCTGCGCACCGAGTTCATTTTCATGGCGCATCCGGCCGCGCCCGATCTGGAAACCCAGGTCACCGAATACAAGCGTGCCTTCGACGCGCTCGGGCCGAACCGGCCGCTGGTGGCGCGCACGCTGGATGTCGGCGGCGACAAACCCTTGGACTACTGGCCGGTGCCGCCAGAGGACAATCCGTTTCTGGGCCTGCGCGGCATTCGATTGGCGCTCAAGCGGCCGCAGATTCTCGAAACCCAGATGCGCGCGCTGATCGCCGCCTCGGAAGGCCGGCCGCTGCGCATCATGTTCCCGATGGTCAAGGACGTGGCTGAATTCCATGCCGCCAAGGCCATCTACGATCGCGTGCTCGCCGAGTTCGACCACGTCGACGTACAGCTCGGTGTGATGGTGGAGGTGCCGTCGTGTGCGCTGCTGGCCGAAACGCTGGCGCCGCACGTGGATTTCTTCTCCATCGGCACCAACGACCTCACCCAGTACACCCTGGCCATCGACCGCGGCCATCCGCAGTTGTCGGGCCAGGCTGATGGCCTGCATCCGGCGGTGCTGCGGCTGATCCTGATGACCGTTGCCGCCGCCGAGGCGCACGGTTGCTGGGTGGGCGTGTGCGGCGAGCTGGCCAGCGACGCCCAGGCGGTCGGTGTGCTGGTGGGCCTGGGCGTTAACGAGCTGTCGGTCAACGCGCGCCAGGTCCCGCTGGTCAAGGCGCGCATTCGCCGACTGTCGCAGAGCGAGGCGTCTACCCGCGCCGAAGCCCTGCTGGCACTGGCGACCGCCGCCGAGGTGCGCGAGGCAGTCGAGGCCCAATCGTAATGGCGCGCGTTCTGGCGATCACGCCGAACCCGGCGCTGGATTTGTCGATCGGCCTGGCGCGGCTCGTGCCGGGCGCGGTCAACCGCGCGCGGACTTGCCGCACGAGCCCGGCGGGCAAGGGCAACAACGTCGCGCGGGTGCTCGCCGCCCACGGGCATGACGTGACCGTGACCGGCTTTCTCGGCGCCGATAACGCGGGCGTTTTCGGGGCCGCATTCGCGGACTGGGGCGTCACCGATGACTTCGTGCGCGTGCCCGGCGAAACCCGTACCAACGCCAAGCTCGCCGAAGCCGATGGTCGCGTCACCGACGTCAATGCGCCCGGCGCGGCGGTCGAGGCGTCCGACGCCGCGCGCCTGGCCGAAGTGATCGCGGCCCAGGCATCCGGTCCACTCGACGCAGTGGTGATCGCCGGCAGTCTGCCGCCGGGTCTGACCCCGGCGATGCTGCATGCCGCGCTCGATCCGCTGCTCGAGGCCGGGATCCCGTTATGGCTGGATGCCAGTGGTGCCGCCCTGACGGCCGGACTCGCGCTCGCGCCGGCGCTGATCAAGCCCAACGCCGCTGAACTGGCGGCCTGCGTGGGCCGCGATCTGGCCGACGCCGCCGACTTGATCGCCGCGGGGCGTGAATTGCAGGGCCGGGGTGTGGCCGAGGTCGCGATCTCGCGCGGTGCCGACGGGGTTGTGTGGCTCACGAGCCGCGATGTGCTGGCGGCCACCGCGCCCGCGGTTGGGGTCGAGAGCACGGTCTGTGCCGGAGACACGCTGGTTGCCGGGCTCCTGCACGGGCGGCTTTCGGGCTGGGCGGATGCCGACACGCTCGCGTTTGCGGTGGCCTTGTCGGCCGATGCCGTGACCCGGATCGGGGTCGGCCGTTCGGATACGCCGGTTTTCGAGACATTGCGCGGCGCGGTGACGGTCGATGCCGTCACGATCGACGCGCCGGTGGAATAGAGCAGTTGCCAGACGACGTGTCCGAGCCGATGGGGCGAAGACCGTTGCTGAGGAGTGAAGCATGAAAATAACCATCGTCACAGCCTGCCCCGGCGGCCGCACCACATCCTGGCTGGCGGCCCAGCGACTGGCCCGCGCGGCGGAGCGCCAGGGCCACACGCCGGTCTTCGCCAACGAGGACGACGGCACCGGCGAGCTGATCATCGTGGCTGCGAGTGCGCCGGTTGATCTGGCGTGCTATGCCGGCCGGGCGTTGTATCGGGCCGAGATGGCCGATGCGCTGGCCGATCCGGATCGCGTGATCGAGCGCGCGCCCGAGGCGGCGCAGCCCTACGACCCGGCCGACGAGCCGGCCGCGGCGCCCGATGCCGAGGCGGCGCCTGCCGAGCGTGCGCGCATCGTCGGCGTAACCGCCTGCCCGACGGGCGTGGCGCATACCTTCATGGCGGCTGAAGCGCTGACCCAGGCCGGGCGCGCGATGGGCCACGAGGTGCGCATCGAAACCCAGGGTTCGGTCGGGGCCCAGGATGCGCTCACCGACGAGGAGATTGCGGCCGCCGACATCGTGCTGCTGGCTTGCGACATCGAGGTCGACGATTCGCGCTTCGCCGGCAAGCGGATCTATCGGGCGTCCACGGGGGCTGCGCTCAAGCGCGCCAAGGCGACGATCGAGGCCGCGCTCGCCGAAGCGGCGGTCGAGTCGGAGGGGGAGGCCGAATACGGCGCCTCGGCCAGCAGGCCCAAGGCCAGTTTCAAGGAACGCGGGGTCTACAAGCATCTGCTGACCGGCGTATCGTTCATGCTGCCGATGGTGGTGGCCGGTGGGCTGTGCATCGCCCTGTCGTTCGTGTTCGGCATTCATGCCGCGGACCAGAAAGGCAGCTTCGCGGCCGCGCTCATGCAGATCGGCGCTGGTTCGGCCTTCAAGCTGATGGTGCCGGTGCTGGCCGGCTATATCGCGTATTCGATCGCCGACCGGCCGGGGCTGACCCCGGGCCTAATCGGCGGCTGGCTGGCGACCGATCTCGGCGCCGGCTTCATCGGCGGCATCATCGCGGGTTTTCTTGGTGGCTATGCGGCGCTCGCGGTCAAGCGGTTCGTGCCGTTACCGGCGAGCATCCAGTCGCTCAAGCCGATTCTCATCATCCCGTTGTTGTCGAGCCTGGCAACCGGTCTGGTGATGATCTACGTCATCGGCACGCCCGTGGCGGCCATTCTCGGTGCGCTGACGCACTTCCTCAATTCGATGGACGCCACCAACGCCGTGCTGCTGGGCCTGTTGCTGGGCGGCATGATGTGTTTCGACATGGGCGGGCCGATCAACAAGGCGGCCTATACGTTTGGCGTGGGGCTGCTGTCCTCGCACACTTATCTGCCGATGGCCGCCATCATGGCCGGCGGGATGGTGCCGCCGTTGGGCCTCGGCCTGGCCAGTGTGGTGGCCCGGCCGAAGTTCGATACCGCCGAGCGCGAGGGCGGCAAGGCCGCGGTGGTGCTGGGCCTGTGCTTCATCACCGAGGGCGCGATTCCGTTCGCGGCCCGCGATCCGCTGCGCGTGATTCCCTGCTGCGTGACGGGCGGCGCGGTCGCGGGCGGCATGAGCATGTACTTCGGCTGCAAACTGATGGCCCCGCACGGCGGGTTGTTCGTGCTGCTGATCCCGAACGCCGTGACCCACGCGTTCCTCTATCTCGGCGCGATCGCCTCGGGTTCGGTGGTCACCGGACTGGTTTATGCGCTGATCAAGCCGCGCCTGGCTGCGGACGCGGTGTCTGCCGGCAATAACGCCGATCCGCTGGGCCTGGATTCCTCGCATGTGGCGTGACGGCGCGCGCCAGGTATAGCGGGTCTCGCCGCGCCGCAGGGGCGGCGGCGAACGCGCCCCGATGCTGGATTCCGCGCGCTGTTGCCGACAGCGCGGGCGCGGCGTTCGTTTATCGTAAAGCCCAGGCTGTCATGATGCGTGTGCGCTCGCATCAGGGCGAACCGGCAACGGCGACCCGAGTGGCGCGGGTCCCGGCCGGCGTGAGGCGGGGCTTTGCGGCGCCATCGCTTACCGGCCGGGAGGCGACCCCGCCGGTCGGCGCGTAAGCCGGATTGTTCCGTTGATGGTGCGCATGGATTGAACTTAGTCGGCGGCACGCAGTCCCACCCATGTTCCCGAACAAGCAAGAAAACAGGGCTGCCCTCCGCCGATGCGTATCCTCGTGGTAGAAGATGATCCCGCGATTGCCGAGGGCTTGTGTGCCGGCTTGCGCGACAGCGGTCATGCGGTGGATCACTTGTCGGACGGGCGCGAGGCTCGGCTGGCGCTGCAGGAAAAGACGCACGATTTGCTGGTTCTGGATCTGGGGCTTCCCTACCTGAGTGGCGACCGATTGCTGCATGAGTTGCGCCAGGATCGGAACCCGCTGGCGGTATTCATCGTTACCGCTCGGGACAGCATGGAGGAACGGATCCGCATCCTTGATCTCGGTGCCGACGACTATCTGGTCAAGCCGTTCGCTTACGTCGAGTTCGCGGCCCGGGTGCGTGCGTTGCTGCGCCGCCAGGTCACGCATGGCCGGCCGGAAGTGCAGTTGGGGCGATTGCGGCTGGATATTGCGGGCCGGCGGGGCTGGGTCGGAGCGCGTGAGCTCGAGCTTACGGCCCGGGAGTTTGGGTTGCTGTCAGCCCTGGCCGCCCGGCCGGAGCGCCTGATCAGCCGATCGCAGCTGATCGAAGCCATATGTGATTGGAACGAGGAACTGACCGATAATGGGTTGGATATCGCCGTACATCGCCTGCGGCGCAAGCTGGAAAAATCGGGGGCGTCGGTGCGTACGGTGCGCGGGCTCGGCTACATGCTGACAGTCGATGAAGCGTCCGAATGAGTTCGTCCGCATCCGCGGCCGCGCGGCGCCCGAGTCTGCGCCGTCGTCTGTTGCTGTTTCTGCTGGTTCCGATGCTGATCATTCTGACAGCTGATGCCGTGATCACCTACTTCGTGGCCTTGTCCTATGCCAACCGGGTGCACGACGAGGATCTGGCTGACGACGGCCGGACGCTGGCTACCATGCTTCAAACCCACGCGCTCAAAGGCACGATATCGCCCCAGGCGCGTTTTCTTTTGCAGTTCGATCCCGACGGCCACAACTATTTCGCCATTCGCAGCCCGCAACAGGGCCTGATCGCCGGCAGCCGGATATTGCCGCCGGTGGCGCCCGCGCCGGAGCCGGGCCAGCCGCCGCGACTGTACGATACCCATCTCAAGCACACCGCGTTACGGGCTGCCACACTGGCCATCGTCGATCCCGGGCACAAGAATCGGGTTCTCGATATCACCGTAGCGCAGACCTTCCGCGGGCGCCGTCAGGTCGCGCGTCAGATCCTGCTGCTCAATATCTCCCTGCAAGTGGCCCTGATCAGCGCGTTGCTGCTGCTGGTGTGGCTCGGGGTTCGATTCGGTCTGCGTGTCATCGATCCGCTGACACGACGGCTCAGTCGTCGCGAACACGATCTGTCGCCGATCGAGGACGATGATGTGCCGGTGGAGCTGTTGCCGCTCACGCACACGATCGATGCGTTGTTCGCCCGCTTGCGCGACATCATCGCACTGCATGAGCGGTTCATCGCGGATGCGGCGCATCAGCTGCGCACGCCCCTGGCCGGGCTGCGGCTTCAGGTGGAACGGGCGATGCGCTACGCCGACGACCCGCGCGCGCTGAAGGCGCTGGAACACATACAACAACTGACCGGACGTACCGCCCGGACTTCCGGTCAGCTGTTGGCGCTGACCCGGGCCGAGGCGCGCCCGATGCAGATGGCGCCGGTCGATCTGCGCAAGCTGCTGCCGGAACTGGCCGGGCAGCGTGTTCCGGAGGCGATCGAAAGCCAGATCGACCTCGGTTTCGAAACCACCGACGAGGCGGCCTGGGTCAATGGCGACGCCGTGGCGCTGCAGGAGGCGCTGGATAACCTGATCGACAACGCACTGCGCTACACGCCGCGGCAAGGCACGGTGACCCTGACCCTGACCCCGGAGGTCGACGCGCTGTGCGTGCAGATCGACGACAGCGGCCCCGGCGTCGATGCCGAGGTATTGCCGCGGCTCGGTGAGCGCTTTTTCCGCGCGCCGAACAATCAGCGCAGCGGGACCGGCCTGGGGCTGGCGATCGTTCGCCACATCGTCATAAAGCACCGCGGGACCGTTCGTTTTGAACGCTCGTCACTGGGCGGGCTCAGCGTGCAACTCTGCTTGCCGCGATTGGCGTCACCTGACGCCCCCGAGGCAACGAACGAACGCCACGGCCGGCACTCATGAAATCAAGGGATGTATGGATGGTGGCTTCGATAGCGCGCTCCGGCCGCTGGTGCGCTGGCCTGGCGGCGACGCTGTTGCTGGCCGGCTGCGTATCCACGCCGGTGCCCAAGCCGCATGTGTCGTTGCCGGCGCATTGGACCCATGCCGCCAAGCAGGCCGGGACGCCGGAACCCAATTACCATGAATGGTGGCAGGCGTTACACGACCCCGCGCTGAATCGGCTGGTCGACGAGTCACTGAAGGCCAACCTGAATCTCGCCTCGGCGCTGGAGCGGGTGCGGGCCGCTCGTGCCCTGTATCTGCGCAGCGATGCGCCGTACAAACCGGCATTGAGCATCAACACCGACGACCCGGTCGATCCGGATGCCCGCGCCTCCTATTTTCTGATGGGCTTCGATGCCCACTGGGAGCTGCCGTTTTTCGGTCGGGCCCAGGCCGCGCACAACGTCGCCCAGGGCCATCTCGACGAAGCGGCCGACAAGCTGCGCGAGGTGCGTGTGTCGATGGTGGCCGAGGTCGCGCGCGACTGGATCAACCTGAGTGCGGCGCAGCAGAACAGCGCGATCCTGAAACGGATGATCGGTTTACAGCAAAAACGCATCCGGCTGGCCCGGGTGCGCGTGCGTCTCGGTCTGGCATCGCCTGCGGTGCTGACCGCGCCGTTGCTGAAGAAATCCGATCTGCAAACACAACAACAGAGCGCGCGGCATGCCGCCGTGGCCGCGGCCCAGCAACTGGCCACCTTGACCGGGCGTGATGAGCCCAGGCCGGCCTGGGCTCATCACGCCAAGTTGCCGAAGCTGCGCGGCTACGAGCCCGTTTCGGTGCCGGCCGATCTGTTGAATACGCGGCCCGGTATCGCCCGGGCCCGGGCCCGGGTCATTCGCGCCGCCGGGCAACTGGGGATGGCCAAGGCCAATCGCTATCCGAGTATCGGGCTGGGTGCGTCACTGGTTGCGTCGACCGACCTGGCCAGCTATCACGCCAGCGGCATCAATGGAATCGGCTCGTTCGGCCCGACGGTCAGTATCCCGCTGTTCGACTGGGGCCTGCGCAAGGCCCGCGCCAACGCGAAGGGGCATCTGCTCAAGGCGGCCTCGCTGGCCTATCGCGAAGCGGTCCTGCAGGGCGTGGCCGATGTCGAGACGAAACTGGACGCGTTGCATAGCACGCAGGGCCGGCTTCAGACCCGAAAGCAGGTCGTCCAGCGCGAGAAAAGAGCGGTCGCCCGGGCCCGGACCCGCGCCCGATTGGGGCTCGACAGCCCGGATCGGCATCTTGTGGCCGAATTCAGTTACGACCAGGCAAGACTGCGCCTGATCCACGCGCGGGCGGCGCACGATACCGCCTACGTCGCGCTCTACAAGGCCCTCGGCGGGGCCAGCAATCGTTCGATCAAGAGCGCGGGCTGAGCGATGGTCTCACTGGCACGCAAGACCCTGCGCCACGAATGGCGACGCTTCCTGCCGGCGATGCTGGCCGTGGGTTTCGCCACGCTGCTGCAGTTGCTGCAGGCGGCGCTGGTGCTCGGTATTTTCGGCGGTGCGGCGGTTTATGTCTCCGATTCGGACGCCGATATCTGGGTCGGCTACCCGGGCACCCAGAGCGTCGACCAGGGGCGCCCGATTGCCTCGGATATCGCGTCATTGCTGGAGATGAATCCGCAGATCAAGTCCGTCGAACCGTTTTATCTGCTCGATGGCGACTGGCGCGGCGGACACGATACCGGTGGCGTCTCGGTCTTTGTGTCGGGCGTTTCCACCCAGCCCGGCGCGATGATGTTTTCGCGCGTCCTCACACCGGCGGTACGGGCCCGGTTGGCTTATCCGGAGTCGGTCGTCGTGGACCCCGCCGATTTACACAAATTGGGCGTGCAGGTGGGCGATACCGCCAGCGTGAACGGCCACCTGGTTCGCGTCGTCGGTACGGCCCGCGGCCTGCGGGCCCTGGGCGGTGCCAATATCGTGACCTCGGTGCAGACCGCGCGCCTGCTGGACCCGTCGCCCAGCGAAAGCGGCGGGCCCACGTACCTCGTCGCGCGGCTACGCCATACCGGGGATGCGCCTGCGGTCGTGGCCCAGTTGAACGGTCATACCGGATTCGGCCGCTATCAGGCCTGGACTGCGTCGGCATTCGCGCGGCTTTCGATCCTGTTCTGGTTGTTCAACACCGGCGCCGGCGCTGGCGTGCTGTTTCTTGCGGTCATCGTGTTTGCGGTGGGCGCCATCATCACCAGCCAGGCGCTGATGGCGGCGGTGGCGGCCTCGGTCAATGAATACGCCACGCTCAATGCCCTGGGGGTCGGCAAGCGTGCCCTGCGCTGGGTCGTTCTGGAGCAGGCCTTCTGGGTCGGGGCCTGTGGTGTCGTGCTGGCCAGCGTACTGGCGGCCCTGCTGATCTGGCTGGCGCATAGCGAAAACGTCCCGGTGGCCATGCAGCCATCCGTGGCCGCGGGGTGCCTCGGGCTGGTCATGGCGTTGGTGGCGGTGTCCGGGTTGATCGCGATGCGCAGCATCCGGCGCGCCGATCCCGCCACGCTACTGAGGTGAGTCGATGTCCCAGTTGAATCCAGAGATCGACGACGGAGTGACGCTCGTTGCAGAAAATCTGACCAAGTCCTTCACCTCGGGCCGGCTGACCACGCGTATTCTGGATGACTTGTCGGTGGCGATCCGGGCGGGCGCGCTGACGCTCATTTCCGGGCCGTCCGGCTGCGGCAAGAGCACGCTGCTGTCGATTCTCAGCGGGCTGCAGGCGCCGGATCAGGGGCGCGTGCTGGCGCTTTCCGAGCCATTGCAGGAGATGGACCCGAAGCATGTGGAGGCCTTCCGCCTGCACCACACCGGGTTCGTATTCCAGGGATTCAACCTGTTCCCGGCCCTGACGGCACGCGAACAGGTGCAGCTGCCGCTGCAGTATCTTGATCTGTCATCACGCGAGATTACGCGCCGCGTCGACGAGGCGCTCGACGAGATGGGCATGGCGCACCGCCAGAATCTGCGCCCGGCCGAGCTTTCCGGCGGTGAAAAACAGCGCGTCGCGATCGCGCGGGCCTTGGCGAAATCACCCGCGCTGCTGTTTGCCGACGAGCCGACCAGCGCGCTGGATGCCGCCAACGGCCAGGCCGTGATCGATCTGCTGCATCGCATCGCCCGGAAACACGGCACCACGGTGTTGTGCGTCAGCCACGATCCACGGCTGATCAGCCATGCCGATCGGGTGTTGACCATGGAGGACGGGCGCATTCTCAACGATTCATGGGGCGAGGCCGAATGAGGCCGCCACGAGGGGCATGTTCATGGTGAAGAATCGATATGCGTGGCGCGCGCGCTACGCCGCGCTGCTGTCGGCTGTATTGCTGCTCACCGCGGCCATTGCGGTGGCAACAGCCGCCGATCACGGCTCGGCAAAGCCGGCGGCCAAGTCCGACAACAGTCACTATGCCGCGGTGGCACGCGGTCGTATCGATGTCGAAGGCGGGCTGTTGGATCTGCATATGCCGGTGTCTGGCGGCGTAGAGGCGGTGACGGTGCACGCGGGCGACCGGGTCGACAAAGGCCAGCTGCTGGCCCGCCTGAATGCGCACGTCGCGCAGGCCCAGGTTCACATCGCCCAGGGCAAGTTGTCGCAAGCGCGGAGCCAGAGCCATATTCTCGCGGATCGGCTGAAAGCGGCCCGCCGCCGCGCGGGCACGCTGCGTTCGGCCGCCCGTGCCGGTGCCGGGTCGACGCACGATGCCGACGCCGCAGCCGAGAAAGTGCATGATCTCAAATGGCAGCTGGACAGCGCCCGCGCCGAGATCGATATCGCCCAGGGCAAACTGGCGATCGCCCGGCGGCGGCTGGCCCAGCACCGGATCAAAGCGCCGGTCGCGGGTCGCATCGTGCAGGTCCATATTCATGCGGGCGACCACGTGGCGGCCGACGCCGGCCCCGCATTCGAGTTGTTGCCCGATCGCGCGCGCATCGTACGCGCCGAGTTGAACCAGGAATACGTAGGCGCCGTGCACAAGGGGATGTCGGCCCAGGTGGTGCTCGACGATGCCGGCCAGACCCCGCTTGGCAGGGCGCACATCGTGCGCGTCGGCGACGTATTCCATAAGCCCAAGCTGGATAACGACCCGGGTCAGAACGCCGGGATACGCACCGTGCTGTGCGTACTCGCCTTCGACAAACCGTCGCACCGGCGTATTGGTCAGCGGGTGCTGGTACGCATCCTGCCCGGCGGGTCGCAGCCGGGGCATGATGCCGCCAAGGCCCCGGTGAAAGGCTCCTGAAACCCGTTGCTGGCATGCTGACAGTGACCGGCTGCGCGCATGGCGCCTGATTCGAGGATAGAGCCTGTAGATGACCCCCAATGTCGAGTTTTTCTTCCCCGGAGACAGTCGCGGGGTGCTTCTGATCCATGGCCTGACCGGCACTCCCCAGGAAATGCGGATCCTGGGCAAGGGGCTGAACAATCGAGGCTTTACCACCCAGGGCGTGCAGCTGGCCGGGCATTGCGGCAGTGTCGACGATCTGCTGGCCACGGGTTGGCCGGACTGGTACCGCAGCGTGGAGACCGCTGCGCGCGAGATGCGCGATTCGGTCGAGCATCTGTTTGTCGCCGGCCTGTCGATGGGTGCCTTGCTGGCGCTGCGGTTGGCCGAGGAACAGCCGGGCTGGGTCGATGGCGTGGGCGTGCTGGGCGCGACGTTTCGCTATGACGGCTGGAGCCTGCCGGCGCTGAACCGGCTGGCGTTTCTGCTGCCCATGCTCAAGCGTCTGGGCATAGGCCGTGATCGCATGTTCATGGAGCAGCCGCCGTATGGTTTGCGCGACGAGAATCTGCGGCGCCAGATCAGCCAGGCCATGGCCAGCGGCGACAGTACAGCGGCCGGCTTGCCGGGCAACCCCTGGCATTCGCTGGCCGAGCTTTATCTGCTGTCGCGTCGGGTACGGCGTGATCTCGCTCGGGTGGCCGCGCCCTGCCTGATCGCGCACGCGACCGAGGACGATATCGCCTCGCGCTGGAACGCCGAACTGGTGGCACAGCGCGTCAGCGGGCCATCGGAGTTTCTCTGGCTTGAAGACAGTTATCACATGATCACCATCGATCGCGAGCGCCGTCGCTTGATCACCGGCGCGGCCGATTTCTTCAACCGTACGATCGACAACGCGACCGCGCTGGAAAACGCGGCGTGATCGGTTGCATGGCATCGCAGTCCGTGCCCCGGTCGAGCCCATGACGCCGACCGTTCTGCTGCTCTGGCTGATCGTGGAATTGTTCGATACCGCCGGCCAGCTGACCTTCAAGACCGCGGCCAGTCATGGGCTCGAGGGCGATGGCCTGGCGCACTGGCGGCATATGCTGGTGCGGCCGTGGATCTGGCTCGGCGGGGCCTGCTATGTCTTCGAGTTTCTGGCCTGGATCGCGTTTCTGTCGCTGATACCGCTGGGCCGGGGCATTCTGCTCGGCTCGATCAACATCGTGGCGATCATGCTGGCCGGCCGTCTTCTGTTCGGTGAGCGTCTGACCCGGCTGCGCGTGCTGGGTATTGCATTGGTCGCGCTCGGCGTGGCGATTGTCGGGGCCGGCACATGAAGCGTTTTTATCTCATCGGATTCGCGGTTCTGCTGAGTTTCGACACCCTGGCGCAGCTCAGCTTCAAATACGCTGGCGACCGTGCATTGCCGGTACAGGCCAATCTGGCGTGGCTGGAACGCGTATTCACGCAACCCTGGGTCTATGGCGCGGTCATCGGTTACATAGGCGCCTTTTTCACCTGGATGACGCTGCTGCGACGGGCCCCGATCGGCCCCGCGTTCGCCGCATCGCATCTCGAGGTGGTCAGCGTGCTGCTGCTTTCGGTCCCGATCTTCGGCGAATCCATCGGCTGGAGTCAGGCGCTCGGCGCTGCGGCGATCGTCGCCGGCATCGTTTGTCTGGCACTGAGCGAACCCGATAGCGCCGGGCATTAAGAGCCTATTGGAATAGGCTCTGACTGCGCGCGGTCGCGTCATCGGTGCCCGCTATGCCGGATCGGGGCGCCAGGCGGCCTGTATCTGTTGCAGCAGACGCCGGTTCAGGGCGTGTTGTGTCTCTTGCCAGTCGGCGAGCTGGTCGGCCGGCACCTCGCATTGCTGATCGAGCGACGACAGCAGGCGTTTCCACCATTGACGATAGTGCGCGACCGAGACTTCCCCGGTGACATCGCAGCCGACGATACGTCCGCGCAGCGCTTGCAGCGCCGCGGTTAACTGCGACTCGCGCATCAGGCCCTGGTCCCAGTTGGTACGGGCATCCTCGACACTCAGCACATCCTTGTCGATGGACAGGTAGATCGGCGAGCGGTCGCGGGCCATGTGCTCGACAAACGCCCGGTGCAGCGTCTCGATGTCGTCGAAACTCGAAAACGCATGGCCCAGTCCCAGCCGCCGCGCCCAGGCGACGTCGACGCCCGTGGACCAATAGCGCAAACGCTTCGAATACAGCGGTCGCAGATAGTTTTCCCAGGCATGACCGAGGCCGATGTCCGAGGATGTGATGCCGACCACATGTACCTGGCGCACGCCCGGCAGCGCCAAAGCCCGGCGGACCCAGGATCCGCAATGGATTCCGAACGGAAAGCGCATGTTGTCCGGATGATTGTCGAATACGACGACATCCAGACCCGGTAGCCGGGCACTGGTTCGTTCGATCAATGGCAGGCTCAGGTGATGGAAATCGCCGCTGCCGATGAAGACCGGGCCGGCATCCCGCGGCATCTTGCCGGCGAGCTCGCGGCCGAAGCCCCGTAACGCGCGGCGGCTGCAGGCGAACCGCAGTCGTTCCGGCCAGCCGTCGAGTGCGATCCGGGTGCCGCGCTCAAGGGGGCCGATCGACCCATCGAGATCAAGTGCGATGGGATACATGGGCGGTGCGCTGTTCATACCATTGTCGGTCGCTTTCGAAATACGGCGCCAGGCGGCGCAATATCGCGCGCAGCAAGCGGTTGCGCGGCCGTACCGCATGTCGTGTGAAGGTGAAGTGGGCGCCGAGATGCGACTTGACCTCCGGGTCGGTCCAGCCGGCGATGTAATGCGTCAGGCCGCGCTCGCGGGCATAGCTCAGATTGTGCATCCAGCTTACGGCGTAGAGATTGTGATCGCGCGCGGCCGGGTAGTCGAAGCCGACATATTTGTCGACCAGCCCGCCGGCATGCTCGAAGCACAGGTTCCAGCCGATCATCTGCTGCTGGTGACGATAGACGAACATCACGCCGCCATTGTCGGCATCTTCGAAAACGGCGCGAAAGAAGCTGGCGTCGAGGTGGTCGAAGTGCACTTCGCTCTGGGCATAGACCTGCTCGTACAGGGCGATGCAGGCATCCTGCAGGGCGGGGTCGAGCAGTTCGGCGCCGCCGGTATGCAACGCCTGTACCTCCAACTGATCGCGTGATCGCAGCTTGCGCCGGATATTGCGCCGCGCCCCGCGTGACAGGCGCTTGAGATAGGCGTCTTCGCTATCGAAATCGATCGGCACCCAGGCCAGGGCCTGACCTTCCACGATGACGAAGCCGGCCGCCTCGCAGGCCTTGACGAAGTCGTCGACGAACGCGTTGGCGTCCGCGTCCAGCAGTGGCGAAGCCTGCGGCAGATCCTTGACGATGAGAAACGGCCATGCCTTGCCGTTTGCCGCCACTAGTTCCCGGGCCAATGCCGGGGCGTCGCCGCCGGCCGGCAACCAGGCGTATTCGCTGACGGTGGCACCGGCAAACAGCGTGCGCGGTTGTAGCCAGCGCCGCCAGTAGCGAAACAGCGGCAGTTTTTCCATGCGGCGACGAAATGCCGGCTCGGCCGTGGTGAGCAGATCGAATCGGGTGGAAAAGACGGGCATTGCCCGGGGGCCCGCGCCTGCGGCAAATCCGGTCGGTGGATGGGCCTGAAAATGGCGGACCAGCGAGGCGGGCTCCAACTGCCCGATGAAAGGTCGCGGCAAGGTTCGTCTCCTACGCTGTGAAACGGGTTCGGGGCTTTCGCGCTGGCGGCATACGTCGGGCGCGCGACCGCGGGCGGATTCCATACGTGCCTGGGAGCAACAAGATGTCGGCGACAGTCCAGACCGAGATACTCCAGATCATCGCGGCCCACACCGACGTCGGCCCCGAGGACATCGGACTCGATGCCACCCTCGACGATCTCGGCATCGCTTCGATGGAAGCCATCGAAATCCTGTTCGATCTCGAAGAACACTTCGATATCACCTTGCCCGAGCGCGATCCGAACTTCGATACCGGCACAGTCCGCGGGCTGATCGACGTGGTCACCGCCGAACTGGCCGGCGCGGCGGCAAAGTCGGCGGGAAACTGATCCTTGAGCGACTCATCGTTGTCCCGGACCCCGCGCATGCATCGTGTCGTGATCACCGGCATGGGAGCGGTCAGCGCGCTCGGCCTCGGAGCCGATCCGCTCTGGCGCGCCATGGTGGAAGGCCGCAGTGGCATTCGTCCCCTGCAGTCGCCGGCGGAGAATGTCAGCTTACGCATGAAGGTTGCGGCACAGCTGGAAGACTTCGATCCGAGCGTTCATTTTGAAAGCGGCCAACTGAGCCTGCTCGACCGCGTCTCGCAACTGGCGCTTTTGGCCGCCCGCGAGGCGGTCGCGCAGTCGGGGCTCGATTTCGCCGCGAATGAAGCGCTTCGCAGGCGCGCGGCTACTGTCGTGGGCACCGGCGTGGGCGGCGAGTTTTCGCGCGACGAACAGAGCCAGCGTCTTTATCGCGACAATTCGACACGTATTCATCCGCTGTCGATCGTGCGCTTGATGCCCAATGCACCGGCGAGCCAGATCAGTATCGAACACGGCCTGGCAGGCCCGGCCTTCGGTGTCGTCAGCGCCTGTGCATCGTCCAACCATGCGGTGACCCAGGCGGCGACGATGCTGCGTTGCGGCCTGGCCGATGTCGCGCTGGCCGGGGGCACCGACTCTTGTCTCAGTCTGTCGGGCATACGCGGCTGGGAGGCGATGCGCGTGGTGGCGGACGATACCTGTCGCCCGTTCTGCAAGCAGCGTCGCGGACTGGTGCTGGCCGAAGGCGCCGGGATCTGTGTTCTCGAAACGCTGGCGCATGCGCAGCAGCGGGGCGCCACGATTCTGGCCGAACTGGCCGGTTTCGGCATGAGCGCCGATGCCGATGACATCGTGGCGCCCTCGGCACAGGGCGCCATACGCGCCATGCAGTCGGCACTCGACGATGCGGACCTGCAGCCCGCACAGGTCGGCTACATCAATGCGCACGGTACGGGCACGATGGCTAATGACGCCACCGAGACGCGCGCTATCCACGCGGTATTCGGCGAACACGCCGCGCGTCTTGCCGTGTCCTCGACCAAGGGGGTGCACGGCCACGCCCTGGGCGCGTCCGGTGCACTGGAATTGGTCGCGGCGCTGGGGATGCTGCGACAGGATTTGATTCCGCCCACGGCCAATTTTCTCGATCCCGATCCGGCCTGCGATCTCGATTACGTGCCCAATGTCGCGCGGGAACAACGTATCGACACGATATTGTCCAACTCGTTCGCCTTTGGCGGGCTCAATGCGGTACTCGCGCTGCGTCGCTTCCAAAGCTGACGGGGCCGCCCCGAAGGCGGCCCCGTCGAAACCGGAATGTGGCGAACGCTGGATCGTGAACATCCCTTCCGGCACCGGCCAAAGCGCCGCTCAGGCGGCGCGCTTGGCGCGGGTCAGCAGTTGATCGATCAGGGCGATGCCAAGGTCGATCTCCTCGGTGCTGATATGCAGCGAGGGCGCTAGCGTAATTACGTTCTTGTAATAGCCGCCGATGTCCAGCACCAGGCCCAGTTTGCGACCGTTGTGCTCCAGCTCGCCGGCCAGGCCGATGTCGACCATGCGATCGACCAGCGCCTTGTTGGGCGTGAAGCCGTCCTCGGTGCAGATCTCGCAGCGCAGGGCCAGGCCCAGGCCATCGACGTCGCCGATCTCCTTGTGGCGCTTTTGCAAGTCCTGCAGGCCTTCCAGGAAGTGCGCGCCCTTGGCCATGACCATGGCCTCGTAGTCGGTTTCGTGCATCATCTTCATTGCCTCCAGGCCTACCGCGGTGCCCAGCGGATTGGCGTTGAAGGTCGAATGCGTGGAGCCGGGCGGGAATACCTCGGGGTTGATCAGCTCTTCGCGGGCCCACAGGCCCGACAGCGGGTTCAGGCCGTTGGTCAGCGCCTTGCCGAACACGATCATGTCCGGTGTGACGCCGAAGTGCTCGATCGACCACAGCTTGCCGGTGCGATAGAAACCCATCTGGATTTCGTCGCAGACCATCAGGATGCCGTACTGGTCCAGCACCTTCTTCAGGCCCTGGAAGTAGTTCATCGGCGGCATGATGTAGCCGCCGGTACCCTGCAGTGGCTCGACGTAGAATGCGGCATATTCGCACTCGCCGACCTTCGGGTCCCACACGCCGTGGTACTCGGTTTCGAACAGGCGCGCGAACTCGGCTACCAGGTGCTCGCCGTACTCTTCCTTGCCCATGCCCTTGGGGCGACGGAACGGGTACGGATACGGCAGGAACATCGCCCGCTCGCCGAAGTGGCCGTAGCGGCGACGGTAGCGGTAGCTGGACGTGATCGCCGAGGCTCCGAGGGTGCGGCCGTGATAGCCGCCCTCGAAGGCGAACATCAGGCTCTTGCCGCCGGTGTAGTTGCGCACGATCTTGAGCGAATCCTCGATCGCCTGCGCGCCGCCCACGTTGAAGTGCACACGGCCGGCCCGGCCGAACTTGCGCTCGGCATCGACGGCGATGGTCTTGGCCAGCTCGATCTTCTCGCGATGCAGATACTGACTGGCAACCTGCGGCAGATGATCGATCTGGCGCTTGAGCGCGTCGTTGAGGCGCGGATTGGCATAGCCGAAGTTGACCGCCGAATACCACATCTGCAGGTCGAGGTACGGGGTGCCCGAAGAGTCGTACATATAGCTGCCTTCGCAGCCTTCGAACAGTTTCGGCGGGTCGGTGTAGTGGACGGTGTCGCCGAACGAGCAGTACCGGGCCTCGTCGGCCAGCAAGGCTTCATCCGTGGCCTCGATGCCGATGGCATCGGTGTTTAAAACGCTACTCATAGCCATTTGCCTTCGCAGGGGGAAGTTTCAGGAAAAGACGGTCGCCATTCCGGCCAATTCGGGCAGGCGCGGCAACAGCCGCCGCGCATCGCGCAGATCGGCGATCGATGAATGGGGGATGCCCTTGGTTCGACAGTGTTCGATCAAGCGGTCCTTGGCGAACACATAGTCGGCGGTGCCCGCGACACAGAAATCCGATTGGCCGTCGCCAATGAGAAGTGTCGGGGCTTGATCTGTTGCGATGCGGCATTTACAGGTGCCGCTGGCCGCGGCGCAGGCCGGACTCGCGAACGGCGAGCGCATCGACCAGCCGCGGTCGCCGTCGTGCAGCAGTCGATTGGCTCGAATCGGCAGGTGATCCAGGCCATAGCCGGCGAGAATGCGGCGGATGGCATAGTCCAGACCGTCGCTGACCACGGTCACGGACATGCCCATGCGCACGGCATCGGCGATGAATGCCGGGAATGCCGGGTCGATGATCATGCTGTCGAGCAATGCATCGACGGCCTGCTGCGGCGCATCGATCAGGGCCACCTGGGCCGTCATGCATTCACGCGAGCCGATGCGGCCCGCACGCCAATCCGCTTCGATGCGCATCCACTCGGCGGCTGCGAATTTCGTCAACAAGGCGTCGGTGACATCATCCACGGCGATCGTGCCGTCGAAATCACACAGGATCATCCAATCGCGCAAGAAGCACTCCGGCTTGAAGCTTTAACTGGGCGTTAGGCTATCGACGTTTTCTTTCGGCGCCCTTTCCGGCACGGCCGGCGGCGGGCATCGATGCGCCAATCGTCGTGCCCGCCCGGCGCACGGGGCCGGGGCGGCAAGATGGCACCCAATCCGCGGATCCACGGGCATGCGGCGCCCGGGCCGCCGAGCGCTTTTCTGGCTGGCCGAGCTGACGCATATTGGGCGGGTTGATTATTCGTTCCTGATGGAGAGTCCCCATGGCTTATGTGCAAATCGGCACCGAAAACACGGCCCCGATCGAGCTGTACTACGAGGATGTCGGCGCCGGTCGCCCGGTCGTGCTCATCCATGGTTGGCCATTGTCGGGCCGGTCCTGGGAAAACCAGGTGCGGCCACTGGTCGAGGCCGGCTATCGCGTGATCACCTACGATCGGCGCGGCTTCGGCCAGTCGTCCCAGCCATGGGAGGGCTACGACTACGACAGCCTGGCGGCGGATCTGCATGCACTGATGGAGAGGCTGGACCTGCACGACGCCACCCTGGTCGGTTTTTCCATGGGCGGCGGCGAAGTCGCGCGTTATCTCGGCACCTACGGCAGCTCGCGGATTGCCGGGGCGGTGTTTGCCGCGGCCGTGCCGCCGTATCTGTACCGCAGCGACGACAATCCGCAAGGCGGCCTGGACGAGGCCTCCATCGCGCAGCTCGAGGCCGGTGTGGCCGGCGACCGGCTGGCCTTCATGGAGGAATTCTTGTCGAACTTTTTCTCCACCGAAGCAGGCGGCCTGCTGGTCAGTGAAGCCGCACGCATCTATCACCGCAATCTGGCCTGGGGCGCTTCGGCCAAGGGGACACTGGACTGCATCGCGGCCTTCGGGCGCACCGACTTTCGCGCCGATCTGGGACGGATCGATGTGCCCACGCTGGTCATTCACGGCGATGCCGATGCCATCTTGCCGTTGGAAGTTTCGGGCAAGCGCACCGCCGAGAGCATTCCGGATGCCTCGCTGGTGGTCATTCAGGGCGGCCCGCACGGTATCAACGCCACGCATGCCGAGGAGTTCAACCAGGCGTTGATCGAATTCCTCGATTAGGAGCCATCGTCGGGTCGTCGGGCGCGGTGTCCGGACGGGCCGCAACCATCGAATCGGAGTGGGCGGATGAAGCGGATAGCGTTGACGTCGGTAGGGTTGCTGGCGGTGACCCCGGTGGGCGCGACCTGTATCTACAAGCCGATCCATTCGGCCGGGAAGATGGCGGCAGCCAAGGCCGACAACGGTCACGGCTCGTGAACGGCACATAGGCGCCGCCCATGAAAAAACCGGCGCCCACCACGGGCGCCGGTTTGCCGGCCGCGCTGGCCCGGCGGATCGAGCGGCTTACGCCGCCTTGTCTTTCAGCGAGGCCATGTCGATGACGAAGCGATAGCGGACATCGCCATCCTTCATGCGTTCGAAGGCTTCGTTGATGTAGTCCATGTCGATCATCTCGACATCGCAGGTGATGCCTTTTTGCGCGCAGAAATCCAGCACTTCCTGGGTTTCCGGCATGCCGCCGATCAACGAGCCGCCGACCACGCGACGCTTGAAGACCAGGTTCATGCCGGTGATGGCCGGTTCGATCGGATCCATCAGGCCGACCAGAATATGCGTGCCGTCGTATTTCAGCGCGCCCAGATAGGGATCGATCGGATGCTGCACCGGCACGGTGTCGAGCATGAAATCGAAGGTTTCGGCCACGGCGTTCATCTGGTCGTCGTCGGTCGAGACCACGACATGATCGGCGCCGTTGGACTTGGCCTCGGCCACCTTGGATTCGGAACGGGTGAACACGGTCACTTCCGCGCCCAGCGCCTTGGCGAGCTTGACGCCCATATGGCCCAGACCACCCATGCCGATCACGCCGACCTTGTCGCCGGGCTTGACGCCGTAGTGCTTGAGCGGCGAGTAGGTCGTGATGCCGGCGCACATGATCGGCGCCGCCGATTTCAGATCGATGCCGTCGGGCATCTTGACCACGAAACGCTCGGACACGACCACGAAGGTGGAATACCCGCCCTGCGTCATGGTGCCGTCGTGGCGATCCTCACTGCCGTAAGTCATGGTGAAGCCGTTGAGACAGTACTGTTCCAGTCCGTCATGACAGGCATCGCATTCGCGGCAGGAATCGACCATGCAGCCGACGCCGACCAGATCGCCCTCGGCATAATGCTGCACCTCGGGGCCGACGTGGGTCACCCGGCCCACGATCTCGTGGCCCGGCACGATCGGGAATTCGGTGAAACCCCAGTCGTTCCTGGCGAAATGCAGATCGGAATGACAGACGCCGCAGTAGAGAATCTCGATCGAGACATCATCCGGGCGCGGGTCGCGCCGCTCGAGGTGCCAGTGTTCGAGTGGTTTGTCGGCAGCGTGGGCCGCGTAGGCTTGGGTCTCAGTAGGCATGAAGCTTCCTTGTGATGGCAAACAGTGCAGGCGTCGGCCTGCCGTCGGCGTCAATCATTGGTCCGGCAGCGACTTGAAACCATAGGCATTCATGGCGTGTTTATGCCCGAAACTATGAGCCGCTGCGGGATGACACGGGAAAACTACGCGATTTCGTGCACAATCTTATTTCGGTTCAATAGTGCGGTATTGTGATGACCGATCCGATGACCCAGGCCGGGCCGACAGACCTCCAGCGAATGGCGCGCATGATCGAGCGCCACGTATGCCATGACGGTTTCAACGATACCGCCCTGGATGCGTTGTCGCTGGTGGCTTCGCATTGTCATCGACAACGCGAGCCGATCGTGTACGAACCCGGTCTGATCTTCATTGTTCAGGGCGAAAAAACCGGCTTCATCGACGACCGCGTGATCCGTTATGGGGCCGGCCATTATCTGGTCCAGGCCATCCCGCTCCCGTTCGAGTGCGAAACCGGCGGATCGGCCGAGGCGCCATTGCTGGGCGCGGCCCTGCGGATCGCCCCGGAATTGCTGGCCGAACTCGCCGGGGCTGTGAGCCCGACGGAGTCTAGACGTGGCGCGGCGCGGGTCGAGGATACTCTGCCCATGGCGGCCGTAACGCTCGACGGCGCCATCGGGAATGCGCTGGAGCGGTTGCTGGCCTGTCTGGAGGATCCGTCGGCCGCGCGCGCGCTGGGCCAGGCGCGGATCCGCGAAGTGATCTTCGCGGCGTTGCGCGGGCCCCAGGGCCATCTGCTGCGTCAACTGCTGCAATCCCAGGGGGTCTACGCGCGCATCGGCGGCGCGATCGAACTGCTGCGTGCCGAGTATGCCTCGCCGCTTTCGGTCCCCGCGCTGGCGGCCCGCGCGCACATGAGCGTGTCGAGCTTCCATGCCCATTTCAAGCAGCTCACGCGGATCTCGCCGTTGCAGTATCAAAAGCGCATCCGCCTGCTCAAGGCCCGCGACCTGCTGGTCCAGAACGCCGCCAACGTCAGTGGCGCGGCGAGTGCCGTGGGCTATCAGAGCGCGTCGCAGTTCTCCCGCGAGTACAAGCGCTACTTCGGCGTGGCGCCAACGCATGACCACGGGCTCGGCGTCGACTCGGCGGACGAATCGCTGGCGTCTTGAGGCTTAGTCGCGCGGCACGTCCCGGCCACGCATGGCCTTGAGCCGGCCCCGGCGCTTCTTTTCATCGGTCCGTTTGCGCCGTGCGGACTTTGACGGCCGGGTCGGCCGGCGCTTCTTGGGTGTCTGCCCGGCGGCGGCCACGATCGTGGCCAGGCGCTGGCGCGCGTCCTCGAGGTTGGCCTCGCGGCTGCGATACTGCTGCGCCTTGATCACGATGGTGCCGTCGCGCGTGATGCGTTGATCGGTACCCGCGCGGGCCATCAGCCGGGTCTTGTAGACCTCGGGCAGCGACGAGCCCGGGATGGCGAACCGCAGATGCACGGCCGAATTGGTCTTGTTGACCTTCTGCCCGCCGGCGCCCTGGGCGCGTACGGCCTGCCATTCGATTTCTTCGTCCTCCAGGACGACGGTGTTGGAGATCCGCAGCATCGGGGTGATCCGCGTGTTTGCATGGCGTCATCGTCGGTCAGCGGGCCGATCACGGCAAGTCGGGTATGCGAGATCAGCCGAGGGTGCATCTGTTCGCGCAGAAACTGTATAAATAGCCAGTATGGAAACGATCCGGAAATTGGCGATTCTCGCGGACGCCGCCAAGTATGATGCCTCTTGTGCCTCCAGCGGTACGGTATCGCGTTCGTCGCGCGGTGGGCGCGGCGTCGGTTCGGCCGAGGGCTCGGGTATCTGTCATGCCTATGCGCCGGACGGACGCTGTATCTCGCTGCTCAAGATACTGCTGACCAATTTCTGCATCTACGAGTGCAGCTATTGCATCAACCGTAATTCGTCGAACGTCCAGCGGGCGCGATTCTCGACCGCGGAAGTGGTCAACCTGACGCTGGATTTCTACAAGCGCAATTACATCGAGGGGCTGTTTCTGTCCTCGGGCGTGATCCAGACCGCCGACTACACCATGGCCCGGCTCGTCGAGGTGGCGCGCAGCCTGCGTGTCGATCACGATTTTCGGGGTTATATCCATCTCAAGACCATCCCGGATGCCGACGGTGGGCTGCTGGCCGAGGCGGGCCAATACGCCGATCGCCTGTCGATCAACGTGGAGCTGCCCACGCCGGCGGCCCTGCACGATCTGGCGCCGGAGAAGGATCACCGCACCATCAAGCTGTCGATGGCGCGTATCCGGTCCCGTCAGGACGAGCAGGCCGAGGCGCGGCGGGCCGCCCGACGCATCACCAACGCGCGGCCGACGCCGGCGCCGATCGAACGCTTCGCGCCGGCTGGGCAGTCGACGCAGATGATCATCGGCGCGGAGCCGTCCACGGATGCCGCCATTCTGTCGACTACGGCCGATTTATACGCGTCCTATCGGCTCAAACGTGTCTATTTTTCGGCGTTTTCGCCGATCCCGGATGCCTCGGCCAAGTTGCCGGCACGGCGTACGTCGCTGATGCGTGAGCATCGGCTGTATCAATCCGATTGGCTGATCCGGTTCTATGGTTATCGCCACGATGAAATCACCGCGGGCGGCGACGATACGGCCGCGGCCGGCATGCTGGATCTGGAGGTCGACCCCAAGCTTGCCTGGGCGTTGCGCAACCGGGCTTATTTCCCGGTGAATCTGAATCGGGACGACCGCGAACGACTGTTGCGCGTGCCCGGTCTCGGGGTGAAATCGGTCAACCGTATTCTGGCTATGCGGCGTTGGCAGAAGGTGCGGCTCGAGGATCTGGTCGCGCTCAAGGCCGGGGTGAAAAAAGCCATGCCGTTCGTGATCTGCGCCAATCATCATCCGGGGGTCGGCGAGGTGAGCAGCGCGTTGCTGCGGTCGCGGTTTGCGCCGGCCGCGACCGCGCAGCACAGTTTCGATTTCTAGGTCTGTCGAAGAGAGCCCGTTCATGCAGCAACCGACCGTCTGTGTTCTGACCGGCGATATCGTGAAGTCATCGGCGCTATCCGATGATGGCCTGGATACCGTCATGGCGGCGCTCGCCGAGCTGGCAACGATCATCGGCACATGGCCGGGCGAGTCCGGCGTTTGCTACGAGCGTTTCCGCGGCGACGGCTGGCAGCTGCTCATCAATCGCCCGGCGCATGCCTTGCGTGCCTGCCTGTTCGCGCGTGCGGCCGTGCGCCGCGTGAGTGATCGGGGCGACACGCGCATCGGCGTCGGCGTGGGCGCGGCGACCGCGGCCGCGACGCTGGCCGAGTCCTCGGGCGCGGCGTTCGAGCTATCCGGGCACGGGCTGGAGCAACTGGGCGTGCACCAACTCTGGCGGATCGAAGAGCAACGCGCCTCACCCGGCGACAATACGTTGACGCGGGCGCTGTTTGCCGTCTGCGACGAACGTTCGCGCCATTGGACCGGACGTCAGGCGGATATCTTCATGCGGCTGGCGGCGCCCGATGCGCCCCTGATGGCCGAGGTGGCCGAGGTGTTGTCGGTTCAGCCGCAGACCGTTCAAACGCACTTCGCACGCGCCGGCGGGCATGCGCTGCTCGAAGCCATCGAGGCATTCGAATCGGTTGAACGCGATGCATAAGCCGCAAAGAAAGAACAGCCGCATTCGGCTGATTTTTGGTAAACAGCTTAATACGGCTGTTCTTTTAATGTCGCGCTGGCGCAGCGAAGGGCGCGGCTCGTGATGCTCGAAACGCTGATCGCTTTGCTGTTTGCCCACGCGGCCGCCGATTTCGTCGCCCAGACACGCGGGATGATCGCGGCCAAACGACAACCGGCCGTGTTCACGCTGCATATCGTTTGGGTGGGCGTGTTCTCGGTGCTCGCCCTTGGCGCCGCGTCGCTCGGCGCGTGGGCGGCGGTGGCGCTGGTCGTCGCTTCGCATGCCGCGCTCGATGCCGTGAAGATCCAGCCGTGCATCGAGGCCCGAGCGGCCGCAGCGCCGTTCGGGCCGCTGCAGCTGTTCGCGGTCGACCAGGTCGGTCATCTGCTGTTCATGGGGCTCGCCAGCCTGCTCTGGCCGCAGGCCTTCGCGCAGGGTTTCTGGACCGCTGTTCTGAGTACTGCACATGTGCGCCTCATACCGATCGGCTTTGCGCTGGTCGGCGGCTTCTGGCTGGCGACCCGGGTCGGCGATCTGATGCTCGCGTTGTTGATGGCTGGCTTTCATCGGCTGCATCGCGCAATGGACGGCGAGGATAGCCCGCAGACGCCGGGCGCCGGGGCCTGGATCGGCTGGCTCGAACGCACGCTGGTATTCCTGTTTGTGTTGCTGGGCCAATTCAACGCCATCGGTTTCGTGATCGCGGCCAAGTCGATCCTGCGCTTCCAGTACGCGCGCGAGCCGCGGGTCAGCGAGATTGTCATCATCGGCACGCTGGCCAGCTTCGGCTGGGCGATCATCGTGGCGCTGCTCACGCATGCCGCCCTCATCGCGCTTTGGCCGCGTACCGGCTGACCATGGAACAGGCTTCGTTGTTCGGCGCCCGGGATACCGCCGCCGGCCACGTAGCGGTGGCCTTCGTGCCGGATTTCGCGGGTTGGCAGGCGGCCACGCGCTTGCAATGGCAGGCCGGTCTGGCCCCGGACGCGCTCTGGTGGCACCCCGACCGCGAAGCGGCCGCGCCGCCCGCCGCCGGCGGCAGCGGCGGGCCGCGTGTACCGAAGCGGTTCGTGGCGCTGGCGCGGGCGGCGGCGTGTTATCGCGGCGCGGATCGTTGGGCATTGCTGTATCGGCTGCTCTGGCGGCTGACCCACGGCGAGCGTCATTTGTTGGCGCGGGCAGGCGACGCCGACGTGGCCCAGGTCAATCGCTATGCCAGTGCGGTGCGGCGCGACGTGCACAAGATGAAGGCATTCGTGCGATTCCGCACCGTGGCGGAGTCCGGTTTCGATGAGCCGCGATACGTTGCCTGGTTCGAGCCGGAACACGAAATCGTCGAATACGCGGCCGGGTTCTTCCAACGCCGTTTCGCCAACATGCGCTGGTCGATCCTCACACCGGATCGCTGTGTGCACTGGGAGGGCGATGGCACGGTCTGGTTCTCGCCCGGCACCGACAAGACGGCGGCGCCGGATGGCGACGTCACCGAAAACGCCTGGCGGGTCTACTACCGCAGCATCTTCAATCCGGCGCGGGTCAAGGTTCGGGCGATGATGTCGGAGATGCCGGCGAAGTATTGGAAGAATCTACCGGAAGCCGCGTCGATTCCGGGCCTGATCGCCGGTGCCGATCGCGCTGTCGCGGCCATGGAAGCGACGCACCGCGAGCACGATACGCTGCACTGCGGGCCTACGCCGGCCTCGCCCGAGGCCACTCTGACGCGTCGGGCCGAGGCGGCCCCGCGAGGATCGCTGGAGCAGCTCGCGCTGCGCGCGGCGCGTTGCCGGAGCTGCGATTTGTGTGGCCCAGCGACCCAGACGGTGTTCGGCGAAGGCCCGTCGCCTGCGCGCATCATGCTGGTCGGCGAGCAGCCGGGGGACGCGGAGGATGTGACCGGGCGGCCGTTCGTCGGGCCCGCGGGCCGGCTGCTCGATGCTGCCCTGATGGATGCGGGCCTGGACCGACGCGCGTTGTATCTGACCAACGCGGTCAAGCATTTCAAGTTCACGCCCCGGGGCAGGACGCGGCTGCATGCCAAGCCGGATTACGACGAGGTCCGTGCGTGCCGGCCGTGGCTCGAAGCCGAGATCAAGCGCGTCGCGCCCGAGATCGTGGTTGCGCTGGGCGCCACGGCGGCCGGCTCGCTGCTCGAACGCCGGCTGTCGATCGCGCGTGACCGGGGCCGACGCATCGATTGGCATGGACGGTGCGTAATACTGACGGTGCATCCGGCTTTCGTCCTGCGCTCGCGCGCGCGCCGCGATGACGAGTACCGGCGCTTGGTCGCCGATTTGAAGGCCGTGGCCGCGGCCTGAGAAGCCGAGCCCGCGGCCGTCGCGAGGCCGCGCCATGGCCTCGATCTCATCCCAAAGATGTAGTGCTGTATGGCGCAACCAACGGGATAATGAATCGATTCAGCAAGGTCGCGCGTTTCTATCGGTTCCGGCCGGGGGCGCGTTTTTTTCATGCAGGTGAGAACTCATGAGCGAATCGGCCAGTACGGCGCCCACAGGGGGGCTGAAAGGCAAACCGCTGATCGTAATGGTGTCGGTGATCGCGGCCCTCGGCGGGCTGTTGTTCGGCTACGACACCGGCATCACCGGCGTGGCACTGCTTGGCCTCGCCCACGATTTTTCGTTGACCGACACCCTCAAGCAGGTGGTCACCGGCGCGATCATCTTCGGCGCACTGTTCGGTGTGTTCAGCACCGGCGCAATCTCGGACAAGATCGGGCGCCGGCGTTCGATCATGCTCGTGGGGCTGATCTTCACGATCGGCTCGTTGATGTCGGCCATCGCGCCAACAGTACTGTTTCTGGTCGCCTCGCGTTTCGTGCTGGGCCTGTCGGCAGGCAGCGCCACCCAGATCATTCCGGTCTACATCGGCGAGGTCGCGCCGCCGGCCTCCCGCGGCAAGCTGGTGGTGATGTTCCAGTTCATGGTGGTGTTCGGGATTCTGGTGGCCTATCTCACCGGCTATGCGCTGGGCGATGCCTGGCGCTGGATGTTCGGGCTCGGCATGATCCCGGCGCTCATCCTCATGCTCGGTATGCTGTTGCTGCCGGAGTCGCCGCGCTGGCTGGTCAACCAGGATCGCGAGGCGGAAGCGCTCGGTGTGCTCACCCGCGTGCGTCTGAGCCGCTCGGCCGCTGAAAACGAGGTCGGCGAAATCAGGGAAATTTCGGCCCGGCCGGAGGGCAGCTGGTCGGACCTGTTTTCGCCGTGGATCCGGCCGGCGCTGGTCGCGGGGGCCGGCATCGCGATGTTTTCGCAGATCACGGGCAACAACGCGCTGTTGTATTACGCGCCCACGATTCTCACCGAGGCCGGTTTCGGCGATAACGCCTCGATTCTGGCGTCGATCGGCGCCATCGTGCTGGTCAATATCAGCACGATCTTCGGCATATTGATGATCGATCGCATCGGCCGGCGCAGGTTTTTGTTGTGGATGGTGCCGGGGTCCGCCGTGGCCATGGCGGTGATGGCAATTCTGTTCACGGGCGGTATGCCTCAGGCCTCGATCGCGCAGGTTCTGCTGATCGTCTGCATGGCGATCTACATGGCACTGAACTGCAGCTTCGGCGTCGCCCTGTGGCTGATCAACGCGGAGGTCTATCCGTTGTTCGTGCGCGGCAAGGGGGCGAGTGTGGGTGCGTTCTCACACTGGACCTTCGATCTGCTGGTCACGCTGACCACGCTCACGCTGGTCAATGCGCTGGGCACCTCGGGTGCGTTCTGGCTGTACGCGGCGATCAGCGCGCTCGGCGTGCTGTTCATCGTACGCTATGTGCCGGAAACCAACGGCCGTTCGCTGGAGCAGATCGAGGCCGATCTCAAGGCCGGCGAATTCTTCCCCTCCGACCGGCGCCGCGATCAGCCCGCGGCGGTGCCGCTCCGCTGATGCCCGTGGCGGGCCACCTCGACCGGGTGCGGTTGGCCGGCAGGCCCTCAGTCGGCTTTGGCCACAGGCAAGGGCCGGTGGCGATGCCGGATGGTGTCGGTCAGGCGCGGGGCGGCTTGCGCGCCGATATCGAATGGCCGATACGCGCGGATACGCCGGTTCGGCGCCATCGGATCGGCCGGCACAAGCCCTCGATGCGGCTGCCGGCGTATCTCAATCGGTTCGCCGAATCGCGTTATGCTCGACTTTCGCGCTCGTACAAGCCGAGCGCCGCACTCACATCCAGGGAGGCGAGCATGGGCCGTTCAGAGGATTCGATGCGGGCCCGACTTTTCGATCAGGTCTCCAATCTGACGTTCAACCTGTCGCGTCAGGCGGTAGGCGCACTGGCCGGCCGGGTCGGCGGGCTGACGCTTCGGATCGGCTCCACGCTCATTCTGGACAAGAGCCAGCGCAAGCGTCTGTCGGCTGAACAGCGCGCCTGGATGCAACGCGCGGGCGTTGCCATTCACGACGCCCGCACCACCGCGGGGCTGTCGATCGACGGCCTGGCCGAGGCGCTGGATCTCGAGGACAAGACCGTGCTCCAGGCGATGGAGCAGGGCAGTGCGACCGTGTCCTTCGAACTCATCCTGCGGCTGACCTCACTGCTCGCGCGCAACGATCCGATTCCGTTCCTGATCAGCCTCGTGCGCGGTTTCAATCCGCGTCTGTGGGCGCTGGCCGAGGACTGGGGCATCGGCCATCTGCCGACGATGATCGAGCGCGATCGCAAGTGGATGAACATCTATCGCGGTAACGACGCCGTACGCCAGTTGCCCGAGGCCGAGTTCAATCAAGTGCTGGCGTTCTGCAAGAGCTCGATGGAAACGGCCATGACGCTGCGTGCCGGGCACTGGACGCCGCCGAAGGCGTCGGACAGCGGCGAGGCGGCAACCGCCACCGACAAGGCTACACAACGCGCGCGTCACGACGAGCCCGACGCGGCCTCCTGAGCCGGCGCCGGCGCGGATTGGCGCCTGTTGCAATAGGCGCTTATTGGAAAAGCGCGATCGCATCGGCGATGATTGTCGGCACGTCGGGCGCACGACCGGTCACGTTTGGCGTTACCCGCCGACCATGTTGCACATGGCGATCCAAGAGCGGATTCGCCGTCTTTTTCCAGTAGGGGGATTATGGAATCCAATCCAGCGATCGAGACCGCCCAACACGTCCTGCTGATCTTCGGCGTCGTGCTGTCTTGCGGCTCGTTTATCGGTTTCTTCGCGCAGAAGATCAAGATGCCCGACATCGTCTTGTTCCTTCTGGTCGGTATTCTGCTCGGCCCGGAGATCTCCGGTGTCGTCGATGTGCCCACGGGCAGCGCGCTCAACCAGATCATCCTGATTTTCGGTGCCTCCTACATTCTGTTCGATGGCGGGGCGGAAACGCATCTGAGCGTGGTCAAGGGTGTCTGGATATCCTTGTTGTTGCTGGTAACCGTCGGCGTGCTGATTACTGCGTTGGTGGTGGCGCCGGTGGCACAATATTTGTTCGGCATTCCGTTCATGGTCGCCTTGCTGCTGGGTGCGACCATCGCGCCGACTGATCCGGCCACGCTCATGCCCGTGTTCAAGCAGGTCTCGATCCGCCGGCGCGTGGCTCAGACCGTGGTCAGCGAGTCGGCGTTCAACGACGCGACCGGCTCGATCATCGTGGTTACGCTGATGTCGGTGCTGGCCGGTTCGGGCCACCTGTCGTACGGTCATGCGCTGCTGGATCTGCTCGAGCAGTCGGTGATCGGTATCATCGCCGGTGCCCTTCTGGGTTTCGTCTCGCTTTTCGTGATCGCGCACGAGAAGTATTCGTTCCTGCGCGAGTACATGCCGCTGGTCACGCTGATGGCCGTCATCGGCGCCTATCTGGGCGCGGTGGACCTTCAGGCCAGTGGTTTCATGGCGGCTTTTGTCGCCGGCGTGGTGATCGGCAACCGCTCGCTTTTCGGCTATCGCATCGGCGCCGAGGAACAGCGCAGCCTGCACGACTTCGTGGGAACCACCGCGCTGATCATGCGCATGTTCATTTTCATTCTGTTGGGCAGCCAGGTGAAATTCAGCCTGCTGGCCGAGCACTGGGTGGGCGCGCTGATCGTGGTGGCCGTATTCATGTTCGTGGCGCGGCCGCTCAACGTATTCCTGTGTACGCTGCCCGACCGACGGGCCAAGTGGACGTTCAAGGAATTGCTGTTCATGAGTTGGGTGCGCGAGACGGGTGTCATCCCGAGTGCGCTGGCCGGTATTCTGCTCGGTGAGAACGCCCCGCATGCCCATCTGATCGCTTCGGTGGTGTTCGTGGCGGTGCTGGTGACCATTCTCGCCCAGGCCACCACCACGCGGTGGTGGGCCGGCAAGCTCGACCTGCTCGAGGAATGAGCCGCCGGGCGTGGACGCGGCGCGGACAGGATCGCGTCCGCGCTACGACACGGCCATTGATTCATCGTGCGGACGGGCCGATCATCGCCGGACAGGCGCTTTGCCGACCGCGCGGGCGATAGCCGGCGCGCCGGCCGGCGCCCGAATTCCAAGCCGGAGCTCTACATGATTACGCTGGATATCGATCTCGTCTCCGACATCGTTTGCCCCTGGTGCGCGATCGGCCTGGCGCGCCTGCAACAGGCCACCGACCGCCTGGACGACATCGAGTGCCGGCTGCACTGGCACCCGTTCGTGCTCAATCCCGACATTGGCCCCGAGGGCCGCGACATGGTCCAGCATCTGGCGGCCAAATACGGCAAGACGCCGGACGAAGTCCGTGAGTCGCAGCAGCAGATCATTGCGACCGCCGCCGAGTCCGGTTTGAACTTCGAGCGTGCGGCCGAGCGCCGATCCTGGAACACGTTCGACGTGCACCGTGTGCTGCACGAGGCCCGTGAGGCCGGTGTCGATCAGGCCTTCAACGAGCAGTTGTTCGACGTTTATTTTCGCGAAGCCGCCGATCCCACCGATCCGGCGCTGTTGCGCGAGATCGGTATGGCGCTGGGCATGGACGCCAGCCAGATCGACGAGATTCTGGCCGGGGAACGCCACGCCGATGCCGTTCGTGCCGAGATCGATTACTACCAGCAGCTGGGTGTGACGGCCGTGCCCTCGTTCGTCGTCGCCGAACGCTATCTCATTTCTGGAGCCCAGCCGCCGGAGGTGCTGGCCGACGCCCTGCGCCAGATCGCGGCCGAGCTCACCGACGAGGCGGGCTCGCCCGCGTAAGCACCGCCGGCCAAGCCGACACGAGGCCGGCAGCGCGTGCTCGTTGTGCCTTGTCTTGCGCCAGCTCAGCCCCTATGGGGCGGGCGCGAATCGCCGCGCCGGCGGTCACGAGCATGCCAGTGATGTTCGCGCATTGAGGGCGCGGCGTCGTGGCGCCGCTCGCCATCATCGTGTTCATGATCGGCCGACCCATGCCCAGGCCCGGGCCAAGCGCGATGGTGCGGGATCTCGCCGTGGTCGCGCCACCGATCGCGGTCGCCGGGCCAATGGCCGTATTCGCGATGCCCGGCGCGGCGGTCAACCGGGTCGCGGTCGCCATATCCGTAGAGCGGGTAGGTCGCATAGCCAGGGTAGCCGTAGCCGTAGCCATAGCTCTGGTAGATCCGGCCATATCCAACGCGGCCATCAAGCGAGGCAGGGGCGCAGCCGGCACCGGCCAGCGCCAACGCGACAATCAAATATTTCATGGCAGCCGCCGCGCAGAAAGCGCACTTGGAAGGGTATGTATTGTTACGCCAAGATGCATGAATCGGATTTGAATGCCGCCAACACCGCCTCGCCGGTACCCGGTTACGCGCCGGCCTGTTTTCGTTGCCGGCGCATCGCCGCCGTCTGTGGTATCGATGGGCGGTGTCCTTGTTCTCGCCTGCGGAGACGTGATGACTGCCGACCACCTCATCGACATGCTGCATCTTCAGCCCCATCCTGAAGGTGGCTATTATCGCCAGACTTATCGGGCGGTCGATACGCTATCCAGCGACGGTTTGCCCGATCGCTATGACGGGTCGCGCGCGGCCTCGACCGCGATCTATTTTCTGTTGCGTCGTGCGGAGGTTTCCCGTCTGCATCGCCTGAAATCCGACGAGGTGTGGCACTTCTATACCGGGGAGCCGTTGGTGGTACACATGCTCACGCCAGAGGGCGAGCGTATCGATCAGGTACTGGGCCAGGACCTGATGGCCGGCCAGGTGCCCCAGCTCGTCGTGCCTCAAGGCGTCTGGTTCGGGGCGGCTATGCAGGATGGCAGGGGTTTTGCCCTCGTTGGCAACACAGTGGCGCCCGGCTTTGATTTCGACGACTTCGAACTGGCCGACCGAAAGGGTCTGAGTGCTGTCTGGCCGCAGCACAGGGCGCTGATTCAGCGGCTGACGTGACTCGGACGTGTTCGGATAAGGCAAGTCCGTGACGATCCCGATACCAACAGTTGCCGACGTTACGGTAACGTAACATTCGGGGACGCCAGTACTTTCGGGTCGCTCGACATCACGCCGAGCCGGCCGGCGGGCCGCGAAATTAAGGATAGGCGGTAATGAACAAGCTTTGCGTTGTTGCGGGTCCAGCGGTGCGCGCCGAGCGACTATTTTCGCTCGGCGGCCTCGCGGCGCGTGTTGTCGCGCTATGCGCGCTCGGTCTGGCGCTACCGTGGGCGCTCATCGTTCCGGCTCATGCCACCGGCGATCTCGGTCTGGATCGAAGCGTGGGCCAGTTCATTGTCATCGACAATGAGCGCCGCGCATTGGCCGAGCACAACGCCGCGACGGCCGGTGAGTCCGAGCGGGCCCTATCGGTGCAGCCCGAGGCGCCCAAAGAGCTGGAGTCGTCGCACAACGTAGCCCTATTGCCGCAGTTCGGTTATGACCCCGAAGTCGGGTTTATCGTCGGCGGCAAGTTCAGCGATATCAATTTCGGCGATTCGCACATGAATCTCGATATCGGCGCCACGCAATCGACCGGCGGCGAGACCGCCGTGGATGCCATATGGGGTGTTCCCCATGTGTTCGGCAGCAATTTCATCGGGCTGGTTCGGTTTCGCTACGAGTTGCGGCCCACCACCAACTTTTATGGGCTGGGCAACAACAGCGTGGGTGACCATGCGATCAGCCAGCATGAATACCATGGTACCTCGCTGATGTTCACGCTGGCGCGGCGCCTGGCGCCGCATTGGGCCGCGGCCGGCACCCTTGGCTACGACCGCATCACCATCGGCCCCGGCGATCCTCAGCACGGCAAGCGCCCCACGACCCATGCCTTCAGCCATCTGCCGGGCATCAAGGGCGGCTACAACAATCCGTTGTCGCTATCGATCATCTATAACACCCAGCGTGACCTGACCCGTCCGGAGCAAGGCTGGAATGTGATCGGGAAGGTCACCCACGTGGGCCCGGAACTGGGTAACGATTTCAACTATACCCGCTTTACCGGCGATGCCAGCTATGTACACCCGCTCGGTTCGCCCAAGCGCCTGCTGGGCTTCCGTGTCGATGGCCAATACGTCACGGGGAGCGGCAACAATCTGCCGTTCTATGAATTCTCCTCGCTGGGCGGTTTCGACAGCCTGGAAGGCTTCGCGCCGGATCGCTTTCTGGGCCAGAGCCGGATTTTCGCGCGCATCGGTTACCAGCAACTACTGGCCGATTTCGACTTCCGGCATCTGTGGCGCGTTCGGCTGGACGGCACCGTGTTCGGTGGCGCCGGGCGGGTATTTCTCGATCGATCAAGGCTCCCGGAGGGCCTGATGGCCGAGACGTCGGCGGTCGCGCCTGGCCTGAGCAATGATATCCAGTTCAGCTATGGTGTCGGCCTGCGCGCCGCGCTCAGCGAGGCACTGTCGACCCGATTCGACGTTGGTTTCTCCGGCGAGAGTAATGCGCTCGTTTATCTGTCGTTCGGCAATGCCTTCTAGCGGGGGTTTTCACGCCGCGCCACGCCATGCGGTGTCGCGGCCATTCGTCTTGGCCCCGCATACCACGCATCGCCGCGTCTTGTCCGGCCCACAAATCGCTCGAAATTCATAGCGTGAACTGACGTGATGGGGCACGCGTGTCCCGTCACGTGTATTGGGTTGTGTTCACAACACCGTTGCGCGGGTTTGCCAACAGCGTGGCCATGGCAGCGCGTCGCCGCAGCCGAAGGGCCCGTATGGTCTTTTCCAGCCAGCGCGGTTGTCGTCACACGGGGCCGCCCGGGGCGGCGGGTACGTCTCTGGCTGACCATGATTCAAGGCAACCCCGCGCCGCTTGCGTGCCGGCGTTGTCATAAGCTGGTCGCCGAAGTCGGTGCGGTAGGCTGGGCGCTTTGCAACCGCGAGAGATTCATGCACCCATTCAAAGGCATTGTGGCCGGCTTCATCGCCACGGTGGTGCTTTCCATCCTGATGATCGCCAAGGCGTTTTCGCACTGGTTGTTGGCGTTCAACGCGATCGAGGGCATTCATCGGCTGACCGGCGGCCCGCTGGTCATGGGCTGGGTCGGGCATTTCGTGATCGGTTCGATCCTATGGGGCGTGCTCTTCGCCGTGTTGTATTCGCGCCTGCCCGGCGGGCGGGGATGGCTGCGCGGCGTCGTGTTCGGCCTGATGGCCTGGTTGGCGATGATGCTGCTGTTTCTACCGGTCGCCGGCTATGGATTCTTCGGGCTGGCGATTGGTTGGCCCGTGGCCGGGTTCACGCTGGTTTTGCACGTGATCTACGGCGTTGTGCTCGGGGCTACTTATGCCTCGTTGACCGCCCAGCGCTGAAAGCTGAAACGAAAGCGGCCGGCATGAAGCCGGCCGCAAGTCCGATTATCGGCCCGGGCCGCGGCATGCGGGGTGTTGCCACCCGCGTTTGCCGGGACTCCGGGCCCGCGGTCTCATGCGGCTTTGCTGGCGGACTGTTGCTGGGCGCGAATGTGGATCATGTCGAGCAGAATGTTGGCGCTTTCAGTTTCGTAAGCATCGAAGCCCTTGCTGCCGGTGTCGCCCGGGGTGGGGGTCGGCAGGGTGTCATCGGGCTTCTTGCCTTTGCCGTTCTCGCTTGAGGCGCCGTTGTCCTGGGCGTCTTCGAGCGCCTTGTAATTCTTGTATGGCGGCTTGCCGGTCGCCTTGCGATGGGTGTTGGCCAACGCCAGCAGCTTGTGTTCCAGCTGCTGCTGTTCCTGGCGACGCTTGTGGATATCCAGCGACACGGTTTTCTGGTCGCTTTCCTTGCGCGCCAGATGGATCCGCTTGACCAGATACTGAAAGTCCGGGTCGTGCGCCACGCGTTGTTTATGGTCCTTCTTCAGCGTCGGCAGCATTTTCTGGATCGCGTCCGAGGACGGATAGGCGGTCGGCGGAATCGTGTCGTAGGGCAGTGCGTTGGGCAGCGCGGATTCGCCGATCTTGTTGGGATCGATCGCCGAGGGATAGGTGATATCCGGGGTCACGCCGCGGTCCTGTGTGCTCTTGCCGGAGACGCGATAGAACTTGGCCTCGGTCAGCTTGAGCTGGCCGGACGACAACGGCAGCAGCGTCTGGACCGTGCCCTTGCCGAAGGTCTGGCTACCCAGGATCAGGGCGCGGCCATAGTCCTGCAGGGCACCGGCGACGATTTCAGAGGCCGAGGCCGACAGGCGGTTGGTCATCACGGCCAGCGGCCCGGAATAGACCGGTCCGTTGTTGCGATCGCCCAGGACCTGAATATTGCCGTTGGCGTCCTGGATCTGCACGCCGGGAGCGGAATTCATGAACAACCCGATCAGCTTCATGGCTTCGCCGAGCGCGCCGCCGCCGTTGTTGCGCAGGTCGAGAATGACGCCCTGGACATTATCCTTCTTCAGCTTGATCAGTTGCTTCTTCACGTCGTCCGCGGTGCCGTTGTAGAACGACGGCAGGGTGACGATACCAATCTTGTGCTCGGTACCGCCGTGCTTGACGTGCATCACGCGCGAGCTGGCGGCCTGGTCCTTGAGCTTGATCTTGGCGCGCGTGAGCGTGACGGTCTTGGTCTGGCTGTTGTCCGGCGGCGAGACCTGCAAGCGCACGGTTGAGCCGGCCTTGCCGCGGATCAGCTGTACCGTTTCGTCGAGCCGCATGCCGATCACGTCGGTGAAGTCACCCTTCTTGCCCTGGCCCACGGCAATGATGCGATCGGTGGGCTTGAGCTTGCCGGACTTGGCCGCCGGGCCGCCCGGAATAAGTCGCACCAGTTCCGCGTAACCGTTCTTGGAGCGCAATTCCGCACCGATGCCCTGCAGCTGCAGGTTCATGTCGATGTTGAAATCCTCGGAGCGACGCGGCGAAAAATAATCGGTGTGCGGGTCGTAGCAGTGGGTGTAGGCATCCATGTACACCGAGAACGCATCAGTCGGCTCGGCCTGGCGCAGCTGCTTGAGTTCGTTGGTGTAGCGCTGCGTAAGACGCTTCTTGATCTCGGCCGGCTTGACGTCGTTGAGTCGCAGATCGATGACCTGGTTTTCCAGTTGCTTGGTCCAGAGCTTCTGGCGGGCGGCGGCATCGGCCGGCCAGGGTGCGTTCTCGCGATCCACCTTGAAGGATTCCTGATCATCGAGGTTGAGCGAATTCAGGCCCTGACCGATACGGTGCAATGCCCACTGATCGATCTGGATGCGGCGCTTCTGGTAGGTGTTGAAGATGGCGTAGGCGGCGGTCAGCTTGCCGTTTTTGAGCTGATCGTCGAGATCGTCGCCGTATTTGTTCTTCAGGCGTTGGACGTCGGAGGCGAGAAACACGCTGTGGGTGCCATCCAGGTCATCCAGATAGGCCTTGAAGAATTTCTCGGAAAACGCGTTATCGAGCTTGATCTTGTTGTAGTGGTTGTCCTGCAGCTCGCGCACGACTTCCTGATCGATCTTGCTCTGGTCGTTGTCCGGGGTCAGTGGGGTATAGCCCTGGGCCGAGCCTGCGCCGGCATCGGGGACCGGTGTCGGCTGGTTTTCCGAAGCGGCACAGCCGGTCTGGGCGAAGAGCATCGCCAGAAGCACAAGAGACAGGGCTAGATAGCGCATGAAAATCACGTGTCCTATCGAGTTGACCGCGGGAACACGGCATCGGAGTCGTGGAGGGCCGGATACGGTGTATCGGCGCCGCCGAGAATCGTCGAAATTGTCGGCACGAGGGCAACGATACATGAACGATACCGTATGCAGGAATACGCACGCCTACGAGGTTAGTGCCGCGGGGCCCCCGCGTTACCGCATCAAGGGCGTCGCGAGGCGCCTTCGGGCGGCCCGGCATCGGGCAGGCGGAAGAATGTCAGCTCGTGCTTGTTGGCGCTCAAATGACGGAGTCGGGCGTTGTCTATAGCGAGAAAATGGTCGATTTCGGCTGGGTCGACCGCGCCCTGACACTTTACGGTAATAACGATTCCAGCCTGTGGGCAGGCGCGGCACCAGTAGCGCGCCAGCGCAAGAATCCGCTCAGGATAGGCGATCAGGTCCGACAGGATCCAGTCCGGGCGCCGATCCAGGTCTTCGACGGTCAAGCTGAATGCATCGCCGCGGTGCGTGGTCACGCGCGGCGCGCCCGCGAGCTCGGGCACCAGCGGGGCGCGATCGACGGCGATGACGTCGGCGCCAAGCTGGTTCAGTACCCAGGTCCAGCCGCCCGGCGATGCCCCGAGGTCGAGACAGACGTCGCCCGGACCCGGCTGCGTTCGGGCCAGGGTCAAAGCCTCCCAGAGCTTGAGATAGGCCCGGTTGGGCGGACCTTCACGATCCTCGGCGAAAACTGGCCGGCCGTCCGCAAAGGCGCTGGAACAGACCGGCGAGGCCAGCAACCGATCCCGGTCGAGCAGACCGAATACGCCCAGCGGAGCGGACGGCACGGGTGCCGGGAAGCCGAGGGGCCGGAAGCGGATCGGCGCCAGTTTGTCGGCGATCAGCTGCGCGCGGCGGTGATGCGAGATCGAGTGCAGGTGCCAGTTGCGCTGCACGGAGGCCAGCAGGCGCGCGGCTTCGCCGATCGAACCCACGCGGTACTCGGCGGGGGCCAGCCAGCTGTTCCGCGCCCAGGCCGCAGGGCTGGAGGTGCCCTGGACAAAGATCAGCGAATCGATCGCGTCAACAATACGATCGCCGCGATGCATCAGTTCGTCGATCAGCGCCTGGCGATGGTCGTCGGCGGCGAGATGCACGACGTTGTACGCGATCGGCAGCGCGGCAGGTAAGTCGCTTGGCATCGGCAGGCGATGGTTGCGGAATGGAGTGCTTGCGAAGGCGTCAGTTTAGGGCCTGCGGCGGTGTCATGCGACGCCGCGTCGCAGTCCAAAGGCGTGTCAGCCAAGAGCGTCGCCATGCCACGGCCGGGCCCGGCAACGCCGAATGGCGCGCCCAGGCCCTCGCCTGGGCTGCACAACGCCAAGCGTCGGTCGCCGGCCATTTTTTTGTATAAAATTTAATGGTCCGCCGCGCCGGACGGTCGTGTAACGGTCGCTCGGGCATCGTTACGTCGGGCCGATGCATATTGTGCGGGTGCGGTCGCCATTAACGACAACGCCCCGCGAAACGCGCGCATGGGGGCATGCGCCGTCGTCGTGAACAAGTCGCGGCCTTGGGCCGTACATCGGTTCAATACGGGAGTTGTCGTTCTATGGAAGCCGCCGATTTTTTGACGTCACACTACCAGCCTGGGCTCGTGCTGTTGTCGATCGCGGTTGCGATTCTGGCCGGTTATGCCGCGCTCGATCTTACCGACCGCGTCCACGCCGCCCAGCGGCGCTACGCGTGGATCTGGCTGGCCGCGGGCGCGCTCATCCTGGGGTCCGGGATATGGGCCATGCATTTCATCGGCATGCTCGCCTTGCGGCTGCCCATTCGCATGAGTTACGCGGTAGTGCCCACGGCCTTGTCCTGGCTCATGGCGGTCGCGGCCTCGTCCGCGGCGCTTCGGCTGGCTTGCCGGACGCGCTTGGATCGGGCGGCCTGGCTGGGCGGCTCGGCGTTCATGGCACTCGGTATCGTGAGCATGCACTACACCGGCATGTACGCGATGCAGATCGAGCCCGGCATCGTCTACGACCCGGTCTGGGTGGTGCTGTCGGTCCTGGTTGCGCTGACCGGATCGGCGGCCGCACTGGGACTGTCGTTCGCCCTGCGGGAGGTGCGCCAGCGTTTGCGTGCAACCAAGAAGAACGCGGCGGCGGTTTTTCTGGGGGGTGCCATCGCCGGCATGCACTATTCCGGCATGGCGGCTGCCCAGTTTCCGCTGGCAAGTCAGAGTCTCGCGGCGGGCGGTGTCGACAAGACCTGGTTGGCGCTGTTGATCAGTTCGTTGTCGGTGGTGTTGCTGGCGGCCACCCTTTTGGCTTCGGCGCTCGATCGCCGGTTGGAAACGCAAACGGCAGACTTGATTACCTCGTTGCAGACGGCCAACGAGCAACTGCGCCACAGCAGCTACCATGATACGCTCACCAATTTGGCCAATCGTAAGCTGCTGCATGAGCGACTCGATCGCGAGATCGAATATGCCGGCCGCCGCGGCGGCGGCTTCGCCGTGTTCTATGTCGATCTCGACGGCTTCAAGCTGCTCAACGATCACCTCGGCCATCATGCCGGCGACGAGGTTCTGGAGCGGGTGGCGAACGCCATGCGCGACACCATGCACGAAAACGATACGGTCGCGCGCATGGGCGGTGACGAGTTCGTGGTGCTGGCGGCCGGTGTCGACGGCACGGCTGACATCGACAGGCTGGCGCATCGTCTGCTGCTGGCCATTCGCCAGGCCGGCGACACCATGCCCGGCCTGTCGGCCAGCATCGGCTGGTCGCGTTTCCCCGATCACGGCAACAACCCGGGGGCGCTGATAACCGCGGCCGATCGTGCGATGTATCACGCCAAGCACAACGGCAAAAACAACTACGTCGGTTATCGCCCGGAGATGGCGCGGCGCGCCGAGGATGAATTTCAACTACAGCGGGCGCTGGGCGAGGCGCTCGAAGCCGGCGCGATCACTGTGTATTACCAGCCCAAGTATCGTCCGGCCAACGGCACGTTGTGCGGCGCCGAGGCGCTGGTGCGCTGGCACGATGCTGAGCGGGGTGTGATCATGCCGGATCGCTTCATTCCGCTGGCCGAACGCTCGGGCCAGATCGACCAACTGGAAGGGGTCGTACTCGATTCCGTCTGCGCTCAGATTCGGGCCTGGCGTGATGCCGGGCTCGTCGTGCCGCGGATCTCGGTCAATCTGTCGGCGGCTCGGGTCAGCGATCCCCGGCTGCCCGGCGCGGTGCAGCGCTATCTCGACCGTTACGGCATCGAGCCGCGTGCATTGATGTTCGAAATCACCGAATCGGTGGCGATCAAGGGCATGCTGGAGGCGATCAGCACGCTCAAGCGATTCGCTCGCATGGGCGTGGATATTGCGCTGGACGATTTCGGCACCGGCCACTCCAGCCTGTCGTATTTGGAGAAACTGCCGATCCAGCAGCTCAAGATCGATCGCTCGTTCATCCGTGAGCTCGGCGCGTCGATGCCGCAACAGGCGGCCATCGTGAGCTCGATCGTCATGCTTGCCCACAACCTCGGGCTCGGGGTGGTGGCCGAAGGCGTGGAGACCGCCGAACAACTGCGCTATGTGATCGAGCTGGGCTGCGACGAGATGCAGGGTTATCTGTTCAGTGGCGCGGTGCCGGCCGAGGATTTCACCCGGTTGCTGACCGGCGGGCGCCACGGGCAGGGCGCGCTCAGCCAATCACCAGACGCATTGCCGGCAGCACCAAAACCAGCGCCAGAATACGGCTGAAGCTTTTCTGGTCCACCCGGTAGTGCAGCTTGTGGCCGGCCGCCAGCCCGATCAGTACAGCTGGCAGGCTGGCCAGGGCCAGCCACCACGAATGCGCCGTGAGCAGGCCGAGATGACTGTAGATGATCGCCTGGACGGCCGAGCTCAACAAAAACGCCATGGTGAGAATCGAGCGCGAATAACGCTTCGGGTAACGCATATTCACGTAGATCAGCAGCGGAATGGGCGCAACGCCGACCGCCCCGACGATGACGCCGGCGAACACCGACGAACCCGCCAGCCCCGAGGCATCGGCCCAGCGCAGCTGTGGCATGCGTTCGGGCGCCGGTGTCCGGAACAGATTCAACGCCACGTAACACAGGATGACCGTGCCGAGCGTGCGTTGCAGCACGTCCACCGGCAGTATGGCCAGCAGCTGCGCGCCGCCGAGCACGCCGGTCGAAAGCGACAGCGCGGCGATCGGGCCGCGCCGCCAGTCGAATTCGCGCCGGGCCAGTACCATCATCAACAGATTGGTGCCCAGCGCGACGACGGCGACCACCGGCACGACATCGCGAAACGGATAGAGCAGCACCAGGCTGCTGACCATCAGGGTGCCGCTGCCGAAACCGGTCAGGCCCTGGGAGGCGGCGCCCACCAGAGCGGCTAAATTGAATAGAACAACCTGCAAGATATTAGACTAAAGTATAATGCGTCGCGTAGTGTAGCGGATCATGCGGCGCCCGGCTTGATCATGCCGCCATGCGCGAAGCCCGCTGGCGCCCGCGCTACACTCGCTTTCATTGGTCGACGGTCACGAATGTCATTGCGCTGGTTTCGTCTGCAACGCGTCACGGCGTTCGATCGTTTCGCCGATGCCATCCGGGTGCTGGTCGCGCTGTCCGGCGTGATTCTGTATTCCGGTCTGCGCGAGGATGCCCACCAGCTGATTCCGCTGATGCTCGGCGTGATCGCCAGCGCCATTGCCGAGACTGACGACAGCTGGCGCCGGCGCGCCCGGGCCCTGCTGCTCACGCTGATCTGTTTTTCGGTGGCCGCGCTCACGGTCGAGGCGTTGCTCGACATACCCTGGGCGTTTGCGCTCGCGTTGCCGGCGGGCACGTTCGTGCTGATCATGCTAGGGGCGGCCAGTGGCCGGTTCGCGACCATCGGCAACGCCACCTTGTTGCTGTCGGTCTACACCATGATCGGTGTCACCCAGCATACCGGCACGCCGCGGGCGTTCTGGGTCGAGCCGTCGTTGCTGGTGGTGGGCGCGGGTTGGTACGGCGTGCTGGCGCTGGCCTGGAACGCGGTGTTCGTGCATCGGCCGGTGCGTCAGTCGCTGGCACGGCTGTATGCCGCGCTCGATGACTACCTGCGCTGCAAATCCTGGCTGTTCGAGCCGGTGCGCGATCTGGACGTGGCCGCGCGCCGCTGCGATCTGGCCTACGCCAACGCGCGCGTCGTCAGCGCGCTCAACGATACCCGTCTCGCCCTGATGGATCGCCTGGCCGGGCGTCGTTCGCGCTCGGCCATGAGCGAGAACCTGCGCCTGTATCTGGCTGCCCAGGATATCCACGAACGCGCCAGTTCCGCCCATTACCCGTACAAGGCGCTGACCGAAGCGTTCTACCACAGCGATTTGTTGTTCCGCTGCCAGCGCTTGCTGCGCATTACCGGGGCGGCCTGCGGCGCCCGCGCCGAGGCGCTGCGCTATGACGAGCCGTTCGTGGATGATGGCCGGGTCGACACCGCCGTGGCCGATCTCGACACGGCCATCGCCTACCGGCGCACGCTGACGGCAGCGCCCGGGGCGGACTTGCTGTACGCGGTCGACGATGTGACCGACAACCTCCGGGGGTTGGCCGAGCGCGTGACCGGGGCCGGCAACGCAGACGCCGAACCGGGCGATACGATGCTGCAGAATCCTTTGCCGCAATCGTCACTGGAGATCTGGCAGCGTATTCGCGTCCAGCTCACCCCGGCCTCGGCGCGTTTTCGGCATGCCCTGCGCCTGTCGTTGGCGATGTGGGCGGGTTATCTCGTACTGCTGGCGGTACATCCGACCCAGGGCTACTGGATCCTGCTCACCACCATGCTGGTGTGCCAGCCGGACTATGGCGCCACACGCACGCGTTTCCTGCAGCGCGTGGGCGGCACGGTCGTGGGCCTTGTGATCGGCTGGGCGCTGATGCGGCTGTTTCCGGCGCCGCCGGTCCAGTTGCTGCTGATCGTGGCCTCGGGCGTGGTCTTCTTCGCGGCACGCTTCCGTTACTACTTCACGGCGGCGGCGGCGATCAGCGTGCTGGTGCTGGTCTCGTTTAACCAGATCGGCAACGGTTTCGACCTGATCTGGCCACGCTTTATCGACACCCTGATCGGCGGCGGCCTGGCGGCCGTGGTCATGTTCCTGGTGCTGCCGGACTGGCGCGAGCGCGAACTGCATCATCGCCTGGCCGACGCACTGGCGGCGCAGGCGGCCTATCTGCGGCTGCTGTTCGCGCAATACCGGCACGGGCGCACCGATGACCTGGCCTATCGAATCGCCCGGCGCGACGCGCACAACGCCGACGCGGCGGTAAGCACACATGTGGCTACCGCGCTCAAGGATCCGCACGGCGCCCGCACCGACAGCCGTGAAGCGCTGGCCGTTCTGGCCTGTGCTCAAACCCTGATCGGGCATCTGTCCACCCTGGGTGCGCACCGCGAGCGGCTGGCCGCGGCCGATGCCGATATCCTGGAAGAGGCGGTCGCCCATATTGCCGAAGCGTTGGACCACGTGGCCCACGGGCTGATCCGCTCGGAGCCGGCGCCGTTCGACGGCGGGGCCGCCGCGCGTATCTATGATCAACTCGCCCGCCTGCGCGCGGAACGTCAAGGCACTGTGCGCCTGGTGGCCGGGCAACTCCAGTTGCTGCTCGACGAACTGCCCGAGCTGCGCCGCATCAGCGCCCGGCTGGTGGGCGAGCAGCGCGCGCCGGTTGTCGATGAGCCGGTCTAGGGCCTGTTGCCGTTTCGTGCGCGTCCGTGCCAAGCGCTGTTTTGCGGCAATACAGCGCTTGTCCCGTAGGGTTGGGCCGCAAATCCCCCGATACGGCGTTGCGCGTCTTGTCTCGACGGATTTGCGGTCTCCAGCGCGGCACGTGTACGAAACGGCAACAGCCCCTAGCCGGCTTTGTAGGTCTTGCCGAGCTGGCCCTTCTGACTGATCTCTTTTTGCAGTCCGCGGATGAACATGGTGCCCAGACCGCTGGCGTGGCAGAACACCTCGAGCTCTTCATGTACCAGCTTGCGGTAGTAGGTGGCGACGCCGCCGAGGAAGAACAGCACGCTCGCAAACAGGAACTGCGCCGCGGCAAACGCGGTGATCTGGGTCTTCACGGCGCCGGATAGATCCCATAGATAGGGAATCGAAGCCACCGTGAACAAGGCCGAACCGATCAGGAACAGCGCCACGGTCAGGTTGAACAGCTGCATATAAAGCAGCGACGGTGCTTCCACAACTTGCAGAATGTTGACCAGGCCGCCGATGACGAACAGCACCGAGCCGATGATGAAGCACCAGGCACCGAGCAGCACGGCGTCCAGCGAGGGTAGGAAGCACAGGCTGCCGACCACGAAAAGCGCCGATCCGAGGACATAAGACCAGGCTGCTACGAATTCAATGTAACCGGAAAACGTTTCGGTTTCGTGCTGGCGCCAGTACTTGATCACCTCAAGCAAGTCATGTCCGGTGACCAGCAGGTACAACAACGATCCGGCGAAGAACAGCCAGTCGCCTGCGAGTAGATACTCCGACAGCGCCGGGAAGAAGAAGATGCTGCCGCCGACAAACGTCAGGCCGCCCAGCTTGTAGCTGAAGGCGTTGATCGTCTCCCAAACCTTGTGCGACGAACTGGCCTGGTCTCGCGTGCCAAGATTGGAAACGCGCGGGCGGTGGGTAACCAGGTGCGGCATATTGGCACGGGTGTGTGGCTGATGCCCATTAACAAAGCGCGAGCGGCGCTAAACCGAGCGCACACTCATCTGGGCATTCCGTGGGCAATGGCGCTCCCTACGAGACTCGAACTCGTGTTTTCGCCGTGAGAGGGCGACGTCCTGGACCGCTAGACGAAGGGAGCGCTTCGGCGACGTATTATACGCCCGACCGATGCATGATGCGAGCGATTTCCCCGGCGTGGTAGCGGGCGATGAAGCGCTTGTCGATTGCCTGCTTGAGTCGCCATACGGCGTAGCCGGTGGGGGCCAAAGGCCAGCTGCGGGCAGCGACCGCGCGGCGCGTACCCAAGCCGATCAGGGCGAGCGCCCGGCGTTGCGCCCGGAATTCGCGCAGGGGCCGGCCGGTTGCCGCACGCTCAAGATTGTCGGCCAGCACGGGCGCGGCGCGGACGGCGTACACGCCGGATTTGGGCCGGGGCACCGGCAGGCTGGCGATGTCGCCGGCGGCGAACACGCCGGGCGCGTCGACGCCCTGGAGCCGCGTGTTGACCCGGATGAAGCCGCGCTCGTCCCGCGCCAGGCCGCGCATGCCCAGGCCGGGCAGCACCGCGGCGCCGGTGGCCACGAATACCGCATCGGCGACGAATTCGCGGCCGTCGGCGCTCGCGATCGTACCCGGGGTGATGCGCGCGATGGTCGTGCCGCCATGGCGCGCGATACCGGCATCGAACAGCGCATCGGCCAGCACCGCCGCCGCGGCCCGTTCGCCGCGACCGAGCAGCGCGTCGCCGCGATGGTACAACGCGATGCGCGGCGCCGGCCGCCGATGACGCCACCGATACGCCAGCGCGAGCGCCAGTTCGACGCCGCCCGTGCCGCCGCCAATGACCGCGATCTCCAGTGCCCGGTCGGTGGCGTCGAGCCGGCGTTCGGTTGCCGACAGCCCGCGCCAGAGCGCGGTCACCGGCTTGGCGGGCACCACATGCGCGTGATGATCGCCGGCGATCGATCGCGGTACGGCACCAATATTCAGCGCCAGCAGGTCATAGCACTGGCGCGTGCCGTCGGCGCGGGTGATTGTGCGGGCGATGGCATCGATCTGCGTGACCCGCGTGCGGTACCGCTTCACCTGGGCAAGCCGCGCGAGCCGGCCGATATCGACTTGCATCTCGTGGCGCGCGTAGTGCCCGGCCACGGTCGCCGGCAGCATGCCGGAATAGGCCATGTGGCGTTCCGGCTCGATCAGGTCGACGGCGGCAAATGCGTCGCGCAGCGTCGGCCGCGTTGCCAGGCGGCGCAACAGTTCCACGTGGGCATGGCCGGCGCCGGCCAGCACGAGATGTGGGCCTCGGCGCATCGCGCCCATGCTCAATGAAGCGTATTCCAGTCGCCGACGAACAAGCGATAGCCGATCAGCAGGCCGTAGACCAGCAGCAGGGCGATGACCACCAGCGTGATCGTGCGCGGGCCCTGCTGGACCGGTTCCGGCTCGCCGCGCCGTCGCCGCTGCCAGCGTTGCCAGCGCGCGCGTATCAGCAACACGACGATGGCAATCGCGGCCAGCCAGAAGATGACGCGCATGTCAGAACTGCGCGCCGGGCGAGGTGATCTGCGCCAGGAACAGCGGCCCCAGACGCGGTTCCATGATCAGCGTGAACACCACGCCGAAGGCCGCGCCCCACAGATGCGCGCTGTGGTTGATGTGGTCGTGTCCGATCCGGTTGGCATACAGCCCATAGGCGGTGAACAGCACGCCGTAGAGAATCGCCGGCACCGGCACCACGAACACATAGATCGTCGACCAGGGCGCCAGCAGGATGAAGGCGAACAGCACGGCCGATACCGCGCCCGAGGCCCCGAGGCTACGATAGCGCGAGTCGTTGCGGTGCTGCAGATAGCTCGGCACCGTCGAAACCACCGCGGCGGCCAGGTAGAAGGCGACGAAGCCGGTCGCCCCGATATAGCGCTCGAAAAAGCCCTCGATCACGCGGCCGAAGAAGAACAGCGTGATCATGTTGAAGGCCAGGTGCGCGCCATCGGCATGCACGAAGGCGTTGGTCAGCAGCCGATAGTATTCGCCGCGGCCCACCGCCGGCGGCCAGAGCAGCAGCCGATCGAGCAGGCGCGCGTTGGAAAAGCAAGTGATCGAGACCGCGCAGGTGATCGCGATCAGGATGACGGTGACCCACATAATGATTCCCGGTTGGCGGGCGAAACCCGGCCGAGTATACGGCCCTGCCCGTGCGATGGCCTCAGCCGCGCTGGTCGACCCGGATCGCCGGATGGTCGAACGCCACCCGGCCGGAGATCGCCGCCACGCTGGCGAGCGGCTCGTCGTAGGACCAGGCGGCATCGGTGTAGCGCTGTCCGTCGACCGTCACATGGAAATAACGGGCGTCGCCCTTGTAGGGGCAATGCGTGCGCGTATCCGAATCGACCAGCACGCCGGCGGCAATATCGCCGCGCGGCAGGTACAGCCTCGGTCGGTAGCCGCGCTCGGTCAGCAACACGGCGCGGCGGGTGTGCGCGATCAGCCGTGTGTCGACGCTCACGATGACGGTCGTGGTCACGGGGTCGGTGGTGATGCGTTGTGTGCTGTGGTTATCGGTCATGGCAGATTTCGTCGTTCGGCGCGATCGGCGTCGCGCGATAGCGATAGTGCAGATGCTCGTCCTTGCGTGGCCCGCTGATCGACCAGTCCAGATCGAAGCCATCGTCGACCAGTTCGAGCGTGCCGCGATAGACATCGTCAACACAAATATGGGGTTGTCGGCAGACCAGGCGCCGCCCGCCGTCGGCCACCAGTTCGAACAGGAACACGACCGCGGCGGCGCCGAAGCGCTCGTGGTAGAGCCGCAGCCCGTTGTCGGCCCGCACCCAGCGATAGACATTATGAAACGCCACCGGGCGCGCCGCGCCCGCGGGTAAGAACCGGCCGCGCTCGGTCAGGCGCCAGGCGTCGCCGTCGGGCACGGCCGTGATCTCGGCGCGGCCGGCGCCGCGCCAGCCGGTCTGCGAGGCCGCGCCCGGCTCGGCGACGAACGACAGTGCGCGCAGACCGGGCAGCCGCTGCCAGGTCCGTATAATCGCGTCGCTTGTTCCGTCTTCTGCCGTCGCTGCGATCGTCATGAGCTATCTCGTTGCCGTCACCGTTCTCTGGGCGTTTTCCTTCAGCCTGATCGGGGTCTATCTGGCCGGCCAGGTGGATGCCTATTTTGCCGTGTTGACACGCATCACGCTGGCATTGGCCGTGTTTGCGCCGATGCTGCGACCGCGCGCCACCGGGCGCGGGCCCGCGCTGGGGTTGATGGCGGTCGGGGCGGTCCAGATCGGGTTGATGTATCTGTTCTTCTATCAGTCGTTTCTGTTCGTGTCGGTGCCGGAGGTTCTGCTGTTCTCGATTCTTACCCCGATCTACATCACCCTGCTGGATGATCTGCTGGCCGGCCGGTTCGCGCCGCGTTATCTGCTGGTGGCGGTGCTGGCCGTCGCCGGGGCGGGCGTGATCCGCTACACCGACGTCGGCGAAAACGTCTGGCTCGGCTTTGCCCTCATGCAGGGGGCGAACCTGTGTTTCGCGATCGGTCAGGTGGGCTATCGGCGACTGGCGCCGCGACTGTCTGCTGCCGTGCCGCTGCATCGCCAGTTCGGCTGGTTCTTCGCCGGCGCCTGGCCGGTGGCCGCGCTCGGCTTCGCCCTGTTCGGCGACCGTTCGGCCCTGCCGGACACGCCGGTCGAGTGGGGCGTGTTGCTCTGGCTCGGGATCGCGGCCTCGGGCGTCGGCTACTATGCCTGGAATCGCGGCGTGGCGAGGGTCGATGCCGGCACGCTCGCGGTCATGAACAATGCCCTGATCCCGGCCGGTCTGGTGGTGAATCTGTTGATCTGGAATCGCGATGCCGATCTGCTCCGACTGGCGATCGGCGCGGCGATCATCGGCGGCGCGCTCGCCATCAACGCCGGCTGGGCTCGGCGGCCTCTACCGCGGTAGGCTTTCAGCAGACAACACTCGGGAGCCGGCCATGGATTTCTTCTTCAATGCCGCCGATGACGTGGTCGACGATGGCTTGTCGGGGCTGGCCCGGATCGCGCCGGTACGCGTGAGCGAGCGGGCGTCCGGCATGCGGTTGATCGTGGATCGCGATTTCGACAACAGCCGGGTGGCGGTGGTTTCCGGCGGCGGTGCGGGTCACGAGCCGGCCCACGCCGGGTTTGTGGGCCACGGCATGCTGGCCGCCGCCATCGCTGGTGACCTGTTCACCTCGCCCAGCGTCGAGGCCGTGCTGGCCGCGATCCGCGAAGTGACCGGGCCGGCCGGCTGTCTGCTGGTGATCAAGAACTATACCGGCGACCGGCTCAACTTCGGCCTCGCGGCCGAGCGCGCCGCCCGCGAGGGCTACACCGTGCGCAGCGTGATCGTGGCCGACGACATCTCGCTGCCGGCGAACGTCGGCGCGCGCGGGCTGGCCGGTACGGTGCTGGTGCACAAGATCGCCGGCCACCATGCCGCGGCCGGTGCTGATCTCGACACCGTGGCGCGTGCCGCGCAGACGACCATCGACGGGCTGGTCTCGATCGGCCTGTCGTTGTCCAGCGCGACGTTGCCCGGCGGCAAGCGCGAGCCTCGTTCGCCGGAGCTGGGGCTCGGCATCCACAACGAGCCGGGCGTGCGCGAAGTCGCGCCCGAGAACGCCGCCGATGCCGTCCGGCTGGCGCTGGAGCCGCTGATCGAGGCCGCCGAGGCGCGTCATGGCGGCGATGCGCGCTGGGTGGTCCTGATCAACAACCTGGGCGGCTGCTCGACCCAGGAGATGGCGGTGCTCAGCGACGAAGTGCTGGCCCGGTTGCCGGCCGATCGAGTGCGCGCGGCGGTGGTACCGGCACCGGTGATGAGTTCCATGAACATGCACGGCTTCTCGATCACACTGCTGCCGATCGACGATGACGTACGGGCCGCGCTGGCCAGCCCGGTGGCCGCCATCGGCTGGCCCGGGCTGTGCGATGTGGCCGCGCCCGAGACCTTCGTGCCGACCGTCAGCGAGCACAAGGCGCCCGGCGCCGGCGGGCGTGATTCGGCGCGCGCGGATCGCATCCGGGCGGCGACCGATGCCCTGTCTGCGGCCCGCGCCGAGCTCGACGATCTGGACGCCGCGGCCGGCGACGGCGATACCGGCACCGCCTTCAATCGAGGCGGCACGGCGATCCGCGGCGCGCTGGATGATGATCGCCTGTCCACCGGCGAGCCGGCGTTGCTGGCCGACGAAATCGGCGATCTGCTGGCGCGCGACATGGGCGGCTCGTCCGGCGTGTTGCTGTCGATCCTGTTCACCGCGACCGCCGCGGCCCTGCGCGACGGCAATGCCTTCGGCGCGGCGCTGGCGGCCGGTATCGGTCGCATGCAGGACTACGGCAGCGCGCGACCGGGTGATCGCACCATGCTCGATGCGCTCGTCCCGGCGGCACAGGCGCTGGCCGATGGCGGGTCGCTCGGCGACGCGGCGCAAGCGGCGCGCGCCGGCGCCGATGCCACGGCCGACATGGGCCATGCCGGTGCCGGTCGGGCGGCTTATGTCCGTGACGAGGCATTGACCGGCGTGGTCGACCCCGGCGCCGAGGCGGTGGCGCGTGTGTTCGAGGCGCTGGCCGGCTGATCGACACGCTATCGGGGCGGCGTGACCTCCGCCGCGAGCCGGCCGCGGATGGCCTGCAGACCGGCCAGCCAGAACAGGGGCACGGCCTCAATGAAGATGCGGTGCTCGGCGATGCGTCCGACCACGATGCCGAGCAGGATCAGCGGCACGGCCAGGCCGAGGATCGCCGCCTGCAGGCGGCGCTCGATACAGCGCCACCATAGCACCACCACCAGCCAGCAGCCGCCCACGAATCGGACCGGCTCGGTCAGCAGATAAGCCGGATGCGACAGCAGCCGCAGGTTTTCCGTGATGTGCAGCTCGTACTGGGTGTCGCCGAGCGCGGCGTGCGGATTCGGCTGGTTGGAGAAAAGCCAGTGCAGTGGCCACTGGACCGCGGCATACAACGCCAGCATCAGCCCGAGCAGCGCGGCGAGCCGCGTCATCGGCAGCCGCCCGGCGAGCATCAGCGCGGCCATGGGGATAACGAACAGCGTGGTCTCGCGATTGACGGTTGCCAGCGCGAACAGGATCGCGAATCCGCCCAGGCGCCGCCATTCCGGGCGATCGCCCCAGTCGGCCACCGCCAGCAGCAGGGCCAGGGTGAAGGCGGCGGCCGGCAGGTCGTAGGGATAATAGAACAGCGTGCGCGCGCTCCAGTTGCCCAGGTCGAGGGTGCCGCCGCCGAGCGAGATCAGCGGCCAGACCCGCAGATCGGGCATGAGAACCACGATCGCCAGCGGCAGGACAATCGAAAGTGCGAGCAGGCGTTTGAGCGCTTCGGCCTCGGCGATGCCGAAACGTTCGACCGCGCGGTAGGCCAGCATGATCAGGGCCATCCAGGCCACCACTTCCAGCAGGCCGAATACCAGGTGCGGTCCGAGCGGGGCCAGATGCTCGATGGCGGACGCCAGGGCCGGGATCAACACCCGGTGCTGGAACGGCTCCACCGCGGTGAAATGCGTCATGCGGGCGAAACTGGTCAGGCGGTACGGTGCGGTGATCGATAGCTGGACTGCGGTGCAGAACAGCGACATGAACAGCGCGGCAGCCCACCAGACGCAGCGCTCGAAGCGGCTGACGGACGAATGTGAGATCGATGCCAAGTTGTCTGTCCCCGGGCAAATCCAAGCAGCGGCCCTACGGCCGGGCGACGTCTGCGCGCTCCCCAAGCCGGCGCCTTGCGATCCGGCGGGCGCGGTGTCGCTTCGAAGAGTCGACGGTTCGCGGTCAGTTTCGCATGTTGCGGTGCCGATGCCATCGATGTCGGCGGTAGACTGGGGATTTCCGCTGTTTCGGGCATTCAATATGAACGTTTCATCGCGCTCGCCGTTTCGGATCGTGCTGTTGGCCACCGGCGGCACCATAGAGAAAAGCTACGACGCCACGGCCGGCGCGCTGACGCTGGATATGCCCGTGATCGAAATCCTGCTAGCAGGCCTTGATCAGCCCGACGTGCAGATCGAGGTCCGGCGCGTGATGTCGATCGACTCACTGGCGATGGGCGAGGCCGAGCGCGCCGAGGTGGTGGCCGCGGTGCGCGACAGCCTGGCGGCCGATGACGCGGATGCCATCGTGATCACCCACGGCACCGATACGCTGGCGCGCACGGCCGAGGCGCTTGCCGAAGCCCTGGATGGCCCCGGTTGCCCGATCGTGCTCACCGGCGCGATGCGACCGTATCGCGTGGCCGACAGCGATGCCGCCCAGAACGTGGCCCAGGCCGTCATGGCCGCACGCCTGGTCGCGCCCGGCGTGTATGCCGCGTTCCACGGGCGTGTGATCGCAGCCGGGCGCATCGTCAAGGACTACGAGCGGCTGACGCTGGTCGAAGCCGAGACTTGAAAAAAGTCGATCGCGCGCAAGGTTCTGAGGGTCAACACTTCAATGGCCGCGCCATGACGCGTGGCCGATTAAAGGATCCCTGCCAATGCAATATCGCGATCTGACCGACAATATCTGTGTCATCACCGGCGCCTCCAGCGGCATCGGTGAAGCCACGGCGCGGGCGCTGGTCGCCGAAGGCGCCCAAGTCATCCTCGTCGCGCGCAGCGCCGACAAGATCGAAAAACTCGCCGAGGAACTCGGCGCCAAGGCGAGCGCCATGCCCACCGATGTCGGCGATGCCGAGGCCGTGGCCCGGCTGTTCGAGCGCATCAAGGCCGACTACGGCGCGGTGGATCTGATGTTCAACAACGCCGGTGTCGGCTACAACGACCCGTTCGCCGAGTCCAAGCCGGAGGAATGGAAGAAGCAGATCGACGCCAATCTGTACGGCGTTCTCAACTGCACCCAGGCCGCGATCCCGCTGATGAAGGGGCGCGAGGCGCCGATGATCTCGACCGTCTCGAGTGTCGGTGGCCGCTTCGGCGTGCCCGGCTGGTCGGTCTACTGCGCGACCAAGTTCGCCGTGGTCGGTTTCCACGACACCCTGCGCAAGGAGCTGGGTGGCGACGGTATCCGCGTATCGCTGATCGAACCCGGGGCGGTCTATACCAACTGGGGCTTCAACGTGAGCGAGGAGGCCATGCAGGAGCGCCGCGACAAGGTCGATGCGCTGCACCCCGAGGACATCGCCAGTTCGCTGGTCTATGCCTTCGCCCAGCCCGGCCACGTCAACGCCCAGGAAATCCTGGTCATGCCGACCAAGCAGGTCTCGCCGTAAGCCAGCGCATTAGCGCTTGAATCAAACCGGCCGCCGGCGAGGCGGCCGGTTTTGTCTCGCGTCGGCTGGCCCGTAACCGGCGCGATGCGGCAACATTACGCGCCCGGACGCGCCCTGGGCCGGCGTCTCTTCACGCGCCGGGGCCGGGCATGGGATGCTTGGTCCATGCAGAGTGCGTCACGTATCCAACGGCTACCGCCGAACACCCGGGGCGAGGATTATATCGTCGGCGATATCCATGGCTATTTCCCAGTGCTGGAAGCCGCGCTGTCGCATCTCGGCTTCGATATCCATCGCGATCGCTTGCTGTCGGTGGGCGATCTCGTCGACCGGGGACCGGAAAGCCACCGCGCGGCGGATTTCCTGCGTCAGCCCTGGTTCTTCGCCGTACGCGGCAACCACGAACAGATGATGCTGGATGCCGTGGGTGTGGGCGGCGACGCGGCCGACCCGGCGGCGCGCGCGCTCTGGTACCAGAATGGCGGGCATTGGTTCGAAAGCCTGGACGAGAACCGGGCCCGCCCATTGCTTGCGGCCTTCGCCGCACTGCCGTACGCGCTGGCTGTGGAGCTGGCCGATGGCCGGCAGATCGGGCTGCTCCATGCCGATGTGCCGGCGGCGAGCTGGCCGGCCACCACGGCCGCCATCGCCGATGCTGCCGCCGGGTCGTCGATACTGCAGTACGCCCTGTGGAGCCGCGATCGGGCGGGCAAGATTCTGGGCAAGGTCGAGGGACGGCGCCCACGTGGCGAGATCGATGTCGCCGGCATCGATCGCGTGTTCTTCGGCCATACGCCGATGCCGTCGGCCGTGGCCTGCGGCAATACCCGCTGGCTCGATACCGGCGTGTTCCTGCCGCGGGGCCGGCTGTCGATCGCGGCCGCCTCCGATGACAGCCTGTGGTCGTTCGCGGCCGGCGATGCGCAAGACATCAGATACGAATGGCGCGTGCCCGGCTGAGCGGGTTACGTCGCCGGATGGTTTCGGCACGAGGCCCGGTCGCCCGGCGCCTGTCATCTTGACGGTCGAAGCGCGCGGCAGAATCGGCCGATAGCGGCGTGCGCCGTTCAGTGGTGCGCCGTGACCAGGCGATCGCGCCCCGCGCCCAGGCCGGCGGCAATGGCCGCCAGTCCGATCAGCCCGACCAGCACGCCGACCGCCGACCAACTGCCGAAGAACTGGTGAATCAGGCCCACCGCGAGCGGGCCCAGCGCAGCCAGCACATAACCCACACCCTGGGCCATGCCCGACAGTTCGGCGGCGGTTTCGGCATTCGGTGCCCGCAGCGCGAGCAGCGTCAACGCCATGCTGAAGGTGCCGCCCTGACCGAGCCCGAGCACGACCACCCAGAACCAGATGCTGCCGATCGGGGCATACAGACAGCCGCCCAGGCCGATCAACGTGGTGAGCATGACGGTGGTGAGTACCGCGCGCTGATCACGCATGCGGGCGCCGATCGCCGGCGCGATGATCGCGCTCGCCAGCTGCACCAGAATCGACACCGACAGTGCGAGTCCGGCCGACACGGCGGCCATGCCGCGATCCGACAGAATCGTCGGCAGCCAGCCGAACACGGTATAGGCCAGCGAACTCTGTAGCCCCATGAAGGCCGTGATCTGCCAGGCCAGCGGATCGCGATGCACGCGGCGCGGCCCGCCCGACGGCGCGGCCGGCTTGCGCACGGCGTGCATCTGCGCGATCCAGGCCACGGCCGCAATCACGGCCAGCACCAGCCAGAACGCCAGCGCTGGGCGCCAGGCGCCGGAAAACACGAGCCGCAACGGCTCCGTCGCGCCGGCCGCCAGCGAGGCCCCCAGGCAAAGCGACATGGTGTACAGGCCGGTCATCACGCTGACGTTATTCGGGAAATCGCGCTTGACCAGCCCGGGCAGCAGTACGCCCAGCACACCGATGCAGCCGCCGGCGAGTGCGGTGCCGATAAACATCCCGGCCTCGCCGCTGTAAGGCCGCCCGAGTATGGCCAGCGCCAGTGCGATCAGCACTAGGAGCACGGCGCGCTCGGGCCCCGCGCGGCGCGCCAGACGCGGTGCCAGCGGGGCCGCCAGCCCGAGGCAGAGCACAGGCAGGGTGGTGAGCAGCCCCTGGCCGGCCGAGGCCAGACCCAGATCGTGGCCGATACGCGTGAGCACCGGCGATACGCTGGTCAGCGCCGGGCGCAGATTCAGGGCGACCAGCAGCAGGCCGGTCAGGGTCAGCAGCCGGCGCGCGGCCGGCTCGGTCGCAGAGCGTGAATCGGTCATGGACGCCAGCGTGGATGAGCGAGCGGGCTATTCTGCGGTCGGCGGTGGATCAATGCACCCATTCGATGCCGCGACAGGGGGCGGCGGGCGGGTCATGAATACACCAGGCCCCGAGGCCAGAGTCGCGATCCGGGCGGTCTCGCGTGGCGCGCCCGCGGCCCGTTATATTCATCCGATGAATATTCGCGACGTCGATCTCAACCTGCTGGTGATGCTGGATGCGCTGCTGCGCGAACGCAGTGTCACGCGGGCGGCCGAGGCCATGAACATCACCCAGCCGGCCATGAGCAACGCGCTCAAGCGTCTGCGCAAGCTGCTGGGCGATCCGATTCTGGTGCGGACCGCCGGCGGCATGCAGCCCACGGCTCGCGCCGAGCAGTTGCAGCGCCCGGTGCGCAACGCGCTCGCCCAGATGGAAGCCGCGATCGCGCCCAACCGGGCGTTCGATCCGGCCACCGCCGAGCGCCTGTTCACCATCCTGATCACGGACTATGCCGCTTCGGTGCTGATGCCGCATGTGGTCGCGGTGCTGGAAACCGAGGCGCCCGGCATTGCGCTCAATATCCTGTCGGCCTCGGGCGACGCCATCGGCCAGATCGAGCGCGGCGAGGCCGATGTCCTGGTCAACCAGTTCGGCCAGCTGCCCGCCAATTTTCACCACCAGCGGCTGTGGCGGGACCGGCTGGCCTGCCTGATTCGCAGCGACCATCCGGCGCTAACGGCCGCCGGCGGCGAACTCACGCTGGAGGCCTTCCTGGCCCAGCGGCATATTCTGATCACCCAGACCGGCATCGGCCTATCGCGCCTGGACGAGGTGCTGGCCGATCGCGGCCTGGCGCGCGAGATCAGCGTGCTCACCCGGCATTATCAATTGCCGCGCCAGTTGGTGGCCGAAAGCCATATGATCGCGACCCTGCCGGCGCGCATCGCGCGTTATCAGGCGCGTCATCTCGGCCTTGCCGTGCTCGACCCGCCGGTCGAACTGCCCGAGTTCCAGGTCGGCATCGCCTGGGGCGCGCTCGATCATCACGACCCGGCGCATCGCTGGCTGCGCGAGCGCATCGTGCGCATCGCACGCGAGACCCTCGATTGATGCGCCGAGCGCGCGATGCTTGCACGAGCCTGCGGCAACGCCTCACGTTCGGGATCTGAACATGACAAGCGGGAGGCGCGGTGCTGGACAATTTTCGTCTGGATGACCGGGGCGCGCTGGTAACCGGCGCGGGCAGCGGGCTGGGCCGCCGCTTTGCTTTGACGCTGGCCACGGCCGCACAGGTCGAGGCCGCGGGCGGGCAGGCGCGGACTCGCACGAAACGGCAACAGGCCCCAAACCCGGTTGCCGGTTCAGGAATGCACGATCAGCGTGTCGCCGTTCTGAGTCACCTGCAGCTGGGTCGGCGCCAGCGCCCGCGACAGCGCCGCAGCGATCGACAGGTGGCCGGATACTGCAGCCACGTGGATCGAGCCGGTGTCGGCGAGGTCGGTCTTGATGAAGCAGCCGGTGGTGTGCACCAGCGAATGGGCGGTGTCGTCGAAGCCCTGCGCCGGCACATTAATGTTGCGCAGCCGGTTGCAAGGCGACACCTCGGGCGAGGAAGCGGAAATCGAACTATCGGACTGGCAGCCGGCAAGGGCGGCGATGAGCAGGATCGGGGCCAGAATGAGGGGGCGACGCATCGATCTTCTTTCGCGTGGTTTGTTAACAGGGGGCGACAACGATTTTGCGATCATATACCTGTGTTTACTAAGTGAAAAGTCGACGCTTGACGAATGGGTGCGACAGCGTGTCCGCCGCCTTCGACAAACGTCGAATCAGGCGTGATACCCGTTGCCGGTCGACAGGCTCGGGCCCGGGTCGTAGATGGTGCCGCCCGGCGCTGGTTCGGCGCGCGCGCGATTGCATCGCCCTCGGGATGACCTCATGAACGACACCGACCAACGCCTGCCGTCACGTTTCCTGCCGGTGTGTATCGGCCTCGTCCTGCTGCTGGCCGGTCTGGCTCTGCTCGCCGGCGGCATCAAGCTCGTCATGGTCGGCGGCTCGGCGTACTACGCCATCGCCGGGGCGGCGCTCGCGCTCGACGGCGTGCTGTTCATCGCCGCGCGTTCATCCGCACTCGGCTTGTACGGCCTGATTCTGATGGCTTCGACCGTGTGGTCGGTCTACGAGATCGGCTTTTTTGGGTGGGCGCTAGTGCCGCGGCTGCCGCTATGGGCCGTGATCGGCGCGATCCTGCTGTTGCCGTGGATTCGCCGGCCGCTGGCCGCGCGCCGGCGGCGAGCCGGCAATGGCCTGGCTACCCCGACCTTGGCGGTCGCGGTGCTGGCGGTCTTCGGGCTCGCCGTCGGCAGCCAGTTCACGCCCGATCCCGGCAGCCTGACCGGCCGGATCCCGGCCCATCGCGATCATCCGGTGAAACCGGCATACGCCGCCGGGGTGGATTGGCCGTCCTATGGCGGCACCGATGCCGGTACGCATTACTCGCGGCTCGATCAGATCAACACGAAAAACGTCGGCCGGCTCAAGGTGGCCTGGAAGATCCGGACCGGGGATCGGCCCGGGGCGCACGATGCGGCCGGGCGCACCGACGAGAACACGCCGCTCAAGGTCAATCACACGCTCTACGTCTGCACGCCGCACAGCAAGCTGCTGGCACTCGATCCCGAAACCGGCCGCATCCGTTGGCGCTACAACACGCAGCTCAGGCAGCAGAGCGCGAAAAATTCCCCGGGCCGGGCCCGCATGACCTGCCGCGGCGTGGCGTATCAGGCCGCCAGCGAGCCGAAACAAGACGGGGCCGCCGACGTCAAGCCGGTCGCGGACAAGAACAACACCCAGAACGCGCCGGTGGCACAGACCTGTCCGCGCCGGATATTCCTGCCAACCGCGGATGCGCGCCTGATCGCGATCAATGCCGATACCGGCCAGCGTTGCGCGAATTTCGGCCAAGACGGCCAGATCGATCTGGCCCGACACCAGCGTCCGCTCAAGCCGGGCGGCTATTATTCGACCTCGCCGCCCGTGGTGGCCGACGGTCTGGTGATCGTCGGCGGCCGCGTCATCGACAATGGTTCGACCGACGAGCCCTCGGGCGTGGTGCGCGCCTACGATGCCAGGACGGGCAAGCAGGTGTGGCGCTGGGACGCCGGCAATCCGACCGGGCCGAGCCAGCGCGACACGCGCAACGCGCCGAACGTCCGGGCACCGATGAGCGCCGACCTCAAGCGCGGCCTGCTGTACCTGCCGGTCGGCAATGCCAGGCCCGGTCAGTTCGGCGGCCAGCGCTCGGCCGCGGACAAAAAATACAGTGCGTCGCTGGTCGCGCTGCATGTCAAGACCGGGCAGGTGGCCTGGCACCGGCAGCTGACCCATCACGATCTCTGGAACATGGGTCCGCCGGCCCAGCCGGTGCTGACCGATATGGCCACACGGCACCAGGGCATGCAGCCGGTGGTGATCCAGCCGACCAAGCAGGGGCAGCTGTATGTGTTCAATCGGGTGACCGGCAAGCCGGTGGTGCCGATCCACGAACGGCCCGCGCCGCAGGACGCCGTGGCCGGTGTCCATACCGCGCCGACCCAGCCGCATTCGGCGTTGAACTTCCTGCCACCACGGCTGACCGGTGCCGACATGTGGGGCGTCACGCCGTTCGATCAACTGGCGTGCCGCATCCGGTTCCACGCGCTGCGTTACGACGGCCCGTTCACGCCGCCGTCGCGCAAGGGCTCGATTTCGTATCCCGGCAACGCCGGCGTCATGAACTGGGGCGGCGTGGCTGTCGATCCGGCGGATCAGAGTCTGTTCATCGCGCCCACGGACCTTGCCTTCGTGCGCCGGCTGGTGCCGCGTGAGCCGGCGAAACGACAGGAAAAGACCGGTTCCGGGACCGAGGGGCCGCAGCCGAATACGGGCGCGCCGTATGCCGTGAAGACCCAGCCGTTCATATCGCCACTCGGTCTGCCCTGTCAGGCACCGTCCTGGGGCGACGTCGCCGGTATCGATCTGCAGAAGCGCCGGATCGCCTGGCGCCATGCCAGCGGGGCCGCGCGCGATCGCACCCCGGTCTTGCCGCGACCGCGGCCGGTGGGCGTGCCGGCGCTCGGCGGACCGATCGCCACCGCCGGCGGCGTGGCCTTCGAAACGGGCACGCTGGACGGTTACGTGCGCGCCTACGCCATGGCGACCGGCCGACAGCTCTGGCAGGCGCAACTCCCGGCCGGCGGCCATGCCACGCCGATGACCTATGAAGCCGGGGGCCGGCAGTATCTGCTGGTGACCGCCGGTGGCCACGGCACGTTCGGCGTGACAGCGGGCGACTATGTGATCGCCTACAGGCTGGCGACGAAGAACTGAGCGCGGGCCGGTTTGGCGTCCGTATTTGATTGTGCTCTACACATTAGGCGCACGCGGCCGATACATATTTCAGTCATATACGCCAGCGCGATGGATGTTGTTGCGCTACAGCTGGAACGGCCGATGACCGAAACGCAGTGCTGGGAACGCCTCGGCACCGGGCTTGCGTTGCTCGACGATCGCAACGTGGTGATTTATGCCAACCCGGCATTTCACAAGGTGATGGCGCTCGAAACCGCCTCCGGTGCACTGGCGATAACGAACTGGGCGCGAGGTCTCGATGCCGAAATCGGGCGTCGGTTGGAGCGTCTGCTGATTGCGAGCGAGGCGGGCGCGTTGACGCTGGATGTCCGGGCGGCGGACCCGGTCACGCTGTATCTAGGGGAACGCTGCGACGGGCTGAGGCTGGTGGTCGCCGGTCAGGGTTGGGCGGTCGCCGACGAACGCGCATTGGCGGGTCAACTTGACCCGTTGACCGGGCTCGGCAACCGACTGATGTACGAGCGCTGCCTGGCGAAGCTGGTCGAGCGCGGCGCGCGGCCGGCGTTGGCGGTATTGGTCATCGACCTTGATCGCTTCAAGCAGGTCAACGACACGCTCGGGCATACGGTGGGCGACGAGCTACTGCAGCTCACGGCGAATCGGCTGCGCGCGCTGACGCGCGAGGACGATGTGCTGATACGGCTCGGTGGCGACGAGTTCCTCGTGTTGCAGCCCGATGCGCGCCAGCCGGATGCCGCCCACAGTCTGGCGAATCGTCTCACCGAAGTGATGAGTCGGCCGTTTCTGGTCGATGGTCACCAGATCGATATCAGCGCCAGTATCGGCGTTGCCATGTTCGGTCACGGAACCGCAGCAGTGGATGATCTGCTCAAGCATGCCAACCTCGCTCTGTACGAGGCCAAGGGGCGCGGTCGCGGCCGACATTGTGTATTCGAACCGGCTTACGAGGCCCGGGCGATGGCCAGGCGCCAGCTCGAGATAGATCTGCGGCGGGCGCTCGCGCTGCGCCAGTTCGAACTGGTCTATCAGCCGCAGAATTGCACTTGCGACGGCCGCATTCTGGGGTTTGAGGCATTGCTGCGTTGGACTCATCCCCGACGCGGGTCGGTATCGCCGGCCGTGTTCATTCCGGTGGCCGAAGAGATCGGCGAGATCCATGCGATCGGTGCCTGGGTGATCCGCAACGCCTGCGCCGACGCGGCCGGTTGGACCGATCCGGGTCTCACCGTGGCGGTTAACGTCTCTCCGGTGCAGTTTTACAGCGACGACCTGATCGGAATCGTGGTCGCCGCCCTCGAGGATAGCGGGCTGGCGGCCTCCCGGCTCGAGATCGAGATCACCGAAGGCGTGATGCTGGCCCAATCGCCCAATGTGCTGGAGCGGTTGTGGACGCTGCATCGCATGGGCGTGTCGATCGCCCTGGATGATTTCGGCACCGGTTATGCCTCGCTCAGCTATCTCAACAGTTTTCCTTTTTCCAAGATCAAGATCGATAAGTCGTTCGTGCAGAGTGAGTGCTCGTCCCGCTCGCAGGCGTTGATCTCCGCCATTTTGGTCATCGGGTCCAGCCTCGACATGACGACCGTAGCCGAGGGCGTGGAGACGCCACATCAGTTCGCTGTCATCCGTGCGAGCGGTGGCTACAGCGTGCAGGGCTATTATTTCTCGCGGCCCATGCCGGGCGCCGAGGTGACCGCCTATCTGCAGGCGTTCGATCCTGAACCGTTTCTCCGCAACGCTATCGAAGAGCAGATCGAATGACCGAATCGTTGTACCGGCTGGTCTATTTCAGCCGCAATGCCATGACCGGCGATACCGATAAAGTGCGCACCGAGATCGACAGCATCCTCGCGAGCGCGCGTCGCAACAACACCGCAGCCGGATTGACCGGCGCGCTGATGTTCAACAACAGCTACTTTGCTCAGGTGCTGGAAGGTTCGCATGCGGCGATCCAGGCGACTTTCGAGCGCATTCAGTGCGATGGGCGGCATCGCGAAGTCAAGGTGCTGGCTTTCTACCGTTGCAGCGAGCGTGGTTTCGCACATTGGTCCATGGCCCACGTCGGTGACGCGACGGGCGAAGACGGATTCGCCGACATTGCCGCGGCGTCGGCTTTCGATCCGTCGGCTCTTCGCGGTGACGCGATCTACGACATCCTGAAGGCCAACCTGGCCGACGAGTCGCTGCTCTAGGGCCTGTTGCCGTTTCGTCCGCGTCCGCGCCAAGCGCTGTTTTGCGGCAAGACGAGGCGTAGCGAACGTAGCGTAGTCGTTCTACTTGAGAGAGCTACAACGCTGTATTGCCGTCGTGTCGTTAATCTTTGGGCGCTTGTCCCTTCGGGTTGGGCCGCCCATAAAATCAATCAGGGCGCCGATACGGCGTTGCGCGTCTTGATCGTGGCTCGCCACGACCGGCGACGCGCGCCTTGTCTCGACGGATTTGCGGTCTCCAACGCGGCACGTGTACGAAACGGCAACAGGCCCTAGTCCTTGGCACGACCCACCGACGGCTCCGGCCGGGTGAAGACAAACACCGCCATGGCCGCCAGCATGGCGCCGACCAGAGCGATCATGCCGCGATGCTCGATGGTGCACCAGAGCACGATCCAACTGGCCGCCATTAGCGCCACCGCGAGCCACTTGGCACGGCGCGGGATCGCGCGTTCATCCTCCCAGGCCACCAGGGCAGGGCCGAAGTGCGGATGTGAACGCAGCCGGCGCCGCAGCTCGGGCGAGGATTTGCCGGCCGCCCAGGCCGCGACCAGAACAAAGGGCGTGGTCGGCAGGCCGGGCAAGACCACGCCGAGGGCACCAAGGCCGATGCAGGCGAAGGCCAGAGCGCGCAACAGCCACCGTAATATACGTGATCGGATGACGCCGGATCCTGCCATGCGGCGATGATCGCAGATCGGTGGTTCGGCGGCGACCGTTGTACACACCAGCTGTGGATAACCCTGTTCGCAACACCCGGCGAAGTGCGCTGAATCCACAGCCCGCGGGCGTCGGGACGGCCTCTGGTCAGATTCTGACCAACGGGCGCGGCCCGGTCTCGTGTGTACGCCGTGATCGGCCAGCTCGTCTATCATGCAGGGCGAACAAAGACGTCCCCAACGATGATTCCAACCATGGCGCGGCGGCTGGGCGTGCCGATGCTGATCTTCGCGGCCGGCATGACCAGCGCGGCGTTCGGCCTGCTCGCGGTGCATCAGTTCTCGCCGCGCCATGTTCATGCATTGATGCGGCGCGACCGATCATATGGCTCTACCACTACACGCTAGCCCACTAAGAGATCAATTACTTCGAATACAGCTTCGTCAAGCGTGCGCTGCTGTCGGACGTGTTCGCCGCCTTCCACGGCCAGCGCTGGGTGGACGCCACGCTGGTGTTCAACCTGATCTTCGAAACGGCGCTCGCGGGCCTGGCCGCGGTGTTGCTGGCCCGGTTGCGGCGCGAGACAGGCGGGTTGCCCGCTGTGTTCAGCGCGGCGACGCTGTTCGGCTCGCTCGGGCTGATCAATCTCGGCTCCGACATCGGGCGCTTCGATTTCGCGCTGCTGGTCATGTTCATCGGCTCGCTGAGGTGGATCGGGCGGGGCGCGACGATCGGGCCGGCGCTGGTCATGGCCGCCGCGCTGCTTACCCACGAGATCCATTTCTTCATGGGCGTGCCGATGCTCGTTGCCTAAACGCTCGACCGCCTGCGCGATGCCGGGCGGCTGCGCGGGGGCGGCGCTCATGATTGCCCCGGCGTTCGCCCGGCGCGACCAGCGACCGGCCGCACGCGCAGCTGCTCATGCTGGCGCTGATCGGCCTGCCGCTCGTGCCGTTCGGCATCGCGCATGCATTTCAGTCTCTGGTCCGATAGCGCCCGTGCCGAACATTACACACAGTCTCTGTGGACAACCCTGTGCGCGATCCGTGACGAAGCGCTGCGATCGGCCGCGGCGTGGGCGCCCGCGGCGTATTGCGCAGAAACTGACCATGCGTACCCGAGCATCGTCGTGAGCGAAAGCGAGGGCGAGCGCCTCGGCATTGAGCCGGGCACGATCGAGATCGACCGGCAAGTACTGCGTGCGCCGGCTTACGACGATGTCTATTTCTCGGCCGACGATGGCCTGGCCGAATCGCGTCATGTATTCATCGAGGGCAATGATCTGCCGACGCGCTGGGCGCACTGGCGGCAGCCCCGTCCGTTCGTGATCGGCGAGACGGGCTTCGGCACCGGGCGCAACGTCGTGCTGGCATGGCAGCTGTTTCGGGACCTGGCACCGGCCACGGCGCGCTTGCATATCGTGTCGATCGAGCGTCATCCGCTGACCGCCTGCGATCTGCGCGCACTCTGGCGCGGGCATCCGGCCCTGGCGGCTGATGCCGCGCGGATTGCGGATCAGTGGCCGGCGCTCGTGCGCGGCACCCACCGGCTGCATCTCGATGACCGGGTCACGCTCGATCTGGTTTTGGACGATGTCGAGGCCGCGCTATCCGGTCTGGACGGGCTTGCCGATGCATGGTTTCTGGACGGCTTCGCGCCGGCGCGCAATCCGGCGATGTGGCGCGCGGGCGTGTTTCGCGGCCTGGCCGCGGCCAGCCGGCCCGGTGCGACCTTCGCCACCTACAGTTGTGCGCGGGTTGTGCGCGAGCATGCCGCGGCCGCCGGCTTCGCCTGGCAGAAGATGCCGGGCGCCGGACACAAGCGCGAAATGCTGCGCGGGCGGCGCACGGCCCGCATGCCGGCCGCGCCGGCACGCCAGCGCCGGCCGTGGTTCGAACCGCCGCCGGCGTCCGCGCCGGGCCCGGTGGCCGTGATCGGCGCCGGCATCGCCGGCACCACGGTGGCCGAAGCGTTGGCGCGGCGGGGCCTGCATTGCGATCTCTACGACCCGGCGGGTATCGCCGGTGGCGCATCGGGCCATGCCCGGGCGGCCTTGCATGTCCGCCCCGCGGCGAATGGCGACGTGCGTACGCGCTTCCAGCTCACCGCGCTCGATTATCTCGGGCGCTGGCTGGCCGATCTGGACGGCGCACGCACGCTCTGGTCCGACGTCGGTTTGTTACAGCTGGCGCGCGATCCGGAGGCGCAGGCCCGGCAGCAGCACTGTCTCGACCGACTCGACCTGCCGTGTTCGCTGGTCCACTGGGTGGGTCGAGAGACGGCGCAACGCCTGGCCGGTACGGCGCTGGCCGCTGACGTGCGCGGCGGGCTGTATTACCCGAACGCGGGTTGGGTACGGCCGGATCGATTGTGCCGGCGGCTGGTCGAGCGCAGCGGGGCGGCGCTCCATCGCGTGGCTGTAACCGGCCTCGAGCCGGCCGCCGCGGGTTGGCGGCTGACATCCGCCGATGGCAAGCGGGCGCAATACGCCCAGGTGGTACTGGCCTGTGCCGGTGCCGCCAGCGCGCTGTGCCGCGACCTCCCGCCGCTGCCCTCGGTGCGCGGCCAGGTCAGCGTGTTCGGCCTGCCGCTGGAATCGGCGTCCCCGAACTGCGTGCTCTGTGGGCGCGGCTATGCCCTGCCGCCGGTGGACGGCCGGCTCCACGTCGGCGCGAGCTTTCGGCGCGATGCGGTCGACGCAGCACCGCACGCCGCCGAGGATGAGGCCAACCGCGCCATGCTGGCCGAGATCGCCCCGGATCTGGCCGCCCAGCTGGGCTCGCCGCTGGCCGCGCGGGTCGCCTTTCGCTGCACCGGCCACGATCGACTGCCGTATGTCGGGCCGGTGCCCGACGCCGCGGCCTGGCGGCGCGATTACGCCGAACTGGCGCTCGATGCCCGGCGTATCGCCGCGGTCCCGGGCGCGCATCGCCGCGGACTGTGGGCAAGCCTCGCGCATGGCGCGCATGGCATGGTGAGTGCGCCGCTCAGCGCCGAAGTGCTGGCCTCGCGGCTGTGCGACGAGCCAATGCCGCGCGCTGCGACCGAAGTCGATGCGCTGCATCCGGGGCGCTGGCTGATTCGCGAGCTGATTCGCGGGCGTTGACCGATGACGGTTGATTTTCCCGGCCGACATGGCCTAACCTTAGTGACGCTATGTGTGATTCCGCCCTCGAATCCGTGCTCACCGCCGTCGCCGCAGCGACAGCGCGCGTTCGCGTGGAACCGCAATCGAACATGTTTTACGGGTATTGGTTTAGCCGCACAGGCGCCTGAACCGATACGGACAGGCGCCCGGATTCGGGAGCCTGACCCAGCGTTTGCCAAAACCCCCGGTCGGATCTCCCGGCCGGGGGTTTTTTCTTGCCGCGAATGCGGCATCAATGCAACGCAGGGATGACCATGATGTTCAGCACCCAGCCGTTTTACCGGGGCAGCGCGTACGGGCCGTTTGCGGCCGCGCAGACATCCACCACGCAAGCCATCAGCGCGTTGTCCGCGCTGTGCCACCAGGGAGCCGACCATGTCCCGGCAACACGCCACTGTTTGTAATCTCGACGCCCAGACCACGCCCGCGATCGCGCCCACGCCCACGCTCGTCGCCACGCCCGCCGAGCTGGCCGAGCAACTGCCGATTGCCCCCATGCTGGCGGCCCGCATCGGGCATCAAAGGGATCTGATCCGCGCTATTCTCGCCGGCCGTGACGACCGCCTGCTGATCGTCGCTGGCCCGTGCTCGCTGCACGACCGAGCGTCGGCGCTCGACTATGGCGCCCGGCTGGCCGAACTGGCCGCCGAATGCGCCGACGATGCCGTGCTGGTGATGCGCGCCTACGTCGAGAAACCACGCACGACCATAGGCTGGAAAGGTCTGCTGCACGACCCGCATCTCGACGGCAGCAACGATATCGGCGCCGGTCTCGCCGCCGCCCGTGGCCTGTTGATCGAGCTGGCCGAGCTGGGCCTGCCGGTCGCCACCGAGCTGCTCACCCCGATCGCCGCCGATTATCTGTCGGACGTGTTGTCCTGGGCCGCGATCGGTGCGCGCACCACCGAATCGCAGACCCATCGCGAGCGCGCCAGCGCGCTCGATCTGCCGGTCGGTTTCAAGAACGGCACCGACGGCGCGATCGGCACCGCGATCGACGCCATCGCCGCGGCGTCGCACCCGCAGCACTATCTCGGCACCGATCGCCATGGCCGGCCGGCGGCGATCGCCACGCCCGGCAATCCGGACGCACACCTGATCCTGCGCGGCGGCCGCGGCGGGGCCAATCACGACGTCGAAAGCGTGGCCCGGGCGCGCGGCGCGCTGGCGGCACTGGGCTGCCCCGAGCGCCTGATTGTCGATTGCAGCCATGCCAACAGCGGCAAGGTCGCGGCGCGCCAGGCCGAGGTCATGGCCGAACTCGGGGCGCGCCGGCGCGCCGGCGAGCAGGCGATCGCCGGCGTCATGCTCGAAAGCCATATCGAGCACGGCAAGCAGGCCCTGGGCGGCGATCTCGCCTACGGCGTGTCGATCACCGACGAATGCCTGGGCTGGCAGGCCACGGCCGAGGCGATACGCGCTGCCTGTGATCGCTGACCCGCGAAACCAACCGCTGGATCGCGGCCGGTCACTGGCCGGCCGTGATCGGGCATGTGGCCAGTCCTGTAATGTCCGTTCACGGCATGAATTGCGCGTGTTCAGTCGTGGTCGCGTGCACCGGCGTCGGTCAACAGGCCGCGCGCCTCGTCGTAGGACAAGCCACTGATGCCCGAGGCGCTCATTGAACGCGACAGGGAATGCGCCACGCCGAAGGCCGAGGCCCGGCGATAGAACGACAGTCGCGATTCATACACCGGCAGGATGTCGTCTACCGTCTCGGCCTCGCCCAGGCGGCGTTCGAAGGCGGCACGCCTGGCCGCCAGCCAGGCCATGAAGTGCGCGTCGGCGGCAACGGCTTCGGCCAGTTCCAGCGTCCAGGTCATATCGGATTGCAACACGCAGGTGCCGATGAAACGCCCGGCAACCGTCTCGCCGAGCATCTCGGGCGGGGTGATGCCGAGCCAGAAACGCTCGGGCTGGCGGTACAGATAATAGGTCTTGCCGACCACCGGCTTGAAGCGGAATTCGGACTCGAGCACGAATAGCGATGTGAATAGCTCGGTGGCGACCTGATCGATGTGCTTGGGCGCAGCGACCGCCAGGCCGCCACGGGCTTCGTCGAGGGTGGCGAGAACCGGCGATACGCCCTTGCCATCGGGATTCGGATTCTTCATGCGCGCGATCGGCGAGCGAATGGTCGGATGCCAGTGTAAGCCCCGGCGGCCGTCCCCGCGAAGGGCGAGTGGGCACGCGACATGCGACAATTCCTGCTTTATACAGGTTCGAGCGAGCGATTCATGGCGGAAAAGCGTTACGAAGTCGTGGTGATCGGCACCGGCCCGTCCGGCGAAAGTGCGGCCCTGAACGCGGTCAAGCACGGGCGATCAGTCGCGGTGGTCGAGCGTCTGGCGGATGTGGGCGGCAACTGCACGCACCGCGGCACCATCCCCTCGAAGGCATTGCGCGAAGCGGTCAAGCAGCTGCTGTCGGTGCAGTCCTCGCGCATGCTCTACGACCTGCGCACCCCGGATGCGCCCTTGTCGTGGCTGCTGGAACGGCTGCATCGCGTGGTCGGCCAGCAGATCCAGATGCGTTCGAGCTTCTATGCCCGCAACGGCGTGGCGGTGCTGGCCGGCCATGCCCGGTTCGCCGATGCGCATCGCCTGCAGTTGACACGCAGCAACGGCCAGGTCGACACGCTGGTCTTCGATCAGGCCGTGATCGCTACCGGATCGCGCCCTTACGAGCCGCCGGATGTCGATTTCTCGCATCCGCGCGTGTTCAACTCCGACACCATTCTCGACCCCGGCTTCGCGCCGCGCTCGTTGATCATCTACGGCGCGGGCGTGATCGGCAGCGAATATGCCTCGATCTTTTCCGGCATCGGTGTGCGTGTGCAGCTCATCAACAGTCGCGAAAGGCTGCTCGAGTTCCTCGACGACGAGATCAGCGATGCCTTGTCGTATCACCTGCGGCTGACCTATGGCGTGCTGATCCGGCACAACGAGGAATACGATCGTATCGCGCCCGACGACAACGGCGTGACGCTGTATCTGAAATCGGGCAAGAAAGTGCGCGCCGATGCGCTGCTCTGGGCCAACGGACGTACCGGCAACACCGACGACATGGGGCTGGATCAGCTGGGCATCGAGCCGAACCAGCGCGGGCAGATCGCGGTCGACGAGCGTTATCGCACCAAATTTGCCCATATCCATGCCGTGGGCGATGCCATCGGTACGCCGAGCCTGGCCAGTGCCGCCTACGGCCAGGGCCGGGCCGCCAGCGCCGATGCCATTGGTGTGCCGGGATTTCGCTATGTCGACGACGTGCCGACCGGCATCTACACCATTCCCGAGATCAGCTCACTCGGCCCCACCGAGCGTGAACTGACCGAATCGCGCCGGCCTTACGAAGTCGGCCTGGCGCTGTTTCAGGAAACCGCGCGCGCCCAGATTACCGGCGACACGGTCGGCATGCTCAAGCTGCTATTCGACCCGGTTACGCATGAAATTCTCGGTATTCATTGCTTCGGCGACCAGGCCTCGGAAATCGTGCATATCGGCCAGGCCATCATGAGCCAGCAAGGGGCCGGCAACAGTATCGACTACTTCGTGAACACCACCTTCAACTACCCGACCATGGCCGAGGCCTATCGCACCGCGGCGCTGGATGGCCTGAACCGGATTGACGGCGTGTTTACCAAACCGGCCCAGGACCGGGCCGACCCAACGCCCGCCGACGCGATGGCGCCGGACGCCACCGGCGATGACGCCCGGGGCGAGCCCGCCGGGCCGCCTGCGGCGCGGGATGCTATTAATCCGGCATGAAAATACCTTCATGCCGGGTTAATAAGCGCGCCTGAAAACAGCGGCACATGCCCGCGGTCAGCGAGGCCGATCGGCCTGCAGCGCTGGCGGTAACAGCCCGGTCGCGCAATAGCGATAAAGCGTAACCGGTTGGCTTGGGGTGGCGAGCGCCATGTGATGGGCGTCGGGCACGGAAACGGTCTCGTTGGCGCTATTGCCGGCTGTGTTGCCGGCACAGCTGTCGTCGAGATGAAAGATCATGCCTTGCTGTCCCACCAACGTTGCCCGACAGCCATTCTGGCCCGGGCGGGCGATGCCGGTGCCGGTAAAAAAGACGGTGTTGGTGCGCTGGGCCGCGTTGCATGCGGTTTTTACCGCCACATAGGCGCCCGGCGTCAGCGGCAGTGCATCGGCGGAGTCGGCGCGCCGGCAATAGCCGCCGCCCCCGGGCACGATCAGCAGACAATCGCTGAGGTCGGCCAGTACCGGATCGCCGGTTTCGCTGCCACGGCCGGGCCGGATCGCCAGCGTCTTGCCCAAGCGCTTGAAATACAGGCGGCCGCCGGCTGCGGTGGCCCGGTAGTGCGTAGTCACGCCCTGCCGGTTGCGGCGATCGATCTCGAAATGGCCGTCAGCGCGCGGCATGATCGTGAGCGCGGCCGCGCCGGGGCCCTGCCAGCGGCCGACCCATTGCGCCGGATCGGCGGGTGCGGTGGCCGATTTCGCCGGGTTTTGCTTAGTCTCGTGCGGGGCCAGCGGCGCCTGCGTCGCGCAGCCGGCGCTCGCCAGCGCGGCGCAAAGAGCGAGGCCGAGGGTCGGCCGATACAACGGAAATACGGAGAAAACCAACGACGAACGAAAGCGCATGAGCCCGGCGGACGATCAGAATGCGCCTAATCTATCAGCGCGGGGATATCTCGTGGCGTGGCGTGTCCTCAATGCCCGATCTGCTGCGGCCGGGCGGTATCCACGGTGTGACGCAGCCGCCAGCCCAGCAGCGCCGCGGCCACGCTGAGTCCGGCAATCAGCCCGATCCAGTAGCCGTAGACGCCAAGTCCGGCAAACACGCCCGGCCAGCCTTCGCCGAGTACATAACCGGTGCCGAGGCCCACACCCCAGTACGCGAACACGGTGACCGCCATGATGATGCGCGTGTCCTTGTAGCCGCGCAGTGCCCCGGCGATCGAAACCTGGGCGGCGTCCGAGAACTGATAGACCGCCGCCACCAGCAGCAGGTTGATCGCCAGCGCCTGTACAGCGGGTTCATCGGTATAAAGGCGTACGGCATACGGCCCGCCGAAGATCAGGATCGCATCGATCAGCACGGCGACGATCAGCGCGCAGAGCACGCCGTTCCATGCCACGAAGCGCGCATGGCGGTACTTGCCGCGCCCGCGTGCCTGACCGATGCGCACGGTCAGCGCCATGCCGAGCGACAGCGGCAGCATGAACAAGACCGAGCTGAAGTTGAGCGCCACGGTATGCGCGGAAATCACCACCTCGCCGTAACCGGCGAGAAACAGCGCGATCGCGGTGAACAACGACACCTCGGCAAAGATCGCGACGCCGACCGGGAAGCCGATGCGAAGCTGCTCACGGATCAGCGCCGGAGACGGCGCCGACCATGCCGGCCCGGTCCGTGAAGCGGCATAGACCGCCGCGCGCCGCGTGTAGACGAACAGCGCCAGTGCCATCAACGCCATCGAGACGGCCGTGGCGATACCACAGCCGACGGCGCCGAGCGCCGGCAAGCCGGAGAGCCAGCCGGGAAGAGCCGGGCCGAACACGTCGGCGAGGCCCGGGCCGCCGAACATCAGCACGCCATCGGCGACGATATTCACGGCCAGCCCGGCGACGGCGAAGATGAGCGAGGCGCGGGTGTGGCCGATGCCGTCGGAGAAAAAACGCAGCGTTTCGTAGATCGCGATCGCCGGCAGGCCGAAGGCGACCGCGTTGAGATAGATCGTGGCCAGGGCGGCGATATCCGCCGGCACCTGCATCAGGGCGAAGATTCGCGGGCCGGTGTAGACAATGGCCAGCGCGCTGGCCAGGCCCAGCACGAGCGCGACCCACAGCGCCTGCTGCACCGCCGGGCGGATCAGCTCCGGGCGGCGCGCGCCCGCGTGCTGGGCCACGATCGGCGTCAGGCCCATGAGCGTGCCCACCATGAACACCACCAGCGGAATCCAGACGCTCGACCCGACCGATACCGCGGCCAGCGTGGTCGCATCGACATGGCCGGCCATGGCGACATCGGCTGTACCCATGCCGATCTGGGCCAGCTGTGCGCCCAGAATGGGCAGCGCCAGGCGGGCCAGGCGACCGGCTTCGATACGGGACAATCGCGCGCGACGGTAAACGGACATGGCAACGACTACGAAGGCCGGGGCATCGCCGGCAACTGCGGGCCGCCATCTTGCGCGATCGGTCGGCGTTCGTCGATCGAAGCCGTCCGGTGGGGACGGCGGAATCGGCCGGGCTGAACATTCGGCGCGTAATCGGTTATGTTGTAGGGCTGGTATTGTTCCAAAAGCATTTCGGCCGGGCCGGGCGACGTGCGTCGCTGGCGCCGCGTTCCCGGGACAGGGGACGATGCGAGGACAGCGGCGATGATCGCCTGCTGTACGCGGCGGGCCCGGGAGCCACGCGCCGAGGCGCGACCCGGGCAAGCTGTCGTCTTTCGATTGAATCGGGCTTGCACGGCCCGCAAAGAGCGAACGTGACATTGGACACCCTGGACTGCGATTTCCTGGTGCTGGGCAGCGGCGCGGCCGGCCTCTATGCGGCCTGGCAGGCGGCCACGCTCGGGCGTGTGGTCGTGGTCACCGACGGCGCGTTGGCCTCGGGCAGCAGCTACTGGGCTCAGGGCGGCATCGCGGCGGTCACGACCGACGACGATGCGCTGGAAGCCCATGTCGCCGATACGCTGGCCGCCGGGCGTGGCCTGTGCGATCGCGCGGCGGTCGAGATTCTGGTGGCCGAGGGCGCGGCCGTAGTCCGCGCGCTGATAGCCGCCGGCATGCCGTTCGACACCGAAGCCGACGGTCGCCTGCGACGCGGTCTGGAAGGCGGGCATTCGCGTCACCGCATCCTGCACGCGCTGGGCGTGCAGACCGGTAAGGCGCTGGTCGATTTCCTGATCGCGCGTATCCGCGAGTGCGACACCATTACGGTGGTCGAGCACGGGTTCGCCCATCGGCTGCTGCGCGATGCCGACGGTCGCTGTGCGGGCGCGCGTATTCACCGACAGGACGTGGACGCTGAACTCCGGGTTCGGGCGCCGGCAACCATTCTCGCCACCGGCGGTTATTCCGCGCTGTTCGAGCGCACCACCAATCCGGCCGGCGCGCTCGGCGTGGGCGTAGGCCTGGCGTGCGCGGCCGGCGCGCGCTCGGCCGACCTGGAGTTCGTCCAGTTTCATCCGACCGCGTTCCACGAAGCCAGCGGGCGGACGTTTCTGATCAGCGAAGCGCTGCGCGGGGCCGGGGCGACGCTGGTCAATGCCGCCGGCGAGCGCTTTCTGGCGGATGCGCCGGGCGCCGAACTGGCGCCGCGCGATGTCGTGGCCACCGCCATTACGGCCGAGATCGCGCGCCAGGACGTGCCCTATGTCGGACTGGATCTGCGCCATCTCGACCCGGCGATGCTGGAGCAATCCTTCGGCTTCATCATGGCCGCCATCGCCGGGCGCGGTATCGACTGGCGGCGCGAGCCGGTGCCGGTCGCGCCCGCGGCCCACTACTGCATCGGCGGCGTGGCCACCGATCACCACGGCGCGACCGATGTGCCCGGCCTGTATGCCACCGGCGAGGTCGCGGCCACCGGCGTGCACGGCGCCAATCGTCTGGCCAGCAATTCGTTGCTGGAATGCCTGGTGTTCGCGCAGCGCGCCGTGGCCCACGCCGCCGAGCGCGCTGCGCCGCGGCCCGGCCGGGTCGACACGGGTCCGGTATGGCGGGTCGAGCCGGGGCACGCCGACGCATTCGCCACGCGGCGCCGCGATCTGGGCGCGTTGATGATGCGCCACGTCGGGATCGAGCGGGATCGCGCCGGGCTGCAGACTGCGCTCGCCGCCATCGAAACGGCCCGGGCCGCGCCGCTGTCGGCATCCCCGGATCGGGCCGACGACTATTTCGCCTTCCTCGATCGCCATATCCATGCGCTGGCCGACGCCATCGCCCGGGCCGCCCTGGCCCGGGAGGCCAGTGTCGGCGTCCATTGCCGGCGCGACACGCGCGCCGCCGTGCATCGCGATCGGCCCGTATTCGTATCGGTAAAATAATGAATCAGCCCGCCGCCCCTATCCAATCCAAGATCGAATCCACGATCGACTCCGCCCGTATCGATCGCTGGCTGGCCGAGGATGTGCACACCGGTGACGTGACCACCGATGCCGTGCTCGATGTGGGCGCGCCGGTCGCCGCGCGCTGGGTGGCCAAGGCCGACGGCGTGATCGCGGGGCTGGCCGAGGCCGAGGCCGTGTTCCGCCGGCTCGACCCGGATCTGGACTGGCGCCCGGCGGTGGCCGAGGGCGACGCCGTGGCTGCCGGCACCGAGCTGGTTGTATTCGAGGGCGCCGGCCGGGCGGTGCTCACCGGCGAGCGCACCGCGCTCAACATCGCCCAGCGCATGTCGGGTATCGCCACCGCGACGCGGGGTTACGTGGACCGGATCGCCGGCCATCGCGCGCGTATTCTCGATACCCGCAAGACGGTGCCCGGGCTGCGCGATCTGGACAAGAAGGCCGTGGCTATCGGCGGCGGCGTCAATCATCGCGCCGGGCTGTACGACCTGGCCATGATCAAGGACAACCACATCGCCGCCGCTGGCGGCATCACCGCGGCGGTCGCCGCCGTACGGGCCCACGCGCCGGCCATCAGCATCGAGGTGGAAACCACCACGCTGGACGAACTGGACGAAGCGCTGGCCGCCGGCGTCGACATGATCATGCTCGACAACATGGCGCCCGAAACCATGGCCGCTGCGGTCGAGCGCACCGCTGGGCGGGCGCGACTCGAGGCCTCTGGCAACGTCGGGCGTGACAACATTGTCGCCATCGCCGCTACCGGCGTGGATTTCATCTCGATCGGCGCGCTCACCCATTCGGTGATCGCTTTCGATATCAGCCAGCGCGTCGATCGTATTCAGTCATAATCCGGCCCCATGGAGGCCGGCGGCCATCATCGGCCGGGAGGAGAAGCACGACATGACCACCCAGAACGAACAGCTCGTCGCCGACATCCAGCGGCTCAAGGCCGCCAAGAACGCCGTCATTCTGGCGCACAACTACGAGCGCCCCGAGATTCAGGATATCTGCGACTATCTTGGCGATTCGCTCGGCCTGTCGCGCCAGGCCGCGGCCACCGATGCCGAGGTGATCGTATTCTGCGGCGTGCACTTCATGGCCGAGACGGCATCCATCATCTCGCCGGACAAGACGGTGCTGATCCCCGACCTCAACGCCGGCTGCTCGCTGGCCGAGAGCATCACGCTGGAACAGTTGCAGGCCTGGAAGGCCGAGCATCCGGGCGCGACCGTCGTCGCTTATGTGAACACCTCGGCGGCGATCAAGTCGGAATGCGACTACTGCGTGACCTCATCCAACGCCGTGCAGGTGATTGAGGCGATCCCGGAAGACGAAGAGATTCTGTTCCTGCCGGACCGCTTCCTCGGCACCTATGTGGAGATGATCACCGGGCGCAAGCTGCACATCTGGCCGGGCGCCTGCCACGTGCACGAGAAGATCGGCGACATGAATCTGGCCGCCAAGCAGCGCGAGTATCCCAACGCCGAGATCCTCATTCACCCGGAATGCGGCTGTTCCACGGCCTGCATGATGAACTCGGCGATGAGCTTCGACTGCAAGGACGCGCACATCCACTCCACCAGCGGCATGCTCACGCATGCGCACGAGTCCGAGGCCCAGGAATTCGTGGTGGCGACCGAGACCGGCATCCTGCACCGGATGAGAAAGGAAAATCCCGGCAAGACCTTCCACCCGGCCAGCGAGAACTCGGTCTGCGAGTACATGAAGCTGACTACGCTGGCCAAGCTGCGCGACGCGCTGGCCTACGATCGCTATGAGGTGAAGGTCGACCCGGTGCTGGCCGAAGCCGCGCGCCGTCCCATCGACCGGATGCTGGCGATCGGCTAAGGAGGCCGCCGCCGTCCGCGGCAATGGCGCGCTCTGTTCGTGCCGCGCCCGGCGTCACACCAGCGTTGTGAACCGATGCCGGTATAGGGTCGCCGCGATCAGGCAGACCGCGGCAAAGAGCAGCCCCAGCCACAGATCGAGCGTCGTGATGGGTCGATAAACGGCGGCCAGCGCCGGGCCGAGGCCGCCCTGGGCGCCGAGCGCGGAAAGGGCGCGGATGAATCCGGTGGGCAGGATCGGGCCGACCAGCAGATGCCAGGCCGGATTCGGCAGCCCGAGCCCACCGAGCACGGCAAAAAAGGCCGGCACGATCACGGCCATGAGCGCCGGATGGCGGCGTGCCGTGGCCGAACACAGCAGCAGCCAGCCGACCGCCGGCGCCAGTGTCAGCAGATAGACTGGCAGCGCGGCCGCGGTCAGGCCGCTGATCGCCAACAGATGAGTTTGGACGATCAGATCACGGGCCGCGGCCCCGCCGCCGAGCAGGGGCACGATGTAGATGCCGATGCAGATCCAGCCGGTCACGAGCGCGGCGGCGGTGTAGATCGCCGGCAGGGCGATCATGACGATCAGTGTTTTGGCGGCCACGCTCTGACCGTCGCTGACGGGCAGCGATTTCCAGAACAGGATGCTGCGATCGCGGCGTTCCTCGAATAGACAGCCCAGGGCGTAGGACACCATCGCCGTCCCCAGCGCCAGCGCAAACAGCAGCAGCGTGGCCAGCAGTAGCAGCGATACCGCCGGACCCAGGTCGGCGGCATGGCCCGGGCCCGGCGGCTGCAGGTTGACCGCGAGCATGTTCAGTACGCTGCCGTTGTGGAATTCGAAATGGATCCGACGACCGCCGTGGCCGAAAAGACTGGAGACGAGCAGCAGCAGGTTGAGCAGGATCATGATGCCGCCGAGAAGCACCGGCGCCACGATCAAGCGACGATGCTCCATGGCTTCGCGCCGCAGCAGCCAGCGGATGTTGTGCCAGGCAGTGTTCATGCGGACTCCGGGTGCATGCAGGCGGTGAACAGATCGGCCAGAGCGGGGGCGCGCGGGTTGTCGTCGAGTGCGGCCACGGCGCTGCGATCGATTCCGGTCCTGCGGTCGAAGATCAGGGCGTGGGCGCCGGGTAGGCGCCGCTCGCCGAGCGGGCCGAGCGCGCGGGCGGCCGCCAGCCGGGCCGGGGCCACGCGCACCTCGATGAAGCGTTCGGCCAGCTCCGCCATGGAGGTATCCAGCATCTTGCGGCCGTCGCGCAGGAAGATGACGTCGGTGAGAATGCGCTCGATCTCCTCGACCTGGTGGGTGGTGACGACAATCGTGCGGCTGGCATCGAAATAGTTGCCGAGCAGGTTGTCGTAGAAGGAGCGCCGGAACAGCAGGTCGAGGCCGAGCGTGGGTTCGTCCAGCACCAGCAGGCGGGCATCGATCGCCATGATGAGCGCGAGATGCAATTGCACGATCATGCCCTTGGATAGTTGGCCGACCCGGCGCGCCGGCTCCAGTGCCGAGCGGGCGAGGAAACGTTCGCAGCGCGCGCGTGAAAAATTGGGGTGCAGGCCGTCCACCAATGCCACCGCCTCGCGTACCCGCAGCCAGCGCGGCAGCGTGGCGACGTCCGAGATGAAGCACACCTCGCGCATGAGCGCATCGCGATCACGGATCGGGTCGCGGCCCAGAATGCGCAGTTCGCCCTCGCCATTGGCGAGCCCCAGCAGCCGGTTGAGCAGCGTGGTCTTGCCGGCGCCATTGGGCCCGATCAGACCGACGATGCGCCCCGGGCCCACGTTCAGGTCGACATCCGCGAGCGCGACCTTGCCTCGGAAACGCTTGCCGAGCCCGCGTGCGTGGATGACCGGGGTGTCGTTCATGACGAACCATCCTTGGGTTGTGTTGCTGCGCGACGGCCCGTTGCCGTTTTGCACGGCGAACAAGTCCCGGTTTTCATGCATTGTTCAGGCCGCACAGCATAGCTTGCTGGCAATAAATTCAATGGAATATCGTCATGAAACGATTTCTGCTCGCCGCGCCCTTGCTGCTGGCGCTGGCCGCCTGTGCGCCGCCGTATCACGACCATGACGGTTGGCGCCATCGCGATCACGGCGGCTACCACCACGACCACGACCACGACCACGATCATGACCGGTCCAACCATGACCAGGATCATGACCGGGGCCGGGACGATGATAACCATGGCTATGGGCACGACCACGACCACGGCCACGACCACGGCGATGACGACGACCACGACTGATCGCCGCGCCGGTGGGCCGGTCGCCCCGGTAGCCGGTCAGTCGAGTTCGTGGCGGCGCGGCAGCCCGTCCGAATCGCCCGGATACTGAATCACGCGGGCGGCAATCGCGTTGGCGCGCTCGAGCGCGGCCCGCGGCGTGCCGCCTTCCAGCCGGGCGCTGATAAAGCCGACCGCAAAACCGTCACCCGCGCCGACCGTATCCACGACCCGCTCGACCGCCCGGCCCGCTACCCGGCAGCGGTCGTCAGCCGACTGCCAATACGCGCCTTCGGCGCCGAGCTTGACCACGACTTCGCCGGCACCGGCGCCCAGATAGAAATCCGCGATGGCCTCGGGCTGGCGCGAGCCGGTCAGAATCTCGCCTTCGTCGATGCCGGGCAGCACCCAATCGGCCTTGGCCGCGAGGGCATTGATCGCCTCGCGCATAGCCTGTTCGCTCGCCCACAGGCTCGGCCGCAGGTTGGGATCGAACGAGATGGTGCCGCCGGCTGCGCGCATGGCGTCCATGGCGTGATGACACAAGGCATGCGCGGAATCGCTGATGGCCGCCGGAATACCGGTGCAATGCAGGTGCCGCGCGTCGGCCATGCGTTCGGCCGGAAGATCGGCCGGGCTCAGGGCGCTGGCCGCCGAGCCCCGGCGGAAATATTCGGTCTCCGGATCGCTGCCGTCCTCGCTGCGCGACTTGATCTGCAGGCCGGTCGGGCGCGTGTTGTCGACGACCACGTGGCGGCCGTCGATGCCCTCGGCGGCCAGCGATTCGACGATGAAGCGGCCGAAGGCATCGTTGCCGACGCGGCTGGTCCAGTCCACGGCATGCCCGAGCCGGGCCAGGCCGATGGCGACATTGCTATCCGCGCCGGCCAGCCGGCGGGTGAAATGGGCCACGCGCGCCAGATCGCCGGGTGTGTCGGCCGCGAACAGGGCCATGCTTTCGCCGAAGGTGACCACGTCCGCGCGCGCGGCGTGCGGCCCGGTCGTCATGCCGGTGGCGCGGTCGAGCCGCGGGCCTGGAGTGTGGCGGGCAGGCGATGGACGGCGGCCGGTGCGGTGTCGCCATTGATGCGGGCCAGCAGCGTCCCGATGGCGCGGCGGCCGATGGCATCGACGGGCTGTGCCAGCGTGGAAATGCCGGGGCCGGCCAGGGCACACCAGGCGAGTTCGTCGATGCCCAGCACGCCAAGCCGGTGGAAGCCGTTCAGGCGCTGCAGTGCATGGCACACAGCGAGCGTGACCACGCCGTTGGCGCACAGCACGGCGGTGGGGCGAGGCTCGGCCATCAGCTCGGCCAGCCGTTCGTCGAGCCCTGGTGCACCGGCCTGTTCGATCACGGCTTCGTGCCGGTCCGCTGCCAGACCGCGGCGCCGGCATTCTGCCTCGAACGCTTCGGCGCGGGCGATGCGCGAACTGATGCCGGCGACCGGCTCGATGATCAGTTCCAGCCGCTCGTAGCCGCGCGCCACCAGATGTGCGATGGCTTCGTCCACCGCAGCGACATCGTCCAGCCCCACCATGTCGCAATCCAGTGCGTCGATCTGGCGATCCACCAGCACCATCGGCAGTCTGCGCTCACGCATGGCCTCCAGCGCTTCGGTATTGCGGCCGACCGTGTTCACGATCAGGCCGTCCACGCTGTAACCGTCGAGCACCTCCAGATGCCGGCGCTCCAGGGTTTCGTCGTTGTCGGTGTTGCAGACCATCAGCGAATACCCGGCCTCACCGCAGGCGCGCTCGGCGGCATGGATGAGCGCGACACTGTAGGGGTTGCGGATATCGGCGACCAGCGCACCGATCAGCCGGGTGCGCCCGCCGCGCAGGCTGGCGGCGATGCGATCAGGCCGGAACCCGAGGCGTTCCACCGACTGCTCGATGCGGGCCTGCATGGCCTCCGACAGGCGATGGCGCTCGTCGCCGAAGAAACGCGAGACGCTGGTCTTGGAAATACCCGCGTCGCGCGCGACATCGCGAATGGTCGGGCGGCGTGTGCTGTCCTGGGCCTGCGGCCGCGAATCGCTCATCGAACTCCTCGAAACACGTCCCGTACTCGGTTCGGCCAGAGTGCCGCGCTATCGAGCAGGGGACGCCCATGGGCATCGTTCGACCGTGCGGGTCCGCCTGGCCGAAGATGACACTATCGTTATGGTGCAAGTATAGACATCGTGATCGGTGCCTGCCGATCCCACGGGGCGTACGAATAACAGGAGACGACGATGGAATACACATGGCGCTGGTTCGGTCCGCCGGACCCGGTCACGCTCGCCGAGATCCGCCAGACCGGCGCGACCGGCATCGTGACCGCGCTGCACGAGATCGACAACGATACCGCCTGGCCGGTTGACGCGATCGAGGCGCGCAAGGCGGCCATCGAGGAGGCGGGACTGCACTGGTCTGTGGTGGAGAGTATTCCGCTGACCGAGGCGATCCGCACCGGCGGCCCTGGCCGCGACGCCGACATCGATGCCTGGACCACCACGCTGCGCCGGCTTGGCGCGGCCGGCGTGCAGACCGTGGCCTACAATTTCATGCCGGTCGCCGACTGGACCCGGACCGAGCTCGCGCGCCCGTTGTCCCACGGCGGCACCGCGCTGGCCTTCGACTATATTGCCTGTGCGGCCTTCGATCTGTTCATCCTGGAGCGCCCCGGCGCGGCGAACGACTATGACTCGGCCGACCGGGCCGCCGCGAAAGCGCATTTCGATGCGCTCGATGGGTCCGCGCGTCAGCGTCTTGCCGACAACATCACCGCGGGGCTGCCCGGCGCCGACGCGGGCTACGATCTGACCGGGTTCCGGCAAGCGATCGCGGCCTATCGCGGCATCGGCCATGCCGGGCTGCGCGAGAATCTGCGCTACTTCCTGGAGCGCGTGGTGCCAGTCGCCGAGGCTGCCGGCGTGCGCCTGGCGATTCACCCCGACGATCCCCCACGGCCGTTGTTCGGCCTGCCGCGCATCGTCTCCTGCGCCGACGATGCCCGCTGGATTCTCGGCGCCGTCGATAGCCCGGCCAACGGCCTGACGTTCTGTACCGGCTCCTACGGCGCCGCCGCCGATAACGACCTGGTGGCCATGGCCCGCGCGTTCGCGCCGCGCATCCATTTCGTGCATCTGCGCTCGGTGGAGCGCGATCTGGTCGAGCCGCGTTCGTTCGCCGAAGCCGAGCACCTGGGCGGCGACGTCGATATGGCGGGCGTGATGGCGGTGCTGCTCGACGAGGAGGATCGAAGACCGGCCGCCGGCGGCGCGTTGCTGCCGATGCGGGCCGACCACGGTCACCACGTGCTCGGCGACGCCGCGCGCGCCACCCGTGCCGGCTATCCGCTTTACGGCCGGTTGCGCGGGCTGGCCGAGTTGCGCGGTCTGGAACAGGGGCTGCGCTATGCGCGTTGAACCTCCAGGCCGGTGACCGTGTGCCAGCCCAGCGGCAGGCACAGCATGTTCAGGCCGAGCAGGCAATACAGCGCGCTGGCGGTGGTGCCGCTGGCATCGACCAGGCTGCCGGCGAGCAGCGGGATGACAAAGGCCAGCACATAGCCGACGGCGAACATGCCGGCTGCCACCGCGCCGGCCCGTGCGGGCGTGAGAATCAACGCGGGCAGACTGGTCAACGCAATCAGCTGGACCGCCGATGCCAGGCTGATCGCCACCACACCGCCGATCAGCCACAGCGAATCGCTGGCCATTACCACGGCGAGCCCGGCGATATGCAGCACGACGGTGGCGAACAGCAACCGCGGCAGGGCCAGCACGCGGCGTATCGTGGCCATCAGTAGTAGTGAGACGAACAACTGCACGGCATTGAAGATCGCCAGCACCAGATCGATATGCGATGCCAGATGCTTGCTGGCCAATATCGCGCCCATATAGGCGTTCAACCCGAAGAACGTGGATGCGGTCAGCCCCAGCAGGCTGCCGAAGCGCCAGACGCGCGCGTCGCGCCAATCCGGCCAGCGCGCGACCTGATCGAGCGTGGGACGCTCGCCGTGCAGCCGCGGGATGCGCAGGAACGGCGCGAGTACGACGATGGGGATCGACAGGGCGAACAGCGCCGCGCGCCAGCCGCCGCCGACCGCCGGCAACAGCCCCGGCAGCGTCAGACCCGCACCGATGAATTCGCCCACCATCATGCCGTTGAGATAGACCGTCGCGCCCAGGGCCACAAAGCCCGGGCACCAACGCGCAACCAGCGCCGGAAGCGCCGGCTGCATGATGGCGATGCCGACCCCCGTGGCCGCGGTGGCGATGAGCAGGATGCCGGCATCCGGCGCGACACCGCGCGCCGCTGAGGCCACGCCGGTCAGAATCACGGCCAGCATGAGCGCATTGCGGGCGCCGAAGCGGGCGATCAGCCAGGCGGCTGGCACCGCGCCCAGGCCCAGCGCCAGTACCGGCAGCGTGGTCAGTGCACCCACACCGGTCTGGTTCAGCGACAGCGCCTCGGCGATGCGGGGGCCGAGCGGGGCGGCCACCAGAATCGGCGCGCGCATCGTCATCCCGGTGAGCCACAGCAGAACGAGGATTCCGGCGCGCGCCAGCACGCCGGGCGGGGTTGCGGACATCGGCAACGGACGTTAACGGATGACCGGGCGCAGTCTAGGGTCTGTTGCCGTTGCTTGCGAGCGTCGCGTTGGCGTGTCCAATCGTGCCGCGACCGGGCGCGCGCGACTGCGCAGGATCGCGCGGTTCGGGCACGTTCCCATCCGCGTCGGCGATGTGCTGGCGCGGCTCGCGGCCCGAGGGTCTGCCGCTTTTCAAATGGTTGTGCTAGCGTCCCCCGCATGCATCGCAAAACCAAGATACTCGCCACCCTCGGCCCGGCCAGCGACAGTCCGGAAACTTTGAAGCAGTTGATCGAGGCCGGCGTCGACGCCGTACGCATCAACTTCTCCCACGGCGCCGCCGACGAGCACCGCCGGCGCGTGGATACCGTGCGCAAGGTCGCCAGGGAACTCGGCAAGGCCGTGGCCGTGCTGGGTGATCTGCAGGGCCCGAAAATCCGCATCGAATCGTTCGTGGACGGCTCGGTGGAACTCGACAACGGGCAGACGTTCACGCTCGATACCGAGATGGACGCTGGCGCCGGGACCAAGGACGCGGTTGCCATCCATTTCAAGCCGCTGCTGGCGGACGTGAAAAAGGGCAGCCAGCTGATGGTCAACGACGGCGCCATCGCGCTGACGGTGACCGAGGTCGACGGCCCGCGCATCGTCACCCGGGTTGATGTCGGCGGCAAGCTGTCCGGGCGCAAGGGCGTGAACCTGCGCGGCGGCGGCCTGTCGGCCGGCGGCCTGACCGAAAAGGACATGGACGACATCAAGCTCGCGGCGTCGCTGGAAGTGGACTTCCTGGCCGTATCGTTCGTGCGTGGCGCGTCCGACATGCACCAGGCACGCCGGCTGATGAGCGAAGCTGGCGGCAGCGCCCGGCTGTGCGCCAAGATCGAGCGTGCCGAAGCCTTGGGCGCGCTTGAGGAAATCATCGGTGCCTCCGACGTGGTCATGGTGGCCCGCGGCGATCTCGGCGTGGAGATCGGCGATCCCGAGCTGCCGGGCGTACAGAAGCGCATCATCGCCCAGTCGCGCGAGATGAACCGGCTGGTGATCACCGCGACCCAGATGATGGAGTCGATGATCGAGAACCCGACGCCGACCCGCGCCGAGGTACTCGACGTGGCCAACGCCACGCTCGACGGCACCGATGCGGTGATGCTGTCGGCCGAATCGGCCGTGGGCAAGTATCCGGTGCAGACGGTCGCAGCCATGAGCCGCATCTGCCAGGGCGCGGAACGCGAGGCGGTGGCCGAACGCGCCCCCGCCGGCCTGGCGGCGCATTTCCGGCGCACCGACGAGGCCATCGCCATGGCCACGGTCTATACCGCCCGCAACATGCACGCGGATGCCATCATCTCGCTGACCGAGTCGGGCACCACGGCCATGCTGATGTCGCGTCAGGGCGCACCGGTGCCGATCTTCGCGCTAACCCAGTATCCGCGAACCGAGCAGTATCTGGCCCTGTGCCGCAACGTGTATCCGGTGGCGTTCAAGCCGAGCGAGCTGGACAGCATGGTGCCGAGCACCGAAGCCATGGCCTGCCTAAGGGAGCGTGACGATGTAAGCGCCGGCCACCGCGTGTTGATCACCAAGGGCGATTTCACCGGCCCGGGTGGCACCAACACGATGAAGATCCTGACCGTCGAGTAATCGACGGTGCCAGGGCGTGTCGTCGTGAGACACACCCTATGATATTCGCTGCGGCCGGCGTATCGCGAACTGCGGTGCGCCGGCTTTTTCGTTGTATGCCATGACCGACAGCGCCCGCTATCTGACCCTGAAAGCCGGGCCCGCCGCGCGCGTTGCGCTGGCCGAAGGCGGGCTCACTCCCGCGCGGGTGGGTGCACTTGCGGGCGCGGCCGGTGGGCCGAAATGGCTGGCGATTGCCGCGTTTTATCGCGCGCTGTTCACCGACTGGTTCGCCGAACGCGAAGCGCCGCTGCCGATCGTGGGCTCCTCGATCGGCGCCTGGGCGGGCGCGGTGGCCTGTCACCCCAGCGATCCGGGCGCGGCGCTCGATGCGCTGACCGAGGCCTATATCGGCCAGTGTTACAGCATGAAGCCGGATGCCGCCGAGATCACCGCGACGCTCGCGGGTATTCTCGATCAAGTGCTCACCCCCGAGGTGCGCCGGGGTGTGCTGACCCATCCGCGCTATCGCCTGCACGCGATGACGGTCCGCTCGCGCGCGGCGATGGCTACCGATCATCGTGCGCTGCTGGCCGCCGGCTCGGTCGCCGCAGGGCTGGCCAATGCCGCTTCGCGACGCTGGCTGGGCGCGTTCTTCGAACGCGTGGTGTTCGCCCGTGATGGCGACTCGATGGTCTATGCCGAGGACGGCATTGCCAGCCGCACGGTGGCGCTGACCGAGCACAACCTGCGGGATGCGATCTTCGCCAGCGGCAATGTGCCGTTGATCATGCGGGCCGTGAAGAATCCGGCCGGCGCGCCGCCCGGTCTGTACCGCGACGGCGGCCTGACCGATTATCACATCGACCAGCCGCTGCTGGCGGCCGGTACCACGGCGCCGATCGTGCTCATGCCGCATTTCGACACGCGGCTGGTGCCGGGATGGCTCGACAAACGGCTCGGCTGGCGGACGCCGCGCCATGCCGATCATGTGCTGCTGGTGGGCCCCGGCCCGGCGTTCAATGATCGCCTGGTCGATGGCGCGGTGCCCGGGCGGCGTGATTTTTATCGTTATGCTGGCGACGACGCCCGCCGTGAACGGGCCTGGCGACAGGCGGTCGATGCCGGGCGTTTCATGCGCGATGCTTTCTTCGATCTGGTCGCAACCGGGCGCCTGATCGAGCATGTGGAGAATCTATGAGCGATGCGTTGATCCTGGCCTCGGCCTCGCCGCAGCGGGCCCGCCTGCTGCAACAACTCGGGCTGACGTTCACCGCGATCCCGGCCGATATCGATGAAACCCCGCGCGCGGGCGAGACGCCCGATGCGTTGGCCGAGCGACTGGCGCGAACCAAGGCCGAGGCCCTGTCGGCAGCTTACCCGGCCGCCCGGATCCTGGGCTCGGACACCGTGGTCGCGCACGGCGCCGAGGCCTTCGGCAAGCCGGTCGATCTCGCCGATGCACAGCGCATGCTGGGCGCGCTCGGCGGGACCACGCATCGCGTGATCACGGGCGTGGCCCTGTTCGCGGACGGCGTGACCGAAACGACGACGGTGGTCAGCGAGGTGACCCTGGACGAACTCGACGCGGCGGCGATCGCAGCCTACTGGGCCACCGGCGAGCCGCAGGATGCGGCTGGCGCCTATGCCATCCAGGGCCATGCCGGGCAGTTCATCTCGCATCTGTCGGGCAGTTTTTCGGCGGTAATGGGCCTGCCCGTCTATGAAACCGCGGCGCTACTGCGCGCGACCGGGCTCGATCCGTTGCGCCAGGCGAGCCGCGCCGGGGTGATGGCATGAGGGCGCCGAGCCCGGCCCGTATCGCGGTGCTGTTTCCGATCTGGGCGGCCGCACTCGCGATCGCCGGCTATCTGTGGCCGAGCCTGTTCAAGCCGGGCGCGTTTCTGATCGTGCCGTTTCTGGTCGTGATCATGTTCGGCATGGGGCTGACCTTGCGCCCGGCCGATTTCTCGCGCGCGATCCGACGCTGGCCGATCGTGATTCTGGGGCTGACGCTGCAATTCGGGCTGATGCCGGCCACCGCCTGGGTCGTGGCGCATGTGCTGGGCCTATCGGCCCAGCTCACGCTCGGCCTGATCCTGGTGGGCAGCGTGGCCGGTGGCACGGCCTCGAACGTGATCAGTTTCCTGGCCGGCGGCGACGTGGCGCTGTCGATCACGCTCACCAGCATCGCCACACTCGCCTCGGTGGTCGCCACGCCGCTGCTGACCTGGTTCTATGCCGGCACGCATATCCCGGTGCCAGTGGGTTCCATGTTGATTTCCATCGCCGAAATCGTGGTGGCGCCGGTGGCTGGCGGCATGCTCGTCAACCGCGCGATCGGCGATCGCTGGGTCGATCGCGACGGCTGGTGCGCGCTCGGCTCGGCGGCGGCGATCGGGCTCGTGATCGCGATCGTCGTGGCGCTCAATGCCACCGCGATCGCCACCCTCGGCGCGCTGGTGCTGCTGGCGGTGATCCTCCACAACGGAGTCGGGCTGTCGGCCGGGTTTGGTCTGACCTGGCTCGCCACGCGCGACAGCGTGGCCGCGCGCACCATCGCCATCGAGGTCGGCATGCAGAACTCGGGGTTGGCGGTGGCCCTCGCGCAGCAGTATTTCTCGCCGGCGGCGGCGTTGCCGGGGGCGGTGTTTTCGGTCTGGCACAATCTCTCGGGCGCGGGACTGGCGGCGATCTGCAAGCGACTCGACAGCCGGCGCGCATACGATCGGCCACTGAACGCCGCCGATTAGGGCGTGTCGATGTGTCATCACAACGACAGCCCGAGCAGCGTACAGGCCATGGCAACGACCACCTCGTCATGGGCTTTTGATTCATCGAAGCGAGCGTGGGCGGATTGGGTCGCGACATCTGCGGTTCCGGGGCGCCGCGTGCCCTGTCACTTCGTTCCTTAAGGCGTTTATCCGCAGATCGACACAGATACACGCAGATGGCGGTTAGTCGTTAGGGACGCTGGCTCGATCTGGGCGCGAACGGCTGCCTGAGCTTTGTTCCCAAGGATAGCCTTCGAGTTCGGCGTGCTGGCCGACTCCGTCGCCGGTTCGCGCCTCGAATCTGCTATGCCGCGAAAGTACAACCGCATCTGCGTAATCTGTGACATCTGCGGATCATTTTCTTCGCCGAACGAAACCCGCAAAGCACAACGGCGCCCGGTGTCGTTCAGCCGTCGTCCATCATGCGGCCTGTTCGAGTTCGGGCAGGCCGCGTGCCAGGGCGGCGGCCGCCAGCGCCGGCAGGGCGAGCACGGCCACCGCCACCGCCGGCCCGGCTTCGCCGATCGCGGCGACGCCGCCGCCGCCGGCCAGCAGAATCACACCAATGGTGGTGTTGGCCACCGCCGTGAGTCGGGCGCGATCCTCGCTGTTACCCAGATCGGTGAGATAGGTCTTGCGCCCGAGCCGGACGCCGGCATGGATGCCGGCCAGCAGGAAATAACCCACGGCAAACGGCCATACGCCGGCGATATGGCCGAACCCGGTCCAGACGGCGAGTGCGACCAGCGCATTCAATACGGCGGCCGCCACGCCGGTGAGCATCAGGACCTGACGCGACGAATAATCCGAAAAACGCCCCCAGAACGGGGCGGATACGAGTGAGGCCAGGCCACTGACCAGCAACAGGATCGCCAGATGCGCCAGGCTCGGCCCGCCGGCGGCGCGGGCGAGCTGGGCGTAATAGGGCGCGGCCAGGGCGGTGGCGATGAGCAGGCCGCGCACCGCGATGAAGCGGCCGAATGCCGGCTTGTCGCGGAGCAGCGCGAGGCTGTCCGCCGCGGTCTTGAGGGCGTTGCCGCCGCCCTCGGTCGCGCCGGGAAACTCGCGCAGGGCGGCGAAGATGAAGGCCGCGGTGACCCAGAGCACGCCGGCCAGTGCGAGCAGTGCCAGAATCGGCCTCAGGTGCTGGCTGGCCGGCACGAACCACAGGATCGCACCCAGCAGCACGGCCAGTCCGCCGGCCGCGCTGGAGGCATAGCCGGACAGCGTGCCGCGCCGGGTCTTGGCAATGGTCTTGCCCTGGACGTCCTTGTAGGACACGGAGCACACACCGCGTCCGAGCGAGAACACGATCAACAGCAAAAGAATGAGGCCGCCGGCCATGGCCCCGTCGAAGGCAAGCGCGGCGCCGATCATGGCCAGTACCGACAGCCCCTGCACCGCGGCGCCCGCGACCCAGAACCACTTGCGAATCGGATGCGCACGCATCCAGCCGGCAATCACCAGCTGGGGCAGCAGGGCAAGTGATTCGCGAATCGGGACCAGCAGCCCCGCCATCCAGGTTGGCGCGCCGAGCACGGCCATCAGCCACGGCAACACCAGTTTCGGACTGGCCACCAGATCGCCGGCCTTGTTGGCGAAAAGCGACACGAGGTGGACGAAGAAATTGGTCGGTTGCTCGCGGCAGGCCTCATCCGAGATATCGGTGCAGACACGGGCGTTCTCGTCGCCCGTAATCAGGTCGTAGAGATCGCGGATCGGGCTGCGGCCCGATTGCGGCTGCGGTGGCGCGCTACGGTTCACGAAAGCTCTCCCGGTTGATCGCGTAAACGCCGATAGCGCGGCCAGTCGCCGGAATCGATCACGGGCCAGACCCGGTTGCGCGCGGCGGCCCACAGGTAGATCCAGGCCTCGCCGGCCGAGGTCATGATACGGCGACGGGTATAGAACACTGGATAGCCTTCCAGCGTGTCGAGATCGGCGAAGGTGGCGGCATCGACGTCGTATACGTCGCCCCGGATCGGCGTGCGACCGTAGTCGAGGGCCGCCGGGTAGACGCCGGCGTCGACCAGCGTGAACGTTGGCGCCGTGGTCGCAGAACCGCGATGCACGGCACCGCCGAGCCAGGACTCGTTGAGCTCGCCGGCACGCAGCGTGCCGTAGACGAATACGCGATGCATGATGAAGTGTACAGACGTAATACCGGTATCCTATCGAATATGACGCAGGCGCCCCATCCGCATGATTCGGTAGCGATCCGCAACGCAGCGACCGTGGCCGTGCTGCGCGACGGCCGGCAGGGCCGACTCGAAGTGCTGTTGCTGCGCCGTCATCACGGTCATGTTTTCGGTGCCGGTGCCGATGTGTTTCCGGGCGGGGCGGTGGATGCGACGGATGCGGGGCTGGCCGGACGTTATCGCGTCGGCTGCGGGCTGCCGGATGCGGCGTGGCGCATGGCGGCGCTGCGTGAGTGTTTCGAGGAAGCCGGGCTGCTGTTCACGGCGAAGGCGCTGGACGCCGGGCGCGTGGCGGCCGAGCGCATCGCACTCAATACCGGTCGCCGTGCCTGGGCGGACGTCGTCGATGCCCTGGCGCTCGACCTCGACCTCACCGCGCCGGTGGCCTTTGCCCACTGGACGACGCCACCGGGCCCGCCCAAGCGCTATGCCACCCGTTTCTATGCGCTGGCCGCGCCGGCCGATCAGCCGGCCCGCGCTGACGGGGGTGAGACAGTAGCGGCGGATTGGGTCGCGCCGGCCGCCGCACTCGCCGACGCCGACGCCGGTCGTCGCTGGCTGATGACGCCGACCCGTGCCACGCTGGCAAGACTGACGCATTATCGGGATACGGCCGCCGCGCTGGCCGGTCTCGCACGAGGGGGAAGGGATGACGGAGCGGCATGATCGGATTGCCGGGCCGGTGACGGTCGACGCGGGGCTGCGCTGTCTGACCGCCCCCAACCCCTCGCTGATGACGGGCCCGGGCACGAACAGCTATATCGTGGGCCATGGGCCGTACGTGATCGTCGACCCCGGTGTGGACGATGAGCCCCATCTAGAGGCATTGATCGCCGCCTGCGACGGCCAGATTGCGTCGATCTGTCTAACCCATCGGCATCCGGACCATGTCGGCGGCGCGGGCTGGTTGGCCGAGCGCACCGGTGCGCCGGTGCGGGCCTGGCCCAAGCCCGAGCTGGCCCACTACGACCGGCCGGTGCCGGTCGACCAGCCGCTGGCCGACGGCGAGACACTAACCGCGGGCGGCATGTCGATGGTGGTCCGGCATACGCCTGGGCACGCGGCCGACCATGTGGCGTTCGAACTCCCCGACATCGGCGTGCTGCTGGCCGGCGATGCGTTGATGACCGATGCCACGGTGGTGATCCTGCCGCCGGACGGCGACATGGGGGCCTATTTTTCGACCCTGGAACGCCTGGCCGGTCTGCATGTCCGGCGTATCGCCCCGGCCCATGGACGGGTGATCGAACAGCCCGGCTCGGCGATCGCCGAGGTGATCGCCCATCGCCGGCAGCGCGAGTCGCAAGTGGCGGCGGCGCTGTCGGCCGATGCGCCGCGCACCGCGGAAGATATCGCGCAAACGCTTTATCCCCAGCTGCATGATCGACTGCAGACCATGGCTGCGTTGCAGGTCCATGCCCATCTGCTGCACCTGGCCGCCCGCGGACGGGCGGTGGCCGATGGGGGCGGTTGGCGCAGTCTCTGAGCCGGCCGGACTCAAGTCGTGCGCGCCGCCGCCGATATGTTGATATCCGCGCTGCCATTTCACGGTCATGTCGATCGCTGCCAATTCATACACGCTGATCACCGATCCTGCTGCCGTGGCTGCGACGTTGATCGATCTTTGCGAGCAGGGCGAACAGGTGCTGCTGCGCGGGCTGGCCGATGGCCGCGGGCATCACGTCCTGCTGGCCGAAACCGGCGGCGATCCCGAGCGGCTGCGCTGGCTGCGCGCCGACGCCGGCCATGCCATGCCGATTGCGGTGGGCGACATGCTGCAACTCGAGGCGGGACGGCGTGCCGGGCATCTGGTCTCCTCGGCGATGCGCTGTGATCTGGTGGCGCCAGACGCGCGTACCGGATACATGGAGTTGCGCACCCGCTTGCCCATGCGGCTGACGCTGCGCCACGCGCGCCATGACTGGCGCGCGCGCCCGGTGCCCGGCCGCATGCGGGTCGATGTCTGCCTGACGCGGCCCGAAGCGCCGGACGTACAGGGTCAGTTGGTCGATCTGTCGGTGGGTGGGTGCCGGCTCGCGCTGGCAGCCGATGCCGCGCCGATCGAACCCGACGAAATGGTCAATGTGCGCCTGCTGTTTCCCAACGGGGAGCAGGACGTGTTCGGCGCGCGTGTGCGCGACGTGGCCGCGTATTCCGGCGCCCGGCGTCAGGCCGGCCTCATGTTCGCGGGGCTGAGCGATGAGCAGGCGCGGCGGCTGTGGTTTCTGACCTGCGAAATCGATCGCGAAGCCGAACGACACCAGAGCGACCGCGACGAACTCCGGCCGCTGGCCCCGTCGCTGCTGTTTCAGCCCAAGCCGTAGCCCGGACCGATCGGGCTCAGTGGGCCGCCGGGGTGTCGCTGTCGTCGTCTTCCTTGCCGGATGACATCAGCAGCGCCAGCGGGACCAGGCAGGCAATCACGACCCCGAGAATCCAGTAGTCATCGATATAGGACATGAGCCGGGCCTGCTGGGCCACGAGGTGGGCGATGGTGGCCTGGGCCTGATGCCGTGCCTCGCTCATCGCGGCGCCGGCGGCCATGAAGTGCTGGGTCAGTTGATGCAGCAGCGCCTGGGTCTGGTGGTCGTAGGGCTTGACCGACGAGGCCAGCACTTCGTGGTGATACTGGCCGCGCCGGGCCAGCCAGGTGGTCACCAGCGAAATACCCACACTGCCCCCGATGTTGCGGGTCAGATTTACCATGGCCGAAACCTGGTCGGTCTTGTCCGCCGGCACGCCGACATAGGCGATGCTGGTCACCGGAATGAAGATGAAGGCCAGGCCCAGCGTCTGCAGGCAGCGTGCGAGCACCAGCTGTGAAAACGAGCTGTCCAGGTCGAAGCCGGTCATGTGGAACATGGAGATCGAGACCAGCGTCAGCCCGATGCCGACCATCCAGCGCGCATCCACCCGGCCGGAGAGCATGCCCACGATCGGCATCATCACCACGATCACGAAGCCGCCGGGCGAGATCACCAGCCCGGCGAGCGTCGCGGTATAGCCGAGCACCTGCTGCACGAACTGCGGGATCAGCAGGGTCGAGCCGAACAACACGAAACCCAGCATGAACATCATGATGTTGGCGATGGAAAAGTTCTTGTAGCGGAACAGGCTCAGATCCATGATCGGATGGCGCTGGAACGGCTCCCACAGCAACAGGGCCATCAGTGAAAGGCCCGAGGCGACCGCCATCGCGACGATGAAGGTCGACGAGAACCAGTCGTTGTCCTGGCCCTTGTCGAGCATGATCTGCAAACAGCCCAGCCCCACGATCAGCAGGGCGAAGCCGATGTAGTCGATGGAAAAACCGTCGGCCATCTTGGCCTTGCGTGCCTTTTCGTAGGCGGCGCTGTCGTGGACCAGGGCCCAGGCCAGGATGGTGAGTACGATGCCCACCGGCACGTTGAGCAGAAAGATCCAGTGCCAGGAGACGTTGTCGGTGATCCAGCCGCCGAGCGTGGGCCCGATCGCCGGCGCGAACACCACGGCCACGCCGTAGATGGAGAATGCCATGCCGCGCTCGCGCGGCGGGAAGGAATCGGCCAGCACCGCTTGCGAGACCGGCTGCAGGCCGCCGCCGGCCGCGCCCTGGATGATGCGGAACACCACCAGCCAGGTCAGTGAGGGCGCCATGCCGCAGGCCAGCGATGCGATCGAGAAACACACGATCGAACCGATGAAGAACCGCTTGCGGCCCAGCACTTGGGAGAACCAGCCCGAAATGGGCAGCACGATGGCGTTGGACACCAGATAGGCCGTGAGGACCCAGGTCGCCTCGTCCTGGCTGGCCGACAGCGAGCCGGCGATATGCGGCAGCGACACGTTGGCGATGGAGATGTCGAGCACCTCCATGAACGCCGCCAGGCCGACCACGGCGGCGATCAGCCAGCGGCCGGGCGAATACTCGGTGCGTGCGGCGATGGTGGCCGGATCGGCCGGGGTGTCGCCGGCCGCGTCGGTGCTGCTCATTGCGCGTGGCCGGTCTCGGTCGCCGGGATATCGTCCCGGTCCAGATGCTTGATCGGCCCGGCCACGTTGATGGTCGGCTCAACGGACAGGCCCGGCGAGACATCAAGCCCCTTGAGCTGGGCCGGCTTGGAGAAGATGATTTTCACCGGCACGCGTTGCACGATCTTCACGAAGTTGCCGGTCGCGTTCTGTGGCGGCAGCAGCGAGAAGGTCACACCGGTGCCCGGCTGGATCGATTCCACCCGGCCGGTGAACTCATGATCGGGATAGGCATCGATGGCGATGGAGACCGGCTGGCCCGGGCGGACCCGGTCGAGCTGGGTCTCCTTGTAGTTGGCGACCACCCACGGATGGGTCTGGACCAGCGCCATGGCGGACTGGCCGGCACTGATCTGGCTGCCGGCGACGATCGATTTCTTCGCGATCTTGCCGGCATGCGAGGCCCGGATCTCGGTATACGAGAGATTCAGTCGCGCCTGATCCACCTGCGCCCGGGCCTGGGCGATCTTGGCCTTCGCCGAGGAGGCCTGCGACTGCTTCAACTGGATGCGATCCGGCGACGCCTTGGCCTGGGCCAGCTTGGCGCGCGCCTGGCGCTCCCGGGCCTCGGCCGATTTCGCCTGGGTGTTCTTCTGGTCGAGCTGTTGCTTGGAGACTTCGTGCTTGGCGTACAGGGCGCGATAGCGTTTGGCGTCCGCCTCGGCGCGCTGGGCCTCGGCCTGGGCCGATTCGAGCGCCGCCTTGGCATTGTCGATGTCGGCCGCGCTGGTCTGACGCGTGACTGACAGATCCTTCTGACTGGCGTTGTAGGAGGCCTTGGCCGCCTGCAGGTTGGCCTCGGCCTTGGCCAGTGCCGCCTTGAAGTCAGCCGGGTCGAGCGTGAACAGTACATCGCCCTTTTTGACGTGCTCGTTGTCGCGTACAAACACCTTGGCCACCGTGCCGGTCACGCGCGGCGCGATCTGGCCGATATTGGCCTGTACGTAGGCATCGTCCGTGGACACGTCGTTGCGATGCAGGAACCACCACACGAACCAGAGCAGGCCGCAGACGACCACCAGGGTCACGGCAATGAGCGCCACGCGGCGGCCCTTGCCGTTGCGTTTCTGCGGCGGGGTGGCCGGTTCGGCGGTCTGTTCGCTGGCATGATCGGTCGAGCTCATGGCGTTACCGGCTGAGTGAGGCTGAATTGCTGGGCGCGGCCGAGGGCGGCGGCGAGATTGATGCGGGCGCGGGTGTATTCGGCCAGTGCATCGATGCGGCTGTTGCGGGCATCGGCGAGATTGGACTGGGCATCGACCACTTCGACGTTGTCGCCCACGCCGCGCGAGAACCGGTCGCGTGAGCGGCTCAGCTCCTGCTTGGCCAGCGTGAGGTTGGCGCGGGCCGCGCGCACGCGCTGGGACAGGGTCTTGAGTGTTTGCCGCGAAGTGCGCACGTCCTGTTCAATTTGCCGCTGCGTATCGTGGAAGCGGATGCGCTGCTGGTCGAGCTGGCTGGCGGCGGAATCGATCTGCCCGGAAATCCGGCCGCCGGCGAAGATCGGTAGGCTCAGGCTGGCGCCGAAGGCGTAGGTGGGCTGGTCGTTCCGGCTCGGTGTGTTGCCGGAAGCGCCGTAGTCGGCTTCGACCGAGAGCGTCGGCAGGCGCTGGCCCCGTGCCGACGCCAGGTGGCGTTGGCCGCGGGCGATGTGCATCCGCGCGACCGTGATCTCGGGCCGGTCGGCCAGGGCCGTGTTGATCGCGGTATTGACCGGGCCGAGCGGCATGGGTCGGAACACCAGCGGATCGGTCAGCTTGAGATGGGCATCCAGCGGCAACCCGGTGGTCCGCGCGAGCTGGATTTCGGCGCGCGTGCGCTCGGTCCGGCGCTGCGCCAGATCAGCTTGATCGCGGGCCAGCCGCGCCCGCGCACGGGTGACATCCACACCGGTGGCCACGCCCACATGCGCCTGATCGCGCGCCAGTTTGAGCAGTGTTCGCGCCTGCTTGACGTTGGCTTGCGCGGCCGCGACCGCGCGTCGTGTCGACAGCGCTTGAACGTAGTCGAGCTCGGTCTGTGTCGCGACCTGTTCGCGCGCCACCGCGAGCTTGTCAGCGGCCACCTTCTCACCGAGCCTGGCGCCCTGGTAATCCTGCCAGGCGCTGTAATCGAACAGGGTCTGACGCAGCTTGGCGCGGGCATCGAAGTTGTTGTAGGTCACTGTGCTCGGGAAACTCGGGCCGCCCGCCGCCGCCCCGGCCTGGGGGCCGACATCGGAGCCGAAACTGAAGCCCTGCGCGGCGAGGTTGGTCTTCTGCCGCGATTCGCTGACCTGGCCGGAGACATGCGGCAGAAAGGCCGAGCGCGCCGAGACCCGCTGGCCGGCCGCTTCATCCTCTTTCGCGCGCGCGATCAGGGTATTGACGTTGGTGGCCAGGGCGTCGTTCACCGCCTGTTCGAGCGACAGCGAGCGCGTGGGCCCCGGTGCTGAATCGTCGCCACCGCCGGGCGCCTGGGCCCCAGTGGCCAGCGCCGGCATAATCGGCGCGGCGACCAACGTGCCGAGCAGGCCAAGCTGAATCAATCGACGGTTCATGGCGCCTCCGCGATCAGGCGCGTGAGCAAATCGCGCAGCTGATCCTGTTCATCGTCGGATAGGGGGGCGAGCAGCTCCTTCTTGGCTTCGATCACCGCTGGCTTGATATCGGCCAGGGCCTGCTCGCCCGCCTCGGTCAGGCCGACCACGTGCGCACGCCGGTCGGCGGGATCGCGCTGGCGCGCCACCCAGTCGCGTTTTTCCAGCCCGTCGACCAGATACGTCACCGTGGTGCGATCCAGCCCCAGCGCCTCGGCGATCTGGCTTTGCCAGAGACGCGGGTGGGCCTCCAGCAGCAGCATGACGGCGTAGTCGCGCCCGGCAATGTCGAACGCCGCGGTATGCCGCGCCAGCACATCGAGCTGACGCTGGTGCGCACGCGCCAGCAGGTACGGCAGGCGCGTACGGATGGAATCGGGGAGACAGATGGACACGTTCGGCTCTCCATGATGGAGCAGGCCGATATTATTCTTTGGAAATAGTCAGCGGTCAAGACTATTTCCGCGCAAGGCTATTTATGGGTCGGGAAGCGCGTTTTCAGTCGATGCCGGCTCGTGCGATCAGCGGGGCCGCGGCGTCGCCGAGGCCGGCCGTGCCATAGACGTCCGGCCGGCGCGGCGCCAGGCGTGCCGCGCAGAATGCCTCGCCGACCCAGGGCGCGTCGCCGGTGAGCAGGATCGCGGCCTGGAGCGCGCGCGCGATGTCGCCCGCCAGGCGGCGCGCGCCGGCCGTGTCGTCGGCGTTTTCGCCAAGACGCGTATGCAGTGCGGCGCAGTGGGCATCAAAGGCGGGGTGGCATCCGGCGGCCGTGTCCAGTTCGGCTTCCAGGGCGGCGATGCTGTCCGGGCTCCTGGCCAGCGCGCGCAACAGGTCGAGGCATTGCACGTTGCCCGAGCCTTCCCAGATCGAGTTCAGCGGGGCCTGGCGGTAGAGCCGCGGCAGAATCGATTCCTCGACATAGCCGCCGCCGCCCAGGCATTCCTGGGCCTCGTTGACCATGGCCGGGGCAGCCTTGCAGATCAGGTATTTACCCACCGGCGTGGCGAGCCGCGCCAGACGCGTTTCGTGCTCGGTGGCGCCTTCGAACGCACGCGCAAGGCGCATGGCGTAGGCGATTGCGGCTTCGGATTCCAGCGCCAGATCGGCCAGCACTTCCTGCATCAGCGGGGCATCGGCCAGGCGTTGGCCGAAGGCCTCGCGGTGGCGGGCGTGATGAATGGCCTGCACCGCGGCCTGGCGCATCAGCCCGGCCGAGCCGAGCATGCAGTCGAGCCGGGTCTGGGCGACCATTTCGATGATGGTCGCCACGCCGCGGCCGGGCTCACCGATGCGATAGGCCTCGGCATCGCGAAATTCCACTTCGGACGAGGCGTTGGATTTGTCGCCGAGCTTGTCCTTGAGGCGCTGGATATCGATGGCGTTGCGCTCGCCGGCCTCGGTCCAGCGCGGCAGCACGAAGCAGGACAGATCGTCGCCCTCGCGGGCCAGCACCAGAAACAGGTCGCACATCGGCGCCGAAAAGAACCATTTGTGCCCGCGCAGGGTGAATACGCCCGCGCGGTCGGTGGCGCTGGCCACGGTGGTGTTCGTGCGGACATCCGAGCCGCCCTGTTTTTCGGTCATGCCCATGCCGACGGTCAGCCCGGTCTTGTCGGCGGCCGGGATCACGCGCCGGTCGTAGGCCGCGGCCCGTACGCCGTCGAGCCAGCGGGCGCCGGGCTCCGGAAAGCGGGCGAGCACCGGTGCGGCGGCATGCGTCATGGTGAGCGGGCAGGCGGTGCCGGCCTCGAACTGGTTGTGCAGGTAATACAGGGCGCTGCGCACGACCTGCGCGCCCGGGCGATCCGCGGTCCAGCTCAGCGAATGCAGGCCGTGTTCCTTGGCCAGCTGCATCGCGCGGTGATAGGCCGGATGAAACTCGATTTCGTCGATGCGCGCGCCGTAGCGGTCGAACGCATGCAGCGTTGGCGGATTTTCGTTCGCGCTGAAGCCCAGATCGAGTAATTCGCCGCCCGCGATCGCGCCGTACGCCCGGGCGCGTTCGGCGCCCCAGCCGCCGCCTTCGCGCTCCAGCGCGGCCGCCAGCGCCGTATCGGTTGCAAACGCGTTGTAATCGACCAGCGGCGGCGGCTGGTTGGTGACCGTGTGGGTGGCGAGTTCGCGACGCGGACGATAGGGATGGCGATGCACGCGCGGCTCCGGCGGAATATGACTATATCGACGGTTTAGCACGATCGACGCCGCTTGGAAAATAATCGAAAGGATTTATTTTCCGTTTGCGGCAAAAAAAGACCGGCCCTCGGGCCGGCCGCCGGTACGGGGCATACCCCCGAAACCGGTATCAAACGCGATGCGATTATTGGTGTGTGCCGGTGTGGGCCGGCAAATCTCAAATTATCGGCTGTAGATGACGAATCGGTGACCGAGGGATGACCATTTGGTTACCCGGCCGCCGATTGACGCACGCGCCGGACCGGGGCGAAATCGCCGACGAAGGAGATCTCCGGCGTGAGCCAGTAGCCGGTGGCGGCCTCGACCGTTTTCTGCGTGTGCATGATCAGGCCGCAGACATCGGCGGCCGTGGCATTGCCGCGATTGACGATGATGTTGGCGTGGCGCGGCGAAATCTGGGCGCCGCCCCAGGTGAAGCCCTTCAGGCCGGCCTCGTCGATCAGCCGGCCGGCACCGATGCCGTCGATCTTGCGGAAGATGGAGCCGGCCGAGGGCTCGGTATCCAGCGGCGGATGGCGCTCGGCGCGCCAGCGCAGGTTCTCTTCCATCACACGGGCCAGCGCTTCGCCGTTGGCCGGCTCCAGTTCGAAAGTCGCCGATAGAACGATGTCGTCGCGGTGGTGCAGCACGGACTGGTCATAGCCGAACTCGAAGTAATCGGCATCGACGATGCGGCGCTCGTTGTCGGCGCTCAGGATATCGGCCGATGCCAGCACCTCGCCGATGAACAGGGTCCGCTCGCGTTCGGGCGCGGGCGACAGGAAATGCAGGTTCTGCCAGAGCGCACCGCCGACCGTGGACGGAATGCCGACGTAGTGTTCCAGTCCGGACAGGCTGTGCCCGACAGCGGCATCGATCACGTCCGGGTAGATCAGTGCGCCGCTGGCGGAGAACACGCGCGTGCCCCGCACCGTCAGCGAGCGGGCGTGGTTGGCAATCACCAGTCCGGAGAAGCCGTGGTCGCCGATCAGAATATTGGCGCCGGAGCCGAGCAGGAAGAAATCCACGTCTTCCTCGCGCGCGACGCGGACCGCGGTGGCCAGGGCCTCGGGCGTGGTGGCCTCGAAATATAGGGCGGCCGGGCCGCCGATGCCAAAGCTGGTCTTGCCGGCCAGCGGTACGTCCCGGGACAGCTCGGAGCCGAGGCGGGCGGCGAGCCGGCGTTGCTGGGCGAGGCTGGGAGAGCGGGGACTGCGCATGGGGCTTACAGGCGAGTGGCAATGCACCGATGGTCGGGACTCTGACCGTCCTTTGCAAGACGGGGCATGCGTGGGTTGCCCGGCGCGATGAGCTAAGCTGTGATCATGGATTTTTAAGTCAGCGAGCGTCGCATTGTCATTCTCGCCGCGCATCGTGGTATTCGATCTGGATGTCACGCTCACCGAATACGACACGTTCCTGCCGTTCATCGTGGGTTATCTGCGCCATCACCGGAAGCGCCGCAGCCTGATGTTGTGGCGCCTGCCGCTGGCCCTGCTGAAGTTCTGGCGCTGGGGCGACCGGACCTGGTTCAAGACCGAGATGCTGCGCGCCTTCATCGGCGGCGAGCCGCGGGCGCGGGTGGCGGCCTGGAGCGAGCGCTTCGTCGACGATCTGCTGGCCGAAGCCATGCGCGACCAAGGCCTGGTACAGTTGCGCGAGTTCCAGAGCCAGGGCGTGCGCGTGGTCCTGGCCTCGGCCAGCTTCGATATCTACGTCGAGCGCATCGCCGCGAAACTCGGCATCGAGGAAGTGCTCGCCACGCGCTCGGCGTGGAACAGCCGCGGGCGACTGGTGGGCATGGACGGCCAGAACTGTCGCGACGACGAGAAACTGCGCCGGGTCAAGGCCTTGTCCGGCATGCCGGAGGACGGCGCGGGCGTGGCGGCTTACTCGGATTCGCATGCCGATCTGCCGTTGTTGTCCTGGGCCGAACACGGCGTCGCCGTGTGTCCGTCCAAGCGCTTGTTTCATCAGGTCGGCGGACTCGGGCTGGAGGTGGTGCGCTGGTGAATCGCGGGCCTGTTGCCGTTTCGTCCGCGTCCGCGCCAAGCGCTGTTTTGCGGCAAGACGAGGCGTAGCGAACGTGGCGTAGTGGTTCTACGTGAGAGAGCTACAACGCTGGATTGCCGTCGTATTGTTGATATGTTGGGCGCTTGTCCCGAAGGGTTGGGCCGCCCAAAAAATTGACGATGGGCGCCCGGCGGCGTTGCAAGTCTTGATCGTGGCGCGCCACGATCGGCGACTCGCGCCTTGCCGGACACGATTTGCGGTCTCCAACGCGGCACGTGTACGAAACGGCAACAGGCCCGCGTGGGCAGCCGCGCTTTGAGCCCGTACACTAACCGAGTTCGATACCGCGCCGGTCGGGGAGGCGCCTGAAGCCCAAGCATGTCGACACTGAACTACATCGTGACGCCGGTGGATCCGGCGGCGCATCGTCTGCGCGTGACGCTGCAGTTGAGCATGGCGGCGGCCGAGGCGCCGACCCTGCATCTGCCGACCTGGATTCCCGGCAGCTACCTGATCCGCGATTTCGCTCGCCATCTGCTGGCCATCGAAGCCGTCGACGCGGCCGACGGTCGGCCGATCGCCGTGGTAGCACTTGATCGCTCGAGCTGGCAGCTCGCCGAAGCGGTCGAACGGGTCTGCGTGACCTGTGAGTTCTATGCCCGGGATGCCTCGGTGCGCGCGGCCTACCTGGACGACATGCGGGGGTTCATCAATTTCAGCTCGCTGGCGCTGCGTCCGGCCGGACACGAACATGCGCCGGTCAAGGTGCATCTGGCGCGCCCGCCCGCGCGCTACGACTGGTCGCTGGTGACCACGCTGCAGCCGGCCGAGGTCGATGAACGCAGATTCGGCCACTATCAGGCCGCGAACTACTGGGATCTGATCGATCAGCCGGTCGCCATGGGCGAGGCGATCGAGACCGTGCCCTACCGCGTGCGCGGGGTAGCGCACGCCTTCGTGTTGCTGGGCGCGCACGATGCGGATACGCGCCAGTTGGCGATCGATCTCGCCGCGGTCTGCAATGCGCAGGCCGATGTATTCGACGAGTTGCCTGCCGAGCGCTATCTGTTTCTGGCGCAGGTCACCGATGCCGGTTTCGGCGGGCTGGAGCATCGCGATTCCAGCGTGTTGCAGGTCCCGCGCAATGCATTGCCCAGCGCGGCCCGTGTGGCGTCGACCGGCAAGCGCGACCCGGCCTACGAGAATCTGCTCGGTCTGGCGAGCCACGAGTATTTTCATCTGTGGAACGTCAAGCGCATCCGGCCGGCCGCGGTGGCCGGGTCCGATCTCACAGGGGAAGCCTATTTCCGCGATCTCTGGGCCTACGAGGGGGTGACGTCGTACTACGATGATCTCGGTCTGGTACGTGCCGGGGTGATCAACGAGCAGGGTTATCTGGATCGGCTGGCCAAGCTCGCCACGCGCATCGAGCGCACGCCGGGGCGGCACCGGCAGAGCCTGGCGCAGTCATCGTTCGACGCCTGGTTGAAGTTTTACAGGCCGGACGAGAACACGCCCAATGCCGTGGTGAGTTATTACGGCAAGGGCGCGCAGCTGGCGCTTGGCCTGGATCTCAAGATTCGTCTGGAAACCGAAGGCCGGGTTTCGCTGGATACGGTCATGCAGGCCGCCTGGCAGCGCTATGGTCGCGACGACCGTCCGGTGCCCGAGAACGCGTTGGCGAGTCTGGCCGCGGAGGTGTCGGGGCTGGATCTGGTCGATTTCTTCGATTTTCATCTGCAGACGACGGCCGATGCGCCGTGGGCCGATTATCTCGGCGATTTCGGCATTCGCGCCCTGGCCGAGCCGGCCACCGACGACGCCTCGATCGTGCGTGGGCGCATGGGGCTCATTCTTTCCGAGGGCCCGGCGCGCATCATGCATGTGCTGGACAATGGCCCGGCCCAGGCCGCCGGCATTTCGCCGGGCGATCGCCTGATCGCCTTCGACGGGATCGAGGTCGGGCGTGAGCTCGCGCGCCAGCTGGCCCGTTACCCGGCCGGCGCGGCCTTGCGCGTGCATCTGTTCCGGGGCGATCAGCTCCTGGTTCGCGAGATGGCACTTGCCGGCGATGCCGCGCCGGAATGGCATCTGTCCATCGATAAAACCGCCGACGAGGCCGCCCACGCCCGCCGCGCGGCTTGGCTGCATCGTGAGCCCGGCGACAGCTGAGCGTCGGCCGGCGCATTGGCTGGACCGCGACGGCCCGGCCACGCTGTGCGAGATGTTCGATGCGCGCGTGGCGGCCACGCCCGATGCGATCGCCTATCGGTTCTACTCGCCGCGCACGCATGTCTGGCGTGATCTGAGCTGGCGCCAGGCGGCCCAGCGCGTGGCCGCCTGGCGGCGGGTATTGCATGCGCACGGCGTGGGCCGTGGCGATCGTGTGGCGATCATGCTGCGCAATTCACCCGAGTGGCTGTGCGTGGAGCAGGCCGCGATGAGCCTGGGGGCGATCACGGTGGGCCTGTTCTGTGCCGATACGCCGGCCAGCAACGCCCATCTCGTCGCCGACAGCGGGGCGAAGGTCATGGTGGCGGTCAAGTCGCGCTGGGTTCGGCGTATTTTCGATCAGCAGGGCTGTGAGACGTTGACCCATGCCTTCGTGTTCACCGGCGAGCGGGCCGGCGAGGCCCGGCTGGTCTCGGCCGAGGACGCCCTGACCGCGGCCCGCGACCGCCCCGATCCGCGCGTCGAGCCGCCGGCCCCGGAGGATCTGGCGAGCCTGATCTATACTTCGGGGTCGCAGGGCCGGGCGAAGGGCGCGATGCTGACCCATGCCAATCTGCTGTCCAATGCGCAGAGCGTGGCCGATGCGCTGCCGGCGATCGACGCCGAATGCGCTTTGTCCTACGTGCCCCTGGCGCACAGCTACGAGCGCGTGGTGGACGCCTACCGGGCGATGATCGTGGGGGCGCGCATCGTGTTCTGCCGGCATCCGCGCTTCCTCGGCCTGACGCTGGCGCGCGAACCGGTGACTACGTTGATCGGCGTGCCGCGTGTCTACGAGCGGTTCTACGTGGAGCTGACCCGCTGGATGGCGCGTCGCCCGCGCATCGTGCGCCGTCTGGTCGTGGCCACCATCAATATCGGCGAGAGCGTGTTCGAGCGCGAACAGGGCCGCGCCGGCTTCCGGCTGTCGCACCTGATCTGGCCGTTGCTGCGTTATTTCGTCGCCCGGCGTTGTCTGCGCCTGTTCGGCGCCCAGATGCAGGTCGCGGTATCCGGAGCGGCGGCGTTGCCCTACCCGGTGGCGCGCACGCTGGTGGGGCTCGGGCTGCCGATTCTGCAGGGCTACGGTCTGACCGAGGCTGGCCCGGTGGTCAGCGTTAACCGGGTCGACGACAACGAACTCGACAGCGTCGGCCTGGTGATCGATGGTGTGGCCACCAAGATCGGGCCGGACAACGAGCTGCTGGTGCGTTCGCCGGGCGTGATGCGCGGCTACTGGAACGACGAGGAATCGACCGCCCGGGTGTTGGCCGCGGGCGGCTGGCTGCATACCGGCGACAAGGTCAGCCGGCTGGACAAGAAGCGCTTGTATCTTACCGGCCGGATGAAGGAGATCATTGTGATGACTTCGGGCGAGAAAGCCTCGCCCGAGCCGATCGAAGACACGCTGCGCCTCGACCCCCTGATCGCCCGCGCCATCGTGGTAGGCGAGGCGCGGCCGGTGCTGGCGGCGGTGGTGAGCTGTCCGGCCCATCGATTGGTGCCGATCATGCGTCGGTTGGGGCTCGATCCGGGCCTGGCGGCCAGCCTGCACAGTTCGCGGCTGGAGAATTACTTCATCGATCGATTGGCCAAGCTGACCGCCGGCTTCCCGGCCCACGCCCAGATCCGGCGGGTCGCGGTCACCACCGATCGCTGGACGCAGGATAATGGCCTGCTCTCGGCCACCGACAAGATCCGGCGTCGACGGGTGGCGCGCTGTTATGCTCGCGAAATCGACCGGCTTTACGGTCGTCGTGCCGCCGCGGAGAAAAGTGACGTGTCGCAGAACACGAACCTGGGGTGAATTCATGCAACTTATTTTGATCATCGTGGCCGTGAGCGCGGCCTACCTCATCGGCTCGTTGTCCGGCAGCCTGCTGCTCGGGCCATTGTTCGATCAGGCTGATCTGCGTTCCAGCGGCAGCGGCAATGCCGGTGCCACCAATGCACTGCGCGCCGGCGGGCGCGGCTATGGGCTGGCGGTGCTGGTGTTCGACATCGTCAAGGGCGCGGTCGCCGCGGGCTTCGTGCCGATCCTGTTGCACACGCTGGGTCCGTGGCCGTTCGTGTGCGGCATCATGGCCATTCTCGGCCACGTCTACCCGGTGTTCTACGGCTTTCGCGGCGGCAAGGGGGCGGCCACCTGCATCGGGGTGCTGGCGGTGCTGCTGCCCGGCTCACTGCTGTTCGGCGCGGCGGTATGGGTGGCCGTGCTCGTGGCCTCGGGCTTCGTCGGCCTGGCCACGATTGTCGGCATGCTCGCCGTCGCCCTGGCCAGTTTCTTTGTGCCGGCGGTGCCGCCGGCCGGGCATGTGTTCGTGATCGCGGCCAGTCTGATCATCATCTACACGCATCGGAGCAATATTGCGCGCATGCGCGCCGGCACCGAAAACCGCTTCGAGCGCGCACGGATCTGGCGTCGGCGGCGGTGAGCGGCGCGGGCGCCCAGAGCGACGAGGTCGAGCCGGCCGATCCATTGATCGCCGCACTGGCCGGCGGCGGCTGGATTTCGGGTCCGGCGCTGGCGTCGCGGCTGGGTGTGACGCGCTCCGCCGTGTCGGCGCGCATCGCACGGTTGCGCCGGGGCGGGTTGGATGTCTATGCGGTTTCGGGCAAGGGCTACCGGCTCGCCGGCGGGATGGATCTGCTGGATGCGGACACCGTGCGCGCGCAGCTGTCGCCGCAGCATGGCGGCATGCTCGATCAACTGATCCTGCGTCAGAGCGTGGATTCGACCAATAGCGTGCTGGCGGCCTATGGCGACGGCGCGACCCGGGCCTGTCTGGCCGAGCGCCAGACCGCCGGGCGTGGGCGCGCCGGGCGGCCCTGGGTGTCGCCGTTTGGCAGCAATCTGCACCTGTCGGTGGGCTACGATCTGGCCGCGCCGCGCTCGCCGGTCGCGACACTCAGTCTCGGGGTGGGGGTTGCGATCGCCGAGGTCTTGCAGGCGCTCGGGGTCGAGGACGCCGGGCTGAAATGGCCCAACGATCTATGGATCGGGCGCGACAAGGTCGGCGGTATTCTCACCGAAGCGCGCGCCGAGGCCGGGGGCAGTGCGCGCTTGGTCATCGGCGTCGGCCTCAACATCGCCATGCCGCGCGGCGAATCCGAGCGCATTGGCCAGCCCTGGACGCGACTGGTCGATCACCTGCGGGATGCGCCGCCCCGCAGTGTTGTCGCCGGCCGTTGTCTGGAGGCGATACTGGGCGCGCTGGATGAGTTCGAGCGGGCCGGTTTTGCGCCGTTCGCCGCGCGCTGGCGCACATTCGATCGGGTGCTGGGGCAAACGGTGGATCTGATCGATGCGCGCCAGCGGCGTCGTGGCGTGGCCCGCGGCATTGGCGCCGACGGCAGCCTCATGGTGGAGATCGACGGTCGCTGTCAGGCCGTTTACTCCGGGGATGTCAGTCTGCGACCAGTGTAACCCTGAAGGCACTCGTCGCGAGTGCCGTGGTTCACGCGCCATGGCCGGTAACCACGGCCGGTGGTTGTCGTCGGCGCTGCCACCGTTGTACCGGCTCGCCGCGATTGCCCCGCGGCCGCCGGTGTCGCCGTTTTCGCGGCGCCGCCAGCCATGCGATTCCGCCCGGGCTGTGGTCGTCCCGATCGGCCGATGACGGGGTGGCCGGCCCGGCGGCGGGCTGCCTTGCGTGGAAGGCCGACAGACAGGCGTGACGCCCGCTTCGATCACCTTTATTGCAAATGATAATCATTTGCATATACTCTGGTTGCATGTCCCGGGCCGGTTTTGCCTTATACCGCCAGCGCCGACGGCGATTCCGGAGTCATGGACTATACCTTTTGTTAATGCGTCTCATTTGGAAATTGGGGGAATGATCTCTTGAACGTTTTTTCGCGGAAAAGCATGCGCCTCATGGCGTGCTGTGCGGCGGGCGCCGCCGTCGCCCCGTGCGCGCTGGCGGCAACCGTCGCTCCGGGGGTCGATCTCGGTGCCACCTACAGCCAGGACCTGTTCAGCGACGTCGGCGGGGGGATGCGTCATGGCACTGCCGCGCCGGGCGCGATCAACCTGAGTGCCGGCATCGACGGTCGCCTCTGGGGTGGCTCGGCCGATAACCGGTTCTTTTTCGATTATCTGGGCACCTTCGGCAGTTCGATTTCAAACGATGTCGGTGATCTGCAGGGGCTCGACAACATTGAGGCCCGCAATACGACCAAGTTGTATTCCGCCTGGTATCAACATGATTTTGGCGACTCGGGCGTCATGGTTCGGCTCGGTCTGCAGGATTGGAACGCGCTGTTCGACACGCTGGATGCGGCCGGGGTGTTCATCAACAGTTCGTTCGGTCTGGACGCCACCACCGCGATATCGAATGTGTCCCAGTATCCGACCACGGCCGTGGGGGCGGTGGTGCGCTGGCAGTCTTCCGGCGGCGCCTATGTGATGGGCAGTGTGTTCGACGGGGTGCCGGGCCTGCCCGGCCATCCGGCGGGTACGCACATTGCTTTCCGCTCGGGAGACGGTGTTTTTTCGTCCGTGGAGGCTGGTATTTCCGGCAACGGCGGCAAGCCCTACAAGCTGGCGGTCGGCGGCTGGTACCAGACCAGCAAGTACAATGACCCCGCTGGCCGGGCGCGCGATCGCGATCACGGTTTCTATGTCATTGGTCAGCAGCGGCTGCTCGGAGGGGCGAATACCCCGAAACTGGATGCGTTTGCCCAGATCGGCGGCGCCGAGAGTGATCGGAATCCGCTGGATCGCTATCTCGGCGGCGGATTCGATGTCACCGGCCTGCTGCGCCGGCGGCCGAACGATGTGCTCGGTTTGGCCGTTGCGCGGGCCCATGTGTCGCGGGTCTTTCGACAGGCGACACCGCACAGCGACCGGGCCGAAACGGCCGTCGAGCTGACCTACCAGGCACCGATCAACCACTACCTGACGGTGCAGCCGGACGTTCAGTACATCATCAATCCGGGGGTGGACCGGGCTGTCGACAATGCCACTGTGGTGGGGATGCGCGCGTCGCTGGCCTGGTAGGCGCTCGCCTCGTCCCGGGGCATCACGATATCGGGCCCCGGGTGAGGTGAGTGATCGATCAAGCCGGGACGCGTCGGATGGATCGTGTACCGGCCGCGCCATGATCGCGTTGCCGGCCCGGCGATGCGCCGGGTGGCAAACGAGCGCCGGACCCCGGCGATCACGCGCGGGATCGCCGAGGATGGCGGCCTGCGGGGCGACACCGATGGCCAGCAGCCGGCCGTCTGTACGGGCGGCATCAGGCTGCGCCCGGGGGCGTTCTGATGCTGGACGAGGCGGTATATTCGACGAAAAGACTAGACACCGAAGTCGGGCCAACGCTGCGGCCCGTTTGCCTTCGGGCCGGTTCCGTTCCCGCATGAAGCGCCCGGGTAGCCAGGCGCCTCATGAGCCGTCAGAATAAGCGTGCACTGTCTTTTCGCCCGCGTAGCTCAGTTGGTAGAGCAGCTGTCTTGTAAACAGCAGGTCATCGGTTCGACTCCGGTCGCGGGCTCCACCCTCCTCTCGTGCACTGCTTAGTTTTGGTGCATTATTCAGGGCTTACGCAGACCGCATGCCTTGCGGCACTCGGTCGCGTTGTCAGCCAGAGACGGTGTTGCTGTCGCGGCGGGCGGTGCATGTGTGGTGTTTGAACCGCGATCGGGTTGGCGCGATTTTCGCAAGTCCGCCCCCCATCGGCGTTCCGCCGACGTCGCGTCGCCTGTCCGGCGCGCGCTGATCGATATCCACATCAATACACGCAGATAACAAAGGGGGACATGTCATGGCCTCATCTCAATCGGGCGGGCAGCTCAAGCGCCACGCCGGACCGATCGGGCTGCTGTTTGCCAGCACGACCAGCATGATCGGTTCGGGATGGCTGTTCGGTGCCTATCATGCGGCCAAGCTGGCCGGCCCTTGGAGCATTCTCAGCTGGGTAATCGGCGCCATCATCATCATGATGCTGGCGTTCTGTTTCGCCGAGCTGGCGACGATGTTCCCGCGCAGTGGCGCGCTGGTGCACATCAGCCATGCCAGCCATGGCGACGGTCTCGGACGGATCTGGAGCTGGATGCTCTTTCTGGCCTACGTCGCGATGCCGGCGGTCGAGGCGGAAGCCGTGGTCACCTATGCCAACAACTATCTGCCGTTCCTGGTCAGCCCCGACAAGGGCGTGCTGACCGTCGCCGGATTTTTCGTGTCGGTGGTGCTGCTGGGCATATTCGCGTTGCTGAATCTGCTGGCGATTCGAAAGCTGTTGCAGGTCAACTCCGCGATCACCTGGTGGAAAATCGCTGTGCCGGTGGCGACGATCATCGGGCTGATCGTGGTGGCCTGGCATCCCGAGAACATGCATGCCGCGCCGCACAGCTATCAGATATCGGGTATCTTCACCGCGCTGCCGGCCGCCGGCATTGTGTTCAGCTTCCTCGGCTTTCGCACGGCGATCGAGTTGGCCGGCGAGAGCAGTGATCCGCATCGCAACATGCCGTTTGCGGTAATCGGCTCGGTGGTGCTGGCCAGCGTGGTCTATGTTGGCCTGCAGATCGCCTTCATCATGGCGTTGTCCCCGGACCAGCTGACGGGCGGCTGGGCCACGCTGTCGTTCGCTGGCGATCTCGGCCCGTTCGCGGGTCTGGCGGCCGGTCTCGGCATGACCTGGCTGGCGACCATCCTCTACGTCGACGCCTATGTTTCGCCCGGCGGCACCGGCCTGATGTACATGACCGGCGGCTCGCGCATCCTGCTGGCCAACGGCCAGCTCGACACCGGGCCCAAGGGGCTGGCCAAGCTGAGCCCGCAGGGCGTGCCGTGGGTCGGCGTGCTGGTGATGTGGATCGTGGGCTGTCTGTTCCTGCTGCCGTTCCCGGCGTGGCAGAAGATGGTCGAGTACATTACCTCGATCACCGTGCTCACCTACGGCATCGGGCCGGTCGTGTTGCTGTGTCTGCGCCGCAATGCGCCTAACGCCGAGCGTCCGTTCAAGCTGGCCGGGGCGAAAGTACTGGCGCCGATCACCTTCATCCTGAGTAACTGGATCATCTACTGGGCCGGCTTCTATACCAACTCGGTGTTGTTCATCCTGATCGCTGTCGGTTTCGTGATCTATGCGCTGTACTACCATCTGGTCGCGCGGATGCCGGCCGAGGAGTTCGGCTGGCGTTATATCTCGTGGCTGCTGCCCTGGTTCGGCGGCATGTGGGTGCTCTCGGCATTGGGCGGTATCGGCGGTGGAGCGGGTGTGCTGCCGTTCGTTGTCGAACTGATCCTGATTGCGATCTGGAGCCTCGTGGTTCTTGCGATTGCCTACAAGACCTCGTTGTCGCCGGCCGAGACCGAGCGCGCGATTGCTCGCATTCTGGAAGACAATCCCGGCGAGAACGCGCCCTCGCTGCCGTAGTCGCCGTGTGCGACGCATGAGCGGCGCCTCCGGCGAGGCGGCGCCGCTATTCTTGCGGGCCGCCCCGGTGGCGTTCGGCCCGATGACTCAAGCGGCGCCGTCCGGCGCCGCTTTGGCGGTTCCCCGCAGACAAAACATCAGCTAAAAAGCATCAACTAAAAAGAGGTGAACTCCATGTCGAGGAGAACCATCAATCGCGCCGCTATCTGTGCGGGCCTCGCGTTGACGCTGGCGCAGGCGAGCGCTGGCGCGATGGCCGCCGGCGCCTCGCGTCAATCGCTCGGCGACGCCTTGTTCACTGGGCCGCTCGCGGCGCCCAACGCGACCTCGCTGCCGCAAGGGCACTGGGATATAGAGCCCTATGTGCTGGATTCAATTCAGCACGGCCACTACGACGATAACTGGCACAGCCACAACACGCCGAACGTTCATGCGCTGCGCTCGGTCTCACTGCTGGAATACGGCCTGACCAACAGGCTATTGGTCGCCGTGCTGCCGGAGTTCGGCTACAACGTGGTCGAGAATGGCGCTGATAGTCAGGGGGTGAGGCTTGGTGACACCAAGCTGCGCTTCCAGTACATGTTGCACGCTTTTCACGAAGGCAGCTGGTTGCCGACCACGGCGCTGGCGTTCTCGGAAGTCTTTCCGACCGGTAAGTACGATGGGTTGGGCGACCATCCGGCGAACGGGCTGGGCAGCGGCCTTCTGACCAGCACTCTCGGTTTGTTCACCCAGGATTATTTCTGGATGCCGAACGGGCGGATTCTGCGCTCTCGCCTCGATCTGACCTACACCATTCCCGATGACAACGCCTCGGTGAACGGCGTCAGCGTCTACGGTACCGGCCGCGGCTTCAACGGCACGGTTGATGCCGGCAACACGTTTTCCGCCGATCTGGCCTTCGAGTACAGCATGACGCGCCATTGGGCGCCGGCCGTGGACGTCATTTACAGCCATTCCGGAGGTAATTCGGTGCGCGGGGTTCAGGCCAGCAATGGGCTCGTGACCGCCGTCAACACGAATGCCAATGCCAGCGAGGCAGTCGATGTCGCGCCGGCCATCGAATACAACTGGAACAGCCATTACGGTGTCATTGTCGGCGCTGACGTGGTGGTTGCCGGCCGTAATACGGGGGACGCGGTCACACCGCAGGCCGCTTTCAATATCTACTACTAGCCACGCGCCCGAGCGCATATGCGCCTAGGGCCTGTCGCGTCGGTGAAATGCGTGAACGCGGTGTGCCGGCCACGCGCGGGCGGGTGACAAATTCGCGGTTGACAACCGTGTCTGGATTCACAACAATGCGCGGCTCTCGTGGAGGGATACCCAAGCGGTCAAAGGGAACAGACTGTAAATCTGTCGGCTCAGCCTTCGGAGGTTCGAATCCTCCTCCCTCCACCATTTGAATATCGACGCAGGTAACGACAACACAGACATCTGGTTGGCACGGAGTTAGACCGAGGAGGGTTCGAACCGATAGAGGTTCGACGAGGGCGCGAAGCGACCGAGAACGGTCGCGGCACGCGACCGGCCCGAAGGGTGAGCGGCGAAGCCGCGAATAATCCTCCTCCCTCCACCAACCGAACAAAGGAAAGAGTAAGCAACAACTGGTGGCCCGCGGCGACGCGGGACTGGGACCGAGGAGGGTTCGAACCGAGAGGTTCGACGAGCGCGCAGCGCGAGAACGGCGGAGCGAAGCGACGCCGGCCCGAAGGGCGAGACGCGAAGCGGCGAGTCATCCTCCTTCCGCCATCAGGTGAGCAGTTCAGGCTTCGAATCCGCGGTGCGGTGTCGGGGCCTTGCGCTTCGAAGTCGGCGTGCCCGGCTTCGATCGTATCGGATCGAGCCAGCGTCGATTGTCTGCGCTTGCATTGCGCGCAGTGATTGGCGAGAGTTTGTCGGCGTTGAGCGTGCGGGCGTAGTTCAACGGTAGAACCTCAGCCTTCCAAGCTGATGATGCCGGTTCGATTCCGGTCGCCCGCTCCAGGTCGCAATGCGGCGTCCTGGGTGACAATTTGCTTAGCCCATGTAGCTCAGAGGTAGAGCACATCCTTGGTAAGGATGAGGTCACCGGTTCAACTCCGGTCATGGGCTCCAAGTCAGGCGGGTGTGCATCGCCCGCGTTTTGGTGTCGAGGCGTCAGTTCTACGAACTGTGCGCGTCTCGGTTGATATACGCAGGCCCAACGGCGAAAGGCGAGGCAATGTCCAAATCAAAATTCGAGCGTAACAAGCCGCACGTCAACGTCGGCACGATTGGTCACGTGGACCATGGTAAGACGACGCTGACGGCCGCGCTGACGGTGGTGTCGAACCGGTTGTTCGGTTCAGAGCTGTCGGCGTTTGATGCCATCGACAAGGCGCCGGAAGAAAAGGCGCGTGGCATCACGATCTCCACCTCGCACGTCGAGTACGAGAGCGAAGCGCGTCACTATGCGCACGTGGACTGCCCGGGGCATGCGGACTACGTCAAGAACATGATCACGGGTGCTGCGCAGATGGACGGCGCGATCCTGGTCGTGTCGGCGGCCGACGGCCCCATGCCGCAGACGCGCGAGCACATTCTGCTGGCGCGCCAGGTGGGCGTGCCGTTCATCGTCGTGTACCTGAACAAGGCCGACATGGTGGACGACGAAGAGCTGCTCGAGCTGGTGGAAATGGAAGTCCGCGAACTGCTGGACGCCTACGACTTCCCGGGCGACGACACCCCGGTGATTGTCGGCAGTGCGCTCAAGGCACTGGAAGGCGACGAAGGCGAGCACGGATCGGAATCGATCGCCAAGCTCGTGCGGGCCATGGACGAATTCATTCCCGACCCCGAGCGTGCCGTGGACGGCGCCTTCCTGATGCCGGTCGAGGACGTCTTCTCGATCTCCGGTCGTGGCACGGTCGCCACCGGTCGTGTCGAGCGCGGCGTGATCAACGTGGGTGACGACATCGAAATCGTGGGTATCAACCCCACGACCAAGACCACCGTCACCGGCGTCGAGATGTTCCGCAAGCTGCTGGACCAGGGTCAGGCGGGTGACAACATCGGCGCGCTGCTGCGCGGCACCAAGCGCGAAGACATCGAGCGTGGCCAGGTGCTGGCCAAGCCGGGCTCGATCACGCCGCACACCAACTTCGAATGCGAAGTGTACGTGCTGAAGAAGGAAGAGGGCGGTCGCCACACGCCGTTCTTCAAGGGCTATCGTCCGCAGTTCTACTTCCGGACGACGGACGTGACGGGCGCTTGCGAGCTGCCGGCGGACACCGAGATGGTGATGCCGGGCGACAACGTGACGATGAACGTCGAGCTCATACATCCGATTGCGATGGAAGAAGGCCTGCGCTTCGCCATTCGTGAAGGCGGTCGCACCGTGGGTGCGGGCGTCGTGACCAAAATTACGGCCTGAGGCATTAGCGCTAAGGCTGTCGCCTGATCGGCCCGCGGCGTGACGCGTCGCGGGCCGATTAGGCTTCAAGGTCTGGTATCATGGCTGTGCGAGTTGCCAAGCCCGCGATCTGTGGTACCATCCGCGATCTTTTTCGTGGTAAAGAAGAAAGTTTGCGTCTAGGTCAGTAGCTCAATTGGCAGAGCAGCGGTCTCCAAAACCGCAGGTTGGGGGTTCGAGTCCCTCCTGGCCTGCCACTTTTAGGCGCACGGTTTTTCGTCTTCGGTCGAGTAGTCGATGGCAACCTCCGAACAACGCACGGCAAGCGCGCTAGACACGGCGCTGCTATGGCTGGCCATAGTGGTGCTGATCGCCAGCATCGCCGGCTACTACTATTTCACGGCGTACACCGACGTGGTTCGCGTGCTGGGCATGCTGGCCGGTGTCGTGGTGGCGGCGCTGATCGCCTTCCAGTCGGCGCTTGGCCGGACGGCATGGTCGTATGTCCAGGGGTCGCGCACCGAATTGCGGCGCATGGTGTGGCCGACGCGCCGCGAAACCATGCAGACCACGCTGCTCGTCGTGGTGTTCGTTCTGATCCTTGCGGCGTTCATCTGGGCGCTGGATATCGTTCTCGGTTACGCCGTCACTCTGTTGACCGGGCGCGCCTGAGCGCGGAGCTGTTTATATGGCCAAGCACTGGTACGTCGTTCAAGCCTTCTCTCAGTACGAGAAAAAAGTGCGCGATTCCCTCAAGGATTATATCGCGCGCCATGAAATGGAGGACTACTTCGGCGAGGTGCTGGTGCCGACCGAAGAGGTGGTCGAGGTGCGCGACGGTCAGCGCCGCACGACCGAGCGCAAGTTCTTTCCGGGCTACGTGCTTGTGCACATGGAAATGAACGACGACACCTGGCACCTGGTGAAGAGCGTGCCGCGCGTACTGGGTTTCATTGGCGGCACGGCCGATCGGCCGGCGCCGATCTCGGACTCGGAGGCCGACCAGATTCTCAATCGGGTCGAGGAGTCGGTCGACAAGCCGCGCCCGAAGACCGTGTTCGAGCCGGGTCAGGAAGTGCGTGTCATCGACGGCCCGTTTGCCGACTTCAGCGGCGTGGTCGAGGAAGTCAACTACGATAAGAACCGCCTGCGCGTCGCGGTGACCATTTTTGGTCGTTCGACGCCGGTGGATCTGGAATTTGATCAGGTCGAGAAGACCTGATCCGGCCGCGCTGCCGCATGGCGCAATGACAGGGAGCCCGGGCCTACCCCGCGGCGTGAGTACCTGAAAGGAGTAAATCAATGGCTAAGAAAGTCACCGGATATATCAAGCTGCAGATTCCGGCCGGCAAGGCGAACCCGAGCCCGCCCGTGGGTCCGGCGCTGGGTCAGCACGGCGTCAACATCATGGAATTCTGCAAGGCCTTCAACGCCGAAACACAGGACATGGAGCCGGGTCTGCCGACGCCGGTCGTGATTACCGTGTTTTCGGATCGTAGCTTTTCCTTCATCAAGAAGACGCCGCCGGCGTCCATCCTGCTGAAAAAGGCTGCGAATATTTCCTCGGGTGCCGCCGATCCGCTGCGCGACAAGGTGGGGACGGTCACCCGCGCCCAGGTCGAGCAGATCGCCGAAACCAAGTGGCCGGATCTGAATGCGGCCGATATGGAGGCCGCCGTCCGTATCATCTCGGGCAGTGCCCGTTCCATGGGCATCAAGGTGGAGGGCTAAGCCATGGCGAAAGTGTCCAAGCGCAAGGCGGCAATCCGCGACCAGATCGATCCCGTCAAGGTGTATCCCGTCGACGAGGCCCTGAATCTGCTGAAGAAGCTGGCCAGCACCCGGTTCAACGAGACGGTCGAAGTGTCGGTCAATCTCGGCGTTAATGCCCGCAAGTCGGATCAGAATGTGCGCGGCTCGACGGTCATGCCCAACGGCACCGGCAAGAGCGTTCGCGTGGCGGTGTTCACGCAGGGCGACAATGTCGAGAAGGCCAAGGCGGCCGGCGCCGATGTGGTCGGCCTGAACGACCTGGCCGAGCAGGTGCAAAATGGTCAGATCGACTTCGACATGGTCGTGGCTACGCCCGATGCCATGCCGGTAGTCGGTCGCCTGGGCCAGATCCTGGGTCCGAAGGGGTTGATGCCGAATCCCAAGACGGGGACGGTCACCGCCGACGTGGAAACCGCGGTCAAGAATGCCAAGGCCGGTCAAGTGCAGTATCGCACCGACAAGGCAGGTATCATTCATGCGCCCATCGGCAAGGCCGATTTCGACAACCAGGCCCTGGTGGAAAATCTTTCGGCCCTGATCCATGACCTGAAGAAGGCCAAGCCGGCCAATGCCAAGGGCATCTATTTCAAGAAGGTGTCGCTGTCGACGACGATGGGTCCCGGTCTGACCGTGGACCATTCGAGCGTCGCGGCGTAAGTAATCGAGATGGCCGGGTGCGTGCACCCGGGTGTCAACCGTTCTTTGTAGCGCAGCCCGCTCCGAGATGGCTGCGTCGTCAAAGACCGCCAGGCGAACCGGCCGTCCGGTTCTTAAAGATCGATAGATCAGCCTGCGCAGATGACGTGTGCGATGCCGCCCCGGTGGCATCGCAGTCGTCGAATGGGTCCGTCGCTAGGCGGATTCAGTCACCGCCGGCGGATGGTCGTCGGCAAGTGTAAGGAGTGATGACTATGGCCATGAGTTTTCAAGCCAAGCAGGCCATGGTGGCAGAAGTCAGCGATGTGGCGAACCGCGCGCATTCCGCCGTTCTGGCGGAATATCGCGGTCTCACCGCGGGCCAGATGGACCGGCTTCGGATCGAGGGTCGCCACGGCGGCGCCTATCTGAAGGTGGTCAAGAACAATCTGGCCAAGCTGGCGCTCAAGGGCACGGACTACGAATGCATGAGTGAAGCGTTCGTCGGCCCGGTGATTCTCGGCTTTTCGCTGGAGGATCCGGGTGCGGCGGCACGCGTCATGAGCGAATTCGCCAAGTCCAATGAAGCCCTGAAAGTCACGGCGGTCTCGTTCAACGGGCAGTTGCTGCCCGGCGACCAGCTGGACCGTCTGGCGAAGCTGCCGACCCGCGACGAAGCGCTGGCCCAGCTGATGCGCGTCATGAAGGCGCCCATCGACAAGCTGGCCCGCACGACGCGCGAGCCGGTCGCCCAGGCTGCCCGTGCCATGGCAGCAGTCCGCGATCAAAAGCAGGCTGCTTGATAATCCGAGCTGAAAACCCGTTGTTGAAACGGATCGGTTGATCCCAACATATTGAACAGGAGCTATACAATGGCTGCTACGAAGGAAGAAGTACTCGAAGCGATCTCCGAGATGTCCGTAATGGACGTCGTGGAGCTCGTCGAAATGATGGAAGAGAAGTTCGGCGTTTCGGCCGCTGCACCGGTGGCCATGGCCGCGGGCGCCGCTGCCGGTGGCGAGGCTGCTGCTGAAGAAGAGCAGACCGAGTTCGACGTCGTGATGACCAGCTTTGGCGAGAACAAGGTCGGTGCCATTAAGGCCGTTCGCGCCATCACGGGCCTGGGTCTGAAGGAAGCCAAGGAAATGGTCGAAGGTGTTCCGGCCACGCTGAAGGAAGGTGTGGAAAAGGAAGAGGCCGACAAGATCAAGAAGGATCTCGAGGACGCCGGCGCCACGGTGGAACTCAAGTAATCCGCTTTTCTGCGGCTGGGAAAACGCATAGCGAGTTGATCACGACGATAACTTGACGCGTTTGGTGAAATGGCTGGTAGCGCATGACGCTGCCGGCCTTTTCCCGTTGCCGCTGCATTCGAAATCTGCAGTGTGACCCGACGGCAACCACGGCCGGGTCAGACTGGAGCTTTTGACAAGTTCGCGCTACCCGCCGCGAGAGTGCCCCACTCGCGGTCCGTCCAACCAAGAGGGTTGAGTGACATGGCCTACTCGTTTACCGAGAAAAAACGAATCCGCAAGGATTTCGCTAAACAGCCGTCGGTGCTGGAGATGCCGTTTCTCCTGGCCACCCAGATCGATTCCTACCGCCAGTTCCTCCAGCAGGGCCTCGATGCGGACAAGCGCGCCGAAGCCGGGCTGCATGCCGCCTTCAGCTCGGTCTTCCCGATGGCCAGCCATTCCGGCAGCGCCGCGCTCGAGTACGTCAGCTACCGGCTGGGCCAGCCGGTGTTCGACGAAAAAGAGTGCCGTGTTCGCGGCATGATCTATTCTGCGCCGCTGCGCGTGACCGTTCGCCTGATCATTTACGACAAGGACAGCAAGGCGAACCCGAAACCGGTCAAGGATATCAAGGAGCAGGAAGTCTACATGGGCGAAATGCCGCTCATGACCGATACCGGCACCTTCATCATCAATGGCACCGAGCGGGTCATCGTCAACCAGCTGCATCGCAGCCCGGGCGTGTTCTTTGATCACGACCGCGGCAAGACACACAGCTCGGGCAAGTATCTGTACTCCGCGCGCGTGATTCCGTATCGCGGCTCGTGGCTGGACTTCGAGTTCGATCCCAAGGACAACGTCTACGTTCGCATCGACCGGCGTCGCAAGCTGCCGGCAACGATCCTGCTGCGCGCGCTCGGCTACGACACCGAGCAGATGCTCGATATTTTCCACGAAACCACGATGTTCCACCTGTCCGAGCAGGGCGTGGAGATGGAGCTCGTGCCCGAGCGTTTGCGCGGCGAAACGGCGACCTTCGACATCAAGGCCGGCGATGACGTGATTGTCGAGGAAGGACGCCGGATCACCGTGCGTCACATCAAGAAGCTCGAGGATGCGGGTGTCTCCAAGCTGGAAGTGCCGGCCGATTATCTGATCGGCAAGGTGCTGTCGCGGGCGATCGTGGATACCGACACCGGTGAAGAGCTGGCCGCCGCCAATACCGAGATCACCGAAGAGCTGGTCGAGGCGTTCCGCACCGCCGGCATCACCGATGTGCCGACGCTGTACATCAACGATCTCGATCACGGCCCCTATATCTCGAGCACGCTGATGCAGGATCCGTCCACCTCGAAACTCGAGGCGATGGTCGAGATCTATCGCATGATGCGTCCGGGCGAGCCGCCGACCAAGGATGCGGCCGAGAACCTGTTCGACAATCTGTTCTTCAATCCCGAGCGCTACGATCTGTCGGCGGTCGGCCGCATGAAGTTCAATCGTCGTCTGGGCCGCGAGGAAGCCGAGGGCGAATCGGTGCTGTCCAACCAGGACATCATTGATGTGCTCAAGGAGCTGGTCTCGATCCGCAACGGCGTGGGCCAGACCGACGACATCGACCACCTCGGCAACCGGCGCGTGCGCTCGGTCGGCGAGATGGCGGAAAACGCCTTCCGCACCGGCCTGGTGCGCGTCGAGCGGGCCGTGCGTGAGCGGCTGTCGGTGGCCGAATCCGAAGGCCTGATGCCGCAGGACCTGATCAACGCCAAGCCGGTGGCCGCCGCGATCAAGGAGTTCTTCGGCTCCTCGCAGCTGTCGCAGTTCATGGACCAGAACAATCCCTTGTCCGAGGTCACGCACAAGCGCCGTGTGTCGGCCCTCGGCCCGGGTGGTCTGACCCGCGAGCGCGCCGGCTTCGAAGTGCGTGACGTGCATCCGACCCACTACGGCCGCATCTGCCCGATCGAGACGCCGGAAGGCCCGAATATCGGTCTGATCAACTCGCTGTCGGTGTATTCGCGGACCAACAAATACGGCTTTCTGGAAACGCCGTATCGCAAGGTCGAAAACGGCCGGGCCACCGGCGAGATCGAATATCTGTCGGCGATCGAGGAAGGCCGCTACGTCATCGCCCAGGCCAACGCCCGGGTCGACGACACCGGCCAGTTCACCGACGAGCTCGTGTCCTGTCGTTATCAGGGCGAATTCACCATGTCGGGGCCGGACAAGGTCCAGTACATGGATGTGTCGCCCAAGCAGATCTTGTCGGTTGCGGCCTCGCTCGTGCCCTTCATCGAGCACGACGACGCCAACCGTGCGCTCATGGGCTCGAACATGCAGCGTCAGGCCGTGCCGTGTCTGCGTGCCGACAAGCCGCTGGTGGGCACCGGTATCGAGCGCAAGGTGGCGATCGACTCCGGTAACGCCGTGACCGCGCGCCGCGGCGGCGTGGTCGACAAGGTCGACGCCTCGCGCGTCGTGGTGCGTGTTCACGATTCCGAGACGTCCGCCGACGAATCGGGCGTGGATATCTACAACATGGTCAAGTACACGCGTTCGAACCAGAACACGTGCCTGAACCAGAAGCCGCTGGTCTCCCCGGGCGACGTCATCGAACGTGGCGACGTGCTGGCCGACGGCCCGTCCACCGACATGGGTGAGCTGGCCCTGGGCCAGAACCTGCTGGTGGCGTTCATGCCCTGGCATGGCTACAACTTCGAGGACTCGATCCTGATCTCGGAGCGTGTGGTCGAGGAAGACCGCTTCACCTCGGTGCACATCGAGGAACTGACCTGTGTCGCGCGTGAGACCAAGCTCGGGTCGGAGGAGATCACTTCCGATATTCCGAACGTGAACGAGTCGGCGCTGTCCAAGCTGGACGCTTCCGGCATCGCCTACATCGGCGCCGAGGTCAAGGCCGGCGATATTCTGGTCGGCAAGGTCACGCCCAAGGGCGAAACCCAGCTCACCCCGGAGGAAAAGCTTTTGCGGGCGATCTTCGGCGAGAAGGCATCCGACGTGAAGGATTCTTCGCAGCGAGTGCCGCCGGGCATGGACGGTACCGTGATCGACGTGCGCGTGTTCACGCGCGACGGCGTCGAGAAGGATGCTCGCGCCCTGTCCATCGAGGAAGAAGAGATGGACGAGGTCCGTCGCGACCTGGCCGACCAGCAGCGTATCTTCGAGGACGATCTGTTCGATCGCCTGCGCAGCATGCTGCTTGGCAAGGTGGCCGACGGCGGCCCGAACCGGTTGAAGGCCGACAGCAAGATCGCCGCGAGTTATCTGGACGACCTGGATCGCGAGAAGTGGTTCGATATTCGCCTGCACGACGAACAGGCGCAGGCGCAGCTCGAGTCGGTCGCGCAGCGTCTCAAGGACCAGAAAGCCGACTTCGAGCGCCAGCTGGCCTCGAAGAAGGAAAAGATCACGCAGGGTGACGAACTGGCCCCGGGCGTGCTCAAGATGGTCAAGGTCTATCTGGCCGTGAAGCGTCGTGTGCAGCCGGGCGACAAGATGGCCGGCCGTCACGGCAACAAGGGTGTGATCTCGCAGATCGTGCCGGTCGAGGACATGCCGTATCTGGAAGACGGCACTCCGGCCGACATCGTGCTGAATCCGTTGGGTGTGCCGTCGCGCATGAACATCGGGCAGGTTCTGGAGACCCATCTGGGCTGGGCGGCGCGCGGTATCGGTCTGCGCGTCGGCGAAATGCTCGAGCAGCAGAAGGCGGTCGGTGAAATCCGCGCGTTCCTTAAGAAGGCGTATCATGTCGACGAGGGCACGCAGGAAGACGTCGATCAGCTCACCGACGACGAGATGCTGACCATGGCGCATAACCTGGTCGGCGGGATGCCGACGGCGACGCCGGTATTCGACGGGGCCAACGAAGACGAGATCCGCGAGCTGCTCAAGCTGGCGGGCCTGCCCGAGTCGGGCCAGGCCAACCTGATCGACGGCCGTACCGGCGAGACCTTCGACCGTCCGGTGACCGTGGGCTATATGTACATGCTCAAGCTCAACCACCTGGTCGACGACAAGATGCACGCTCGCTCGACTGGGCCGTACAGTCTGGTCACCCAGCAGCCGCTGGGCGGCAAGGCCCAGTTCGGCGGCCAGCGCTTCGGTGAGATGGAAGTCTGGGCCCTGCAGGCCTATGGCGCGGCCTATACGCTGCAGGAAATGCTCACCGTCAAGTCGGATGACGTCGCCGGCCGCACGCGGATGTACAAGAGCATCGTCGACGGCGACCACCAAATGCACGCCGGCATGCCGGAGTCCTTCAACGTTCTGACCAAGGAAATCCGTTCGCTCGGTCTGAACATCGAACTCGAGGAAGACGATTAGTGAGGAACGCGGTGGCGGCCGGGCAACCGGCCGCCGGCACGGTGCAACCCACCGTGCGCGTTGCAACCACGCCCCTCACGATCCGGAGTAGGACATGAAAGATCTGCTGAATCTGTTCAAGAGCCAGGACGACGTCGAAGAGTTCGACGCCATTCGAATCAGCCTGGCTTCGCCCGAGACCATTCGTTCTTGGTCTTTCGGGGAGGTCAAGAAACCCGAGACCATCAACTACCGGACCTTCAAGCCCGAGCGCGACGGCCTGTTCTGTGCGCGTATCTTCGGCCCAGTCAAGGACTACGAGTGCTTGTGCGGCAAGTACAAGCGCATGAAGCATCGCGGTGTGATCTGCGAAAAATGCGGCGTCGAGGTCACCCAGACCAAGGTGCGGCGTGAGCGCATGGGTCATATCGACCTGGCGGCGCCGGTGGCCCATATCTGGTTCCTCAAGAGCCTGCCGTCCCGTATCGGCCTGCTGCTCGACATGCCGCTGCGCGCGATCGAGCGCGTGCTGTATTTCGAAGCCTACGTCGTGACCGACCCCGGCATGACGCCACTCGAGCCGTACCAGCTGCTCTCGGAAGAAGAGTATCTGGATACGGTCGAGCAGTACGGCGATGAGTTCACCGCCAAGATGGGCGCCGAGGCCGTTCTCGACATCCTCAAGAACATGGACATGGGCGCGGAAGCCCAGCGCATGCGCGAGGAACTGGGTGCGACCGGTTCGGCCACCAAGATCAAGCGTCTCGGCAAGCGCCTGAAGCTGCTGGAGTATTTTCAGCAGTCGGGCAATAAGGCCGAGTGGATGATCCTGCGCGCGCTGCCGGTGCTGCCGCCGGATCTGCGTCCGCTGGTGCCGCTGGATGGCGGCCGCTTCGCGACCTCGGATCTCAACGATCTGTATCGGCGTGTGATCAACCGCAACAACCGCCTCGCGCGGCTGCTCGACCTGAACGCGCCGGACATCATCGTGCGCAACGAAAAGCGCATGCTGCAGGAGTCGGTGGATGCGCTGATCGACAACGGCCGCCGCGGTCGGGCGATCACCGGTTCCAACCGGCGCCCGCTGAAGTCGCTGGCCGACATGATCAAGGGCAAGCAGGGCCGGTTCCGTCAGAACCTGCTGGGCAAGCGCGTCGACTACTCCGGCCGTTCGGTGATCGTGGTCGGCCCGACGCTCAAGCTGCACCAGTGCGGCTTGCCCAAGAAAATGGCGCTCGAGCTGTTCAAGCCGTTCATCTATTCCCGTCTGCAGCGTCTGGAGTACGCCTCCACGATCAAGGCGGCCAAGAAGATGGTCGAGCGCGAAGAGCCGGAAGTCTGGGACATGTTGGAAAACGTGATCCGCGAGCATCCGGTGCTGCTCAACCGCGCGCCGACCCTGCATCGCCTGGGTATCCAGGCGTTCGAGCCGGTGCTGATCGAGGGCAAGGCGATCCAGCTGCATCCGCTGGTCTGCACCGCGTTCAACGCCGACTTCGACGGCGACCAGATGGCCGTGCACGTGCCGCTGTCCGTTGAGGCACAGCTGGAAGCGCGCGTGCTGATGATGTCGACCAACAACGTGCTGTCGCCGGCCTCCGGCGCGCCCATCATCGTGCCCACGCAGGACGTCGTGCTCGGCCTGTACTGGATGACCCGCTCGCGGGTGAACCAGGCCGGCGAGGGCATGACCTTCTCCGATCCGGCCGAGGTGCATCGCGCCTATGACGCCGGGCAGGTGCATCTGCAGGCCCTGATCAAGGTCCGTCTCGACGACGTCGACATGGACGAGGATGGCAATACCACGCCGGTCACGCGCGTGGTGGAGACCACCGTCGGCCGGGCGATGCTCTACGACATCCTGCCCCCGGGCCTGCCGTTCGCCATGATCAACCAGGAGCTGGGCAAGAAGACGGTCAGTGAAGTCATCAATCAGGCGTATCGCAACGTCGGTCTCAAGGAGACCGTGGTGTTCGCCGACCAGCTGATGTACACCGGTTTCCGCATGTCGACCAAGGCCGGCATCTCGATCGCCGTCGGCGACATGGTCATTCCGGAAGAAAAGCAGACCGTGCTGGCGCGCGCCGAAGACGAAGTCAAGGAGATCGAGGACCAGTACACCTCCGGTCTCGTGACCCAGGGCGAGCGCTATAACAAGGTCATCGACATCTGGTCGCGGGCGAACGAGCAGATCGCCAACGCCATGATGGACAAGCTCGGCCTCGACGAAGTCGTGGACGGCGAGGGCAACCCCGTCGACCAGACCTCGTTCAACTCCATCTTCATGATGGCCGACTCCGGCGCGCGTGGTAGCGCGGCCCAGATCCGCCAGCTGGCCGGCATGCGCGGCCTGATGGCCAAGCCGGACGGCTCGATCATCGAGACCCCCATCACGGCCAACTTCCGCGAGGGGCTGAACGTACTGCAGTACTTCATCTCCACGCACGGCGCCCGCAAGGGTCTGGCCGACACCGCGCTCAAGACCGCCAACTCGGGTTATCTGACCCGGCGTCTGGTGGATGTGTCGCAGGACGTGGTCATCACCGACGTGGACTGCGGCACCGAGGGCGGTATCCCGATGTACCCGATCGTGGAGGGCGGCGACGTGGTCGAGCCCCTGCGCGAGCGGGTGCTGGGCCGCGTGCTGGCGCGCGACGTGGTGGACCCGGCCGACAACACCACCCTGATCGATGCCGGCACGCTGCTCACCGAGCGCGAGGTCGACAAGCTGGAAGTCAACTCCATCGACATGGTGCATGTGCGCAGTCCGATCACCTGTGAAGCATCGTTCGGTGTGTGCGCGCAGTGCTATGGCCGGGATCTGGCCCGTGGCGAGCGCGTCTCGATCGGCGAATCCGTCGGCGTGATCGCGGCGCAGTCGATCGGCGAGCCCGGCACGCAGCTGACCATGCGTACCTTCCACGTCGGCGGCGCGGCCTCGCGTGCGGTTTCGGCCGACGGCGTCGAGACCAAGACCGACGGCACGGTCAAGCTGCACAACATCAAGACCGTGGCGCACGCCGAGGACGGGCATCTGGTCGCGGTGTCGCGATCGGGCGAAATCGGCGTCGTGGACGATAACTATCGCGAAAAGGAACGCTACAAGATCCCCTACGGCGCGCGGCTGCACGTCGGCGAGGGCGATCAGGTCGAGGCCGGCAAGCGTCTGGCCGACTGGGATCCGCATACGCATCCGATCATCTCGGAAGTCGCCGGTAAGGTGAAGTTCGAGGAGTTCATCGAAGGTGTGACGGTGCAGCGCGAGATCGACGAAATCACCGGCGTTTCCACGCTGGTGGTGACCGAGCCGAAATCGCGCGGCCAGGGCAACAAGGACCTGCGCCCGGTGATCAAGCTGCTCGATGGCGACGGCAATGAGCTGAACTTCCCGGGCACCGAGATCCCGGCGGCGTACAGTCTGCCGCCCAAGGCCATCGTGGTGGTCGAGGACGGGCAGGATATCGTGGTCGGTGACGTCACCGCCCGTATCCCGCAGGAATCGTCCAAGACCCGCGATATCACCGGTGGTCTGCCCCGGGTGGCCGACCTGTTCGAGGCGCGCAAACCCAAGGTGCCGGCGATTCTCGCCGAAGCCGCGGGCACCGTGCGTTTCGGCGAGGCCACCAAGGGCAAGCAGCGTCTCAAGATCGTCGATTCCGATGGCTACGAGACCGAGCTTCTGGTGCCGAAGTGGCGTCAGATCAATGTCTTCGAGGGCGAATACGTCGAGAAGGGCGAAATCGTGTCCGACGGCGAGCCGATGCCGCACGACATCCTGCGTCTCCAGGGGATTCCGAAGCTCTCGGACTATCTGGTCAAGGAGATTCAGGACGTCTACCGGCTGCAGGGCGTGCGTATCAACGACAAGCACATCGAGGTGATCATTCGCCAGATGCTGCGCCGGGTCGAGATTGTCGACGCGGGTGATACCAAGTTCCTGCAGGGCGAGCAGGCCGAGTACCAGGCGGTGCTGGACGAGAATCGCCGGGTCGAGGCCAAGGGCGAACAGCCCGCGACCTTCGACCGGCTGTTGCTGGGCATCACCAAGGCGAGCCTGTCGACGGAGTCGTTCATTTCGGCCGCCTCGTTCCAGGAAACCACGCGCGTGCTGACCGAGGCGTCCGTGCGCGGCGCCCGGGACGATCTGCGGGGTCTCAAGGAAAATGTGATCGTCGGTCGGCTAATTCCGGCGGGTACCGGTCTGGCGTATCATGAGCAGCGTCGCCGCGAGCGCATGAGTCCGCTGGACCTGCAGGGCGCTCTGCCGGCCACTCGGGGCGAATCGGCCGAGGAGGCCGTGGAGATGGCTGCCGAGGCCAGCGCCGACGCCGAGGACGCGCTGGATCGCGCTGACGCGGGTTCGCACAATGCCGACGCCGCCGGAGACGAGCAGAACTGATGGCGGTACCGGGCAGGCGCGCGGTGGTTGACACCAGCGTGCGCCTGCCTTAGTATCCGCCGTCCTCTTCTGGCAGCCTGTATTCCCGGGCTGCCTTAATATTTTTTAAGATTAAGATCAGGGTGACGACGTGTCTACGGTCAACCAATTGGTCCGTAAGGGCCGCAAGGACAAACGGCAGAAGAATGACGTGCCGGCGTTGCAGGGCTGCCCGCAGAAGCGTGGCGTCTGCACCCGCGTCTATACCACCACGCCGAAGAAGCCGAACTCGGCATTGCGTAAGGTTGCGCGTGTGCGGCTGACCAACGGCTATGAAGTGGCCAGCTACATCGGTGGTGAAGGTCACAACCTTCAGGAGCACTCGGTCGTGTTGATTCGCGGCGGTCGTGTGAAGGACTTGCCCGGTGTGCGTTACCACACGGTGCGCGGTGCGCTGGACGCCTCGGGCGTGGAAGCGCGTCGTCAGGGTCGTTCGAAGTACGGCGCCAAGAAGCCGAAGTCGTAGGCCGGCCGCATCCGTTCAAACGAATAGGTTAGAAAAGCTATGTCCCGTCGTGCATCCGCCCCGCGCCGCGAAATCCTTCCGGATCCGCGGTATCACAGCGAACTCCTCGCCAAGTTCATGAACATGATCATGGAGGATGGCAAGAAGTCGAAGGCCGAAATGATCGTCTACGGCGCGCTGTCCCAGATCTCTACCAAGAAAGGTACGGACGAGCCTCTCGAAGTGCTGCAGGAAGCGCTCGACAACGTGCGCCCGGCGGTTGAGGTCAAGTCCCGTCGCGTGGGTGGTGCCACCTACCAGGTGCCGGTCGAGGTGCGTGCGATTCGTCGCACCACGCTGGCCATGCGCTGGGTTATCGATGCGGCGCGTAAGCGTGGCGAAAACACCATGGCGCGCCGGTTGGCCGGCGAGCTGATCGATGCCTCCGAGCATCGCGGTGCCGCGGTCAAGAAGCGTGAGGACACGCATCGCATGGCCGACGCCAACAAAGCGTTCTCGCACTTTCGCTGGTAAGACGCGCGATTCCCCGCGCGCACCATTTCGCAAGAGCTACAAGAGACCCTCATGGCCCGTAAGCATCCACTTGAGCGTTATCGCAACATCGGCATCATGGCCCACATCGATGCCGGCAAGACGACGACGACCGAACGTGTTCTGTACTACACCGGTATCTCTCACAAGATGGGCGAGGTGCATGACGGCGCGGCCGTGATGGACTGGATGTCGCAGGAGCAGGAACGCGGCATCACAATCACCTCGGCTGCCACCACTTGCTTCTGGCAGGGCATGGAGCAGCAGTACCCGGAGCAGTATCGCGTCAACATCATCGATACACCGGGCCACGTCGACTTCACCATTGAGGTCGAGCGCTCGCTGCGTGTGCTCGACGGGGCGGTGTGCGTGCTTGACGCCAACGCCGGTGTGGAGCCGCAGACCGAGACGGTCTGGCGTCAGGCCGACAAGTACCACGTGCCGCGCATTACGTTCGTCAACAAGATGGACAAGCTGGGTGCGGACTACTGGCGCTGCATCGACATGATGAAAAAGCGTCTGGCCACCTATCCGGTGACCATTCAGCTGCCGATCGGTGCCGAAGACCAGTTCGAAGGCATTGTCGACCTCATGCGCATGCAGGCGATCTACTGGAATCAGGAAGATGCCGGGCGCACCTTCGAGGCGCGCGACATCCCCGCGCATCTCCAGGCCGATGCCGAAAAGTATCGCGAAGAGATGATCGAGGCGGCGGCCGAGGCCGACGAAGAGATCATGGAGATGTATCTCGAGAACGGCGAGCTGACCAACGACCAGATCAAGTCCGGTCTGCGCAAGCGCGTGATCAACAACGAGATCACCCTCTGTCTGTGCGGCACCGCCTTTAAGAACAAGGGCGTGCAGGCGATGCTGGACGCCGTGATCGATTATCTGCCGTCGCCGACTGAGGTGCCGCCGATCAAGGGCCAGGACGCCAACGATCCGGACAAGCCGATCGAGCGTCATGCCTCCGACGATGAGCCGTTCGCCGCGCTGGTGTTCAAGATCGCCACCGATCCGTTCGTGGGTTCGCTGTCGTTCATTCGTGTGTATTCGGGTGTGCTGCAGTCGGGCGATTCGATCTACAACCCGATCGAGAACAAGAAGGAGCGCGTCGGCCGTATTTTGCAGATGCACTCCAATACGCGTGAAGAGATCAAGGAAGTGCGTGCAGGCGACATCGCCGCCGTGGTCGGTCTCAAGAACGTGACGACGGGTTACACGCTGTGCGCACCCGATTCGCAGGTCATCCTGGAGCGCATGGAGTTTCCGGAGCCGGTGATCGCGGTCGCCGTCGAGCCCAAGTCGAAGTCCGACCAGGAGAAGATGGGCGTGGCCCTGTCGAAGCTGGCACAGGAGGATCCGTCCTTCCGTGTGCGCACCGACGAGGAAACCGCGCAGACCATCATCTCCGGCATGGGCGAGTTGCATCTCGAGATCATCGTCGATCGCATGAAGCGCGAGTTCGGTGTCGAGGCGAACGTCGGTGCGCCACAGGTGGCCTATCGCGAAACCATTCGCAAGAAGGTCGAGCAGGAAGGCAAGTTCGTGCGCCAGTCGGGTGGTCGCGGCCAGTACGGTCACGTCTACCTGCGCATCGAGCCGCAGGAAGAAGCCGGCGCCGGTTATGAGTTCGTCAACGCCATCGTCGGCGGCGTCGTGCCCAAGGAATACATCGGCGCGGTCGACAAGGGTGTGCAGGAGGCGATGACCAACGGTGTGGTCGCGGGCTACCCCATGGTCGATGTCAAGGTCACCCTGTACGACGGGTCGTACCATGATGTTGACTCCAACGAGGCGGCGTTTAAAATAGCTGGCTCGATGGCGCTCAAGGATGGGGCCCGCAAGGCTTCGGCCGTGTTGCTCGAGCCGATGATGGACGTCGAAGTCGTCACGCCCGAGGAGTACATGGGCGACGTCATGGGCGATCTTAACCGGCGTCGCGGCAATCTGAAGGGCATGGAAGACATCCCCACCGGCAAGCAGATTTCGGCTACGGTGCCGTTGTCCGAGATGTTCGGTTATGCGACCGATTTGCGCTCCATGAGCCAGGGTCGTGCCACCTACACCATGCAATTCGACAATTATGCAGAAGCGCCCCGAAATATCGTCGAGGCGTTGACTCGCAATCAACCGGAAAAGGCATAAGAGGAAGTCGCCGTGTCCAAATCAAAATTCGAGCGTAACAAGCCGCACGTCAACGTCGGCACGATTGGTCACGTGGACCATGGTAAGACGACGCTGACGGCCGCGCTGACGGTGGTGTCGAACCGGTTGTTCGGTTCAGAGCTGTCGGCGTTTGATGCCATCGACAAGGCGCCGGAAGAAAAGGCGCGTGGTATCACGATCTCCACCTCGCACGTCGAGTACGAGAGCGAAGCGCGTCACTATGCGCACGTGGACTGCCCGGGGCATGCGGACTACGTCAAGAACATGATCACGGGTGCTGCGCAGATGGACGGCGCGATCCTGGTCGTGTCGGCGGCCGACGGCCCCATGCCGCAGACGCGCGAGCACATTCTGCTGGCGCGCCAGGTGGGCGTGCCGTTCATCGTCGTGTACCTGAACAAGGCCGACATGGTGGACGACGAAGAGCTGCTCGAGCTGGTGGAAATGGAAGTCCGCGAACTGCTGGACGCCTACGACTTCCCGGGCGACGACACCCCGGTGATTGTCGGCAGTGCGCTCAAGGCGCTGGAAGGCGACGAAGGCGAGCACGGATCGGAATCGATCGCCAAGCTCGTGCGGGCCATGGACGAATTCATTCCCGACCCCGAGCGTGCCGTGGACGGCGCCTTCCTGATGCCGGTCGAGGACGTCTTCTCGATCTCCGGTCGTGGCACGGTCGCCACCGGTCGTGTCGAGCGCGGCGTGATCAACGTGGGTGACGACATCGAAATCGTGGGTATCAACCCCACGACCAAGACCACCGTCACCGGCGTCGAGATGTTCCGCAAGCTGCTGGACCAGGGTCAGGCGGGTGACAACATCGGCGCGCTGCTGCGCGGCACCAAGCGCGAAGACATCGAGCGTGGCCAGGTGCTGGCCAAGCCGGGCTCGATCACGCCGCACACCAACTTCGAATGCGAAGTGTACGTGCTGAAGAAGGAAGAGGGCGGTCGCCACACGCCGTTCTTCAAGGGCTATCGTCCGCAGTTCTACTTCCGGACGACGGACGTGACGGGCGCTTGCGAGCTGCCGGCGGACACCGAGATGGTGATGCCGGGCGACAACGTGACGATGAACGTCGAGCTCATACATCCGATTGCGATGGAAGAAGGCCTGCGCTTCGCCATTCGTGAAGGCGGTCGCACCGTGGGTGCGGGCGTCGTGACCAAAATTACGGCCTGAGGCATTTGAATCGTCATGGCAGCTAGTCAGAACATTCGTATTCGTCTCAAGGCGTTCGACCATCGATTGATCGATAAGTCGGCCCGGGAGATCGTCGAGACCGCCAAGCGCACCGGTGCGCAGGTCCACGGCCCGATCCCGCTGCCGACGCGCAAGGAGCGCTATACCATCCTGATTTCGCCGCACGTCAACAAGGACGCCCGGGATCAGTATGAAATCCGCACGCACAAGCGGATGATGGATATTGTCGAGCCTACCGAGAAGACGGTCGACGCGTTGATGAAGCTCGACCTTGCTGCGGGCGTCGACGTCCAAATTAAATTGCAGTAAGGGCGACACAAGTCCCCGGGGCGTGTTATACTTCTCGCCCTCTTGTTGGAAGAGGCCCGCGATCACGCGGGCCCTTTGCACTGGAAAACCATACTTGAACTGTCGCCCCCTCTAGCGAGTGGCGATAAGCGAGAAGGTACTTAATAAATGGCTATTGGATTGGTAGGTCGCAAGCGCGGCATGACGCGCGTGTTCGACGACAACGGCGTGTCCGTGCCTGTCACGGTCGTCGAGGTCGAGCCGAACCGCGTCGTCCAGAAAAAAGATGTCGAAACCGATGGCTACCGCGCACTGCAGGTTACGACCGGTACGCGTCGCGCAAACCGCGTGACCAGGCCGGCCGCCGGGCACTTCAAGAAGGCCGGTGTCGAGGCAGGTCGCGGTATCTGGGAGTTTCGCGTGGACGGTGATTGGCCCCGGGTTACGGCCGGCGCACCCGGCACGGCCGATGGCGAAGAAGCCGTCGCGCCGGAGCAGGTCGAGATCGAGGTCGGCGGTGAGCTGACGGTATCGGTCTTCGCCGCCGGGCAGTACGTCGACGTAATCGGGCGCTCCATCGGTAAGGGCTACGGCGGTGTGATCAAGCGTCACAATTTCCGTTCCCAGCGGTCGACACACGGTAACTCGAAGGCGCATCGCGCGCCGGGCTCGATTGGTCAAAACCAGTCGCCGGGTCATGTGTTCAAGGGCAAGAAGATGGCCGGCCAGCTGGGTAACGCCCGTACCACGGTCCAGAACCTGGAAGTGGTTCGCGTGGACGAAGAGCGGGGTCTCATTCTTGTTCGCGGCGGTGTGCCGGGTGCCAAGAACGGTGACGTCATCATTCAGCCGGCGGTCAAGAAGGCCGGTTAACGGCGTGCTGGCGAATAGGCAGGTTTAAGCATGGAACTGAATCTCGCAAGCGGCGACAAGTCGGTTTCGGTGTCGGACGCCGTTTTCGGTCGCCCGTTCAACGAAACCCTGGTGCATCAGATCGTCACGGCATATCTCGCCGGTGGTCGTGCGGGCACGAAGGCGCAGAAAAATCGTGCGGAAGTGCGCGGCGGCGGCAAAAAGCCGTGGCGTCAGAAGGGCACGGGCCGCGCCCGGGCTGGCACTATTCGCAGTCCGATCTGGTCCGGTGGCGGCGTCACGTTCGCAGCCAGTCCCCGCGATTTCTCGCAGAAGGTCAATCGCAAGATGTATCGCGCTGGCATGAGTGCGATCGTCTCGGAGCTGGTTCGGCAGGATCGCTTTTCGGTGGTTCCGGACCTGGCGCTCGAGTCGCGTAGCACCAAGGGCCTGCTCAAGGCCCTGTCCGAGCAGTCGGTTGAGGCGCGTGGTGTGCTGGTTGTGTCCGAAGTCGACGACAAGCTCGGCTATTCGGCGAACAATATCGTCGGCTTCGACGTGGTCGCGGTCACGGACCTCGATCCGGTCACGCTGGTCGGCGCCGAGCATGTATTGATGACGGAAAGCGCGCTGCAGGCGTTCGAAGGATGGCTGGCATGAATAAAGAGCGCATCTATCAGGTGCTGCGTTCGCCGCTCGTCTCGGAAAAGGCATCGGTGGTTGGCGACTCGGCCAACCAGGTGGTCTTCCAGGTTGCCGGCGACGCGAACAAGCACGAGATCGCCGAAGCGGTCGCATCCCTGTTCAACGTCAAGGTCGTGGGTGTGACCACGTTGAACAACAAGCCCAAGCAGAAGCGTTTTCGCGGCCAGGCCGGTTTGCGAAGCGGTTTCAAGAAGGCTTATGTGACGCTGGCCGAAGGCGACGAAATCGATTTTCTTGACGGCGCCGCCCAGTAGGGCGACGTAGCGGAGCTAGAATACTATGGCACTCAAGAAAGCCAATCCGACATCAGCGGGCCGGCGGTTTGTGGTCAGCGTCAAGCGCCCGGATCTGCACAGCGGCAGGCCGCATGAGGCGCTGCTGGTCAAGAAGCACAAGCACGGTGGTCGCAACACGCACGGCCGGATTACGGTTCGTCATCGCGGCGGCGGTCATCGTCAGCACTATCGGCTGATCGATTTCAAGCGCAACAAGGATGGCGTTCCGGGCAAGGTCGAGCGTCTGGAGTACGATCCGAATCGCAGCGCGAACATCGCGCTCGTGCTCTATGCCGACGGCGAGCGCCGGTACATCATCGCGCCGCGCGGCGTCGAAGCCGGGACGCCGATCGTGTCCGGTCCGCAGTCGCCGATTCGCCCGGGTAACGCATTGCCGCTGGCTAGTATCCCGGTGGGTACGACGGTGCACTGTGTGGAAATGCGTCCCGGCAAGGGTGCCCAGTTGGCGCGCAGCGCCGGCACCAGCATTCAGATCGCGGCGCGGGCCGGTGAGTATTGCGTGTTGCGCCTGAAGTCCGGCGAAACCCGTCGCGTGCACATCAACTGCAAGGCGACTGTCGGCGAGGTTGGTAATAACGAGCACAGCCTGCGTCAGCTCGGCAAGGCCGGCGCCACACGCTGGCGGGGCAAGCGTCCCACCGTTCGCGGTGTGGCCATGAACCCGATCGACCATCCGCATGGTGGTGGCGAGGGCCGCACCAGCGGTGGTCGGCATCCGACCAGTCCCTGGGGTTGGAAGACCAAGGGCTTCAAGACTCGTTCGAACAAGCGCACCGACGGCATGATTGTCCGTCGGAGCTCCAAGCGCAAGAAGCGCTAGGGCGCCAGACAAGGTACGGGATAAGTTATGCCACGTTCTCTCAAGAAAGGTCCCTTCGTCGACCTGCATCTGGCCAAGAAGGTCGAGGCGGCTCAGGGTGCGAGCACGAAGCGTCCGATCAAGACCTGGTCGCGTCGCTCGATGGTGACGCCGGACATGATCGGCCTCACCATCGCGGTCCACAACGGCCGCCAGCACGTTCCGGTATTCGTGTCCGAAAATATGGTCGGGCACAAGCTGGGTGAATTTTCGCCGACCCGGACCTTCAAGGGTCATCTCGGCGATCGCAAGGGTTAACGCGGAGATATCGAGATGGAATCTGTCGCAAAATTGCGGTTCGCGCGTATCTCGCCGCAGAAGGCCCGCCTGGTCGCCGACGAAGTCCGCGGCATGCCGGTTGAGCGGGCGCTCGAAGTGCTTGAGTTCTCGACCAAGAAGGCGGCGCGGATCGTGCACAAGGTGCTCGAGTCGGCGCTTGCCAATGCCGAGCACAACGAGGGTGCGGATATCGACGAGCTCAGGATCGCGGCCATCATGGTCGACGAGGGGCCGACGATGAAGCGAATGAAGCCGCGCGCCCGCGGCAGCGCCGATCGCATCCTGAAGCGGACGAGTCACGTCACCATTCGAGTGGCCGACCGCTAGGCGGTCCAACGACAGCGGATAAAGATATGGGTCATAAAGTACATCCCGTCGGTTTCCGGCTCGGCATCACGACCGAGTGGTGCTCGCGCTGGTACGCCGAGGGTCAGGGTTACGCCGATGCGCTGAACACCGATCTGGCGGTGCGCGAATTCATTCGCGAAAAGCTGTCGCATGCGTCGGTCAGTCGTATTCAGATCGACCGTCCGGCCCGTTCGGCTCGCATCACGATTCACACCGCACGGCCGGGTATCGTGATCGGCAAGAAGGGCGAGGACATCGACAAGCTGCGGTCCGAGGTCGCGGCACGCATGGGTGTGCCGGTGCATCTGTCGGTCGAAGAGATTCGGCGTCCCGAGCTGGATGCCTATCTCGTCGCGCAGAATATCGCGCAGCAGCTCGAGCGTCGCATCATGTTTCGCCGCGCCATGAAGCGCGCGGTGGGCAACGCCATGCGCCTGGGCGCTGGCGGTATCCGCGTGAACGTTGCGGGCAGGCTGAACGGGGCCGAGATTGCGCGTACCGAGTGGTACCGCGACGGCCGTGTGCCGCTGCATACGCTGCGCGCCGACATCGATTATGGCCTGGCGGAAGCCAAGACTACGTACGGTGTCATCGGCGTCAAGGTCTGGATCTTCAAGGGCGAAGTGTTCGACACCGAGCCTAAAGTCGAAGAAAGCGCCGAGTCCGGCGCTGCAGCGGGGTAAGGCGTTATGTTGCAACCCAAGCGAGTCAAGTTCCGCAAAGTGCAGAAAGGTCGTAACCGCGGCCTGGCGCAGCGTGGCAACGAAGTCAGCTTCGGCGAATTCGGCCTCAAGGCCGTGGAGCGCGGTCGGCTGACGGCGCGGCAGATCGAGGCCGCACGTCGCGCCATGACCCGCTACATCAAGCGTGGCGGCAAGACCTGGATCCGCGTGTTTCCGGACAAGCCGGTAACCAAGAAGCCCATCGAAGTGCGTATGGGCAAGGGCAAGGGCAATGTCGAGTTCTGGGTCGCCAAGGTCCAGCCCGGCTCCATGCTCTACGAAATGGAAGGCGTTTCGCGTGAAGTGGCGCAGGAAGCGTTCCGGCTTGCCGCTTCCAAGTTGCCGGTCAAGACCGTGTTCGTCGAACGCAAGGTGATGTAGAGGCGATCATGAAAGCGACAGATCTGAGACAGAAATCGGCTGACGAGCTGAACGACGAACTGGTGGCGCTGCGGCGCGAGCAGTTCAACCTGCGCATGCAGCAGGGCAGCGGTCAGCTGGCGGCGACGCATCAGTTCGGACGTATCCGGCGCGATATCGCCCGTATCAAGACCGTGCTCAACGAAGCACGCAATCAGGGTTAACTCCGATGAGCGATACCAACACGCAACCCGAAGCAGGCGAAAAGCGCCAGCGCGCGCTCGTGGGCCGCGTGGTCAGCAACGCGATGGACAAGACCATCGTGGTGTCGATCGAGCGGCGCATGCAGCATCCGCTGTATGGCAAGTACGTCAAGCGCAGCACGCGACTCAAGGCACACGACGCAGACAATGTCTGCAATGTCGGCGACTGGGTCGAGATTCGTGAGGGTCGCCCGATCTCTCGTCACAAATCGTGGTCGCTCAGCCGTGTCGTAGACAAGGCTGGCGAGTTCGATACTGCAGGATAGCCAAGGTCATGATTCAGACAGAATCGGAACTCAGCGCAGCCGACAACAGCGGTGCCCGTCGCGTCCAGTGCATCAAGGTGCTGGGCGGTTCGCACCGGCGCTATGCTCGTGTCGGCGACATCATCAAGATCACGGTCAAGGATGCCATTCCGCGTGGCCGTGTGAAAAAAGGCGATGTGATGAACGCGGTCGTGGTGCGCACCAAGCGTGGCGTGCGTCGTGTGGATGGCTCGGTCATCCGCTTCGACAGCAACGCCGCCGTGCTGCTCAACGCCAACAACGAGCCGGTCGGGACCCGTATCTTCGGGCCGGTGACTCGTGAACTGCGTGCCAAGTTCATGCGCATCATTTCGCTTGCGCCGGAGGTGCTATGAGCTCCAGCAAAATCCGTAAGGGCGACGAAGTCATGGTGGTGGCCGGTAAGGACCGGGGCCGCCGCGGCACCGTCACGCGTGTGCTCGACAACGGCAAAGTGGTGGTCGAAGGCCTGAACATGGTTAAAAAGCATGTCAAGCCGGACCCCAACCAGGGTGTACAGGGTGGTATCGAGGAAAAGGAGATGCCACTTCACGTGTCGAACGTGATGCTGTACAACCCGCAGACCGAAAAAGGCGAGCGTGTTGGTTTCAAATGGCTGGGTGAAGGTGAAGACCGGCGCAAGGTGCGCTTCTTCAAGTCTTCCGGCGAAGTAGTGGACGCGTAGGCGAGTCATGGAAAACGCAGAACAGACAATTGCGCCGCGGTTGAAGGCCGTTTACAGGGATCGCATTGTCGGCGAGCTGGTCGAGAAGTTCGGCTACAGCAGCCGCATGGCGGCGCCGCGGATTGCGAAGATCACGCTGAACATGGGCGTGGGCGAAGCGGTGTCGGATCGCAAGGTGATCGAGGCCGCGATGGGCGATATGGAAAAGATCGCCGGGCAGAAGCCGGTGATGACGCGTGCCCGCAAGTCGGTCGCCGGGTTCAAGATCCGCGAAGGCTGGCCCATCGGCTGCAAGGTAACGCTCCGCCGCGCCCGGATGTATGAATTCCTAGACCGCCTGGTCAACGTGACGTTACCGCGTATCCGCGATTTTCGCGGTCTGAATCCGCGTTCCTTCGACGGGCGGGGCAATTACAGCCTCGGCCTCAAGGAGCAGATCGTGTTTCCCGAGATCGATTACGACCGTGTGGACACGCTGCGCGGCATGGATATCGTGATCTCGACCACCGCGTCGAGCGATGAAGAGGGGCGGGCCCTGCTTGAAGGGTTCAACTTCCCCTTCCGGAGATAATTATGGCGAAGAAAAGCATGATTGCGCGTGATGAAAAGCGCATGAAGATCGTAGCCAAGTACGCGGCCAAGCGTCAGGCGATCAAGGCCCGGATCGACGATCCGCAGGCCACGCCCGAAGAACGTTATGCCGCTGCCCAGGAATTGCAGGCGTTGCCGCGCGACGCGAGCCCGACCCGGGTTACGCGCCGTTGTCGAGTGACCGGGCGCCCGAAGGGTGTCTATCGCAAGTTCGGTCTGTCCCGTAACAAGCTGCGCGAAGCTGCGATGCGGGGCGAAGTGCCCGGCCTCGTGCTCTCGTCCTGGTAGTTCACAGTTAATAGGTATCGGTACGCATGAGTATGACTGACCCCATCGCCGACATGCTGACCCGTATTCGTAACGGGCAGTCGGCGGACAAGGAAAGCGTTGAAATGCCCTCCTCGAAGCTCAAGCTCGCGATTGCGAAGGTGCTCGAGGATGAAGGCTACATCAGTGGCTACGAAACGGCCGAGGTCGACGGCAAGCCGCGGTTGCGGATTGGCCTGAAGTACTTCCAGGGCCACGGCGTGATCGAGTATATCGAGCGTGCGTCGAAGCCCGGGCTGCGTCTTTACTGCAACAAGAACGATGTGCCCGAGGTCGTGGGTGGCCTGGGTATTTCGATCATCTCGACGTCGCAGGGCGTGATGTCCGACCGGGCGGCCCGCGCGGCCGGCCACGGCGGCGAAGTCCTCTGCTACGTATCGTAAAGCCGGTCAGGCGAGGAGCAATAAGATGTCGAGAGTAGCCAAAGCGCCGGTGAATATCCCCAGCGGCGTCGAATGTGTCGTCAATGGGCGCGATATCACGGTCAAGGGCAAGGGCGGCGAGCTCGCGTTCCGTCTGCCGCTGGGTGTGGATCTGGAAGTTTCGGATGGCGTGGCACGAGCCCAGGCCACCGGTCGCCAGCCGAACATGGCCATGGCCGGCACGGTGCGGGCGACGGTCGCCAACATGGTGCACGGCGTGACTGAGGGTTTCGAGCGCAAACTGCAGCTCGAAGGCGTCGGTTATCGCGCCCAGGCCCAGGGCAGCAAAGTGAATCTTTCGCTGGGCCTGTCGCACCCGGTGGTCTACGAAGTGCCCGCGGGCGTGACGGTGGAAACGCCGAGCGCGACCGAAATCGTACTCAAGGGTGCCGATAAGCAGGTCGTGGGTCAGGCCGCGGCCGAGATTCGCGCCTGGCGTCCGCCCGAGCCCTACAAGGGCAAGGGTATTCGCTATGCGGGCGAACGAATCATCCGCAAAGACGCCAAGAAGAAGTAGCGCGTTTTCGCCTACAGCAACGGATTCAGGATCGTTATGCACAAGAAAACGGTTTCTCGTCTGCGGCGTGCGCGCCGGGCCCGAATGCACATGCGCAAGCTGGGCGCGCACCGCCTGTCGGTGCATCGCACGCCGCAGCACATTTATGCACAGATCGTGTCGCCGGACGGCGGCCAGACCTTGGTGTCGGCCTCGACGGTCGACAAGGATCTGCGGGGCGAAGTCGCGGGTCATCGCGGCAACAAGTCAGCCGCCGAGCTGGTCGGTCGCACGATCGCCGAGCGCGCCAGGGCCGCGGGCATTCAGGAGGTCGCCTTCGATCGCTCGGGCTTTGCCTATCACGGTCGCATCAAGGCGCTGGCGGATGCCGCGCGTGAAAACGGCCTGCAGTTCTAACGGATACGAGATATGGCAACACGTAACGAACAACGCACCGAAGGCGACCTGCTCGAAAAGCTGGTCACCGTCAATCGCGTGGCCAAGGTGGTCAAGGGCGGCCGTCAGTTCGGCTTCACGGCGCTGACCGTAGTCGGCGACGGCGAGGGTCGCGTCGGCTATGGCTATGGCAAGGCCCGCGAAGTGCCGCTCGCCATCGCCAAGGCGATGGAGGCCGCGCGCAAGAGCATGGTGCGCGTGCAGATCAAGGAAGGCTCCACGCTGCAGCACGCCATTGTCGGCGAGCACGGCTCCAGCAAGGTCATCATGCGCCCGGCCTCGGAAGGTACCGGTGTGATTGCGGGCGGCGGCATGCGCGCGGTGTTCGAGGTTGCGGGCGTGAACAACGTACTGTGCAAGAGCTACGGCTCGCGTAATCCGATCAACCTGGTGCGGGCGACCATCAACGGTTTGCGCAACATGCATGATCCGGAATTCATCGCGGCCAAGCGCGGCAAGTCCGTCGAAGACATTACGGCGTAAACGAGGCGGTCATGGCAGACAAGCGGATCAAAGTGACGCTGATCAAGAGCCCTATCGGCCGCATTGCGCGACATCGCGCCTGCGTGCGGGGCCTGGGTCTGCGTCGTGTGAATCACTCGGTCGAAGTGACCGACACCCCGGAAAATCGCGGCATGATCAACAAGGTTGCTGACATGCTTGCGGTCGAGGAGGTTTAAATGAAGCTCAACGACCTGCATTACACCGATGGTTCGCGTCCGGACGCCAAGCGCGTTGGCCGCGGCTCCGGTTCGGATCTCGGCAAGACCGCGGGCCGCGGTCACAAGGGCCAGCATTCGCGCAGCGGCGGCTACACGAAGGTCGGCTTCGAAGGCGGCCAGATGCCGCTGCAGCGCCGTATTCCCAAGCGCGGCTTTCATGCGACCGGGTCGGGTGTGGTCGAAGTCCGTCTGGACAGTCTGAACAAGTTGAGCGGCGAGATCGACCTGGCGGCGCTCAAGGCGGCCCATCTGGTGCCGCGCCAGGCGCGGGGTGCCAAGATCATCGCTTCCGGTGAACTGTCCTCGGCGGTGACGCTGAAGGGTGTGGCGGCGACAGCCGGCGCCCGTCAGGCGATCGAATCGGCGGGCGGTTCGGTCACCGTATAGACATGGCCAAGCGTCCCAACAACGCAGGCGGCGGCATGATGCCCAATGCCGGCAATCTCACCGAGATCCGGCAGCGGCTGTTATTCCTGCTCGGCGCGCTAGTCGTGTTCCGTATCGGGAGCTTCATTCCCGTGCCCGGTATCGATCCGGCGGAGTTGGCCCGGTTGTTCCAGCAGCAATCGGGAACGATTCTCGACGTCGGTGTCATGTTCACCGGCGGTGCGTTGAAGCGGTTATCGATCTTCGCGCTGGGCGTAATGCCTTATATCTCCGCGTCGATCATCTTCCAGCTCCTCACGGCGACCGTTCCGTCGCTCAAGGAGCTCAAGAAGGAAGGTGAATCGGGCCGGCGCAAGATCACGCAGTACACGCGTTATGGGACCGTTGTGCTGGCCAGTTTCCAGTCGGTCGGCACCGGTGTGGCGCTGTGGAACCAGGGCATCGCCCTGAACGGGGTGAGTGAATTCAGTTTCATCTTCACCACGGCGATCACACTCACGACCGGCGCGCTGTTCCTGATGTGGCTCGGTGAGCAGGTGACCGAGCGCGGCATCGGCAACGGCATCTCGATGTTGATCTTTTCGGCGATCGTGGCCGGACTGCCGTCGGCCATCGGCGGCACACTGGATCTGGTGCGGACCGGCGAGCTCAGTTTTTTCTTCGTCGTCGCGTTGTTCGTCGGTGCGCTCGCGGTGCTCGCGTTCGTGGTGTTCGTCGAGCGTGCACAACGGCGGATACCGGTGCATCATGCGCAGCGCCAGAGCGGTCGGCGGATGTATTCCGCCCAGACACAGCATCTGCCGTTGAAGCTGAATATGGCCGGTGTCATCCCGCCGATTTTTGCCTCCAGCATCATCCTGTTTCCGGCAACGATCATCCGCTTTCTCGGTCAGGGCGGGAGTGTCGCGAACTGGGTGTCGAATGCGATCGCGCCGGGGCAGCCGCTGTATGTGCTGTTCTATTCCGGGATGATCATCTTCTTCTGTTTCTTCTATACCGCGTTGGTGTTCGACTCGCGCGAGACAGCAGATAACCTGAAGAAGTCCGGTGCATTCATTCCGGGGGTTCGGCCCGGTATTCAGACGGCCAACTACATCGATACGGTGCTGACGCGGCTCACGGTCGCCGGTGCGGTCTATGTCACGCTGGTCTGTCTGTTGCCGGAGCTGCTGATCCTCAAGTACAACGTGCCGTTCTATTTCGGCGGCACGTCGCTTCTGATCATTGTTGTGGTGGTCATGGATTTCATGGCGCAGTTGCAGGCTCATCTGATGTCCCATCAGTACGAGGGCCTGATGCGCAAGAACAATCTAAAGGCGGGCGGCCGGGCCGGCATGCTGCGATAGCAGTGTGTCGCGCCCGCTGTTCGGCGGTCATGGTGACGTGAGTCACGTGTAGAGGGACGAGATGAAAGTTAGAGCATCGGTCAAGAAAATTTGCCGCAACTGCAAAGTCATTCGCCGCAATGGCGCGGTGATGGTGATTTGCTCGACGGACCCCCGGCATAAGCAGCGCCAGGGCTGATTCGCTTCGGCGGTATTGTCAAAGTCAGTTTTTAAGGATATGATGGCGGGCTTTTCCGGCGTCGTTCGCGCTTTTTGAAGCGAACACGTCCGCACCCGCGAGCTGGGAGTTCAATCAAATGGCGCGAATCGCTGGAGTCAATCTCCCGATCAACAAGCATGCAGCCATTGCGCTGACGTCGCTTTACGGCGTGGGTCATACCCGCGCTCGTGAGATCTGCAAGGAGGCCGGTGTAGCCACCGACACCAAGATCAAGGATCTCACGGAAGGCGAAGTCGAGGCGCTGCGTGCGCAGGTGCAGCAGTACACGATCGAAGGTGACCTTCGTCGCGAGGTGTCGATGAACATCAAGCGGCTGATGGACCTCGGCTGCTACCGCGGCATGCGTCACCGCCGCGGGCTGCCGGTGCGCGGTCAGCGCACGAAGACCAATTCGCGGACTCGCAAGGGCCCGCGTCGTCCGATTCGTCGATAAGCGCCTTTTCGCGCGAGATCACAGGTAGATAGACATTATGGCGACAGCATCCACCTCGAACAGCCGTAGCCGCAAGGTGCGCGCGCGTCGGAACGTTACCGATGGTATCGCGTTCGTGTATGCCACGTTCAACAATACCATCATCACGATTTCCGATCGGCAGGGCAACGTCTTGTCGTGGTGCACTTCGGGCACCTGCGGATTCAAAGGCTCACGCAAGAGCACGCCGTTCGCTGCACAGGTTGCGGCCGAGCGTGCCGGCGAGGGCGCGTCACAGTACGGCGTCAAGAATCTCGAGGTTCGCGTGAAGGGCCCGGGTCCGGGGCGTGAAGCCGCGGTGCGCTCACTGAATGCGTCCGGCTTCAAGGTGACGAGCATCATCGACGTGACCCCGATTCCGCACAACGGCTGTCGTCCGCCCAAGAAGCGCCGCGTCTAGCGCGCTTCGCGACATAGGTAATTAATCATGGCGAAATACACCGGTCCCAAGTGTAAGCTTTCGCGTCGCGCCGGCACCGATCTGTTGCTGAAGGGCCGCGGCCGTTCGCTTGAAGGCAAGTGCAAGATCGATACGTTGCCCGGCGCCCAGGGCGCCGCGCGTCGTCAGCGGCTGTCCGACTATGCGCTGCAGCTGCGCGAGAAGCAGAAACTGCGGCATATGTACGGCGTGCTTGAGAAACAGTTCCGCAATTACTACAAGAAGGCGGCGAGCCAGAAGGGCGCCACCGGCGTGCTGCTTCTGCAGCTGCTGGAGTCGCGTCTGGACAACGTCGTCTATCGGATGGGTTTTGCGGCGACGCGCGCCGAAGCGCGTCAACTGGTGAATCATAAGGCCGTCGCGGTCAATGATTATCCGGTCAATATCCCGTCGTACCAGGTCCGGGAAGGCGATGTGATCGCCATCCGCAACAAGGCCAAGCAGCAGAACCGGATCATCGAGGCGGTTCAGGTTGCTTCGCAAATCGGACTCGCGGACTGGGTGGAAGTCGATGAGAAGGGCCTGAAGGGGACGTACAAGTCGGTGCCGGATCGTGATCAGGTATTGCCTGACATCAACGAGAATCTGGTCGTCGAACTCTACTCCAAGTAATCAAGGCCGCGCTGCATTCGCAGCCAGAGGTATTTGCATATGCAGTCCAACGATTTGCTGAAGCCGCGCCTGGTCGAGGTGGAGCGTGTGAGTGATCGGCGTGCCAAGATCTCGCTCGAGCCGCTCGAGCGTGGTTACGGGCATACCCTGGGCAACGCCATTCGTCGCATTCTGCTGTCGTCGATCCCGGGCGCTGCCATCACCGAGGTTAGCATCGACGGCGTGCTGCACGAGTACACCACCGTCGACGGCATGCAGGAAGACGTCATCGACGTCCTGCTGAACCTGAAGAATGTCGCCGTGCGCATGCACGAGCGTGACGAGGCCGAGTTGCACCTGCACAAGTCGGGTGAGGGCGCGGTGACCGCGGGCGATATCGTCACGGATCACGATGTCGAGATCGTCAACCCCGACCTCGTAATCGCGCATCTGACCAGCGGTGAGTTGCGCATGAACATGAAGGTGCGCAAGGGCCGCGGTTATCACGCCGCGCAAAGCAAGGCGGAACCGGGCGAAGAGGACACGGGGGCCAGTGAGATTGGCGGTCTGCGTCTCGACGCCTCGTTCTCGCCGATCCGCCGGGTCAGTTATTCGGTCGACCGTGCGCGCGTCGAGCAGCGCACCGACCTCGACAAGTTGATTCTCGATATCGAGACCAACGGCAGCGTGGAGCCGCAGGATGCCGTACGCACGGCGGCTGCCACGCTCTACGATCAGTTGTCGGTGTTCGTGGATCTGGAAGCCCGCGAGGAGGCCTCGCGCCAGGGCGATTCCAGTGCCATCGATCCGACGCTGCTCAAGCCGATCGAGGATCTGGAGTTGACGGTTCGCTCGACCAACTGCCTGAAGGCGGAAGACATCCACTATGTGGGCGATCTGGTCCAGCGTACCGAAACCGAGCTGATGCGCACGCCGAACCTGGGCAAGAAGTCGCTGACCGAAATCAGCGAAGTGCTGGCCGAGCATGGTCTGAAGCTGGGTATGACGGTCGAGAACTGGCCGCCGGCCGAACTCGAGAAAGCCTAAACGCATCGGAATCACGGAAATCCGGTCGTCCCTTCGCTAAGGAATCATCGTTATGCGTCATCGCAAAAGCGGCAGCAATCTAGGGCGTGAGTCCTCGCATCGCGCTGCCATGCTCAAGAATATGTCCTCCTCGCTGTTCAAGGAGGAACTGATCCGGACCACGTTGCCGCGCGCCAAGGAGTTGCGCCGCATCGCGGAGCCGCTGATCACGCTCTCCAAGACGGACAGCGTGCACAACCGTCGTATCGCCTTCTCGCGCCTGCGCGACAAGGAGGCGGTCGGCAAGTTGTTCGGCGAACTCGGCACGCGATACGCCGATCGCCCGGGCGGATATCTGCGCATCCTCAAGTGTGGCTATCGTCCCGGCGATAATGCCCCGATGGCGTTCGTCGAACTGGTTGATCGCCCCGCGATCGCGGATGACGACGACGAGTGATCGGGTGCGGGTAACCGCCTGAGTCGCTGCAAGCCGGCCCCTTGAGGGCCGGTTTTTTTTGGGCGCTCGGTTGTCGCGCGGGCGACAGGCAATGCCGGGGGCAACTCGTCCGGGACCGCGTCGTCGCGGCCTGCAGCGTGGCCGTCGTGGCTGGCGCATGTGGTCTTCGCATGACGCCGAATGACGGACCCACGCCCTGTCCGGTGCGAGATGCACGCCAGATTCCGGACAGTGGCGCATCTTCTTGCAGATACGGGTCAGCGGGCGGGAATCGACGGTGCCCACAACGCGCGCGTCGTGTTCGCGTTCATCGGTGTGGATCTGCGGATGAACGCCCTGGAACAACAGAAACAGCGCTAATGCTTGTCGAGCGAAAACTTCACCGCGGGCCTGGCCTTATTGCTGTCGACCACTGATGGATTGCCCGCGATAATGCGGGCCGGGTTGACGTTGCGCGCCGCCAGATAGTCCTTGACCGCACTCTGGCGTTGCCGCGCGAGTTGTTCCAGCCGGGCGTGCTGCGCGGCGGGCGTGCCATGGAGCTTGAGAGCCTTGGCGTCCGCCGGCACCGCCTGGCCGGCGAGGTGCAGCGTCCAGCCGGGGTGGCTGCGCATGGCCTTGGCGATGAGCGCCAGATACTTGCGGTCCGCCGGCCGTACGTAGTGCTTGCCCTTGGTGAAGATGGCGGGGCGGTCCTCGACCGAGCGGAACAGGTTGAGAAAGCTGTTCTTGGCGTTGTTGAGCAGTCCGAGTGGCGAATAGTTCGACAGCAGCGCGGTGCGCAGACCCGCCAGAACGGCCTCGCGGATCAGGTTGTTGATCGAAAAGTAGGGGGTGGTGACGTCGCCGAGAATCTTGGTGCGGAAATGGATGATGTCGTTGTGTCCGCGGAGCAGCTTGAGGGCGGTGTTCATCGAAATGCCGTACGCGATATCGGTTTCCTTGGTCGCGCTGTTGGCGAGGCGGAAATTGGTCAACGTGGTATCGAGGACACCGTTAAGCTGCCCCTTTGTGGCGGAGAGGTTAAGCGTGCCGTCGGCGACGCCGTTGGCGATCCGGCGCCCCATGGCCGCGTCGAGATAACCCGACAGCGGTGCAAGCGCGAGGGAGCGTAGCCAGGCGTTCAGATCCATGCGGATGCCGTGGGGCGCAAACGGTGCGATCTTGCCGCGGCTGTCGAGGTGGCCGTAGGCGCCGACATCGAGCCCGAGGGTATAATGGGCGTCCTGATTCGGTTTGGCCGTGTCGAGGTTGTCGAGGGTGAAATGGAGCTTCGAGCCGGTCAGGTGGACGGCGGGCGTGGTCGTCTTGTCGACGAAGGCGATGGCCGGCCCCGAAAGGTGCATATGATCCACGGCGTAGGTCGCACTGGCAGCGCCGGGACCGGACGCCGCGCCCGGGCTCGAGGCTTTCGCATGAGGTTTCGACGCCTGATTCGATGCGGTCATGCTGCCCACGAATTGGCTGATGACACCGATACCGTGCTTGTCGTGCCGGGTATGGATGTTGGCGCCGCCAAGCTCGAGATCATGGACGCGGTAATGCTGCAGGTCGCGTAGGGCAAACTGTTTCGCCTGCATCGACACGGCCCGGATGGCCGCGCCGTCGCCGTGGCTGTCGCCGAGCATGCGGACTCCACTCGCTTTCAGATCGGCCACGCGGATGGCGTCGAGGCCGTCGATGGCGATGCCGCTCGCATTCGTTTGCAACAGCTCGATCCAGGGCGCGTTGATGGCGGTATCGACTGCGTCGAGCTTGTGGCTATGCGCGGCCCCCGATAGCGTCAGCCGCAGCGCGCGGCCGCTGGCGTCGGGTTGCTCGGCGTACTGGCCGTCGAAGCCGAACTGCGCGGCCGACATCCGGATCGGGGCGCCCGGTATGTTCAGATGTACGTTGCCGGCCTCGAGCTGGCCTTTTGCACGGCGCGAGAACAGCTGAGCGCTGTGCATGGCGACCTGGCCCTGCCAGGCCACATGGTCGGCGGTGACGTGACTCGTTTTCGGCACGTCGAACACCAGCTGGTTGCTGGTGAGGTGGCCGTCAGTCTGGATATGCGTGCCGTTGCCGGCCAGGCGGGTGGTGGTCTTGCCGGTCCAGTTGAGCGTGGCACTGTTCAGATCGACCGTCTCCGGCACGGTGAATCCCATGCCGGTGGCCGCGAAGCCGCCATCGGTGTCGACCCGGGTCTCGTCCGGGGTGAGCGTGAGGTTCAAATCGCCCGTGAGATGCTCGGCGGCGCTGGAGAGTTTCAGCCAGTTGCCGGAGACCAGATGGGTATCCTGCGCGCTCAACTTGCCGTGGCTCGTGACCCGCGTTGTGTGCTGGCCCAGTTTCGCGTCTGCCTTGCCATGCCACGATGCGCTCTTCTGGCGGAAGTCGAGCTGGTTTGCGCGTTGGGCGACCACGTCGGCAAGCGCCACCTTGCCATCGGCATGGATATGCCCAGGCTGGCTGTGGTTGCGCCAGAGCGTGGCCTGTTCGTCACCCTGCCAGGACAGACTGTCGCCCCGGACATCGGTGCCGTCGGTGGTGGCCAGATGGGCGTTATGCCATGCGCTTCGCCCCTTGACGCCGAGCGTCAACCGGCCGTCGGCGGCATACGTCATCGATAACTGTTGATCCGCGTCGAGCCGACCGTCGAGTGCCGTGACATAGCCCAGCCGCGCCACCGGCATGAAGGCCTGCATCGAGAAGTGGGATGCCTTGAGCGTCAGGTTCGCGCGCCGCGTATCGCCCAGCGGGCTCAACCGGCCTTGCAGGTCGAGCCGGCCGTCGGCGACCCGCAGCTGGACCTTGGCATGCGTCGCCTGTTGTGGTTGCCAGGTGGCGATGGGGCCGAGGTGCAGCCCGTGGACCACCAGCGTCTGATCGACCGCCGGTTGGTCGCCATGCGTCGGCGCGCGATAGTGCAGGGTGACCTGATCGACTGCGACTTCGCCGACGCCGAATCCCCAGTTGTGCTGCCCGCCGCCCGCACTGGGCAGCGGGATCGGTACGCCGGCGATCGTGGGCTGTTGTCTGGCGTTGCGGCCGGCATCGATGTGCGCATTGGCGAGCCGAATATAAGACAGATCGATGTGATGATCGGTCAACGGCCAGTAATCGATATTTACCGCGAAATGGCCGATGCGGAAGCGACGATTGTCCGGGCCGTGGCCACTGACATCGTCGAGACTGATCTGGCCGGTGAAGATATCGGCGTGCACGTGGCCGATATCCGCCGTGATGCCTTCGGCTTTCAGATAATGCTGCAGGGCATACCGCAAGACGAAAGGCGGGGCGATGATCAAGGCGGCCGCGATCATCACGATCAGCGCGCCGGTTGCGATCAGCGCCCATCGCGCGCCACGTCTGACTGCCATGTGTTCGTCGGTTTGGGCCCTCGGTTTCAAAAGCTTATCATCGATCGGAAACCACGCATGGAATCGAAGTCATGAACAGTGCATTTCTGGGGCTCGGTGGCATGGGCCACGGCATGGCCGCCAACCTTCACGCGGCCGGTCTGCTGACGGCCGTCTATAACCGCACCACCCGCCGGGCCGAGGATTTCGCCGGCGAACACGATGTGAAAGTCGTCGCCGACCCGGCCGAGGCCGCCGCCCACGCCGAGGCGATCGTGATCTGCGTCTCGGCGGATGACGACGTACTGGCCATGGTCGATGCCCTGACCGGCGCGCTGACCGAGCGGCATGTCGTGATCGATTGCTCGACGGTGGCCAGCGATACCGCCCGGGAAGCGGCGCGACGCGTCGGCGAAACCGGGGCGGCGTTCGTCGACGCCCCGGTCTCCGGCGGCACGGAAGGGGCCAAGAACGGCACGCTGTCGATCATGGTCGGCGCCGACGACGCGGTGTTCGAACGCGTCAAGCCAGTGCTCGAGGCCATGGGCTCGGGCATCACCCTGATGGGGCCGATCGGCTCCGGCCAGGCGACCAAGGCGGTCAACCAGATCATGGTGGCCGGCATCAACCAGGCGGTGTGCGAGGCCATGCGCTTTGCCGCGGCCATGGAGCTGCCGCTGGAGAAGGTGGTCGACGTGGTCGGTTCGGGCGCGGCCGGCAACTGGTTCGTCAATCATCGTGGCAAGACCATGGTGAAGGATGTCTTTGACCCCGGCTTCAAGTTGAAGCACCACCACAAGGACCTCGGCATCTGCCTGCACATGGCAGGCTTGAAGCACGGCAAACTACCGCTGTCGGCCAAGACGCGCGAGGAATACGAACAGCTCATGGCCGACGGCCATGGCGACGAGGATATCTCCGCGCTCTACCGCGCCCGGGCGGATCTGTTCGAGCAATAGAACCCGGTCCGCGGGAAAGCTGTCCGCAAATGAACGCAAAATAAACGCAAATCAAGAACGATTTTCTGTCTTATTTGCGTTTATTGGCGTTCATTGGCGGACCGTTCTTGTCAGAACGCCTTAAAGACCCAGGGCTTTGCGCGCCCGCGCCGCGGCGGCGCGTACCTGGTCGGGCGCGGTGCCGCCGATATGGTTGCGGGCGGCGACCGAGCCTTCCAGCGTCAGCACCTCGTAGACGTCTTCGTCGATCGCCGCCGAATATTCGCGCAGGGTGGCCAGTTCCAGTTCGGCCAGGTCGCAGCCTTCGCGGATGGCGCGCGAGACACAGTTGCCGACGATTTCGTGCGCATCGCGGAAGGCGACGCCGGCCCGCACCAGGTAATCCGCCAGATCGGTGGCGGTGGCGAAACCGCGGCGCGCGGCTTCCCGGCATTGTTCGCGCTTGACGGCGATATGCGGCGCCATATCGGCGAACAGGGCGAGGCACGCGCCGACGGTGTCGGCGGTGTCGAACATCGGGATCTTGTCTTCCTGATTGTCGCGGTTGTAGGCCAGCGGTTGGCCTTTCATGAGTGTGAGCAGGGCGGTGAGATGACCCTGTACGCGGGCGGTCTTGCCGCGGGTGAGCTCGGCCACGTCGGGGTTTTTCTTCTGCGGCATGATCGAGGACCCGGTGCAGTAGCGATCGGGCAGTTCGACGAAATCGAAGGCCGGGCTCATCCACAGGATCAGTTCCTCGGAAAAACGCGACAGATGCATCATGATCGTCGCCGACGCCGAGACGAATTCGATGGCGAAATCGCGATCCGAGACGGCGTCCAGGGAGTTGTCGATGACGCCGTCGAAGCCGAGTTCGTTGGCCACCATCTCGCGGTCGATGGGAAAGGTGGTGCCGGCCAGCGCGGCGGCGCCCAACGGCAGCACGTTGGCACGGGCGCGGATCTGGGCCAGCCGCTCGGCGTCGCGCGCCAGCATCGCCTGCCAGGCCAGCATGTGGTGGCCGAAAGTCACCGGCTGGGCCACCTGCATATGGGTAAAGCCCGGCATGATGGTATCGGCCTCGCGTTCGGCGAGTTCGACCAGCCCGGCGCGCAGCCGGTTGACTTCGCCGAGCAGCGCATCGAGCGTGTCGCGCAGCCACAGGCGCACGTCGGTAGCCACCTGATCGTTGCGCGAACGCGCGGTGTGCAGCTTCTTGCCGAGCGCGCCGATATCCTCGGTCAGCCGCGCCTCGATGTTCATGTGCACATCTTCGAGCGCGGCATCCCAGGGGAATTCACCGGCGCTGATCCGGGTCTCGATCGCTTTCAGGCCCGCCTCGATCGCGCCGAATTCGTCGGCGGTGAGCACGCCGATGGCCGACAGCATGCGCGCATGCGCGATCGAGCCCGCGATGTCGTAGGGCGCCAGGCGCGTCTCGAACGAGATCGATTCGGTGAACGCGGCCACCCGGGCATCCGGGCCCTCGGCGAAACGGCCGCCCCAGGTCTGATGGCTCGATTGCGTGCTCATCGGTGCATCCATTGCGTGCGGAGTGGGCGCGCGAGTATAGCAATGCGCCGGCTTGACGCCGTGGCCCGGTTATTCAAAAACTGTGGGCGATGCCCGAGTCCGAATCGCCGACCGCCATACTGCCCGACTTCTGTACCGGCGCGCGCGTGCTCCGTGTGCTTCTGGTGTGTGAGGCGGTGGCGATCGTGCTGGCGCTGGGCGGCTCGATGTCGGGCGATCTATGGCGGCGGCTGTTTCTGTTGTCGGTTTATCTTCAATGGATCGGCGTTTGCAGCGCGGCGGCGCTGTGTCTGATACGCCGCTACGCGCAGGGGCGGGATACGCGCATCGTGGTGGTCCTGTCATACATCAGCCTGTTGCTGGTGACCCTGGCAGTCACCGAGATCGTGTTCGCGGCCGGACGATTCACCGGGTTTGGATTACTGATCGAGCACAGTGGCCAGGGGGCGTTCGTGCTGCGCAGCATGGGCGTCTGCGCGGTGGTCGCGGCACTGGGGCTGCGTTATTTCTGGCTGCGCGCGTCCTGGGCGGCGCACGCCGAGGCCGAGCTGCGCGCCCGGCTGGAAGCGCTCCAGGCCCGTATCGAGCCGCACTTCCTGTTCAACACGCTCAACAGCGTCGCCGCGCTGATCACCTATCGGCCGGCCGAGGCGGAAACCGCGCTGGAGGATCTGGCGACGTTGCTGCGGGCCCGCTTGAACGCCGAAAGTCCGGCCGCGATCCGGCTCACCGACGAAATGCGTCTTATCGATGCCTATGTCCGGATCGAGAAACTGCGCCTGGGCGACCGGTTGGCGATGGACGTCGATCTGTCGCCGGCCGCACGGGAGGCGCGGCTGCCGTCGCTGTGCCTGCAGCCACTGGTGGAGAACGCCATCGGCCACGGCGTGGCGCGCTTGCCCGACGGTGGAACGGTCCGGGTCCGCGCCTGGATGGAGGCCGGTGCGCTGTTCGCCGAGGTGCGCAACCCGGTGGCTGCGAGCACGGGCCGTGTGCCGGGGCATCGCCAGGCATTGTCGAATATTCGGCGTCGACTGGCACTGGTTTACGATGGGCAGGCCCGGCTCGATTTCACGCATGACGATACTTGGTTCACGGTTAGGCTTGTATTACCCCAACAAGAGCGAGAAGACGCGTTGAAATGAATGTCATGATCGTCGACGACGAGCCGCTCGCCCGCGAGCGGCTGCGCCGCATGATCGAGACCTTTCCCGGCCATGCCGTGATCGGCGAGGCCTCCGAGGGCCGGTCGGCCATCGAACGCGTGTCCGAATTGGCGCCGGACGCCGTGCTGCTGGATGTACACATGCCGGGTATGGACGGCCTGCAGGTGGCACGCGAACTGGCCAACACCGATCTGCCGCCAGCGGTAATCTTCATCACGGCGCACAGCGAGCACGCGCTGTCGGCGCACAACAGCCAGGCCGACGGCTACCTGCTCAAACCGGTGCGGCGCGATGATCTGGCGGCCGCCCTCGCCCGGGCGCGTCAGCCGAGCCGGGCCCAGTACAGCGCGCTCGCTGGCCAGCTGGATGGCCGCGGCCCGATGGGCTATGTGAGCGCACGCACCCGCGATGGCATCGAGCGCGTGGCGATTCGCGACATCCTGTATTTCTGGGCCGACCGGAAATACACCTCGGCGTTCCATCTGCACGGTGAACTGCTGATCGAGCAGTCGCTGGCGACATTGGAACAATCGCTGGCGGAGAACTTCATGCGGGTCCACCGCAAGGCGCTGGTCGCCCGTGCCCACGTTACCGCACTCAAATACAATAGCGATGGCAGTGCCTGCCTGACCCTGCGCCACGTCGCGACCACGGTGCCAGTGTCCCGGCGCCGCCTGGCCGAGGTCCGGGCGCTGCTCGAATCCTGATTCATCCGCGGCGGTCGTTGGTTGTCGATCGCCGAGAAAACGACCACCCGCGAGCCTTCGTTCATGCCCAAGACCCTGCGTATCGCCACCCGCCAGTCCGAACTCGCGCTGTGGCAGGCCCGTCATGTGCAGTCGCGCCTGGCGATCGCCCTGCCCGACACCGACGTCGAACTGCTGCCGATCCGGACCGAGGGCGATCGCGTCACCGACCGGCCGTTGTCGGCCATCGGCGGCAAGGGATTGTTTCTCAAGGAACTTGAATCCGCCATGACGAACGGCGAAGCCGATCTGGCGGTACATTCGATGAAGGACGTGCCGGCCGAACTGCCGCCCGGGTTCGCGCTGCCGGTGGTGCTGGCGCCAGCGAGCCCGCTCGATGCGTTCGTATCCAACACCTACGACACCCCGGAAGTCATGCCGGCCGGCGCGGTCGTGGGCACATCCAGCTTGCGCCGCGCCGCGATGATCAAGCATCTGCGCCCGGATCTGGAGATCCGGAACCTGCGCGGCAACGTGCAGACCCGGCTGGCCAAGCTGGACGCCGGCGAATACGACGCCATCCTGCTGGCCTGTGCCGGGCTGGAACGGCTGGAACTGGCTGCGCGCATCCGTTGCGAGCTAAGCCCCGAGCAGAGCCTGCCGGCGATCGGCCAGGGCGTGCTCGGCATCGAGATCCGTGCCGCCGATGAGGACACCGCCGCCGCCATCGCCGCGCTCGACGACGAATACACCCACGTGCGCATCGATGCCGAGCGCGCGGTCAACAGTCGGCTCGAGGGCAGCTGTCATCTCCCGATTGCGGCGCATGCCACGCACGACGGCGTCACACTGCGCCTGCGGGCCTGTGTCGGGCGCCCGGACGGCACGCAGATGGTGCGCGACGAAATCAGCGGCCCGGTCGACGAGGCGGCCGAACTCGGGCATGCGCTAGCCGAACGCCTGCTGGCCGCCGGCGCCGACCGCATCCTCGCGGCTCTCGGCTGAGCCGCACGCGCTTCGCATGTCGCCCCCCGATCTGTCCGGTGCCACAGTCTGGCTGACGCGGCCGATCGCGCAGGCCGAGGCATGGCGCGCCGCGTTCGAAGCGGCTGGCGCGAATGTAATGGTGGAGCCGTTGCTGGTCATCGAGCCGCCGCCGGATGCCGCGGCGGCCGCGGCCGCGCTCGACCGGGCGGAAACCGCCGATATCGTGATCGCGACTTCGGCCAACGCAGTGGCGGGTGCGGCCCGTCTGCGTCCGTACTGGGCGCCCCGGGGGTCGCTCGTGGCCGTCGGCGCGGCGAGCGCCGAGGCGCTGTCGCGTTATACCGGCGCCACCGTGGCCAGGCCCGAGCGTGCCGATACGGAAGGGTTGCTGGCGTTGCCGCGACTGCGCCAGGTGGCCGGGCGGCGCGTTGCACTGCTCTCGGGCGAGGGCGGGCGTGCGGCGCTGGCCGACGCCCTGATCGCGCGTGGCGCGCAACTCGACAAGATTGCACTGTATCGCCGCGTGCCCGCGGCGATCGGCGATGCGCGACTGCGGCAATTGCTGTCGGCGGATGCCGTGATCGTGACCAGCGCCGAGGCCTGGCGGCATCTGGCCGCCCTCGCCACCGGCGCCAAACGCGCACGGCTGGCGCATCTGCGGTTGGTGGCGGCCAGCCAGCGTGTGGTACAACAAGCCGGCTGCGACGTTGATGATTGGTCGGTCGAACCGGTGGTCATCGAACGCATGGATGCGGCGGGCGCCGTGGCTGCACTGGACCGCGTCTGGCCGCTCCGAGGACAATGACGGTAACCGACACCGGGGGATAGCCGCTACCTTATGACTCAAGACAAGCGCGACAAGAACGACGCCGATCGAGCTCAGTCCTCGGCCAAGCCCGAAGACAACAGCCAATCGAGCGGCAGCAAGCCGTCGGAGGCCGCCCCGAAAACGGCGTCGGCGGCCGGCGACAAGCCGGCAACCGATAACAAGGCGGCGCCGAGCGATGCCGGCCGGGGCCAATCGGAGGCCGGGTCGGGCGCTTCCGGCGGCGAGTCGAACAAGCCGGGCGGCCAGGGCGCGCCCGGGCAGAAAAGCGCTTCGAGCCCCGGTGCCGGGGCCGGGGCGTCAGCGAGTGCGAAGCCGTCCGGCGGTGCCAAGGAAACGGCCAAGACCGGCGGCGACTCGCGTCAGGACGCCGACCGTGGCAAGGCCAAGTCCACGTCCGCTGGAAGCACTGCCACTGCTGGCTCGGGCACGAAGTCGTCCGGCGCCGCCAGCGCTGGCGCGAGCCCGCGTTCGGGCGCGCCGGGCACCCGCGGCGGTGCCACGAGCGGCAGCGGCCGGAACGCGGCCGCGTCGTCAGGCGGCGCGGGTCGCGGTGCCGCGAGCACGGCCGGTGGTACGCGGGGCCCGGGCGGCACGAAACGCGATGGCAAGCGGCGCAATATCGGCCTGCTCTTAGCCGTATTCGCGCTGATTATCGCCATTGTCGCGGCGGCCTGCACTGGCTATCTCTGGTATCGCGGTCAGCAGCGTATCGGCGATCTGGACTCGCGCATCAATACGGTTGATAACAGCCTGCAGCACAATGTCCAGAAAGTGATCATGCCCAAGCTGTCTGACATGCATGACAAGCTGTCCGATATGCATGATCGGTTGCACAAGTTCTCGCAGCGGACCGATCAACTGTCGCAGAAGCTGGACCAGCGCCAGCAGCAGATCGCCCAGTTGCAGCAGACCATCCAGCATGTTCAGGCGCAGAACAAGCAACTGTCGAATCAACTCGGCGGCGATCACAGCCGGTTCGTCGACCAGCGCATTGCATTATTGCTGGAAGCGGCCAACCAGCGGCTCCAGATCGAGCATGATCCGAAGGGCGCGGCTCGGGCGCTGTCGCTGGCCGATGACGCCATCCAGCGCAGCGGCGATCCCGAGCTGCATCCGGTGCGTGCCCAGATCGCCAGTGAGAAGGCAGCGCTCAAGGCGTTGCCCAATCCCGACATCGAAGGCCTGTCGCTCAAGTTGTCGAATGCGATCCAGCAGGTTCCGAAACTGCCGCTCAAATCCCATGTGCCGAGCCACTACCAGCCGAAGTCCGGCCACGGCGGTGCCGCGAGCGCCGGCGCGCAGGGCGGCAAGGGCGGCGACAATGGCGGTACGTTGGAATTCGCGGGCATCAAGCTGGCCCGCATGTGGCACCAGTTCGTCGACTCGGCCGGCAACGCGCTGTCGCGGATGGTCACCATCCGGCATGCCAACGGCACCGAAAACGCGCCGGCATTGATGGCACCCGACCAATCGTATTTCCTGGTTCAGAACCTGCAGCTGCAACTGCGTACGGCCCGTCTGGCCCTACTGGGCGGCAATGCGCAGACCTATCACGATGCGCTGTCGCAAGCGCGTGACTGGATCCGCAAGTATTTCGATACCAGCGATTCGTCGGTTTCGGCCGTGCTGAACGACCTGTCCCAGCTTTCGCAGGTCAAGCTCAATTGGCAGGCGCCGGATCTGTCGTCCAGCCTGAAAACGCTGCGCCGGATCATGGCTCGCGATCAGAACAACCAGAACAATGGGAATGGCGCGTCGTCCGCGGGCGGCAGTGCCTCCGGCCAGTCCGCGGGCGCGGGGTCGTCCGGCGGCGGGGCCGCCCAGCCCGGGCAGGCCGGATCTGGCAGCAAGCAAGGCAATAAAAACGCCAATGCCGCGGGGAGCTCGTGATGCGTCGTCTGCTGCTCGCCTTCTTTGTCTTTGTCCTGCTCGGCATTTTGTTGTCGGTCGTGTTCCGGCATCACCCGGGCTATGTACTGGTCACCTTCGACGGCTGGCAGGTCGAGACCTCGCTGCTGTTCGCCTGTGCCGCCGTGCTGCTCGGCGTATGGGCCCTGGCCCTGGTATGGCGCATCTTCGTCACGCTCGTGTTCGCGCCGCGCAATATCCGGGGCTTTTTCGGCCGGCGTCGTCGGCGCAAGGCGCGGCGTTCGCTCTACGCGGGGCTCGAACATCTGGCCGAGGCGCGTTGGGCTCGAGCTGAGGCCGATCTGCAGGCATTGGCCGAATCGAACGAGGCGCCCGGCCTGAATCATCTGTTTTCCGCGCGTGCCGCCCAGTATCAGGCGCATCTGGGCGATCGCGACCGCTATTTGCAGAAAGCGGCGGAACGCAAGTCGGTCAGCGAACTGGCCGTGCTCATCACCCAGGCCGAATTGCAGATCGCGGCCGGGCAGACGACCGAGGCACAGGCCACGCTGACGCGTTTGCATGAACTCGAGCCACGCCATCCCTGGGTGCTGCGCATGCTTGCCGATCACGCCATGGCCTGCGGAGATTACGAGCGGGTCTACGGCCTGTTGCCGGAGCTCGACAAGTATGCCGCGTTGTCAGCCCAACGCCTGCGCGAAATGTCGATCGCCGCGTACAAGCATCGGTTGTCGCAGCAGAGCGATATCGGTGGCCTGACCGCGACCTGGCGTCGGATACCCAAGGATTTGCGCCAGGCGCCCGAGATCGTGCGTCACTACGTGCAGTGCCTGAAGCAGCAGCGTGCGGATGACGAGGCCGCGAACGTGATTCGCAATACGTTGAAAAAACAATGGGTCGCCCCGTTGGCGCTCATCTTCGGTGACCTGCAGTGCAGCGACGAAACCGAACAGCTCGCGACCGTCGAGGAATGGATCAAGATCCATGGCCGCGAATCCGAGCTGATGCTGGTGGCCGGCCGATTGTGCCTGCGCAATCAGCTCTGGGGCCGGGCCCGCAGTTACTTCGAAGCCAGCCAGGCGCAGCACGCGCGCGCGGACGCACTGCTCGAACTCGGCCATTTGTTCGAGCAGATCAACGAAGTGGACCAGGCGCGCTCGGCCTATCGGCGCGGGCTGGAGCTGCGCGCCTCGCAATGAGGCGGCGCGGGCGCGCGGGCTGACGTCGTGGCTGCGGCCGGCATTTCGACCCTGATCATCGGTTGCGGCGATACCGGTGTCCGGCTCGCTGCACGCGCGGTGGGGGTCGGTGACGACGTACTGGGCGTGGTGCGCAGCGCGGCATCCGCGACCCGCGTGCGTTCTGTCGGCGCCGATTCATTGGCACACGATCTGGATGGGGAAATCAGTGCGCTGCCGGCGTGTCGTCGACTCGTCTACAGCGCGCCGCCGTCGCGCGATGGCGAGACCGACGAACGCATGCGACGGGTGCTGGCGGCGATGCCGAATGTGCCGGCGCATGTCGTGTACATAAGTACCAGCGGGGTGTACGGCGATTGCGGCGATGACTCGGTCGATGAGACCCGTCCCGTGGCGCCGGCCAGTGCCCGCGCCAAGCGGCGCGTTGACGCCGAACGACAGATCGCCGCCTGGGCCCCGCATGCCGTGATCCTGCGCGCGCCGGGCATCTATGGGCCCGGCCGGCTGCCGGTCGATCGCGTACGGGCCGGCGAGCCCGTGCTGGCCGATGCGGCCGGGGGCTGGACCAATCGCGTGCATATCGACGATCTCGCCGGCATGGCCTGGCGCGTGGCGCGGCAACATCCCCCGCACACCCTCTACAATGCCTGCGACGGCGCGCCCACGCGTCGCGAAGCTTACTACGACACGCTGGCGGAATTGCTTGACGTGCCGGCGCCACCCAAGATCGACTGGGCCGAGGCCCGCCAGCGATTCTCGGCCATGCGCCTGTCGTTCCTGGCGGAATCCCGCCGTCTGTCGAATCGGCGGATCGTGGCTGACACCGGCTATCGATTGGTGTTTCCCGATTACCGCGACGGGCTGATCGCCAGTCTGCGCGGGGAGAACACAAGCGCCGGGTACTGAGTGGCGCCCGACCCGGGCCGGCGACTTCGGGTCGATAACCGGGGTCGCGCCGCCCGATCCAGCGGCCGGTGGCACGCCATGGCATGTTTTCTGCAGTATGCCGAGCGGTCGCGTATGGCGGCCTCATTCACCATTGCGGGAGACCGATCCGTGATCGATAAGCAGCAGATGAAACGAGCCATTCTCGAGGCCAAGAAAGCCAAGGGAATGCGTTGGAGCGAGATTGCCGAGTCCATCGGCATGGCGCCGGTCTGGACCGCATCGCTGGCGCTGGGCGAGGCGTCGGCCACCGAAGAAATCGCCGAAAAATTGTGTGCCCTACTCGATCTCGACGCCCAGGTGGCCGAGGCTTTGCAGGAGCCGCCGCTTAAGGGGCAGTGGCTGGATCGGACGGTACCCACCGATCCCATGATCTATCGTTTCTACGAGATCATGGCGGTTTACGGGCCAGCGGTGAAAGCCTGTGTCCACGAGGAATTCGGCGACGGCATCATGTCGGCAATCGATTTCATGATCGATGTGGAGCGGGTCCCGGACCCCAAGGGCGACCGGGTCAAGATCACCATGAACGGTAAATTCCTGCCCTACGTACGCTGGTAGCCGGGCGCGGCTCCGGCCCGGTGTTGTGATGGGGTCGCGGGCGATGCGTCGGGCCGGCGCGTTGCGCCGGCCCTTCCCGGGGAGGCATGCCCCATTGATCGGCGCGCGATCAGTCTGCCTTGCCCTGCGTCTGATCCAAGTCCGGCTCGTGCCAGTCATGCGGGTGATGATGCCAGTGCTGGGCGGCCTCATTCCATTCAGCCGCGGACACATAGCCGTCGTTGTTGCGGTCCATATGGGCAAAGATCTCGTCGGTGCTGGGCTTGCCCCGATGGCTCCGGCGGTGGCCCTCGTGGTGGTCTCGGCGGTGATGATCGTGATCGCCCGGCCCGGGCGCGTTCCCCGGATGGCTGGAGGGCGGGGGTGGCGGCATGTCGCCTTCCGGCGGGCCCATGTGATGGCGGCCCATCGGCGGTTTCATCTCGTCGGCCGAGATCACGCCGTCGCCGTTGGCGTCCAGCTTGGCGAATAGGTGATCGGCGCGGGCCTTGGCCTGGGCCTCGAATTCGCTTTTCTCGATCTTGCCGTCGTGATTGGTATCGAGCTTGTCGAACATCTGTTGCTTGATCACTTCCCGCAGCCTGGTCATCTCGGCAGCCGTGAGCCGGCCGTCGCCGTTGGTGTCGAGTTTTTTGAAGATGGCCTGGCTGTCGGGATCGTGATCCGCTGCGCCATTGTCGGCGGCGAACCCCGCGGCCGAGACCGACAGGCCGGCGACGAGCAGGGAAAGCGTCAAATATTTTTTCATCACGTACTCCTTTGCGGATGAGCGTGGGGCGCCTGCGAAGGCGCCTTCCACGAGGCTCATTACCGCCCGGAAGTGTCCTTCAAATCTGTCGCCGGGCCACGAGTTTGTCGCCGATTGTGTCAGGCCGGCGCGCTGGCGTATTCGGTTACAACACTGGGCCGGACGAGGGCGCGGCCCGCGTTATATTGACGCCAGAATCCGTACACTGCCCACGTCATGGCCGAACCCAGTCCGCATATTCTGGTGGTCGACGATCATCGTGACATCCGCGATTCGCTGAGCCGCTATCTCGCCGGCCACGGGTTCCGCGTGTCGGCGGCCCCCGACGCCGCGGCCGCGCGCCGCCAGATCCGCGATGCCGCGCTCGACCTGGTGATCCTCGACATCATGATGCCGGGCGAGGATGGGCTGTCCCTGTGCCGCTGGCTGCGCGAGACCAAGGCGATTCCCGTGATCCTGCTGACCGCCGTGGCTGAGGAGACCGATCGCGTGATCGGTCTGGAAATGGGCGCCGACGACTATGTCACCAAGCCGTTCTCGCCGCGTGAGCTGTTGGCGCGCGTGCGCGCGGTCCTGCGCCGGGCGGCCTCGTTGCCCACCCAGCGCGACGTGGTCGACGACCAGATCGTGCGTTTCGATCGCTGGGTCTTTCACGTCGCGCGCCAGGAACTCGAGGACGAAACCGGGCTGTCGGTCGCGCTGTCGACGGGCGAATTCCGGCTGTTGCTGGCCTTCGTACGCCACCCGAATCGGGTGCTGTCGCGTGAACAGTTACTGGACCTGACCCAGGGGCGCGAGGCCGAGGTGTTCGATCGCAGCGTGGATAACCAGGTCTCGCGGCTGCGGCGCAAGGTCGAGCGCGATTCGACCCGGCCGCAGCTGATCAAGACGGTCTGGGGCGGCGGTTATCGCTTTACCGCGATGGTCGTCGGCCAATGAAGCGCTGGCGGCCGCGCGGGCTGGCCGCGCGCATTATCGTGCTGACGCTGCTGGCGCTTGTGATCTCCCAGTGCGTGAGCTATCTGAGCTTTCGTAGCGGGCGCCAAGGCTTTATCGAACACATGATCAGCGATTACATGAGCCAGTCGGTGATCTCGGTGGACCACAGTCTGCGTTACGCCAAGCCGGGCCACGAGGGCGATCTGGTGCGTTCATTGTCGAGCCGGCCGGTGCACTTCGACCTGGTCCGGCGACCGCCGCATTGTGCCGCCCACAATGCAGACTCGCGTCGTTATGCTCGCGATTTCGCCGAGCGCTTGAACGTGTCGCTATCTCGGGTACGGGTTTGTGTCGGTCGCGGTCTGATGCACAGCCAACACGGCCCGGGACGCATGGCGGTTGAGCTGGCGTTTCGCCGGGACGATGGCCGCTGGCTTGATGTCCGCCAGCGGCTGCCCGGGCAGATCGAACACTGGGCGCAGGCCTCGTTACGCAATCTATTGATCACGCTCGCGCTGATGAGTGTGGCGGTGATATTCGCCAGTCGCCGGATCACGCGGCCGCTACTCGATCTGGCCTCGGCCGCCGAACGCTACGGCCGCGGCGAGCGCATCCGACCCATCCGTGAACGAGGCAGCGACGAGATCAAGCGCACGATTGTTGAATTCAACCGCATGCACGAGCGCATCGATCGTTTTGTGGCTGAGCGCACACGGCTGGTGGCGGCCTTGGCGCACGATTTGCGCACACCGATCACCGCGCTGCGCCTGCGGCTGGAATTCTTGCCCGACGACGACAACACGCGTGCGATGAATGCCACGCTCGCGGATATGGCGCATATGTCGGAGGCTGCGCTCACCTTCATGCGCGAGGAAGCCAGCGCCGAGGCCACGCGGCGCATGGATCTTACCGCGTTGGTGGATGCCGTGGCCGAGGATTATCGCGCCGCTGATGCGCCGGTACGGTTCGAACCGGGCGCGCCGATTCCGTTGGTCTGCCGTCCCGTTGCCATTCGGCGCGCCTTGCGCAACGTGATCGACAATGCGCTGGCCTATGGCGAGATCGCCGAGCTCGCGCTCGCCGACAGCGGGCAGCAGGTCGTCATCGAGGTCGCCGATCGCGGGCCGGGGATCGGCGAGGCCGAGATGGATAAGGTGTTCGATGCCTTCGTGCGCCTGGAAACCTCGCGCAATCGCGAGACCGGCGGGGTCGGTCTCGGGCTGTCGATCGCACGGTCGGTGATCCGTGCCCACGGCGGCGACATCACGCTCGCCAATCGGCCCGAGGGCGGACTCGTGGTGCGCATGACACTGCCGCGCGCGCGGATGTGAACCACGCCGCGAAAAGACATGCGTGGGCCAGGGCCTGTTGCCGTTTCGTACACATGCCGCGTCGGAGGCCGCAAATCCGTCGAGACAAGACGCGCAACGCGGTATCGGCGCCCTGATTGATGTTGTGGGCGGCCCAACCCGAAGGGACAAGCGCCCGACGATTAACAATACGACGGCAATCCAACGTTGGTGCTCTCTCACGTCGAACGACTACGCCACGTTCGCTAGGCTTCGTCTTGCCGCCCGAAGTCATTTTTCAGGAAGCGCCTGGTGCGGACGGCACGAAACGGCGACAAGCTGTGGGGTGACATACGCTTGCGTCGGCACGCTAAGCTACTCGGGATTCTATTCAACGCCGCTGGCGACCGCGGGTCGCCGATGCCGGCACAGGAGCATGTGATGACACGAGCCGTACGTATTCACGAAACCGGCCACGCCGATGTTCTGAAGATCGAGGATGTCACCGTCGGCGAACCCGGTGAGGGTGAAGTCCGGATCAAGGTCGAGGCGATCGGCCTCAACCGGGCCGAGGTAATGTTTCGCGAAGGCGCCTATCTGGAGTCGCCGAATCTACCGGCGGGCATGGGCTATGAAGGCGCGGGCGTGGTTGAGGCAGTCGGCCCCGGGGTGAGTGATTTCGCCGAAGGTGACGCCGTGGCAGTGGCGCCGGCGTTTTCCATGAACGCCTACAGCATGTACGCCGAATCCACCATTGTGCCCGCGTATGCGCTCACGGCGCGCCCGGCGGGGCTGGATGCGATCCAGTCCGCCGCGGTCTGGATGGCGTATCTGACCGCCTACGGCGCGTTGGTCGAGTTTGGCCAGCTGCAGGCTGGCGAGGCCGTGCTGATTCCGGCGGCATCGTCCAGCGTCGGACTGGCAGCGATCCAGATCGCCAATCACATCGGCGCCACGCCCATCGCCATGTCGCGTACCAACGCCAAGGTCGAGCAACTCAAGCAGGCCGGGGCGGCGCACGTGATCGTATCGGAATCGCAGGATATCGCCGGCGAGACCATGCGTCTCACCAATAACGCCGGCGCGCGCATCGTGTTCGATCCGGTCGCTGGGTCCACCGTCAACGACCTGGCTGCGGCGATGAGTCCGGGTGGCACGCTGTTCCTGTATGGCGCGCTGGCCAACCAGCCGACGCCGTTTCCGTTGTTCACCGCGCTCGGCAAGGCGTTGACGCTGCGCGGCTACACCGTGCTGGAGATATTCGCCGACCGCGATGCTTTTGCGCGCGGCAAGCGGTTCGTGTTCGACGGCATCGCCGCGGGAACGCTCGAGCCGACGGTGGATCAGGTGTTCGGCTTCGATGACATCGTGGCCGCGCATCGGTACATGGAATCGAATCAGCAGTTCGGCAAGATCGTCGTTCGCGTGCCGTGACCGCAGCGCCGCACTGCGGCCACGATCCGATTCGACGGGCCGGCGTCTCCGATCTGGATGCGCTGATGGCGCTGGAGCGTGCTTGTTTCGCATGCGACGCCCAGTCGCGGCGCAGCATGGCGCATCTGATCGGCCGCGCCCACGGCGACGTGCGCGTCATGGACGAGGGCGGTCGGATCGTGGCGGCGAGCGTATTGCTCTATCGTCAGGGCACGCGGGTGGCCCGCATCTATTCCATCGCGGTCGACCCGGCCGTGCGCGGGCGCGGTTTCGCCCGCCGATTGATCGACGATGCCGAAGAGTGCGCCCGGGCGGCTGGCTGTGCACGCCTGAGTGCCGAAGCGCGGTGGTCCAACCGGGCCTCGCGCGCGCTGTTCGCGGCCTGCGGTTTCAGCGAAACGGAGCGATTGGCCGATTACTACGGGCACGACCCGGGCCGATACGAAGACGGCGTGCGTCTGGTAAAACGTCTGCTATCGGGCGCCGGCCCGGTTTCGCCATAATCCGGCGATCTTGAACATCGACTGGAGCGCCGAATGGCCGAACCCGTGATTGTGGTCGAATCCCTGCGTGACTGGCGCGCCGCGCCGCCGGCGGCGCGGCTGGTACTGGCCGACGACTATCTAGCCGACCCGGCCCATGCGGATGCCGGTCTGCACGTGATCAACCTCTGCCGCAGCACGCGTTATCAGAGTCTGGGCTACTATTGCTCGCTACTGGCCGAGGCCCGTGGCCAACGCGTTATTCCGTCCGTGGCGCGCCTGGCGGATCTGTCGCGCAAGCTGCTTTACACCAGCGAAATCCCGGCGATCAACGAAGCGTTGTCGGCGCTCGATGCCGGTACCTGGCAGGCGCTGCCCGACGATTGTCATATCGTGCTCGGGCGCTGCCGCTATCCGGAGCTGGAGAAAGTCGCCCGCCGTGTGTTCGAACAGTTCGCGGTGCCATTGATCAACCTCGAGTTGCGCGAGGCCGCCGGTGCGATGCGGGTGGGCCGGCTGCGCACACTCTCGCTGCGCCAACTCGACGGCGCCGAGGCCGATTTCCTGTCCGAGGCGATGAACGCCTATCTCGCCCGTGGCTGGAAACAGCCGGATCGGCGCCCGCATGCCCGTTTCGATGTGGCCATGCTGGTCGATCGCGACGATCCCCAGCCGCCCTCGAACGAAGCCGCGCTGGCCCGCTTCGTCGCGGCCGGGCGTGAACTGGGGCTGGAGGTCGAGCGCATCACCAAGCGCGATCTCGGGCGCCTGGCCGAATTCGATGCGCTGTTCATTCGCGAGACCACGCGGCTGAATCATCACACCTACGCGTTTTCACGCCGCGCCGAGCAGGAAGGCCTGGTCGTCATCGATGACCCCACTTCGATCTTGCGTTGCACGAACAAGGTTTATCTTGCCGAGTTGCTCACGCGCCACAATGTCGCCGCGCCCCGGGCCGCGATCTTCGGCGACAACGAGATCGAGCGGCTGCCCGAGCTGCTCGGTTTCCCGATGGTGCTCAAGGCACCGGAGGGCGCGTTCTCCAAGGGCGTGTTCAAGGCCGATGACATCAACGAACTGCGCGAGATCGCCGCGCGGCTGCTGGACGACTCCGAGCTCGCGCTGGCCCAGGAATTCATGCCCACGGCGTTCGACTGGCGCGTGGGCGTGCTGGGCGGCCGGGCGCTGTATGTCTGCCAGTACATGATGGCCGGCGGGCATTGGCAGGTGGTGGACTACAACGGCGCCGACGGCATCAGCGAGGGTGATTCGCGTACGCTGGCCGTGGCCGATGCGCCGCCCGAGGTGGTCGAGATTGCGATCACGGCGGCCGGGCTGATCCGCGACGGGCTGTACGGCGTGGATATCAAGCAGACCACCGACGGGCTGCGCGTGATCGAGATCAACGACAACCCCAGCATCGATGCCGGCATCGAGGATGCCGTGGCCGGCGAGGGGCTGTACCGCGAGATCATGGCCGAATTCCTGCGCCGCCTGGAGGCGCGCACCCAGGGTATTGCATGATCAGGCCGACTGGTTTGCGCAGGCTATGGCTTTCGCTATAGTCGATTGTCCTCAATGCACCTCATTTTTACGGAGCGCGGGCCAGCCGCGCCGTCCACACAAGCGAGAAAGGCTTAGTATGACCCAGCGAATCGAACGCGCCGGATTGCAGATCGGCAAGCCGTTGTACGATCTGATCGAGACCGCTCTGCCCGGAACCGGAGTCGACTCCGACATGTTCTGGGCCGAGCTGGCCGCCCTGGTCGAGGAATTCGGGCCCAAGAACGCGGCTCTGCTCAAGCATCGCGTCGACATCCAGGAAACCCTGGACAAATGGCACCGCGAGCATCGCGGCGACGCCTTCGACCGCGATGAATACCGCCAACTGCTCACCGAACTCGAATACATCGTGCCCGAGGGCGAGGACTTCGCGGTCTCGACCGACCACGTCGACCCCGAGATCGCCACCGTGCCGGGGCCGCAGCTGGTGGTGCCGATCACCAACGCGCGCTTTGCGTTGAACGCCGCCAATGCGCGCTGGGGCAGTCTTTACGACGCGCTGTACGGCGCCGACATCATTCCCGAGACCGAAGGCGCCGAGAAGGGCAAGAGCTACAATCCCAAGCGCGGCGCCAAGGTGGTGGCGCAGGCCGCCGAGTTTCTGGATGCGCACTTCGCGCTCGATGGCGGCTCGCATGCCGATGCCCAGGCCTATCGCATCGACAACGGCCGGCTGGCGGTCGATATCGGCTCCGGCCATGTGGAACTCGCTGAGCCGCATCAGTTCGTCGGCCATCAGGGCACGCCCAGTCAGCCGTCGGCGATCCTGCTGGTGCACAACGGCCTGCATATCGAGATCCAGATCGATGCCAACGACCCGGTCGGCAAGGACCACGCCGCCGGCGTGAAGGATGTGCTGATGGAGGCCGCCGTGACGGCCATCCAGGACTGCGAGGACTCGGTCGCCGCGGTCGACGCCGAGGACAAGGCGCTGGTCTATGGCAACTGGCTCGGCCTGATGAAGGGCGATCTCACCGAAGAGGTGGACAAGGGCGGCAAGACCTTCACCCGTAAGCTGGCCGACGATCGCGTCTATACCGCGGCCGATGGCAGCGAACTGAGCCTGCCCGGGCGCAGCCTCATGCTGGTCCGCAACGTCGGCCATCTGATGACCACGCCGGCGGTGCTCGACGGCCAAGGCAAGGAAATCCCGGAAGGTATCCTCGATGCGTTGGCCACCGCCACCATCGCGCTGCACGATCTCAAGGGCAACGGCCCGCACACCAACAGTCGGGCCGGCTCGGTGTATATCGTCAAGCCGAAGATGCACGGTCCGGCCGAGGTGAACTTCACGGTTGCCATGCTCGGCCATATCGAGAACGCGCTCGGCATCGCGCCCAATACGCTCAAGATCGGCATCATGGACGAAGAGCGTCGCACCTCGGTCAACCTCAAGGAATGCATCCGCGAGGCGCGCGAACGCACCATCTTCATCAATACGGGGTTTCTCGATCGCACCGGCGACGAGATCCATACTTCGATGGAAGCCGGGCCCATGTTGCCCAAGGGCGAGATGAAATCCACCGCCTGGCTCACGGCCTACGAAGACAACAACGTCGACACCGGTCTGGCCTGCGGCCTGCGCGGTCGCGCCCAGATCGGCAAGGGCATGTGGCCGGCGCCGGACAACATGGCCGCCATGATGGACGCCAAGATCGGCCATCCCGAGGCCGGGGCCAACTGTGCCTGGGTGCCGTCGCCGACCGCCGCCACGCTGCACGCCATCCATTACCACCGCTGTGACGTGCTGGCACGCCAGAGCGAGCTGGAATCGCGCCACCGGGATTATCTCGAGGATCTGCTGACTATTCCGCTGCTCGATCGTGAGCTGTCGGCCGATGAGATCGCCAAGGAACTGGACAACAACTGCCAGGGCATCCTCGGCTATGTCGTGCGCTGGGTCGACCACGGTGTGGGGTGCTCGAAGGTGCCGGATATCACCGATACGGCGCTGATGGAGGACCGGGCGACCTGTCGCATCTCGTCGCAGCATATCGCGAACTGGCTGCACCACGGCATCGCCACCGAGAACGACGTGCGCGAAACCCTGATGCGCATGGCCAAGGTGGTCGATCGACAGAACGAGGGCGACCCGAACTACATGCCGATGTCGGCGGACTTCGATGCCTCGATCGCCTTTCAGGCTGCCTGTGATCTGGTGTTCAAGGGCGTCGAACAACCTTCCGGCTACACTGAACCTGTTCTACATGCCCGGCGACGGGAGCTCAAGGCTGCTCGGGCGGGTTAGTTGAACCGCGGCGGCGGCCTTGATTGCCCGGCTGCAGTTGCGCAGCTGGGCAAAAAAAAAGCCCCGATTACGGGGCTTTTTTTGGTGGCTGGCGCGAATCGGTCCAGTCAGCCGCCGGCCGTCGTGCGTATCATTAGATAATGGAACATAAATAACGTCAGGCCGATCGCCATCAGAACCAGCGGTGCCGTGAGCACGAATGCTGCGGTGTGCCACCGCATCGCCTTGGACAGATTGAGGTTGAAAAGTAAATAAACCTGCCCAGTAGCGGCGATCGCAGCCAGTATCGAGATCCAGGCAATGGTCATGTCACGGGATAAGTCGAAACCGGCTGTCACGATGCAGCTGATGAGCAATGCCACAAGCGCGAGCACAAAGGCGGCCACATATCGCCCGGTGCTCGCCTGCTGGACTTCGGGATGGGCCAGTGGATCGTGATGATCGTGCTCAGCCATTAGCTCACTCCAATCAAGTAGACGAAGGTGTAGACGGCGACCCAGACCAGGGCCTGGAAGAACCAGAAGAGGCGCAGATTGATCAAGCGCCCCACAACCGGCTCGGTGAAGCCGTCGCGGGCCACCTGCACCATCATGGCCGCCATCCAGATAAGCCCGACGATAACATGAGCCCCATGGATCCAGACGATGGTCCAGAGATTGGAAAGAAAGGCACTGGCCTGGGGTAACGCGCCGTCCCGGGCCAATCCCGAGAACTCATACATCTCCTCGAGTATAAACACCGCTCCCAGTGCCAGGGACAGGCCCATCCAGCGCAGCGTTTCGCCGCGCCGGCCGTGTTTGATGGCCACGAAAGCCAGCCCAAGCATGAATACACTAGATAGCAGAAACAGCGTCGGAAACAGGCCTTCAACCGGATGGATGACTTGGTCTGCCGTGATGCTGCTGGTGCCGTAGGCGGCCAGATAGACGCCGTTGGCCGCAAACAGCCCGGCAAAGATCATGGCGTCACTCATCATGTACAACCAGAAGCCGAGCGAACGGAGCCCGATGGTATCGGGATGCTCGGATTCCGGTTGCCAGAGCTCGACGCCTTCTGGATTTCCGCTTGGTTTTGCGTGGTTAGCCATGGGCGATCATTCCGTATGCGTATGAGCCGATTAAGATGTAGCGATTCGGCTGCCAGGGGCGGCCTCGTTGGGAGCATGCAGCGACTGCTGTGCCTCGCTATCCATTTGCGCCAAGTGGGCCTGCTCGATGCGCTCGACCTCTGAAGCCGGCACGATATAGTCCACATCTTTCTGAAACATCCGGACTATCAGAGTGATGATCACAGCTGCCACGGCAAAGCCGGCCAGCCACCATATCCGCCAGACAGCGGCAAACCCGAATATCGTGGCGAACGCCCCGAGCACCAGTGGCAACATGCTGTTCTTCGGCATGTGAATATCGGCATAGTGCGGCGGTACGAGCGAAGTCAAGCCATGTTCGCGACGCCAGGCCCACTCGTCGTAGTCATGAACAATGGGTGTGGCCGCGAAATTATAGAACGGCGGCGGGCAGTGCGTCGCCCATTCCAGGCTGCGTCCGGTGCGCCAGGGATCGGATGTAACCACACGGTTCTTCTCCCGATCGCGCAGCGAGACCGCAATCTGCAGCACGAACGCGACCACCGAGGCCGTGTACAGAGCGATGCCGAAAACTTCCAGGATCAGAAGTGGCCACCAGCCCGGGTGGGCGATGTAGTCCAGACGGCGCGTCATGCCCAGAAAGCCGAGTGCATACATGGGCACGAACACGAATACCGAACCGCCCCAGAACAGCCAGAAAAACAAGCGGCCGAGGCGATCATCCAAATAGAAGCCGAAGACCTTGGGCCACCAGTAGGTCACGGCGCCAAACAACGCAAACACGATCAGCAGGAACATGTTGTGGAAGTGCGCGACCACGAACACGCTGTTGTGTGTGACGTAATTAATTGCCGGAATTGCCAGCATCATCCCGGTCATGCCACCACCGATGAGCAGCAGCACGGAGGTCACCGCCCAGAGCATGGGTGTTTCCAGCCGTATACGGCCCTTGTACATGGTGAAGACCCAGTTGAATACCTTCACCCCGGTCGGAATGCCGACCAGCATCGTGGCGATGCTGAAGAACGTATTAACGACCGGACCCTGGCCCATGATGAAGAAATGATGCAGCCAGACTGCCCAGGACACACCCGCAATACCCATCGTTGCCACAATCATCGCGGCATGGTTGAACAACGGCTTTTCCGAAAATGTCGGAATGATCTCGGATAGGAAGCCGAATGCCGGAAGCACCACAAAATACACCTCCGGATGGCCCCACACCCAGAACAGGTTGGTGTACATCATGAAATTACCGCCACCGTCGGCGGTGAAGAAATGGGTGCCGATGTAGCGGTCTAGGGTGAGCAGGAACAGCGCCACGGTCAGCACTGGGAAAGACGTCAGTGCGATGATATTCGTGCCGAGAGCGGTCCAGGAGAACATCGGCATCCGCAGCAGCGTCATACCCGGCGCCCGCATCTTGAGGATAGTGGCTATTATATTGACCGCCCCGACGGTCGTGCCGATCGAACTAATCTGGATAATCCATATCCAGTAGTCGACCCCCACGCCTGGACTATGGCTCAGCTGCGTTAACGGCGTGAGGCCGACCCAGCCGGCATGCGAGAAGGAACCGACAAACAGCGACACCATGACCAGCGCGGCGGCGGAAGCAGTAAGCCACAGACCGATCGCGTTGAGGAACGGATAGGCCATGTCGCGCGCGCCAATCTGGATTGGCACGATCAGGTTCATCATACCCACCAGCAGCGGTGTGGCTGCCACGATGATCATCAGGGTGCCGTGTACCGTGAAGATCTCGCTGAGGTGGAATGGCGTAAGGAACCCGTGCTCTGCGCCCAGGATACCGGGCGACTGCGGGCCTACGGCCATGGCCTGATGCGCCCGGATCATGCCGGCCTCGAAAAAGCCGCGGAAGAGCATGATCAGGCCGATGAGGCAATACATGATGCCGATCTTCTTGTGATCGACCGTCGTCAACCAATCACGCCAGAGCCAGCCCCACAGCCGATAATAAGTCAGTGCAGCAAGCACAGTGCCGCCACCGGCGACGACCAGCGCCAGCGCGAACATGATCCAGGGGTTGTGGTAATGCAAATCGAGCAGCATCGGCAGCCGCCCGAAGATCGGGTTCCAAGGACCTGGAATATTCATGAACATAACGTGTGCCGCCTCTAGTTTGCGTTGGTCCCGTCGAAAGGCTGGGATGACTTGGGGCCTGTGCCGTGCTGCCGGGCGAATTCTTTCGAAGTCATATCCTCCGTCAAGCGCATCGGCCAACTCCCGGTGAGCTGTCCCGACTTGACGTCCGCGATCACATCATTGAACAGATGCGGCGCGACGCTGCCGTAGACCGTCCAGGTATTGCCTGTATTCACCGTGGGCTGGGCAAATTGCTTGAACTGAGCCATGTCCATCTGATGCGACGAGCTTTGCGCCTTGGTCACCCAATCCTGAAACGCCCCCGGTTTGACCACCTTCAAGTCGTAGTTCATCCAGGCAAAGCCGGGCCCGCTGAACTCGGTGGAGTAGCCGCGATACGTGCCGGTACGGTCGAGCAGGAAATTATGTTTGGTGCGCATGCCCGGCATGGCATAAATCTGATTAACGACCTTCAGAATATAGAAGTCGTTAGTGGCGCCAACTGCGGTCAGTCGCAACTCCACCTTGCGGTGAGTCGGCACGATGAGACGGTTTGCAACCGCAATATGTAGCTTGGGGTAGATGAATAACCACTGCCAATCCGTGGAAATGACGTCGACCTTGAGCGGCGGAGGCGGATTCTTCTGTTGAGCAACCTCCGCTTGCACCGCCTGTGGATTGTACGGTCCAACCGCACGCATGCCCTGGTAGCTGAAGTAGGACATGACACCAACCAACACCAGGGGAAATCCCCATACGATGCCCTCAATCGTCCAGGAATGGTTGAAAGTTGGATCGTAACGGCCGCTACCCCCGCGCCGAAAACGAAAGTACACCCAGATAAGCAGTACCGTGGCCGGCAAGATTATCAGGCCGAGCAGCAGCACATCGACGACCAGGTAGAACACCGAGGACCGGGCCAGTGGGCCATTGGGGTGAAGAATCCAGAGCCAGGGCCCATCTTTGTCGCAGCCGGCGAGCGGGAGCAGCAGACAACAAAGAATCAGAACCTTGAGCGCTGGACTGCGATAGAGCTTATTCATGAGCGATCCGTTCCACTATTGGGCTACGACCAGGTGGGTGCCAACCACGGTCGGCATATACGGCACATCGTACCGTTTCGACGCAGCAGGTTGCGCGATTTCTGGAACCTGCATACCCACGCACCCGGTAAAGGCACACCGTAACCTACGACATAGGTCGTAAACTACGGCACTAATATGTTGCTATATAACGACAGCTGCGTCCATGAACGACCGCTTAACTTGCGGCTTCGACTACGCAACGAGCGATAATCCGTATTGTCGTCGCGCCACCGGATCGTCGGTGGGCGGCGCCGTTTGCCCGCCCGCCGGTATCCCTTGAAGCGACGATCAGTGATAATCAGGCACAGCATATAACGTCATTCTCTGTCGTAATGAAACGCCGCGCTAGCGAGCAGCAGCCCGACGCGGGTGTCGACCACGAGCCGGATTACCGGTTCACACTGGCCAACGAACGGACCTTCCTGGCATGGATTCGCACCGCGCTGGCCCTGTTGGCGGGCGCCGTCGCGGTGATGCAGTTGGTTCCGGACTTCGGTCTGCCCGAGGGGCGCAAGCTGCTTTCGGGGCTGCTTGCAGTGCTCAGCGTCGCCACCGTGGCGGGTAGCGCGCTGCGCTGGCGCTCGGCGCAGTGGGCCATGCGTTGCGATGCGCCGCTACCATCGACACGCTTGCCATGGCTGCTTGCTGCTGGGGTCATTCTCGTCGGCCTGATCGTTATCGTACTGGCCCTGCTGTTCGGGGTGAGCGCGGGTGACTGAACGCCTGATCCCGGGGCGCGCCGGTCTGCAGGCCGAGCGTACCGACTTGTCCTGGTCGCGCACCTCCTTGTCGTTTGCCGTCAACGGCACGCTGTTACTCGTTCGCCATCATCTGCCCGGCCCGATGTGGCTGCACGGTTTCGCCGCTGGGGTCGCGGTGCTGCTGCTGCTGTTCACGCTGGCCATGGCCCGGCGCCGGTGCCGTGTACTCGAGCAGCGACCGCTACCGGTGCCGCTGGCCGACCCGTTTGCGCTGCTCCTGGTGAGCGTTGGTACGCTGGTCATGGGTCTTCTGACACTGGCATTGTTGGTTTGGCCCTGAGCGTGGTCGGGACGCAGCGCTCGAGGCTCCAAGGTTGATTTGCCTGGCACTGGCCATATTCGTCGTCACGCGCGCGTGGTGGTCACGCAGCCGCGCGAGCTCGGGATCGGCTGGAGCACGACCGGCGGCGCGCTGGTTTCGCTCGCCGTCGGCATGGTCTCGCTGGACGTGGCCACGGTCGGGGGGCGTCGGGAACGCCACGCTGACCTCCGTCGCGATCATCGTCATCAGTCTGCTGTTGGATGAACCAGCTGTTTTCGTTGGACCGCGCCACATGTCGGCCGGGCCGGCAACGGGCGCGGCCAGCGTCTGCTGGTGCTAGTGATGCTGCTGGGCACCGTCTCGTGGTCGATATTTTTGGGCCTCGGCGTGTGCTGTTGCGGGCGCCATGGCAGATCGTGGTCTTTTCGCTCGGCATGTGCGTTGTCGTCTTCGGACTGGTCAACTCTGGACTGACGGGCTGGCCGATGGCCTGCGCGAGTTGGCGACCAGCAACGTGTGGCTGATCGCGGTGGCGGCTGGATTTCTCTTGGCTGGACTGTCGTCGGTGATGAATAACTTGCCGACCGTGCTTGTCGTCGCGTTGTCGACCCAGGCCGCGCATGCTCGCGAGGCGGCGCACCAGCTTATTGACCCGGCACAAAAATAGATGATTTTTCGGGTTAATAGCGCGAGTATGCGACCGCATGCGCGCCGCGGCCATTGGCCGCGAAGCCTTTGAAAATAAAAGACGGACAGGTGCCGGCTTTTATTTTTGAAGGCGTTGAAAACAGCTGATGAAGTCAGCTGTTTTGATGCCGGATTAATAATAGTGCATGCCAAAGTCGTCGGCGTGGATCTGGGGCTAAAGCTCACCCCTATCGGCAGTATGGCCAGGCTGCTTCGGCTGCAGGTGGCTGGAGTGACGGGGGCTTGCGATCGGCTGGGGCCAGTATTGCCGCATCGGCTGCGCACTGACCCCGCCGGTATGGTTGGCCTGTCTCGGGGCGCTGGCCGTACGGTTGCCCCTTCGGCGCTGTTTCGGCGAGTGACCCCGGACCGAGTGTTATCATGCCAAGGTCGTGCCGGCCAGAATGGGTATCGACGTGCCGCACGATTCGGTTTTTTTATGAGGGACTCAAATGAAACGATTTCAATCGTGGGCCGCGCGGCTGAGCGCAGCGGCCATTGTGCTGGTGGCGGCCACCGGCATCGTCGTCACGGCCCAGGCGGAAACGGTCAAGTTCGGGGCTCCGCCGTGGCCCGGCGTCACGGTCAAGACCACCATCGCCCGTAAGATTCTGGAAGCGGCGGGCTACGACACGAAAGTGACCAACGCCAGCTGGACCATCGACCTTCAGGGCGTGGGCCGCGGTGATATGGACGCGGACCTGGGCATCTGGATGCCGACCCAGAAGTCGACCGTCGAGCCGATGGTGAAGTCCGGCAAGATCAATCTGCTGGTCAAGAACGTGCCGGACGCGAAATATGATCTCGTGGTACCAGGCTACGTGTGGAATGCCGGCGTGCACAGCATCGCCGACCTGAACAAGCATGCCGCCAAGTTCCACCATCGCATCTACGGTATCGAGGCCGGCAACGACGGCAACGAAATCGTCAAGACCGCGATCAAGAACAACACCTACAACCTGGGCAGCTGGAATCTGCGTCCGTCGTCCACCGCGGTCATGCTGACCGAGGCCGGCCGCAAGATTCGCAAGAAACAGTGGATTGTGTTCCTCGGCTGGAAGCCACACTGGATGAACATCAAATACGACCTCCACTATCTCAAGGATCCGAAGAAAATCTGGGGCGGTGGTTCGTCGGTCTACACCGCCATCAACCCGGCGTTCGAAAAGAGCAACCCGAATGTCACCCGCTTCCTCAAGCAAATGGTGGTGCCGTCCAAAATCCAGAGCCAGTGGATTTACGACTTTGGCTACAAGCACCAGTCGGCGACGAAAGTGGCCGACAACTGGATCAAGAACCATATGGATACGGTGGCCCAGTGGCTGGACGGCGTGAAAACTGCCGATGGCTCAAGCGACGCCCTGACCGTTGTCAAGCAGAAGCTGGGCAGCTGATCGATTGTTGAGGCGCCAGCTTCGCGCTGGCCACGGCCGGAGTCCGCATGGCGGGCTCCGGCTTTTTTTATTGTGTGCGTCGGCGCGCTGAGAACACGGCCGGGCCGGCGATCAGGATAATCAGCACGCGCAGCATGTTGTGCACGGTCACGAAGGCGGGTTCGATGCCGAGTGCCAGGGCGATCAGCGAGATGCCCGACATGCCGCCCGGCGAGAAGGCCAGGAACAGGGCCTCAAGGTTCAACCCGGTCAGGGCATGCAGGCCGAAGGCGAAGCCGGCCGATATGACGAGCATGGTCAGGGTCGAGGTCAGCGACAACAGCAGCCCGCGGCGGACTTCGGCAAAGCTCGCGCCCGCGAACTGGGCGCCAATGGAACTGCCGAGCACGACTTCGGCGATCAGGATCGGGGCATTGGGTACATGGATGGTGGCCAGGCCACTGACCTGAACCACGCCCATCGCCATCAATGGCCCGAGCATGATCGCGCCCGGCAGCCGCAGTACTTTAGAGGCCGCGGCGCCGATGGCGCCAACCGCCATCAGGATCAGCCAGTGGCTTGCGGTCACGTCGGCCAGCGACACATAACGGTTCGCATTACCGGAGCCGGCGTGTGCCACCAGCAGATGAAAACCGAATACGAGCACGAACACCACCAGCACGATGCGCACTGCATGCATGAGCGCAATCACCCGCTCGGCGCCACCGTAGTCGCCGCCGATCACGGTCATGGCCATGAAGCCGCCGGGCGCGGCCGAGAAATAGGCCGTGGGCGCGTCGTAGCCGCCGACTCGGCGAAAGAACAGATACTGCGCGCTGGTAACGAGTCCTACGTAAAGCGCCACCGCGCACAGCGACACCGGCCAGCGGGCGAGATTGCCGAGGATCGAAGGTTGCAGCGTAGCGCCGATCATCAACCCGATCACCACGAGCACCAGGTTGCGTAGCCATCTGGGAATACGCGCGGTGACGCCGCTCATCACTGCGATCGCGGTGCCGGTGATCGCGCCCAGCAGCCAGGGCATGGGCAGATGGACGAGCGCGAACACGCCGCCGCCGACGGTGGCCGTTGCCAGGGCCGCGGCCAGTGGTCGAAGCGCAGCGGCTGCGCGCCGGAGGTCGCTCATGCATCGCCTACCGGCTGAAGGAGGGTAGCCAGAGCGCGATCTGCGGGAAGAGGATCACCAGGGCCAGGCCGACCAGCCCCATCAGCGCGTAGGGCAGCGAGCCGCGCAGCACGTCCGTGATGGTGTAGTCGTCCGACAGCGACTGGACGACGAACAGATTCATGCCGACGGGCGGCGTCACGGCGCCGATCTCCATGTTGATCACCAGGATCACGCCGAACCAGATCAGGTCGATGTCCAGCGCTTTGAGCGCCGGCAGCAGGATCGGCACGGTCACGAGGATCGCCGCCGAGGCATCCATGAACATGCCGAGCAGGAGATACAGCGCATTGATCGCGATCAGGAACTGCCACTGAGCGAGCTGCAGGGTGTCGAGCCAGCTTGCCACGTCCTGCGGCACGCGCAGCAGCGACAAGGTGTTGCCGAACACCGAGGCGCCGGCGATCAGCATCAGAATCATCGCGCTGGTCTTGACGCTGTCCAGCGTGGCCAGCCCCAGCAGGCGGGCGCCCAGCGTGCGCTTCACGACGAGGGTCAGAATCAGTGCATAGGCGACGCCGATGGCCGCGGCCTCGGTGGGCGTGGCCAGACCGGCGTAAATACTGCCGAGCACCACCACGATCATCGCCAGGCTGCCGATCATGCCGAGTGACATCGGCGGCAGGTCGAGCCCGGTATCGGCGGCGGCCGTGCCGGCCGGAGCGCCGGCCGGAGCGAGCGAGCCCCCGGCGGTACGGACCACGGTATAGGCCGCGAACAGCAGCGCCAGCATCAGGCCGGGCAGGATGCCGGCCAGAAACAGTTTGCCGACCGAGGCGCCGGTGACCAGCGAATAAAGAATCAGCGAGATGCTCGGCGGGATCAGGATGCCGAGACTGCCTGCGACGGCCACCGCACCGGCGGCCATGCGCTTGTCGTAGCCGCGCTTGATCATCTCCGGAATGCTGATCGAGCCGATGGTGGCGGCGGTGGCGGTCGACGAGCCGGAAATGGCCGCGAAAATGGCACTGGCCAGGATCGCGGCGATGACCAGTCCGCCCGGCAGGCGCCGGGTCATGCGTTGGGCGAAGTCGAACAGATCCCGCCCGGCCTCGCCCTTGAGCATGATCTGGCCCATGAAGATGTATAGCGGGATGGCGATGATCACGAACGAGTTCACGTCCGAGTACGAAATCTGGGCCAGGGCGTTGATGCCGGGATCCACGCCGATCGTGAGCATGTAGCCGAGCACGCCGCTGATCAGGAGCGCGATCGCGATCGGCACGCCCAGAATCAGCAGAGCGAACAGGGCCACGAGCATCAGGATGAAATGCATAGTCGGCTACCGGAAAAACACGCGAGGTGTGAAGAGGTTCGGAAGGGGGCCGGCCGCCCTATCAGTCGGCGGGCTGGGTCGCTGCGGCTGAGGTGCCGGCCAACAGAGCCAGCAGTTTGTGAATCTCGGCGGCCAGCCAGCCGGCGCCGCCCACCGGCAACGCCAGTTTGGCAACCCAGACTGGCCACTGGGCGGTATCCAGCGTCTTCTCGTCGAACATCCAGCTGCTGTGCGCCTGGGTGTAGCCCGAGTAGATGAACACTGCGAGAAAGCCGGCGACCAGGACGAACCGCACCAGGACCAGCACCATCGCCCCGCGTCCCAACAGGTGTTCCAGCGAGATGCCCGAGGTGACGTGGGCACCGCGATAGCCGGTGTAGGCGGCGCCGAGGAAGGCGAGCCAGATCAAGGCAAAGGTGTCCAGGTCGTAGGTCCAGGAGTTGTCGATCGACACGGATCGCAGGGTGATGCCGAGCAGCACCGAGGCGGTCAGCGTCAGGGTGATGACCGCGGCGCCTGCCCCGGCCGCCTGCCCGAGCCATCCGAACACCCGAGCGGCGCCGGCCAGAGCAGGCCGGCGCGCGCTGTCGGATCGCGAGAGAGGGTGACGCTCGCTGGTCATGGTCTGATCCGTTTACTGACTGACGGGGGCGTCGACGTCGTGCAGGATCTTCTTGCCCTTGGCGCCCGCATCCTTGAGATAATTCCTGCGCGCCTGGGCTTCGGTGGCCTGCTGCCAGGTCTTGAGCTGGGCGTCGGTCGGACGATAGACCTCGTTGCCGTTCTTCTTCATCAGCGCGATGTCATTGTTGAACTCTTTTTCGATCGCGGCGACCGCATCGTTTTCGGTGCTGGCCACGGCCTTCTTGATCGTTGCGCGCTGGCCCGGCTTCAGGCTCATCCACCACTGGCGGTTGACCTGCACCGGATAGACCAGCGGCGCATAGTGAATGGCCGTGACGTACTTGCCGACTTCATACCACTTGCGCGATACGATCGAGGACAAGCCGGATACGCCGCCATCGAGCGTGCCGCGCTGCATGGCGGTATAGACCTCGCTGGAGTCCATCGCCACCGGTGTGGCGCCTTCGGATTTCAGGAACTGGGCCGAGAGCTTGCCCTCGGAGCGCAGCTTCAGGCCCTTGAGATCGGAAGGCACCTTGATCGGGTGTTTGTTGTTGATATAGCTCAGCGCGTAGCCGTAGAAGCTCCAGCCGATCACCTGGGCCCCGAAACGGTTGAGTTGCTTGTTCACGTCCTGACCGAGCGGGCCGTGCAGCTTATTCAGCAGCTTGGAGGCATCGTCGACCAGGAACGGGATGGTGTCCCACTGCAGGGCCGGCGCCTGGTTGGACCACCAGTGCATGCCGCTGATGACCATGTTGGCGGTGTTGTTGGCCACGCCCTGGCCGATGTTGGATTCCTTGAGCAGCGAGCCCGACGGGAAAGTCTGCACAGCGATCTTGCCGTGGCTCATCGACTCGATCTTGTTCGCAATCTCCTGTCCCTGGTCGGCCACGGCCGTGTTCGGCGGCATGTACCAGGCCATGCGGATGGTCAGATCCGCAGCACTGGCGCCCTGGGCGCCCAGAAAGGCGAACGTCGCGACCAGCGCGCCGCTCGCCCACTTGAAACCAACGCTTTTGTTGTTATCGAAATATTTCATGCTTGTCTCACCCGGTTGATGCCCCAAGACGGTAAAACCGCCACATTCGCATATCAATGTATACAAAAGAATGCATACGCTGATAGGCGACTAATGTTGTAGATCGCGGGCCACGCCCCTGTTGCCCTGCCTATTCGGGGCCGGGGCCGGTTTCGTCGGCGTTGAACATCTTAGCGCGCATCAGCTTGAGACGTGCACGCTGGGCGTTGCGGATATGGGCCCGTGCGGCCGTTTCGGCGGCTGTTTCATCGCGGGCGTTCAAGGCCGCGATGATCGCTTCGTGTTCGTCGTGGGCGCTGTCGTAGCGTCCGGCTACCCGCAGCGAGGTACCGCCGAGCAGCGCCATGGAGTCGCGCAGATTGAGTAGCGCGTGTTCGAGAAACCGGTTATGGGCCGCGCGATAGAGCGAGGCATGAAACACCCGGTTCAGCTCGGCAAGCCGGTGCGGATCATCCGCGAATGGCGGTTCGGAAGCGACCAGCTCGGCCAGTTCCTCGACTTCGGCGGCCGAGGCATGGCGGGCCGCGAAGCCGGCTGCCGAGCCTTCCAGGATTTCGCGCAGGTCATACAGCTCCATGGTCTGCTGGTGATCCAGCGATGAAATCACCGCGCCCTGGTGCGGTACGATCGAGATCAGCCCCTTGCTCTCCAGCCGCCGGATGGCCTCGCGGGCGGGCGTGCGGCTGATGCCGAAGCGTTCGGCGATCTCGACTTCGCGCACGCGCGTGCCGGGTGCCAGCGAGCCGGACCGGATCGCCTCCTTGAGCTGCAAGTAGGCGGCTTCGCCGCGGGATACGTTTTTAGCCATCTCCCCTCGTTAATCTCGCACTCGCCGATGCGTTTACAGCGAGCTTATCGCATTGGATGGGCCCGATCAGCTTCGCGCTGCGGCCCGCTGTTCGTGGGCATGGCGCACCAGCGCGGCTACGCGGTGCAGACCGTGCACGAACTTGCCATAGGGCAGGCTGACGAACAGTGCGGCGACAATGCCCAGATGAACGGTCAACGCCAGACCCATCAAGGGCGTGGCACGCAGAATCAGCACGGCCAGTCCGGAGACGCTGGTCGCCAGCAGCATCACGATGAATACGAGCCCGATGTCGGCCGTGCGCGATTTGCCCCGGGCCGATGCCGGCCGGCCGGTCAACAGCCCGATCGGGCCGGCGATCAGGCCGATACCGCCGAGCACGCCAAGGATGACCACCGGGTGCCAGATCGGGTAGGGCGCCTCATAGCCCAGGTAGTGACAGACCGTGGCCAGGCTGGTCGAGGCCAGACACAGCACGAAGCCGTAAGCCGTGGCGTGGTGGCACCAGCGCCGATGATCGCTCGGCCGGCCCGACACGCCGGTACAGCCGGGACCGCCGCCGTGCAGATAGCGCAGCGTGGCCGTATCGTGGATCGCCTGTCGGATCGAGCCCGCTTCCAGCGGTTCGCCGCCGTGGGTGGCGCGCCAGAAGCGGCGCACGCTCAGCGTCATGGCGAGGATCGCATAGCCGAGCAACGTGCCGAAGATGGCCACCAGCACGCCGTGCGGGATCAGGTGGTAGAAGGCGCCGCTGCCGCTGTAGTTGGCGAACAGCGCGCCCGCGGCATGCCAGCCGATCACGCCGGCGATGAATGCCGCCACGAACGTCACAGCGGCGAGCCCGATCCAGAACGCATTGCGTGTGAACAGACCGGAGAACGCCGCCGGCCAGACATAACGCGGGTAGGAATTCTCGCGTAGATCGGCCATGGCCTGCGGCACGTTGATGCCGAATTCGTGCGGCGGCGCGTACTGGCAGGCGTCATAACAGGCGCCGCAGTTGTGGCAGAGATTCGACAGATAATCGACATCGGTTCCGTCGAAGGCGCGCCGCAGTTCCATCGCCGGAAACACCGCGCACAGCCCTTCGCAATAACGACAGGCGTTGCAGATCGACATCTGACGCGCGACCTCGTCCTGGTCCATGCGGGTCAGATCGGCCAGATTGAAATCGGAAACCCTCACATCAGACATGGCTCGCGGCTCCTTCGCCGGCCAGGCGGCCGAATACGCTGCCGATGGTCATGCCGATGCCGGCCAGATAACCCTGCCCGAGCACATTGCCGGCCATGATTTCGCCGGCGGCATAGAGGTTGTCGGCCGGCCGGCCGTCGGCCATCTGCATGCGCGCGCCGCGATCGACCTTCACACCGAGATAGGTGAAGGTGATGCCGCAACGCAGGGTGTAGGCATAGTAGGGCGGGGTATCGATCGGCCGCGCCCAGTGCGATTTCGGCGGTTCGATGCCTTCCGTGTGACATGCGTCGTAGGCCGTGTGGTCGAAATGCCCGACCCGGCAGGCGGCGTTGAATTCGTCGATCGAAGCCCGGGTCGCCGCGGAATCGAGGCCGATCTTTTCGGCCAGTTCCTCGATCGTGTCGGCTTTTTCCGGCGTAAACACCGAGGGCATGAATAACTTGATCGACTTGGCATCGATGAACACATGCCCGACTTGTTCGGGCTGGCCCGCTACCAGCCGGCCCCAGATCGCATAGCGCTTGGGCCAGAAATCCTCGCCTTCGTCGTAGAAACGCTGTGCCTCGGCATTGAGCACGACGCCGAAGGGCACGCAGTCCAGGCGGGTGACGATACCGCCGTCGAACTTCGGCGCCCGCCCGTCGATGGCCACCGCGTGGCCCTGGGTCGCGTCGCCGACCTGCGCCACGCCGTTGTCGAGTAACAGCCGCAGCAGTTCGCCGCGGTTGTAGGGCGTGCCGCGGATCAGGAAATTGGCGGCGGCCGGGCCCCAGGCTTCGGTCAGCCATTCGAGGTTGGCTTCGAAGCCACCCGAGGCGGCAACGAAAGCATTCGCCCGGATGGTCTCGCGCTGCCCGTCATGTTCGATCGTGGCCGATTCGAAACGGCCGCCCGCGATCGCCAGATCCACGACGGTTGTTTCATAGCGCACGACCACGCCCAGCTTGCCGGCCGTGCGGTAGAGGGCGTTCAATAAGGTTTTGCCGCCGCCCAGAAAGAAGGCGTTGGTGCGGCCGAGCGACAGCGTGCCGCCCAGCGAGGGCTGATAGCGCACGCCTTGTGCGTAGAGAAAATCCCAGAGCTCGGCGGATTTCTCGAGCGTCAGGCGGGCGAGCTCACGATCGGTGTGGCCGGCCGTGACCCGCAGCAGATCTTCCCAGAATTCATCCACGGGATAGGGTCCGGTGAGCGTCTCGTTGCCGGCCTCGTGGGCCACGCGCATGTTGCGGGTATGCCGGGTATTGCCGCCGCGATAGGGCGTCGGTGCGCGCTCGACCACGAGCACCGAGGCGCCGGCGCGGGCGGCCGTGATCGCGGCGCACAGCGCGGCGTTGCCGCCGCCGGCGATCAGAACATCATAGGCCGCATGATCGCTGCTCATCGAATCGGGTACCCACCGTGGTTACGCCTTTGTCATAATTTATACGGTTGTATACAAAAAAATACAAATAAAATCGACACGCCGCGATCCCACCGGGGCGGCGGCCACGGGCAGCGGTTAACCGCCGATTGGAACAGGCCCTAGATGTGATCTTTCAGTAGGTTGTTCATCCGAGCCGACCGCCCTGAAACTGATGGGTGCCGAATCCTTCAAGCTTCAGGAGTGACCCGGATGAACACCCACAAGAATGCGCGTTTGACCGTTCATGGTCGAGACCTGTTGGTCCGTCGAATCCTTCAACATGGTCAGCGCCCGGTCGAAGCGGCGCAGGCCATGGGCGTGAGCGTGCGGACCGCTTACAAGTGGCTGGCCCGATATCGCGAGCACGGTCAGTCCGGCTTGTATGAACGCAGTTCGCGACCGGCTCGTTGCCCCCATCGGCTATCCGAGGCAACCCGGCAGCGGATCGTGGCCTTGCGGCGTGAGCGGCGTATCTATCGCGCGATCAGTCGCGAACTGGGCGTGCCCGTGACCACGATCGCACGCGTGCTTCAGCGAGCCGGCCTGAACCGACTGTCCGCGCTGGATCCCGCGCCGCCGGTCAAGCGCTATACCCGCGAGGCACCCGGCGATCTGCTGCATCTCGATATCAAGAAGCTCGGCCGCTTCGAGCGCCCCGGTCACCGCGTGACCGGCAATCGACAAGCCGGACGTTCACGCGGCGCAGGCTGGGACCATGTCCACGTGGCCATCGACGATCACAGCCGCGTCAGTCACGCGACAATCTGGCCGGATGAAACGGGACCGAGTGCCGTTCGCGCCCTGATAGCCGCTTTGCACTATTACCGGCACCTGGGCGTACGATTCGACCGCGTGCTGACCGATAACGGCGGCTGTTACAAGTCGGCTGTCTTCGCCAAGGCCTGTCGGCGACTCGGGCTCAAACACAAGAGGACACGGCCCTACCGGCCGCGCACCAACGGCAAAGCCGAGCGGCTGATCCAGACCGCGCTGCACGAATGGGCCTATGCTCGCGCCTATGACAACGCCGATCAGCGTGCCGCCCATCTGCCCCACTGGCTGCATGACTATAACTGGCATCGCCCCCATGCCAGTCTCGACTACCACACACCCATCAGCACCCTCGGCCTGAACAACCTGGTGGCTTTACACACCTAGATACAACCCGGAATCAGGGCGTGGGCTTCCTTGATCAGGGTGGCGACCAGCTCGCTGGCCGGCATGGGCCGGGTCATGCCGGCGGCCTGGCCGGCCCATAACGACATGAATTCCGGGCGGTGCTGGGCCGCCGCGGCCGCCCGGATGTCCTTGGTCCAGGCATTCTGTTCGGGGTAATCCGGCAATGGATCGACGTGGTGCACGAAGGCTTCGATGAAGCGATTGCGCAGTCCGCGAGCCGGCTTGCCGGAAAACGCCGCCGTGAGTGTGGTCGCGGTATCGGCGGCGCCGGGCAGGGCGGACTTGTGCTCGGGTTTGGCGCCCGATTCGTCCGTGGCGAGAAAGGCGGTGCCCATCTGGACCCCGGCTGCACCCAGGCAATGCGCGGCGGCGATGCCACGCCCGTCCATGATGCCGCCTGAGGCGATCACCGGAAGGCGCACGGCATCCACGATCTGCGGCACGAGTGCCAGCGTGCCCACCGCCGAGCGCTCGAAATCATCGAGAAAGCTGCCGCGATGGCCGCCGGCCTCGAACCCCTGGGCGACGACCGCGTCCACGCCGGTGGCTTCGAGATGACGGGCTTCGGCGACTGTGGTGGCGGTGCCGGCCACCCGGCAGCCGGCGGTCTGCAGCCGGTCGACCTGGGCGCCCGTCAATGCGCCGAAGGTGGTGCTGACCAGCGTCGGCGCCGCGTCGAGCACGGCTTCGAACTGTGCTTCGAAATCGGGGGCGATGTCGTCGATGGCCGACGGGGCCTCGATGCCGAGTTCCTGCCGGAATTCGGCCATGTGGGCATTGGCCGACGCTACCCGTGCCGCATCGCGCGTGCACGGACCCGGCACGAACAGGTTTACGCCGAACGGCTGGTCACTGGCGGCGCGCACCGCGGTGATCGTGCGTTCCAGCGCATCCGGCGCAAGATAGCCGGCGCCGATCGAGCCAAGGGCGCCGGCGTTGGATATCGCGGCGACCAGCGCCGGTGTGGTCGGCCCACCGGCCATCGGCGCCTGGATCAGCGGATGGCGAATATTGAGCAGTGCCGCCAGGGCGTGTTTCATGGAGCGTATCCGGTATGGGTGCCGCTCAATCTGTACCCGTTCAGCCGGCGCCGGGCAATAGTGCCAGCAGCAGCACCCCGAAAATGATGCGGTAAATGGCGAACACGGTAAATCGATGGCTCTGGATATAGGTCAGCAGCCATTTCACCGCCACGAACGCCACAATGGTGGAGACCACGAACCCGATGGCGACCGCGGTCCAGTTCACGTTGCCGACCTGGCCGTGGTGGATGCTGTGGAACAACTCATAGCCGCTGGCCGCGAACATGGTCGGGATGCCGACCAGAAACGCGAACTCGGTGGCCGCACTACGGTTGTTGGTGCCGGCCAGCAGGGCAATGAAGATGGTCGCGCCCGAGCGCGAGGTGCCCGGGAACAGGCCGGCGACCATCTGCGCGATGCCGACCAGAATGGCCACGGTCCAGGTGATCTTCGACGACTCGGCCCGCCGGGCGGCGATCTGCTCGGCCGCAATCATCCAGAAGCCGCCGATGATCAGCGCCCAGGCCACGCCATACAGGTGTTTGGGCAGCTGGAATCCGGCCTTGACCGCGATCAGGCCCAGCACCGCGGTGATCAGAAAGGCCACGATCAGCTTGGCGAGATAATCGCGCTGCGCCGGGTCGCGCCAGTTGGTGAACAAGGCGACGATGCGCTGCCGGTAGATCAGGCAGACGGCGAGAATCGCGCCGGCCTGGATCACGATGTTGAACAGATCCGAGCGTTGTCCGAGCCAGCGTTCGGCAATCAGCAGATGGCCGGTGCTGGAAATGGGCAGGAACTCGGTGATGCCCTCGATGATGCCGAGCAGCGTGACATTGAACAGGTCGGCCAAGACTTCGCCCTCAAAAAAACCCCTAGTTTACCTGAGCGCTCGATCCGGCCGTGCGACGGGGCGTTTATGCCGTGAGCCTGATATCGCTGTCGGCGGCGGTCGTGCCGAGAAAATGCCGGGCATAGCGCGGCGACAGCCGGGCGACATCCAGATGCATGAACAGGTCGGCCACGCCGAAGTCGGGGTCATGGCACGGCGGGCCTCCGACACGTGCGCCCAGTCGGAGATAGGCCTTGATCAGCGGCGGCATCCGCACGGCACGGACCAGCCGGTTCGAGGCGGCCGGCAGGGGGCGCCGCGGCGCCACGCGGTGCTGCGCAGGCACCGGCTGGCGCCCCAGGAGGTCGCGGCAGATGGCATGCGCCCGGTCCAGGCCGTCGCGCAGGTCGATGCTGGCACAGCCGATGAGATGATCGTAGTCGTCGGCCCGGATCAGGTCCGCCAGCCCGTTCCACAGCATGGCGATGGCCGCGCCGCCGCGGTGCGCGGAATCCACACAGGTCCGCCCGATCTCGAGAAACCGCCCCGGGCGCGCCAGGAGACGGTCGATATTGAACTCGGTGGCGGAATAGAAGCGCCCGGCGGCGATGGCGGCTTCGTGGGTGAGGATGCGCGTGCTGGCCACGGCGCGGTCGGTGGTGGCCTCGCGCACGATCAGGTGCAGGCAATATTCATCCATGGCGTCGGTTTCCAGCCCGGCGGGGCCCGGTTCGATGCGGGCGCCCATTTCCTCCACGAATACGCGGTGGCGCAGGGCCAGACTGTCGCGGATGTCCTCTTCGGTCTGGGCGAAACTGTAATAGAAGCCGCGCGGAGCGCGTTCGATACGGGTCGCGATGGACATGCGATGGCCTCCAGAGACCGGATTAACGGCCCCGATTCTCGGCCGGGCATGTGATGAATCGATGACCCTGGGATGACCGCGCCGTGAAAGGCCGGACGTCATCGCGGGGTCACGAAGCGCTGCTAAATCTGGGCCGAAATCCTGGAGGTTTCTTCCATGTCGGAACTGACGCTTCTATGGCGGTTGTGGCTGGCGAAACCGCGCCAGATCGCCACCCTGGCGCCGAGCGGTGCCGCCGTGGCGGCCGCTTTCGTCGACGCCGTCGCGGCGGCCCCCGATGAAGGCACGATTGTCGAACTGGGGGCCGGGACCGGCCCGGTGACGTCGGCGATGTTGGCGGCGGGCGTGGATCGACAGCGGTTGTGCATCGTCGAGGCGAACGCCGAGCTCGCCGCGCATCTGCGCCGGCGTTTCGGTCGGGATCTTGTCGCCCGGGCGGATGCGCGGGCGCTGGACCCGTTGTTCGAGACACGCCGTATCGACCGCATCGCGGCGGTCATCTCGACGCTGCCCATCCTGCACTTCGGGCGCACCGGCCAGCGCGCCGTGCTGGACGACTGTTTCGCCCGCGCCGCGCCCGGGGCCACTTTCACCCAGATCACCTATCTACCTGGCTCCCCGGTGCGCCAGCGTCATCTGCGCGCCTGGAATTATTGCGCCGAACGCTATCGCCGTGTCGCCCAGAACTGGCCGCCGGCCACGCTCTGGCAGTATCGCGCCCGGGAAACAAGGCCCTCGGGGGATCGTTATCGAGATGTCTGCCTCGGGCGATTAGACTCGGAATGATTGTCCGCCCGAGGTCCGCCATTCCATGTCCGCACCGGTCGACGTCCGTCGCCGCCGCTATCTCGTTGTCGCTCTGAACCTGGTCACGCTGGCCGTGGCCTTCGCGGCCATGCTGTCCTTGTTGGCCGCCGACGGCCTGACGCTGTCCGAAGGCCTGATCGGTTTCGGTTTCCTGCTTAGCATGCCGTACACGGTGCTCGGCTTCTGGAATGCCGTGATTGGGCTGGCCCTGCGCCAACTCCGCCCCGAGCAGGTGCGCGCCATGCCTGGCGTGGCCGCATTGACCGACGCCGATGCCGAGTTGCCGGCGCTGGATTGCAGTACGGTTCTGGTGATGACGTTGCGCAACGAGGCCCCCGCGCCGGTATTCGAGCGCCTGGCTTGCATGCGCGACTCGCTGGCCGCAACCGGCGGCATCGATCGATTCACATTCGCTGTGATCAGCGATTCCGACGAGCCGGATATCATCGCCGCCGAGCGCGCCGCCTTCGCCGCCTTCCGCGCCCATGCCGCGCCCGGCGAACCCGCGCCGATCTATCGCCGGCGGGCGCACAATCGCGGCTACAAGGCGGGCAATATCGCGGATTTTCTGGATCAACGCGGGGCGGCGTTCGATTATTTCATCCCGCTCGATGCCGACAGCCTGATGTCGGGTGAGGTCATCGTGCGCCTGGTGGGTGTCATGCAGGCGCGGCCGGAGATCGGCATTCTGCAGAGCCTCGTGGTGGGCATGCCCAGCCACAGTGGTTTCACGCGTGTATTCCAGTTCGGCATGCGCCATGCGATGCGCGCTTTCACCACGGGCGCGGCCTGGTGGACCGCCGACTGTGGAGCTTATTGGGGGCACAACGCAGTGATCCGCGTGGCGCCGTTTCGGGCGCATTGCCGGCTGCCCCGGCTGTCGGGGCGCCCGCCGTGGGGCGGCGCAGTGCTCAGCCACGATCAGCTCGAGGCGACCTTCATGCGCCGGGCCGGCTACGAGGTGCGCGTGGTACCGGTCGAGAGCGACAGCTACGAGATCAATCCGCCTACGCTGCTGGATTTCATTCGCCGCGAACTGCGCTGGTGCCAGGGCAACATGCAGTACCTGCGGCTACTCGGCACCCCTGGGCTGCGGCCGGTGAGCCGCTTCCAGCTGCTGCAGGCCATCGGGATGTATATCGCGCCGGCGGCCTGGATCGGAATGATCGCGGCAAGCTGTATCGGCGGCGTGCTCGGCGATCTCAGCCTGGGCGACGTGCGGCTCGGGTTCGGCCTGTTCGTGGGCGTGTTCGTGCTGGCGATCACGCCCAAGATCGCCGGGGTACTCGATGTGCTGTTGTCCGCCCACGGCACGGGCCGCTACGGCGGCAGCGCCGTGTTTGCGGCGTCCGTACTGGTTGAACTGCTGTCATCGGCCCTGATTGCGCCGGTGGTGGCGCTGTCAATCACGCTGTTTCTGATCGGGCTGATGTTCGGTCGCAGCGTGGCCTGGGGCGGACAGAATCGGGATCGCCTGGATATCGCCTGGCGTGACGCCTGGCCGCCGTTGGCGCCGCATACGCTGGCCGGGATCGGGATGGCTGCGGCGCTCTGGAGCGCGGCCGGATTCGGCGCCACGTTATGGGCCGCGCCGATCATCCTCGGTCCGGCCCTCGCGGTGCCGTTAACCGTCTGGAGCGGACGCCAGGCGGTCGGGACGGTCATGCAGCGCCGCCGGCTGTGTCTCGTGCCCGAGGAAAGAAAACGGCCGCCAGTGCTGGCTACGCGGCGCGCCGACACTGGGTGACGCGCCGGGTCGCCGGCCGTGGCCGTCAGTCACGCCACTTGGCCCACATCTGCTTGAATGATTCGCGAATGATGTGCGCCGACTCCGGGTCTCCCTTGACCATCGACGACATAAAGCTCCTGGCCTGCTGGAAACTGATATGCGGCGGTAGCGGGGCGACCTCCGGGTCGGTGTAGGCGTTGATCACCACCGGCCGCTCGGCGGCCAGCGCTTCGCGCCAGACGCCTTCGATCTGGTCGGGCGAGTCGATACGCAGGCCTTTCAGGCCCAGCAGCTCGGCGTACTGGTCGTAGGCGAAGTCCGGCAGGTCCTGCGAGGTCTCGAACTTGGGATCGCCTTCCATGACGCGCTGTTCCCAAGTCACCTGGTTGAGATCGCGGTTGTTGAGCACCAGCACGATGGCCGTCGGATTAGCCCATTCGGTCCAGTACTTGGCGATCGTGGTCAGCGCCTGGTTGCCGCTCATCTGCATCGCGCCGTCGCCGACCATGGCGATGCCCGGACGGTCCGGATAGGCGAACTTGGCCGCCGCGAGATAGGGTACGCCGTTGCCCATCGACGCCAGCCCGCCGGACACCGATCCGATCATGCCGCGCCGGATCTTGAGATAACGGGCATACCAGTTGGTCGCCGAGCCGACGTCGCAGGTCAGCATGACGTCGCTGGGCATCCGATTCGACAACTCGGCGAAGATCGCCTGCGGATTGACCGGATCGGCGCTCATCTTCGCCCGTTCGGCCATGGTGTTCCACCAGTCGCGGGTCTTCTCGATGAGCTTGTTCTGCCATTCGCGATCGGTCTTGCGATTGACGCGCTCGGTCAGCGCAGCGGCCGTGGCCTTGGCCTCGCCGTGCAGGTTGACTTCGGTCGGGTAGCGCAGGCCGAGCGCTTCGGCGTCGATATCGATCTGCACCGCGCGCGCCTGATCGTCGGTCGGCAGGAATTCGGCGTAGGGGAAACGCGTGCCGATCATCAGCAGCGTATCGCAGCCGGCCATCATGTCGGCGCTCGGCTCGGTACCGAGCAGGCCGATCGTGCCGGTGACGTAGTCGACGTCGTCCGGGATCATGGTCTTGGCCAGAATGGCCTTGGCGACGCCCGCGCCGAGCTTGTCCGCCAGGGCCAGTACCTCGTCGACTGCGTCCTTGGTGCCGGCGCCGGCCAGGATGGCCACGCGTTCGCCCGCGTCGAGAACCTTGGCAGCGGCCTCCAGATCGGCTTCGGCGGGGCACGTCACCGGCGGGTTGTAACCGACGCCGGAAAACGTCGCCCCGTGCTTGGCCGGTGGCTGTTCCATCGGCGCGTCCTGGATATCGGCCGGCACGATCAGCGCGGTGACCGCGCGCCGGCCGATCGCGATGCGCATGGCCTGATCGACCAGATGCCGTGCCTGGCGCGGATCGGACACCATGTGCACGTAGTCGCCGGCGACGTCCTTGTACAGCGAGATCAAGTCGATCTCCTGCTGGTAATCGGTGCCGAGGCTCATGCGCGACTGTTGGCCGACGATCGCCACCGCCGGCACGTGATCCTTGCTGGCGTCGTACAGCCCATTGAGCAGATGGATCGCGCCCGGGCCCGAGGTCGAGATACACACGCCCGGCGTACCGGTGAACTTGGCGTGGGCGCTGGCCATGAATGCGGCCAGCTCCTCGTGCCGGGGCTGGATCAGACGCGGTCCGCTTGCGGCGCGGCGCAGACCGGCCATGACCCCGTTGATGCCGTCGCCCGAGTAACCGTAGCAACGGGTCACGCCCCATTCGTGCAGGCGCGCGACGATGAAATCTCCGACGGTTCGAGACATAGCAGGTATCCACATCGAATCGCCATGCCACCGTAGGTGCAACAGGCCAGCCACCCAATCCGTGACAATCCCTAGGTGTTCGGTCCCGTTCGCCGATACTGACGTCAATTGGCGATATGCGGGCAAATACGGGTTCAACCCGGCTTGCCGGCTGCTAGCCTTGACACACCACACGCAAGCGGAAATGCGATGGAACCGCTGGTTCATGTCGTCGACGATGACGACGCGGTACGTGATTCGCTTCGTTGTTTGCTCGACTCGATACAGATTGTGAGTGTCGGGTACTCGACGGGGCGGGCATTCGTCGAGCGCGAGCGCGACATGCGTCCGGGGTGTGTACTGCTCGATCTGCGCATACCCGATATGAGCGGGCTGGATATTCAGCGCTCGCTGGCCGACGAGGCCCCGCATCTGCCAGTGATCTTCATGACCGGCTATGGCGACGTCGAGGCCTCGGTATCAGCCATGCGCGAAGGGGCGGCCAATTTCCTCACCAAGCCGGTGAACGGCGAGCTATTGCTGGCCGAAGTGCGCGAGGCGACCGAACGTAGCCGCGAGATTCTGGCCGAACATCAACATTGCGAGAGCGTGTGCGCCCGGATGGCGTTGCTTACCCCACGCGAGGCCGACGTGCTACACGAAGTGGTCGCAGGCTGGTCGAACAAGCATATCGCACGACGCCTCGGCATCAGTCCGAAAACGGTCGAATTGCATCGTGCCAACGTGATGAACAAGATGCGCGCCGGCTCGCTGGCCGAACTGGTCCGCCTGCACCTGACCGCCACCGGCGAGTCGCCGAGTGCAGCCCGCAACCGCGGGCCCGAGCGACGGCGGTAGTCGTCGGGGCGCGGTCGCCCGGCTTGTTCGCGGGGCGTTCCAGCACGGAGCGAGGGGCCACGCTGTGCTGGGGGTTAGACCCCAGCCAGCCCCCGATGATCTCTGTGCTTTCCCGGATCAATTCGCCCGCGCACCTAAGCCACCCTGAGCGTTGAAAAAGCCTGCGATCAGCGAGGGTATGGATCATGAGCGCGACTTCGACGCGCCTGGTGATTGTCGGCGGTGGCTTGCCGCGGACTCGAACGCCAGCGCGAGATGGTGGGGCCGCGCGCGGCATCGAGCGCCTGCTCGCCGAGCTCTTTTCGCCCGATCACGGGCCCCGGTTGAAGATGCACTGAGCGCGGTGCGCCTGCATCGTCGCCGGCCCTGTCGACGTAATTTCCAATATATCCTCTCCGGGCTATTGCCATGCTGGATACCGTTCGACAATGTCGGGTCGCGGTGATCGACGACGATGCAGGTTTCGCCATGTCAATGGCCGCGTTGCTCGGCAGCGATGGCTTCGATGTTCGGCTGTTCGACTCGGCCGAGGCATTCATCGATGCCGACGAGACCTCCCGTTTCTGCTGCCTCATGATCGACTGGTTGCTGCCTGGCATGAGCGGCGCGACGCTGTGCCAGCGGCTGGCTGCTTTGGGTCCGCACCCGGCGCTCATTCTCATGAGCGGCACGCAGTTTGCCGTCTGTGGCAGGCCGCCGAACCTGCCGCCGAATACCGAGTTTGTTCAGAAACCCTTTGATTCGGAGTGGTTGCTGACCGAGCTATGGGATATCTGTGGCCGGCCGCAATAGCCGGTTTGCGTGCTGTCCGCCCGGGCCGGCCGGCGAGCGGTTACGTATCAGTCGCGAAACAGGCGGTCCAGCTCCCAGGGCAACTCGTCGCGCAGTTGCTTCAAGCGAGCTGCATCGAGCCCTTGGGCGAGCGTGATTGCGACCGCGTAGGTTAACGAATCCGCCTGTTCCGGCGGCAATTCGGTCCGGGCGCGGACCTTGTCGAGAAACTCGGCGAGCTTGATCGGCTCGCCGCTGGTGTCCGGACGTCGGGCGCCCGAACGCAGGGCCGCGGCCGCCTCGTTCGGCAAGCCGGAGGCGATGTGTGTGCCGGTGTCCGCGCTCAGGTGCTCGCCAAGCGCATCAAGCGTGATCAGAGTGCATTGGGCGACGCGCGCCGCGTCCAGTTCCGGGCAGCTGCTGTGAACCGTCGCTGTCAGGTTTTCGCTCTGCATGCGTAAAAGCTCGATCAGGGCACGAGGCGCATCAGCGTCGGGCAGTCCGGCGCTCGTGAAAATTCGGGTGTTCCCTTATCGACTCTGCCACGTCAGGGTTTGCCCGGACAGACGCGATGGCCCGGAGCCCACCACACTCGGGGCAACGGTCCACCGCGAGCGATGTGTCTCGCTCGCCTGCAATCAGAGGCAGCGCCATGTCCCGATTCGATTTCGCCAAATTCGATCGCTTGTCACGCGCGCGCCGCTCGTCGCCCAGCGGTACCGAGGCCGCGCTGGGATTCGCCGCCGGGCTGGCCGTAGCCGGCGGCTTCTGGCTCGGCCGGCGCCTAAGCCGTGCGGTCTCCATCGGCCGCGGCCATCCGCCCAAGCATCAGGCGCTCGACGGCGCGGCCGCGCTGGCCCAGCGCAAGATCCCGCTGGAGTCGATGAATACCTATCTCAACGGCTTTCACATGTATGCCGACGATATGGGTCGGCAGGTGGAGGCCAGCCATTTCTGCATGCATTTGGCGCCGGATCTGCATCAGTGCGTGATCTTCGATTCCAACGCGAAGGACGCGAAATTGATCGGTATCGAATACATCATCAGCGCGGAGCGCTACGCGCAGCTGCCCGACGACGAAAAGCAGCTGTGGCACAGCCACCACTATGAGATCAAATCCGGTCAGTGGGTGGCACCGGGCATGCCCGAAATGGCCGAGCGTGCGTACTTCGAGGATCTGGTGACCACCTACGGCAAGACGTTCCATACCTGGCAGGTCGATCGCGACGATTTCCCCTACGGCGTACCGCAGCTGATGATGGCCTTCACCGAGGATGGCCAGATCGACGCCGACAAACTGGCCGCGCGCGACCGTCGCTTGGGCGTGGACTCCGACAAACGCCGCGCGAACCGCGCCGATATCCCCACCCCGCGCGTACAGCCGCAGGCCAACTGCTGGCAAAGCGGCCAGAGCGTGCAGACCGCGCTGCATACCTGCGCGTTTCATCGTACCGATGGGCACGGCCCGACCGGATAGCGCGTCCCGGCAAGACATCACGGGCGCAAGCAAAGCGCCATGGTCTGCCGTGTCGAGTACAGGAACAGGTCATGTGGGATTTTTTCACGGCCAACGCCAAGCCGCTGTCCGTCATTGCCAATTTCGGCACGATGATCATCTGGCTGTTCTATGCCCATTTGCTGTATCAGGCGTTCAAGCGCCAGCGCCAGGCTCGGATTCTGATCAACCAGGGCTGGGGCGAACAGATCAATTCGGTGGCGATCGTCAGCAACATGAGTCACGAGCCGGTTTACATTCAGTGTGTCGTGCTCAGCATCAAGCTCCAGGACGGACGTAAATTCCGGGATTCGGTCACAGATTTCGACGACGCCGAGCCCTGGAATGCCAGGAACGACCCGCGTGAGGTGACGCGCCAGGGGCCGCTGGATACCGGCTGTTATATGAATCTCGGTACGTTTCAGACCCTGTTGCGTCAATCCGGCCAGCAGCACGGGCTGATCGATGGCGAGGACGACCCGGTCAAGCGTATGGGTGTGCGCGATTTCAAGCTCACCGTGATCTGCAACTATGGCCCGTCCGGTCACGCCATCGGCGTACAGCGCACCTTCGTCGTCCACGGCGAGAACCGCGACCGGCTGTGCCCGGATTCGATCTACAGTCGGCGCATGACCAATCGCCGGGCCCGCCGCAAGATGGAGCGCTGGTTGCGCGAGCAGGTCGAATACGCTAGGGGCAGCGAGGCGCCCCGGCGCGCGCCATAAACGCCGACTCCGCGCCGCCGGAACCCCGTGGCAAGTGCTTGACCGGCTTCGCGCCGGGCGTATAGTCGATAAAAACGATCAGCGGCCATGGCCCACGGCGCCCGGCCGATGCCGCGCGGCTCAGACCGCGGCCGAGGGAGGAGAATATGTCGCAACGGCCCGCTGCCGAAGCAGCCGGGGCCGGTTCAACCGCGCCCAATGCCGATCACAAGACACGGCTGCGGGCGGCGCTGACCGCCGAACTGCCCGATGAAATCGTACTGCACGCCGAAGAGGATCTGCGTCCGTTCGAATGCGATGGCCTGTCGGCGTATCGGCGCCTGCCCATGCTGGCCGTTCTGCCCAAAACCATCGCGCAGGTCCAGGCGGTGTTGCGTATCTGCCATGCGCACGATACGCCGGTGGTCGCGCGCGGCGCTGGCACCGGGTTGTCCGGCGGCGCATTGCCGCTGGAGTCCGGCGTATTGCTGTCCCTGGCCAAGTTCAATCGCATTCTGGATATCGACACCGCCAACCGGCGCGCGACCGTCCAGCCCGGCGTGCGCAATCTCGCGATATCGCAGGCAGTCGACCATCTCGGGCTGTACTACGCGCCCGATCCGTCGTCGCAAATCGCCTGTTCCATCGGTGGCAACGTGGCCGAGAATTCCGGCGGCGTGCATTGCCTGAAATACGGGCTTACCACCAACAACATCGTGCAGGTCGAAATCGTGACCATCGAAGGCGAGCGGCTGACGCTCGGCGGCCCGGCGCTGGATTCGCCGGGCTATGACCTGCTGGCGCTGATGACGGGCTCGGAAGGCTTGCTCGGCGTGATCGTCGAGGTGGTAGTCAAGCTGCTGCCCAAGCCGGAACTGGCCCAGTGCGCCCTGATCGCCTTCGACGACGTCCGCAAGGCCGGCAACGCCGTGGCCGATATCATCAAGGCCGGCATCGTGCCGGCCGGTCTGGAAATGCTCGACAACCCGGCGATTCGGGCGACCGAGGAATTCGTGCATGCTGGCTATCCGACCGAGGCGGCGGCCATTCTGTTGTGCGAAATCGATGGCACCGAGGGTGAGGTGGCCGACGACATGGCACGGGTGCGCGAAGTGGTGGAGAAAAGCGGCGCGACCGACGTGCGCATCTCGCGCGACGACGTCGAACGCGCGCTGTTCTGGGCCGGGCGCAAGGCCGCCTTCCCGGCCATGGGGCGGATCTCGCCGGACTACTATTGCATGGACGGCACTATCCCGCGGCACGCGCTGGCTGACGTGTTGATGGGTATCGGCGAGTTGTCGGAACAATACGGCCAGCGTGTGGCCAATGTCTTTCATGCCGGCGACGGCAACCTGCACCCGCTGATTCTCTACGATGCCAACCAGCCCGGCGAACTGGAGAACACTGAAGCCTTCGGCGGCGCGATCTGTCAGCTGTGCCTGGAGCACGGCGGCACCATCACCGGCGAGCACGGCGTGGGCGTGGAGAAAATCGATCAGATGTGTGTGCAGTTTCCCTCGGCCGAGTTGACGCAGTTTCATGCCGTGAAAGCCGCCTTCGACGACAAGCGGCTGCTCAACCCCGACAAGGCGGTCCCGACGCTGCATCGCTGTGCTGAGTTCGGCGCCATGCATGTACACAACGGCGAATTGCCGCATCCCGAACTGGAACGGTTGTAGCGACCATGGCCGATCTGACCGAAGCATTGGCCGCACAAGTGGCCGAGGCGCATCACAGCCGCTCGCCGTTGACCCTCACCGGGGGCGGCAGCAAGCCGTTTCTCGGTGAAGCCGCCGCTGAGCCGACTACAGCGCTCGATTTGAACCCGCACCGGGGCATTGTCACCTACGACGCTGGCGAACTCGTGCTCACCGCGCGCGCCGGCACGCCGCTGGCCGAAATCGAGGCGGCGCTGGATGCCGAAGGCCAGCGCCTGGCCTTCGAGCCGCCGCACTACGGCGAAGCGGCCACGCTGGGTGGCACGATCGCCACCGGTGTTTCCGGGCCGAGCCGGCCGTATGCCGGCGCGGCCCGTGACTTCGTGCTCGGCACACGCATCATCAACGGCCGCGGCGAGGTACTGCGTTTTGGCGGCGAGGTGATGAAGAACGTGGCCGGCTACGATCTGTCGCGGCTCATGGTGGGCGCCTTCGGCACGCTGGGCGTACTGCTGGAGATCAGCCTGAAAGTGCTGCCGGCGCCGCGCTTTACCCGGACGCGCGTGTTCGAATACGACCAGGCCACCGCGATCGAACGATTCAACACCTGGGGCCTGAAACCCTGGCCGATCACCGGGGCGTACTGGGAAGATGGTCGGGCCTATCTGCGTCTGTCGGGCGCGGAGTCGTCGGTGCGGGCCGCGATGGAAACGCTGGGCGGGGAAACGCTGGACGCGGACGATACGTTCTGGACCGATGTGCGCGAGCATCGGCGTGGTTTTTTTTACCGACAATCGCTCGCCGCTCTGGCGTCTGTCGGTCGCGCCGGCCACGTCACCGCTCGATCTCGCCGGCGAGACCGTGCTGGACTGGGGCGGCGCCCAGCGCTGGCTGATCTCCGACCAGCCCGCCGAGACGATACGTGAAGCCGTGGCCGCCCAGGGCGGTCATGCCAGCGTTTACCATGGCTCCATCAGCCCGCGCCAACACCCCATGCCCGCGCCGCTGCTGCGGCTGCACAAGCGCTTGAAACAATCGATGGACCCGGCGGGGATTCTCAACCCGGGCCGTCTCTCTCCCGATTTCTAGGTCCTGCCATGCAGACATCGATCATCGACGCCCTGCGCGATACCGAGGATGGCCGCGAGGCCGATCGCATCCTGCGCGCCTGCACCCACTGCGGTTTCTGTACCGCGACGTGCCCGACCTATCAGGTGCTGGGCGACGAGCGCGACGGCCCGCGCGGGCGTATTTACCTGATCAAACAGGTGCTGGAAGGCGAAACGCCGACCGAAAAGACGCAACAGCATCTGGATCGCTGCCTGACCTGCCGGGCCTGCGAGACGACATGCCCCTCCGGGGTCGAGTACGCCAAGCTGGCCGACATCGGCCGCGATCTGGTCGACCAGCAGGTCGAGCGGCCGGCCCGGGAACGCTGGCTGCGCTGGTTGTTGCGTCACGTGGTGGCGTACCGGCGGCGCTTCGCCATGGTGCACGCGCTCGGCCAGCTCGCGCGGCCTTTTCTGGTTGGTCCGCTTGTCTCCCTGCGTCAGAAGCTGCCACCGCAACGGCCGCGCCTGGCCTGGCCGCAGGCCAGCGATACCCGGCGCCTGATGCTCGTTCACGACGGGTGCGTGCAGCCGGTGGCCACGCCCAATACCAATGCGCATGCCGCGCGCATCCTGGCGCGGCTCGGCGTCCGTCTGGTCGCGCCGTCCACGGCCGGCTGCTGTGGCGCGCTGTCACAGCATCTGAGCCACCGCGAGGAAGCCCACGATTTCGCCCGTGCCAATATCGATGCCTGGTGGCCCTACATCGAGCAGGGCGCCGAGGCGATCGTGATCACCGCCAGCGGTTGTGGTGCGTCGATCACCGAATACGGCTATATGTTGCGCAATGACCCGGCCTATGCCGAGAAGGCCGCGCGCGTCTCCGAACTGGCGCGTGACCTGAGCGATGTGCTGGCCAGCGAGGATCTCTCCGCGCTGGGCGATATCGGCGGCGGCCGGCGGGTGGCTTATCATCCGCCCTGCACGCTGCAGAATGCGCCCGGCTTGCACGATCACGTCGCCGAAATCCTCGCCCAGGCGGGCTATCAGCTCACCCACGTCTCGAATGCGCATCTGTGCTGTGGCTCGGCCGGGACCTATTCCATCCTGCAGCCGGAAATGGCCAACCGGCTACGCTCGGACAAGTTGCAAGCGCTGGATGCGGATGCCCCGGACGTGATCGTCACCGCCAACGTCGGTTGCCAGCTGCATCTGGAAGCCGCCGCCCAGCGCCCGGTACGCCACTGGATCGAATTGCTGGAGCCCGAGGCGCTTGAATCGACGCGTTCGGTGGCGGCTGCTTGAGTCGAAACGCTGCGTTCTTTGGTTATCCGCAGATTACGCAGATGACGCAGATTGAAGAAGGCGAGATTGTTTTTGTCTTCTTGTGATACACGGATGGGCACGGGGCAGTTCAACTCCGTGCGAGGGCGGGAAAGCCGCGGCCTTTCGCTGCTTTAAAAATCTGCGTCATTTGTGAAATCTGTGGATCAAATGTCTTCGGCTTTGGCAGTTGCTACCCGGATTTGAAGGCGGTGTTCCTTGTCCGTGGATTAATTCTTCCGGTTCGGGTGGCCTACTGAGGCGGCGCCGGGCGGCTCGAGCGCCTGCCCGCGTAGGAGGCTGTTCAGAAACGTATCGAGCACGCGATTCGGGCGTCGGCCGTTGCGCGTGATGGCGTGATAGTCGATGCGATAACTGAATTCCCGCGGGCGCACGGCGACCAGTCGGCCGGCATCGACCCAGCGCTGGGCATAGTGTTCCGGTAACAGTCCGATATAGCGGCCGGTGAGTACCAGAAAGGCGATGCCCTCGCGCTCGCTGGCGGTCGCAGTATGATTGAGGCGATCGACCACGGCCTGTGCATCGTCGGACAGCGGATACGCCGGCAGCACCGCGTCCGCCGCTTCGATCGCTTGTGCGGCGGGCGTCCTGCCCGGTTCGGCCAAGGGATGACCCGCGGCACAGTAAAGCAGGGTCTGTTCGGTATAAAGCGGGATGTAGTCGAGCGCGGCCAGCCGCGATAGCGCGGGCGTGACACCGACGTGCAGCCGGCCGTCCAGCACGGCGGACTCGATGTTGCCCGGCGGCATCATGTGGATATTGGTATGCACGTTCGGCCCGCGATCCTTGAGCTCGGCGAGCGCATCGGTGATCCGCATCTCGGGCAGGGTGACCAGATTGTCGGTGATGCCAATGTTGAGCTCGCCCCGCAGGTCGTGGTGCAGGGCGTTCACCTCGTTGCGGAAACTCCGCAGATGCGCGATCAGCCGGCGCGCCGCCTGGTCTACGGCCTCGCCCTCGGCCGTGAGCACGAAACCGGACCGCCCGCGCTGGCACAGCGTGAAGCCCAGCCGGGTTTCCAGCTCGCCCATGTGGATCGACACCGCGGAACGGCTGATGCCGAGCGCCGCCGCTGCGGGCGTGAACCCCGCGGCGTCGACGACGGCGCGAAATACCCGCAGCAGGCGCAGGTCGATGTCGCTGATCTGGCCCAGTCGTTCGACGCCGCGTTCCATATCCGCCCCCGGTTCATGTGTTAATAAAAATATACGTGAATTAAAAAACTTATATATTTAATCACGCATTGCTGGAGCCTAACCTAGCGTTATCGTTCGCCACCCGGAGGTCGTCATGGCCGACATTGCGCAATCGCTGGATTTCGATAGCTACTGGATGCCGTTTTCCGGCAACCGCCAGTTCAAGGCGGACCCGCGCCTGATCGTGGCGGCGGACGGCTGCCACTACACCGATGCCGACGGCCGGCGTATCTTCGACAGCCTGTCCGGGCTGTGGTGTGCCAGTTTCGGCCATGGCCGCGACGAGATCGCTTCGGCGATCGCGAAGACGGCCAAGACCCTCGATTATGCGCCGCCGTTCCAGTATGCCCACCCGATGGCGTTTGAACTGGCCGAGCGGGTCAGGAAGATCGTGCCCGAGGGCCTCGAGCATGTGTTTTTCACCAACTCCGGTTCGGAGTCGGCCGATACCGCGATCAAGATCGCGCGTGCCTACTGGGCCCGCCGCGGTCAGCCGGAAAAGACGCGCCTGATCGGCCGCGAGAAGGGTTACCACGGCGTCAACGTCGGCGGCACCAGCATGGGTGGTATTCCGGGCAACAAGGCGTTTTTCGGCGACATGCTCGCCACGGAACATTTGCCGCATACATTGCTCGAGCGCAATCGCTTCACCCGCGGCGTGCCCGAGTATGGGGCCGAACTGGCGGATACGCTCGAGCAACGTATTCTCGACCACGGTGCCGAAACCGTGGCCGCGGTGATGGTCGAGCCGATGAGCGGCTCGGCCGGTGTGGTCGTCCCGCCGGCCGGCTATCTCAAGCGCCTGCGCGAGATCTGCGATCGCCACGACATCCTGCTGATCTTCGACGAAGTGCTCACCGGTTTCGGCCGGCTTGGGGCCACTTTTGGCGCCGAACTGTTCGGCGTGACGCCCGATATCATGACGCTGGCCAAGAATCTCACCAACGCCGCGGTACCGATGGGGGCGGTGGTTACGAGCGACGCGATCTACGATGCGTTCATGGACGCCGATCTGCCGCCGCACGCGGTCGAACTCGCCCACGGCTATACCTATTCCGCGCATCCGCTGGCCTGCGCGGCCGGCCTCGCGGCGATGGATGTGTTCGAGAACGAGCGCATGGCCGAGCGTGCGGCCGAGCTGGCGCCGTATTTCGAAGACCAGTTGCACGCCCTGCGCGGTGCGCCGCATGTGGTGGATATCCGCAATCTCGGCATGGCCGGCGCGCTGGAGATCGAAACCGCCGGCAACGATCCCACGTATCGGCCCTGGGCCATCGCCAAGGCGGCCTGGGAGCGCGGTATGTATCTGCGCTTTGGCGGCAATACCGTCCAGCTCGGCCCGCCCTTCATCGCCGAACGCGCGGACATCGATTTCATGTGCGAGGTGCTGGACGCGTCGATTCGCAGCGTTGACTAGGGCCTGTTGATTCGCGGATCGACGCCGATTCACACAGATGAGAAAAGCGCTGATCCAGCTGGATCGGTTCATGTTCAACGCCGGGCGTCTTGATACAGCGCGCGAGCCCTGGAAACCGGAAATCTCGCGCTCCCGACGTGGCTGCCAGGCGCCAGTGCGGCACTGAAAAGGAATAACGAATGATGCAAGTGGGTGTACCCAAGGAAATCAAGCCCGCCGAGGCGCGGGTCGGCCTCACGCCGGCCGGAGCGCGCGAACTGATCGGCCACGGCCATCGTGTGTTCATCGAAACCGGCGCCGGTGCGGCGGCCGGTTTTGCCGACGATGCCTACACGGCGCAGGGCGCTGAAATTCTCGACTCGGCCGAGGCAGTATTCGAAACGGCCGACCTGATCGTGAAAGTGAAAGAGCCGCAGCCGGTCGAATACCGGCGCCTGCGCGAAAACCAGATCCTGTTCACCTATCTGCATCTGGCGCCGGACGCCGAGCAGACCCGCGGCCTGATGGATGCCGGCTGTATCGCCATCGCCTATGAAACCGTCACCGGCGTGCACGGCGGCCTGCCGCTGTTGTCGCCGATGAGCGAGGTCGCGGGGCGGTTGTCGGTGCAGGCGGGCGCGGCAGCGCTGGAAAACGTGGCCGGTGGCGCCGGCGTGCTGCTGGGCGGTGTGCCGGGCGTGCCACCGGCGAAGGTGACCGTGGTCGGCGGCGGCGTGGTGGGCACCAACGCGCTGCGCATGGCCACGGGGTTGGGCGCGGATGTGACCGTACTCGACAAATCCATCGATCGGCTGCGTGAACTCGACGACGCCTACGGCAACCGCCTGACCACGCTGTATTCCAACACCGACAATCTGGAACGGGCGATCACCGAGGCCGATCTGGTGATCGGCGCGGTGCTATTGCCGGGGGCGGCCGCGCCCAAGCTCGTCACCCGCGAGATGATCGCTGGCATGCGTCCCGGCAGTGCCGTGGTGGATGTCGCGATCGATCAGGGCGGTTGCTTCGAGACCAGCCGGCCGACCAGCCATGCCGAGCCGACGTACACGGTGGATGATGTCGTGCATTATTGCGTCACCAACATGCCGGGCTGTGTCGCGCGCACGTCGACCTTCGCGCTCACCAATGCGACGCTGCCCTATGTATTGCAGCTCGCCGACAAGGGCTACAAACAGGCACTGACCGACAATCCGCACCTGGCCGCCGGGTTGAACGTGCATCGCGGCGTGGTTACGCACCAAGCGGTGGCGGCCAACCTCGGCCTTGATTACACGCCGGCCGGCGATGTGCTGACCCCGGCCGGCTGATTCATCGTTTTCTGGAGAATCTCATGAGCTCGACAGCTTCGAACTACGGCCATTGGGTGGACGGCAGCCTCGTCATGGCCGCCAGCGACCGCACCTTGCCCGTCCATAATCCCGCCACCGGCGCACTGATCGGTGACCTGCCGCTGGCCGATCAACGCCAGGTCGAGGCCGTCATCGCCGCGGCCGAAGCCGCGCTGCCCGGCTGGGCCGCCACTACGCCCGTGCGCCGGGCGCGGGTGCTGTTCCGCTTCAAGCAGCTGCTCGATGAGCATACCGACGAACTGGCCGCGCTCATCACGCGCGAACACGGCAAGGTGTTCTCGGATGCCAAGGGCGAAGTGGTGCGCGGCATGGAGGTCGTGGAATATGCCTGCGGCGCGCCGGAACTACTCAAGGGCGAGCACAGCCTCAATGTCGGCACCGGCGTGGATTCCTTCTCGCTGCGCCAGCCGGTCGGCGTGGTGGCTGGCATCACTCCGTTCAACTTCCCGGCCATGGTGCCGATGTGGATGTTCCCCATCGCACTGGCCTGTGGCAATACCTTTATCCTGAAGCCCTCGGAAAAAGACCCGGCCACTGCTTTGCGGCTGGCCGAACTGCTGACCGAGGCCGGCCTGCCGGATGGCGTATTCAACGTGGTCAACGGCGACAAGGCCGCGGTCGATACGCTGATCGACGATGAACGCGTGGCCGCACTCAGCTTCGTCGGCTCGACCCCCATCGCCGAATCCATCTATGCCCGCGGGGCGGCCAACGGCAAGCGCGTACAGGCGCTCGGCGGGGCCAAGAACCACGTCATCGTGCTGCCGGATGCCAACATGGACGCCGTGGTCGATGGCCTGATGGGCGCGGCCTACGGCTCGGCCGGCGAGCGCTGCATGGCCGTGTCGGTGGCCGTGCCGGTGGGCGAGGAAACCGCCGATCGCCTGGTCGCCGCCATCGAAAAACGCCTGGCTTCGCTGACCGTCGGCGACGGCCTGGCCGATCCCGAGCCGCAGATGGGCCCGCTGGTCAGCGCCGAACACCGCGACAAAGTGCGCGGCTATGTCGATCTCGGCGTGGAAGAGGGCGCGAAGCTGGTGGTGGACGGCCGTGGCTTTGCGTCGAACGACAATCCGGATGGCTACTATTTTGGCGGCTGCCTGTTCGATCACGTCACGCCCGACATGCGGATCTATAAAGAAGAGATCTTCGGGCCCGTGCTGTCGGTGGTGCGCCAGCAATCGCTGGAGGACGCGATCGCGCTGGTCAATGCGCATGAGTTCGCCAATGGCGTGTGCATCTTCACCAACCACGGCGGCGCGGCGCGCAAGTTCTACGAACAGATTCGCGTCGGCATGGTCGGCGTGAACGTGGCGATCCCGGTGCCGATGGCCTTCCATTCCTTCGGCGGCTGGAAGCGCTCGCGCTTCGGCGTGCTGCATGCCCACGGCCCGGACGGCGTGCGCTTCTACACCCAGCTCAAGACCGTCACCCAGCGCTGGCCGGACGCCCCGGACGACGCCAACGCGTTTGCCATGCCGACGCACTGACGGCGACGGCTGACGCCGGCCACAATCGCGCCGCTCGGGAAACCGAGCGGCGCTTTTTTGCGCCCTTATTCGGCGGCTTCGCTCTCCCGGCTCGTTTCCGCCGGCCGGTTGAAGCGCTGCGGCTCGGGCGTGACGAACACGTGTTCGGCCGGCTCGTCTTCTTCCAGCGACATGAGCGAGGCGTTGCCGCCGGCCGCGGTGGTATCGCGCGAAACCGCCCGCTCGGTGGCGAAACGATGCAGATAATGCGGCCCGCCGGCTTTCGGCCCGGTCCCGGACAGCCCCTCGCCGCCGAACGGATGCACGCCGACCACCGCGCCGATGATGTTGCGGTTGACGTAGGCATTGCCGACCCGCAGGCGCTTGAGCACGCGTTCGACCGTGGTGTCGATCCGGCTGTGGACGCCGAAGGTCAGGCCGTAGCCCAGGCCGTTGATGTCGTCGACCACGCGATCGATTTCGTCGGCCTTGAAGCGGATGATGTGCACGATCGGCCCGAACTGTTCCTCGCCGAGTTGTTTGATCGAGTCCAGCTCGTAGATGCGCGGGGCGATATAGGTGCCGTCGGTGTGCGCCTCGTCGAGTTCGCAACTGTAGTGCGCCTTGAACGTCTGGTCGGCGTATTCGGCGTAGGCCGCCAGATTGCGCCGGGCCTCGGCGTCGATCACCGGGGTGACGTCGGTGCCGAGATGCCAGGGGTCGCCAACCGAGAGTTCGGCCATGGCACCCGAGAGCATCTCAATCAGCGTATCGGCGATGTCGGCCTGCACGTACAGCACGCGCAGGGCAGAACAGCGCTGACCGGCGCTCTGGAACCCGGAGCGGATGATGTCGGCCACGACTTGCTCGATCAGGGCCGAGGAATCCACGATCATCGCGTTCTGCCCGCCGGTTTCGGCGATCAGCGGGATGATCGGGCCGTCGCGCTCGGCCAGCGTGCGGTTGATCTTCTTCGCCGTGGCCAGCGATCCGGTGAACGCGACGCCGGCGATGCGCGAATCGGCGACCAGCTTGGCGCCGATGTCGCCCGCCCCGGGCAGGAAGGCCAGCACGTCGCCGGGGAAACCGGCTTCGTGCATTAGCTCGATGGCCCGCGAACCGACCAGGCAGGTCTGCTCAGCGGGTTTGGCGATCACGGCGTTGCCGGCTGCCAGTGCCGCCGCCACCTGGCCGGAGAAGATCGCCAGTGGGAAGTTCCACGGGCAGATCGCGACGAATACGCCGCGACCATACAGGCCGTAGGTGTTGCGCTCGCCGGTGGGCCCGGGCAGCACCTGATCGACGGCGAACTCGTCCTCCACCTGCACGGCATAGTAGCGACAGAAATCCACCGCCTCGCGCACTTCGGCCACGCCGTCGGCCACGTTCTTGCCGGCCTCGCGGGTACAGATCGCGATCAGTTCGCCCATATGGGCTTCCAGCAGATCGGCATAGCGGCGCAGGCAGGCGGCGCGTTCGGCGGCCGGCGTATCCGACCAGCGCGGGGCGGCCTCGTATGTCGCCGCCAGCGCGGCTTCCACGTCGTCGTCAGCAGCGAGCGCGACATGGCCCACGACCTGGTCGTTGTGGGCCGGGTTGATCACGGCCTCGGCCTGGTTGTTGGCCAGCGCGTCCGATGCGCGCCTGGGCCGCTTGCCGCCGATCAGCGGGCCGGCCTGCCAGTTTCGGCTCGCGGCTTCGGCCATGGTCTCGGACAGCTGCGTCAGCTGGCGCAGGTCGGACAGATCGATGCCGCGGGCATTGGGTCGGCGCTCGCCGTAGAGATCCTGCGGCAGCGGGATGCGCGGATGTCGTACCTGGCCCTGCTCGCGCACCACGCGAACCGGGTCGGCCACGATATCGGCGATCGGCTCGTTCTCGTCGACCAGGCGATTGACGAATGAACTGTTGGCGCCGTTTTCCAGCAGGCGACGGACCAGATAAGCCAGCAGGTCCTCGTGTGCGCCGACCGGGGCGTAGATGCGACAGCGCGGGCGCTTGCCGTTGGCGGCTTTTTCCACGATCTCCGAATACAGATCCTCGCCCATGCCGTGCAGGCGCTGGAACTCGAAGTCGGTCCGGTCGCCGACCAGATGCCGGATATAAGCCAGTGTATGGGCGTTGTGGGTCGCAAACTGGCCGTAGAACACGTCGTCGTGCGCCAGAATGCGACGCGCACAGGCCATGTAGGAGACATCGGTGTTGGCCTTGCGCGTGAACACCGGATAGCCGGCCAGTCCGGCCTCCTGGGCACGCTTGATCTCGGTGTCCCAGTAGGCGCCCTTGACCAGTCGCACCATGATGCGGCGGCGGTGGCGCCGGCCCAGATCGGCGAGCCATTCGATCATGTCGAGCGCGCGCTTCTGGTAGGCCTGAACCGCCAGCCCGAGACCCTGCCAGTCGCCCAACTCGTGGTCGGCGGAAGCCAACTCGAAGATTTCCAGCGACAGATCCAGCCGGTCGGCCTCCTCGGCGTCGATGGTGAGGTTGATGTCGTATTGCGCAGCCAGCCGTGTCAGCTGCTGCAGGCGGGGCAGCAGCTCGTCGATCACACGATCGCGATGGCCGAGCTCATAGCGCGCGTGCAGGGCGGACAGTTTCACCGACACGCCCGGTGCATCCTCCGGTCCGCGCTCGGCGCTGACCTTGCCGCAGGCCTCGATCGCGTGGTGATAGTCGTCGAAATAACGCTGCGCGTCGGCGTCGGTGCGCGCCGCTTCGCCGAGCATGTCGTAGGAATAGGAATAGCCGCGCCGTTCCAGCGACTTGGCGTTGCGCAGCGCCTCTTCGATGGAACGGCCCATGACGAACTGATGCCCCATCACCCGCATCGCCCGGCGCACGGCCGAGCGGATGAATGGCTCGCCGGAGCGGCGCACCATGCGCCGCATGGTGCTGCGGAAATTGCGCTCGGGCAGGTCCTCGCGGCGCAGCATGCGGCCGGAGATCATCAGGCCCCAGGTCGAGGCGTTGACGAACCAGGATTTCGATTCGCCCAGATGCGACTCCCAGTTGGAGCCGCCGATCTTGTCCTCGATCAGCTTGTCGACGGTCTCGGAATCCGGGATGCGCAGCAGGGCCTCGGCCAGGCACATGAGCACCACGCCTTCGGCGCTGGACAACTCGTACTCCTGCATGAAGGCATCGATGCCGCCGCCCTCGGTGGCTTTTTCGCGCACCACCTCGACCAGCCTGGCCGCGTCGGCTTCGATCGCGCTGGCCTCGTCGAGGGCGGCGACATCCAGCAGGCGAGCGACTTGTTCGGCCTCATCCACCCGATAAGTGGCGAGGACGTTCTGATAGCTCGGATCGTCGTAGACTCTGGGTGCTGACCATTGCATTGCGCGACTCCCGTGGTGAAAATTCGGCCTCGTGCCCATCGGCGACGGTACGCATCGTGGTGACGGCCTGCGCGCGCTTCTCTCGGTTCGAAAGTGGCTCGTCGCTGCCGTTGGCCCCGGACGCATAATCCTTTAGCCTAGCGTTCTTGTGGCTGTTCGTGTTGTTCGATTTTGCGCATCGATTGTTCAGTATTACGCGTGTGCGACGTTGAATCCGGCCCCGGATCCACTGTTATATGAACCAGACTCACGCTCGATTGAACCCGATCCGGCGCGGCCACGGCGAACACCGGCACGCCTTCACCCAGCTGCTGTTCGGGCTGGGCGGCGCCGTTCGCTGCGAGATGGCGAGCGCGGAATTCGAAGTATCGACCGGCCGCATCGGCATCGTGCCCTGCCATGCGCGGCACTTCTTTGCCGGTCGCAGCGAGGACAGTCGGCTCCTGGTAGTCGATCTTTTTCTGGACGACGACACCGTGCAGCAGATCCAGACAATCGAGCCGTGCGCCGGGCTGCATGAGCTGTTCGAGGCGCCGCGCGCGTTCGCCATGCCGGCCGAACTCCGGTTGCTGATTGCGTGTGCGGCTTCACAGCTGGTCCAGGTGCCGAACGGTAGCCGGCTGTTGGCGCATCAGTGGGCCACGATGCTGGCGGTACAGGTCTACCAGTTGCTCGCCGATCGGGCCGCCGGGACGACCGATTCGAAACACGAACGCTTTCAAACGCTGGTGGATTCGCGGCTGGCCTCGCCGCCGAGTAACGCCGAATTGCAGCGGCACTTGGGCATGGGGGGTTCGGCGCTCAATCAGTGGTTTCGGTGCCACTATGGCGTGCCGCCGCAACAAGCGGTGCTGGCCCGGCGTCTTAACTGGGCTCGCGATCGGCTGTTGCAGTCCGATCATTCGATTGCACAAATCGCGCACGAGATCGGCTTTGCGGATGCGCCAAGCTTTACGCGGGCGTTCGTGCGCGTGCACGGCACCACGCCAGGTGCGATGCGGCGCCGCCGGGCGAGCGACGGTCCGGTTCGGAGCGGGGTCGAGGCCATTGACCCCACTGCGCAACCGGTTATTTCGTATAGAGCCTGAGGTTCTGCACCCGCGCCCGGTAGGCCTCCATACGCTCGCGCAGATCGGTCTTGTGTTCGGCGGCCACGCAGTGCAACAGCACGTTGAGCGCGCTCGTGAGCCCGCCAGTGGATTCCAGGATCAGGCCGGTCTGGGTCTTCATGCTGACGATATAGGGCGTATCGATATAGCGGGCGATGCCGTATTCATCGCTGAACACCACCAGATCGGTTTCGCTGGCCAGACAATCGTTGGCGAAGGTGATTCCGGCCTTGGCGTAGGGTGTGATATCGATCAGGATCACGCAGCAGCGCGCGTCGCGGCTGTCGATCCACTGGCCCAGCACGCCGCTGTACAGATCGATGAATTCCACGCCGGGGCGCACCAGCGCGAGCCGGTTGGCGAAATCCTCCGCCAGGCCGCGCACGGTCTGAAAGCCGCAGACGAACACGCGCTCGGCCTCGGCCACGCGTGCCACAATGGCCCGCCAGTGGGCGCCGCCGAGTTGCTCGGCGAAATCCTTGAGCGCATTGATCTCGGCGTTGAGATGGCCCATCAGATCCGCGGGCTGGTGCTCGACACGCTCGACCAGCGTGGCGTTGAGCAACGACCGCGAGCGCAGTTCGTCGCGCAGAGCATCCTTGAGCCCGTTCAAGCCCTTGTAGCCGAGTCGCCGTAGAAACCGGCTGACCGTGTTCGGGCTCACGCCGCTCTTCTTCGCGAGGCTCGCGCCGGTCTCGAATGCCAGATTCTCGAGATTCGCCTGCAGCGTCGCATAGAGCGTGCGCTCGGACGGCGATAGGCCGCCTTCCAGTTGGGCCACGCGTTCGGTCAACAGCGACAGTTCCTCGGCATCTGACATTTGTATGGCATCCGAATTGATTATGGTATTTGCATGTCATATGCGTCTAGATTGACAGCCGGATCAGTCGTTGCCTCGCCGATCGATGCAGCGAGTGGCCGTGGTGACCCGTTATGGGCCGTGATCCGCGAGAAGGGCAAGCGTCATGAAGACTCGGTATCTCGATGGGCCGATGGCGATGCCCACCATTCTCGCACTATTGGAACGGAGCTTTTGCGAATGACTCGAATGCGCGCACGTGATCTCGGCCTGCCGTTGGCTGGTGCCACGGGGCCCCACAACGCCATTACCGATGTGCAGGGTGTTCTGGTGGGCTACGAAACCATCGATGGCACGGCGGATAACGGCCGGCCGATCAAGACCGGTGTGACCGCGATCCTGCCCCGCGGCCGGGCACCAACGCCGATGCCGGTCTGGGCAGGTTTTCATGCGCTCAACGGCAATGGCGAGGTGACCGGCACGCACTGGATCGAGCACGGCGGTTACTTCGTCGGCCCGGTGTGCCTGACCAATTCGCACAGCGTGGGCATCGTGCACCACGCGGCGACGCGCTGGATGCTCGATCACTATGCAGTGCACTACGACGCGCACCATCTCTGGGCGATGCCGGTGGTGGCCGAGACCTATGACGGCGTACTCAACGACGTCAATGGCCAGCATGTCGACGCGCAGCACGCCCGCGCCGCACTCGACGCCGCGGCCGGCGGCGCCATTGCCGAGGGCAACGTCGGTGGCGGCAACGGCATGGTCTGCTACGGCTTCAAGGGCGGGACCGGCACCGCCTCGCGTCGGCTGCGCGTGGGCGATAACACCTACACCGTGGGCGTGCTGGTCCAGGCCAATCACGGCAAGCGCGACTGGCTGCAGATCTGCGGCGTGCCGGTCGGCGAAGCGCTCGTGGATGAAAACGAATCGGCCGAACTCAACCGGGAGCGGGGCTCGATCATTGCCGTCGTGGCGACCGATGCGCCCATGCTCCCGCATCAGTTGAAACGGCTGGCCCAGCGCGCCGGGCTCGGCATCGGCCGGGGCGGCAGCCCGGGCGGCAACGATTCCGGCGACATGTTTCTGGCTTTCAGCACGGCGAACGAGAGCCCACTGCCGCAGATGGCATCCGCACACCAGCAGATGCGCTGCGTGAACAACGAATATTTCGACCCCTTCTATATGGCCGTCGTCCAGGCGACTGACGAAGCCGTGCTCAATGCCATGTTCATGGCCGAAGGCGCGACCATGCACAAACCGGCCGGCTGGTGCCCGGCGCTGGATGCCGATCGTCTGGCCCCGCTTCTGAATGCGGCCGGCATCGGGATGAAAACGACTGACTGATTATCCACGGCCGCTCGATCGGGCGGCCGGGATGCTGTTTCGTGAGGGCAAACCAGGAGAGCTCGGATCATCATGACCACTAACAAGACATCGACAACATCCTCGGGCGAGAAGACTCGTCTGTCCGGCCAGCTCGGCACCGCTGGGGTGGTTTTCATGGTGGTGGCCGCGGCTGCGCCGCTCACGGTGGTCAGCGGCAACACGCCGCTGGCGATCGGGTTGGGCAACGGCGCCGCGGCGCCGCTGGGCTTCATCTTTGCATCGCTCGTGCTGCTGATCTTCTCGGTCGGCTTCGTTGCCATGACACCGTACGTCAAGGAAGCGGGCGCCTTTTTCACCTACGTCGGCACCGGGCTCGGGGCGCGCGCCGGACAGGGCACGGCGTTTGTTGCACTGATCACCTATACGGCCATCCAGCTTGGCATCTATGGCTTTTTCGGCTGGGCCGCCAACGACACGGTGGTCGCCATGGGCGGGCCGGCGTTGCCATGGTGGTTGTATGCGGCGGCCTCGTTGATCGCGGTGGCCGCACTCGGCTATCGGCATATCGAGCTGAGCTCGAAAGTGCTCGGCGTCGCGCTGATACTCGAGATCGGCGTCGTGCTGATCATGAACATCGCCATCGTGGCCGAGCCGTCCGGCAGCGCGCTGAGCAGCCTGGCTCATGCGCCGACCGGACCGGCCGGCGCCGGCCCGTTCGGCATCGCCGTGCTGTTCGGCGTGACTGGTTTCATCGGCTTCGAGGCCACCGCGGTGTTCCGCGACGAAGCACGCGATCCGAATCGGACGATCCCCCGTGCGACCTATCTGGCGGTGCTCATCATCGGCGCCTTCTATACCCTGTCGTGCTGGTGTCTGGTGCACGCCTGGGGCGCGGATAGCGTGCGCCAGGTCGCCAATCAGTATCTGGGCAACGGTGGCAACATGGTGCTCGACACCGCGCGTTTTTATACCGGCCACGCGCTGGCCGATCTCATGCAACTGCTGCTGCTCACCAGCCTCATGGCCTGCATCCTGTCGTTCCACAACATCGTGGCGCGCTACCAGTTCGTGCTGGCCAACTTCGGCATCCTGCCCCGCGCGTTCGCTGCCAGCCATCCGCGGCATGGTTCGCCGCATATCTCCTCGCTGGTTCAGACGGGGACCGCCGTGGTCCTGGTTGTCCTGTGCGCGATCAGCGGCGCCAGCCCGCTCGTGGGTGTGTTCGGTTCCATGGCCGGCATCGCTACCGTCGGCATCGTTATGCTCATGCTGCTGACCTCGATAGCCGCGGCCGCCTTCTTTTTCAAGGCGCCGCATCTGGCCCCGTCCCGGGCGATCACCACCCGCTGGATGCCGGTGGCGGCGACCGCACTGCTGGCTTTCATCCTCTACCTCGTGCTGGCCAACTTCACCACCGTGACCGGGCTGGGTGCGGGCATCAGCACACTGCTGGCCATTATCCCCATGGCCGCCTTCGCGATCGGCATGGTCGCGATCAAGCAGACATCGCTCGACAATCTATCGGTGTTGACGCTGGCCGGCGAGTAGCAGCGTTGGATGGGCTGGCTAAAAAAACCATCCGGCTGTTGCCGTCATAGTGCAGCCTGGTGGGGGTTCATCCGGGCACCCGTGAAGCCCGACGAATTCGATACCGGTAAGCTGCAAGCTGGTCGACCCGGATGAACAACCGACCAAAGAGCGCGGCACCGGCGTATGTCCGGTTCTTGGTCGGCACAACACTGTGGGTAACGATGTGGGCCCGTTCATTCTCGAGGATCATCACGCTCGGCGCGTAGCTCGTCCATGAGTTCTTCCACGCCAGCCAGTGTGCCAAGGCCGCGGTATCGATCGTCGGACAAAGCGACGTCGAGTTCCTCCAATGTCAGCGGTTGGCCCGTCGGCGCGGGCGCATGGTGTATCGACTGCGCATTACCTGCACGAACCGCCTGTTCGATGATGTTGGCCGCCTCTTTCGCGACCGCATAGTATTGCAAAAGACCGGTATTCGGCCTGCAGGGTGTTGATGTCCACCGACACGTCTATGGAGATCGCCGGTCCTGACCTCTAACGATCATGGCGTCTGGCGCCACCTGTCAATGGCCAACAGAACTGACCCACTTTTGGCCAACAAAAATGACCCATCCGTGAAGGTCAGCTGAGCGTTTTCTGCTTCAGCCGATAGCTCTCGCCTCCGAGCATGTAGAGATGCGAGTGATGGATGATCCGGTCGATGATCGGCACCGCCACATTGTCGTCGTGGAAGAACTCGCCCCATTGGGTGAAGTCCTTGTTGGTGGTCACGATCAGCGAGCGGTACTCGTAGAACCGGTTGATCAGCTGAAACAGCGCATAGCGCGCCGCCCTGCTCATGGGCAGATAGCCGAGCTCGTCGATCACCAGGGCATCGACCTTGGCCAGTTGCGTCAGCTTTTTCTTCAGTTCGCCTTTCATCTCGGCCAGCTCCAGTTCCTCGACCAGATCCAACGCGTTCTTGAAGCGCACCTTGTAGCCCGCCTCGACCGCGTGCTGGCCGATGCCGATGGCCAGGTGCGTCTTGCCCACGCCCGGCGGGCCGATGAACACCAGATTCTCGCGGTTATCGAGGAAGGCGAAGTCGAGCAAGGCCTTGACCTGGCGCTTGGTGATCGTGGTCTGATGGCGGTAATCGAACGCCTCCAGCCGTTTATCGGCCGGGAACCGCGCCTGGCGTCGGTTAAGCTCGATGCGCCGGGCCTCGCGGCTTGCACGCTCGTGCTCGGCCAGCATGTCGGCGAACATAAGGTACGAGACCTCGTTGGCCTCGGCCTGGCGGAGCAAGTCGGTCAGATCGTCGGCGATGGCGCCCAGACGCAGGCTGCGGTAACGCCCGGTGGTGAGCTCAAGCGTTCCCATGGGTCACCTCCGGCTGGCCGCTGGGGTGGCCCAGTCGGGCGTAGGCGGTCAGATCCAGGGGCGCGGCGTGAACGGCGGCCGGCGCGTTCGCCCCGGGATCTCGGCCGCGTTGTTCGGCGCAACGCGCGGCGTCCAGGCGTTGCTTGAGCCGGCCGGCGGTCAAGCCGTCGCGTTCGACCCACGTCTCGAGTTGACTGAGATCCAGATCGGGCGCGGCCTCGAGCAGGCGCGCCGCGCCGGCCAGTTGATCCCGGGTGTGCCGCGGCATGGTCGCCCGCAGGCGGTCACACAGGCGTTGACCCAGGTCGGCGCCGAGGCGCGCGCGGATCCGGGCCTCGAGATCGGCGGTCTGCGCGGCGTGATCGCGGTAATGATCGGTGTTGCGCTGGACGCGGCCCTTGCCGTGGCACACGGCATGGGTGGCCACGACGTCGCCGCTGTCGAGATCGACGATCTGCAGGTCGGCGCCGGCTTCGGTCACGCCGACCCGCCCGCGTTGGTAGGCCATGGGCACCGAGTACTTGTTGGCGCACCACGAGATCAGGCCCGTCTTGTCGACCTGGCGGTGGGCCGGCCCTGCAGCATCGCGCCCGACGCAAGCCGGCGTCAGATAGGGGCGCAAGTGCGCCTGCTCCTCGGCTTCGAACCGGGCCCGGGGCGGCTGGCCCGTGGTGCCATGAAGGCGCACGTTGGCGACGGTATCGAGCCACTGTTGCAGATGGCCGCGCAGGTCGGCTTCGTCGGCGAAGGTATCGCCATACAGGGCATCCTGCTTGACGTACTTCACTCCGGCCTCGACCTTGCCCTTGCTTTCCGGGTCATAGCCCCGACAGGCCTCGATGCGAAAACCCGCCGTCGTGGCATAGGCGTGAAACGCCGGGTTCACGTCGAGTTCCCGGAACTGCTCGTGGAGTACGACCAGCTTGGTCTGGTCGTACACGCATTCTGCCGGGCAACCGCCGAAATAACGGAACGCTTCGTCGTGCAAGGCGATGAAGTCGGCCGTGTCCAGCGGCTGGAAGCGCACGCCGACGTAAGCCAGGCGGGAGTAGGACAGCACGAACACGACGAAGTACACAGGCCGCGGCTGGCCGCCGATCATCACCTGGCGCAGCTCGCCGGGATCGACCTGGCACTGCACGCCGGGCACCGTGTCCAGCACCGGCGCGTAGTAGCGCGTCTGCACGGTGTTGAGGGTCGTCTTCATCTGCCCGACATAGCGCCGCAGACTGCGATCGGAGACGTCCAGCTCGCCCACCTTGTCTCGTAGCTTGCGGGCGATCTTGACGCTGCTCAGCCGCGGATAGGTCCGCAACAGCCAGGCGATGTAGGGCCGGTGCGCATCGAGCTTCTTGTGACGGCCTCGGTCCGACTGTGCCGCCTCGATCGTGGCCTCGTCGGCGCGGAGATATTTGCGCACGGTGTTGCGCGACACGCCCAGCTCCTGGCCGATGGCCCGGATCGACAGCCCTTGCCCGCCGTCGTATAGCGCCTTGATTTTATGAATCATAACCCAGTCCTTGATCAGTCCGCTCCGGCGTCTCGTTTGCCCGAACGGTAGGTGGACGGTGGCATCGCTGCCACCCCGAAGGGTGGGTCAAAAGCGTTGGCCAGCACTGGGTCAGTTTAGATGGCCATTAACACCACCCTGGATGATGAAAGAAACTGGGTTCGGGAGGCGGCGGCATAGATCACGCAATGGTCTGGCGGCATGCCCCGACTCTAACGTGACCTGCTGAAGCGACTCGTACCCTGGATTGAGCTCTTCGAAGCCGTACGTTAAACAGGCCACCGGCGTGTTAGCGCCGGTAGGCAGATTTGCTTCAGCGTCCGTCGTCTCCCGTTTGCCGAGTATCACAAAAAGGGAACGGCGTGGGACTGACGGCGATTTTTAACCGGGTGATCGGGTTGGATATCCATCAGGCACAGATCACCGCAAGCATGAGGTCGCTATTTTCAGGAAATACGACGTCGAACCCTACGCTCAGAATCCGGGTGAGATCCCCTTTCTCTACCTGGCCGGACACTATATGCAGTCCGGTTCGCCTTTCCAGCCTTCAGCACTCAAAGGACTGTACTGGCAGCAGGTGGCGTACAACATCGCCAACCCCAAGAGCAAGCCCGGCCACACGATTATCGGCATCACCAATCTCTACATCGCCGCCGTGTGTCGGGTCACGAAGGGTCAGCCAAAGGCTGTATGCCAGGCGCCGGGCGTGGAATCGGCGGCTGCGAGCTTGCTATAAGATGGTTGTGGAAAACGGCGTGACGAGTGTGACGCCCGTGGCGCCCTTGATATGAAAGGATTTCAAGTTGTGACGCAGCTAACCGGGCTCTGTGACAAGCGTGACATTTTGATTCAGGCCATCTTTGGCTCTAAAGTGTTGTTTCCGTAGGTCAGCAGGTGCTGCGAGTGATGGAAGCAGTGGGCAGAGAGCGACGCAAAGACGCCAGAAAGGCGCTGCGAGAAGGGGGTCCGGTCGGTGGCGCCTTTTATGTGGAAGACAATAAGAAAGCTTACGAGATCAAATACATACGGGATGTTTCCCTGACCGGGGCCGGCGTACGTGTGATGAAATCGTTCAAGACCGGGGATCAGGTGAATTTCAAGTTCGAATCCCAGGAAAATCTCGTCACGGTGCCCGGTACGGTGATGTGGTGCGAGCGGAACCTGAGTACCCGTTCTTGCAGCGTGGGGCTGAAGTTCGATCCGGCCGACAAGGCCAGTAACATCCTGCTCTTAATGACCCTGCGCAAGCTAATCGACTTTTCCAGCGCTGCCCGCCAGTGACTTTGACCGTCCCGGGGCGGGCGTCCGCATGAACCGACGCTAGCTGGTTTGATCATTGGCGTGTGCGCACGAAATGCTGGTAAATCGTGCGTCCAATTACGCGCTAAATAATTGAAAAATATAGTAAATTCTGAGAGCCGGCATAAGCCATATAATAGTGTTACTCGTCCGACGGTTCGCGCTTTTGTCACGCTGGCAAATAAGGCAGATCGAGTTACGGCAGGTATGTGCCGGTCGAGGAGCTCGGCCTCGGGGACGGTATATTCGCTGTCGCCGACGATCTTGGCTTCATGTGGGGGTGATTATGATTGGCGAATCGAGCGGCTTTCAGAGCTACACGCCATCCAGTTTTTTCGATAGTGCGGCGTGCCAGTGGGGGATGTCGGCCGCGGGCAAGGCGGGGCTGTAGTAGAACCCTTGAGCCGCATCACTGCCCATGCATCGCAGCTCTGCCTCCTGCTCAGCGGTCTCGACGCCTTCGGCGATGATATACAGCCCGATTGTCGAAGCCATTTGAATTAGCCCTTGCACAACATTGCGCTGATGGGCCTCGTCGAGGATCTCGGCTACGAAGCTACGGTCGATCTTGAGTACTCGGAAGGGCAGCCGCGATAAGTAGGACAGGGCAGAAAACCCCGTACCGAAATCGTCGATCGAGAATGTGACACCTAGCCCGTTGAGCTGATCCATGATCCGCTTGGCATTGTCGTAATTGTCGATGAAGCTGGTTTCGGTGAGTTCAAGGTGGATCAGTCCGGGGTCAAGACCCTGTTCGAGGACCTCTTGCTCATACGCCCGGACGAGCTTGGTATCGCGAAACTGTCGCGCCGAGCAATTCACCGCTACCGGCACGGTGGTCCACCCGTTTGCCGACCATGTGTGTAAATCGTGCGCCACACGTCTGAGCATCAGGCGCCCGATCCTGCCAGATAAGCCGACTTCCTCGGCAAGCGGAATAAACGCGCCCGGCATGATGAGACTCCCGTCCGCCTGGGGCCACCGGACGAGTGCCTCCAGCCCGACCAGACGGCCATCGCTCAATGAAATCTGCGGCTGATAATAAGGCTCGAGCTGTTCCTCTGCGATGGCCTGGCGTAGCCTGTCCTCCAACTGGAATCGCTGGCGCATGGCCTCGCTGATTTCTCGATCGTAGAATTCGTAGTCGACCTCTGGGTGCTTATGTGCTCGGTCTCCCGCCAGCGCCACGGCGCGAAGTAGATCGTCCGTGGTATCGGCGTCCTCGGGGTAGCGTGCAATGCCGATACTGGCCGACACGTGGGCTGGATTCAGATCCCCCAGATCGAACGGTGCATCGAAAGCCGACTGCAGTGTCCGGAGGCCGGCTGCAAGGCCGCCGTCGTTGTCCGGGATTTCGAGCTTTACGAGAAAAACGTCGCCGTGGGAACGGGCGATGATGCTGCCCTCCGGAAGTGTGTCATCGAGCCGATCGGCGATCTGGCAAAGGAGTGCGTCCCCGCCTGGCAACCCGTGCTTCTCATTGACTTTGAACATGCCTCGTACGGCCAGTCGGGCAAGCGCGATCTGTTGGCTGTGTTTGTGCGCAGCTTCCAGTGCGCGTTCGATATGCGCTATGAACTCAGCGCGATTGAGCAGGCCCGTCAAGCGGTCGTGATCGGCGAGCCAGGCTGCGTGTGCTTGCGCCTGTTTCTCGCCGGTGATGTCGATGGCGAGGCCGTCCCATACGATCGTACCGTCGCCCAATTGTGTCGGGCGGCTAATGATACGAAGCCAATACTGCTTTCCGCTCGGGGAGTGGAAACGCACCACCAGATCGATTCCCGAGCCCGATCGTGCGGTCGACTGGATAGCGGACTCAAGTAGCTGACGGTCATTGGGCTCCATTAAGTTGAAGACCCGACTCGGATCCTCACGAGCTGCGTCCGGGTCGATGCCGAGTTCATCTACGAGTTGGCCGGCGAGATAGGTATATCGATCGTTTCCGTGGACGTCCCGGATGCGGCGAAAGACCGCGCCGGGAATTGTCATCGACAGCGCATGAGCAGAGTCGAGACCCAATCCATGACCGGGCAAATCCGCTGAATCGCAGCCCGAAAGGTCCCGGACGAAGCTCACGACTGCGACCCTTCCCTCCTCATGGTCATGAATGACCTGAACGAGGTTTTCGCTCGGGAACTCAGAACCATCCTTGCGGCGCATCCGGTAACGACAGTGATACGTGTTGTGCTCAGACTGGAGGAGGGCTTCGCTTTCAAGCGCGAACGACTCGAAGGCCGTATCCGATACATGGAGGCAACGGGTATCGTGTCCCAATAGCTCTTCAGGATTGAAACCGAAGACCCGAGTAACAGCGTCGTTACACGCGAGGATTCGACGTGTATGCCATTCCACCACAAAGACAGGGTTATCACCCAGCACGTGTGCGGCCTCAACAAGCCGCCCCGTAGCGAATGGCTCAGCTGGAAAAAGCTGATTAGTCCGGTTCGACTTTGGCACGTTCCACTCTTCCCCGGTTTTGGGATACAGGGGACTTTATCTTTGCGCTACGGTTCGCGTGCGTATCCCCTTCGTCAACGGTCATTCCATGATCGACAGCTTCGCCGTCGTCACAGTTACTTACAACGGCTGAATACGACACAAGCCCGCTTTCTAGCTTGCCATAGCATGCTCGCCTATACGAATTCGATGCTTTTGGGCCGAGTCGTGAATGCCAATGCAGCAGGCCGTTCAAAAGCGCCGTTACAGACGTGACACTCGTGACATCCGATATATGAAGGGTTTCAAGCCGTGACGCTGGTAACCGAGCTCCGTGGCAGGCGTGGCACCGACGCTCATTCAATAAATCTGCTGGTTATTGGTATAAGAAAAATTCCTATAAATCATGAGGTTAAATAGAATAAGCAAGGCTCAAGATATCGCACGAGAGATCGTCACCAGCGCTGTGATCGCCTTGATGGCAGTATTGGCTCGCACGCTGGCGGAAACCGGCCCCGATAAAGGGCCAACACGACCCCATGACGATCACTAGTACCACAAACCAACGGTCCGCCGCAGCGAACCCATCCCCCCATCAACCCCGGTTACGCTCAGACGTGCCGGGGTTTTTTCATTGCAGGAGTTGATCAATGGCACACGAAGTCGAAACCATGGCGTATATCCATGACGTCCCCTGGCACGGGCTCGGCCGAAGATTGTCCGAGCGGGCACCCCTTGAGGTCTGGTTGAAGGAGGCCGGCATGGACTGGTCGATCCGGGAAGCCGAGGTGATGTATTAGACACCGATCGATGGCCAGGCCCTAACCTTCCGCTCGAACTGCTCTACCGCAGTGATATCCAGGCCCCGCTGCTGGTCGTCTCCCCGCGTTACAAGGTCGTTCAGCCGTATGAAATCCTAGAGTTCTACCGGGACCTGGTCGAAGCGGGTGGCTTTGAGCTCGAAACCGCTGGCGTGTTGAAGGGCGGTAAAAAATTCTGGGCCTTGGCCCGGACGGGTCAGGCAATTCGGCTCAGGGGCGATGACTTCACGCTTTGGCTCGTTCAGCGACTCGGGTACTTTCTTTTTTGGTGGGCATGACATCACGAAGGTAGCGATCGATTGCGCCGCTCAGAGTTAGCCGTTCGGCCGGCGCTCGATTCTGATACGCCCGCGAGCCATCTCGTCTTCGGTGCGGCGTGCCCAATCTTCCGCGTCGCGTTTTGTCTGCCAGGTCTTTGAGCTGGTCGGCCAGTCCTAGCGTCGAGCAACCGCTTTCCAGCGGCCGGCAGCGGTTTTAACGAGGGTCACCATTAAGCGCCCTGTGCATCACGAGTGTCCCCATAATGTACCTTTGAGCATTAGCGCGAACCAGGCGGATCCCTAAGTTGCTGATTTAATGGTGGGCCCGGTCAGATTCGAACTGACGACCAAGGGATTATGAGTCCCCTGCTCTAACCGCTGAGCTACAGGCCCCCAAATGAAAGCGCCGGACGCGTTGCACGCCCGGCGCGGAACTATAGCTTGGCGGCGGCGGGCCCGCCAAGCATTCGGCGGGCCTATTCGTCGAGGAAGCTCTTGAGGAAGGTCGCCCGCGAGGGGTGGCGCAGTTTGCGCAGGGCCTTGGCTTCAATCTGGCGGATGCGCTCGCGGGTGACATCGAACTGTTTGCCGACTTCCTCGAGGGTGTGGTCGGTGTTCATGTCGATGCCGAAGCGCATGCGCAGCACCTTGGCCTCGCGCGGGGTGAGGCTGGCCAGGGTGTTGTGCGTGGCTTCGCGCAGCGATTCGCCCGAGGCGGAATCGTCCGGGGCGACGGCGTTGATGTCCTCGATGAAGTCGCCGAGATGCGAATCCTCATCGTCGCCGATGGGCGTCTCCATGGAGATCGGTTCCTTGGCGATCTTGAGGACCTTGCGCACTTTTTCTTCCGGCATTTCCATGCGCTCGGCCAGTTCCTCGGGCGTGGGCTCGCGGCCCATTTCCTGCAGCATCTGGCGGCTGATGCGGTTGAGTTTGTTGATCGTTTCGATCATGTGCACCGGAATACGGATGGTGCGCGCCTGGTCGGCGATCGAGCGGGTGATGGCCTGGCGAATCCACCAGGTCGCATAGGTCGAGAACTTGTAACCGCGGCGATATTCGAACTTGTCGACCGCCTTCATCAGGCCGATGTTGCCTTCCTGGATCAGGTCGAGGAACTGCAGCCCGCGATTGGTGTATTTCTTGGCGATGGAGATCACGAGACGCAGGTTGGCCTCGACCATTTCCTTCTTGGCGCGCCGGGCTTTGGCCTCGCCAATCGACATCTTGCGGTTGATTTCCTTGATGTGATTGACGTCGAGCGACGATTCGGCCTCGATCTCGCGCACGCGATTCATGTGGCGCACAAGTTCTTCGCGCCGGCTGGCGATGGTCGAGGAATAACGACGCTTGGCGCGGATCAGTTTTTCCAGCCAGTCTTCGTTGGTGATGTTGTCGGGCAGCTGACGCACGAAGTCGCGCCGCGGCATGCCGGCCTCGGTGACGCAGATGCGCAGCATGTCGCGCTCGGCCGAGCGGATGTCAATCATGGCCGTGCGCAACTGCAGCGTGAGGTCGTCAGCGGTCTTGGGCACCAGCTTGAAGCGCATGAAGTGCGTGGCCAGGGCCGACAGGGCGGCCTCGGTTTCGGCGTGTTCGCGACCGTTGGCCTCCAGCGAGGCGACGGCGGCGTCGTGCAGGCGACGCAGCTCGGCGAACTGGGCCTTGGCTTCCTCCGGGTCCGGGCCGTCGTTGGCCGGCGCGGAGCTTTCCTCTTCTTCGTCGTCGTCGCCTGCCGAGTCGGTAGCCTCGGCGTTGTCGTTGCCGCTGTCCACGGGGTCGCCGGTGTCGGGGTCGACGAAGCCGGCCAGCACGTCGGTCAGGCGCTTGTCTTCGGCGACGACCTGATCCCACAACTCAAGTAGGCGTCCGGTGGTGGCCGGGAAATAGGCCAGCGCGAACATCATCTCCGACAGGCCTTCCTCGATCCGCTTGGCGATGCGGATTTCGCCTTCGCGGTCGAGCAGTTCCACGGAGCCCATTTCGCGCATGTACATGCGCACGGGGTCGGTGGTTCGGCCGAACTGCGGATCGAGTGCGGCTAGCGTCGCGGCGGCTTCCTCGGCGTCGTCGTCATCGTCATCGTTGACGGTGTTGCCGGCGATGACCAGATCGTCTTCATCCGGCGCCTGTTCGTGCACCGTGATGCCCATGTCGCTGATCATGTTGACGATATCTTCGATCTGCTCGGGATCGACAATATCGTCCGGCAAGGTATCGTTGACCTCGGCGTAGGTCAGATAACCTTTCTGTTTGCCGTGGGCGATCAGTAGCCGAAGCTGGGATTTCTTGTCTTTGCTCATGTGACTCGCTGCGTGTTGGGCTCGTGGGGCAAGGCGCACTCGGCGATAACCGACCATTATAGCATCGCGGCCGGGCCGAATCGATTCGATACGGCGCGTGCGGCCTCAGGACGGGGTCTGAGATCGACCTTGCAGTTGGCTCAAGACTTCCTTCAACTCCTTTGCGGCCGCTGCATCGAGCGGCCCGCGTTCCTGTTGTGCGACCAGTGCGTTGTAGCGTTGTCGCAGACTCGCGCGGGAGCGGCTATGTTGCTGCAGCCGCGCGACCACATCGACGAATTCGCCAGCGCGCTGTTCTTCGTCGCCCGGCGGATTGGCCGCGGCCAGCCGCTGCAGGCGATCGAAAAACCGATGTTCGCGGTGATGTTCAAGCCATTGCGCAACGGATACATTTGGGTTGCTTGCGAAAAAGTCAATCGCTTCGGCCAAAATTTGCGCGCCGGGATTGTCGTTGTCACGCAATCCGTCGGTGGTTTCGATGCGCCCGGCTAGGCTCGGGTCGGCCAGTAACAGCATGAAACCGCGGGTCACGGGTGGCAGCTCGGCGCTGTAGGCGTTTTTTTTCGATTCCGTACCGTGCGCGACGTTGCCGGCGCGCGGGGCCGGCTGATTCGCGGCGTAGAGCTCACGAATGTCATCCGCCGGCAGGCCGGACAGGCGGCTGATCTCGGCCACCATTTCGGCGCGAAAGGCATCGGGCGGCAGGGTGTTGATCGGCGCCCGAGCACGCTCGACCAGCTGGGCGCGACCATCGGGCGTGGCCAGGTCCAGGCCCTCCCGGAGTTCGCCCAGCAATACCTCCGAGGCCGGTCGGGCGGATTCGATCGCCGCGGCCATGGCCTCGCGGCCGCCTTCGCCGCGCACGAGGCTGTCCGGATCCTCGCCCTCGGGCAGGAACAGAAAACGTACGCGCCGTGCGCCGCGCATCACGGCCAGGCTATGTTCCATCGCTTTCCTCGCGGCGCGAACGCCGGCGGCATCGCCGTCGAAACAGAAAACCACTTCCTCGGTATGTCGAAACAGCGTGGTTAGATGCGATGCGGTGGTGGCCGTGCCCAGCGTGGCCACCGCGTTGGGAAAGCCGTGCTGGGCGAGGGCGATGACGTCCATATAGCCTTCGACCACGAGCAGGCGGTCGAGCTGGCGCAGGGCCTGGCGGGCCTCGTACAGCCCGTACATGTGGTCGGATTTGTGGAACAGCGGGGTTTCGGGCGAGTTCAGATATTTGGCGCTGTCGTCGCCGAGTGTGCGCCCGCCGAAGGCAATGGTGCGCCCGCGTGTATCGCGAATCGGAAACATCAGGCGATTGCGAAAGCGGTCGAAGTAACCGCCGGAGTCGCGCTCGATCAACAGGCCCGCCTGGGCGGCGGCGGCCTTGTTGGGCAGGCGGCGCGTGAGGTCGTCCCAGGCGTCGGCGGCAAAGCCGAGACCGTATATCTTGGCCATTTCGCCGGATACGCCGCGGTTTTTCAGATAATCGATCACACCCGGATTACGGCGCAGCGCCGCCTGATAATGGCGGTCGGCCTGGCGCATGGCGTCGAGCAACGGCTCGCGCGGCGGCCCGCTGGGCGCCGATGCGGTCGCCTCCTCGGGGATTTCCATGCCGGCGGCATCGGCGAGCACTTCCACCGCGTCGCGAAATTCCAGGCGATCGTATTCCATCAGGAAGCTGATCGCCGTACCGTGCGCGCCGCAACCAAAGCAATGATAGAACTGCTTGACGGGCGAGACGGTGAACGAGGGGGTCTTTTCGTCGTGAAACGGGCAGCAGGCGGTGTATTCGCGCCCGGCCTTCTTCAGTGAAACACGCGTGTCGATCAGCGAGACGATATCCGTGCGTTCGAGCAGCTGATCAATGAAGTGCTGGGGGATGCGCGCCATGAAGCCATTCTAAACGACGGATAGGCCGCTGCGCGCCGTGGCGCGGCGGTTCAGGCCAATCGGGTAGCCGGCCTGCCGGGCCTTGCCGGACGGCCCGCGTGAGCCCGGCTGCGCGGGCTACTGCAGTTTGGCCTTCAGCCGCTGGCTGACCACCGACATATCGGCCTGACCCGCCAGTTCGCCCTTGAGCTGGCCCATGACCCGGCCCATGTCCTGCATGGATGCCGCGCCGGTATCGGCGATGGCGCGATCGACGGCGGCATCGATTTCCGTTTCGGACAGCTGGGCGGGCAGGTAGTGCTCGAGCACCGAGATCTCGGCGGCCTCGGCGTCGGCCAGTTCGTCGCGGTTCGCGTCGCGATACTGCGATTCAGCGTCACGGCGCTGCTTGACCATCTTTTCGATCACCGCGAGCACATCGGCGTCTTCGAGCGTGGTGCCGTTATCGATTTCGCGCTGCTTGATCGCGGCGCTGACCATGCGGATGACCGACAGGCGTTCCTTGTCGCGGGTCCGCATGGCCGATTTCATGTCCTCGGACAACTGATCCTTGATGTTCACGTTCGAACTCCCTGACACGAGTGATGAAATACGCACGAGATACCGACACAAAAACAGCGGCCCTGGGGCCGCTGCAATCATCGATTCAAATCGATTGCCGCAATCGATTCGTGAATCGATGCGACGGCCAGGATCAATACTGGCGCGTAAAGCGCTGCTGTTCCCGCTGTATGCGCTTGGCGTGGCGCTTGACGGCGGCCGCGCGCTTGCGCTTGCGAGTCTGGCAGGGCTTTTCGAAGAACTCGCGACGGCGTACTTCGGTCACGACGCCGGCTTTTTCGCAACTGCGCTTGAAACGACGCAGTGCGACTTCAAACGGCTCGTTCTCTTTGACGCGTACGCTAGGCATTGAGCATCACTCTCCGGGAAATCTGATGTATAACTTTCGTGCCGGTGACCGAGTTGGAACGACCGGCTAGAATAGGACGATGAATAATACGCCCGAGCGCGCCGCTTTGCAACGCCCCTTCGCGATCCTTGGCATCGAGAGTTCCTGCGACGAATCCGCCGCTGCCATCTACAGTGAGGCCGGCCTGCAGGCGCATGCGCTGCACAGCCAGGTGGCGCTGCACGCCGACTACGGCGGCGTGGTGCCGGAGCTGGCGTCGCGCGATCATATCCGCAAGCTGCTGCCGCTGATCGAGCGCGTTCGGGCGGATGCCGGCAACCCCGAGTTGTCCGGTATCGCCTATACCCGCGGGCCCGGTCTGATGGGCGCCTTGCTGGTCGGCGCCTCGGTGGCAGCCGGGCTCGGCATGAGTCTGGGGTTGCCGGTGCTCGGCGTGCATCACATGGAAGGCCATCTGCTGTCGCCATTGCTGGAAGAGCCGGCGCCCGCATTCCCGTACGTTGCTTTGCTGGTCTCGGGCGGGCATACGCTGCTGGTGGCGGTCGAGGGCCTGGGCCGTTACCGATTGCTCGGGCGCAGCGTGGATGATGCGGTCGGCGAGGCCTTCGACAAGAGCGCCAAGATGCTGGGACTCGGTTATCCCGGCGGGCCAGCGCTGGCGGCACTGGCGGCCGAGGGCGATCCGGCCGCCCACGCTTTCCCGCGCCCGATGCTCAAGCGGCCCGGGCTGGATTTCTCTTTTTCCGGGCTCAAGACGGCGGTGATGCTGGCGGTCAAGGCGGCCGAGGCCTCGCGCCCGGCCCATGCCGACATCGCCGCCAGTTTTCAGCAGGCGGTGGTCGATACGCTGGTCGCGAAATGCGCGCGCGCCATCCAGCAGACGGGGATGCGCCGGCTGGTCGTCGCCGGCGGTGTCGGGGCCAACGCCGCACTGCGTGCCGGGCTGGGTGAACGGGCGGCCGGCGACGGCTTCGCGCTGCATTTCCCGCGTCAGGCGTTCTGTACCGACAACGCCGCCATGATCGCGCTGACCGGCTATCTGCGCCGTGGCGAGTTCCGGCCCGGCATCGCGCCGGCCGCGGCGGTGGCCCGCTGGCCGTTGGCGGATCTCGCGCCGCCGCGTGCGTCAGCCGGGCCGCTGGCCGCAACAGACACCGTGCGCGTCGGCTCAGTGTAATTCCGCGGGGTTTGGTTTTGATAAGCTGCGCCTCGCCGCAACGGGCTGGGAGCATGCGTGGATACGATCTTCATCGATCAGTTGGCCATCGATACCGTCATCGGACTGTATGACTGGGAGCGCCGGATCCGGCAACGGGTGATCGTCGACCTGGAGATGGATTTCGACATTCGCCAGGCCGCCGCCACCGATGACGTGGACAAGACGCTCGACTACAAGGCCGTCGCCAAGCGTGTGATCGCCTTCGTTGAGGCGAGCGAGTTCGACCTGGTCGAGACGCTGTCGGAAGGTATTGCGGCGCTCATTCTCGACGAGTTCCCGGTCGCGCGCGTCACACTCCGGCTCGACAAGCCACATGCCCTGCGCGGAGCCAAGGGTGTCGGCATCCGGATCACGCGGGGGCACGGAGATGACTGAAGTGGTGGTCGGCGTGGGTTCCAATATCGAACCCGAGCGGCATGTGCGTGCCGCGCTCGGTCGGCTGGCCGAGCGCTTCGGCGCGATCGATGTCTCGCCGATCTACACTTGCCCGGCCGTCGGTTTTTCCGGCGCGGATTTCGTGAATCTGGTGGTGGCGTTCGACACCGGCGAGTCGATCGGAGCAGTCCAGGCCGGGCTGCGCGCCATCGAGGCCGACGGCGGACGCGATCTCGCTGTACGCGATGGTTCGCGAACGCTGGATCTCGACATGCTGCTGTTTGGCGACATCGTGTTCGACAATGGCGATATTCGGGTGCCCCGGGCCGATATTCTCGATTATGCCTTCGTCCTGCGCCCGCTCGCCGAGATTCGCCCGCAAGCCCGGCATCCGATCGATGGCCGAAGCTATCGCGAGCTCTGGGCGGCCTTCGATCGACCGGGCCAGCCGTTGACCGAGATCACGCTCGACGCGCCGCGCGCCCCGTAGGGTTCGTCAAAGACATTCGCGGTCTGAGGCAGGCTTTAGGCGACCGGCTTGCGTGACGCGCGTCCTGACCGGCGGCCTACGGGCACCGTGGCGCGTTTTTCGTCGCGCCAGACCATCGCCCGGCACAACACGGGAACCGACACGCCTCGGGCTTGCCCCGTCGCGGTGGCTGCCGGCCGGGTGAGCGGTCGCGATCGCGGCTATCGTCCCAATCGCCGCCCGCCGTCCACCGCGACCATGGCCCCGGTCTGGTAGTCGTTGTCCAGGACGGCGCGCACGGCGCGATAGATGTCTTCCGGCGCGCCGGTGCGACCGAGCGGTGTGCTGTCGAGCACCTGGGCGCGCTGCTCGGCATCGGCCCAATCCTCGAAGGTGATCGGCCCGGGCTGGATGACATTGACCTTCACCTCCGGCGCCAGCCGCTTGGCAAAGGCAATCGCCAGATTCTGCAGACCCGCCTTGGTGGCGCAGTAAATATCGTACGGCGGCGCCGGGTTGTCGGCATAGATATCGGTGATGTGCACGATGTCGCCGGCGCCCTCGGCCGCCCGAACACGATCGGCCAGCCGGGTGTTGAGCAGATAGGGCGCGCGCATGTGCACCTCGAAGAACGCCTGGAACTGTGCGGACGCCGCCTCGGCATCGTCGTCAGTCGGCGAGAACGCCGAGGCGTTGTGGATGAGGGCGCGAATACGCGATGCACGCCCGGCGATCGCGTCCGCCACGGCCAGAATCGAATCGGTGTCGGCGAAATCGCCCTGAATCGGGAGCGCGCCGCGATCGGCCAGATCCGCGATCGCCTGCGTGGGGGTTCGATATTGCGCGATCACGGCGAAACCGTCATCGAGAAAACGATGCGCCAGGTGCGTGCCCACGTTGCGATTGGCCCCGGTGACGACGACCGGGGCCGTTTCGACAACGGATTGCGGGTCGGTCATGGTTGCGCTCCTGCGTCGGTCGGGGCAGTGGTGAGTGCGGCCGCGATCGCGCGGATGCGTTCCTGGCGCAGAACCCGGCCGATCTCCGGGCCCTTGAGGCCGCGTGCGGCCAGCGCGGCGCCATCGATGCCCGCGGCCGCCGCCCGCGCGGCCCGGATCCGATCGGCCTGCGGATAGGCGCGATCCTCGTAGCCGAGCCGGCCGCGCACGTCCGCGGTGCATGCCGCGATCAGATCCTCGAGCCGGTCGGGGCGACGGAAGGCATCCATCGCTTCGAGCAGCTTGAGCACCGTGCCCGGCCGAAGTTCGTCGATGCGATGCAGGTGGGTGTGCCAGCGTGTGATCAACCGGGCGGTCTCGCGCAGGCGCTTGGGTACGCCGAGGCGCGCGCTGGCCGCGTCGGTGGGCACGACCCCGCGCTCCTCATGGCCGCGGTGGCCCGGCAGGAACGCGGCCGGCGTGCTGGCCTTGCCGAAGTCGTGACAGATCGCGGCATAGCGCGCCGCGAGGCTGGCTTCGGTCCGCGCGCACTGGGCCAGGACCAGCAGGGTGTGCACGCCGCTGTCGATCTCGGGGTGGTATTGCACCGGCTGCGGCACGCCGAACAGTGCATCCAGTTCCGGCAGTACGACGGCCAGGGCGCCGGTCGCGCGCAGCAGGTGGAAGAAAAGCTGGGGTTCGGCGCCCATCAGTGCGCGCTCCATCTCCGCCCAGACCCGCTCGGGCACCAGATGATCGATTTCGCCGGCGGCAACCATCTCGCGTGCCAGCGTCATGGTCTCCGCGGCCACCGTGAAGCCCAGCGGCGCGAAACGGGCGTAGTAGCGCGCCAGCCGCAATAGCCGCACCGGGTCCTCGGCAAAGGCGTCGGAGACATGCCGCAGCACGCGGGCCTCGATATCGGCCCGGCCGCCGTAGGGGTCGATCAGCGTGCCGTCGTCGGCGCGGGCCATGGCGTTGATGGTCAGGTCGCGCCGGGCGAGATCGGCCTCCAGCGTGACGTCGGCACCGGTATGAAACACGAAACCGTGATAGCCGCGTCCGGACTTGCGTTCAGTACGTGCCAGCGCGTGTTCCTCGCGCGTATCCGGGTGCAGGAAGACCGGAAAATCGCGGCCGACCGGCGTATAGCCGGCGGCGGTCATCTCTTCCGGCGTGGCGCCCACCACGACCCAGTCGCGATCGGAGCTCGCCAGCCCGAGAAATGCGTCGCGTACGGCGCCGCCGACCAGATAGCGCTGCATCAGAATGTCGTCTGGGTGTCGTCGGGATAGCTCGGTTTCACATCGTCGATGCGTTTGTCGAGCGGGACGACGGATTCGGACAGACGATGCTGGAAGACGGTCATGTGCGACATGGCCCGCTGTACGTAATGCCGGGTTTCCGTGTACGGGATATTGGCGATCCAGATATCGGCCGGCATGTCGGTGTCGGGCAACCAATGCACGATCTTGCGCGGGCCGGCGTTGTAGCTGGCCGTGGCCAGGGCGATGTTGCCCGACCAGTCGGCCAGCATGTCATGCAGATAGCGCGCGCCGAGGCTGAGGTTGGTGGCCGGGTCGTTGAGGTCGTGCGTCGACGGCGCGGCCCGGCCCATGGCCCGGGCGAGGTGGTCGGCCGTGCCGGGCATGAGCTGCATCAGGCCGCGCGCGCCGACCGGCGAGCGCACGGTCGGCTGGAACAGGGATTCGGTGCGCATTATGGCGAATACGTACGCCGGATCCAGCCCGTTGTTGTGCGCGGCGCGGCGCACGTCGGTCGCGAACGGCGTCGGATAGCGGATATCGAGGTCGTCCCAGTAGCCGGCCTTGGCCAGCGTGGTGATCGCCCGGGCGTACCACTGCCACTGATAGGCTAGCTTCGCGGCCTGGGCGAGTTCGGCCGAATTCAGGTTCGCGGTCAGGTGCTGCCATTCCAGATAGGCATCGTGGGTCATGCCGAGTTCGTGCAGCTCGTGGGCGCGCGCGAGCGCCGGATGGGCCTCGACGCGGGCCAGCGCCGCCGCGTTGTCCGGCACGGGCTGCGCGTTGAAGCTGTAGCCGTGCCCGATCGCATCGGCGGCGAGATAGCCGTGATAGGAGCGATGGGCCGCCAGGCGCCTGTAGATCGCGCGGGCCCGCTGTTTTTGCCCCGTTTTCGCCAGCGCGCGCGCCTTCCAGTATTGCCATTGTTCGTCGCCGGCGGTGTCGGCCGGCAGGCTGTTGATGGCATCGAGCACCAGTGGCCAGCGTTGCTGATAGACCGCCGCGCGGATCTCCCAGCCCAGTGCATGCGCGTCGCCGGCCATGCGGGCATGGTCGATGCGCGCGAACCATAGCAGGGCCTCGGGACGATGATCCTCGGCATACAGCAGCGCGACATAGCGCCGCATCCGGTAGCGCCGGGTGTCGTTCAGCCCGAGCCGGGCGACCAGCGGCTTGATCAGGCCGGACGCGCGGTCGAGGTCGCGCAGGGCCAGTCGCTTGAACGTGTAGACTGCGATATCCGGGTCGAGACCGGCCGGGGCGTCGGCCAGATGCGACGGTGTTTCGGCGACATCCAGCCAGCGATCGATGGTCGGGGTATCGGCGGTCGGCATTTGCCGCGAAAGATAGCGCGCCAGACCGTATTGATCGTTCAGAATTGCCGCGTGGGCGCGTTTGCGGATCACCGGGGCGGTCAACCGGCCGGTATGCTTGAGCCAGGCGAAGACCGGGTTACAGGCCGAGGGCTGGCTCCGGCCGACGGTATACAGGTCGATCGCTTTGCTGGCGGGCGAGCGCCCCAGCGCGATGGCCGCGTGTACTGCCCGGCACTGCGCGCTGGTGCCGTCGGAAGCTCGCGTTTCGTCGATCACCCGCTGCCACCGGTCACGATCGGCGAGGTTGGCGATCCAGGCATGACGTAGCCGCTGCGACGGCGGCAAGTCGGGATGGGCGGCAATGAAGTGCGCGATGCGCGAATCCAGTTCCTTGCCCGGGTTGATGCTCAGCTCGGCCCGGAGCTGGGTGGCTTCAAGATAATCGTAGAGCGGATAGTCGCGCAGATCCGCGACTTCGGCCGATTTCTGGTCCAGGTTGCCGTGACGCGCGGCAGACAGCGCGTCGAGGAATTCGCTGCGCGTGGCGTCGCTGCTAGCGGCGTGGGCGAGCCCGGCACAAGCGAGGCCGGCGGCGATCAAGAGCGCGCGCATGGCGGATCGGAGTCGGCGGATGATCGGGCGAGTGTACCGTATCCGCTGTTGGCGTCGGGGCCCTAGGAGGCGTCCAGGATGGCTTCGTCGGCGTTGCTGGCAACAGCGTCAGGCAACAGCGTGACCCCGGCGGGGTCGCATTGCATCACGGCCGCGCGCAGGGCCGTGATCGCCTTGGGCCGCGGGAAGCTTCGGCGCCAGGCGATGGCGATCTGGCGCTGTGGGGGCTCGCCGGCGAACGGCCGGGTCTCGAGCAGACGCGACTCGGCGGCCAGATTGGGGATCGACGAGCAGGGCAGGACCGTCACCCCGAGGCCGCTGGCGACCATATGTCGAATGGTTTCCAGGCTGGAGCCGGAGCGGGCCCGGTTGGCGTCCTCGGATTCGCGACATTCGGCGCACAGGGCCAGCACCTGGTCGCGGAAGCAATGGCCCGGGCCGAGCAGCAACAGGTTGTCGCGCGCCAGCTCATTGGGCTCGATGGCATCGCGTTCGGTCCAGGGATGATTCTGCGGCATGACCACCACGAACGATTCATCGTAGATGGGCCAGGTCGCCACGCCCGGCACCTCATAGGGCATCGCCACGATGACCGCGTCCAGCTCGTTGTTACGCAGTTGCTGGGTGAGGTTGCCGGTGAGGTTCTCCTCGATGATCAGCGGCATCTCGGGCGTGCTCTCGCGCAGGCGCGGGATCAGGTGCGGTAGCAAATAGGGGCCGACGGTATAGATCACGCCGAGCCTGAGTGGGCCCTTGAGCTCGTCGCGGCCCTGTTCGGCCACCGCCTCCAGCGCGCTGACCTCGCCCATCACGCGATAGGCCTGTTCGATGATGCGCCGGCCGATCGGCGTGACCCGGGCCTCGCCGCGGTTGCGCTCGAACACGGTGACGCCGAGTTCGCCTTCCAGCTTCTTGACCGCAACCGACAGCGTTGGCTGGCTCACGAACGCGCGCTTGGCCGCACGACCGAAGTGGCGCTCCTTGTCGAGCGCGATCAGATAACGCAATTCGGTGAGTGTGATATGCATCATCTATCAAGCTTATAGTCTATTCCGCCGTCAGCCAATCACGCGGCACCAGAAAACGCTCGGTGAGGGCTGCCTCGGGCGAGCCGGGCTCGGGCGTGAAGCCGTATTGCCAGGCCACCAGCGGCGGCATCGACATGAGGATCGATTCGGTGCGCCCGCGCGACTGCAGGCCGAACAGCGTGCCCCGGTCGTAGAGCAGGTTGAACTCGACATAGCGCCCGCGCCGGTACAGCTGAAACGCGCGCTCGCGTTCGCCCCAGTCGTGATGCCGTCGTTTTTCCACGATCGGCGCATAGGCTTCGATGAAGCCATCGCCTACCGACTGCACGAACGCCAGCGCGTCGGCGAAGCTCAGTTCGTTGAAGTCGTCGAAGAATAGCCCGCCGATGCCGCGCGTTTCGTCGCGGTGCGGCAGATAAAAGTATTCGTCGCACCAGTGCTTGAAGCGCGGATACAGATCCTCGCCAAACGGGGCGCAGGCGGCGTGCGCGGCACGGTGCCAGGCCACGGCGTCTTCGGTGAACGGATAGTAGGGGGTCAGATCGAAGCCGCCGCCGAACCACCAGACCGGATCCTCGCCCGCTTTCTCGGCCACGAACAGGCGCACGTTGGCGTGCGAGGTCGGGACATAGGGGTTGCGCGGGTGGATCACCAGCGACACGCCGGTGGCAATGAACGAGCGCCCGGCCAGCTCGGGCCGCCGCGCCGATGCCGAGGCCGGCAGCTCACCGCCCAGCACGCGCGAGAAATTCACGCCCGCGCGTTCGAATACCTCGCCATCGGCCAGAACGCGGGTATCACCGCCCCCGCCCTCGGCGCGGGTCCAGGTGTCGGCATGAAAACGCGCGCTGGGTTCGAAGGCGGCCAGACGTTCGACGATGCGGTTCTGCAGGTCGCGGAAATAGGCGGTCGCGGCGTCGGGGTCGGCGACGTCGTGCGCGGAGTTGGATTTAGCCACGGATAGTCTCGTTGGTACTGGCGTTGCGGATGGTACTGGCTCGGCCGGGCGTGTCGGCACGTCCGCCTAGCACCATGTCGATACGGTCGCCAAAGCATGCTCGGGCGCGCCATGGCGAGTCCACCGGCGGGCGCCCGGATACGTTGGCACTGGTGGAAACAATCGGGCCGCCGAATTCGCGACACAGCGCGCGTGTCAGCGCGTGGGCCGTCTCGCGCAGGGCGATCGTGGACTGGCCGCCGGTCAGCCACCACGGCGCATCGGCCCGCGCGGGCAACAGCCAAGTGGTCGGCCCGGGCCAGGATTCGACGGCGCGTTGCCAGGCGGTGCTGGCATCGGGGTCGACCAGCGGTGCAAGCTGGGCCGAGTCGGCGGCGACCACGATCAGTCCGCGCGCAACGTCGCGCTGCTTGGCGGCGATGACGCGCCACACCGCATCCGCATCGAAGGCGTCGGCAGCCAGGCCCCAGACGCCTTCGGTGGCGTGCGCGACGATGCCGCCCTCGGCCAGCGTGCGCGCCGCCCGGCGCAGTCGATGCGGCGATACATGAATACCGTTCATGGCGGGTTCCCCCGGAAGCGAGACTGGATCACCGGGGCCACGGCCCCGGACAGCGACCCGGAAAACGGCCTCGAATTGTACGCTGGATCAGCGGCCTGTGGGGTGCACCGGCGCTGAATCCGATCAGCCGGAAGTCGGCCCGCTGGATGACTTGCCGCGGCTCGAACTGCTCTTGCCAGTCTTGGTCTTGGCCGCGCCCTTGCGCGGCGATGCGCTTTTCGACGAGGCCGCTTTTTTGGCCGCCGTCTTGCCGTTGGCTGTCTTGCTCTTCGAGGTCTTGGCCTTCGATGCCGTCGTCTTACTGGTCTTGGCGCTGCTCGAGGCTTTCTTGCTGGCGCTCGTCTTCGCGTTCTTGCGGCCGCGTTTCTTCTTCTCCGGCGCCTTGGCGATGATCTCCTGGCACTGCTCGAGCGTCAGCGATTCGGGTTCGATGTCCTTGGGCACGCTGGCGTTCTTCTTGCCATCGGTGATGTAGGGGCCGAACGGGCCATGCTGGACCTTGATGTTCTCGGCCTCGAAGTGCTTGATCAGCTTCTTGGCGTCGGCTTCCTTCTTCTCGGCGATCACCTCCAGCGCGCGCTCTTTCGAGATCGTGTAGGGGTCGTCCTCCTTGAGCGAAGCGAACTTCTTGCCAAAACGCACATAGGGGCCGAAGCGGCCGATATTGACCTGGATCTCCTCACCCTCCGGCGTTTCGCCGAGATCGCGCGGCAGGTTGAACAGATACAGCGCTTCGTCGAGCGTGATCTTGTCCATATCCTGGCCTTTGCGCAGGCCGGCGAACTTGGGTTTTTCCTCGTCGTCCTTGGAGCCGATCTGCACGAACGGGCCATAGCGGCCGATGCGCACGATCACCGGCTTGCCGGTTTTGGGGTCGGTGCCGAGTTCGCGGGCCTGGGCGACCTCCTCGCGCGACAGATCCTGCTTGGCCTCGATCTGGTCGGAGAAGCGTTCCCAGAACTCGGCCAGCAGTGGCCGCCATTCCTGCTCACCTCGGGAAACCGCGTCCAGCCGATCCTCGAGATTGGCGGTGAACTCGTAGTCGACGTAACGGGTGAAGTGATCGGTCAGGAACTTGTTGACGATCTTGCCCAGCGGCGTCGGCATGAAGGCCTTGCCGTCCATCTCGACGTATTCGCGATCCTGCAGCGTGGAGATGATCGCGGCATAGGTCGACGGCCGGCCGATGTCGTATTCCTCGAGTGTTTTGACCAACGCAGCTTCGGTGAAGCGCGGCGGCGGCTCGGTGAAATGCTGGGTCGGCACGATCTCCTGCAGGGCGATCGTTTCGCCTTCTTCCAGTGCGGGCAGGCGCTTGTCGTTGTCGTCCTCGGCCTTGTCGCCATCGTCGCGCCCTTCCTTGTACACCGACAGGAAGCCGGCCTCGCGCAGGGTGCGCCCGCTGGCGCGGAACAGATGCTGGTTGTCGGCGTCCGCGGCCAGATCGGCCGAGACGGTGTCGAACAGCGCATGCACCATCTGGCTGGCCACGGTGCGCTGCCAGACCAGTTCATAGAGCCGGAACTGGTCGGATGTCAGATACTGCTTGATCTCGCTCGGAATGCGCGCGCTGGCGGTCGGGCGAATGGCCTCATGCGCTTCCTGGGCGTTCTTGGACTTGGTCTTGAACGTGCGCGGCGAATCCGGGAGATTCTTGTCGCCGTAGCGGTCGCCGATGGTCTGGCGGATTTCGGTGAGCGCGTCGGCCGCGAGATTCACCGAGTCGGTCCGCATGTAGGTGATCAGGCCGGTTTCTTCGCCGTCGCCGAGCTTCACGCCTTCGTACAGGCCCTGGGCGGTGCGCATGGTGCGCCGGGCGTTGAAGCCGAGCTTGCGCGCGGCTTCCTGTTGCAGCGTGGAGGTGGTGAACGGCGGCGACGGGTTGCGCCGGCGCTGTTTCTTTTCGACCCGGGCGACGCGCAGCGTGCCCTGGGCTGCGGCCACGAGTTTTTCGTAGGCCGCGTCCGCGCCGCCCTGGTCGTTGATCGTGAATTGCTCGATCTTTTCGCCGTCGAGCTGGGCCAGTCGCGCGGAAAAGGGGATGTCGTCCTTCTCGGCCTTGGCCTCGATGCGCCAGTATTCCTCGGGCACGAAGGCCTCGATCTCGGCGTCGCGCTCGCAGATCAGACGCAACGCCGGGCTCTGCACGCGACCGGCGGACAGGCCGCGCTGAACCTTGCGCCAGAGCAGCGGCGAGAGGTTGAAGCCCACCAGATAGTCGAGCGCCCGGCGCGCCTGCTGGGCGTTGACCAGATCGTTCGAGATCGAGCGCGGATGCTCGACCGCGTGGGCCACGGCGCGCTTGGTGATCTCGTGGAAGACCACCCGCGCCACATGCTTGTTCTCAAGCAGACCGCGATCGCGCAACAGCTCCAGCAGATGCCAGGCAATCGCCTCGCCTTCGCGGTCCGGGTCAGTCGCGAGCAGCAGCGTGTCGGACTGCTTGAGCGACTTCGCGATCTTGTCGACCTGCTTGGCGTTGCGGTCGATGATGTCGTAGTGCATCGCGAAGTCGTTGTCGGTATCGACCGCGCCTTCCTTCGGGATCAGGTCGCGCACGTGGCCGTACGAAGCCAGGACCTGATAGTCCTTGCCCAGATATTTCTCGATGGTCCGGGCCTTGGCCGGGGACTCCACGATGACGAGATTTCGGCTCATCGACTCACACTTGAAAGGGGATGGATAAGACGGCAACAGCGCCGCGTGGCGAACCCTAGCACAGCCTTTGAAGCACGCGCGATGCGCCAGCGTCAAGATACGTCGACCGAGCGAGGCGGCTCGAGCGCGTGGTTTTCAAGGCATCGAGGCGGCCGCAAACAGCCTGCCGATGCCGAACTTCGACAGTCGCAGGCCGGCCGGCGCGCCCCATGCGGACACGTTAAAAGGCTCTAGTGACTCGCGCCCGGGGCCTCGGCGTGAAGCATGGCTTCCATCCGCGCCTGCGCGGTCTCGTGGCCGTCGGCGGAGGACAGCACCATCATCACGACCCACTTCACCTGCTCGAGCTCGGCGCCTTCGTACTCATCGTCCACCAGGGCCATCAGACGGTCGATGACCAGCTCGCGGTTGGCCGCCGAGAGCACGCCGGCGCGCTCAAGCCGCACGATGTAACCGCGGCACTCGGCATCGAGCACGTACAGTTCCGGCCCGGCATAGATACGGATGCTGTCGTTCGAAGGCGGCGTGATCGGCGCCCGACCTTCGGGCTGGGCTGCACGCAGCCAGTCGAAGGCATCGTCGATTTCGTCGGGGAAAAACCCTGCGTCGCCGAGATCCCGGCGGACGTCGCCGGTCGCGCCGACGTCCGTCAACGAAAAGTTCTCGAACAGGTACAGCAGGACGTCCAGGACATTTTCGTTCATGCGGCCAACTTTACCATGATGATTGCAGCGGGGGCGCCGAAAACGTGCGCGGGCCGGGGTGCTGACTCAGCCCGAACGAACGTAGGCGCCGCCGGCCACGGCCTGTACACGGCCTTCGAGCTCCAGTATCAGCAGTGTCGAGGATACGGCGTCCGCGGGCCAGCCGGTGCGCGCCACCAGGTCATCGATGCGCACCGGATCGTGGCCGACGGCCGCTAGCAGTTCAGCGGCATTGTCGTTTCCGTCGGCTTCCGGCGGCTCGGGATTCTGAGCGCTGGCGCGCGGCGCCGGGCCCCGGCGATAGCCGTCGATCGAGCCGGCGATCTCCTCCAGGATGTGGTCGGTCGTTTCGACCAGCTTGGCGCCTTCGCGAATCAGTTGATGACAGCCGCGCGCCAGCGGATTGTGAATCGAACCGGGCAGGGCGAAGACCTCGCGGTTGGCGGCACTGGCCATGCGCGCTGTGATCAGCGAGCCGGAGGCGCGCGCTGCCTCGACCACCAGCGTGGCGGTGCACAAACCGGCGATCACGCGGTTGCGCCGCGGGAAATTGCCACGCAGCGGCTGGGTGCCGAGGCCGAATTCCGACAACAGCAGGCCGCGTTCCGCGATGCGTTCGGCCAGCGCCTTGTTGGCCGCCGGATACACCCGGTCCAGCCCCGTGCCGGTGATGGCGATGGTGTAGCCATCGGCATCCAGCGCGCCTTCGTGCGCGGCGGCATCGATACCGCGGGCCAGGCCGGAGACCACCACCAGCCCGGCCGCTGCCAGCGCGCGCCCGAATTCATGCGCGGCGTCGCGCCCGGCGTGGCTCGGATTGCGGCTGCCGACGATGGCGATGGCCGGATAATCCAGCAGGTCGAGGTCGCCCAGCGCGTAAAGCCACGGTGGTGGCGGATCGAGTTCGGCAAGTGCGGGTGGATACGCCGGATGGTCGAGCGTGAGGAAATGGTGCCCGTCCTCGGCCAGCCAGGCCTCGGTTCGCGCCATCGCTTCGCCGGGCGGCTCGGCCAGCGCCCGGCGCGCCGGCGCCGGCAGCCCGGCGTCGCGCCAGCCGGCGTCGCTGCCCGTGAGCGCTGCTTGCGCGCTGCCGAAACGCGCAACAAGGCGTCCGGCAAGGGTCGCGCCGATCCCCGGCGTGGTCGCCAGGCGCAGCCAGGCCGAGCGATCGCTCATGTGGCGGCCGGCGAATGCACGACGTCGTCGACGTGGATAGCGCGCGTGGCATGCATGACCAGCGCGAAGCTCACCTTATCGTCGACCTTGAACACCATCAGATAGCCGGCTTTCACCTCGGGCAGCGTGACCTGGCCGCCGGCGACCGGATCGGACACGGTACGCCCGGATTTGTAGATATCGAGGACATCGCCGCGTCGCAGCCCGATGTTGTGGCCGCGGTCCAGCGTGACGACATCGTACTGGCCGATCTCGCCGACGCCGCCGTAGACCGAAATGATATGGGCGCTCAGCGCCTTGCCGGGCGCATGGGGATAGAAATCGCGCAGCAGATTTTCATGGGGCACCGGCAGCAGGCGATCGCCGCGCCGGGCTTCGCGGTAGGTCTTGTCGATACGGGCCGTCGCGATCTTCGGGCCAAAGGATTGAATAGTCAGCCGGCCGACCGGCACGACCTTGCGGCCCAGAACCTTGTGGGTTTCCGCGTCGCGGTAGGGGCCGGCCGGATGGACCAGTTCATAGTGATCGGGCCCGTTGTGATCGGCACCGCGAACATACACCGTGGCGCCGTTGCCGGCGACCACATGCTGATCGTCGAAGGACACCACGTAGGGCGCGTTCTCGAGCGTTTTCCCGTCGACCAGGCGCGGGCTTTGCAGAAAATCGCGGATCGCGGAATAGGGGATGACCGCAATCGCCTGCGGCAACGGTTCCTCGCGCACCTGCGGTTCCAGATGCACCGTTTTGCCGCGCGCCAGCCGCGGCTGGCCGTTCATGCCACGTGTGAGCACCAGAACTTCGCCGGGGTAGATCCGATGCGGATTGACGATATCGGGATTGGCATCCCATAGCTGTGGCCAGTACCAGGGATCATCGAGATACTTGCCGGCGATATCCCAGAGCGTATCGCCGCGCTTGACCACATAACGCAGCGGCGCGTCGTCGCGCATGTGTCCGGCCAGATTCGCCGTGGTCAGGTTCTTCTCCACGGGAGCGGGCTTGGCAGGCAGGGGCGTGGTCCGGCCGGGATCGTGCGTCGCGCCGGCCGTGGCCCCGTTCGCCTGCGCGCCGCCCGCCTGTTGGCCGGGCCCGTGCGCGCAGCCCGACGCGAGCAGCGCCAGGCCAAGCCCGAGCAGCCGCCATCCCCCAATCCGCATCTGCCTCAAACCGTTATACTCCCGCGTTTCGACCGCCGGCCGCGGCCATACCGCCGCCGTCTGAACAATCGACGTCAGTCAACTGCCGACAGAATATGGCCATTCTCGAGATTTTGCATTTCCCCGATCCGCGCCTGCGCGCGGTGACCGACCCGATCACGGTTTTCGACGACACGCTGTCACGTTTCATCGACGACATGTTCGAGACCATGTACGACGCGCCGGGCGTCGGGCTGGCGGCGACCCAGGTCGGCGATACGCGGCGCGTGGCGGTCATGGATTGTTCCGAGGACAAGAGCGAGCGCATCGTGATGTGCAATCCGCGCATTCTCTGGTCCGAGGGGGAGGAAGTGGTCGACGAAGGCTGTCTGTCGGTGCCGGAACACTTTGATCGCGTCACCCGCGCCACGCGGCTGCGCTTTGCCGCCCAGGATCGTGACGGTCGTGAATACGAAATGGACGCCGAAGGCCTGTTGGCGCAGTGCGTGCAGCACGAGCTTGCCCATCTCGACGGCGGGCTGTATATCGACAAGCTTTCCCGGCTCAAGCGCGAGCGCATCCGGCGCAAGCTGACCAAGGCGGCCAAGCGCGAAGGCGCCAAGGCAGACTGACCCATGCGCATCGTTTTTGCCGGGACTCCCGAATTCGCGCTGCCCACACTGGAGGCGATCGCGGCCAGCGGCCACGAGCTGGTGGGCGTGTTCACCCAGCCGGATCGCCCGGCCGGTCGCGGGCGCAGGCTCAAGCCGTCGCCGGTCAAGGCGCGTGCGCTCGAGCTCGGGCTGCCGGTATTCCAGCCGGAAAAACTCAAGAACAACACCGAGGCGTTCGATCGGCTCGCCGAACTCGCGCCGGACGTGATGGTGGTCGTGGCCTACGGCCTGATCCTGCCGAAGGCCGTGCTCGACCTGCCGACCTGGGGTTGCCTGAACGTGCATGCCTCGTTGCTGCCGCGTTGGCGCGGCGCGGCCCCGATCGCACGCGCCATCGAGGCCGGCGACGCGGAAACCGGCGTGACCATCATGCAGATGGACGTGGGGCTGGATACCGGCGACATGCTGGCCGTGCGCCGCACGCCGCTCGACGAGACCGCCACGGCCGGCGATTTGCACGACGTGCTGGCCGACCAGGGCAGCGCGGCCCTGGTCGATGCGCTCGATGCGCTGCCCGATGGCCTGACGCCGGTCGCTCAGGACGATGAGCGCGCGACCTACGCCGCCATGCTCGACAAGGCCGAGGCCGCGATCGACTGGACGCAACCGGCGGTGCGCATCGCCCGGCTCGTGCGCGCATTCTCGCCCTGGCCGGTGGCGCATGCCGAGCTTGAGGGCGATCGCGTGCGATTCTGGCAGGCGGTCAGCCGGGACGAGACGACGCCGGCCGCGCCGGGCACCGTGATTGCCGCCGGGCGCGACGGCATCGATATCGCCACGGCCGACGGCGTGTTGCGCGTTACCGAACTGCAACTGCCCGGCAAGCGCCGTATGAGCGCGGCGGATGCCGCCAACGGCCGCGCCTGGGTTGGCGTCCGTTTTGGTTGATGCGGCGGGCACGGCAGCGCGCGTTCACGCCGCGCGTGCAGTTGCGGCGGTGATCGACCAGGGCCGCAGCCTGGATGCGGCCATCGCCGCCTGGCCACCCACGCTCGCCGGGGCCGATCGCTCGCTGGCGCGGCTGCTGGCTTACGGCACGCTGCGCGATCATCGTCGGCTGGGCGCGCTGCTCGCGCCCCGGTTGAAAAAGAAACCCCAGCCGCTGCTTGATGCGCTGCTTCGGGTCGGGCTCTATCAGCTCGAGGCCACGCGGGTGCCGCCGCATGCGGCGGTGCATGCCACCGTGGCCGCCACCGGCAAGCTCAAACTGGCCAAGGCGCGCGGTCTGGTCAATGCGGTGCTGCGCGGGCACCAGCGCGAACCGGCGTCGCTGGACGATGCCAGCGTCGCGGTGCGTGAAAGCTATCCCGACTGGCTGGCCGGCATGATCGCCGACGACTGGGGCGCCGAGGCCCCGGCGGTCCTGGCCGCTGGCAATGCGCGCGCGCCAATGCATGTGCGCGTCAACGCGCGTCGCGCCACGCGGGATGGCCTGCGCGCGCGCTGGGCCGAAGCCGGTATCGCGGCCACGCCCATCGCCGATTGTGCCGAGGGCCTGACGCTGGACGAGCCGGTTGCGGCCGAGCGTCTGCCGAGGTTCGCCGCGGGCGAGGTGTCGATCCAGGACGGCGCGGCCCAGCTGGCCGCCGATCTGCTGGCGCCGGAACCGGGCCAGCGCGTGCTCGACGCCTGCGCGGCGCCCGGCAACAAGAGCGCCCACCTGCTGGAGCGGGCCGATGTCGCACTGACTGCACTGGATATCGCCGCCGAGCGCGCGCGGACGCTCGAAGCGACGCTGGCCCGGTTGGGCCTGGCGGCGACGGTCCGCGTCGGTGATGCCGCGGAACCGGCGGCCTGGTGGAATGGCCAGCCGTTCGATCGCATCCTGCTGGATGCGCCTTGCAGCGGTACCGGCGTGATCCGACGGCATCCCGATATCAAATGGCTGCGGCGGGCATCGGACGTCACCGCCGCCGCCACGCGCCAGCGCGCCCTGCTTGCCGCGCTCTGGCCGCTGCTCGCGCCCGGCGGCCGGCTGGTCTATGCCACCTGCTCGATTCTGCGCGCCGAGGGCGTCGCGGTCGTAGCCGATTTTCTGTCCGCCACGCCGGAGGCCTGCGAAAAACCGATCGAGGCCGGCTGGGGCCGGCCCGAGACGATCGGCCGCCGCATCGCGCCCGGTGATCATGATTTCGACGGCTTCTACTACGCGGTGCTCGAGCGACCGCCCGTGTAGCCGGTGTAGTGGCGTCGAGCCCTACGGCTTGATGTTGCGACGAGCCGCCGCCGTTGTCCTGGCCGCGCCGTCGTGGCGCGAGGCCCGTGCCTCCGGGTGCTGCCTGGATAACCTGGGTAACGCTACGGATTGGAATCGGTTCGGGTGGGCACCAGTGTTTTGGCAACCGAGCATCGCATGCCAAAAGGAGTCACACCATGGCAGGTCAACTCGAAGGCAAGAAGATCGCGTTTCTGGTTGCCGACGGTTTCGAGCAAATCGAACTGACGCGGTCGCGTCAGGACATCACCGAAGCCGGTGCGCAAGTGCATCTCGTTTCGTTGCAATCCGGCGAAGTGCAGGGCATGCGCGGCGATATCGACAAGGCCGACACGTTCACGGTGGACGAGATCGTCGATGAAGTCTCGGCGTCCGACTACAACGGGCTGGTATTGCCCGGCGGCACACTCAATCCGGATGGGCTGCGCGTCAATGACAAAGCGGTCGATTTCGTGCGCGATTTTTTCAAGCAGCACAAGCCGGTCGCCGCAATTTGCCACGCACCGATCACCCTGATCGAGGCGGGCGTGGTCGACGGGCGCACGCTGACGTCATTTCCGTCGATCAAGACTGATTTGAAGAACGCTGGCGCGAACTGGGTCGATCAGGCGGTTGTCTGCGATGAGGGCTTGGTTACCAGCCGCACGCCGGACGATCTGGACGCCTTCTGTGCCAAGGCGATCGAGGAGTTCGCCGAAGGCAGGCACGCGGAACAGACCGCATAGCGCGCCGCGCCGGTTCGCCGCTTGACTCAGCCCGGGTTCGGCCCGGGCTGGATCATGCTCAGCGAAAGACTGCGTCGCGTACCGGGATACCGCGCTCGGCCAGGTAATTCTTGGCCTGCTGGATGGTGTAGGTGCCGAAATGGAAGATGGACGCTGCCAGCACGGCATCGGCATGGCCGGCGGACAGGCCGTCGTAGAGATCTTCCAGTTCGCCTACGCCGCCCGAGGCGATCACCGGCACCGGGACCGCATCGGAGACCGCCCGCGTGAGCTGGATATCGAAGCCGGACTTGGTACCGTCACGATCCATGCTGGTCAGCAGCACTTCGCCCGCGCCGAGCGACACCAGCTTCTGGGCCCAGCCGATGGCCTCGATGCCGGTCGATTTGCGCCCGCCGTGGGTAAAGATCTCGTAACGCGGCTCTTCGTCCTTTTTCGCCGCGTTCTTCACGTCGAGCGCGACCACGATGCACTGGCTGCCGTAGCGGTAGGCGGCCTCGGCCACGAATTCGGGATTGCCGATGGCGGCGGTGTTGATCGAGACCTTGTCGGCACCCGCCGACAACAGGCGACGTACGTCCGACAGGGTGCGTACGCCGCCGCCGACGGTCAGCGGGATGAAGACCTCGCCGGCGACCTGCTCGACCACGTCCATGAGCGTGCCGCGGTCCTCGTTGGACGCGGTGATGTCGAGAAACACCAGTTCGTCGGCGCCCTGCTGGTCGTAGCGACGGGCGATCTCGACCGGGTCCCCGGCATCGGCGATATCCAGGAACTTCACGCCCTTGACGACGCGGCCCTTGTCGATGTCCAGGCACGGGATGATGCGTTTGGCGAGAGACAAGCTCAGCCTCCCCTGTACTCGTTGACGCGCTTGCGGGCGGCGGCGAGATCGAGCGTGCCTTCGTAGATGGCACGGCCGATCACCGCGCCGGCGACGCCGTCGGATGCAACGGCGAGTAGCGCATCGATATCGGCCATGTCGGTCACGCCACCGGAAGCGATGACGGGAATGGTGAGTTCGGCGGCCAATGCGCGCGTGGCTTCGACATTCAGGCCCTGCATCATGCCGTCGCGGCTGATGTCGGTGTGGATGATGGCGACCACGCCGTCCTCCTCGAACTGCTGGGCGAGGTCGGCCACGGTGTGGTTGGATAGCTTGGACCAGCCGTCGGTGGCGACCATGCCGTCGCGGGCGTCCAGGCCGACGATGATATGGCCGGGAAACTCGACGCCGACATCGGCCACGAAATGCGGCTCGGAGACGGCCCGGGTGCCCAGGATCACGAATTCGACGCCGCGTTCGAGATAGGTCTCGATTGCAGCCTCGTCGCGAATGCCGCCGCCGACCTGGACCGGAATTCGGCCCGCGGCATCGACGATGTCGCCGATGATCCGGTCGTTGACGGGGTAGCCGGCCTTGGCGCCGTCCAGGTCGACCACGTGAATGCGGTCGGCGCCTTCGTCGATCCAGCGCTGGGCCACGGCCACGGGATCGTCGTCGAAGACCGTGACGTCGTGCATGTCGCCCTGACGCAGGCGTACGCACTGGCCGTCCTTGATGTCGATGGCAGGAATGAGTAGCACGCCGTTTCTCCTCGCTTTGCTGACGGCAGATGAACCGGGTCGGATGCCCGATAAGCCGGCGTGGCCGTCAGGCCGCGCCGTTCCACTCCAGGAAATTGGCGAGCAGTTGCAGCCCGGCGGACTGGCTCTTCTCCGGATGGAACTGGACCGCGAACACATTCTCGCGCAGCACCACCGAGGTGAATCGCACGCCATAATCCGTCGTGCCGGCGATATGCTTGGGATCGTCGGGCACGACATAGTAACTGTGCACAAAATAGAACCAGGAGTCCGCCGCGATGTCCTTCCACAGCGGGTGAGAGCGCTCCTGATGCACCTGGTTCCAGCCCATGTGCGGGATCTTGCGCCGGGAGCCGTCGGCCATGACCTCGGTCTCGGCGAATTTCACCGTGTCGCCCGGAAAGGCGCCCAGGCAGTCCACGCCGCCGGATTCCTCGGAATGCGCCATCAGCGCCTCGATGCCCAGACACACGCCCATGAGCGGGGTCTTGCCGAGGACGCTGCGCAGCATGTCGTCGAGTTCCAGACGCTGGAGTTCGTCCATGCAATGGCCGATCGCACCCACGCCGGGCAGGACCAGCCGATCCATGCGGGCGAGCGCGTCCGGATCGAAGCTGACCTCGATCTGTTCGTCCGAAGCGACGTAGCGCAGAGCCTTGGCAATCGAGTGCAGATTGCCCATGCCGTAGTCGATGATGCCGACGGTTGCCATAAAGCGACGAGTTGGGTTTCTACAAACTGCCCTTGGTGGAGGGCAGGGCGTCGAGGGCGCGCTGATCGCGGGCCACCGCGGCGCGCAGCGCCCGGCCGAAGGCCTTGAACAGCGTCTCCGCAATATGGTGCGCGTTGTCGCCGGCGAGTGTATCCATATGCAACGTCAAGGCCGCACCGCTGGCCACCCCGTTGAAGAACTCACGCACCAGTTCAGTATCGAAGCTGCCGATTTTTTCGGCGGTGAACGGGACCCGAAAATGCAGACCCGGACGCCCGGAAAAATCCAGTACCACGCGCGACAGCGCTTCGTCGAGCGGCACATAGGCATGGCCGTAGCGCATGATGCCTTTCTTGTCGCCGACCGCCTGCTTGAGCGCGTTACCCAGACAGATGCCGACATCCTCGACCGTGTGATGATCGTCGATGTGCAGGTCGCCGGCGGCGCGCACATCCAGATCGACCAGCCCGTGGCGGGCCAGCTGATGCAGCATGTGCTCGAAGAAGCCGACACCGATTTCGGCCCGGAATTCGCCGCTGCCGTCCAGATCCAAGCTGAGCTGGATATCGGTTTCGGCGGTGCAGCGTTCGATCGTGGCGCGACGCGCTGTCATGGTCTCGCGATATACCCGGAATGCCCCTCTGGACGATCGATCATACGCGGTTGATAACGCCGATGCGAGAGGCGTTCGCCACAATAATCGATCGCGCCGATCAGGCCGTCAGCCAGAAGGTCACGGGGCCGTCGTTGACCAGCTCGACCTGCATGTCGGCACCGAATCGACCCGTGGCGATCGGCGCGTGGCGCGCGACCAGCGCCGAGGCGAAATGATCGAACAGTGGTTCGGCGCGCTCCGGCGGACAGGCGGTGGAAAAACCGGGCCGATTGCCGCGACGGGTATCCGCGGCCAGAGTGAATTGCGGCACGGCCAGCACCGCCTTGTTCGCGCTGATCGCGCCGTGATTCATGCGCCCCTCGTCGTCAACGAAGATGCGGTAGGCCAGCACCCGTTCGGCCAGGCGTTGCGCGCGCGCCTCGGTGTCGTCCGGCTCGGCGGCCACCAACGCCAGCACGCCGGCGTCGATGGCCGCGATGCGCTCGCCGGCCACCGTCACCGAAGCCCGGGTGACACGCTGGATGAGCGCGATCATTGCGGTATCAGCGCGGGTGCTGCGGCGCGGTGGGCAAGCAGCAGGCGTTTGAACGGTGCCGGGTCCTTGATGTGCACGACTTCGCCGCTCATCGGAAAATGCGCGTCGATCAGGCGCGAGGCCCAGAAACGCAGGGCGGCGGCACGCAGCATGGCTGGCCAGGCGGCGTGTTCGGCCTCGTCCGGCGCGCGCCGGCGGCCATACGCGCGCATGAATGCCTGCCATTGCGTCGGGTCGTAGCGTTCGTCGTCGTCGAAGGCCCAGTCGTTGCAGATGATGGCGAGATCGAACAGCAGGTAGTCGTGGCAGGCATAGTAGAAATCGATCAGCCCCGACACGCGGGACTGGTCGAACAGGACGTTGTCGCGGAACAGGTCGGCATGCACGACCGCGGCCGGCAGGTCGGCGTAGAGCGTGCGGGCGGCGCGCTGCTGGAAGGCGATCTCGTCGGCCAGTAGCGCATGTTCCTCGGCTGCCATGACGCCGTTGAGCCGTTCGGCGGCGGCCGCGATCCACTCGAGGCTGCGCGCGTTGCCCTGCACCGGGGTAAAGCTGGCCACCGCGCGATGCATCTCGGCGACCACGCCGCCCAGCGAGCGACAATGTTCGGCGCCGGGCGATTCCACGCTGGCGCCGTGCAAACGGTAGACCAGGGCGGCCGGGCGGCCGCGCACCCGGCTCAGGAAGCCGCCGTCGTTGCGGGCGACCGGATGCGCGCAGGGCACGCCATGGCCGGCCAGATGATCCATGAGCTGCATGAAGAACGGCAGCTCGGATTCGTCGACCTGCTCGAACAGCGTCAACACCCAGCGGCCGAGGGTGGTGTCGACAAAGTAGTTGGTGTTGGTGATGCCGGCGGAAATGCCGCTGAAGTCCTCGAGTTCGCCGACGGCATAGTCAGCGAGCAGCGCACGCAGATCGTCGGCCTCGACGCGGGTGTAAACAGACATGCGCCAGCGCCTAGTTCTGCGCGCGTCGCGCGCGCTTGAGAAACACCTGCATTTCCTTGGCTGCCTGGTTGTCGCCGCGTCGCTCGGCGACTTCGACGCCGCGCTCCAGCGCATCGATCGCGGCATGCACCCGGTCCGCGTCCAGCAGAACACGGCCGTACAGCCGCCAGGCGGCCGAATACTCGGGATCCTGACGCACGGCCTCGGCCAGGTGCGTGCAGGCGGTCTCGAGCTCGCCGTTCTTGTACAACAATTCGCCCAGCGTGAACCGCGCCAGGGGCGCGTCCTGTCCGGCGTCGATCATGGCCTGGAGTCGATCCTGCATCGTCATGGCGCCGATTGTACCGAAAGGCCGGGCGGGCCTGTCAGGCGCGCCCGGGTCAGCGACGCCAGAAAGCCGGGGTGAGGATCACCAGTAGCGTGAACACTTCCAGGCGGCCCAGTAGCATGGACAGGCACAGCACCCACTTGGCGAGCGTGGGAATGCCGGCCATGTTGGAGGCCACCGAGCCCAGGCCGGGGCCCACGTTGTTGATGGTGGCGGCCACCGCAGAGAACGACGTCAGCTCGTTGAGCCCGGTGGCGAGCAGAATGAGAAACATCAGCGCGAATACGGTCACGTAGACCGAGAAGAAGCCCCAGACGGCGTGCACGACACGATCGGGAATGACCTTGCCCCCCATCTTGATGGGAATCTCGGCGTTGGGATGGACCAGGCGGCTGATCTCGCGGGTGCCCTGCTTGGCCAGCAGGATGAAGCGAACCGTCTTCATGCCGCCCGTGGTGGAACCGGCACAGCCGCCAATGAAACCGCCCAGCAGCAGAAACATGGGAATAAAGCTGGGCCAGATGGTGTAGTCGGTGGTGGTGAAGCCGGTGGTGGTGCCGATCGACAGCACCTGAAACAGCGCCTTGATCACGGCATCGGGGGCGTCGACATAGGTGCCCGAGACCAGCAGCACGATCGCGGTCACCGCGGTCGCGGCAACGACCATGATCAGGAACGTGCGGGTTTCCGAGTCGCGCCAGTAGCCCAGCAGATTGGCGCTGCGCCAGATCGAGAAATGCATGCCGAAGCTGATCGCACCAATGAGCATCGAAACACAGGCGGCCAGTTCGATGATGGGGTTGTCGTGGTAACCGAGCGATAAATCGTGGTTGGAGAAGCCGCCGGTTGCGATCGAAGAAAACGCATCGCTGATGGCATCGAACGGGGTGGTGCCCGCGGCCCAGAACAGCAGGGCGCAAAACAGGGTCAGCGATACATAGACGTACCACAGCGCCTTGGCGGTCTCGCGGATGCGCGGCGTGAGTTTGGCGTCCTTGATCGGGCCCGGTGTCTCGGCGCGATACAGCTGCATGCCGCCAACGCCCAGCATGGGCAGCACGGCGACCGCCAGCACGATGATGCCCATGCCGCCCATCCAGTGCAGCAGCACGCGCCAGAACAGGATGGCGTGGGGCAGGGTATCCAGGCCGGTGAGCACCGTCGCCCCGGTCGTGGTCAGCCCCGAGACCGACTCGAAGGCGGCGTCGGTGAAGTTCATGTCGGGCCGGGTGGCCAACCACAACGGGATGGCGCCGAACAGGCTCAGCACCATCCAGAACAGCACGACCACCAGGAAACCGTCGCGAATCTTGAGTTCACGCTGGACATGCCGGCTTGGCAACCAGGCGAGTAACCCGGTCGCCAGGGTGATGGCAAAGCCGATGGCAAAGGCCTCGATCTCGCCGTCGCCGTAGATCAGCGCAACCACGATCGGCGCCAGCATGGAAACCGAGAAGATCATCAGCAGCAGCCCCAGCACACGCTGGACCACCGCGTAATAATAGTTCAGCCGCCCCTGAATGATGGAAGTGAGCATCAGCCGGGGCTAGACGTAGGACACGCCGACCTGGAACAGCTGCTCGACTTCGGCGGTGTATTTCTTGTCGATGATGAAGATCATGACGTGGTCGCCGGATTCGATCACCGTGTCGTGATGCGCGATGAGGACATCGTCGCCGCGGGCGACCGCACCGATGGATGCGCCGGGCGGCAGCTTGATCTCGTCAATGCGCCGGCCGACCACCCGCGAGTTGGAGCGTTCGCCGTGCGCAATCGCCTCAATCGCCTCGGCCGCGCCGCGGCGCAGCGTATGCGCCCGCACCACGTCGCCGCGGCGGACGTGCGCCAGCAGCGCCGAAATGGTCGATTGCTTGGGCGAAATGGCGATATCGATCTGGGTGCCGGAGGATTCGATCAGGTCGACATACGCCAGCCGGTTGATCAGCGACATGGCCTTGCGCGCGCCCAGCCGCTTGGCCAGCATCGCCGACAGAATGTTGGCTTCGTCGTCGTCGGTGACCGAGCAGAACACATCGACCGACTCGATGTTCTCTTCACGCAGCAGCGCCTCGTTGGCGGCGTCGCCCTTGAGCACGATCGAGCGATTCACACGCTCCGACAACCAGCCCGCCCGTTCGGGATTGTGTTCGATCACCTTGACCTGGCACTGGTTCTCCAATGCCAGCGCCAGTCGCGTGCCGATATTGCCACCTCCGGCCAGCATCACGCGCTTGACCGGACGATCGATCTTGCGCAGTTCGCCGATCACCTGCTTGATGTCGCGCCGGGCGGCCACGAAGAACACCTCGTCATCGGCCTCGACGATGGTATCGCCTTCGGGAATCAAGGGCTTGCCGCGGCGATAGATCGCCACCACGCGGGTGTCCACGTTGGGTATGTGCTGGCGCAGCGCCTTGAGTTCGTTGCCGACCAGCGGCCCGCCGTAATAGGCCTTCACGCCTACGACCTGGACCCGGCCCTCGGCGAAATCCACTACCTGCAGCGCGCCGGGATACTGGATCAGGCGCTTGATGTAGTCGGTCACCAGCTGTTCCGGGCTGATCGACATGTCGATCGGGATCGCGTCCTGATGGAACAACCGCCCCTCCACCAGATATTCCGACGACCGGATCCGCGCGATCTTGGTCGGCGTATGAAACAGGGTGTAGGCGATCTGGCAGGCGATCATGTTGATTTCGTCGACCGCGGTAACGGCGATAATCATGTCGGCGTCGTTCGCGCCCGCATCGCGCAGAACCGCCGGGTGCGCCGCATAGCCGTGCACGGCCCGGATGTCGAGCCGATCCTGTAACGGACGCAGCAGCGATTCGTTGATATCGACGACGGTGACGTCGTTCGATTCATGGGCGAGATTCTCGGCGAGTGTGGCGCCGACCTCGCCCGCCCCCAGGATGATGATCTTCATGCGCGGCAACATTAGATTGCGCCCGCGGAGGTTGCAACAGCGCGAGCGTGCGGCCCGGCCGCCCGATTGGGTTGCGTTCGCGCACGCACGGCCGCGGCAGCGGCATGCGACACCGGCATCGACGCCCGGGATTCGGCCGCGCTGGCGCGGGCCTCGTATGAAACGGCCACAGGCTCTACGATACGGCGCAACGGCATGACAATATGGAGTTCCGCATGGCTTCGAGCGCGGCAAACGACTGGCTTTCGGTGGTCGATTGGGATGAGCGGGGGCTGGCGCCGGTAATCACGCAGTCGGTTGACAGCGGGCGCGTGCTGACGCTGGCCTGGATGAACCGCGACGCGCTCGCCGCGACTGTGGCATCCGGTTATGCCACTTACTGGTCGCGCTCTCGCGCGGCGCTGTGGCGCAAGGGCGAGACCTCCGGCAATCTTCAGCGTATCGTCGAGATTGCGCTGGACTGCGACAACGATGCCCTGCTTCTGCGCGTCGAGCAGATCGGCGGCGTGGCTTGTCACACCGGCCGCGAGTCCTGTTTCTTCCAGATCCTGGACGGCGAGACTTGGGTCACCCACGATCCCGTGCTCAAGGATCCCCAGCGAATGTATGGTCTACATGAGTAATTCCGCCCCCGCCGATCCCGACGTATTCAGGGCGCTTGACGCCGCGTTGGCCAAACGTCGCATATCAGATCCCGCGCATAGTTACACCGCCTCGCTGTATGCTGGCGGTGTGGCCGCGATCAGCGCGAAGATCGACGAGGAGGCCGCCGAAGTCATCGAGGCCGCGCAGGGTGATGACGATTCGCATGTCGTGCATGAGGTCGCCGACCTGTGGTTTCACTGCATGGTTCTGCTCCAGTCGCGAGGGCTGGATTCCACGGCGGTACGTAATGAACTGGCCCGGCGCTTCGGCGTATCGGGCCACGAGGAAAAAGCCGCCCGTGGCACACAGGGCGGGGACAACGCCTAACACGAAGAGGTTTATATGCTTTCCGGTATCAGTATCTGGCAGCTGCTCATCCTTCTGGTCATCGTGCTGCTCGTCTTCGGGTCGAAGCGGCTGCGCAATCTCGGGCCGGATCTGGGCAATGCGCTCAAGGGCTTCCGCTCGGCCATGAAGGACGACGACGAGCAGCGCGAATCCGACAAGGATCCGAAGGTCGTGGATCACGCGCGTCGCGAGGATGCGTCGAGCCACGGCGACAACCACAACCACAGCCACGAAACCGGCGCCGAGAACGATAGCGCCAACCGTCGCGACTAGGGCGGATACACGTCATGTTCGACATCGGTTTCTGGGAGCTGGCGGTTCTCGGCGTGATCGGGTTGATCGTGCTCGGTCCCGAGCGTCTGCCCGTGGTCGCCCGTACCCTCGGGCGCTGGGCGGGTCGGGCGCGCCATTACGTCAACGCGTTGACCACCGAGCTCGAGAACGAAGTCGCCACCGAAGACATCCGCCGGGATGTTCGACGTGCGCGCGAGCAGATTGAGGCCGAGACGCAGGAATTTCGTTCGAGCACCGAGCGCGCCGTCAGCCCGTTCATGGAGTCGGTCGAGGGCAAAGCGGAGCCCCACCGGCATGCGTCCGCCGAGGAGAACACCCCGACCCGGCTGGCCGCGGATGACGCGGCGTCCGTGGCCTCGGACGAATCCACCGCGGCGGCGTCCGATGACGAGGCCGACAAGGCCGATGCCTCGGCCACCACAACGCAAACACACAACGAGAATCGCCCGTGAGCGACGACGAGATCGACGACAACGAACAGCCCCTGATGGCGCATCTTTTTGAGTTGCGCACGCGGGTGATCCGCATTGCGCTCGGCATCGTCGTGGTGTTTCTGCCCTGTTTCTATTTTTCCCGTCCGTTGTTCACCTACCTGTCGGGCCCGCTGTTGGTGCACATGCCGAACCACAGCAGCCTGATCGCCACCGGGGTCACGGCGCCGTTCCTGGTGCCGATGAAACTCTCGCTGATGGTTGCGTTCGCGGTCTCGCTGCCGTGGACGCTGTACCAGGTGTGGATGTTCGTGGCGCCGGGCCTGTACATGGCCGAACGCCGGCTCGTCACGCCGTTGCTGGTTTCCAGCACGTTGTTGTTCTATCTGGGTATGGCGTTCGCGTATTACGTCATCTTTCCCATCGTGTTCGGTTTTTTCGTATCGGTGGCGCCGGCCGGCGTGACCGTGATGACCGACATTTCCAACTATCTCGACTTCGTGCTGAAAATGTTCATGGCGTTTGGCATCGCCTTCGAGCTGCCTGTCGCCATCTTCCTGATCGTCTGGGCCGGTTTCGTCACACCCAAGCAGCTCGGCGGCTATCGGCCTTACGTGCTGGTTGCCGCGTTCGCCGCCGGCATGCTGCTCACGCCGCCGGACGTCATATCGCAGACCTTGCTCGCCGTCCCCATCTACCTGTTGTATGAGGTCGGGCTGTTCACGGCGCGCATGTTCGCACCGGGCGCACGCGACCGCGAGCGCGAGCAGGAAACCGGCTGACCTGATGCGCCCGCAAGGGCGCGGGCGCGCAAAATTCAGGCCGAATTAATGGGCCGGACGTAGCGTCGGGGTGTTTCTTACAACGCAGTAGGACACCACGATGTTGAAAAAAACCGCGATTGCCTTCGGTCTGGCCATTGTCACGGGCTCGGCTCTTGCCGCCTCCGGCATGGGTGCTTCCGGCAATACAGGCGCGAGTGCGGGTGCCGCTCAGGCCGGCAGTACGTCGAGCCGTGCCTCGTTGGCGGCCGAGTTTCACAAGCTCGATACCAACAATAACGGTGTGCTCAGCCGGAGCGAGGCACAGGCCAATCCGACCGTGGCCAAACTTTATGACTCAATGGATACCAACGCGTCGATCAAGAGCGACCCGCGGGCCAAGAAAAGCGATGTGAGCGCTGGTGGCATCACCCTCAAGCAATTCGAGGCGGGTATGCAGGCGGCCCACGGCGGCACGGCCGGGCCGGCGGTTTCCGGTGGCCAGACCTATATCGTCATGAAGAACGGCAGCAAGCGGAAGCTGCCCAAGACGACACAGAAAGCTGGAGACGCCATGAACGGCGCACAGCAGAGCATGCAATCGACGGGCCAGTCGATGAGCAATACGGCGTCGCCGATGCGCAACAACATGCAAAGCTCGGGCAACACCATGTCGGGTAATGGCGCGCATGGTGGTACAGGCCCTGGATCGCAATAGCCGAATCCGTCGGACGGCTATGATAACGGCCCCGTGTCGGGCCTTGGCACGGGTCGGGCCGGTCGCGGGCCCGGGGTCGATCCGTCGATCGGGGCTTGGCGGCCGGTTTTATTTTGTGTAGAAGATGATCTTCGAACCGTGCCCGGAGTCATCGATCGTCTTGTGCCCTGATATCGCCGCGGACCGTTCGCGCTCTGCAGACGGCTGGAAGGCGCGACTCGATCTTGCCATTGCCCGTCGCGGCGAACGCAGCGTGGCCACGCGCCGGCGTCATCGCGGGCCGGTTTATGTGCAGCGGTTACTGTACCCCGAGCGTGACGGCACCGCGCATGTCATGCTGCTGCACCCGCCGGGCGGCGTGGTTCAGGGCGATGAAATCGATTTCGACATCCAGCTCGAATCGCGCGCGCAGGCGCTGATCACCACGCCGTCGGCGGCCAAGCTGTACCGGGCTCCCGCGCGTGCCAGCCGACAGGGTGTTTGCCTGTCGGTCGGTGCCGGGGCGCGGCTGGAGTGGCTGCCCCAGGAAACCATCGTGTTCGACGGGACCCAGGCGCTGACCTCGCTGGATCTCGATCTCGCCTCGGATGCGCGCGCTATCGCCTGGGATATCTGGACACTCGGCCGGCCGGCTGCGCACGAAGCATTCGATAGCGGACACTACGACGGCCGATGGTGCGTACGGGTCGGCAATCGCTTGCGTTGGCACGAACGCACAGTCGTGCCGGGCGCCAGCCAGTCGCCGTTCCAGAACGCGCCCTGGGGGCTCAACGGCGCGCGGGCGGTCGGCACGCTCGTTGCTTATCAACCGGAAGGGTTCGATGCGACGACGACGAACGAGTTGCGTCGGCGGCTTGCCGAATACCGGATCGGTAGTGGCGTGTCGGTGGTGGACGGTCTGTTGCTCGTGCGCGTGACCGGGCGCGAAGCACGGTTGTTACATACGCCGTTACGCCGGTTGTGGGAATCTCTGCGGCCGTCGATATTGGATAAACCGGCTGTTGCGCCCCGTATCTGGGCGACTTAGGGGCCGCGCTCCGGGCTATCGCCAACGCGTTGTTCCTGGGCCGCGGCCTCGTGGCGTGTCTTGATGGCCGGCATTGCCGGTCGCCGTCGCAGGTATTGGCGAACCGGCACGCCGCGTATCGATTTTCAGACCGGCCCGGTCGCCACTGAATTAGAGAATGCGTCATGGATCTCACGCCGCGCGAAAAAGACAAACTGCTGATCTTCTCGGCCGGGCTGCTCGCCGAGCGGCGTCGGGAGCGTGGCTTGAAGCTCAATTATCCCGAGGCGATGGCATTCATTGCCTCGGCGTTGATGGAAGGCGCCCGCGAAGGCCGTTCGGTGGCCGAGATGATGGACTACGGCCGGACACTGCTCACGCGCGAGGACGTCATGGATGGCGTGCCGGAAATGCTGACCGAGGTCCAGGTCGAGGCGACGTTCATTGATGGCACCAAGCTTGTCACCGTCCACGATCCGATTGTCTGAGGTAGCCATGATTCCAGGCGAAATTCTGCCCGCTGAGGGCGAGATCGAAATCAACGCGGGGCGTGAGCGGCGCACGATCGAGGTCGCCAATACCGGCGATCGTCCGGTGCAGGTCGGCTCGCATTATCATTTCGCCGAAACCAATCCGGCGCTGGCGTTCGATCGGGCCGCCGCCCGCGGTTTTCGACTCGATGTGCCGGCAGGCACGGCGATCCGCTTCGAGCCGGGCGCGACGCGCAGCGTGGCGCTGGTCGCCTACGTGGGCCGGCGTGTGATCCACGGTTTTCAGGGTCAGGTGATGGGTCCGCTCGATGGGGATTCGGCATGAGCGCTATGGACCGGACGGCTTATGCCGAGATGTTCGGGCCCGCCGCGGGTGATCGCCTGCGGCTCGGCGATACGGCCCTGACCATCGAGATCGAATCCGATGCCGGGCATTACGGCGATGAGGTCAAGTTCGGCGGCGGCAAGGTGGTGCGCGACGGCATGGGCCAGAGCCAGCACGGCAACGATGTGGCCGCCGATACGGTGATCACCAATGCCGTGATTCTCGATTGGTGGGGCATCGTCAAGGCCGATGTCGGCCTGTCCCGCGGCCGTATCTCGGGCATTGGCAAGGCCGGCAACCCGGACGTCATGGACGGCGTCGACATCGTGATCGGGCCGGGCACGGAGATCATCGCCGGCGAGGGGCAGATCCTCACCGCCGGCGGAATCGATGCGCATATCCATTTCGTCTGCCCGCAGCAGATCGAGGAGGCGCTGGCCTCGGGTATCACGACCATGATTGGCGGCGGCACCGGCCCGGCCACGGGCACCAAGGCCACGACGGCCACGCCGGGGCCCTGGCACATGCATCGTATGCTCGAGGCGGCCGAAGCCTTTCCGATGAACCTGGGGTTTCTGGGCAAGGGCAATGCCAGTCTGCCCGGGCCGTTGCACGACCAGGTCGTGGCCGGCGCCTGCGGCCTGAAACTGCACGAGGATTGGGGCACCACGCCGGCGGCCATCGACAATTGTCTGACGGTGGCCGATGCAACGGACGTCCAGGTGGCCATCCATACCGATACGCTGAACGAGTCGGGCTTCGTCGAAGACACGTTCGCGGCATTCAAGGATCGGGTCATTCATACCTACCACACCGAAGGGGCCGGTGGCGGTCATGCGCCCGATATCATTACCGCCGCGGGCAAGCCGAATGTGCTGCCATCGAGCACCAATCCGACGCGGCCGTATACGGTGAATACGGTCGACGAGCATCTGGATATGCTGATGGTGTGTCATCACCTGAGCCCGTCGATCGCGGAGGACGTGGCATTCGCCGATTCGCGGATTCGCCGCGAGACGATCGCCGCCGAGGACATCCTGCACGATCTCGGCGCGTTCTCGATGATTGCCTCGGATTCGCAGGCAATGGGCCGCGTGGGCGAGGTCATCACCCGCACCTGGCAGACCGCGCACAAGATGCGCGTCCAGCGCGGGCCGGCGCCCGGCGACTCCGCGCGCGCGGACAACGAACGCGCCAAGCGCTACATCGCCAAGTACACCATCAACCCGGCGATCACCCATGGCATTGCCCACGAGGTGGGCTCGGTCGAGGTCGGCAAGCTGGCCGATCTGGTGCTGTGGAAACCGGCCTTCTTCGGCGCCAAGCCGGCCACCATCATCAAGGGCGGGGTGATCGCCATGGCGCCGATGGGCGACCCGAATGCCTCCATTCCCACGCCGCAGCCGGTGCACTACCGCCCGATGTTCGGCGCCTACGGCCGTTCTGTCACCTCGACCTCGGTAACGTTCACCTCGGCCGCCGCCCTGGCGGCCGGCATTGGCGATCGGCTCGGTCTCGCCAAGCGCCTGGTCGCGGTCGCCGGTACGCGGCGGCTTTCCAAAGCCGACATGCGCAACAACGATGCGCTGCCGCATATCGAGGTCGATCCGCAGACCTACGACGTGCGCGCCGACGGCGAACTCCTGGTTTGCGAACCGGCGGCCGATCTGCCGCTGGCCCAGCGTTATTTCCTGTTCTAATTTGGCGCCTCGCCGCCGACCTGCCTGATCCATGAGCCCATGATTCGACTCGTTCACAAATACAGCGGCGCGCCGGTTGCCGCCGATGCCACGGCAACCCTGGATTTCGACGCCCGCCAGAAATCACGCCAACGCCTCGCGCTCGACAACGGCGACTTTGCCGGCCTCGTGCTGGCCCGCGGCACGACGCTGTCGGACGGCGATGTGCTGACCGACGCCGAGACACGTGTTTTCGTTCGCATCGTCGCGGCGGCCGAAGCTCTGTCCTACGTGCATTGTCTCGATCGACTGTTGCTGAATCGGATCTGCTATCACCTCGGCAACCGCCACGTGCCGCTACAGGTGTACGCCGATGCCGTGGCCTATCGCCACGATCATGTGCTGGATGCGATGGTCGCGGGCCTGGGCGCACGGCCGCAGGTCTGTCACTGCGCGTTCCAACCCGAGCCGGGTGCTTATGATCATCACGGCCACGGCCACGGCCACGAGCACGAGCACGAGCACGAGCACGAGCACGAAGCGGCGGCCCCGCTCGAGAACCCGAATCACGCCCGTGGCTGATGCCGGCCGGGGGCTTGCGTTACAGCGCTTGCTGCAACTGGCCAGCCCCTCGCTTCCGGTCGGCGCCTTCGCCTATTCCGAAGGCCTGGAAGCCGCCGTCGAACAGGGTTGGCTGCGCAGCGAGGCGGATGTGCGGGGTTGGCTCGCGGCGAGCCTCGAGGCCACGCTCGTACCGCTCGATCTGGCCGTGTATTTCCGCCTGCATGCGGCTTGGCAGGCGGACTGTGTCGAGCGGGTCGGTGACTGGAGCCGCTATTTGCTGACATCGCGCGAAACCGCCGAGCGGCGGGCCCAAGAGCGCCATCTCGGGCACGCCCTGGCGACCCTGCTCGACGGCATGCAGGAGCCGGGCGCGCGCGATTGGCGTCTGGGCGGGGCGCATGCGGCGGACGTTTCATTCGCGGCGCTATGGGCGCTGGCCGCAACGCGCTGGCAGATCGAGCCCGAGGCGGCCGCGTCCGGGCTGGCCTGGGCCTGGCTTGAAAATCAGGTGCTGGCGGCGGTGAAACTGGTGCCGCTGGGGCAGACGCGCGGCCAGATCCTGTTGTTCGAGTTGGCCGAAGGCGTGCCGGGCGCCGTCGCGCGCGCAACACGCCTCGCCGACGCGGAGCTGGGCGGCTCGTTACCGGGCGTTGCGCTGGCCAGCACGGCGCACGAAACCCTGTATTCGCGGCTTTATCGTTCCTGATCGATCATCTGAAAGAGGTAAGCATGGACAAGCAATCGCCCCTGCGGGTCGGCATCGGGGGCCCGGTCGGCTCGGGCAAGACGGCGCTGACCGACGCTCTGTGCAAGGCCATGCGCGACAAGTATTCGATCGCCGTGGTGACCAACGACATCTATACCCGCGAGGATGCGGATTTCCTGATTCGCAGCGGTGCGTTGCCGGAAGAGCGCATTCGCGGCGTCGAGACGGGGGGCTGCCCGCATACCGCGATTCGCGAGGACGCCTCGGCGAATCTGGCCGCCATCGACCAGCTCACCGCCGAATTTCACGATCTGGATGTCATCCTGATCGAAAGCGGCGGCGACAACCTGGCGGCGACATTTTCGCCGGAACTGTCGGACCTGACGCTCTACGTGATCGATGTCTCGGCCGGCGACAAGATTCCGCGCAAGGGCGGGCCCGGCATCACGCGATCCGATCTGCTGGTGATCAACAAGATCGATCTGGCGCCCTATGTCGGCGCCTCGCTCGAGGTCATGGCGCGTGACGCCCGGATGATGCGCGGCGAGCGCCCGACTCTGTTCACCAACCTGCGGGCGGGCGACGGGCTGACCGATATCGCGGCGTTCATCGAACGCGAGGGCGTCCTCGTCTAGCTGTTTGCCCCGCGCTGGTGCGAACGCACCAGCGCGGGGCTTTCGCGCCGTCGATGAGCGCTCGCGCAGCAGTGGGGCCCGCCTGCTGTGCGCGCCGGTGCAAGGCGCAGCGGTAGCTGGCATCAACATTGCTCTGCACATCACCCGACATTTCAACCGGTGATCGATGTGGCCAGTACGAGCGAAACGCTTTTCCGTCCCGAGGACGATGCCGCCGGCGCGACGAACGAAACGCTGGAGGATTACACCCTGCGTTATGCGCCGCACTCCTTCAGGCGCTGGGGGCCCATGACGGTAGCCATCACCGCACTCGGCGGGATCGCCTATCTGGCGGATTTCTCGATCGGCGCGAGCATCGCGATCAGCTACGGTACGGCGAATGCGATTCTGGCGATATTGTTCGCGGCCGCACTCATTTTCGTGACTGGGCTGCCGGTGGCGTATTACGCGGCACGCTACAACATCGATCTGGATCTGATCACGCGCGGCGCGGGGTTCGGCTACTACGGCTCGGTGCTTACCGCGATCATCTTCGCCTCGTTCACCTTCATCTTCTTTGCGTTGGAAGGCTCGATCATGGCTCAGGGGTTGCGACTCGGCCTGGGCGTTCCGTTGTGGCTCGGTTACCTGATCGCCACCCTGATCGTGCTACCGCTGGTGATTTACGGCATGAAGGCGCTGTCGAAAATGCAGCTCTGGACCACGCCATTCTGGCTGATCCTGATGGCGGCGCCGGTCATCTATCTGCTATCGGCCAAGCCGCAGGTGGTTGGCGACTGGTTGCAATACACCGGTACCCAAGGCTATGGCGGCATCAGTCTCGCGGCCATCATGCTCGGTGCCGGTGTCGTGCTGGCGTTGATGGGCCAGATCGGTGAGCAGATCGATTATCTGCGCTTCATGCCGGCGAAAACGGCCGAGAATCGCCGCCAATGGTGGACCGCGGTCCTGGCGGCTGGGCCGGGCTGGGTCGTGCTCGGTGCGATCAAGCAGATGATCGGCGCATTGCTGGCGTTCTATCTGTTGTCGAAGGTTGCGGGTTCGGCCGCTACCGAGCCGGTGCGTCAGTTCGTCTCGATCTTTTCCGACATGGTGCCCATGTGGCTGGCGCTCGCGCTTTCCGTGGTGCTGGTCGTGATCAGTCAGATCAAGATCAACGTCACCAACGCTTATTCCGGGTCGCTGGCCTGGACCAACGCCTTCACCCGTATCACGCGGCATTATCCGGGGCGGGTGGTGTTTGTCGTTGTCAACGTCACCATCGCGCTGGCGCTCATGGAAGGCAACATGTTCGCCGTGCTGAACAACATCCTGGGGTTCTACTCCAATTGTGCGATCGCCTGGGTCGTGGTCGTGGCCACGGATATCGTGATCAACAAGTATGTGCTGGGCATCTCGCCCAAGCTGCCGGAATTCCGGCGCGGCATGCTATACCCGATCAACCCCGTCGGCACGTTGTCGTTCATTCTCGCGGCGGGACTGGCCATTGCGGCCTACTTCGGCGTGCTGGGCGCGTTTCTGTCGTCCTATCCGCCGTTGTTCGCGGTAGCGGTGGGCGTGGTGTGCCCGCCGATTCTGGCAATCGCGACGCGCGGGCGGTTCTATCTAAGAAACAGCGATGACGGCGTCAATGCGCCGCGCTTCACCGAAGACGGCACGCCGTCCGATGCGGTCTACGCCTGCACGGCCTGCAATGCCGATTTCGAACGGCCCGACGTGCTGTACTCGGTCCACCACAAGGGTGTGGTCTGTTCGCTGTGTCGCGCCGTGGAGCCGCTGGGCGCAAGCTAGACATCATGGATTGACCTGCCGGAGCATTCGACGACGCATCCCGAAGAGTCGTACGAGGGGCCTGCTTGGTAGGCGCCCGTCGTTACGGCGGCGCGCCGTCGCCGCGATGTGTCATCCATCGACCTCAGACGGCCCGGCTTGCAACGGAAAGGCGGGCGGCCCGGCATGATCGTTCGCCGGATTCGTCGTTTTGGGTACAGGCGGTGCCGAGGGCGGGCGTGCAGTCGTTCGGCTCGGCCCGTCTGGCCTGTTTGCTCAGGTGGCGACAGGCCTTCGTTATCGACCCGATCGCCGCCATGACACGCGCCGGGTGTAAAGTTCAGATAAAGGCTTGCTCACAGCCCGAAGAGGCAATACCTTGATTTTACGACTTATTTTCGCTCATCCGAGTGCATTTGCGGACAAAATGCCCTGGCTTATTCAGCCCGCTACCTGTCGTAAATAATCGCGAATCCCGTTGCGATGGTCCGGCCCGGAAACCCGCAAGGGGACGAGTCGCCGGGCCGGTTGCCGATCAGGCTTGTACCTGTTCGAGTGTCGGGTAGTCGGTATAGCCGTGTTCATCGCCGCCATAGAAGGTCGACGGATCGGGTTCGTTGAGTTCGGCCTCCTGGCGGAAGCGTTCCACCAGATCCGGATTGGCGATGTAGGGCCGGCCGAAGGCCGCGCCGTCGCCGAGACCGTTTTCGATCAGTTTCTCGGCGCGATCCGCGGTGTAGTGACCGCAGAAGATGAGCGCGCCACTGGCGAACCGCTGGCGCATGGCCGCGCGGAATTCGTCGGTGAGCTTGATGTCGCCGCCGGCCCAGTCGGGCTCGTTGATATGCAGATAGGCCAGGCCGCGCGCTTCGAGCTGTTCGGCCAGATGGAAGGCCATGGCCTTGGGTTCGTCGTCGGTCAGGCCGAAGATCTCGATGAACGGCGAGATACGAATGCCGACGCGATCGGCGCCCATGACCTCGGTGACGGCGTCCACTGCTTCCAGCGTCAGCCGGGCGCGGTTTTCGATCGAGCCGCCATAGGCATCGGTGCGCTGGTTCGAGCCGGTGGCCATGAACTGTTGCAGCAGATAGGCGTTGGCCGCATGGACTTCGACCATGTCGAAACCGGCGCGCTTGGCGCGAATCGCCGCTTGCCGATATTCGTCGATGACGTCCGGAATTTCCTTGGTTTCCAGCGCGCGCGGTGTGGCGGTGGGGTGGTTGCCGGAACTGCCGTCCTCGAACTCGACATAGCATTCCGCGCCCTCGGCCTTCAATGCGCTGGGCGCGACCGGCTTGCGGCCGTCCGGATGCACCATGTTGTGGCCGATGCGGCCGACGTGCCACAGCTGCAGACACATGCGGCCGCCCGCATCGTGTACTGCATCGACGACCTTCGACCAGCCGGCTTCCTGTGCGTCGGTGAAGATGCCCGGCGTGTAGACATAGCCCCGGGCCGACTCCGAGATATTGGTCGCCTCGGAGATGATCAGCCCGGCGTCGGCGCGCTGAGCGTAGTAGGTCTGTTGCATTTCGCCCGGCACCAGGTCGGGGCAGCGGGCGCGCGTAAGCGGCGCCATGACCACGCGATTGGGCAGTTCCAGCGAGCCGAAACGAACGGGTGACAGCAGTTTGTCGTAAGACATGCGGGTTCCTTGATGAACACTAACCCCGCTGATTTGACGGCACTGCGCGTAAATTCAACGGTGGGCGATCAATTTGTGGGCGAAACGGTCAGCGTGCCCTTCATCCCGGCCCGGAAATGCCCGGGAAATGTGCAGATGTATTCATAGTTGCCGGGTTTCGTGGGCGCGGTGAACGTGATCGTATCGCTGTGGCCGCCGCTCACCATGGTCGTATGGGCGATGACGCGATCGCTCATCGATTTCGGGATGTAGTCGTTGTTGGCGGCGCTCCGCGCGGCATTGTCAAAGGCGCCGGCGTCGGTACCCGATTTCAGCAGCACCCAGTTGTGCGACATGGCCGAGGCCGGCAGGTGCGACTTGTTGATCAGCTTGAGCGTGACCTTCGTGCCCGGTGCCACGGTGATGTGGTCCTGTGAGAAACGCAGATCGTTGCGCCCGACGATGGTTACACTCTTGGTTGGCGCGGCGAACACCGCCGTGGCGACGAGCAATAGAACACTGGCGGCAATCAGGCGACGAAACATTGGCAGCTCCTAGGGCCGGCCGGTCCATGATGGCCGGTCGGTTGGGTTGTGGATTCGAACAGTATCGCGCAGGCCGTGCGCAAAAACCGCGGCGTTCAGAACTGAATCACCTGCCGTATCGCCTCGCCTGCGGCCAGGCGCTCGAACCCGGTATTGATCTCGTCGAGTGCCAGACGGTGCGTGAGCAGCCGATCCACCGGCAGCCGGCCGGCCTGGTAGAGGGCGATGTAATCCGGGATATCGAGCTTGGGCACATGGCCGCCCAGATAAGAGCCGAGCACGCGGCGCTCCTGGGCCACCAGCGTGAGCGCGGGCAGTGACATGCGCGAGTCCGGATGCTGCAGGCCGGCGGTGACGGTGGTGCCGCCCTTGCCGGTAGCGTCATAGGCGAACTCCAAGGCCTTGGCGACCCCGGCGAACTCGGCGGCGATATTCACGCCGCCGCCGGTCAGATCGCGGATCTTCTCCAGCGCATGGGGGTCGCTCGAGTCCACCGTCGCGGTGGCGCCGAGCGCACGCGCGGTCTCGAGTTTGTCCGCGGCGATGTCGGCAGCGATGACCTGGGAGGCGCCGCCGGCGATGGCGCCGAGCACGGCCGACAGTCCCACGCCGCCAAGACCCACCACAAGCACGCTCTGGCCGAGCCGCAGCTGTGCGGTCTGCAGCAATGCGCCCACACCGGTCAGCACCGCGCAGCCGAATACCGCGGCGATATCGAAATCCAGCGACGGGTCGATACGGACCAGCGATTCGGTGGCCACGACCGCGTATTCCGCGAAGCCGGATACGCCGAGATGGTGATGAACGTCGTGCCCGTGCTGCGAAAGACGGCGCCCGCCGGACAGCATCACCCCGGCGTTGTTGGCCTCGGCACCCGGCGTGCACAGCGCGGCGCGCCCGTCGGCGCAGTAGGCGCAATGGCCGCAGCTCGGCACGAAGGCGCACACCACATGGTCGCCGACCGCGAAATCGGTCACGCCGTCGCCGAGCTCCACGATCTCGCCGGCGGCTTCGTGGCCCAGCACCATCGGGGTGGGGCGTGGGCGATTGCCGTCGATGCTGGACAGATCGGAATGACACAGCCCGGCCGCATGCATCTTCACCCGTACTTCGCCGCGGCCGGGGCCGGCAAGCTCGACGGTCTCGATCGACAACGGTTTCGATTCGGAATAGGGGCGCGCGGCGCCCATCTCGTGTAGTACGGCGGCGCGGGTTTGCATATCGACCTCACGGGCTGCGCCGGCGGGGTGGATCAGGTTCGCGTCCCGCCGGACTGTTGGAAACGTCCGGGCCAGACTACACCCGTGTCTTGTCCCGCGCATTTGGCCGCATGCCCGAACGTCTGTGCGCGCCCATCCCGCGTCGCCGGCCGGATCGGATTTAGATTTGTCGCCCGGCCTGTTGCACAATGCAGCGCTGATTCGAACCCAGCCCTGCCCGCCGATGCAAGCCACGCAACGCACCTACCCCGTCGAAATCGCCGGACTCAAGCGCGAACTGCCCCTGTTCCGGGTGGCCTCCGGCGTCCGCATTGCCGTACTCAATATCCTGGGCGACACGGCGCTGGTGCAGGCAGCCGCCAGCGGGCTGGCGAATCGCCTGGCCGTGCTCGATTACGGCGTGCTGGTGACCGCGGAAGCGAAGTCGATTCCGCTGGTCCATGCCTTGTCGGTGGCCACGGGACGCCCGTACGCGGTGCTGCGCAAGAGTTACAAGCCCTATATGGGCGACGCACTGTCGGCCACCACCCATTCGATCACCACGGGCGACGAACAGACGCTGTATCTCGATGCCAAGGATCGTGATCTGGTGGCGGATGCGCGTATTGTTCTGGTCGACGATGTGATCAGTTCCGGCTCCACGCTGGAAGCCATGCGCAAGATCATGGACCATGCCGGCGCGATCATCGCGGGCGAAGCGGCAATCATGACCGAGGGCGATCGCAGCGATTGGTCGGAGGTAATCGCGCTCGGCCATCTGCCGATATTCGATGACGACGAGGCTGCGGCCGACTGACAGCGCCGCGGCATGCGGCGCTGCGGCGAAAAAGGGCGGCCCCGGGCCGCCCTCGACGTGTGCGCCTCAGCCTTTCAGATGACGCTCGAAGAACGCCATGCTGCGTTGCCAGGCGAGCTTGCTGGCTTCGGGATCGTAGTAATCCCATTCCTCGTTGCCGAAGGCATGCTGGGCTTCGTAGCGATAGCACTCATGCGTGACGTTGCCGGCCTCGAGCTTCTTTTCGAAGGCATCGGCCTGTTCGATCGGGAAGAACGTATCCTGCGTGGCGAAATGACATTGCAACGGTACGTCGATGGCGCTGGCATCGCCGGCCTCCTCGGGCGGAATGCCGTACCAGGAGACTGCCACATCGGTCTCGGGCACATGCATGGCCGCCAGCACCGCGAGCACGCCACCCATGCAGAAACCGATCACGCCGACCGAGGCGCTGTCCTGCTTGAGATACTGGAGCGCGCCGCGCACGTCCTGGGTGGCGGCATCGGAAAAATCCAGGTCGTCCATCTTGTGCTCGGCTTCGGCCGCGTCCAGCGCCTTCTCGCCGCGATACAGATCAGGAATCAGCACGCGATAGCCGGCGTCGGTCCATTGCTGGCCGATGCGCTTGATCTGGTCGTTGAGGCCCCACCATTCCTGGATCACCACGATGCCGGGCGCGTTCGGCCGGCCGTCGGGTTCGGCGTAGAAACCGGGGGCGGTGGCGCCGTCGGGTCGGGTGAATTCGATCTGTTTGCCCATGAACAATCCTCATTGTCGATTAGTGGGCCCATCCTAGGGCCTGTTGCTGTTTCGTGCGAGTCCGCGCCAAGCGCTTTTTTGCGGCAAGACGAGGCGTAGTGCGCGCCGCGCAGTCCACTCTGCGCAAGCGTGCTGCAACGCTGGATTGCCGCAAAACAGCGCTTGTCCCTTCGGGTTGGGCCGCAAATCGAGCCCTGCGGCGTTGCGAGTCTGGGTCGTGGCACGCCACGACCCAGACTCGCGCCTTGCCGGACACGATTTGCGGTCTCCAACGCGGCGCTCACACGAAACAGCAACAGGCCCTACCCGATACTCGCCAACGGGAACACGGGGCATATGAGTGCGCGCCACCGAGCGGTTATCGGCTCGTGGTGCTCGGGCGCGCCGCCCGATCGGCATCCGCAACCCCGTGAAATACCAGACGGAGCGGCGATTGCAGCGGTGTGCCCGCGGCCGCGTCGCCGCCCCGGTTTTGACAGCGTGTGCGGCAGCCGGCACAAGTACCGCCTCGGATTGGATACGGGACAGACTATGCAGGACGCATCGGCCGACCGGCGGGGCCAGACCGGCTTTACGCTGGTCGAGCTCATGATCGTGGTGGCGATCATCGGCGTGCTGGCGTCCATTGCGCTGCCTTTGTATCGCCATTACGAAACACGGGCCAAAATCACCGAGGGGCTGGTGCTCGCCCAGCCGCTCAAGCAGGCCGTGGCCGAGTACTACAGCATGCATGGCCATCTGCCCACAAGCGGTTCCTGGAATGGCGTACTGGCGGAACTGAACATGCCGAGCGGTACGGACGGCGCCGCAAGCGGACGCTACGTCAAGCGAATCTGGTGGCACAACAACCCGGACGCGCCCGGCATTTATATTCGATATGCCGGCGGGGCGATCGACGACAAGGTCGTGTACCTGACCGCCGACTTCGGTTCGGGCACCATCACCTGGCGCTGCACGGCGCCGTCGGAGCACGATAGCGTGAATGCGGGGGTCCCGGCCGATGACCTGCCGGCGAGCTGTCGCTGATACCGGACGAGGCCTGACACGCGCTACCGCGACCGACGGATAGGGCGGGCCCCGAAGGGATGCCGACAATCCGGCGCCACGGCTTCCCGGCGGCCCGGCCTGCGACGGGCCTCAATCACCGTGCTTGAAGCGCCGCAGCTCGCGGCGTTGTTTCTTGTCCGGGCGGGCAGTGGGGCGCGGCATGGAAATACGCGCCGCCCGGCGCTCGGCGGCGCGCTCGGCGCGGTGTTCGCGGCTGGCCTCGGTTTCGGTGTACAGGGCCTCGGCCTGGCTTGCCGGGCCGCGCTTGTCGGCCACGTCGGCGACCTCGACCTCGAATACCACTTCGCCTTTGGTTACCCGCAATTGATGCCCGGGACGGACCGTCGCGCTGGGCTTGGCCTTGTGGCCGTTGATCTCGATCTTGCCGCCCTTGACGGCGGTCGAGGCCAGGCTGCGGGTCTTGAAGAACCGCGCCGCCCATAGCCACTTGTCGACCCGCACCGCGGGTCCGGCTGACGATTCAGACTTGCGTGATGCTTGGCTCATGCCGAGACTTTGACAGGCCATGACCGTGAGGCCAAGACGTGCTCGACCGATTTCGCATCAATTACCGACTCGCCGTTGAACAGGGCGGCCGTGTCACCACCCGCATCGGGCGACCGCCCGCCGGTTTCGTTGCCGCGGTGGCCGATATCGTGCGGCTGCACGGTATCGAGCGCGGCACGATCGAATGCAGGGGCCGCGGGGCCAGGGCAAGACTGCGTTTCGGTGGCGGGTTCCCCGAGCGCGGCCGGCAGGCAATCCGCAATGTGTGGCAGCCGCCGTCCGGCCCGGGGCCCGGCGGCGGAAGCCGCGCCGTCGGCTGACGAGGTCGCCGCGTCGGGTTATGGTCGATGTCATCATTGTCATCATAAAAGCCGGCCATGATCACGGTTCACCATCTCGAAAATTCGCGTTCGCAGCGTGTGCTCTGGCTGCTCGAAGAGCTGGCGATCGCGTACAAGGTCGAACGTTACGCGCGTGACCCGAAAACGCAGCTCGCCCCCGATGCGCTCAAGCGTGTTCATCCGCTCGGCAAGGCGCCGGTGATTACGGACGGGCGCCGCACCGTGGCCGAGACCGGCCTGATCATCGACTACATCGTACGCGAGCACGGCGACGGTCAGCTCGCGCCGGCGCCGGACAGCGAGGACCACCTGCGCTATCAATACTGGTTGCATTACGCCGAGGGATCGCTGATGCCGCCGCTGCTATTGCAGTTGGTCTTTGACACCGTCGAGAAGAAGACGCCCCTGCCGGCGCGGCCGATCGCTCGCGCGATCTGCGGACAGGTCAAAAAGCAGTTCATCCGGCCGCAGCGGCTGCTGCATTTCGATTATCTGGAAAACGAATTGCGCAGTCACGAGTGGTTCGTGGGCGAGCGCTTCAGCGCCGCCGATATCATGCTGAGCTTTCCCATCGAGGCTGCCATGGCGCGGGGCGGCACTGGCGAACGGTGCCCGAAGCTGCGCGAATTTGTCGAGCGTATCCATGCCCGGCCGGCCTACCAGCGGGCGCTCGAGCGGGGCGGGCCGTACGCTTTTGCGCATTCCTGAAACAAAAAAGCCCGGCCTTGGTCGGGCCGGGCTTTGACGGGCGTTGGCGAGTCGAGCGAGCGCTAGCCGCCGTTGTTCGAACCGGCTGACTGCTGTTGTTGCTGCTGCTGCTGAAGCTTGCCGCGCACGCTCTTCATCTCGGAGATGAGCTGAGGCGTCTTCGGGTTCTGCTTCTTCATGGCCGCGATGGTGTCGTTTTCGAGCTTCTGGCCCGATTTCTTGATAGCCGGCTGCGACAGCGCCGCATTGCGCGCCTTGACCATCTTCTGACGCTCGTTCTGGAAGTTCTGCATGACCTGCTTGCGCTGCTTGTCATTCAGCTTGCCGGATTGCAGCTTCTTGGCCATCGACTGCATGCGCTTCTGGCCCGACTTGATGTCGTAGCCCTGCTTCTTGATGGCGCCCTTGACCTGCTGCTGGAACTGCTGCTGTTCTTTGGCCAGTTGCGGGTTGTTCTTGATGGTCTTGTCGTGGATCTGCTTGAGCTGCTTGGCGTCCGAGCGGTACGTCTTCATCAGCTGCTGGGTGTTGTTCTGGCTGCTGTTGCTCTGGCCGCCATTATCGGCGGCGACTGCCATGCCGGTGAACGACAGCGCGGCAATCGCCAGTGTGCCGAGGATGCAAAAACGTTTGATCATAGAAAAACCTGTAGGTTAGGTAGGGAATTGACCGAGTCGGCTGTGACCGCGCAAAAGCATAACAGTTGCATTAAAACGGCCAAAAATTTGCGGCGAGCCGGCCTGCGCCGTACTCGCGCGCCTTGTCAACGACGAGAAGCAAGCCGATCGGCGGCCCGCGTCGTCTCCGGCAGGCGATAACGCGTCAGCGTTCGTGCGGTCCACTCGATCGCCGTACCGAGATCGATACGATGCCCGGGCGATATGAAGATTGGCTTAACGCCAGCCCGGGAGCGCAGAACTGCACCAATGGTCTCATGGCCGTCCAGGAGCGGGGTCCAGGCCAGGCGTTGTTCGGGCGCGGCGTCGTAGGTGCCGGTGAGGCGTTTCTTGGCCACGCCGATGGTCGGCAGGCCGCTGACCAGACCCAGATGGGTGGCAACACCCAGCCGCCTGGGATGGGCGATGCCGTGGCCGTCCACCATCAGCAGGTCCGGCAGAGTCGAGAGTTGTGCCAGTGCATCGAGTGCAGCCGGGATCTCGCGGAACGACAGCAGGCCCGGAATGTAGGGCATGCGGGTCGGGCGGCGCACCAGCGCCTGCGTGACCACGCTCAGGTCGGCCGGATCGAGCACCACGACTGCGGCGCGTGTGGTGGCGCCGCGATCCTCGAAGCCGATATCCACGCCGGCTACGGTCTGTATATCGCGCGGCAGCGAATTGCGGGTGTCCACGTATGTGGCGATCGCATCCTGAATGGCGCGCCCGGCGCGTGCCTCGCGCGGCCAGGCATGCTCGATCCGCCGGCGGCCGTCCGCGGTCTCGGTCTGGCGGATGGTCGGGGCCGTGGATTCATCCGGGCTCACGGTCATCCGCGAATCGGCGCATGATTTCCATGGTCTCGTCCGAGATGTGATGCTCCACGCCCTCGGCGTCCTGGCGCGCGGTGTCTTCGGACACGCCCAGCGCGCGCAGAAACCGCAACACCACGATATGCCGCTCGCGCGATACGCGCGCCATGTTATGGCCGGCTTCGGTGAGAAAGATCGAGCGATAGGGCTGGCTGGTGACCAGCCCGGCTTCCGTCATCCGCCGGATCATCTTGCCGACCGTGGCCTGGGTCACGCCCATGCGCTGGGCCAGTTCGACCGCACGCGCTTCGCCCTTGGCGTCGATCAGGTCGGCGATCAGTTCGACGTAGTCCTCGATCAACTCGGTTTCGTGCGCCTTGCGCACGGTGCTGTACTGCCGCGCATGGATCTGCGGGTCGAGCAATTCGCCCGAGGTATCGTCGCGCAGAACGTGATCGAGCTCTTGGGCCGGGGACCGTGCGTTCATAGTCGCACCATTATAGCGGTTCAGCCGGGCCGGCGTGTGGCGTCGCGCAGCGCGGCGATAACCGGTGCGGTCGCCGGACGGATGCCGCGCCAGAGCGCGAACGATTCGGCCGCTTGCTCCACCAGCATGCCGAAACCGTCGCGCCCGGCCGTCACGCCGTGTTCGGCTGCCCAGCGCAGGAACGGCGTGGGCGCATCGGCATAGATCAGGTCGTAGACCGCGCCGGCGCGGGCCAGCACGCGCGCGTCGATCGCCGGCATACTGCCCTCGGTCAGGCCGGCGGAAATGGCGTTGATCACCAGATCGGCATCGGCGGGGGCCGCGTCGAGCGCGCAGGCCGAAACCGCGCCCATGTCCGCACAGGCGTCGGCGATCGCGCGCGCCTTGTCGGCACTGCGATTGGCGATCGTGATGCGGGCCGCGCCGGCGGCCAGCAGATTCGGCACCACGCCGCGCACCGCGCCGCCGGCACCGAGAATCAGCAGGCGGCGACCCGCGATCGCCACGCCCAGATTGTCGACCAGATCGGCGACCAGGCCGGCGCCGTCGGTGTTGTCGCCGACCAGCCCGTCGGCGCTGGCCATCAGCGTATTCACCGCGCCGGCCCGGCGGGCGCGTTCGGTCAACCGGTCCGCCAGTTCGGCGGCAGCCGTTTTGAACGGCAGGGTGACGTTCAGCCCAGCACCGCCGGCAGCGAAGAATTCGCCCGCGACTCGTTCGAAGCCATCGACGGGGGCCGGCAGCCGGGTGTAGTCCATGGTCTGCGCGCACTGCTCGGCGAACAGGCGATGGATGTCCGGCGACCGGCTGTGTTCGACCGGGTGGCCAATGACGGCATAGCGATCAGGGGCTGGAGACATGAAACGAACGCTCGCGGCGGATACGGGCGTTTATCGTGACCAAGCCGCCCGGCGGGCGCAAACGCTCAGTCGGCCTTGGCGTCTATTCCGAAAGGCTCTGAATCGTCGGATGGTAATGCGCGATCGCGTGCAGCGAGGCGATGGTGGCCGTTCCCGGATCGGTACAGGCGGTGAAGACATCGCGCACCGGCAGGTCTTCCATGCAGGCGTGATGGCCGAGCGGGCACTGGCGCCGACGACACGGCGAGCAGTCCATACCGCGCCACAGACGCTGCGAGGTAGGCGCCAGCGGCGGAGCATAGTCGGGGTCGGTCGAGCCATACAGGCCAATCACGCGGGGCGCGGCGGCCGAGGCCAGATGCATGACGCCGGTATCGTTGCCGACGAACTGGGTGGTGCGCGCGGCTAAATCGACGATATCGACCAGGGTCGTGCGCTCGGCCAGGTTCACGCCGTGTTTCGGGGCGGCTGCGGCGATCGCGGCGGCCACCTCGCGATCGGCGGCGCTGCCGAAGATCCAGCAGCTCTGGCCGGCCGCATCCAGACGCGCGGCCAGCGCGGCATAGTGCCGTGTCGGCCAGGCCTTGGCGCCGCCGTAGGCCGCGCCCGGCGCGAAGCCGACCACCGGCCGATCCAGGTCGAGGCCCAGCGCGGCGATCAACGCGTTCTGGCGTGCGGCATCAACGCTCAGACGCGGCCAGTGCATCGGGCCGAGCGCGTCGCCTTCGGCTGCGGTGCCGAGTAGGGCGTAGTGCTGGGCCTTGAGTGGATAGCGCGTCTTGTCGAGCGTACGCAGGTCGTTGATCAGGCCCGGGCGCAGTTCGCCGCGATAGCCGGTGCGCCGGGCAATCCCGGCCAGCCAGGGCACCAGTGCGGCCTTGGCGCTGCGCTGGGGGACGATGGCCTGGTCGTAGCCGCGCTCGCGCAGTTCCCGCGCCGCCGTGCGCCGCCGGGACCAGGCGAACTTGCCGTGCGTGACGTTCATGATCACGGCGTCGTCCACTTCGGGCATGCGCGCGACGAGCCGGGCGGTTGCCGCGGGCGCGAGCACGTCGATGGTCGCTGCGGGCAGCCGTGCGCGCAGCGCCATGAACAGGCTCTGCGCCATCACCATGTCGCCGATCCAGGCCGGGCCGACGACCAGAATGCGCTCGGGCTGCGAGGGCATCGGGGGTTCAGTCGGCCAGCCAGCGTGCGGCGTCCTTGGCGAAATAAGTGAGTACGCCGTCGCAGCCGGCGCGCTTGAAGCCCATCAGACATTCCAGCACGGCGGCGCGCTCGTCCAGCCAGCCGTTGTTGATGGCGGCCTTGAGCATGGCGTATTCGCCGGAGACATGGTAGGCGAAGGTTGGCACGCCGAAGGTCTCCTTCACGCGATGAATGATGTCCAGGTACGGCATGCCCGGCTTGACCATCACCATGTCCGCGCCCTCGGCCAGATCCAGCGCCACCTCGCGCAGGGCCTCGTCGGTATTGGCGGGGTCGACCTGATAGGTGCGCTTGTCGGCCTTGCCGAGGCTGGCGGCCGAGCCGAGTGCTTCGCGGAACGGGTTGTAGTAGGCCGAGGCGAATTTGGCCGCATACGACATGATGACCGTGTTGATGTGGCCGTCGGCCTCGAGCGCGGAGCGCATGGCGGCGATGCGACCGTCCATCATGTCGGACGGCGAGACGATGTCCACGCAGGCCTCGGCATGTGCACGCATCTGCTCGACCAGGATGCCGATGGTCGGATCGTTGATCACATAGCCGTCGTCGTCGATCACGCCGTCCTGACCGTGGCTGGTATACGGGTCGAGTGCGACATCGGTCATCACCCCGAGCTGCGGGAATTCAGCCTTGATGGCGCGAATGGCCTGGGGGATCAGCCCGTCGGGGTTGGCGGCCTCGGCCGCATCCGGGGTTTTCTTCGCCGGGTCGATGACCGGGAACAGCACCATCGCGGGAATACCCAGCTCCGCGGCCTCGCCCGCCTCGCGCAGCAGCCCGTCGAGGGTATGACGGCGCACGCCGGGCATGGCGACCACGTCCACCGCCTCGCCCTCGGTAACGAATACCGGATAGATCAGATCGTCGACCGAGAGGTGATTTTCGCGCGCCAGGCGGCGGGTAAAGTCGCGGGCACGCCCACGACGCAGGCGAGTGGTGGGGAAGGAACCGGGAAAGGTATGCGGCATGACGAGCCTCGGCGGCGTACAAAGTTGGCGCCGACGATAGAACCGGGCGCACGGCGATTCAACTGGGACGGTGTCGATCGGCCCGGCGCGGGGCCGAAACCAGCGCACGATACCCGGGATTGCGCCGCACGGGCAGGCATCGTGCACGGCGGCGCAATGGTCGCGCGGTGGCGTTCTCATGCCCGGGCGTAAGGCTGCCCGGCCGGTCGCGCGGTGCCGCCTGCCGACCGTCGACCAGCGTGGCTGGGTGGGACCCTGTCTACGGCCGTGGTTTCGAGCGGGCTGCTGGCCCCTGCGATCGGTCGCCGTCATGGATCGTTGCTTCGGTCGCCCGGCCACGCGGGGTGCCGCCGTCAATGGCAGTCGCGCGTCGAGACGATCACAATTGAGTTGTGCGGCATAAGCCGTCAGACTAGTGCCATTAATGGGGGATCATGGTAGACGATGACAACCCGGTATTTGGTTAAACTGCGCCCGGCGGGTGCAGGGCGGCAGGATGGCTGAGCGCGAACAGCTGGCCGAATGGCTCGCGGCGACGGCGCGTGGCGACGAGCAGGCGTTCAAACGTCTGTATGCGGCGACCTCGCCGCAACTTTATGCGTTGTTGCTGCGTATCCTACGCAGCCCCGAACGGGCACAGGATGCACTGCAGGATGCGTATGTGCGCATCTGGCAGAAAGCCGATACCTACGCGCCGGAGCGTGGCGCACCCTTGACCTGGCTGTTGTCGATCGCGCGTTATCGTGCGTTGGATATGCTGCGGCGGCGACGCCCCGAAGTCGCCATGCCGGAAGAGCCCGACCGGGTCGCCACGCTTCTGGAGGATGAACAGAGCTTGTCCCCCGCACAGGAAAACGAAAATCAGCAGTCACTGGCTGCGATCAACGCCTGTCTGGGCCAGTTGTCCGATGAGCAGCGCGAAAGCGTGCTGCTCGCCTACTATGAAGGGCTGACGCATCAGGAGCTCGCCGAGCGCATGGACGCGCCGCTGGGTACGGTCAAGAGCTGGATTCGACGGGGCCTGCTGCGCCTGCGCGATTGTCTGGCGGGGGGCGCGGTATGACGACGCCCGAACATGACGAGCTGGATCTGATGGCGGCCGAGTACGTGCTCGGCACGCTGGAACCCGAACACGCCAGAGCCTTCCAGCAGCGCCTGGTGCACGATGCCGCAGCCCGCGCGCGCCTCGCCTTCTGGGAGCATCGTCTGGCGCAGCTCGGTCTCGATCTCGAGCCCGTCGCGCCGCCCGCCGAGGTCTGGGGCCGGGTAGAGCGGGCCACCGGCTTGTCCCGTCGGGACCCAGCCGCGGCGCGCACGGGTGTTGCGCCCGCCGCCGCGGCCAACGACAGACGCGTTGTACGTCGCTGGAAGCGCCTGGCGCTCGCCGCGTCGGTGGCCGCACTCGCGCTGGCCGGTCTGTCGGTCTACGAACTGCCGGTCTGGCACGGCGGCAGCGAGAGCCCACCGAAGTACGCCAGTGTCATCTATGACAAGCCGACCGGCATGAGCTGGCTGGTCACGTCCTCCGACAATGGCCGCAAGCTGTCCGTGCAGGCCATGGGCGACTTCAGCGTGCCTTCGGGCAAGATGCTGCGCATGTGGATCAAGGCAGCCAATGGCCGGCCGCACCTGGTGGGCCGATTGCCGCACACCCGCGGCCATTACACCATGACGCTGTCACCCCGGGTGGCAGACGAACTCGGCGATCACAGCGAGATCATGGTGTCGATGGAGGACACCTCACGCGCGGGCACGACCACGCCGGGCGGCAAGCTGATGTGGGTTTCGCCGGTGGCGCATCGCACGGGCTGACGGGATCAATGGTCGTGGGCCGCCTTGGCCGAGACGTTGGCTTCGGAATTCAGTGCCCAGTCGAAGTCGTAGCCGGCGATGTGCCGGTCGGCTTCCAGATGTACGGAGAGCTGGGGCGCGGCATATCGGCGAATGTGGTTGATCACGCCGCGCTTGTCGCCGCCGAAGTCGTCCTTGTACCACTTGTAGATTTTCGAGATCTTTAGCCCACCGTCGTGATCGAAGCGCACGCCCTCGGGTGAATTGACATAGTCCTCCGCGTTCTCGTACAGCGCCGAGTACACGTTGCTGCCGGTGTAGGCGGTCTGGCGCAGGCTGGCACAGGATATGGCGCCACAGCTCAGGCCATAGAGCGTCAGCCCGTCGGTCCAGATCGGGCGGAGAATGCGACGGCTGATGTCGTTGAGCGTCAACTTCTGGCCTTCGACCTTGAGCACTTTCTTCTGCCACGGACCGTGGTGCAACAGGCTGCCGATGTCACGGACCGACTTGATCGGGTAGTGCTGGAGAACCAGGTCGATGGTTTCCGCGTTGTAGAGATTGAGCCAGTAGGCGCGCTGGACGTGGCGGTTGTAGTGGTCGATATCGACCTTTTCCAGGGTTTGGATGTAGTGCTCGAGCTTGTGCCGATCGGCGCTGGAGACGTCGCTGTAGCGCACGCCGTTCGGCCCGTCCTGATGAACCACCACATACTTCTTCAGAAACGCGTCATAGGCGCCGTTGTCGATCGTGGCCGTCGATTGGCTGTCGTGGGCTTTCCAGCGGGCCCACAGTTTGGCCGTCGATTCGGACTGCGCCTGCGCGGCAACGCTGACGAGGCCGAGGCCGAGCGTAAGAATCCAGAATAGGCGGCGCATGAACGTCTCCGGTTGTTTCGGGCGGTGTGCGGGGCGCACACCGACGGTCACTCAGAGTAGCCGCGCGGACGACGCCTTACAAATCACATCTCCCGATTGCCAAGGTTTTGATATGGAAAATAAAAAAAGCCGGCACGAGGCCGGCTTTGTCACTTATCGGGCGGGCTCGGCGCTACAGTAGATGCGCGACCGCTTCGCGTTCGCTGCGCAGTTCGTCCTCGGTGGCCTGCATGCGCTCGCGGGCGAAATCGTTGATCGCCAGATCCGGGACGATCTTGAACTCGCCGTTGGCGCAGGTCACCGGAAACGAATACATGATGCCCGGCTCGATGCCGTAGCTGCCATCAGCCGGAATGCCCATGCTCACGATCTGGCCGTTGGTGCCGGCCACCCAGTTGCGCATGTGGTCGATCGCCGCGCTGGCCGCCGACGCCGCGCTGGATGCACCGCGGGCTTCGATGATGGCCGCACCGCGCTTCTGCACGGTCGGGATGAAGTCGTTCTCGTACCACGCCTGGTCGACCAGGTCGAGCGCGGGCTTGCCCTTGACCGTGGCGTGCGACAAGTCCGGGAACTGGGTGGAGCTGTGGTTACCCCAGACCATCATGCCCTCGATGTCCGTGACCAGGCTGCCGGTCTTCTGGGCCAATTGAGACAATGAACGGTTGTGGTCCAGGCGCATCATCGCCGTGAACTGGTTATTGTCCAGATCCGGCGCATTGTTGGCGGCGATCAGCGCGTTGGTGTTGGCCGGGTTGCCGACCACCAGCACCTTGACCTCCTTCGAGGCATGATCGTTCAGGGCCTTGCCCTGCACCGAAAAGATATCGCCGTTGGCCTTGAGCAGATCCGACCGCTCCATGCCCTTGCCGCGCGGCCGCGAGCCCACCAGCAGTGCATAGTCCGCGCCGGCGAAGGCTTCTTCCGGCTTGTCGGTGCCGTGGATTTCGGTGACCAGCGGGAAGGCACAGTCGTTGAGTTCCATGATCACGCCCTTGAGCGCATCCATGGCCGGCGGAATTTCCAGCAGCTGGAGGATGATCGGCTGGTCGTGTCCGAGCATCTCGCCGGTGGCGATGCGAAAGATCAGTGAATAGCTGATCTGGCCGGCGCCCCCGGTTACGGCTACGCGTACGGGATCTTTCATGGCGGCTCCTTGGTTGAACGACGTGTTCGTGTGTACGAATCAGCGGGCCCGACATCGCGGGGCCGACCGATATCATGAACGGCAAGCCGAGGGGCCCGGGAAGGGTCGCGCCTTGCCAATAATGCGCGACAGAGCATAGCCCAAACCCAAAATACCGTCCAAAGACGAAGCGCTCGACGCGGGCCGGCATCGGCTCGTGGCACTATGAGCACAATTCAACGATCGGAATGCAGTGGATGCAGACAATCGCAATTATCGGCGGGGGCATAGCGGGTATGGGCGCGGCGTGGCTGCTGCGCGACAGCGCCGAGGTTACCCTGTTCGAGGGGGCCGACAAGCTTGGCGGTCATGTCTGCACGATCATGGATGGCGCCCAGCCGGTCGATACCGGTTTCATTGTTGCCAACGATCGCAATTATCCCTGTTTCAATCGTTTTCTCGACGAGCTCGGTGTGGCCACACAGCCCAGCGACATGTCGTTCGGGGTCTCGATCGGCAACGGGGCGATCGAATGGGCCGGCGACAGCCCGGCCAAGTTGTTCGCGCAACCGGGGCTGGCGCGCGATCCGGCGCACTGGCGGATGATCGTCGATATCCTGCGTTTCAACCGCCGCGCCAAGCGCATGCTGGCCGCCGATCGGGTGCCGGATATGGCGCTGGGTGAATTCCTTGACCACCACCGCTTCAGCGAAGCGTTCGCGGCGCGCTATCTGTTGCCGATGGCCGCCGCGATCTGGTCCACGCCCACCGCGGAGATCCGTCGATTCCCGCTGGCGGCGTTCCTGCACTTCTTCGACAATCACGGCCTGCTCGATGTCCGGGACCGGCCGCAGTGGCATACGGTCGTCGGCGGCAGTCATGCCTACGTGCACGCGGTGGCTGCCATGCTCGGCGACCGGGTGCGTTGCGCCACCCCGATCCAGCGCGTCCGGCGCCAGGCCGACGGCGTAACGGTGATCACCGAACGCGGACGCACGCTGCATTTCGACCAGGTCATCTTCGCCTGTCATGCCGACACGACCGCGCGGCTGCTGGTCGATGCCGAGCCGCTGGAACGCGCGCTGCTCGGTTCGTTCTCGTTCCAGCCCAACCGCGCGGTGCTGCACAGCGACGCCAGCCTGATGCCCAAGCGCCGGCGTGTGTGGTCGTCCTGGAACTATCAGGCCGACCGGGCCGGGATTTCCGGCCAGCGCGTGGCGGTGACCTACTGGATGAACCGGCTGCAGTCGATCCGCGGCCCGCGCGAATATTTCGTCAGCCTCAATCCGCTGGCCGAGCCGGACCCCGCCCAGGTAATCGCCGATATCGGCTATTCGCACCCGGTGTTCGATCGTGCCGCACTGGCGGCGCAGAAGCGGCTGCACGAAATCCAGGGCAACGGCGGTGTATGGCATGCCGGCGCCTGGTGTGGTTATGGTTTCCACGAGGACGGCCTGGCCGCGGCGACCCGCGTGGCCGGGGCGCTGGGCGCCCAGGCGCCGTGGCCAGGGTGAGCGCGCCCGCACTGTATCGCTGCCGGATCATGCACCGGCGGCCGGGGCCGCCGCGCTACCGGTTCATGTATCGGGCGTTCTTCGTGTTGTTGGATATCGATGCCATCGACTCGGCCTGTGCCAGCTCGCCGCTGATATCACGCAATCGCTTCAATCTTTTGTCGTTTTACGACGCCGACCACGGCCCGCACGACGGCAGCGATCTGCGCGCCTGGCTGGACGCCGTGCTTGCCGAGCACGGCGTAACGCTCGCCGGGGGGCGCGTGCGGCTGCTCGCCATGCCGCGCGTGCTCGGCTACGGCTTCAATCCGATCAGCCTGTATTACGCCGAACATGCGGACGGCACGCTGCGCGCGCTCGTTGCCGAGGTACACAACACCTTCGGTGAGCATCATGTCTATGTGCTGCACGACGACGGCCGGCCGATGGATTGGCGCGCGGCGCGCGACAAGGCCAAGCAATTCCATGTTTCGCCGTTCTTCGATCGCAGTGGCACGTATCGTTTTCACGTCATGCCCCCGGAGGCGCGCGTGGGGCTGGGCATTCGGTTGTATGACGAGGCCGGCGGCCTGCGCATCGCCACGACGGTGTCCGGTCGGCGACAGCCATTGTCCACGCGCAGCATCGCAATTGCCGCCTGCCGCGTACCTCTGATGACACTTAAGGTCACGGCGGCAATTCATTGGCAGGCGCTCAAGCTCTGGTGGCGCGGGGCGCGGTTCCATACCAGGCCTGAGCCGCGACGACCGAACCGATCGTAAGAACGACAACATGAATTCGACTTCGTACCGCGCGACCGTGGCATACGGTCGCCCCGTGGGCTGGCGCGAGCGCGCCGTGGTCAAACGGCTCGATCGCCTGGTCTGCGGCCGTCTGGATGTGCGGCTGCCCAGCGGCAGCGCGGCGTGTTTCGAGGGCGAGCGCCCGGGGCCAACGGCCACGCTGCATATCCATTCGCCGCGCATGGTCACGCGGTTGTTCAGGGCCGGCTCGATCGGCTTTGCCGAGGGCTATATGGCCGGCGAGTGGGACTGCGATGATCTGCCGGCGCTGATTTATCTGTTGCATCTCAACACGGCGGCACTGGAGCCGGATTTCTCGCGCCTGCAATGGCTGTACTCGCTGGTTTCGGGGATTCGTCACCGGCTGAACGCCAACAGTCGGTCGGGCTCGCGGCGCAATATTGCCTATCATTACGATCTCGGCAACGAGTTCTACGCCCACTGGCTGGACGAAACCTGGACTTATTCATCGGCGCTGTTCGCTTACCCCGACGAACCGCTGGCGGTGGCCCAGCGACGCAAGTACGACGCGTTGCTCGATCGCCTCGCGCCCGAGCCGGGCGATCATATTCTCGAGATCGGTTGTGGCTGGGGCGGCTTCGCGCGCCATGCCGCGGCCACCCGCGGCGTGCGGGTGACCGGCATCACGCTGTCGGCAGAGCAGCTGCGTTTCGCGCGCGAACAGGCCGACGCCGCCGGTCTGGCCGATCGCATCGATTTTCATCTCTGTGATTATCGCGATGTGGCGGGCCGTTACGACCATGTGGTTTCGATCGAGATGTACGAGGCCGTGGGTGAGGCCTACTGGCCGGGCTATTTCAAGACCATCCACGATGCGCTCAAACCGGGCGGCCGCGCCGCCATCCAGGCGATCACGATCGACGACGGACGTTTCGACTATTACCGCAAGAACGTGGATTTCATCCAGGAATACATCTTCCCCGGGGGCATGCTGGCTTCGCCGGAGATTTTCGCCGCCTATGCGGAAAGCGCTGGCCTGACCGAGCTCGACCGCGATTTCTACGGCCGCGACTATGCCCGCACGCTGATGCGCTGGGACAAGGCCGTGGTCGCAAACGGGGCTGAGATTCAGAGCCAGCGGGGCGCGCCCTTCTATCGCATGTGGCGCTATTATCTGGCTTACTGCGCCGCAGGTTTCACCTCCGGCAACATTGACTTGATGCAGATCGGTTTCCAGCGGCCTCGATGAGCCGCCGCTATCCCGTCTCGCGGCTGGCGCCGTATGGAGGGCTGGGCCTGCCGCTGGCCGCACTCGGCCTGCCGCTGACCGTTTTCCTGCCTCCATTCTATGCCCAGATGCCTGGCCTTAACACGGGCATCGTCGGCATTCTCATCTTCGCCGCGCGTCTTTTCGACGTCTTCACCGACCCGGTGATCGGGACCGTGTCTGACCGTACACCGGCAATTCTCGGGCGACGCCGGCCTTATATTGCCGTGGGTACGCCTATTCTGATGCTTGCCGCCTGGTTTCTTTTCGTTCCAGGCGACCATGCTGGCGCGGCCTATCTGTTGGTCTGGAGTATGGCCGCGTATCTCGGCTGGACACTCATCTATCTGCCGTACACCACGATGGGCGCCGAACTGTCGGCCGACTACGACGAGCGCACGCGCATCACGGCCTGGCGCGAGGGGTTTTTCGTACTGGGTACGATGGTCGCGATCGTGCTGCCGGCCGGGGTGAGTGAACTGGCCGGTGGCGCGGCCGCCGGGTTGGAGGCGATCGCGATCTTCCTGCTGGTCGCACTGCCGGTCGCGGTCGGTCTGTTTCTCTGGCGAGTGCCGGAGCCGGGCGGGGCGGCCTCGAACGTGCCCTGGTCGGATAGCGCGCGACTGCTGGCGGCGAACCGGCCATTCCGGCGCCTGGTCATCGCCTATCTGTTCAATGGCGCGGCCAACGGGTTGCCGGCGGCGTTGTTCCTGTTTTTCGTGCAGTCGGTGCTCGGTGCCAGCCAGGCGACGGCCGGGATTTTCCTCGCCATCTACTTTCTGTCTGCCGTGGCCGGCCTGCCCGTCTGGTTCTGGATCGGGCGTCACTGGTCCAAGCATCGGCTGTGGTGTGCCTCGATGGCGTTCGTTGCAGGCGTGTTCATCTTCACAGTCACGTTGGCCGACAACACTTACAGTTACGTCGCCTACACGCTGATCTGTATTCTGGGCGGCTCCTGTCTGGGCGTGGACCAGGCCACAGCCGCCTCGATCCAGGCCGATGTGATCGACGAGGATACGGCCGCCGGCGGCGATGGCCGCGCCGGGCTGTATTTCGGGCTCTGGGGCATGGCGACCAAGCTCGCTTTTGCGGTGGCGCTCGGCATCGCCTATCCCGCGTTGTGGCTGGCGGGCTTTGATGCCGGCCAGCCCAACGACGCGACCGCGCTCTGGACGCTGGCGGCGCTTTACGGGCTGTTGCCGGTGGCGATCAAGATCGGTGTCATCCTGCTGATGTGGGATTTTCCGCTGGACCGTGCGCGCCATGCCGAACTGCAGCGTGCCATCGGTCGGCAAGATGCTATCTATTAATCCGGCGTCAAGACAGCTGACTTCATCAGCTGTTTTCACCGCCTTCAAAAATAAAAGCCGGCGCCTGTCCGTCTTTTATTTTCAAAGGCTTCGCGGCCAATGGCCGCGGCGCGCATGCCGTCGCATACTCGCGCTATTAACCCGAAAAATCATCTATTTTTGTGCCGGGTTAATAATCAAGCGCCGGTGACACGGCGGATGATCGGGAAATAGGCCGCGTAGGGCAGGCGCTGGAAGGTCTTCAACAGCCAGACCAGCCGGCGCGGGAACGCGATCTCGAAGCGACCGGCCTCCAGGCCCTGGCGGATGCGTCGGGCCGCATCCGCGGCGCCGATCACGAACGGCATCGGGTGCTTGTTGTCGGCGGTCAGCGGCGTGGTGACATAGCCTGGGCAAATCACGCTCACGGCCACGCCGGAGCCGACCAGATCCAGGTGCAGGCTTTCCGCCAGCGAGATCATGGCCGCCTTGGACGCGGCATAGGGGGCCGCTCCCGGCAAGCCGCGATAACCCGCCACGCTCGCGGTCATCGCGATGCGGCCGGTGCCGCGCGCCTGCATGGCCGGCAGTACGGCGCCGATGCCGTTGACCGTGCCACCGTAATTTACGGTCATGCGCCGATTCACGTCCGCGGCATCGAAGTGGCGCACATCGAAGCTCGCGCCGATACCGGCATTGAACACGGCCAGATCGATCGGGCCGTGTTCGGTGGCGATGCGCTGCGCCGCGTCCGCGCAGGCCGTGGCGTCGGTGACGTTCAGGGGATAGGCGGTGATCGCCTCGGGGCGTTGGTCGGCCACGGCGGCCAATGCATCGGCGCGGCGCGCCGAGATCGCGACCCGCCAGCCGTGATCGGCGAGCTCGATGGCCAGGGCTTCGCCGATACCGGAGCTGGCGCCGGTAATCCAGGCAATGCGCTCAGGCATGATGGCCTCCGGTGGCGAGATCGTGGAAGGCGCGTTGCGGATTTTCGGGGTCCTGGATGGCGGCCACCTCGGCGTCCTTCGCGGCCCAGAGTTCGCCTAGCCAGGCCTTGAAGCGATCGCGGTATTGCGGGTCGGCGCCGTAGTCGCCGTCAGCGAGTTCGGGCGGGACCGCGAGATAGCGCACGCGTACCGCCACCTCGGGAATCCGGCCGCATAGTACATCCCAGAACTTCGGCTCGGGCGTATCGATGTAAGCGACCGTCATGTCGAGAATGCCGTCGAGCACGTCACGCATGGCATTGACGGCAAAGGCCGTGCCCCCAGCCTTGGGCGGCAGTAGCGTGCGATATGGCGAGTTCGCTGCCGCCCGTTTGGCCGGCGTGGAACGCGTGCCTTCGGCGTAGTTGACCAGGGAGACCGGCTGCCGCCGAAAGACCTCACAGGCGCGCCGCACCGCGTGCATGTCTTCGTTGCGCAGCTCGGGATGCTTCTCGATCGCGGCCCGGCTGTGGCGTTTCATGAACGGAAAATCCAGCGCCCAGCAGGCCAGCCCGATCACCGGCAGCCAGCGCAGCTGTTCCTTGATGAAAAAACGCGGAAACGGCAGCTGGGGATCGATCGCCCTGATCAGCAGCATGACATCGGCCCAGCACTGATGATTCGAGATCAGCACATAGCGGCCGTCCGGATCGTCGGCCATCTGCTGCTGGTAGCGTAGGCGGGTGCCGCTGATGCCGAAAATCAGCCCGTTCGATCCGCGCGCCCATGCCTTGGCGATGCCGAGTACGACATCCGTGGCGCGATCGCGGGCACGGCCGGGTGGCAGCGCGAGCTTGACGATACTGGCCGGCACCAGCGGAATGCCGCCGAGAATCGTCAGCCCGATCAGACCGACGACGATCGCGATACCCCGCACGGGCCCGGCCAGCGCGGGCATCAGCGGGCCGAGAACTCGTGGACGGCGTCGACCAGCGCGCCCACATGCGTGGGGTCCACCTGCGGCGTCACGCCGTGGCCGAGGTTGAACACATGCCCCGGCCGGTCGCCGAAGCGATCGAGGATATCGCGCACTTCCGTGCGTATGCGCTCGGGTTCCGCGAACAGGATCGCCGGGTCGGCGTTGCCCTGAAGTGCCACGCGATCACCCACGCGCGCTGCTGCGTCGTCGATGTCGATGGTCCAGTCCAGCCCGATCGCCGACGTGCCGCTGGCCGCGATGTGCTCTAGCCACGGGCCGCCGCCCTTGGTGAACAGGATCGTCGGCACGTTGCCATCGGGCCCCGGTTCGAGTCCGGCCACGATCTGCGCCATGTAGGCCAGCGAGAATGCCCGGTAGTTCGCCGGCGACAGCACGCCGCCCCAGGTGTCGAAGATCTGAACGGCCTGTGCGCCGGCCGCGATCTGGGCGTTGAGGTAGGCGACGGTTGAGAGCGCCAGCACATCCAGCAGGCGATGTAGGGCGTCCGGTGCGTTGTACATCAGCGCCTTGATATGTTCGTAATTCTTCGACGGGCCGCCCTCGACCATGTACGTCGCCAGCGTCCACGGGCTGCCGGCGAAGCCGATCAGCGGCGTCTTGCCGTCCAGTTCGCGCCGGATCAGCTTGATCGCGGCCGGGACATAACCGAGCTCATCTTCGATGTCCGGAATCACGAGCCGGTCGATGGCGGCGGGCGTACGGACCGGGTGGGCGAAATGCGGTCCTTCGCCAGCCACGAAATGCAGGCCCAGCCCCATTGCCTCGGGGACCGTGAGGATGTCGGAGAACAGGATCGCGCCGTCCAGATCGAAACGGCGCAGCGGTTGCAGCGTGACCTCGCAGGCCAATTCCGGATTCTGGCACAGATCGAGAAAGCTGCCGGCCTTCTCGCGCAGCTTGCGGTATTCGGGCAGATAACGCCCGGCCTGACGCATCAGCCATACCGGCGTGGCGTCCACCGGCTCGCGCCTGAGGGCCCGCAGCAAACGATCATGGGACATGGGGTACGTCAGCGGACGATGAGTGATGCTGGGATTCTACCGATAGCCGCAGGCCGGGCGATAGCGCACGACGGCGCGAACGTCGTTGCTGAGCACACGCGTTTGCCTTGGTGATGTCACGGGATGCTTTCGCAGTGGAACGGCGCCCCCACATGACACGTTTTCCAAAAATTACCGGTGCAACCAAGGCTGCGTGATCGCTGCGCCTGCTTGTGGCGCGCGCGGGGCCGGGCGCATCAATAAAAAGGGCCGGCATGCAGCCGGCCCCTCGGCAAAGTGCCTGCGGCGTACCGGCCTACAGGCCGGCCGTGGTCATATCGCCGTTGACCAGGCGCCGGATGCCCAGCGGATTGCCATCGGCGAGGGCTTTCGGCAGGACTGCGGTGGGTGCATTCTGGAAACACACCGCACGCAGATAGCGATTGATCGCCAGCGTGCCCACCGACGTGCTGTGGAAATCGGTGGTCGCCGGGTACGGTCCGCCGTGCACCATGGCATCGTTGACCGCCACGCCGGTCGGGAAGCCGTTGAACAACACCCGGCCGGCGCGCCGCGACAGGGCCGTGACGAGTGGCTGGTGCCGGGCGATCTCGGCGTCGTCGCCGGTCACCGTCGCCGTCAGCTGGCCGTTGATCGCCCGTGCGGCAGCTTCGAGCTCATCGGCGCTGTCCAGCTCGACCACCACCGTGCTCGGGCCGAACACCTCTTCCATCAACGGCTGGGCGTCGTCGAACAACACCGACTTGTCGGCCATGAACAGCCGCGCCGCCGCCTGGTTCGATGCGGCCGAGCCGGCCACGACTTCCCGTACGCCGTTCAGGCCCTTGAGCCGTTCCACGCCGTGTTGGTAGTTATCCAGCAGGCCGTGGTTCAGCATCACCTGGCCCGGCTTGTTCTTGAGCGCTTCGCCGAGGGTTTCGATAAAGGCCGTCATCGCGGGCGACTTCACCCCGATGATCACCCCGGGCCCGGTACAGAACTGGCCGGCCCCGAGACAGATCGAGCCGGCCAGACCCTCGGCGAGTTCGTTGCCGCGGGCCGCGATCGCTTCCGGCAGCATGAACATCGGGTTCACGCTCGACATTTCGGCATAGACCGGAATCGGCTCCTCACGCTGCGAGGCCAGATCGAACAGGGCCCGACCGCCGGTCTTGGAGCCCGTGAAGCCGACCGCCTTGATTGCCGGTTCCTGTACCAGCTGCGCGCCGACCATGCCGCCGAAGATCATATTGAAAGTGCCGGCCGGCATGCCGGATTTTTTCACCGCCGCCTCGATGGCGTTGCCCACCATCTCCGAGGTGACCATATGCCCCGGATGGGCCTTGACCACCACCGGGCAGCCGGCGGCGAAGGCCGAGGCGGTATCGCCGCCGGCGACCGAGAAGGCGAACGGGAAATTGGAGGCGCCGAACACCGCCACCGGGCCGAGCGCCTGCTGCATCTGGCGCAGATCCGGCGCCGCGTCGGTGGCGGTATCGATGCGCACGCCGAGATAATCACCGCGGCGCAGGACTTTCGCGAACAGGCGCAACTGGCCGGTGGTGCGGCCGACTTCGCCGGTCAGGCGTTTCTCGGGCAGGGCGGTTTCGCGCATGGCTTCACGAATGACCGTATCGCCGAGGGCCTCGATCTCGTCGGCACAGGCTTCGAGAAACGCCGCGCGGGTTTCCGGATCGGTGGTGGCGAAGGTATCGAAGGCGTCGTGCGCGGCTTCGGCAGCGGCGCTGACTTCCTCGGGCGTCGCTTCGAAGAAGTCCTGCTTGTAGGGGGTGTTGTCCTCGGCCGATTTGCTGGCAAGCGTATCCTGGCCGGCCGCCACGCGGGCGCCGCCGATGAATTGCTGGCCGGTGATCTCGGGCATGGAGAGCTCCTTTGTAGATCAAGACAATTTTAAGAACAGCGAAGACATTCCATCTGTCGTCATGGAGCGCCTTCGTTTCTTTGAGTCGTTATCCGGTTAATGGTGACGATAACCATGTAATACAAGCACTGTGCGTGTGTATGTTCAACACAGTCAGTGGGTGTCTTCCGGGTGGCCGGCGGCTGCGAAATCGCCGCCCTGATAGACCACGGCGGGATCGTCCGGATCTTGCGGGGCCGCCTCGGCAAGCACTGTATCCCGCCACCGGGCGGCGCTGTGGCGTGGTCTCCAGCCCAGGAAATCCGCGGCTGAGTTGTCCCACCAGCATTCGTCGTTGTCGGAGGCGCCATAGACGATGGTGTTGCCGAGCCGCGGGGCGGTGAAGGCGCGCTCGCACAGGTCGGCGAGATCCTCGGTCGCCAGCCAGGTCGCGAGCATGCGCGGATTCTTGGGATGATCGAAACACGATCCGATCCGAATCGACAGACATTCCTGACCGAACTTATCGAAATACAGGCGGGCCAGGTTCTCGCCGAACGCTTTGGAGACGCCATAGAGCGAATCGGGCCGGGGCAGGCTTTGCGCGTCGAGTTTGTCTTCGCGCTTGTAGTAGCCGATCACGTGATTTGAGCTGGCGAACACGATGCGTGGCCGGCCCCGGGCGCGGGCGGCTTCGAACAGGTTGTAACCCCCGATGATGTTGGCGTCGAGGATCTGGTCGAACGGCTTTTCGACCGAGATGCCGCCGAGATGGATGATGCCGTCGCAGCCGGCGACCAGTTCATTTACCGCCGCGCGGTCCGCCAGGTCGCAGGCGGTAAAACTCTCGTGCTCGGCAATATCGTCGATGCCTTCGCGGTCCGAGAGCACGATATGGTGTGCGATTCGTGACAGGAACGGCCGCAGCGCGGTGCCCACACCGCCGGCCGCGCCCGTCAACAGAAGACGTTGCAGCATGGCTTGCTCCTTAGCGATTTCAATTCAGAAGATGCGGCAGCGTCATGGATATCGGTGCGATATAGGTCGTGAGCATGAGCGCTGCGAGGATGGCTAGATAGAATGGCCAGATCGTCTTGGCGGCTTGCTCGATGGGGATATCACCGATTGCACAGCCGACGAACAGGCAGGCGCCGACCGGTGGCGTGCACAGGCCAAGGCCGAGATTCATCATCATCACCACGCCGAACTGGATCGGATCCATGCCGATGTCGGTGACCACCGGGAGGAATATGGGCGTGCAGATGAGGATGAGTGCGGCCATGTCCATGATCATGCCCAGCACCAGCAGCATGAGATTGAGCAACAGCAGAATCACATAAGGATTGCTCGACACCGAGGTCAGAAACGTCGCGAGATTGTCCGGTACGCGATACAGCGCCAGCAGATAGGCGAACGCCGAGGCGCAGCCGACCAGGATCATCACCAGCGAGGTTGTGCGCACGGCCTGTGCCACCGCGGTCTTGAATGCGCGCCAGCTCAGCTCCCGATAAACGATCAGCGTAACGACCAGCGCATAGATGGCGCCGAAGGCGCCGGATTCGGTCACCGTGAGTACGCCCGAGAGCACCCCGCCAACGATGATCACCGCGGTGAGCAGACCGGGCAGCGACACGATGAAGCTCGTCAACAGCACCATCCAGCCGGGAAAAGGCTCCGAACCGTAGCCGCGCTTGACCGCAACCGCATAGGCGGCCACCGCCAGGCACAGACACATGAGAATGCCTGGCACGATGCCGGCGATGAACAGCTTACCCACCGAGATACCGCCGCCTGCGGCCACCACATAGAGCAGCATGTTGTGGCTTGGCGGGATTACCACGCCGGCGGTGGACGAGGTGACGGTCACGTTGACCGCGTAGTCGGCGTCATAGCCTTTTTCCTTCATCACCGGCATCAGGATCGAGCCGAGCGCCGAGGTGTCGGCCACGGCCGAACCGGAAATACCGCCGAACAGCATCGAGGAGACGACGTCCACCATGCCGAGCCCACCGCGCATGCGGCCGACGGCGGCGGCTGCGAAGCGGACCAGCCGGTTGGCGATGCCGCCGTGCAGCATCAGCTCGCCAGCGAAGATGAAAAACGGTATCGCCAGCAACGAGAAGCTCGCGATGCCCGACAGAATGCGCTGGAAGGCGACGAACAGCGGTAGCCCTTCGTAGAGGAAGGTCGCAATCGAGGCGAGTCCGAGTGCGAAGGCGACGGGCGCGCCGGCGATCAAGCCGACAAAGAAAAGCCCGAAGAGGATGATCAGTCCCATCAGCGTGTCGCTCCCGGCCCGGCGAACAAGCGTTCGATGACGTCGAATATAGTGAATACGACGATCAAAACGCCGCAGAGTGCGAGCGGTGCCGCGCGCCACGCGGCGGTAACGCTCAGCATCGGCAGCTCGTGGTTGGCATTGGTGAGTGTAAGGACCCAGCCCTGCCAGGCCATGATGGCGCCGAAGGCGATAACCATCAGGTCCGCCAGCACGTGCAAAGCATGTCGGGGCCAGTAAGGGAGGCCCTTGCGCACGAAATCGATGCTCAGATGCGTGTGGCGATGCACGCCGGCCGCGGTGCCGAGGCAGACGATGTAGATGATCAGCAGCAGTGAAAGCTGTTCGATCCAGGTCGGCGTGTTGTTGAGGATATAGCGGCCATAAACCAGCCAGCCGAAACTGGCCACAATGAACACCAGGCCCATGCCGGCTGCCAGCATACAGAGCCAGGCGATGCCGTCGAGGATCCGACGTATTGCCGCCAATGCGGGCGGTCCGGCCGGCATGTCGTGTTCATCAGTCGCGGGTCGCATGCTCATGGCCATCGTTCACTGCGTATTGCGGATTTTCTGCACCAGGCTCTTCTGCGCCGGGTGTGCCTTGTAGAACTTGGCGTAGACCGGCTTCATTGCGTCCTGGAACGGCTTCAGGTTCTTGATCTGGTTGATCCTGGCGCCGTGGTTCGCGACGTATTTCTTGGCTTCGCGTGAATCCTTGGCCCAGAGCCGGCGCTGCTCCTTGGCGGCCGCGATCGCGGCCTGACGCACGATCTTCTGATCCTTGACCGATAGCGCGTCCCAACTGGTCTTGGAGATGCACAGACACTCGGGGACGATCAGGTGCTCATCTTCCGAGTAGTACTTGGCCACTTCGTAGTGGTTGGTCTCTTTGTACGACGGATAATTGTTCTCCGCGCCGTCGATCACGCCGTTCTTCAGCGCCTGATAGACATCGCTGAACGGCATCGGCGTGGCGTTGCCGCCGAGGGCTGCAACCATGTCCACGTACAAGTCGTTGTCCTGTACGCGGATCTTCATGCCCTTCAGATCAGACGGTTTTCGAATCGGGTGCTTGGAGTTATAGAAACTGCGCGCGCCGGAATCGAACCAGGACAGCACGACCAAGCCATGCTTGGCCATATCGGTGGCGAACTGGTCGCCGATCGGCCCGTCCATGACGTGATGCATCTGCTGCACACTGTTAAATAGATAGGGCAGGGAGAGCACGTCGGTCTTGGGTACATACTGGCCCATCGGGCTCATGTTGAAGTTCGCGAAATTGATCGCGCCATTGCTGGCTTGCTGGATCGCATCGGTTTGATCGCCCAGCACGGCATTGTTGTATACCGTGGCCTGGATATCGCCATGTGTTTTTTTGGTAATCGTCTGGGCGAACTGCTTGAGCGCCACCGAGTTGGGATAGCCGGGGCTGTGGATGTTCCATCCGCGCCAAGTGGTGGCGGAGGCCGACGCGGCCAGGGACAGGCCGGCCACCAGACCGGCTGCAAGCAAAGTTCGGTGAGTGATTGTGCTCAGTGTCATCATGCGGCTCCTTCCTCGGTGCGTACCGATCACGGTTGCTGTAAGATGACAGAGCCAAAGTGATCATACAATTAAGACGTTGGTCGGAAAGGCATGGTTTGCTGAGGACGAGTGGGTTGAGCAAATCTGACAACGGGACCGGTTAGAGAGCGAAGGGATGAACGACGTGAGCAATCCAGAAATAAGTGCAGATACGTCAGAAAAACGTGCAGCTGCACCCGCGAAAAAGAAGAAGAACCGACGCAATCTTGTCGCCGAAGTCAGTGGCCGTCTTCGCGAGCTCATCGTTGGCGGCGACCTGCAGCCGGGCGACAAGCTGCCCAGCGAAGCGGGCCTGACCCGCGAATACAGCGTGAGCCGTACGGTAGTGCGGGAAGCCATCGCCTCACTGCGCGCCGATGGGCTGGTCGATGTCCGTCACGGCGTGGGTGTGTTCGTGCGCGAACCCACCGCGCAGGTGCCGGTCTTCAAACCGGTGGATCGGGCGCGAATATCCTCGATGATCGAAGTGTTGGAACTGCGTTCGGCCATCGAGATCGAGGCTGCGGCGCTGGCCGCCGAGCGCCGCTCGCCGGCCCAGGAAGAGATTCTGTTCGAGCGCTTCGACGACCTGAATCGTCTCATCGAAGCGGACCAGCCCACCGTCGCGGCCGATATGGCGCTGCATCTGGCGGTGGCGGACGCCACCAACAATCCGCGCTTCCGCGAATTTCTTACCCTCATGGGGGAGCATCTGATCCCGCGCTCGGCGCTGCCCGAAAATGTCGAGGCTGCCGCGCCCGAGGGCTACATGGAGCAGATCCAGGCCGAGCATCTCGCCCTCATCCGGGCGGTGTCGGAACGCGATATCGACAGCGCCCGCGAAGCCATGCGAGCCCATCTCAAGGGTAGCCAGAATCGCTATCGGCGCCTGATTCGTGGCGACTAGACCATGTGATAATACTTCTTCAATTATGAGATAAGATGAGTTAGGGTCGGCGGTATCTGCCACGCAATCGGAGCGGTACCGCCGAATCTTATGCAGCCCATTGAACTTAAGTCCGCGCTGGCCTCCGGCCTGCTTTCTTTCCCGGTCACGCCTTTCGATGCCGACGGCGAGTTCGCGCCTGGGCCCTATGCCGAACATATTGGCTGGCTGTCGGGCTTCGACGCGGCGACCCTGTTTGCCGCCGGAGGCACCGGCGAGTTCTTCTCGCTCGCGCCTGAAGAAATCCCGCAGATCGTGCGCGAGGCCAAGGCCGCGGCCGGTGACACGCCCATCGTGTCCGGCTGCGGCTATGGCACGCGCATGGCCGTATCGATTGCGCGTGAGGCCGAGGCCGCCGGAGCCGACGGTATTCTGCTGTTGCCGCATTATCTGATCGGGGCCAGTCAGGCGGGCTTGATGGCGCATATCCAGACGATCTGCGAAGCCGTGGATGTCGGCGTGATCGTCTACAATCGTGGCAACTCGATCCTGCAGGCCGATACGCTTGAAGCCCTGTGCGAGCGCTGCCCGAATCTCATCGGGTTCAAGGACGGCTCCGGGGATATCGGTCTGGTCCGCGAGATCACCGCACGGCTGGGCGATCGGCTGACCTATCTCGGTGGCATGCCCACGGCGGAGTTGTTCGCCGAGGCTTATCTGGGCGCCGGCGTCACGACCTATTCCTCGGCGGTGTTCAACTTTGTGCCGGAGCTGGCTCAGCGCTTCTACAACGCGCTGCGTGCCGGTGATCATGCGCAGACGACCACCATCCTCAATGATTTCTTTTACCCGTTCGCAGCGATCCGCGACCGCAACGTGGGCTACGCAGTGTCCGCGATCAAGGCCGGCGTGCGCCGGGCCGGGTTCGATGCCGGGCCGGTGCGTGCCCCGCTGACCGATCTCACCGAGCAGGAGAGCGACATGCTGGATGCGTTGATAAGGAGCCAGGGCTGATGCGTGTCGAGCGGGTTCTTACGCATTGCCTCGACCACGAACTGACGGTGCCGTTCGAAAGCGCGTCCGGTCGCTTCGAGCGGCGTCAGCACTGTCTGGTCGAAGTGATCTGCGACGACGGCACCGTCGGCTGGGGCGAATGTCTCGGCCCGCCGCCGCTCAACGCGGCTGCGGTCGGCGCTTACGCCGGGCTGCTCATCGGTCGCGATCCGTTGGCCACCGATGTCCGCTGGCTGGAGCTGTACCACGCGTTACGGGACCAAGGACAGCGCGGGGTGACCATGACCGCGCTGTCGGGGATCGATATCGCGCTCTGGGACATCAAGGGCAAGCACTTCGGTGTGCCGGTTTCCACGTTGATGGGTGGGCGATTCCGCGACACGGTCCAGGCCTATGCCACCGGCGGCTTCCGCCCGGACGGCCCGGACCGCAGTGCGGCGACCGCCGCCGAAATAGCGCGTTATGTCGCCGAGGGTTTCACGGCGGTCAAGATCAAGATCGGGTTTGGCTACGACGAGGATCTGGCGGCCATCGGTGCGGTACGCGATGCCATCGGCCCCGACGTGCGGCTGATGATCGACGCCAACCACGGTTACGACGCGCCGGAGGCGATCGAAGTCGGGCGGGCCGCGGCGCGCTTCGACATCGATTGGTTCGAGGAGCCGGTGATCCCGGAAGAACCGGCGGTGTACGCCCGGGTGCGCGCAGCGCAGCCTTTGCCGCTGGCCGGCGGTGAAACCTGGCACGGCCGCCACGGCATGCGCCAGGCGCTGGAAGCCGGGGCGGTCGATATCCTGCAGCCGGATGTCTGCGGCACCGGCGGTTTCAGCGAAATGCGTCGTATCGTCGATATGGCTGGCCTGTATGGCGTGCGTGTCGTCCCGCATGTCTGGGGCAGCGGCATCGCACTGGCGGCAAGCCTGCATTGCCTGGCCGCCCTCCCGTTTCAGCCGCCGCGTCCGAAGCCGCAAGCGCCGATGCTGGAATTCGATCGCACCCCGAATCCGATTCGTCAGGCTGTCCTGCGTGCACCGATCGAGCACGAGCAGGGCTGGGTTCGCGTGCCGGAGGGGGCCGGTCTCGGCATCGAGATCGACCGTGATGCCTTGAGCCGCTATGCCTGGGCGGAGAAGGTTTGATGCGCGACATCCCGGCCAACACGCGCCCGCTCGATGGCCCGGCACCCCGGATCGATGTGCCCAAAGGGGCGACCGACTGTCATATCCATGTCTATCTCGCGGGTTACGCGCCGCAGCCTGGTGGGCCGCCGATCGCCGAACTGGCCACGCCCGACGATTATGCCGTGGTCCAGCGCCGCCTGAGCCTGGGACGGGTCGTCATCACCCAGTCCAATGCTTACCAGTTCGATAACGGCGCGACCATCGCGGGCCTGAAAGCCGTCGGCGCCGAAACCGCACGCGGTGTGGTGGTCGTCGGCCCGGATACGACCGACGCCGAACTGGCTGAATACCATGCACTCGGCGTACGCGGGGCCCGTATCATGAATCTGCCCGGCGGGGCCGTGGGCATCGACGGCATGGCCGAAGTCGAAGCGCGTATCCGCGGATGGGATTGGCATTTGATGGTGCAGTTCGACGGCCGCGAGATCGAGCGCCACCGGCCGGCGCTGGAATCGCTCCAGGTCGACTACATCATCGACCACGCCGGCAAGTTCCTGGCGCCGGTATCGGCCGAAGATCCACGCGTGGATACACTGCTGCGGCTGATCGACCGCGGCAATGCCTGGTTCAAGATTGCCGGCCTGTACGAAATCAGCCGTGTCGGTCCGCCGGATTTCGCCGATGTTGCGCCAATCGCGCGCCGTGTGATCGCGCATGCGCCGGAGCGCGTGATCTGGGGCTCGAACTGGCCGCATGTCGGCGTCGCGCGTGCGGATTACCCGGACGATGCCGTCCTGCTCGACAATCTGGCGGATATGGCCGACGAGGCGACGCGCAGGCGCATCCTGGTCGATAATCCGGCCGCGCTCTACGGCTTCGCCTGAGCCGGCTCAGCCGCGCGCGGCCACCGCGGCGGCGATTTCTTCCTGAATAGCCGCGGCCGCCGCCGCGGGATCCGTCGCTTGCCGGATCGGGCGGCCGACCACCAGATAATCGGCTCCGGCCGCGATGGCACGGGCCGGCGTCATCACGCGCTTCTGGTCGTCCGGCGGGGCATCGTTGTCCACGGGACGGATGCCTGGTGTGACCGTGATCAGCGTCTCCGGGGCCTCGGCGCGCAAGCGTTCCAGTTCGAGGCCCGAGGAAACGATGCCGTCGCAGCCGGCTTGCAGTGCGCGCCGGGCGCGGGAAAGCACGAGCTCGTCGATATCGCAGTTGAACCCCAGATCGGTCATGTCGCCGCGATCCAGGCTGGTGAGCGCGGTCACCGCCAGGATCTTCGCGTTGCCTTTGCGCGCCGCACCGGCCGCTTCCATGATGCCCTGGTTGCCGTGCACGGTGATGAAATCCACGTCGCGTGCATCCAGCCGGGCGACAGCGGCCGCCACGGTGGCCGGCACATCGAACAGCTTCACGTCCGCGAAGACCTTCTTGCCGCGCGTCTTCAACCAGTCGACCAGCTCGAAATAGCCCGGCGACATCGCTAGTTCCAGGCCGACCTTGTAGAAGGTGACCGTGTCGCCCAGGGTTGCGACCAACGCGCGGGCCGCGTTGGTGTCGGGTACGTCGAGGGCGAAAATGAGGCGGTCGCGGTTATCCGGAATATGCGTCATGGGGCAAGTTTTTGATGCGATGGCGGTGGATTCTCCGCGGTCGTGCGAGGATTATAAAGCGGTGGCGCGCTCCGCACAGCCCGTTATGTTGGCGCTTGACCGGGTATGCGTTTTAAAACCCCGACATGAACACATCTGCGATGCGATCATGAGTAATGCTTCCAGTGTGTCGATCGAGCGCATCAAGCGTGATGCGAGAGCGCCGTCAGGATGCCGCATTCGTGCACTTCGTGTTCGCCGCCGCGCGACTAGCGTCGGTGCCCGGCGAGGCGCAGCAAATCGGTGACCGCATCCACCTAAACCCCAAGCGCAGCCTCGATGCGACTGCCGCGCGTTCGAGCGCATTGTCGTCGTAGAGATCGTCTGGCTGTTCCTGCTCACCCGCCATGGCGAACACAGAGGGGGCTGTCGGGGTGGTGACGGATACCGCCCGATCCGGCGTCATCGTGGGTGCGGCCATCGCAGTGTTGTTTCTGCAGCAATCCTTGGTCGAGTTTCGCCCGACGCATGCCGGCGGCGCAGGCGAATGATGAGGCCGCTCAGGTGCGGTTTCGGCCCGGATCATTGCGGCAAGCGCGCAAATCGACAGCCGCAAACGAACACGGCCGGCATAGCGTGGGCCGTGTTCGTTCAATGGGGCGGCTACCGGGTAGCCTTCTATACTTCGAGATAATCCAGAATGCCCTTGGCCGCTTCGCGGCCTTCGAACACGGCGGTGACGACCAGGTCTGAGCCGCGCACCATGTCGCCGCCGGCGAAGATCTTCGGGTTGGAGGTCTGGTGCTTGAAGCGGCCCTGCTCGGGCGCGATCACGCGACCGCCGTCATCGCATTCGATCTCGTGGGTGTCGAACCAGTCCTGCGGGTTGGGGCGGAAGCCGAAGGCGATGATCACACGATCCGCCTCGATGACTTCCTCGGTGCCGGGCACGGGCTCGGGTCGGCGCCGACCACGCTCGTCCGGTTCGCCGAGCTGGGTGGTGACCATCTTGATGCCTTCGACGTGGGTGTCGCCCACGATTTCGACCGGCTGACGATTGAACAGGAACTGCACGCCTTCTTCCTTGGCGTTTTCCACCTCGCGGGCGGAGCCCGGCATGTTCTCTTCGTCGCGCCGGTAGGCGCAGATGACTTCCTTGGCGCCCTGGCGAATGGACGTGCGGTTGCAGTCCATCGCGGTGTCGCCGCCGCCGAGCACCACCACGCGCTGGCCGGACATGTCGACGAAGGGATGCTCGCCCTTCACGCCGATCTCGCGATTGATGTTGCCGACCAGGAAGGGCAGCGCTTCGTAGACGCCTTTCAGGTCCTCGCCGGGGAAGCCGCCCTTCATATAGGTGTAAGTGCCCATGCCCATGAACACGGCATCGTATTCTTCCATCAATTGTTCGATGCTGATGTCGTGGCCGACTTCGACACCGAGCCGGAATTCCACGCCCATGCCTTCCATGACTTCGCGGCGGGTTTCCACCACTTCTTTTTCGAGCTTGAAGGGCGGGATGCCGAAGGTGAGCAGGCCGCCGATGCGTGGGTATTTATCGAACACCACGGCCTTGACGCCGCCGCGCACGAGAATATCCGCTGCACCCAGACCGGCCGGGCCGGCGCCGATCACGGCGACCTTCTTGTCGGTCCAGACCACGTTGGAGACGTCCGGCCGCCAGCCCTGCTTGAAGGCCTCGTCGGTGATGTACTTCTCGACCGAGCCGATGGTGATGGCGCCGAGGCCATCGTTCATCGTGCAGGCGCCTTCACACAGGCGGTCCTGCGGGCAGATGCGGCCGCAAATCTCGGGCAGGGTGTTGGTGGCGTGCGACAGCTCGGCCGCCTCGAACAAATTGCCCTCGTTGACCATCTTGAGCCAGTTGGGGATGTAGTTGTGCACGGGGCACTTCCACTCGCAATACGGGTTGCCGCAGGAAATACAGCGCCCGGCCTGTTGCGAGGCGGTCTCCTTGTCGAACTGGCCGTAGATCTCGGCGAATTCGTGAATGCGTACGGGCACGGCCACCTTGGCCGGGTCCTGACGCGGCACGTCGAGAAACTGAAGATTGTTCTTTGCCATCGATGTCTCTTGTCGCGATGCGGGATCGGGCCGCGGCCGATTGCCGCGGCCCATGACCGCCTTAACTAGGCCGCGCGGGTGAGCGTGTCGAGAATGGTCTCCACGCTTTCCGCCTTGGGCTTGACCAGCCAGAACTGGCCCACGTAGTCGCGGAAGTCCTCCAGGATTTCCGAGCCCCAGGCGCTGCCGGTGGCGTCTACATAGGCCTCGATGAGCTGATACAGATAGTGGCGATGGGCCTCCATGTTCTCGGAGACCACGCGGTGGATATCGATCAGCTCGTGGTTATAGCGGTCAACGAACTCACGTTTTTCGTCCAGCACGTAGGCTGCGCCGCCGGTCATGCCGGCGCCGAAGTTGACGCCGGTGCCGCCGAGCACGACCACGCAGCCGCCGGTCATGTATTCGCAGCCGTGATCGCCCACGCCCTCGACCACCGCGGTGGCCCCCGAGTTGCGCACGCCGAAGCGCTCGCCGGCCTGGCCGGCCGCATACAGCGTGCCGCCGGTGGCACCGTACAGGCAGGTATTGCCGATGATTGCTGCCTCGCGCGCCACGAAATCGGAATGCTCCGGCGGACGGATGATGATGCGACCGCCGGCCATGCCCTTGGCGACATAGTCGTTGGCGTCGCCGGTGAGCTGGAGATGCAGCCCGCCGGCGTTCCACACACCGAAGCTCTGGCCGGCGGTGCCGGTGAGCGCCAGCGTGATGGGCGCATCCTCCATGCCGAGATTGCCGTGGCGGGACGCGATCTCGCCCGACACCCGCGCGCCGATGGAGCGATCACTATTGCGCACGTCGTATTCGAACCGGCCGCCCGACTTGTTCTCGATCGCATCCAGCGTGTCCGCGACCATGCGCTCGGCCAACTCGCCCTTGTCGAAGGGTTCGTTGTGCGGCGAGACACAGTACATTGGGTTGTCGTCGGCCAGCCCGCCCTTGGACAACAGCGGTTTCAGGTTGAGGCCGGCCTGTTTGGAGGTCTCGCCGGGCAGGATTTCCAGCAGATCGGTACGCCCGATCAAATCCTCCAGCCTTTTCACGCCGATCGAGGCCATGATCTCGCGGGTATCCTGGGCGATGAATCGGAAGAAGTTCTGCACCATTTCCGGAATGCCGATGAAATAGCGCTCGCGCAGAGTCTCATTCTGCGTGGCGACACCCGTTGCGCAGTTGTTCAGATGACACACGCGCAGGTACTTGCAGCCGAGGGCCACCATCGGGCCCGTGCCGAAGCCAAAGGATTCCGCCCCCAGGATCGCCGCCTTGATCACGTCCAGCCCAGTCTTGAGACCGCCGTCGGTCTGCACCCGGACTTTTTCACGCAGGTCGTTGGCGCGCAGGGTCTGGTGGGTTTCGGACAGGCCCAGTTCCCACGGCGTGCCGGCATAGCGCACGGACGTCAGCGGCGAGGCCCCCGTACCGCCGTCATAGCCGGAGATGGTGATCAGATCGGCGTAGGCCTTGGCCACGCCGGCGGCGATCGTGCCCACGCCCGGCCCGGCCACCAGCTTGACCGAGACCAGCGCTTTCGGATTGACCTGCTTGAGGTCGAAGATCAGCTGGGCCAGGTCCTCGATCGAGTAGATGTCGTGATGCGGCGGCGGGCTGATCAGCGCCACGCCGGGCCGCGAATAACGCAGCCGGGCGATCATCTCGTTGACCTTGTGGCCGGGCAGCTGGCCGCCTTCGCCGGGCTTGGCGCCCTGGGCGATCTTGATCTGCAGCACTTCGGCGTTGACCAGATAATGCGGTGTGACGCCGAAGCGGCCCGAGGCCACCTGCTTGATCTTGGACATTTTGTCGGTGCCGAAGCGGGCCGAATCCTCGCCACCTTCGCCGGAGTTCGAGCGCCCACCCATGCGGTTCATGCCCTGGGCCAGCGACTCGTGCGCCTCGGGCGACAGGGCGCCGAGGCTCATGCCGGCGGAATCGAAGCGCGGGGTGATGTCCTCGATCGACTCGACTTCGTCGATATCGATCGGCGCCAGGTCGTCGCGCAGGCCGAGCAGATCGCGCAGCACGGCGACCGGCCGGCCCTGCACCACGCGGGCATATTCCTGGTACTTGGCATACTCGCCGGAGGACACGGCTTCGTGCAGTGTGGCAATCACGTCCGGGTTGTAGCAGTGGTATTCCTGGCCGTACACGAACTTGAGGATGCCGCCCTGGTCGATTGCGATACGCGTGTTCCAGGCGTGCTCGGCCAGATGCGCGGCATCGGCCTGCAGATGCGCGAAGCTCGCCCCGCCGATACGCGAAACCGTACCCGAAAAGCACAGATCCACGACCTCGTCAGCCAGGCCCACGATTTCGAACAGCTGGGCACCACGGTAGCTGGTGATCGTGGAAATGCCCATCTTGGACATGATCTTGTACAGGCCCTTGTTGATGCCCTTGCGATACGAGGCGCACAGTTCGTCGGCGTCGCGGCCCTGGATCTGGCCGACGTGCACCAGGTCGTTGAGGCATTCATAGGCCAGATATGGATGGATCGCGGTCGCACCGTAGCCGATCAGGCAGGCGAAATGATGGGCATCGCGTGCCGTGGCCGTATCCACGACGAGGTTGGCGTCGCAGCGCAGGTTCTCGCGGGTCAGGCGGTGATGCACCGCGCCGGTGGCCAGCAGCGCCTGGATCGGTAGCTGCCCTTGTTCGACGTTGCGATCGGTGAGCACGATGATGGTCTTGCCGCCGCGGACCTCGTCGACCACGCGATCGCAAAGCGCCTCGATCGCCTCGCGCAGATCGTCGTTGGCCGGATAGGTGAGATCCAGCGTGACGTTCGCATAGTCTTCATCCTCGACCGATAGCAGGCGCCGGAACTTGCCGGTGGACAGCACCGGCGAATCGACTACCAGTCGTTTGGCGCGGGCCTCGGACTCGTCGAAGACATTCAGCTCGCGGCCGAAGCAGGTCTCCAGGCTCATCACGATGCGTTCGCGCAGCGGATCGATCGGCGGATTGGTGACCTGGGCGAACTGCTGGCGGAAATAATCGAACAGCACCCGGTCCACGCGCGACAGCACGGGAAAGGGCGTATCGTCGCCCATCGAGCCGGTGGCTTCCTGGCCGGCCTCGGCCAGCGGGCGTAAGACCTGGTCGCGCTCTTCGAAGGTCACATGGAATAGCTTTTCCAGCGATTTGAGGCGCGGGCGCTCCATCCAGGCTTCGTCGCGCGTATCGGTCAGGCGCGACTCAAGGATACGGGAATGCTTTTTCAGCCACTGCTTGTACGGCGCGCGGCCGGCGAGGCGTGCATCGATGTCGCGCGGGTTGAGCAACTCGCCGTTGTCGGTATCGATCGCCAGCATGTCGCCGGGCTTGAGCCGGCCCTTGGTGACCACGTCCTCGGGTTTGTAGTCCCACACGCCGATTTCGGAGGCCAGCGTGATGTGGCGATCCTTGGTGATCACGTAGCGCGCCGGCCGCAGGCCGTTACGGTCCATGGCACAGGCGGCATAGCGGCCGTCGGTAAGCACGATACCCGCCGGGCCGTCCCACGGCTCCATATGCATGGAGTTGTATTCGTAGAAGGCACGCATGTCGGCCGACATATAGTCGACGTTCTGCCAGGCCGGCGGCATCAGCAGGCGCATGGCATAGAAGATGTCCATGCCGCCGGCGAGCAGGATCTCGAGCATGTTGTCGAGGCTGCAGGAATCCGAGCCGTCCATGGACACCAGCGGCAGGATGGATTCCAGATCCGGCAGGTCCTTGGAGGCGAATTTGGAGGCTCTGGCGGTCGACCAGTTGCGATTGCCGGTGATGGTGTTGATCTCGCCGTTGTGGGCGAGATAACGGAACGGCTGGGCCAGGCGCCACTGCGGCAGCGTGTTGGTCGAAAAACGCTGGTGGAATACACACAGCGAGGTCTCGAGCCGTTCGTCGGCCAGATCCTGGTAGAACACGGTGAGATAGCTCGGCATCACCATGCCCTTGAACGAGAACACGCGCGCCGACAGCGAGGGCACATAGAATGTGTCGTCGTCGGGCAGGGCGTTCTCGGTCCGCCGGCGGGCGATGATCAGCCGGGTCTCGAACACGTCACGGTCCATGTCCGCGGGCGCATTGACGAAGATCTGCTCGAAGCGGGGCAGGGTTTCCAGCGCCTCGGCGCCGCAGGCCGATTCGGCATCGATCGGCACATCACGCCAGCCGGCGACCATCAGACCGGCGGCTTCCAGCTGTTTTTCCAGCTCGGCCCTGGCGGCGCCGGCGGTGTCCTCGTCCAGACTCAGGAACACAATGCCGCTGGCATAGTGTTCGCCGAGTTCGATGCCGGCTTCGTGGGCGACGGTGCGCAGAAACGAATCGGGCTTCTTGATCAGCAGCCCACAGCCGTCGCCGGTCTTGCCGTCGGCCGCGACCGCCCCACGATGGGTCAGGCGCTCCAGCGCGCCGATCGCGGTATCGACCAGCCAATGGCTGGGCTTGTCGTCCATATGGGCGATCAGGCCGAAGCCGCAGGCGTCTTTTTCGAACTCTGGTGAATAGAGTCCGCCTTCAAATTTGTGCATAGTCCATTCCCTCGGATGGGCTACGGCCCGGAAAGCCGAGCGCAATCGCGCTGGACCGGCCGGACCCGGAAGTCGTCGCCGCGCAAACCGCGGCCCGCCAAGCGGGTTACGCAACGGGGGGGGAGCGCGGTTTCGGCAGCGACGGGCGGCGCCACTCTTCTGGCGCGCGAGCGGTGGAACCGCTGAATTCAATATAAAAGGCCAGCGAGCGACAATCAATCGCCGAACGCTGTCAAGACCTCAGGCGGCCAGATAATGGTGCAGTGTATCGTCCAGCGCCGCACCATAGTTTTCGTAAATCACAGCCTGTCCGATATCGGTCAGCAGCACCAGGCGCAGCGCGCCGGCGGTGACTTTCTTGTCACGCTGCATCAGGTCGAGAATGCGCCTGGCCGAGGTCTCGCTCGGCGGGGCGGTCGGCAGGCCGGCGGCGGCAATCACCGTTTCGATGCGCGCGACATGCGCCGCGCTTAGCCAGCCCAGCCGCCGCGACGTGTCGGCCGCCATGCACATGCCTGCGGCCACGGCCTCGCCGTGTAGCCAGGCGCCGTAACCGAGTTCGGCCTCGAGCGCGTGACCATAGGTATGGCCGAGATTGAGCAGGGCGCGCTGGCCGGCTTCGCGCTCGTCGGCCACCACCACCTCGGCCTTATTAGCGCAGGAGCGACGGATGATCTCGGTAATCAGCGCCGGCTCGCGCGCGTTGATGCCGGCCATGTTCGCCTCCAGCCAGTCGAAGAAGTGGGCGTCGCGGATCAGGCCGTACTTGATGACCTCGGCCATGCCCGCGGCGAATTCGCGCGCGGACAGGGTGGCGAGCACGTCGATGTCGGCCAGCACGCGCTTCGGTTGGTGGAAGGCGCCGATCATGTTCTTGCCCAGGCGATGATTCACGCCGGTCTTGCCGCCGACCGAGGAATCGACCTGGGCCAGCAGCGTGGTCGGCACCTGGACGAAATCGATGCCGCGCTGGTAGATCGCGGCGGCGAATCCGGCCAGATCGCCGATGACGCCGCCGCCGAGGGCGACCACGGTCGCGTCGCGCCCGTAGCCGTGGGCCAGCAGGTGCTCGGCAATCGTGTCGAGCGTGGCCATCGATTTATGGGCTTCGCCGTCGGGTAGAATCAGCGTATCGACCGCGTGCCCGGCGTCACGCAATGCGGCCTCGACCGGTTCGCGGTAATGGCGCGCGACCGTGTCGTTGGTCACGATGAGCACCTGCTGGCCGCGGATCGCCCCGTCGTAGGCGGCGGCCCGGCCGATCAGCCCAGGGCCGATGAGGATGTCGTAGGCACGGGTATCGAGTTCGACGCGCAGGGTGGTTGCGGCAGGGGTATCACTCATTGTTCCATCCGGTCTGGGGGCTTGAGGCGTCATCGGCGGCTTCGAAGCGAACAGGCTCGACCGTGCGCCGACGACGCACGACCACGCTGCCGGCGATTTTGTCGTGCCAGCCCTGTTTGCGCGAATCAATACCCACCCAGATCAGGCCGAGGCCGAGCGGCAGGGTGGAGACGTAGTAGCCCAGATAGCGCAGGATCGATTGCGCGGTGCGCAGGCGCTCACCGGTTTCGGCATCGACCACGCGGGCGCCGATCGCCATCTTGCCGGGCGTGGCCTCGCGGGTTAGCCAGAAGATGACGACGACGACCGCCGGCAATAGCCAGTACAGAACCACATGCAGCGGCCCGGGCGGCGCCAGGGCGAGCGCGTCGAAGTTGATGCGTCCCGAAGCGGTAAACAGCTGCGGGGCCGCGCGGTTTGCTCGCGCGGCCCCGGGAATCAGCGACAGCAGCGGGAAGACCAGAAACAGCAGGAGCGCGCTATCGATGATCGACGCCCATACACGGATCCAGAATCCGGCATAGATCCACGCGCTGCCGGTTTCCGGCTGCCTCATCAGGCCGTGCCGATGGCTTCCAGCTGCTCGACGATTTCGCGGGCGAGCTTGCGCGCCTGTTGATCGCCCGTGGTGACCACGACGTCGGCAATCGAGCGATATAGCGGGTCGCGAACTTCCATCAGCTGGGTGAGCGTGGCTTCCAGATCCTCGCTGCCCGCCAGGATGGGCCGGCTGTTGGACTTGCGCGTGCGCGCAAGCTGCTGCTCCAGCGAGGTCTCGAGATAGACCACGACGCCGCGGGCGGACAGCAGATCGCGCGTGCTCGGGTCAAGCACGGCGCCGCCGCCCGTGGCCATGACGGTGTTGGGCTGTTCCGACAATTCCGCGATCATGTCACGTTCGCGCTTGCGGAAACCTTCTTCACCTTCCATGTCGAAGATGAAGGAGATATCCACGCCGGTGCGCTTTTCGACTTCCTGATCGGAGTCGACGAACGTCATGCCCTTGAGCTCGGCGATACGCCGGCCCACCGTGGTTTTGCCGGCCCCCATGGGGCCGACCAGATAGATGTTCGGGTTTAATGCCATGTACTCGTTACAAGTAGTTGAATACGAAAGCCACGACCACGGGTCTTAATCCGTGTTCGGATCGTAGGTCGTCGCGCATACGCCGTCCATGCCGAACGGGCTGATCTGGCCCGGAGGATCGTCGGAGCTGGTGCTGACGTCTGCTGCGGCAGCCGGCACAACAATAAAGCGTTCCGCATCGTGTCGCTGCCCTGCGCAGAGGCCGCCGCACGCCAGCGTACTTTAACCCAACCGGAGACGCTTTTTGGATAGGTTATATCAATTTCGGTCGTGCCGTCGTCGTTCGGACCGGCGGGACGCGGCACGCTCGCGACGGTGCCAACAATGAGTGTGCCATTTTCGGCCAAGTCTTCGCCACTATTCGGCAGACTTGCGCCAGGGGCGGTTGCGGGCGCCGCCGAAATCGTTCGCGATCCGCCGCGGGCGCGGAACCATCGGATGTGTTCGTCATCCGTCGGCTGTCGGTGTTCGTCGCGGCCGTAGATGGTCGCAATGCCGAACCGGTTGCCTGCATCCGCGGGCCGGTGGCCCGGCCAGCGACGACCCGGGCGTGGCCGGGCTCAGTGGCTGTCCGCCGTCAGATTGTTCTGCAGTATCTTCGGTGTGACGAAGACCAGCAGTTCCTGCTTGTTGCGTTGACGCGAATGGTTCTTGAACAGAGCGCCCAGCAGCGGGACCTTGCTCACGAACGGGACATCGCCCGTGGTATCGCGATTCGTCTGTTCGAAAATGCCGCCGAGCACCACGGTGTCGCCGTTATCAACCAGGACCTGGGTGGTGAGGCTGCGGGTGTCGATCGACGGCACCGAGCCGCCCTGGGAGGTCGGGACGTATTTGCCGACCGAATCCTGGGTGACCTTCAGGTTCATGATGACTTTCTTGTTCGGCGTGATCTTGGGCGTGACGTCGAGGCTGAGCACCGCTTTCTTGAACTGGACGCTCGTGCCCTGATTGCTGCCCACGGTGCCGGACTGATAAGGAATTTCCTGGCCCTGTTCGATGTTCGCTTCCTGGCCGTCGGCGGTGATGATGCGCGGCGAGGAGATGATCTCGCCGTTATCCTCCGACTCCATGGCCGACAGCTGCAGGTTAAGGCTGAACGTGTCGGAGATGATGCTGGCCGAAAGGAGGCTCGTGGCACTGGTTGCCGGCAGACTGACCGAATAGCCGCCGTTATTGGCGCCGTAGGCACTGCCCAACGAGCCTGAACTCTGGGCGCTCAGGGCGTTATTCAGCTTGGAGTTGTTCACGCCGGTCTGGGAAATACCCAGGCTGCGGGTGAAATCGCGATTGGCGATCACGATGCGTGACTCGATCAGCACCTGGCGGACAGGGATGTCGAGACGATCGATCAGGCTGCGGATCTGGTCGAGTTTTTCGCGTGTGTCGGTAACCAGCAGGCTGTTGGTGCGATCGTCGACCGTGACATGACCGCGCGGTGAAAGCAGGGACTGGTTGTTGCCCGAGCCGCCGGCGTTACCCGACGGTGCGGCGTTGCCGCCGCCCGAAGATGCCGTGCCGTGCGGCGCCGCGGTATCGGATTTCAGAATGTTGGCGATGTCCGAGGCGCGGGCGTAGTTGATCTGGATGATCTCGGAATGCAGCGGGGCGAGATTGTTGGTCGCCTCGCGGGCGGCAGCCTTGGCTTTTTCGCGATTGGCGATCTCAGTCAGCGGCGCGACCGTGATCACATTGTTATTGCGCGTCATGCCCAGGCCCTTGGCATTGAGAATGATATCCAGTGCCTGATCCCAGGGGACGTCGTCGAGCTGCAGGGCAATGGTGCCGGATACGCTATCCGAGACCACCATGTTCACGTTGGCCACGTCGGCAATGATCTGCAGCACCGAGCGAATTTTGATGTTCTGGAACGACAGCGAGATCTTTTTGCCGTTGTACTGTGGGTGGGCCTGCTCGCGCTGTTTCTTCTGGGCGCTGGTGAGCGGCTGCAGTTCGATGTAGAGATGATTGCCGGTCTGATAGGCCAGCCGCTGGAATTGTGCGCCCTTGGCCGGGGTGATGACGATGCGCGTGTTATCGCCGCGCGACATGGCGTCGACCGTGCGTACGGGCGTGGCGAAATCGGTGACGTCGAGACGCCTGGCCAAGTGTGCGGGCAGCTGGATACCCTGCAGACGCACCACGATCTTGCCGTCCTTTCGCGTGATGTCGACCGGTGCGTTGGTGCCGTTGAGGGTGATCTCGATACGGCCGGCGCCCTGATCGCCGCGCCGGAAGTCAATGTTCTCGATCGCCGAGGCCGGCCCCGAAGGCGAGGCGGTATCGTGCTCGGCGCCCGAGGAGCTTTGCGTGGCAGTCTGTGCGTTCGGCGCGGCCGGTGCGTGCGCCGGGCCGCCGAGGTGGACGATCAGCTCGTCGCCCTGGCGCTGGATGTGGTAGTTGACCATCTGCGTGAGTTCGATCACCACACGGGTCTTGCCATCGGCGGCCGCGGCGGTGACCGCCTGGACCGGGCCCTCGGCGATGCGCTGATAGCGTTTGTCGAGCGCGAGCGTGGTATGGGGCAGATCGATGGATATACGCGCCGGCTTCTCGACCGTGAATACCGATGGCGATGGTGCTGGCCCGGACAGCTTGAAGCGAAGGCTGACACGATCGCCACTGCCGGCCGCGGTGCTGATCGATTGCAGCGCGAGCGACCCGGCGGCGGGGCCGGCCATGGCGCCGACGGGCGCCAGCAGCGCCAGGCACGCGGCGACCAGCAGGGCGAGCGCTGGCAGGGAGCGGGATCGGTGGGTCATTGGCTTCATGGCTGGTCGAAATCCCCAGGATTCATTGCTGCGGCGGCGCGAGCGTCGCGCCTTGCTTGGTGTAGCCGCCGTTGCCGTCGGGCACGATCTCGGTGAGCGTGACGCCCGCCGGGCTGATCGTGTCGACCCGGCCGTAGTGGCGTCCCATGTGGTCGCCGGGGGCGACGCGATGCACCACTTGGTCGGGGGCGGCGATCAGGGCGTAGGTCACGCCGTTGCTGGTGATCGTGCCCACCATGCGCAGGGCATCCAGCGGAAACTGTTCGAGCGGATCAAGCGGCCGGTCGAGATTCGGGCGCACGCCGTTATCGTTGGCGGGCGCGTGGTTGCCCGGCGCGGCGAACGGTGAGCGGCGGCCCGCCGGTTTATAGGTGTAGGGCTTGTAGCTGGCGATTTTCGGCATGGGCTTGACCGGCGGTGCCGGTCGCGCCTTGATGCGGGCAACGAAGCTGGCCAGGTCGTCCGTGTTCGATCCACAGGCGCCCAGCACGGCGCACAGGCCGATGACCCCGGCCCATCGTGCGGCGCGATGCATGGATCGAAACCCCGTCACGACTTGCCCTTCCCGTCTTTGCCGTGATCCTGCGTGCCGGTGGTGTCGCCGAGATAGCGATAAGTGCTGGCGGTCAGGCTCATGCGCAGCGGGCCTTTGCCCTGCTCACTCTGCGCGGCGTGTCTGCTGCTCTTGCCGACCGGCCGGATATGCACGTTGCTGATGGTCACGATACGCGGCAGCGCGGCGACATCGGAGACGAACGTGGCGAAATGATGGAAGTCGCCGGTGACGATCAGGTCGTTCGGCAGTACGGCGTAGAAATCCTTGGTCACTTCGGGTTCGGGCTTGAACAATTCCTCGTCGAGGCCGTTGGCCGAGCGGGTCTGCGAGACATCGCGCAGCAGGCTCGGTACCTCGGTCTTGCTTGGCAGCTGGGCCAGCAGATTGCCGAACTCGGTCTGCATGGTGGCCAGCTGATCACGATAGGCCCCGAGGTTGGCCACCATCGCCTGCTTGACGCGGAACGATTCCTTGAGCTGGCTTTCCTGGTGCCGGGCATCGGCCAGCGCATCGCGCTTGGGCAGCACGAAGTACCAGGCCGCGATCAGCATGATCACGAGTGACACCACCGAGATTGCCAGGCCATAGGCCCAGGTCGGCCAGCTGCCGATATTGTTCTGGTCGAGGCTGCGCAGCTCGTCGATGTATTCGCTAAGCGGCCTCATGACGCACGCCCTTTGCCGGCGGCGTCGCCCGAAGTGCCGTTCTGCGTCTGATCGGGCGAGGTGCTATCGACCTTGAGCGTGAAATCCGCCCGGCGCTTGCCGTGGCTGTCATCGCGCTTGATCACGATCAGCCGGGGATTGGTGAACCAGGGCGAATTGTCCAGGTTGGTCATGTACTCCGACACGCGCGCGTTGGATTCGGCCACGCCGTCGAGCGTGGTGGTCGTGCCCTTCTCGTCCAGCCCGGTCAGATAGACGCCATCGGGAATGGTCGCGGTCAGTTGATCGAAGTAGTGGACGATAGCCGAGCGTGAGCGCTGCAACTCGCCGATCACCTGCATGCGGTTGATCAGATCCTCGCGGGTCTTTTTCAGTTCGCGGATCTCGGCGAGCTGCTTGTCGGCGGTCGCGATCTGTTGCTGCAGATAGTGGTTGCGCGCCTGCTGTGCATCGATCAGATGGTCGTAGTAGATCACCGGCAATATGCCGACCACGATGACGGTGGCGACGGCGGCGCCCACGAGTTGCGCGATGAAGCGCTTGCGCTTGTATTCACGCTGTTCGGCGCGCCAGTCCAGCAGGTTGATGCGTACAGCCAGGGTCTGCGGATGGCTCATACAGCACCTCGCAGAGCCAGGCCGGCGGCGACCATCAGGCTCGGGGCGTCGCTATCGACGTGATTGCGGCGTGCCGCCGCGCTCGCCAGCATGCCGCCGAGCGGATTGCCCAGGCTCACGGGCCAGGGCAACAATTGGGCCAGCGCGTCGTGCAGGCCGGGGTAGAGCGTGGACGCGCCAACCAATACCACGTGATCGATCGGCTCGTCGCCCCCGCTGGAGGCGGACTGGTAGAAGGTCAGCGTGCGGTCGATGTGTACCGCCAGCCGTTCGGCGAATTCACGCACGTTTTCGGCGATATCCGGTGCGCTGATCCGGCCGCTACGCAACTGGGCTCGCAGGGCATCGACGTCCGGTGTTTCGTAGCGTTCCATCAGGGCGGCGTCGAGCGCGGCCCCGCCAAAACCGATTTCGCGCGCGTACAGGCTGCGACCTTGGCGCTGGATCGTCAGGCGTGTGGTATCGGACCCGATGTCGAACACGGCCACGCTGTCGGCATCCGACACACCCTCGATCCGGCTCAACAGCAGCGTGCAGGCATTCTGCAGTGCGTATTCCTCGACATCCACGAGCTGCACCCGCATGTGGGCCATCTCGATCGCGGCAGTGCGCATCTCGATGTTGTCGCGCCGGCAGGCGACCAGCAGCACACGGTTGAACTGGGCGTTATCCGGATCCGGTTCGAGCACCTGGAAATCCAGATTCACCTCCTCGATGGGGTGCGGGATATGGTGCTCCGCATCGAAATGGATCTGTTGTTCCATCTCGGCGTCGTCGAGGCTGGCCGGCATCAGAATGGTCTTGCTGATCACCGACGGCCCGGACACCGCGATCGCGGCATCGCGCGTCCGGCTGCCGCTGCGCTCGAGTGCACGCAGGGTCGCGCGTGCGACGGCTTCGGCGTCGAGGATCTGGAAGTTGCGGATCGCCCCTTCGGGCACGGCCTCGCTGGCATAGGCCAGCACCCGGAACTCGTCGCCGGTGCGATCCAGCTCGAGCAGCTTGACCCGCGTGGCGCTGATATCGACCCCCATCAGCCCGCGGCGGCGCCGTATCGAATTCGTCAATCTCCCCATGTGCCGCTTTCCGTGCCGGCCGCGTTCCTAGCGTCGCGTACCGAGATTACCCCCGCGGTCACTATACCCGACCGGCACGGACTGACAACGTTGGAAATGTGATAAAGCGTTGAATCGCCGAAAAATACCGACGAACGGCGCGAAATGGCGTGTCGAAATTTCTTACGGAATGCGCGCGGCGCCGGCTCGCAGGGTGGCGTCAGCCATGCCCGGCGTATAGCGTGCGCCGTAGTGCCGCGGCGGCCGACGCCGGTCCGCCGGGTTCGGCGGTCGCCGTGTGCGACAGCCGTCGCGTCCGGTCGGTATGATGCGCAGTTCGATGTGCTGGAAGTGCCCGTAGGTTGGCGACTCGATGAAGAAAAGATCACGCGGCGTCCGCGTCGTCATAGTGCTGCTGGCCGGGCTGCTGTCGGCGATTACGCTGGCGGTTTGCCTGGTTGCCGGGGTCTATCTGTATTTTGGCCCGCAGCTGCCCGATGCCGGTGATATCGGCCAGGCCCAGTTCAACGAGCCGCTACGGGTCTATACCGCCGATCACAAACTGATTGGCGAATACGGCACCGAGCGCCGCAAGCCGGTGACCTACGACCAGATCCCCAGGCAGCAGGTGAATGCCTTCGTTGCCGCCGAGGACGACCGATTCTGGCAACACCCGGGGATCGACTATCAGGGCATGATGCGCGCGGTGATCCATCTGATCACGACCGGCCGCAAGACCCAGGGCGGTTCGACCATCACCATGCAGCTCGCCCGCAATCTGTATCTTTCCGATGCCAAGACCTACACCCGCAAGATCAAGGAGATGATTCTGGCGTTGCGGCTTGAGTCGAAGCTGACCAAAAAGCAGATCATGGAGTTGTATCTCAACAAGATCTATCTCGGTGAGCGCGCTTACGGCATTGGCGCGGCGGCACAGGTTTACTACAACAAGCCGCTGGACAAGCTCAATCTGTCGCAGCAGGCCATGCTGGCCGGTCTGCCGAAAGCGCCCTCGGCGTTCAACCCGATTGCCAATCCCAAGCGCGCCAAGGAGCGCCGCGATTATGTCTTGCGGCGTATGCACGCCCTCGGTTTCATCGATGACGCGGCCTGGAAGCGGGCCCGGAATGCACCGGTCACCGCTGGCGAAGGCAGCGGCGAGAAGAACCCGATGCGCTACGAGGCGCGCTACGTGGCCGAGATGGTGCGCCAGGACATGGTGGCGCGCTACGGCGACAAGGCCTACACCGGCGGCTACAGCGTAACCACGACCATCCGCAGCAAGCGCCAGCAGGCGGCCGACCACGCCTTGCGCAAGGATCTGCTGGCCTACGATGCGCGTCATGCCTGGCACGGCCCGGAAAAGACGCTGGATTCTTCCACCGTGGATGATCCGAAAGCGCTGCAGGATGCGCTCGACAACATGGTCACGCGCGGCGGGCTGATTCCGGCGGTGGTCCTGTCCACCGACGGCCAGCGGATCCGCCTGATCACCGATCAGTACGGCAAGATCAGCATCGGTGCCGACCAGATTCCGTGGCTGCATGGGCACAAGGCCGCGAGTACGCTGGTCAAGAAAGGCGATGTGGTGCGCTTGGCGTATACCGGCTCGAAGGATAAGGACAAGCAGTGGACGCTGGCCGAGATTCCCAACGTCCAGGGCGCCCTGGTGGCGATGAACCCGCACACCGGTGGCGTCGAGGCGCTGGTCGGTGGCTTCGACTTCGGGCTGTCGAAATTCAATCGCGCCGTGCAGGCGCGGCGCCAGCCGGGCTCGTCGTTCAAGCCGTTCCTGTATTCCGCCGCCCTGGCCAACGGTTTCACCGCGGCGACAATCGTCAACGATGCGCCCGTGGTGTATCAGGGCTCGGGGGTCGATGACTCGTGGCGCCCGAACAACTACTCCAAGACGATTCACGGGCCCACGCGGCTCCGCGAAGGCCTGGTGCATTCGCTGAACCTGGTCTCGATCCGGGTGCTGCGCCGCATCGGCGTGGGTACGGCCATCGACTACATCAGCAAGTTCGGCCTGCCGGCCGATCAGATGCCGCACAACCTGTCGCTCGCGCTCGGCAGTGCGACCTTCTCGCCGCTGCAGATGGCCGGCGGTTTCTCGGTGTTCGCCAACGAGGGCTTCCGGGTCAAGCCGCACTACATCAGCCAAATCACCGACGGGCAGGGCAAGGTTGTGTTCCAGGCCAAGCCGAAGGTCGCCTGCGATAGTGTCGACCATTGCCCGGCGCTGGATCAGACCGCCGGCGCCGATGACGCATCGCGGCTGGCGCCGCGGGTCATCCCGGCCGACAACGCCTATATCATCGGCGACATGATGCGGGACGTGATCCGGCACGGCACCGGTCGCGGCGCGCTCAAGCTCGGCCGCAAGGACCTCTCCGGCAAGACCGGCACCACCAACAAGCAGATCGATGCCTGGTTCTCGGGCTTCAACGCCAATCTCGTGACCGTGACCTGGGTCGGCTTCGACAAGCTCAAGCCGATGGGTCATGCCGAAACCGGGGCGCACGCGGCCCTGCCGATGTGGACCGATTTCATGGGCACGGTGCTGGCGGGCAAGCCCGAGGCGATCCCGCCCAAGCCCGACGATATTGAAACCGTGCAGATCAATCCCCAGACCGGCCAGCGCGCACTCAACGGCGGCGGCATTCCGGAGATCTTCCGCAAGGGCCACGCACCAACGGTTGAGGAGGCCCGTCATTCGGGCAAGCACGATTCGAGCAACGAAGTTCAGCAGCTGTTCTGATCGAAGGCGGCGACCCTATCGAGCGATGTCGCCGCCTTTGTCGATTCATTTGGAGGCGATCATGGCCAGTGCCCGCAAACAAGCAGCGCAGCGTCAGCAGTTGGCGCAGGTGGCCGCCCGTCTGATGGCCGAACAGGGCATTCGCGACTTCCGCGTCGCCAAGCACAAGGCGGCCCATCAGATGGGCATCGACGTTCGCCAGTCGATTCTGCCCAAGAACAGCGAGATCGAGGCCGCGCTGGCCGAGCATCAGCGCCTGTTCTCCGCCGAGGATCAGCCCGCCGAACTGGCCGATATGCGGCGCGCGGCGTTGTCGGCCATGCGACTTCTGGCCGATTTCAAGCCGCGGCTGGTGGGTGACGTATTGTCCGGGCTGGCGAACGCCCATTCGGATATCCAGCTGCATGTGTTCGCCGAACATTCGGAAAGCTTCGACCTGTTTCTGCAAGGGCGGGGCATTCCCTTCGAGATCGCCGAACGTCGTTATCGGTTCGCCGAGGGGCATCGGTTCTATCCGGCATTCCGCTTCGTTGCCGGCGAGCACCGCTTCGAGGCCACGCTGTTTTCCGCTACCGAGATTCGCGAGGCCCCGAGAAGCCTGGTTGACGGCGCGCCGATGGATCGGGCCAATGTCAATCGTCTGATCGAATTGATCGACCAGGCCGAGCTCGAGCGCCGCCTCGCCAGTCTCTGACCGGGCGCGTAGCCGACCGCAACACCCGGCCGCCAAAAACGCCGGCGCGGCATGATTCGGCCGTTGTCGGCGTTTTGACGGCCACGCGATCCCCCACGAATCGAGGCAAAGAGCGACTGGTTGATTCTGCCGGCGGCGGATGCGGGTCGTGCCCGGCTGCGGAACCCCGTTCCATGGCTTGAATGGGGCGAGTAGCAGCGCCCTGTGTCCCGGCCGCGGAGCCGTTGCTTGCTCTGCGAACGTCAGCCCCTGCCGGCTTATCCGGAAGGCCGGCCATGCGGGCGCGAGCTGCGCTTCGATAAAGTGCATGCAATCTGACGGCGCCCCAATTCGGCGCAAAGACCGCACGATTGGCGGTTTTATCGTCGCTGTGACCGTCTTCAGCCGTGTGGCACGCCGTGTGCATGCAATCCAGCACGATTGAATTTGTGCCTGTTGCCCCATGTCGTCATCGCATTCGGATGAAAACCTGTCGCCGCGTCGGTCCCTGCGGACCGGTCAGGCGGTCGACGACATGGTGGCGGTGTTGTCGGAAGAAATCGTGTCCGGCCAATGGCCGCCGGGCAGCCGGCTGCCGGCCCAGCACATCGCGCGACGTTTCTCGGTGTCGCGAACGCCGGTTCGGGAAGCGCTGAGTCAGCTCTGTGCCATGGGGTTGGCTGAAAGCCGGCCCCACCGCGGTGTGATCACCGCACAGATATCGCAGAGCGGCCTGCTCGCCATGTTCGAAGCGATGGCGGAGCTGGAAGCGTGTTGTGCACGGCTGAGTGCGCAGCGCATGACGCTCGCCGAACGCCATCAGTTGAGTGCGATGCATGAAGGCTCGCGCGATTTGCGGATATCCACGCGCTCGAATGAATACGCTGCCTTCAACGACGAATTCCACTCGTTCATCTATCAGGGCTCGAAAAGCGATTATTTGATCGAGTTGACGCTGTCGACCCGCGCCCGACTGGCGCCTTTTCGTCACACCCAGTTCCGGGTCGCACGCCGTCCTGAACATTCCTTCGCCGAGCACAGCGAGATCGTTGCGGCGATCTCCGCGGGGCATGCCGAGCGCGCCGCCGAGGCCGTGCGCCAGCACGTGCTGGCGGTTGCCCACGTGTCGAGCGACTACGTTGCCGCCCGTTCCCGGTCCGGAGAATCACCGTGCCCCGATTGAGCACGCGCCGATCCGGCGAGCGGCGGTCCATCTCTTTTTTCGAAGCGGGCAAGAATCTCTTCTTCCTCAGGAGCGCATGATGAGAAAACTCTTCAGATACATGCTGATCGTTCTGACCCTCGGCATCGGCATTCAGGTCGCCGCGCCAGCAATGGCCAAGGGGCCGATCACCATCGGCATCAGCGACTGGCCGGGCTGGGTGGCCTGGTATGTCGCCGAGCAAAAAGGCTATTTCAAGAAGTACGGCGCCAACGTGAAGCTGGTCTGGTTTCCGTCGTATATCGATTCGGTCCAGGCGCTGGCCGCCGACAAGCTGGATGCCAACAGTCAGGCCCTGATCGATACGCTCGCCCCGATCGAGAAGGGCGTCCCGCTCAAGGTCGTACTGGTGACCGATAACTCGGCCGGCAACGATGCATTCATGGCCAAGCCCGGCATCCAGAGCCTCAAGCAACTCAAGGGCAAGACCGTTGCCTTCGAGCGTTATTCGATCGAAAACTATCTGGCCTACACCGCGTTCAAGCGACACGGGCTCAACATCGACGACAGCAATATCGTGAGCATGACCACCGGCAGTGCGGCCTCGGCGTTGATGGCCGGGCGGGTCGCGGCAGCCGGTGTGTGGAACCCCTGGATCAACCGTATTCAGCAGCACGGCAAAGGCCATGCGTTGTTTACCAGTGCGTCGGCGCCGGGGCTGATTCCGGACCTGCTGGTGGCGCAGCAAAAGTCCCTCAAGGCCAATCCCGAGCAGTACAAGGCCATCGCCAAGGCCTGGTTTGCGGTGGTCCGGTTCATCAATGCCCATCCGCAAGAGGCTGCCGCGATCATGGCGCCGCATGTCGACCTGAAGCCCAAGGAATACGAGTTGTCGCTCAAGGGCACTCGGTTTTTCGGCGAAAAACTCAATCAGAAGGCAATGAACAAAAGCGATGCCCCGGAGTCGCTGTATACCAGCACCCGGGATACGGCTTCCTTCCTGATGAAGTCCGGCAAGCTGTCCAAACAGCCTGATCCGGCCTCATTCATCGACGCGAGCGTGGTCAATCAGGCCATGGCTGCGCAGGACTGAAGGCCATGAAGAGCCAGGCGGTTGCACAAGGGTCGGCCGCGCATGCCGGCACTGATAAACCTCGCGCACGCGATCGCGCCGTGACATCGGCCACGGCGCGACCGGCGGTTCGTCGTCGCCCGCGGCTGCGGCTGCAGCAATCGATTCCGCGCCAGTGGTATGTCACGTTGTCGATACTGGGTTTCGTGCTGCCGCTGCTGGGCTGGGAGCTGCTATCGCGCAGCGGCGTGATCGACAACCTGTTCCTGCCGACGCCGGCAGACGTGGTCGAGCAGGCCTGGGCCTGGGCGCACGGTTCGCTCGCGCAGGACACCTGGGCCAGCATCCTTCGGGTAACGAGCGGTTTCGTACTGGCCGCCTGTCTGGGCGTGCCACTCGGCGTGTTCATCGGGTCGTTCAAGGCCGTGGAAGGCTTCTTCCAGCCGATCAACGATTTCGTGCGCTACATGCCGGCGGCCGCGTTCATCCCGCTGATGATTCTCTGGGTCGGCATCGGTGAAGGCTCGAAGATCGCGATCATCTTTATCGGCGTGTTCTTCCAGATCATCGTCATGGTGGCCGATGTGGTCCGGCAGGTGCCCGGCAGTTGGCTGGAAGCGTCCTACACTCTGGGTGCGACCCGGGGCGAAGCGCTGCGGCTGGTGATCTGGCGCGGCAGCCTGCCGCCGTTGATCAACATCCTGCGCGTGAATATGGGCTGGGCCTGGACCTATCTGGTGGTGGCCGAAATGGTGGCCGCGAACAAGGGGCTCGGTTACGCGATCCTGCAGGCCCAGCGGTTCATGAATACCGCCACCATCTTCGCCGGGATTCTGATTATCGGCGTGATCGGCCTGCTGTTCGACCTGTTCTTCCGTCAGCTGCACCGGCGGCTGTTCCCCTGGCTGCACTGAACGCGCCCAAGATCCGAAGGAATCCGAGATGAGCGATCAAGTCCTGCACATCGAATCCGTGGCGAAACGCTACCCCGACGGCCACGGCGGCATGCAGACCGTGCTCGACGATATTTCGCTGCGCGTCGAGCCGGGCGAGTTCGTCACCGTGATCGGGGCCTCGGGCTGCGGCAAATCGACCCTGCTGCGCCTGGTCGCCGGGCTCGAGCACAGCCAGGGCGGCGTCATCCGGCTCGGCGATCGGGTGGTCGACCAACCTGGAGCCGACCGCGGCATGGTGTTTCAACACTACACGCTGTTTCCCTGGCTGACGGTCAAGCAGAACGTGATGTTCTCGCTCGAACTCGGCGCCAACATGCGGGCGATCGAAACAGAGAGCGAGCTCTCGGGGCTGGTGGATCGTGCCTATGCGCTGATCGAGATGATGGGGCTGGACGATCGTCGCGATCATTATCCCAATCAACTATCCGGCGGCATGCAGCAACGCGTGGCGATCGCCCGCGCGCTGTTGTCACGTCCGCGGGTACTGCTCATGGACGAGCCGTTCGGCGCGCTGGATGCCCAGACCCGCGAGGTCATGCACGACCTGATCCTGCAGCTTTTCGCCGTGGAGCCGACCACCGTGATGTTCGTCACCCACGACGTCGAGGAAGCGGCCTACCTCGGCGACCGGGTGGTCGTGCTGGCACCGCATCCCGGCCGGATCGACGGTATCCATGACATGGCCTGGGGCCGTGAGCGTGAGCCGGCACTCAAGCTCGATCCCGAATTCACCCAGGTCAAGGGCCAGCTGACCGAGCGGATCCGGGCCACCTCGGGGATGGAGGCCGATCACAAGCTGATTGAGCGCATGACCGCGCTCGGTCGCCGTATGCAAGGCCGCGGTGCCCGCTGATCCGCGACGTCCCACCTGTTTCGAATGCCCTGTTTGCGTATCCGGCCGTTCAACGCGGCCCTGTCTTGAGAACTGGAGATCGATCATGAAACGGAACCCATCGCGCCGTGCTTGTTGCGGCCTTATTGCCATCCTCACACTGGTCGCCGTGTCGCTGGCCGGACCGGTGCTGGCGGCGCAACCGCTCAAGCTTGGCGTGGTCAACTGGATCGGCTACGGGCCGCTCTACGTGGCCGATGCCAAGGGCTATTTCAAGGCCGAGGGCGTGGCGGTGCATATGGTCACCTTCAGCGATAACGCCACCATGCCGTCGGCGCTGGCGGGCGGGGCCATTGACGGCGCCGCGCTGACCTACGACCAGGTCATCAACGCCGATGCGAAAGGCCGTGCGCTGCAGGTCGTGATGCCGATCGACTACTCGGACGGCGCCGATGCCATCGTCGCGACCCAGTCGATCACCAAGGTCGAGCAGCTCAAGGGCCAGAAGGTGGCGTTCAATCCGTTGTCGCCGTCGGCTTTTCTGCTCGACTACGCGCTGGAACAGAACGGGCTCAAGCCGGGCGATATCCAGCCTGTGTCGATGACGCCCGACGATGTACCCAGCGCCATGCTGGGCGGATCGATCAAGGTCGGCGTGACCTACGAGCCCAGCGTGTCGCGCATCGTCGATCACGGCAAGGGCTTCCATGTGCTGTATTCCTCGCATCAGGCCCCGGGCCTGATCACCGATGTGCTCGTGTTCAAGAAAAGCTACATCGCTGCGCATCGCGATCAGATCAAGGCCGTGATTAAGGCATATCTCAAGGGCCTGGATTTCATGCAATCGCACCCGCAGGAAGCAGCGGCCATCATCGGCAAGCAGCTGCGTATCGATACCGATCAGGTGGCTGCCCAACTCAAGGGCGTCAAGAACCTGCCACTGGACCAGATGCCGGCGACCTTCGCTCCGGGCTCCAGCAGCCAGTCGTTCTATGTCAGCGGCAAGGTCATCAGCCAGGTTCTGCTGCGCAAGAAGCAGATCGAGTCTGCGCCCAAGATCGCGGACACGATCGATCCGAGCATCGTGCAGTCGCTGTCCAACTGATCGGCCGGCGCCATGAGCCAAGCGCTACTCGTCATCGATATGCAGCGTGATTTCTGCGAGGCCGGCGGCTATGCGGCCGCCTGCGGGCTGGATATCGCGCTGCTGAGACAGCCGATCGAACCGACCGGCCGGCTGATTGCGGCGGCGCGCCAGAACGGTATTGCCGTGATCTATACCCGGGAGGGCCATCGCCCGGATCTGGCTGACTGTCATCCGGCCAAGCTTGCGCGCAGTGCGGCCTGCGGCGCATCGATCGGTGCGCATGCCAGCCTCGGACGCCATCTGGTGCGGGGCGAGCCCGGGCATGATGTTGTGCCCGAGCTGGCCCCGGCCGCCGGCGATCCGATCGTCGACAAACCCGGCTACGGTGCTTTCTACCAGACCGATCTCGAGCTGCTCCTGCAGGCCCGGGGCACGACCCATCTGTATGTAACCGGCGTGACCACCGATATCTGCGTGCACTCGACCCTGCGCGAGGCCATCGATCGCGGCTATGAATGCGTGACCGTCGCCGATGCCTGCGCGGCCGCCGATGTGGGCATTCACAGCGCGGCCCTGGGTCTGATCGAAGGCCCCGAGGGGCCGATCCTCGGTCGGGTACGCGATACCGCGACGGTGCTGGCCGATTGGGGCAGGGGCCAGCCAGCCGCCGCTTCAAACAACGCCAATCAAGGAGCCCTGACCTGATGACAAGCCAAGCCATCGATTACGAAACCCATCTGCCGGGCGGTCAGCACTGGTCGCTGCGGCTGCGTCGCGGGACCACCCTGCGGCTGACGGCCGCCGAGGCCGGCGCCAATGTCGGGTTGTTGATGTACAACCCGGAGAACCTGCTGGAACGGCTGAACCTGCCGGACACCCTCAAGTGCCAGCACAGCTTCAAGCTGACCCGCGGCCATTGTCTATATTCCGACATGGGCCGGATATTCGCCTCGATCATCGAAGACGACCTGGGCTGGCACGACAGCGTCGGCGGCAATCTGAATGCCGGGCACATGGTGGCCAAGGGCTGGCAGCCGGTCAGCTTTCAGGCCGCGCTCAACGACCGGACCCAGACCGGCCACGACAGTTTCCTGATCGAGCTGGCCAAATACGGCCTCGGCGCGCGCGATCTGGCGGCCAATCTGAATCTGTTTTCCAAGGTGGTGGCCGACGATGCCGGTCAGTTGCGCTATGTGCCGGATCATTGTCCGGCCGGGGCCGCGGTCACCCTGCGTTTCGAGATGGATACGCTGGTGGCCCTGCACACCTGCCCCCACGCACTCGACCCCAGCGCCGACTATCCCAGGCGCGGCGTGGATATCGCCCTCGGCACCGCGCCGCCGCCGGACGAAAACGATATCTGTTGGGCGCACTGCGCCGAGAACGCCCGCGGTTTTGCCAACAACCGTCTCTATCACCTCGGCGCTGCGCGCTAATCACGATTCCAGGAGTTCGCCATGACCATCGCGAGTAACCGGCGTGCCGAAAACGCCGTATCCCGCCACCTGATCGACGCCGGCGATCATTACATCGGCCCGGTCCAAGCCGGCCAGACGATCCGTATCGTCGATGTCGACGGCAACGAGGCGGCCGACACGCTGTTCTTCAATGCCGATGATCCATCCGAGCGCTATAGCTGTATGGATACGGTCCGCGAGCAGGGCCAGGTCTATCTGACCACCGGCAGCGAGCTGCGCTCCAACCTCAATAACGTGATGCTGACCATCACCGCCGATACCGTCGGTCGCCACGACACGCTCGGCGGCGCCTGTGCCAGCGAGTCCAACACGGTCCGCTACGACCTGGAAAAACGGCATATGCATTCCTGTCGCGACAACTGGATGCTGGCGATCGCCAATCATCCGGAATACGGCATCGACAAACGCGATATCGCGCACAACATCAATTTCTTCATGAATGTGCCGGTGACCGCCGACGGCGAGCTGTACTTCGACGACGGCATCTCCGGGCCCGGCAAGTATGTGGAAATGGCCGCTGCCATGGACGTGGTGGTACTGATCTCGAACTGCCCGCAGCTCAACAACCCCTGCAGCGGTTTCAATCCGACCCCGCTGGAAGTGTTGATCTGGGATTGATTTTGAATACAGACCAGTCCAGTCCGCGAATGAACGCGAATTAAACGCAAACAGGAAAAGGTTATTTTATCTGCAAATTGCGCAGATTTAACAGATTAAAAACACAGTGTTTTCTTCCTTAATCTGCGTCATCGGCGAAATCTGCGGATAGATGCCTTGTTCGCGTTCATTGGCGAACCATCAAAAAGCGGCCGTGGGACGACTCATGGCGTTGCGAACTTCCGCGGGACGACCCGCGACTAGCGAAATCGAGCCATGTTCAACAAAGTTCTGATTGCCAACCGTGGTGCCATCGCCACCCGCATCCAGCGCAGCCTGCGCGCGGCCGGCATCGGCTCGGTCGCGGTCTATGCCGAGGCCGACCGCGATGCGCCGTTCGTGCAAACGGCCGACGAGGCCTACTCGCTCGGCGCGGGCAGCGCCGCCGAAACCTATCTCGATCGCGACAAACTGCTCGACATTGCGGCCTCGGCCGGCGCCGGGGCGATTCATCCGGGCTATGGATTTCTGTCGGAAAACGAAGACTTCATTGCGGCCTGCGAAGACGCGGGTCTGGTCTTCCTTGGCCCCACCGCCGAGCAGGTCCGCGCTTTCGGCCTCAAGCACGAGGCGCGCCGCCTGGCCGAAGCCGCGGGCGTGCCTCTGGTGCCGGGTTCGGGGCTGCTGCACGATGTTGAGACAGCCCAACGCGAAGCGGCCCGAGTCGGCTATCCGGTCATGCTCAAGTCCACGGCCGGTGGCGGCGGGATCGGCATGCAGGTCTGCGAAGACGAGGCCGGGCTGGTAGGGGCCTTTGAGTCGGTCCGCGGCCTCGGGCAGCGCAATTTCGGCGATGCCGGGGTATTCGTCGAGGCCTATATCGCCCGGGCGCGGCATCTGGAAGTCCAGATATTCGGCGACGGGCAGGGCACGGTCATCGCCCTCGGCGAGCGCGATTGTTCCACCCAGCGCCGCAATCAGAAAGTGATCGAGGAATGTCCGGCGCCGGCCTTGAACGAGGTTGTACGCCGCGAGCTGCATGCCACGGCCATCGCCCTCGGCGAGTCGGTAAACTATCGTAGCGCCGGCACCGTGGAGTTCATCTACGATGCGGCCCGCGAGGCCTTCTTTTTCCTCGAGGTCAATACCCGCCTGCAGGTCGAGCACGGCGTCACCGAAGCGGTCTGGAGCGTGGATATCATCGACTGGATGCTGCGGCTCGGCGCTGGCGAGGCCCTCGATCTGGCCGCGCTGACCCGCGATCTGACGCCGACCGGGCATGCCATCCAGGCCCGGCTGTATGCCGAGGATCCGCACCACGATTTTAGGCCCAGCGCCGGCTTGTTGACGGCAGTCGAGTTTCCCGAGGCCGGCGATCTGCGCATCGATCATTCGATCGAGGCCGGGCTGGAAGTCTCGCCGCTGTTTGACCCGATGCTGGCCAAGGTGATCGTGCATCGCACCGACCGCGACAGCGCGCGGGCACGGCTGGCCGAGGTGCTGGACGCCAGTCGGGTCTATGGCATCGAAACCAATCTGAGCTGGCTGGCGCATGTGCTGCGCGATACGCGATTCGCCGCGGCGGATATCCATACCCGCTGGCTGGGCGCTCTCGACTGGGCGCCGCCGACGTTTGAAGTGCTCGACGCCGGCCCGCTGACCACGATTCAGGATCTGCCGGGCCGGCTCGGCCACTGGGATGTGGGTGTGCCGCCTTCCGGGCCGTTCGATGATTTCTCATTCGCGCTCGGCAACCGGCTGCTGGGTAATCCAGCCGATGCCGCCGGCCTCGAGATCACGCTTGCCGGGCCGACCCTGCGCTTCAATCGGGCAACCCAGGTCGTGCTGGCCGGAGCGGCTATCGAAGCCCATCTGGACGGCGCCGAAGTCGAGACCTGGCAGGTGATCGATGTGCCGGCCGGCGCCACGCTCGCGCTCGGCCGTGTTCAAGGCGGGGCGCGCTGCAATCTGCTGATTGCGGGCGGCATCGATTGCCCGCGCTATCTCGGCTCGCGATCCACCTTCACCCTCGGCCAGTTCGGCGGTCACGCGGGGCGTGCCCTGCGTACCGGCGATACCCTGCCGTTGACGGCGGTCGATCCGGTGCCGGCCCGCCGCCTCGCCCCGGAACTGCGCCCGGTCTTCGGCGCGCCCGGCGAAGGCACCCGGCACTGGGACGTCGCCGTGCTGTACGGTCCGCACGGCGCGCCGGATTTTTTCACCGAAGCCGATATCGACACGATTTTCGGCCATGACTGGGAAGTGCATTTCAATTCCAGCCGGACCGGTATCCGTCTGATCGGTCCGCGGCCGGAATGGGCGCGCGAGACCGGCGGCGAGGCCGGCCTGCACCCGTCGAACATCCATGACAATGCTTATGCCTTCGGCACCCTCGATTTCACCGGCGACATGCCGGTCATACTCGGGCCCGACGGGCCGTCGCTCGGCGGCTTCGTCTGCCCGGCCACGACCGTGCGCGCCGAGCGCTGGAAACTCGGTCAACTGGCCGCCGGCGATACGGTGCGGTTCGTGCCGGTTTCGCTGGAGACGGCCCGGGCACTCGAGGCACGTCAGCGCGCCGTGATCGATACACTTGCCGCGGCGGCCGAACCGAAGCGAGTCGTCGATCGCGGGACGCCGATACTGCGCGAACTCGATGCCGCTACCGCGGGCGAAAAGCTGGTCTACCGCCGTGCCGGCGACGATTTCCTGCTGATCGAATTCGGCGAGATGACGCTGGATATCGCGCTGCGTTTTCGGGCCCATGCCTGGATGCTTTGGCTGCAGGCACATCCGATCGAGGGTAGGGCCGAACTCACGCCGGGCATCCGTTCGCTGCAGATCCACTACGATCCCAATCGGCTGACGCTGCCGGCGCTGCTGGCCCATCTCGAGGCCGCCGAGCGCGAGTTGCGCGAAGTCGAAGATCTGGAAGTGGAGTCGCGGCTGGTGCATCTGCCGCTGTCCTGGGACGACCCGGCCTGCCGCGAGGCGATCGAGAAATACCAGCGCAGTGTGCGCCCGGATGCGCCCTGGTGCCCCAGCAATCTGGATTTCATCCGGCGCATCAACGGCCTGGACAGCGAGGCCGAGATCCGCGACATCCTGTTCAATGCCCGCTATCTGGTCATGGGCCTGGGCGATGTCTATCTGGGCGCGCCGGTGGCGACCCCGCTGGATCCGCGCCAGCGTCTGGTCACCACCAAATACAACCCGGCCCGGACCTGGACCGCCGAGAACTCGGTGGGTATCGGCGGCGCCTATCTCTGTGTGTACGGCATGGAAGGCCCGGGCGGTTACCAGTTCGTCGGCCGGACTCTGCAGATGTGGAATCGCTATCGCGAGACCCGGCATTTCAACAAGCCCTGGCTGCTGCGCTTCTTCGATCAGCTGTCTTTCTACGAAGTGACGCATGACGAGCTGATGGCGATCCGGACCGAATTCCTGCACGGGCGCTTCGATCTTGAGACCGAAACCGTGCGCTTCTCGCTGGCCGAGTACGAGCGCAATCTGGCCGGCACCGAGGAAGCGATCACGGCCTTCCAGGAAAAACGCGAGGCCGCGTTCGCCGAGGAAATGGCGCGCTGGCGTGCCAACGGCCAGTTCACCTTCGAAGACCACGTCCCCGAGACCAGCGAAACCGCCGAGCTGGCGGCCCACGAAGCAGCCGTCGATAGCCCGGTGGCGGGCAGTTTGTGGAAGCTGAAGGTCGCGCTGGGCGACGAGGTCGCCGAGGGCCAGGTCGTGGCGCTGGTGGAATCCATGAAAATGGAAGTGGAGATCGTGGCCCGCGGCCCCGGCCGGATCGCGCGCCTGCCGATCGCCGAGGGTGGGGCGGTCACGGCCGGCCAGCCGGTGGTAATCCTCGACGCCAACACGGAGGCCTCGGCATGACCTGCCGCGATCTGACCCAGCATACGCTGCATGCCGCCTATCGCCGCGGCGAACTCACCCCGAGAACGCTGGTGGCCGGGCTTCTGGCCGACGCCGCCGAGCGCGGCGCCGATCCGACCTGGATCCGGCGCTTGAGCGCCGATGAGCTCGAACCCTATCTGGCCGCGCTCGACGGCGAATCGCCGGACAGCAAGCCACTTTATGGCCTGCCGTTCGCGATCAAGGACAACATCGACCTGGCCGGCATCCCGACCACGGCAGGCTGCCCGGCGTTTGCCTATGTGCCCGAGCGGCATGCCTTCGTGGTCGAGCAGCTGATCGCGGCCGGGGCGATTCCGCTCGGCAAGACCAATCTCGATCAGTTCGCGACCGGCCTGGTTGGCGAGCGCGCCCCGGCCGAATACGGCGTGCCGGGCAATGCCTTCGATCCCGACTATATCCCGGGCGGTTCCAGCAGCGGTTCGGCGGTGGCCACCGCGGCCGGCCAGGTCAGCTTTGCGCTGGGTACCGATACCGCCGGTTCCGGCCGGGTGCCGGCCTGTTTCAACAATCTGTTCGGCCTGAAGCCCACCGTGGGATTGCTGAGCAATCGCGGGGTGGTGCCGGCTTGTCGCAGCATCGATACCGTCAGTCTATTCGCGCTGACCGCCGACGATGCGGCGGCGATTCTCGATGTGGCGGCGGTCTTCGACGCCGACTGCGCCGAGTCGCGCCACCACGATTTCGCCGTCGCCGGGCAGTGCTATGGTCAGGCGCCGGCGTCATTTCGTTTCGGTGTGCCACGGGGCGAGCAATGGCAGACCGATGCCGCTTATACCCACTGCATGGAGACGGCGATCGGTCAACTGCGCGCGCTCGGTGGCGAACCGGTCGAGATCGACTGCAGCCCGATGCTGGCGGCCGCGCAGCTGCTTTATGGCGGGCCCTGGGTCGCCGAACGCTACCATGCAGTGCGAACGCTGATCGAGCGCGAGCCCGAGGCGTTGCATCCGGTCACCCGTCAGGTGATCGAAGGCGGCCGGGCGCTGAGCGCGCTGGATGTCTTCGATGCCGGTTATCGCCTGGTCGAGTACAAGCGGGCGGCCGATCGTCTGCTGGCCGCGGTGGATGTGATGCTCGCGCCGACGACTGTGACGCATCCGAGCAAGGCCGAGGTGACCGCCGAGCCGCTGGCAATCAATACCCGGCTCGGCACGTGGACCAATTTCATGAACCTGCTCGATTACAGTGCACTGGCCGTGCCGGTCGCGATCGGCGACAACGGGCGCCCGGGCGGGGTGACGCTGTTCGGCCCGGCGTTTGCCGATCTGTCGTTGTTGAGTCTGGCGCGCGCGCTGGAAGCACGGCTGGCCCTGCCGCTCGGCGCGACCGGCCAAGCGCGCCCGGCGCTGCCAGCGTTGCCGGCGGCGAGCGATGGCACGCTCGAAATCGCGGTTTGCGGCGCTCATCTCGACGGGTTGGCCCTGAACCATCAGTTGGTGGAGCGCGGCGGCAAGCGTACGGCGATTACCAAAACCGCGCCGCGTTATCGATTGTTCGCGCTCACCGCCGACCGGCCGCCGCGCCCGGCGCTGATCGAGGATGCCGAGACGGGCCGTGCGATCGCCGTCGAATTGTGGCGGCTGCCCATGGCCAGCCTCGGCAGCTTCCTTGCAGGTATTCCAGCGCCCCTCGGTCTGGGCCGCATCGAACTCGTGGACGGCCGTTCGGTGACCGGTTTCATCTGTGCCGCCGGAGCCCTGCAGTCCCAGGGTGAGGTCATCGAAATCACGACCTACGGCGGTTGGCGTGGCTGGCTGGCATCCCGGACCGGGCAGGAGGCGTGCTGATGAATCCCGGACAGCCCGCCGGCTTCACGACCGTTCCCGCTGTCGACATCGGCGATCTGCTCAGTGGCGCTATCGACGCCCGCGCCGAGGCGTTTGCATGGGCCGCGCGGGATGGGGCAGCGAACCGGGAACCACGGCAGGCCAGCACGATTCTCCATGCTCGGGCCATCCGGATCTTCAACCCTCGGCAGGCGTGCCGGGCGCGTGGCGGGATCACGGCGACCGCTGGCCGCTACGCTCGCCGTAGCGGCGTTTCGTGAGCGCGGTCCCGGCGCACTATCGCGGCCTGTGGCGACGCCGGCGTTATGTCGAGCCGGCCGCGGGCCGTGCATTGCTGGAGGATACGGCGACCGAGGTGTATTGGCTGCAGACGGCCTGCTGGCATGCCGATCTCCGGATACCGGTCGATAGCCCGGATTTCACCGGCATCCATAGCCTCGCCGACTGTGATCGTGCGCGGCTAGCCTGGATTGCCGGGCTGACCGCCTTTGCCGGGCGTACCATTGTCGAGGGCCGTTTCTGTACCTGGCACCGGCTGGTGGATATGGCGCCGGGGCGGGACAAGGACATCGGCGCGATGCGGTTTCTATCCGACCGTCTGCTCGAGGAACGCCATCCGGATGGCCGCTATCTTGAACGCTGGGAGAAGGTGGCGTCGGGTGATGCCGCGAGCGAGAGCGCCCGTCTGGACGAAACCGGCCTCCCGGTCTGGTTGCAGCAGGGGGCGCACGCATTCCTGATCCGGCCCCGCCCGCTGCTGGGCGCCGATCACGAGCTTCTGGCATCACCCGACGAACTGTCGACCGCAGCGCTTGCCGAGCGGGCGGCCACCGAGATCAGCTACGTCGGCCGTGCGGCCGAGGGATGGCGCATCGAGCGTTCGACCCATCCGTGGCGCATCGGACAACTCTGTGAGGCGCCGAACGTTGCCGGGCCATGCCCCGGGTGAGAATCGCCGGTGCGATGCGGCGCCCTTGAGACTGGTGCTCAAGCAAGAGGACAGGCGGCGTGCCGGGTTTGCAGCCCGAGAGTGCGGTTGCAGTCGCCCGGATCATTCACGAAAGCCCGGAAAGGGCGGTAGCGTGCGATAGAAGTCGAAGTCGTGATTGGGCCAGAGATCGGCGCCCTCGCTGGTGGCCAACTGCTTTAGCCGTCGGATGCTGTCGACGGCGTCGGTTTCGCGATCCTGCCAGCAATAGCCCGGGGCGATTTCCTCGTCCAGGTTTTCCATCAGGTCCGCGGCGTCGCCGCACAGGATGACCGGTGGCCCTTTGGGCAGCTCGATCAACAACGACATATGGCCGGCGGTATGGCCCGGGGTCTCGATCGCCCGGATACCGGGGGCAAGCGAGTATTCCGCCGGCTGGATACGCCAGTTTTCACGGTCGGCGATTTCGTCGGCGAAGATACCGCTGACCTCGCCGGTGTCCGCCGCCGCGACTTCGTCGCGATGAATATGCACCTCGCAGCCGGGCACATCGCACAGCCCGCCGGCATGGTCGAAGTGCAGATGGCTGAGGAAGACCAGATCGATATCGGCTACCGTCAGGCTCAGGCGGCGAAGATACTCGGGGATGCGCTGGGTCTGCGACATCTCGGGCACTTCGAAGGTCGGCCGCATCGGTTCCAGATAACGCGCGCGCAGTTCCGGCGTCGCGATCTTGTGATAGTCACAGCCGACATCGAACAGGATGCGGCCGTTGGGCGTTTCGATCAGATAAGCCAGGATGGGGGCATCGATGTAGATGCCGCGGCCGTGGCCGCGCGTGGACACGGTCTTTTCATAACGATGGGTGGCCGTCAGCAGTGGCCGGATGCGTAATGCGCCTGTCATGGGGTCTGATCTCCAGGGGCGGAATGCAGAGGTCGAAGGGTGTTGTGACGATGAGCGGCGGCAACACGGTCTGTTGTTGACGGCAACCGACGGGTAACCGAGCGGTTTCCGGGTCAGTCGGCGGTTTTCGTTGCTGTCCTCCGGGCTTCGAATATCTTCGAAACAGGGCCGGGGCCCATGCAGCGAACTCGTCTACGGGCGGTTTGACTATAGATTATCCAGACAACGATCGGTACCGAAGCCGGAGCGATAAAACGACTGTCGCCATCGGGCGCCCCATCGGTGTCATGCCTGCACCGTTCGGCGGGTGGCGAGTCGGCGCGAGTGACGCTTGCGGGACCGGGCGCCTGGTATATCGGCTCCATCGACGGCACGCCGAAATCCGTTGCCGTTCAGTCCCGGATCGAAATGACGGCTGCCGCCAGCCGGCCCAGCTTGGGGTAAACAAACGGTTAAATGACGGGAGGGGCCGGAGCGTGGTATCAAGCAATTACAGACTTGATGGTTCGCCAGGGCCTTATGCAGAACTTCGACACCATTCTTCTGGCCTACGACGGCAGCGAACAGGGGCGGATCGCTTTGCGCCGGTCGTTGCCGCTGCTCGGTGCGGGCGAGGTCCGGACGCATCTGCTGGCCGTCGTACCGTTGACGGGCGCGGTGGCTGCCGCCGAGGGGTTTTACACCGAAAGCATGTACGAGTCCGAGCGTGAGCGGGTGGAGAATATCCTGGCCGAGGGGGTGGACATGCTCAAGGCCAAGGGGATCGACGCCCAGGGTTATGTCCGGGTGGGCGAGCCTGCCCATCAGATCGCGAAACTGGCGAGTGAGCTCGCCGTGGATCTGGTGATCGTGGGGCATCAGCGGCGGGGCGTCCTCGCGCGCTGGTGGCAGGGCTCGGTCGGGGCCTCGTTGCTCGACCGGCTCGATTGCAGCCTGCTGATCGCCCAGGATCCGTCAATCGAAACCTGACACCCCGGTTTCGTACCGCGGTCCTATTTGGGAACGTAGGCCAGCCAGTCGTGGCTCGCGTCGCCGTAGGCGATGAACCAGTCGTTGAGCAGACTGTCGGTTTCGTTGTAGCGCAATGGCCGGCCGCGGGCATCGGTGACCTGGCCGCCGGCGGCCTTGAGCACGGCGTGACCGGCCGCGGTATCCCATTCGCTGGTGGGGCCGAGCCGGGGATAGAAATCGGCCGCGCCCTCCGCGATTACGCAGAATTTCAGCGACGAGCCCATGCTCACGGGTTCGTAGTCGTCCATATCGGCCAGCAGGCGTTCGATGGCGTCCGAGCGATGCGAGCGCGACACCAGAATACGCGGTTTATCCATGTGGGCCGGGCTGACCCGGATGGGCTGGATTTCGCCGTCGCCCTCGCGGCGGAAGGCACCGAGGCCGTTCGCGCCGAACCACAGCGTATCGAGTGCCGGCGCATAGACGGCGCCCAATACCGGCCGGCCGTCCTTGATCAGTGCGATATTGACGGTGAACTGATCGTTGCGATTGACGAATTCCTTGGTCCCGTCCAGCGGATCGACCAGCCAGTACTCGCGCCATTCCGAGCGCGTGTCGTAGTCGATGTCGGCGCCTTCCTCGGACAGCTGGGGCGTGTCCGGGGTCAGGGCCGACAATTCGGCGGCGATCACGCGGTGTGCGGCGAGGTCGGCCTGGGTCAGCGGGCTGTCGTCGTCCTTGGTGATGACGTCGAAATCGCTGCGGTAGATCGGCAGCGTCCTGGCGCCGGCCTCGACGGCGATGCGACAGACGGCGTCAAGCAGTTCGCGGGTGATCTCCATGGCCTAGGCAGTAACGTTCGCAGTAAAACACTGCATCATACCGGCCCTGTTATCGGGCACAAGCCGTATGCGGCCAATCAGCGGCCGCCCGGGGATCGCCGATTGCCGTTACCGCCGCGCCGCCGGTTGTTGCCGCCGCTGCGCGGCTTGCGCTTGCGCTGCGGCGCGCGGGTGTAATCGCGCACGAACGCGTCCTCGGTCGGCATCTCGGCATCGATCTTGTGCTCGATGTAGGCCTCGATGTCGGGCAGCGAGTAGACGTACTCCTCGCAGGCGAAGGAGATGGCCTGCCCGGTGTTGCCGGCCCGTGCCGTCCGGCCGATGCGATGGACGTAGTCCTGGGCGTCCTGCGGCAGATCGAAGTTGATCACATGCGACACATCCGGGATGTGCAGGCCGCGGGCCGCGACGTCGGTGGCGACCATGATCGGGAGTTGGCCGGTCTTGAATTCCTCCAGCAGGCGCAGCCGCTTGTTCTGTGCCACGTCGCCGGACAGGGTCGCCGCATTGAAGCCATTGGCGATCAGCGTGTCCTGAATGCGCTCGGCCATGCGCTTGGTATTGATGAAGATCAGCGTGCGCCCGTCGCCGATGCGCCGCAGGACGCCGATCAGCAGTGCGAGCTTGTCGTCCTTGGAGACGTGATAGAGCTTCTGCTCGATGGCGCCGATATTGACCGTTTCGGTATCGGTGCGTACCAGCTTCGGATCGTTCATGTGCTCGTAGGCGAGCTCGAGTACGCGATGCGACAGGGTGGCCGAGAACAGCAGGTTCTGGCGCCGCCCGGGGGGCGGCATCTTGCGTAACATGTAGCGGATATCGTCGATGAAGCCGAGGTCGAACATGCGATCGGCCTCGTCCAGCACGGCGACCTCGATCGCCTTGAGCGTATAGATCTTCTGCTTGTAATAGTCGATCAAGCGGCCCGGCGTGCCGATCAGGATATCCACGCCTGCCGCGATCGCCTCGCGCTGGGTGTCGTAGCCCGTCCCGCCATAACAGACCACGCATTTAAGGCCTGTGTCGGCAGCCAGCGGCAACGCATCCTGATAGATCTGGTCGGCCAGCTCGCGCGTCGGTGCCAGAATCAGGGCTCGGGGCTGTGCCGCGCCGGAGGGGGCATGCTCGCTGGGTTCCGGCGCCTGCCGGATCAGCCGGTCGAGGGTGGCCAGCAGGAAAGCGGCGGTCTTGCCGGTGCCGGTATGCGCCTGGCCGGCAATGTCGACGCCGGCGAGCGCCAGCGGCAGGGTCTCGGCCTGGATCGGGGTGGCATGGGTAAAGCCCCGCGTGTTCAGACCCGATACAATGCTGTCATGCAGGCCGAGCGCGTCGAGGCGGGTGTCGGTGACCAGCTTGCGCGGGGTGGCGTCGTCGACTGTTTCGGTATCGCTCATTGAATTCTCATCGCGCCGGGGTCGGCGGTTTAAGGGCTGTTTGAAGTTCCGTTCGCGCCCGCTTCACATCGATGACACGGCAGGCCTTGTTTGGTGCTGCGGACACAGTGTAGGCCCGCACAGGCGCGCCGCAACGATGCATTGCGGCCGTATCGGCGTTGTCCGGCGGCGTGGTGTCCGCCTGTAAACAAGCAGCGCCACAACGCCGTCGGGCCGGCATCGCGCGCGGTGCGGCCATGCTCGGCCGCCCGCGCCACGCCGGGCAGGATCAGCGCCCGCGGCGCGGATCTCGTACGAAACATGAACAGGGCCCGGAAAAAAAGGGTTGAAAAAATGCTTGAGATTAGCTCCAATACAAGCGAAGATTATGCATGCAACAAACCGTTGCACGCTCGAGTTGCATCAACTCGCTTTCCGGCGCTTGTTTTGTGCAACCCGCACTATAACAGTTTGTAGCCGTGACGACCGGGTCGCAGGGCTTCGCAAGCTTGCAAACTTTTCCCGCGCCCTTAGTTAGGTGTTTGAGGCTTTGCTCCTTCGACGGATCGAAAGCCGATCAACCCGATTCCATATTTGTCCTGCTCGGATGTGAGGACGCTCCATGAGTGAAAATATCGTCAAAGTCAGTGACGACAGCTTTGAAAACGACGTGCTGTCGGCCAAGGGCCCTGTCCTGGTCGATTACTGGGCCGAGTGGTGTGGTCCATGCAAGCAGATCGCCCCGGTGCTCGACGAGCTCGCCGATCAATACGAAGGCAAGCTGACGATCGCCAAGCTTAATGTCGACGAAAACCCCGACACCCCGCCGCGCTATGGTATTCGCGGTATTCCGACCCTGATGCTGTTCAAGGACGGCGAAGTGGCCGGCACCAAGGTCGGCGCTGTCTCCAAGAGCCAGCTTGCCGAATTCGTCGATCAGCATATCTAGTCTGATTCGACCCGCGTGCCGCCGAGGGCGATTGGCGGCACGCATCGAACATCCATCCTTGAATCGTTGCCCGACCCGGCGACGACATATCCCGAACGAGCGTATATAACCGTGTCCGAAGAAACTGTTGAAGAACGCCAGTCCAAGGATTCCACCCCTTCGAATAACAACAACGGTGGTACCGGCGGCAACGGCGGCAACAACAACCGTCGAGGCCGGCGTCGCAAGAACAGCAATGGCGGCGGCTCTGGTAACAACAACAATAATAATAATAATAATAAGAAGAGCAGCAGCGGGAATCGCGGTCGGTCCGGCGGTAACAAGGGGCCGAACAATCCGCCCAACGAGGACATCGACGAGGCGGAATTCGAAGCCTATGCCGGCGTCGCCGGGGATGGACCGATTCTCAATCTGACCGAACTCAAGCGCAAGACGGCCGCCGAGTTGATGGAGATGGCCCAGGACATGGACCTGGACAATATCTCGCGGCTGCGCAAGCAGGACCTCATCTTCGCCATGCTCAAGGCGCATGCCAGGTCCGGTGAGCGCATCTACGGCGACGGCGTGCTCGAGATCCTGTCCGATGGCTTCGGCTTTCTGCGCTCGAACGAGTCGTCCTACATGGCCGGCCCGGACGATATCTATGTCTCGCCCAGCCAGATCCGGCGCTTTTCGCTGCGCACGGGCGACAACATCCGCGGGCGTATTCGGCCGCCGAAGGAATCGGAGCGCTACTTCGCGCTGCTCAAGGTCGATGACATCAACGAGGATCCGCCCGAGAAATCCAAGGGCAAGGTGCTGTTCGAGAACCTGACGCCGCTGTTTCCGACCGAACGGTTGCACATGGAACTCGGCAACGGTTCGACCGAAGACATCACCGCGCGCACCATCGACCTGGTTGCGCCCTTCGGCAAGGGCCAGCGCGGCCTGATCGTCTCGCCGCCCAAGGCCGGCAAGACGATGATGATGCAGAACATCGCCCAGTCGATCGCGCATAATCATCCGGACTGTCATCTCATCGTGCTGCTGATCGACGAGCGGCCCGAGGAAGTGACCGAGATGGAGCGTGGCGTACGCGGCGAAGTGGTGTCGTCGACCTTCGACGAGCCCGCCTCCCGCCATGTCCAGGTCGCCGACATGGTGATCGAGAAGGCCAAGCGTCTGGTCGAGCACAAGAAGGATGTCGTGATCCTGCTCGACTCCATCACCCGTCTGGCCCGGGCCTACAACACGGTTGCGCCGTCGTCCGGCAAGGTGCTCACGGGTGGCGTGGACGCCAACGCGCTGCAGAAGCCCAAGCGCTTCTTTGGTGCCGCGCGTAACGTGGAAGAGGGCGGCAGCCTGACCATCATGGCCACCGCGCTGATCGAGACCGGCTCCAAGATGGACGAAGTCATCTACGAGGAGTTCAAGGGCACCGGCAACATGGAGATTCATCTGGATCGCCGTATCGCCGAGAAGCGGGTCTATCCGGCCATTCACGTCAATCGGTCCGGCACCCGTCGCGAAGAGAAGATGGTCCCGCAGGACGAATTGCAGCGCATGTGGGTGCTGCGCAAGCTCCTGCATGGCATGGACGACCTGGCGGCCATGGAGCTGCTCATCGATCGCATGAAGCAGACCAAGACCAACGCCGAGTTCTTCGACTCCATGAAGCGCTGACCCGGGTTGCGTCAGGAAAAAGCGGGCTCCGGCCTGCTTTTTTCGGTTCTTCGCGGATTACGGGGGCCATTGCGCCCTGCGGGTCCCGAGCGTTCAAGCAAGTGTAGATATGAGTAAGCAGTGCACTGGGCTGGCAGCGCCGAACAGGCGCTCGGAAAGCCCCGTCCCGGGCGTCTTCGCCGAACTCCGGTTTCGCGCTGCAGCGCGAGTCACTTCTCTTGCTTGCTCACGAGAAGTAACCAAGAGAAAAGCACCCGGCACGGCGCCGGCTTCGCCGGTTCACGTCGAGGCGTGGTGCCGGCGGGATGCGCCCAGAACGCACATCGCTTTGGCGATGCTCAAACAGGCTGGACGCACCGGCGCCGTGCGCCGGACACCCGCCGGCACCACGCCTCGCCGTCGCCGCACAACGGGACGGAAATACAGACACGGCGCATCGGAGCTTGGCGTATTCCGTAAACCGTTGTATCGCGGCCCATCTATTAATCCGGCATCAAAACAGCTGACTTGATCAGCTGCTTTCAACGCCTTCAAAAATAAAAGCCGGCGCCTGTCCGTCTTTTATTTTCAAAGGCTTCGCGGCCGATGGCCGCGGCGAGCATACGGTCGCATACGCGCGCTATTAACCCGAAAAATCATCTATTTTTGTGCCGGGTTAATAACTATCGAGCCCAGCATCCGGCTCGCCCCGATCCCGAAAATACGCGAAGAGCCTTTTTTTATGCCGGTATCGTGGCACCGGCGCGTGCCATCACCCCGGGCTCAGGGTCGTGGCGCCGAAGCGAGCTTATCCGTCAGTGCCCGCACCATGCCGCGCGCAATGTCCTGCCAGCCGCGGGACAGGCTGTCGACCAGTGCCGGATAGCCGTCGCCGGCCAGTGGGACGGTCTTTTCGAAGGCGTGTCCGTCCAGGATCTTGCCTTTCGGTCCGACCAGCGTCCAGCGCCCGGCGATATGCGCCGCGCCGTCGTAATGGCCTAGAAACTGGTCGACGTGCGTCTGCAGCCGGAAGCGGCCGTTTTGATCGCCGCTGGCGGGCACGACATTCACGCCGGCCAGGCGTTGGTTCAGCGTGGCGTAGAGGTCGTCGGTGAGCTGTCGGGAAAGCGAGGAAGCCCAGCGGTTGTTGTTGGCGATGACGACCTTGTGCGGCCCGGTCTGATAGACGATGCCGCCCTGGTCGAGATAAGACGCAGTCGTGACCGGCGCGATCATCAAGGTCGGTGCGCCGGGCTGTGGCGTGGTGTCCGACGCACTGGCGCCGGCGTCCAGTACGAACAGCGAGGGCGAACGCTGCGTCGTTGCACAGCCGGTGAGCGCGATGAGCGACACGCCCAGTGTCGCGGCTGTGAAGATGCGGCGTAGCGAGGCGCGGAAAAGCATCATGGATGGGCCCTCGGGACCGGGTCCTTGCCGTCGGGACGGCCGAAGATCAGCGAATTGGGGTGGTCACGCAGCGTGCGTGTCAGCGGCGCGGCATTGTCGAGGACCTGGTTCAGACGGTCGATGGTCTGGTTGAGCTGCTGATAGGCCGGCGCGCCTTGCTGGAAGTTGTCGAGTGTGTGCTGCAACTGTTGCAGCGTATCGCTGAGCTGCCCCGGCAGCTTCTGTGTGCCCGGCTCGGCCAGCAACGCATTGATGCGGTGTGTGGCCTGACGCAGTTGCTCCAGTGTCTCGTTGGTCGTGCGCGCGGCATGCTTGACCTGGTCGACGATCGGGCCGATGTCCAGCTTGTTGAGCTTGTCCATGAGATTCGACAGCTGCTGCTGGATGCTCGTGATCTGGCTCGGCTCACTGGGGAATACCGGATACGGGCCCACCTTCTTCGCGTCGTAGTTCCTGGCATGTTGATCGAAGGTCAGGTCGACGAACATCGCGCCGGTCAACAGATTCGAGGATTTAACCGTTGCCCGGAGCCCGTGTTTAAAGAACTGTCGATTGCGTTCGTGCCACTGCTTATTGGTCATGCGGGCCCAGGCCAGGCTCGGGCGTTGTGGCTCGATGGCGATCAGTACCGGAATCTTGAAGCCCGAAAAACTTGAGGGTTTGAAATCCGGCGGATAGAAGGGGACCTTCTCCACTGTGCCCACGCGTAGCCCGCGATACTCGACCGCCGCGCCGGCATTCAGCCCGCGTACCGAGTCGTCGAGCAGAACCACGTATCTGAGCTGGCGTTTGTAGCGATCCTGGGTCGCGGCATTGTGCGTCGCGTAGAGTTTGAAGCGTTCGTCATTGCTTGCGGGCTGGCCGCTTTCCACGTCCGCCGGCTGGCCGAAGGTAACGCCGCCGGCCAGCACACTCTGCAGCGAGCCCAACCGGACATCGACGCCGTCGGAGCCCAGATGCAAATCCACGCCGGAGCGCAGCCAGAACTGTGTGGCGTGGGTGATCAGCTGGGAATAGGGCTTGCTGATGAATACGGTGTAGCGGGTCTGGCGCCTGGCGATCGAGAATCGGCTGTCCTCGATCCGGCCGACATTCTGCCCCTGGTAGACGATCGGATCGCCCACCGACAACGTATTGTCGCCGGAATTGATCAGTTTCACCGTCAGCCCCGGCTTGTTGCTGGGCATCGGTGGCGGGCTGTCCTGAACGTTGAAGTGGCGCTTGTCGCTGCGTTTCTTGGCCGGGCGCAGCTGCAGGTAGGCGCCCGACAGGATGGTGTTCAGGCCGGAAATCCCCTGTGGGCCGACGCGCGGCTTGACCACCCAGAACGTCGCACCGTCGCCGAGCAGCTTGCCGGTGTCCGGATTCATCTGCACGGTGACCTGCGCGCCCTGGCCGTCGTCGGTCAGCGCCACGCCCGTGACATGGCCGACCTGCACGCTGCGCACCTTGAGTTGCGTGCTTCCGGCCTCAATGCCCTCGGCCGTATCCATGTCCAGCGTGATCACCGGGCCGCGGGAGGCCCAATTGTCGTACAGCAGCCAGCCCCCGATCAGCGCGGCGGCGAGCGGGATCAGCCAGACCGGGGAAACACGCCATCGGCGCGGCGTGGTGATTTCGGCGGTATCGTCGGGCGGGTTATCGCTCATGAGGCATTGCCAGGGGCCCGTTCGGGCCAGAGTAAACGGGTGTCGAAGGTGAGTGCCGCGATCATGGTAAGGATGACCACGCCGGCGAAGGCGATCGCGCCGGGCCCGGGTTCGATCGACATCAGCGTGCCGGCCTGAACCAGGGTCGCCAGCACCGCGACCACGAACACGTCAATCATCGACCAGCGGCCGATTTTTTCCGTGATGCGGTAGGCGCGCGTGCGCGCCAGCGAGGCGGCGGGCCGACCGCGGGCGGCGATGCAGAGCCAGGCCAGGGCCACGATCTTGGAGACCGGCACCACGATGCTGGCCACGAAGATCACCGCCGCGATCGGCCAGTCGCCGGATTCGGCCAGATGCAGGACGCCGGCCGCGATCGTCTGCGGCTGGGCATTGCCGAGGGTTACCGTGGACAGTACCGGATAGATATTGGCCGGGATATACAGCAGCGCGGCGGTAACCAGCAGCGCCCAGGTCAGCTGGATGCGATCGACCCGGAACACATGATGACGCTTGCCGCAGCGCGGGCAGCGGTGGCGCGGGTGGGCCACGAACGGCGTGCCACAAGCGCCGCAGGCGACCAGCGACTGGCTTCTGCCGCTGGCTCCGGCATGCGCCGTCATGTCCGGCTCGGGGGCCGGGGCGATCGCATCCCAGAGTGCGGTCCAGTCGATCAGTGTCACCGTGCGCAGCAACAGCAGCGAATAGATACAAAAGGCGATGAACGACGCCCGGATATGGATATCGGCCAGGGATACGATCTTGACCAGGCTGACCAGCACGCCGACGATGAATACGTCGGACATCATCCAGGGTTCGATCGGTCGCAGCAGGCGGGCCAGCGGTATCGCACCCGGCAGTCGTTGATGGCCGGCGCCAAGGCAGAGATAGACCAGGGCGGCGAGATACAGGCCGGGGAACGCCACCGTGGTTGCCAGCAACACGAGCGCAAGCACGCCGTAATGGTCGCCGAGCAACGCCTCGGCCGTATCGGCGAAGCGCATGACGTGGCCCACGCCATGGGTGGAAAAGCCGAGAAACGGAAACGCGAACACCAGAGCAAGCATGATCAGCGCACCAATGGCGCAGGCCATCGGCGCCTGCGCATCCCGCCGCGCGGTGCCGGTCAGGTGATGATGGCAGCGTGGGCAGTGGGCGCGCTGGCCCGGCCTGCGCGCCGGCAGCCAAACCACCCAGTCGCATTCGCCGCACAGGGCCAGTCGCCGGGCCGTGGTCGGCGAGCCCGGTGTCGCGCTGACGTCAGCGGCGGCCGCGGGCGCCGCCGACGATGCGCCCGTCTTGGACTGGATCAGCGGTTGTCGATATCGACGTAGTCACGCAGGTCGTAGCCGGTATAGACCTGACGCGGGCGCGCGATGCGCATGTTCGGATCGGCCATCATCTCGGACCAGTGCGCCGCCCAGCCGACCGTGCGCGCGATGGCGAACATCGGCGTGAACATGTTGATCGGAATGCCCAGCGCCTGATAGATGATGCCGGAGTAGAAATCCACGTTCGGATACAGCTTGCGCTCGACGAAGTAATCGTCTTCCAGCGCCACCCGCTCCAATTCCAGCGCCAGTTCGAACAGCTTGTTGTTCTGCATGTTGTAGTGCTCGAGCACTTCATGGCAGTAGCTGCGGATGACCTTGGCGCGCGGGTCGAAGTTCTTGTACACGCGGTGGCCGAAGCCCATCAGCTTGAACGGGTCGTCCTTGTCCTTGGCCTTGTCGAGATACTTGGAGACCTGCGAGGCGTCGCCGATCTCGGCGAGCATGTTCAGCACGGCTTCGTTGGCGCCGCCGTGGGCCGGGCCCCAGAGTGCGGCGATGCCGGTCGAGATGGCGGCATAGGGGTTGGCTCCGGTGGAGCCGGCCATGCGCACGGTCGAGGTCGAGGCGTTCTGCTCGTGATCGGCGTGCAGGATGAACAGGATATCCAGCGCCTTGGCCGCGACCGGATCGACTTCGTACTCCTCGGCCGGCACGGCGAACATCATGCGCAGCAGGTTCGAGGCATAGTCGAGATGATTCTTCGGACCGATCTTGGGTTGGCCGATGGAGTGCTTGTAGGCCGCGGCCGCGATGGTCGGCATCTTGGCGATCATGCGATGCGCGAAGATATCACGGTGCTCCGGATCGCGGATGTCGGTGGTGTCGTGGTAGAACGCCGACAGCGAGCCCGTGATGCCGGTGAGTATGGCCATCGGATGGGCGTCGTAATGAAAGCCGTCGTAGAACTTGACCAACGACTCGTTGAGCATCGTGTGGTGGGTGATGGAATCGCGGAACGCCGCCATCTGATCCGGGGTCGGCAGTTCGCCGTTGAGCAGCAGATAGCAGACTTCCAGATAGCTCGACTTTTCGGCCAGCTCCTCCACCGAGTAGCCGCGATACATGAGCTTGCCGTTCTCGCCGTCGATGAAGGTAATGTCGGAATCGCAGGAACACGTGGCAGTGAACGCCGGGTCGTAGGTGAATACGCCCTGTTTCTGGTTGAGTGCGCGCACATCGACGGCCGGCGTGCCCCGGGTCCCTTCGACCAGGGGTAACTCGGTCGTCTGGCTCTCGTCGCCGTTAATCAATTTGTACGTGTTAGCCATGGTGAGTCTCCCGAAAGTTGTCGCAGGGCTCCCTACTGATCGGATACATCGATCGCGGGCTGCGGGTAATGCGAAGGGTATTCAATGCGCGCCACGCCGGTTTCCACTGCGGCGGCGGCAACCGCCGGCGGTACGAAGTCGATCAGGCGCGGATCGAACGGGCTGGGGACGATATAGTCCGGCCCGAACGACATGCTGTCCTGGCTGTGCGCTTCCAGCACTGTATTGGGCACCGGGCGGCGGGCGAGTTCGCCCATGGCGCGGGCGGCGGCGACGCACATCTGCATGTTGATGCGTCGCGCGCGCACGTCCAATGCGCCGCGGAAGATATAGGGAAAGCCCAGCACGTTATTGATCTGGTTCGGATAATCCGAACGGCCCGTGGCCATGATCAGGTCGTCGCGAACGGACTTGGCATCTTCCGGCGTGATCTCGGGATTGGGATTGGACAGCGCGAACACGATCGGTCGGGGCGGCATGGACGCGATCTGCGCCTTGGATACCGTGTCCGGCCCGGATAAGCCGATGAACACGTCGGCGATCGCCATCGCGTCATCGACGGTGCGCTTGTCGGTCCGGGTGGCGAATTTGGCCTTGTATTTCGACAGGTCGTCGCGGCCGTCGTGGATCACGCCCTTGCTGTCGCACATGTAGATGTGCTCTTGGGTCACGCCCATCTCGATCAGCAGATTCATCGAGGCAATGGCCGCCGCACCCGCGCCCATGCACACGATCCGGGCGTCGGCGAGCTTCTTGTCCTGCAGTTCCAGCGCGTTGATCAGGCCGGCGGCGACAATGATCGCGGTGCCGTGCTGGTCATCATGGAACACCGGAATATCCAGCCGCTCGATCAGTGCGTTCTCGATCTCGAAGCATTCAGGGGCGGCGATGTCTTCGAGGTTGATACCGCCGAAGGTCGGCGCGATGCGCGTGACCGTCTCGATCATCGCCTCGGCGGTATCGGCATCGACCTCGATGTCGAATACATCGACATCGGCGAATTTCTTGAACAGGACAGCCTTGCCTTCCATCACCGGCTTGCTGGCCAGTGCGCCCGTATTGCCCAGGCCCAGCACCGCCGTGCCGTTGGAAATCACCGCAACCAGATTACCCTTGGAGGTATAACGGTAGGCGTCTTCCGGGTTGTCGCGAATTGCCTTGACCGGCTCTGCCACGCCCGGCGTATAAGCCAGCGAGAGTTCGCCGTAGGTGGTGAACGGTTTGGTTACCGAGATGCCCAGCTTCCCCGGTTTGGGGCGGGCGTGGTAATCCAGTGCTTCCTGTTTGCGTGAATATTCGGCCATGTAGCCCAATTGGTTGTTCTGCGGCATTGCCCGCGCGGGACCGCGCGGGCGCACAGCGAATGACGGTCGAGTATAGACGGCGGTCCGCGTCGCAGCCAGCCGCCGGCCCCCGCCTCATGCCTGGACGCCGAAACTAACCGTTTTCCGGCTCGGCGTCGACATGATCCAGCGCGCCCGCGTCGTCGGTCGCGATGGTCAGCACGATCGGCTGGCAACAGACGAAACAGTCCTCGACGTAGCGCTGATTACCCGCGGTGGTGTCCACCACGATGGTGATGGTTTCGCCGCAGTAGGGACAAACTACGCTGGGTTCGTCAATCATCAAAGCAGACCGGCGAGAATGGTGTCGAGAAAATACCAGCCATGGTCGCTGGCGCGCAGTGTTTCGGCATCGGCCACGAGCAACTGCCGGTTGATCGGGTCGGCCAGCGTGCTCAGCAGTTGTGCCCATGCCAGGCCGGTACGCGCTTCGTATTCCGGGCGCACGAGGCCGTCGCGTCGGCGCAGGCCGTTGAGCAATGCTTCGAAGCGGGCATCCTCGGGTGTCAGATGGCGGGTCTCGGTGATCGCGGCGGGCGAACCGGCGGACTTCATGTAGCCGGCCGGCCAGCGCTGGCGCGCGGTACGTACGATTGTCCCGTCGCCCAGCGTCTGCTTGCCGTGGGCGCCGGCGCCGATCGCCAGATAGTCACCGAAGCGCCAGTAGTTATCGTTGTGCCGACAACGGTGGTCGCCGCCCCAGGCGGAGACTTCGTACTGGGTATAACCGGCGCTGCGCAGACGTTCGGCCGCGGCTTCGAACAGGTCCGCGACCCGGTCGTCGTCGGGGCGTGGGGGCGGTCGCCGATGAAACGGCGTGCCGGGTTCCAGCGTCAGCTGATAATAGGAAATGTGGCCCGGATCCCGGGCCAGCAGCGTGTCGATGTCGGCCAGGCCGGAGGCCAGGGTCTGGCCCGGCAGGCCGAACATGAGATCGCAGTTGAGCCGCTCGATGCCGGCGGCCTGGACATCGGCGATGGCGGCCAGCGCTTCGCCGGGGCCGTGGATGCGTCCGAGCGCGGCCAGGCAATCGGCATCCAGGCTCTGCACGCCCAGCGAGATACGGTTCACGCCGGCCGCGGCCATATCCACGAAGCGGCTGCGCTCCGTGGTGCCGGGGTTCGCCTCGAGCGTGATCTCGCAGTCCGCGGCCAGCCCCAGCCGCCGGTCCAGGGCGTTGAGCACCCGCCCGATCGCGGCTCCGGAGAACAGGCTGGGCGTGCCGCCGCCGATGAACACGCTGGTGATCGGGCGGGTCTCGTCGGCGGCGGCGAGCCGCCAGTCCGCGAGCAATGCATCGATATAGGCCGATTCCGGCAACTCCGCCGGCGCCCGATGCGAATTGAAGTCGCAGTACGGGCATTTGGCCACGCACCACGGCAGATGCACGTAAACCGCCAGCGGCGTGGCCGCGGCATCGCCGCGAGCCCGCGGGGCGTACGACGCCGTTTCAGCGACGTTCACGAAACCGGTCGATAAGGGTCGCCATGGCGCGGCCGCGATGGCTGACGGCGTTCTTTCGCTCGGCGGTCAGTTCCGCCGCGCTCGCATTCTCTTCGGTCGCCCAGAACAACGGATCGTAGCCGAAGCCGCCGTCGCCGCGGGGGGCGGACAGAATCCGGCCGCGCCACACGCCCTGGGCGATCACCGGCACCGGATCGTCGGCCGCCCGGGTCGCAACCAGGCAGCAATGGAAGGCCGCGCCCCGCCCGGAGTCCGGCACGCCGGCCAGTGCTTCGAGCAGCGCGGCGTTGCTGGCCGCGTCGTCGCCATGCGTGCCGGCAAAGCGTGCCGAGCGGATGCCCGGGGCGCCGTCCAGATAATCCACCGCCAGGCCGGAGTCGTCGGCGATCGCCGGCAGGCCGGTCGCCGCCGCGGCATGACGCGCCTTGATCAAGGCATTGTCGACGAAGGCGACGCCGTCCTCGACAGCATCCGGGACGTTAAATGCCGCCTGGGATACGACTTCGATATCGAGTTCCGCCAGAAGCGCAGCCAGCTCGCTGAGCTTGCCGGCGTTGGCGGATGCGAGAACCCAGCGTTCGGTCATGCTCAGCCCTCGGCCAGCGCGGCGCTCTGGATTTCGATCAGTTCGCCAATGCCTTTCTGGGCGTGGCCGATCAGCGCGTCGAGTTCGCCGCGGGCGAAGGCATGGCCCTCGGCCGTGCCCTGCAGCTCGATGAAGCCGCCGGCTTCGTTCATCACCACATTCATGTCGGTCTCGGCCTGGCTGTCTTCGGCATAGTCGAGATCGAGCACCGGCGCGCCGGCATAGATGCCGACCGACACCGCCGCCAGCTGACCGTGCAAGGGGCTGGATTTCAGCTTGCCGTCGGCCACCAGACGGTTCATCGCATCGACCAGGGCGACATAGCCGCCGGTGATCGAGGCTGTGCGGGTGCCGCCGTCGGCCTGGATCACGTCGCAGTCGATCGTCACCGAACGCTGGCCGAGCGCTTTCAGGTCCATCACCGCACGCAGGCTGCGTCCGATCAGGCGCTGGATCTCGATCGTGCGCCCGCCTTGTTTGCCGCGCGCGGCCTCGCGCCCGTTGCGACTGCCGGTCGCGCCCGGAAGCATGCCGTATTCGGCCGTCAGCCAGCCCGAGTCGGTGCCGCGCAGCCACGGCGGTATGCGCTCTTCGACGCTGGCGGTGCAGATCACGCGGGTGTCGCCGAACGACACCAGTACCGAACCGGCCGCGTGCTTGGTGAAATGGCGCTGGATAGTCACGTCACGGAGCTGGTCGGCGGCGCGGCCGCTGGGTCGGTTGATCAAGTTCGCCTCGCGAGGGTTTGAGTGGAATAGTCCGCTAGTGTATCAGCGCCCCCGCCTGTCTCGCCGGCCGGGCAAAGTGCGCCGGTCGCGCCCGGGGTGGGTGCCGGCTGTGCGATACTGCGCGCCATTCGGCGACCATAAGCAATCGATCAAGGCACGCGTATGACCCGCAGCATGACCGGATTCGCACGCCGCGAGGCCCAGGGCGAGTGGGGCGAGCTCGTCTGGGAGCTGCGCAGCGTCAATCACCGCTATCTCGATGTATCTGCCCGCCTGCCCGAGGCGCTGCGCGCACTCGAGCCCGCCATCCGCGAGAAAGTGGGCCAGTATGTCGGCCGCGGCAAGGTGGAGGTGACCGCCCGGCTGGCAACCGCCCGCCCGGACCAGTCGATCGAGATCGACAGCGAACGCCTGGCCGCAGTGTCCGCCGCGGTCGATACCGTGCGCTCGAGCGTGATCGATTGCCGGGCGCCGGATGCGCTGCAGCTGTTGACGTTTTCCGGCGTCCAGAAAGAGATCGAGCCGGACACCGAAACGCTGCAGGCCGCGGCGCTGGAATCGCTGGACACGGCCCTCGCCGATCTGCGCGACATGCGCGCGGCAGAAGGTGCGCGTCTGGCGGATATGCTGGTGACCCGGGCCGATGCGATCGGGCAACACGCCCAGGCGGTGCGCAGCCGTGTGCCCGATGTGCGGGCCGAGCAGGCCGACAAGCTGCGTGCCCGGCTCGCCGAGATGGATGTCGAGGCCGATCCGGCGCGGGTCGAAACCGAGCTGGTCATGGCGGCCCAGCGCATGGACGTGGCCGAGGAACTGGATCGACTGGGCGCGCACATTGAGGCGCTCAAGAACGCCCTGACGCGCGACGATCCGATCGGGCGCCGGCTGGATTTCCTGATGCAGGAGTTCAATCGCGAGGCCAACACGCTCGGCTCGAAGTCGGTCGATGCCGAGGTCACCGGGCACGCGGTGGAAATGAAGGTGCTCATCGAGCAGATGCGCGAACAGGTGCAGAACATCGAATGACCTTGGCAAATCACACCGATAACCGAGCCGGCCGGCTGTATGTCATCTCCGCGCCGTCCGGCGGCGGCAAGACCAGCCTGACGCGTGCCGTGATCGCGCGCCTCGGCGAGGGCGGGCGCATCGCCCGCTTCTCCGTGTCGTACACGACGCGCGCTGCACGCGCCGGCGAGGTCGACGGCGTGGACTACCACTTCGTCACGCGCGAGGTGTTCGAGGCCATGATCGCGCGCGGCGAGTTTCTGGAGTATGCACGCGTGTTCGATCACTATTACGGCACGTCGGCCGCCGAGACCGAACGCTGGCTCGACGCCGGCCAGGATGTGGTGCTGGACATCGACTGGCAGGGCGCGGCTCAGGTCCGCGAACGCGCGCCGCAGGCCGTGACCATTTTCATCCGGCCGCCGTCGCGGCAAGAGCTCGAACGGCGCCTGCGGGCCCGCGGCTCGGAGGACGAGGCCGCGATCCAGCGTCGGCTGGCCGAGGCCGACGACGAACTCGCCCACGCCGACGATTACGACTACCAGATCGTCAACGACCGCTTCGAGCGGGCGCTGGACGAATTGAGCCGGATCTTCGAGCGCACCGCCTGATTGCGCTGGCTGCGAACGCCTTGAATCGTTATACTGATGGATTGCGCTAGAAATGCGAGGTACCCATGGCGCGCGTTACCGTTGAAGATTGTCTCGAACACGTCGACAACAAGTTCCAATTGGCGGCCATCGCGTCCAAGCGGGCTCGGCAGCTCGCGCGCGGCGCGCATTCCCAGCTGGACTGGGAGGACGACAAGCCGTCTGTGCTCGCGCTGCGCGAGATCGCCGAAGGCTTGATCAGCCGCGACATCCTGAAAGAGCCGGATCTGCCGCCCATGTCGTCGAGCATGGAAGCGCCGCGCCCGGCCGAGCCTGGCGAGGAAGATTTCCAGGCCGATGAAAAACGCGGCGTGAAGAAGGCCGGCGCCGACGAATGAGGGCAGCGCGGGCCGGGCGTGCCGCGGCGCGCGCCCGGCCGCTCGCGACCCGCGCCGGAAGACTCGCCAGTCCCGCGAAATCAAAGTAATCTGAGGCCATGGAACTGAATGGCCTGACACGTATCCAGAGCAAGATCCGCACCTCGCGCATATCGCGCGAGTACGGCATCAATGCGCTCGCCGAGCATCTGGAAACCTACCTGCCGGCCGAGCAGATTGCCCAGGTCCGATCGGCCTACGAGTACGGTGAGCGCCAGCATCGCGGCCAGTTCCGCAAAACCGGCGAACCCTACATCTACCATCCGCTGGCGGTTGCCCGCATTCTGGCCAACATGCGCCTGGATGCCACCACCTTGATGGCGGCGATTCTGCACGATGTGATCGAGGATACCGACGCGGCGCGCGACGAGGTCGCGCAGCGCTTCGGTGCCGAAGTGGCCGCGCTCGTCGACGGCGTATCCAAGCTGGACAAGGCCCAGTTCCGCAGCCGCGAGCAGGCCACCGCCGAGAGTTTCCGCAAGCTCATGCTGGCGATGACGCACGATATCCGCGTGATCCTGGTCAAGCTCGCCGATCGCCTGCACAACATGCGCACGCTCGGCGGCATGAGCCCGAAGAAACGCGCCCTGATCGCGCGCGAGACGCTCGAAATCTATGCGCCGATCGCGCGCCGGCTGGGCATCAACAGCATGCGCGAGGAGCTCGAGGAGAAGGGCTTTGCCAATCTCTATCCGCGGCGCTACGAGGTGCTGCTGCGGGCCTCGCGCTCGATCACCGGCGATCGGCGCAGCCTGCTGCGCGAGATCGAGGAAAACCTCTCGCGTGCGGTCGCCGCCGAGGGGCTGACGGCCGCGGTCCGGGGCCGGCGCAAGAATCTGTACAGCATCTATCGCAAGATGCGCGAGAAGCATCGGCGTTTTCTCGATGTCTTCGATCTGTACGGCGTACGGGTGATCGTGAACACCGTCGATGAGTGCTATCGCGTGCTCGGCATCGTGCATCATCGCTATCGGCCGATTTCCGAGCAGTTCAACGACTATATCGCCAACCCCAAGCTCAACGGCTATCAATCGCTGCATACCACGGTGCTGGCGCGTGGCGGCCTCAAGTTCGAGGTTCAGATCCGAACCCGCGAGATGGACCAGATCGCCGAATCCGGCATCGCGGCACATTGGCAATACAAGCTGGGCGAGTCGGTCGGCAAGCTCGGCAATCTGGATACCAGCGCCTGGCTCGGGCATCTCGCCGAGATGACCGAGGGCGAGCGGGACTCGCTGGCCTTCGTAGACAACCTGCGCCTGGACCTGTTCCCCGATGAGGTGTACGTGTTCACGCCCAAGGGCCAGATCATCCAGCTGGCCAAGGGCTCGACCTGCGTGGACTTCGCCTACGCGGTGCATACCGAGCTCGGCAACCGCTGTGTGGCCGCCCGTGTCGATGGTCACCTGGCGCCGTTGAACAACAAACTGAAGTCGGGCCAGACGGTCGAGATCATCACCGCGAAGCATGCGCGGCCGAACGCGGCCTGGCTGCATTTCCTGCGCACCGGCAAGGCACGCTCGGGGGTGCGCAGCTATCTCAAGAACCAGCGCGAGGACAAGGCGCGCGAACTCGGCGAGCGTCTGCTGGAAAAATCGCTATCCGATCTGGGCCTGTCGTTGCGCCGGCTGTCGCGCAGCGATATCGATCGCGGCCTGGCCGAGATGGGCGAAGCCAGTCTGCCGGCGCTGTATGCGGCCATCGGGCTCGGCCGGCGGCTGGCGCCGCTGGTGGCGCGGCATTTCCTGGCCAGCGATGCCCCGGTGGCGGCCGGCAAGCGCGCCAAGCCGTTGGCGGTGCAGGGCACCGAAGGCCTGGTGGTGGAATTCGCCAAGTGCTGTCATCCGGTGCCGGGCGACGCGATCCACGGTCAGGCGAGCGTCGGCCGCGGACTGGTGGTGCATCGCACCGGTTGCGCCTATTCATCGCGCAAGGGCGCGTCCAATGATCGTGTGGAACTGACCTGGGCCGACAATGTGTCCGGCGACTACGACGTGGAGCTGCGCGTGACCGCGTCCAACGAGCGCGGATTGCTGGCCAATATTTCATCGCGTATTGCCGACGGGGAGTGCAGTATCGAGAACGTCAATTTCCCCGAGCGCGGCGGTGCGCTGGTGACGATTCGATTCCTGATCGGCGTTCGCGACCGCCAGCATCTGGCCAGCGTCATACGGCGCATTCGCCGTATCCCGCAGGTGGAAAAGGTCGAGCGCAGCTGACCCGCGCCGGTCGACACGTCGGGCCCGATCAACGAAAACGCACGCTGGCGTCTGGGCCGAAACGAAATGCTGTGTAAAAATACAGCCTCTGTTTTTACCACCGCGGAGTCGCCATGCAGCCGATCAACCAGCAGATCATCCACACCGAGAACGCCCCAGCGGCGATTGGGCCGTATTCCCAGGCCGTGAGCGCCAACGGCACGATCTTCGTCTCCGGGCAGATTCCGCTTGACCCGGCAACCGGCGAGCTGGTCGACGGCGATTTCAAGGCCCAGGTCGAGCAGGTTTTCGACAATCTCACCGCGATCGCCGAAGCCGCGGGCACGACCCTGGCCAATGCGGTGCGCATCGGCATCTATCTGACCGACATGGATCAGTTCGCCGTGGTCAACGAAGTCATGAAGGCGCGTTTCAACGCGCCGTATCCGGCGCGTGCGGCCATCGGTGTGGCCGCCCTGCCCAAGAATGCGGCCGTCGAGGCGGATGCCATCCTCGCCGTCGATTAGGGCCGCCTCGGGACCGCAAGCGGCGACCCCGCCGGCGGCCACCGCCAGCATCAGACGGCTGGCCGGCGTCGGTCCCAAGCTGGCGGATCGGCTGGCCGGCCTCGGCATCGTCTCGATTGGCGATGTCCTGCTGCACCGGCCGTTGCGCTATGAGGACAGAAGCCGGATCACGCCGGTGCTCGAACTCGCGCCCGGGCGGGCGGCGCTGGCGGTGGTTCGTGTCGAATCCGCCGAGGTCCGGATGGGCCGGCGGCGCAGCCTGCTCGTGACCACGTCGGACGGCGCCGGGCGGCTGTGGCTGCGGTTCTTTCATTTTGGCCCGGCGCAGCAGGCGCGGCTGGCGCCGGGCACGTGGCTGCGCATCTACGGCGAGCCGCGCGGTGGTGCCTATGGCCCGGAAATGGTCCACCCGGAAACCGAGGTGGTGGCCGATGCCGCGGCCGGACATGATTTCGTGCCATCGTTCACCCCCGTGTATCCAGCGACCGCGGGGGTAACCCAGAATCGTCTGCGTGACCTGGTCGGACAGGCGTTGACGCTGCTGGACCGGCCCGACTTCTGGCCCGAGGGGCTGCCGGCGGGCCTCACCGGGCCGGCGCTGGCCCTATCGGCCGCCGAAGCCCTGCGCCGGATTCACGCGCCGCCGCCCGGCGCCGATCTGGCGGCCCTGGCCGACGGCCGTGACGCCGCCTGTCGGCGCCTGGCGTTCGAGGAACTGCTCGGCCACCAGCTGGCGCTCCGGTCGCGGCGCAAGCAGATCCGCAGCGATCGGGCACCCGCGATGCGCGAAGCCGGGCGCGGCCTGGCGCCGTTGTTCGAAGGCCTCGGTTTCGCGCCGACGGCCGCGCAGCGCCGCGTGATCGGCGAGATTCTGGCCGATATGGCGGCGGCTTCACCGATGCTGCGGCTGGTGCAGGGCGATGTCGGTTCGGGCAAGACGGTGGTTGCCGCCGCGGCCCTGCTCACCGCCGTCGACAACGGCTGGCAGGGCGCCTTCATGGCGCCAACCGAATTGCTGGCCGAACAGCATCACGGCGCATTGTCGCGCTGGCTGGAACCGCTCGGCGTGCCGGTCTGGCTGATCACCGGCAAGCGCAAGAAGGATGAACAGATCGTCGCCGCGATCGCGGCCGGCACGCCGGGCGTTGCGGTCGGCACCCATGCGTTGTTCCAGAGCGCGGTCGAGTTCGGCCGGCTGGGTCTGGCGGTGATCGACGAGCAGCACCGCTTCGGCGTCGACCAGCGTCTGGCGCTGCGCAACAAGGCGGGCTCCGGGCGCACCACGGCGCATCAGTTGATCATGACGGCGACCCCGATTCCGCGCACACTCGCGATGAGCGCCTATGCCGATCTGGATACCTCGGTCATCGACGAGTTGCCGCCCGGGCGCACGCCGATCACGACCGTCGCCATCCCGAACACCCGCCGTGATGAAGTGATCGCCCGCATCGGCGATGCCGTGGCCGAGGGCCGGCAGGTGTACTGGGTCTGCACCCTGATCGAGGCCTCGCACAAACTCGAGGCCCAGGCCGCGGAAGCGGCGGCCGAGTCGCTCTCGGAAGCCCTCGACGGCGCCCGTGTCTCGCTGGTTCACGGACGCATGAAGGCCGCCGACAAGGCCCGTGCGATGACGGCCTTCAAGGACGGGCGCATCGATATCCTGGTGGCGACTACGGTCATCGAGGTGGGTGTGGACGTGCCCAACGCCTCGCTCATGATCATCGAGAATGCCGAGCGCCTCGGGCTGGCCCAGCTGCATCAGCTGCGCGGACGGGTCGGGCGGGGCACGGTCGCCAGCCACTGCGTGCTGCTCTACCAGGGGCCGCTGTCGGATACCGCACGCGCGCGGCTCGCGGCACTGCGCAAGACTTCCGACGGTTTCGCCATCGCCCGCGCCGACCTGGAACTGCGCGGCCCGGGCGAAGTGCTGGGTACGCGCCAGACCGGCGCCCAGGCCTTCCGTATTGCCGATCTGGTGCGCGATGCCGATCTTGCCGAATCGGCGCTCGGCCTGGCCGACGACGTGCTCGCCTATCACCCGCGCGAGGCGGAGATCCTGATCGCACGCTGGACCCAGGCCGGTGCCGCGTACGCGCGGGTGTAGCCTGCCAATCGGGCGCTACACCCTACAGCCAACGCTTGCGCTTGAAGTAGACGAGCATGCCGATCACCAGTATCAGTATTCCCCCCAATAGCACGGGGTAGCCATAGGCGAATGACAGTTCCGGCATGTTCCAGGGGTACTTGGTGTCGAAGTTCATGCCGTACACGCCGACGATGAACGACAACGGCATGAACACGGTCGCGATCAGCGTGAGTACCCGCATTACGTCGTTGAGTCGGGCCGAGGCCAGCGACAGATGCGTGTCGAGCAGAGATCGGGCGGTGTCGTAATAGCCGTCGGTGAGATCGACCACGCGCTTGGCGTGATCCTGTACGTCGCGAAAGTACGGGCGGTTGTCGTCGTGGATCAGAGGATGCTCGAGGCTGATCCAGCGCACGAGTAACTCGTTCTGTGAAATCAGCACCTTGCGCATGCCGATCAGGCGGCGTCGCAGATCGTGGATGACACTGATCAGGTCATCCTTCCGGTCGTCGAAGATCCGGTCCTCCAGGTCTTCAAGCTGGTCGTGATAACCCGCCAGCACGGCGAAACCGGAATCGACCACGACATCGGCCAGACAATAGCCGAGATAATCCGACTCGGCGCGGGCGATGCGCCCGTGGGCGGCATGAATGCGCTCGCGTACGGGGGCGAACACGTCGTGGTCGCCGGCATGAAAACTGAGCACGAAGTCCTGGCCGATGAACACGCTGACCTGCTGGAAGACGACGTCGTCGTCGTCCATGTGGGGCAGTGCAAGCGTGGCGAACAGCGTGTTGCGATAAGCATCGAGCTTGGGCCGCTGGCCGTTGTTGAGCACGTCTTCCAGCGCCAGCGGATGCAGCGTGAAATCCGCCCCCAGGCGCGCCAGTTGGGCCGCGGTCACGTCGCCCTCGAAATGCAGCCACGTCAGTTTGTGGTCGCTCTGCGCTACTGGCGCCAGCACCTTGTCCAACTGGTCCTCGCAACGCTCGACTGCGCCGCCGGAGCCGCCGAAATCCATCCGATAGATCAGCAGTTTGCCGATCCGGTTCTCGGGGGCCGGGTCCACGAGTGAGCCGGGGCGGCGGCCGGGCGAGGGACGATGAGACAACAGATAACCGAGCATGATGAACAACGGTGCGGACGTTGGCCGCTCAGTTAATCGCAGGCATTGCCGGGCGGCAAGCCCGATGGCCTCAGGCACGAGCCACGCAGTACACCTCGACGGAGCTCGCCCCGGCGGCCCGGGCCGCACGCGCCATCGCGCGGGCGGTGCGCGTGGTGGTCATGACATCGTCGACGATGGCGACGCGGCGCCCGCCGAGATCGCGGCGGGCGGCAAAGGCGTGGCGCACGTTGGCCGCGCGCTGCGCGGCGTCGAGCGTGCTCTGGCGTGGTGTATCGCGCAGCCGGTCGAAGGCGTCGCGATCGAGCGGCCAGTCCAGCCGGCGGGCCAGATGGGCGGCGATGCGCTCGGCCTGGTTGAAGCCCCGGCGACGAAACGCCGCCGGATGTAACGGCACGGGGGTGATCAGATCGGGCGGGCACGGGTGCTCGGCCGCGACGCGCTCGGCCAGCAGCTCGCCGAGTACGCGGGCATGGCCCAGTTGCCGACGATATTTCAGCTCGCCGATCATCCAGGCGATCGGCTGGCGATAGTGAAAAGCGGCCAAGGCATGATCGAACCGGGGTCGGCGCGCACACGCCGTACACACGCGCGAGGACGCGGCCTCCGCGACAGCGATCGCGCAGTACCGGCATTGCGCGTCGAACACCGGCAATTCGCCACGGCAGCCCGCGCACAGGCCGGCGTCGGCATCGACCGGCGCGGCGCAGACCGGGCAACGCGGTGCGAGCCACGCCGATCGGGTGCTTTTTAACCACTGGTAAAGGAATGACGTCATTTTAGGTTGACGGCTGATGGCGGCTGCATAAAGCTGTGGGCGCTGCATCTTCTAAGGCCATCCTGCCATGACCGATACCACCGGAGCCGGCGCGCTGCGCCACGACTGGACTCGCGCCGAAGTCGAGACCCTGTTCGCGCTCGACTTTCCCGAACTGATGCACCGCGCGCAGGGGGCGCACCGGGCGCATTTCGATGCGCGCGACGTGCAGCTCTCCACGCTGTTGTCGATCAAGACGGGCGCCTGTCCCGAAGACTGCGCCTATTGCCCGCAAAGCGTGCGTTTCGCCACCGGGCTCGACCGCGAGGCCTTGCTGCCGACCGAGCAAGTGGTGGATGCCGCCAAGCGGGCCAAGGCGGCCGGCGCGACGCGTTTCTGCATGGGCGCGGCCTGGCGCAGCCCGAAGGACAAGGATCTGGCGAAGGTCATCGAGATGGTCGAGGCGGTCAAGGCCGAAGGACTGGAGACCTGCGTCACGCTGGGCATGCTCAAGGCGCGTCAGGCCGAAGCGCTGGCGGCGGCCGGTCTCGACTACTACAACCACAATCTCGATACTTCGCCCGAGTACTACGAGCAGATCATCTCCACGCGCACCTATCAGGACCGGCTCGATACGCTGGACCATGTGCGCGACGCCGGCCTCAAGGTCTGCTGCGGCGGTATTGTCGGCATGGGCGAGCAGCCGGGTGATCGTGCCGAGATGCTGCGCCAACTCGCCAATCTGCCCGCGCACCCGCAGAGTGTGCCGATCAACAACCTGGTCCAGGTCGAGGGCACGCCGTTGCACGGGACCGACGCCATCGATGCGCTGGATTTCGTGCGCACGATTGCGGTGGCCCGGATCATGATGCCGGCGTCCTATGTTCGCCTGGCGGCGGGCCGCGAGGAGATGTCGGAAGCGGTGCAAACACTGTGTTTTCTGGCCGGTGCCAATTCCATCTTCTATGGCGAGGAACTGCTGACCACGGCCAACCCCGCGCACCGCGCCGACCTGGCCCTGCTGGACAAGCTCGGCATGCGGCCCGAGGCAAGCCCTAAGTACACCGAACTGGAACCGGGGCAGGCCCCCTGCGCCGACCGGTCGCCCCAGGCCGCGCGCGCCTGAGGCGCGGGCGGGCGCACGATGACAGGATCCCTGCACCGGGTCTGCCGGCAACGTCTGGCAGCCATCGACGCCGCCGGCCGCCGGCGACGCCGGCGTGTGATCGACGGCGGACACGGCGTGCAGGTGTGCGTCGACGGACGGCGCGCGCTCAATTTCTGCAGCAACGATTATCTCGGGCTGGCCACGGATCCGCGGCTGGCTGCCGCGCTGAGTGCTTCGGCCCGCGTTGTCGGCGCCGGTTCCGGCGCCTCGCAGCTCGTGACCGGCTATAACACCGAGCACGCGGCACTCGAAGCCGATCTGGCCGACTGGCTCGGGCGCGAGCGTGCGCTCGTGTTCTCGACCGGGTACGGCGCCAATGTCGGCGTGATCGCGGCCCTGTTGGGCAAGGGCGACCATATCGTCGCCGATGCGCTCAATCATGCCTCGTTGATCGATGGCAGCCGGTTGTCGGGGGCGGCCAAGCACATCTATGCGCATGGCGACGCCGCGGCGGCGGATGCCGCACTCGCCGGCGCGCGCGACGGCCATCGGCTGCTGGTCACGGATGCGGTGTTCTCCATGGACGGGGATACCGCGCCGCTGGTCGAGCTGGCGCAAGTAGCCCGGGCCCGCGATGGCTGGCTGATGGTCGACGATGCGCATGGGATCGGCGTGTTTGGCCCGGACGGCGCCGGGCGTGTCGCCGAGGCGGGGCTGGACAGCGGCGCGGTGCCGCTGCTCACGGGCACGCTCGGCAAGTCGATCGGTGCGGCCGGCGCCTTCGTGGCCGGCGACGATGACATTATCGAAGCCATTCTGCAGACCGCACGCTCGCTGATCTTTTCCACCGCCATGCCGGCCGCCGTCGCCGCCGCGGCCCGGAGCGGGCTGTCGATCATTCGCGCGGAACCGGAGCGGCGCGCGCATCTGCATGCGCTGGTCGCGCGTTTTCGCACCCGCGCCGCCGACACCGGGTTGTCGATTGCCGCATCCGACAGTCCGATCCAGCCCGTGATCGTGGGCGAGGAACGCAAGGCGCTGGCGCTCAGCGACGCCTTGCTGGCACGCGGTTATCTGGTGGGTGCGATCCGCCCGCCGACGGTCGCGCCCGGCACCTCGCGCCTGCGCATCACATTGAGCGCGGCGCACGACTTGTCCGATGTTGACGGCCTGATCGACGCGCTCGCCGAGTCCTGGCAGGCGTTGTCGGGGGCCGTCGGTGTCTCGCCATGAACACGCCGCGCCGTTGGCGCGCCTCCATGAGCCACGCTTGACCCATGACCGCACGCACGCTTTTCGTCACCGGCACGGATACTGAAATCGGCAAGACACGAATCGCGACCGCCGTACTGCGCGGGCTGGTCGCGGCCGGGCACCGGGCGGTGGGCTACAAGCCCGTGGCCAGCGGTTGCACCGTCACGCCGGACGGTTTGCGCAACGACGACGCGCTGGCGCTGATGGCGGCGGGCTCGCCGGGATTCACCTACCGGGAAATCAATCCTTGCGCGTTCGAGCCGGCGATCGCACCGCATATCGCGGCCGCCGACGCCGGCACGCCGATCGCGCGCGCCACGCTGGATGCCAGCCACGCGCATCTGGCCGGGCGCGCGGACTGGGTGGTGGTCGAGGGTGCCGGTGGCTGGCATGTCCCGCTCGGCGACGACTGGGATTTCGCCGACTGGGTTGCCGGTCACGGCTGGCCGACAGTGCTGGTGGTCGGCATGCGGCTGGGCTGCGTGAACCACGCGATACTGTCCGCCCGCGCGATTGCGACGCGGACGCGGTTGCTCGGCTGGGTGGCGAATACGCTGCCGCCACGCCAGCCGCGACTGGACCAGAACCTGTCCTGGCTGGCGTCCGCCATGCCGGCGCCGTGTCTCGCCCGGGTGCCCATGCAGCCGCCGGCCGACCACGCGATCGACCCGGGTGCCTGGGTCGACCGGGCAGAACAGGCACTGTCGATGGATTGAGGCACAATGGCTGTGCTGAGGTGCGCGTCGCTTCGACCGGCCGCGCAGCAACCTGACGACTGCGGCGACTCCATGTCTTCAATATCTCGTCATTCCATGCCCGGCCCGCCGGCGTGCGGCACCGCCTGCGGTGGGCGGCTGGGCTGCGTCTCAGGGCCATTGCGGCAGGCCGACACGGACCGCGGCCGGGGCATGAGACGGGCCGGGTCGAGATCGACATGAATATTGGATCCTTTCGCTTTGCGCCGCCTTGGTGGGGCGTCGCGATCACGGTGGTGGGGATGGCGATTCTGTCGGCGCTCGGCGTCTGGCAGATCGAGCGCGCGCATTACAAGGAGCGCCTGGTGGCCGAGCATGCGGCGGCCCGCCGCGCCGGCCCCCAGCACCTGCGGCTCGACGCCGCCGCTGTGGACAGCGGGCGCGGGCCACGCCATGGCTATCGTTATATCGTCAGCGGTCATTACGATGCGGCGCATCAGCTGTTGCTGTCGGATCAGGTCCAGGGCACACGGAGCGGCTATCGCGTGTGGACGCCGCTGGTGCTGGACTCGGGTGTGCGCGTCATGGTCGATCGGGGTTGGGTGCCAAAGACCGGCGACCGCAGTGCGCCGAAACCGAATCCGCAGGCGCCGGCCGGGCGGGTGACCGTCCGCGGGTACTGGCAAGGGTTTCCGCAGCCGGGTCTGCGCCTGGGCCACGATCGTCAGTGCAGTCTGACCGGCTGGCCGCGGGCCCTCAATTATCCGCCGGCGGCCACCGTGCGTTGCCAGTACGGGGCGCCGGTGGCGAACGGGTTGTTGTTACTCAACCCGAAGGCGCCGGGTGGCTTCCTGCGGGATTGGGACGAGGACGCCATCGGCCTGCGGCCCTGGGCGCATTATGTGTATGCCTCGCAGTGGTTCCTGATGGCGGTGATCGCGTTGATCATCCTCGTTGTCGTCAATACGCGGCGCCGTGCTTGAACACAGCGCGTCTGGCGCGGGCGTCGCGGTGCTTCGCCGCTGGCCGCTGCGCCGGCTGCATGATTTGGGCAATAATAAGAAATTGTGAATGTCGTCGGGCAACCGGATATGGTGAATTGCCGTATGTGATTGATGTCGGCGATTGGGATCGGCTGGCCCCGGCGGTGCCCGCTGGCGGTCATTCGCGGCGATTGACGCCAGAGTCGCCTGGCATGGTCGATCGAGCGGGGGCTGCCCAGCTCGCCCCGCATCGGGGCCGCCTGCGCTGATAACCCTATGTGACACGCCATGATGATTCGCCCGCCATACGATCCGAACCGGCGCTGGTCGGTGGTATCGCTTTCGATGCTATCGCCGGCCATGGCATCGATGCGGGCGGATAAATCCGGCAGGGCGGCAGCCGCCTTGTTAACATGGGCGCCGGCCGCCATCGCCTATGTCCAATGGAGTGCGCGCGATCATGTCTAGCTCTTCCTCCGCCGTTTACCAGCCGACGCTGTCGCAGCGGATCACGGATTATTACGAGCTGTGTAAGCCTCGGGTCGTGCTGCTGATCGTGTTTACGGCGATGGTCGGCATGTTCCTGGCTACGCCCGGCATGGTCCCGATCAGCGCGCTGGTGTTCGGTACCCTCGGTATCGGCCTGATGGCGGCGTCGGCCGCCGCCGTGAACCAGATGATCGATGTGCAGGCCGATTCGCGCATGAAGCGCACGCGCAAGCGGCCGCTGGTCACCGGGCATCTGGACACACGCCAGTCGGCGATCTTTGCCTTCGCCATCGGCATGGCGGGCATGGTGATTCTGCTCACGCTGGTGAATGCGTTGACGGCCTGGCTGACGTTGTTCGCCTTGGTCGGCTATGCCGGCATCTACACGCTGTACCTCAAGCGCGCCACGCCGCAGAACATCGTGATTGGCGGGGCCGCCGGGGCCGCACCGCCGATTCTCGGCTGGGCCGCGGTCACCAACTCGGTGACCGCGCATTCGCTGGTTCTATTCCTGATCATCTTCATCTGGACGCCGCCGCATTTCTGGGCGCTGGCGATCGAGCGGGCCAAGGAATACGCCGAAGTCGATATTCCCATGCTGCCGGTCACGCACGGCATCGAGCACACCCGTACCCAGATTCTGGTCTACACGGTGATCCTGTTCGCCGTGTCGCTGCTGCCGTTCGCCACCGGCATGAGCGGCTGGCTGTATCTGTTCTGTGCGATTGCCTTGTCCGGCTGGTTCCTGGTCTATGCCGTACGCCTGAAATGGTGGCCGAAGCCGGGCCTCGGCATGAAGACATTCGGCTATTCCATTGTCTATCTGATGGCGTTGTTCACCGCGCTGCTGGTGGATCACTATATTCCGGCGATCATCGGTTCGTAGGCTCTCGGCCGGCGCGGGCGGACTCAGTTCGCTTCGCGCGCGACCAGACGATCGAACGCCGCCAACACCTCGATGACGTGCCGCTCGGCGTCGGCGGGGCTGGCGCCAGTGAGTTTGGCTTCTGCCATCACGGCGATGCCGCTGGCGGCCGGCAGCGGCCCGCCGGCCTCGATCAGGTCACGCATGCGCGGCACGAAGATGAACTGCAGCCACTGGGTGAAGGTCAGGGTATCGGCGCAGAAAGGTGTTCGGCTGGCCATGGCGGCCGGGGCCGGGGCCGGTACCTCGTCATGCCACAGTCGGCCGTCCCTCATGGCCTGCTCGAGGGCCAACACGCAGTCGGCCGCCTGGGAGAGTGCGTGCGAATCGGTGGGCGATGTCATCTTGAAAACCGATCGAATCAAATAGGGGCCCGGCGCGTATCGTGAAGGCCCTAGAAGGGCCACCACCAGTGGCCCGGATGCTCGAGCTCGGAGCGGCAACCCGCCAACTGGCGGCCGTAACGATGGGCTCGGCTCTGTACGCGCCTGGCGGTACGCATCAGCCACGGCTTGTGCCGATAGACGCCCCGACGATAACCGCCCGCGCCCACGTAATAGGCCAGGTATTGGCTGTAGGCGTCCGATTTGGAGATGCCCAGAATCCGATGGCTCTGCTCGACATACCAGCCGACGAAATCCGTGGCATCGCCAAAATCGTCGCGGTCGGCGAACGGGTGCCCGGTTTGCGACTTGTAGTGGTTCCAGGTGGAATCCAGTGCCTGGGTATAGCCGTACGCTGAACTGATATGCGTCCACGGTATAATCCAGAACAGATGGTTGCGCGGCGGGCGAGCGTCCCCAATGTACCGGGATTCCTGGTAGATGATCGACATCTGCACCGGGATCGGTGCGCCCCAGCGTTTGTAGGCGTGGTCGGCGTCCTGGTACCAGCCGTGCTTTTGCTTGAACACACGGCACAGATTGGACGGGTTGCTTGGCGGCGCCGTCACACAACCGGTGAGTACGAGGACGGGCAGGCACAACAATAGAAGCACTCGCATGGCGGGGAGCCTAGCAGAGCCATTTGCGCCTGGGTATGACGCCCGGTGCCGCAACCCGTGCTGGCGCACTCCCGAACTGCACAGAATATATTTTTAAGTTATATAAAAATATAAAAACAAAGGTTTTAATTTTTAGGCGGTCGCGATAGCCTTTGCCTCCGCCTCCGGCTACGCGGTATTCGAAATGGCAATGAATGCAGTGACTATCGATGAACACAGCAGCCCGCTGAACGCTCAGCAGGCGGCTCAGCTGACGTCGCTCATCCAGAGCCTGAGCCCGGCGCAGGCGACCTGGATCAGCGGCTATCTGGCGGGGCTGAACGCGACGGCCACCGTCGGCGAGGTGGCGCAGCCCCAACCGGGCGCGCCCGCCGCTGCGAGCGCCGAGCCGTTGACGGTGCTTTACGGCTCGCAGACGGGCAATGCCGAGGATATCGCCGAGCAGCTCGTTGCCCGCGCCGAAGCGGCCGGGCTCAGCGCGAAGGCCGTCGACATGCTCGACTACAAGCCGCGTGACCTGAAGAAGGAAAAGAACCTCGTCATCTGTGTGTCCACCCACGGCGAGGGTGACCCGCCGGACAATGCCGAGGAACTGCATGAATTCGTTCATGGCAAGAAGGCGCCGAAGCTGGCGGGCGTGAATTTCTCCGTGCTGGCCTTCGGCGACTCGAGCTACGAGCATTTCTGCCAGACCGGCCGCGATTTCGACGCCCAGCTGGAAAAACTCGGTGCGACCCGCGTGGTTGACCGCATGGATCTGGATGTCGATTTCGACGAGGCGGCGGAAGCCTGGATCGGCGATGTGGTGGCCAGGTTCAAGGAAGAAATGGGCGGCGCCGAGGCGCCCGGCGGTCACAGCAATGTCACGGTCATGCCGGGTGCGAGCGAGCAGCCGGCGGTGAGCCAGTGGAGCCGCAAGAATCCGTATTCGGCCGAGTTGCTCACCAATGTCGTGCTCAATGGCCGCGGCTCCGAAAAGGAAGTGCACCACATCGAACTGGATACCGAGGATTCCGGGCTGATCTGGGAACCGGGCGACTCGCTGGGCGTGATCCCGTCCAACGATCCGCAGGTGGTGGCCGAGTTGATCGGGGCGCTCGGCGCGAACGCCGACGATGAAGTGACCGGCCTGGACGGTGAGGTCACCCTCGAGCATGCGCTGACGCACCAGTACGAGATCACGACGCTGACGCGGCCGTTCATCGAGAAATACGCCGAGCGTGCGGCGAATGACGAGCTCAACGCCTTGCTCGCCGAGGACGCCCGTGCACAGCTGGCCGAATACGTGGACGGCCGTTTCATCATCGACCTGGTAGAGGACTACCCGGTGGCGGACATGACCGGCGCCGACTTCGTGCGGCTGCTGCGCAAGCTGCCGCCGCGGCTGTACTCGATCGCCTCCAGCCATGCCGCGAACCCGGACGAGATCCATCTCACCGTGGCCGCGGTGCGCTACCGGGCCCATGGGCGCGAACGCCACGGCGTGGCCTCGGTTCATCTGGCCGATCGCAGCGAAGACGCCAAGTTGCCGATCTATATCGATCACAACAAGAACTTCAAGCTGCCGGCCGACGATGCGCCGATCATCATGATCGGCCCGGGCACCGGCATTGCGCCGTTCCGCGCCTTTATGGAAGAGCGTGAGGAGCGCGGCGCCACCGGCAAGAACTGGGTGTTCTTTGGCGCGCAGCATTTCCGCACCGACTTCTACTACCAGACCGACTGGCTGCGCTGGCGCGACGACGGTGTGCTGACGCGCATGGATGTGGCGTTCTCGCGCGACCAGGCGGAAAAGATCTATGTCCAGCACAAACTGCGCGCGGCCGGCGCCGAGGTGTTCGACTGGATCGAATCCGGTGCGTCCGTCTATGTTTGTGGCGATGCCAATGCGATGGCGGCGGATGTGCACGATGCGCTGATCGACATCATCGCCGAGTATGGCAATCTGGATGCCGAAGGCGCGGCCGGGTATCTCAAGACCCTGCAGAAGGAAAAGCGCTATCAGCGCGATGTCTACTGATCGACCCGGTCAGCCGATATCCGAGCCTCGAAGAGCGCCGATTTGCAATAGCGAGTGAACGCCATGAGCGACACCAGGAACCTGTCCCCCGTCGAACACATCAAGCTGGCCAGCAACTATCTGCGCGGCACCATTGCCGATGGCCTGGCCGATGAGCTGACCGCCTCGATCGCCGAGGACGACACCCAGCTGACCAAGTTCTATGGCTTCTACCAGCAGGACGATCGCGACATCCGCGCCGAGCGCAAGGCCTCGAAACTGGAACCGCACTACCAGTTCATGCTGCGTCTGCGCCTGCCGGCCGGTGTGGTCACCGGCGCGCAGTATCTGGAAATCGACCGCCTGGCGCATGAGTATGCCAATGGCACGTTGCGGCTGACCACGCGTCAGACCTTCCAGTTCCATCATGTGGCCAAGAAGCATCTGCGACCGCTGCTGCAGGATGCCTACAAGATCGGGGTGGACGCCCGAGGCGCCTGTGGCGACGTCAATCGCAACGTGATGGCATCGGCGTTTCCGGAGAAATCGGCGGTGCATGCGGCGATTCACGAATGGTCGACCCGGCTGTCCGAGCATCTGGCCTGGAAATCCCGGGCCTACGAAGAGATCTTTCTCGAGCAGCCGCCGTCCGGCGAAGCGGACCACGAGCCGATTTACGGCAAGTCCTACCTGCCGCGCAAGTTCAAGATCGCCATCGCCGTGCCGCCGGAGAATGACGTCGATGTGTTCGCCAACGACATCGGCCTGATCGCGATCATCGAGAACGGCGAGTTGATCGGTTTCAATGTCGCCATCGGCGGCGGCATGGGCACCACCCATGGCGAGACGGCGACCTATCCGCGGCTGGGTACGGTGATCGGTTTCGCCGGCCTGGATGATGTGCTGAAGACGGTCGAAACGCTGGTCACGATTCAGCGCGACTACGGCGATCGCGAGAACCGCAAGCATGCGCGCTTCAAGTACACGATCGACGATCATGGCCTCGATTTCATCCATGCGCAGCTGGCAGAGCGCGCCGGTATCGAGCTCGAGGATGCGCGCGATTATCATTTCGAGCGCAACGGCGATCCGCTGGGCTGGCAGCAGTCCGACGATGGCGCCTGGCATCTGACGCTGTTCATCGAGAATGGCCGTATCGCCGATTTCGACGACAGTGGCCGGGCTCATCATGGCCAGTATCACGGCCGGCCCGGCTACAAACTGATGACCGCGCTGCGCGAGCTGGCCAGGATACACAAGGGCACGATCCGACTGACCGGCAACCACAATATCGTGTTCGCCGGCATCGAAGAGGCCGACAAGCCGGCGATCGAGGCCTTGGTCGCCCACTATGGCCTCGACGACGGACGCGAGCGGTCGCCGTTGCGCCATGCCTCGATGTCCTGCGTGGCGTTCCCGACCTGTGGCCTGGCCATGGCCGAGTCCGAGCGTTATCTGCCCGAACTGGTCGACAAGCTGCAGGGGGTGATGACGGACGCCGGTGTAGGCGAGGTGCCGATCGTCATCCGCATGACCGGTTGCCCGAACGGTTGCGCCCGTCCCTTTCTCGGCGAGATCGGATTCGTCGGCAAGGCGCCGGGCAAGTACAACCTGTATCTCGGCGCGGCCTTCGACGGTTCACGTCTGAATAAGCTTTATCGCGAGAATATCGGTGAGGACGAGATTCTCGCCGAGTTGACCCCGTTGATCGAGCGCTTTGCCGCCGAACGCGAGGACGGTGAGCATTTCGGCGATTTCGTGATCCGCAGCGGCGTCATCGCCGCGACCACCGAGGGGCGCAACTTTCATGACAACGTGGGTCCTGCCCGGGCGGCCTGACCGCCGTAGGCATTTGCAGCGGGCCAGCGCCATTGCGCTGCTGGCCGCCATCATGGTGTCGGCAGCGGCTCACGCCGGCACGGGATCGGATGTCCCGCCCCGCGCGGCGGCTGTCGGCTCGCCCCCGGCGCACGCCGCAGGCAGCGACGCGCGCAAGGAACAGCTGATTCGGACGCTGGTCGAGCTGACCGATACGCCGGAAGTACAGGCGCTGTTCTCGCAGGAACTGGTTGATCGTGTGTCGCGTGCGATCGCCATGTTCGGGCCGACGCTCAACCCGCGGACGATGGGCGTGATCCAGCAGCAGACCCGGGCGGTGGTGTCCGAGCATATTCGGGACGGCGACGCGCTTTATTCCGTACTGGCCCCGGTCTACGAAAAGCACTTCAACCTGATCGAACTGAGCCAGCTGGTGCGGTTCTATCGCTCGCCGCTGGGCCAGAAGCTGGTCGACACCTCGCCCGAGCTCATGGCGGAGACGATGGATCTCGGTTCGCAATGGGGCTTGTCGCTGGTGCCGGAGATCGTGCAGCGCGTGCGCGCACAGCTTGACGATTCGGCCGCCCGGCCCCGCGGCGGCGACTAGCGTTCGCGCGCGACCCGCGGCGTCTCCGGGGTTGGCGTGCGACGCGTGTCCCGGCTGTTCCAGCGGCCCACGCCGAGGAAGATCAGGCGAAGCTGTTTTTCGGCCCGCAGCATGAGCGCGTCGTCCGCGGCGGCGTCCGGCGACACATCCAGGATTCGCTCGGAGACCGCGATGATCGCGTTGACCACGAGTTCGGCAATCATGCGCAGATCGTCGATATCGATATGGCCGAATTCATCGAACTGCGCCAAATCATCGGCGAGTTCGTCGATCAGCGCGCTGATATGTCCGTGGATGGCGGCGCGCATTGCCGCGCTGCCGGCGTAACGCTCCTTGATCAGGAACTGAAACAGCAGTCGATGATCGCGAACGTGTGACGCAAACAGCTGGACCGAATAACGCGTCAAGCCATCAACGGGCATCGACGGCAGGTCGGCATCGCCGAGCATGCGTCGCAGCTCGGCGAAGGTATCCTCCACCAGTGCCATGCCGAGTGCGTCCATGTCCTGGAAATGCCGATAGAACGCCGTGGGCACGACGCCGGCCCGACGTGCGATCCGGCGCAGGGACAACGCGGAGAAGTTGCTTTCGCTGGCCACGAGTTCCAGTGCGGCCTCCATCAGGGCAGCACGCGCCTCGCCCCGGCGCGGCGGGGTGCGAACGGCGACGGTGGGGGGGTTGGAATCGTAGCGAGCCATGGACGTGTTTGTAACAGATTCGACAGCAAAACCCCATGTCGCGATGGGCCCGGGCCGAGCCCCGCGGCGCGACACGGCCGTATTGTGCATTGCAGCAATCGGCGCCCACAAGCCAGCGGGCGACGGTCATTGTCTGCCCACAGTCACCATGTAAGCGGTCCGCAGGCGATGAAAGCGCGACAGTATTCGGGCGCCACCCGTGTCCGCTTGTATCCCTTTAAATTTCGTATCGCTCGCGAGCGGGACAGGCCGTAGACTATGTTGCTTTGAATCGTACCGAGCGAGTCAATAGCGCTGTGTTGCATTGCCGTCATTTTCAGCATGGCCCCCGGGTGGGAGTCGTCATGTTGCTGTGCTGGGTCGTCCTGGTGTTCGGGCTGGCCGCGTCCGCGGCGGCCGTGGCGGCCGCCGGTAGTGGTGACAAACCCAAGGATTACGCCAGCCAGATCCAGCATCTCAAGGCACAGATCAAAACAGCGAAATCGCGCAAGGATCTGTCGGAAGGTGTCCGCGCCCACGCGGTGCAAACCTACCAGGACGCGATCTCGGCGCTGCAATCGGCCGAGGCGGATCGCAAGCAGGCAGCGAAGCTGCGCCAGGACGCGGCCCAGGCACCGAAAAAGATCGAGCAGGCACACCAGGCGCTGGCCGATCTGCAGAAGCCGGCGCCGCTGGATCAGCTCAGCAATCTTTCGCTGGACGAACTGTCGTCGCGCGCCGACAAGCTGCGTACCGAGCTGTCGGATGCCCAGGCCGATCTGTCGGATCTGCGGGATAAATTGACGCGTGCCGCTCAGCGGCCGGAGTCGGCGCGCCAGTCGCTGGCCGAAGCGCGCAACAAGCTGCAGTCGCTGGCGAGCGCTAACGCCGGTGGCCCGAGTCCGGGCCCGAAGGCCAGTGTGCTCGCCCAGGCCCAGAGCGAGCTGAATGCGGCGCGTCGGGATGCGCTCAATGCCAAAATCGAGCGCCTGCATGAGGAGCTGACCGGCCTCGACAACCATGAGCAGCTGCTCGAGGCGCGCCGCTCATTGGCAGAAGCCAAAGTCGCCCATCTCAACGAGTCGCTGGCCCGGATCCAGACCGCGCTGAGCCGTAAGCAGAATGCCTCGGCGCAATCGCTGCAGAATGCCAGCGAGGATAAGTTGAGCGAACTGCGGAGTTCGCTGGCGCCGATCACCAAGGCGGCCCAGCGCAATGTCGAGCTGACCCACAAGCTTGCCAAGATCACCCGGGAAACCCAGGAGCTCAGCCAGCGCCAGAGCAACCAGCGCGCCCGGGTGGAGAATCTGGAGCGCCGTTTGAACCTCGTTCAGCGCCAGCTCGAGATCGGCGGCGGTTCGGTCGCGCTGGGCGATGTGTTGCGCAACCAGCGGCGCCGTCTGGCGAATCCTACGCTGCCATTCCTGTCCGGCTCGGGGTCGTCGAATCAGCCGGATATCTCATCGGCCGAATTGAAGCGCTTCCAGCTGCAGCAGGATCGCGCGGAACTCGACAATCCCGATGCCATGGCCAACCGGATGGCGGAGAAGGCGGGCGTCAAGCTCAGCGCCGGCCAGCGCGAGTCGCTGGTCAATCTGCTCAAGCAGCGGCGTTCGATTGTCGACATGCTCATCGATGCCCAGGGCCGATTCGTGAACATCGGTCGCGATCTGAAGAGCCTGTCGCAGCAGTACCAGAGCACGTTGTCCTCGTTCAATCGCCTGCTCGACGAGCGTCTATTCTGGCTGCCGTCGTTTCATGCCATTCGGCTCGACTGGCCGGCGCGGGTGGCGGCCGGCATGCCCTGGCTGATCGATCCGGGCAGCTGGAAGCAGACGGTGTCGGCGCTTGCGGCCGGTGTGATCGCCCAGCCGATCTGGGCGGGTCTGGGTGCGCTGGTGATCGCGCTGTTGATTGCGATTCGCCGGCCGCTGCGGTACCGGTTGCAGCGGCTCGGCGAGCCGGTCGGCAACGTCAGCCACGACACCATGTGGCTGACGTTGCGGGCGACCTTGATCACCGTGCTGTTGTCGCTGCCGAGCATGCTGATCTTCTTTCTGGTCGCGTTTCTGTTGCGGCATGCCCCCGAGGCGTCGAAGTTCAGCCAGGCGGTGGCCGCGGCCGTCTTCCAGCTCGGTTTCTTGCTTGTTTTCATTGAACCGTTCGCCAACGTCTGCCGCGAGAACGGCTTGGCGGACCGCCATTTCCACTGGCCGGGCAGCGCCCGCCGCGGACTGTATCGCAATCTGCGCTGGGTGATGATTGCGCTGATCGCGCCGGTGGTCATCATCAGCATGACCGAGGCCTTCGACGACGATGTCAAGCGCGAGACGCTGGGCCGGGCGGCCTTCATGTTCGGCGAACTGTCGATCGCCATCTTCGCATGGCGGGTGTTGCACCCAATGCGTGGTGCGTTGGCCGATGTGATGACCGCCGACGACGGCAGTGCCTGGCGGCTGGGTTATTTCTGGCTGCCGTTGGCGACTGGCGTGCCGCTGGCCCTGTGCGGTTTGGCCGGGCTGGGCTACTACTACACGGCATTGCAGCTGCAGTCGCGCTTTTTCTATTCCATCGCCGCGCTGGGCGGCTCGGTGGTCGTCTACAGCCTGATCGTGCGCTGGCTGACCGTGGTTGAGCGGCGCCTGGCGCTGGCCCGGGCGCTGCGCAAGCGCGAAGAGGCCCGCGAAGCCCGTGCGACGCGCGAGGCCGCGGCGGTGTCCGGTGAGGGTGCACCGGAGACCCTCGAGAGTCTCGAGATCGATCTGGTCCAGATCAGTGAACAGACCCGTGGCCTGATCAAGGTGGTGATTACGCTCATGATCGGCACCGGCTTGTGGCTGATCTGGTCCGGCACCCTGCCTGCGTTGCAGCTGCTCGATAACATCAATCTCTGGCAGCATGCGACGCATGTCGGCGGCCAGACCCAGGTCACCAACGTCACGCTGGGCGCATTGCTGCTGGCGGTGGCGGTGGCGGTGGTCACGGCGCTGGCCGGGCGCAATTTGCCGGGCTTTCTGGAAATCACCGTCCTGCGCCGGTTATCGATGGATGCGGGCAGCCGCTACGCGATGGCCACGCTGTTCCAGTACGCCATCGTAATCTTCGGCGTACTGGTGGCGGTCAATCTCATCGGCCTGCACTGGTCCTCCATCCAGTGGCTGATTGCGGCCATCGGTGTCGGTCTTGGCTTCGGTCTGCAGGAAATCTTCGCCAATTTCGTCTCGGGTCTCGTGATTCTGTTCGAGCGCCCGGTCCGCGTCGGCGATACGGTGACCGTGGGCACGCTCACCGGCACCGTTTCGCGCATCCGTATCCGGGCCACCACGATCACCGATTGGGACAACAAGGAACTGGTGATCCCGAACAAGACGTTCATCACCGAGACCGTGATCAACTGGACGCTTACCGACGATATCACCCGCCTGATCATCAAGGTGGGCGTGTCCTACGATGCCGATGCCGATCTGGTCGAGAAGCTGATCTACGAGGCGATCCGGGCGGAGCCGGTGGCGCTGGAGACGCCGGCGCCCTCGGTGTTCATGGTCGGCTATGGGGATAGCGCTGTCCTGTTCGAGGCGCGCGTGTTCTATCACGATCTTTTCAATCTGCTGCCGCTACAGCACGCGCTGTATCGACGCATCCATGAGTTGTTCGATGCCAACGGCATCGAGATCGTGTTCCCGCAGCGGGATCTGCACATTCGCTCGATCGACGAGACCGTCACGCGTCAGTTCGCGGGCGGCCGGCGTCCGCGCAAGCGTCTGGCGCCGGCCGAGACGCGCCCGCGCGATGCGGGAGAAGCGGATGCGGGTGACGCGCCGGACGGCGGCGTGCCGGAGGCCTAGCCGCAAACCCGCGTTTCAGCGCGCTCGCGCAGACTCACTACGCCGCACTCGTGGCGCTGTCTTGCGGCAAAACAGCGCCGCTTGGCGTGGACTCGCACGAAACGGCAACAGACCCTTGTGTCTTGCCGAAGCTGACTGATTAGCTACCAGTCAGCGGTGCTCGGTCGGGTGAGCATCCACAGACCCTGAAGCTTATAGCTTGCGCGTTAGATCATGCCCCCGACCGATTTTTCATCTCGCAAACGTGAATGGGTTCCAAGTCCCCGCGGGCGCGGTGAGACTGCACGAACAAGGAGAAGGCACGAGATGACCGTCTACATCGGCATTGACGTCAGTAAACGCAAATTCGACTGTGCTTGGCTGCGGGATCCTGATCGGGTCAAGGTCAAGACCAAGGTCTTTGGCAACGACACCGCGGGGCACGCGGCTGTATTGGACTGGCTGGCGCAGCAGACCGGCACGCCGGCCGATCAAATCCACATCATCATGGAAGCGACCGGGATTTATCACGAAGCCTTGGCTCAGGCGCTTTATGAGGCCGGTTTGGGCGTGTCCGTGATGAACCCCGCGCAGGTCCGGGAGTTTGCCAAAAGCCTGGGAGTGCGCGGCAAGAACGACCGGAAAGACAGCGTCGTTCTGGCCCGCTATGGGGCGGCTCGTCGCCCGCGGCTGTGGCAACCCGAACCTGCGGCGGTGCGTGGACTCAAAGCGCGTCTCGCCCGTCTTGAGGCGCTCGATAAGGATATTCAACGCGAGCGCAATCGCCGGGAAAAGGCCGAGGTCGTTCAGGCCGAAGAGATCATCGCGTCGATCGATACGGTGCTCGACGCGCTACGGGCCGAACGCGATCGGTTGACGCGCGATATTGACGATCATATCGATCGCCATCCCGCGCTGAAAAAAGATCGCGCTTTATTAGAGTCGGTGCCCGGCATTGGCCCCACCGTATCGCGGCGCCTGCTGGCCACACTGCGAAGCCGCGACTTCACCAGTGCCCGCCAAGCCGCGGCCTTCATCGGCGTCATCCCGGTGCCGTGGGATTCGGGAAGTTCGGTCCATGGACCGCCGCGTCTATCCAAGGCCGGTAATCCTAAACTGCGACAACTGCTCTATATGGCCGCCATCGTCAGCACCAAACACAACCCGGATATCGCGGCCCAGTATCAACGCTTAACAGCACGCGGTAAAAGCGATATGAGCGCCCTCGGCGGCGCCATGCGCAAGCTCGTCCATCTCGCGTATGGCGTGCTTAAGCACCAGACGCCCTATCAACCCCAAGGCGCTACATGAGCCCCTTGGTGCGGAGGCGGCAAGATGGTATCTAGCTCAGCAGCGGGCGCGGGTAGTACGAGTACACCCAGGTCTCGGTCAGCGGCGTATCGCCGCGCATCAGGCGGCAGCGTAGGACCGCGGCTTCCGCCGGGCCGGGCGGCTTGTCGCCGAGCCAGTCGATGAACACGCGCCAGCCGGGCTCGTTCGCGCCGATGGCGACAACGTAGGGGTTGTCGATGCGGCCCCGGCTGGCTGAGGCATCGATGTGGATATCGTTGCCCGGCTTGCCGGCAATCGGGCCGCCGATGAAATCGATCACGAACTTGCGATCGACGGGACTTCGATCGCGGTACGTGCCGGGGCGGCCGGCACGGCCGGTACGCGTGGCACGGACATGCGCCAGATCGCGCGGAAACGGTGCCTGGTCGGTCCACGACAGTTTGTAGTCGAGCGCCCAGCGCGCATTGGCGGTGGCCGGCTGGTCCGGAATCCAGAAGGCATTGATGTTGTCGTTGATCTCGTCGTGGGTCGGGAGTTCGAACAGGGCGACATGCCCCGCGCCCCAGTGGCCGGCCGGCTCGATCCACGCGCTCGGCCGCCGCTCGAAGGCGACGCCCGAGTCCTGGTAATGATCGAAGTCCCGGTCACGCTGCAGCAGGCCGAAGCCGCACGGATTTTCATCGGCAAACAGCGAGATATCGGGCCGCGGCGGGTTGTTCAGGGCGCGCCAGATGCGTTCGCCCCGGCCGGTGGCGATCGCCAGTCCGTCGCTGTCGTGCACCTCCGGACGCCAATCGGCGCCGCGCCGGGCATTGGTTTCGGAGAACCAGAACATGCTGGTCAACGGTGCAATGCCGAGCCGGTCAATGGCCTTGCGCTGGAACAGCCGGCTGCGGATATCCATGATCACGTCGCCCGGCCGCCGGCAACGCATCTCATAGGCGCCGGTGAGGTGTTCGCCTTCCAGCAGGGCCCAGATCGTGATCTCGTCGTCACCCGGCGCAGGGCGTTGGAGCCAGAAGCGGGTGAAATCCGGAAACGATTCGGGCCCGGGCTCGCCGCTGTTGACGGCTACGCCGCGCGCCGACAGGCCGTACTGGTTCTCGGTCCCGGGGCTGCGGAAATAGCTCGCCCCCTTGAACGCCAACCATTCGCGATGATCGCTGCGGGCGTCATGCAGGCGGAATCCCGCGTAGCCGAGATCGTCGGGCATACGCCGCGCCATGGTGGGGTCGGGATAGGCGAACATGCGGGGATCGTAGTCGAGGTGGCGGGCGCGACCGTCGCTGACGATATTGATGTCGACCGGCACGCGCGTGCCGTCGTCGAGATGAAAGAATTCGACCGTGAACGGCAGATCGGTGTCTGCCCACAGCTGGTGACCTTTGCGGGTCTCGATGCCCATGAAGGTCTGGTAGCCGATTTCGGACAGCAGCTTGCCGTAGCGCGGTCGCGGCGGCACATAGGGCAGGGTGGCCAGATGGCCGGCGTGGTTGATCAGTCGCTGGAAGGAGAAAGGCGTGCCGCCAGACAGCGGCGCCCCCGACGCGGTGGCCCACGCCACCGGCAGGCGGCCGATCGAGCCGGCGCCCGCCCAGGCCGCCGTGGCCTGCAGCAGGCGGCGTCGACGCCGGTCCATGCGAAAACTATAAGCGTGGCCGCGGGAAAGCCGGCCGTTACGCCTCGGCCATGGCGTTGCGCAGCTTCTTGATTGCCGCGACCTCGAGCTGACGAATGCGTTCGGCGGACACTTGATACTTGTCGCCGAGTTCCTGCAGCCCGATCTTGCCGTCCTCGCGCAGCCAGCGGGACTCGAGAATATCGCGGCTGCGTTCATCCAGATCGGTCATCGCCCGTTCGAGATTGGCATGCTGATAGGTCTGCCAGTTGTCGTTCTCGATATCGGAGGCTGGATCGTCACCGTCGTCGGAGGACAGATAGTCTTCCGGCGCATAGGCCGTTTCCTCGCCTGCGGATGGCAGAGCATTGAACGACTGGTCACCGCCGGACAGCCGGCGCTCCATTTGCAGCACGGTCTCCGGCTTCACGCCGAGATCGCCGGCCACGGCCTCGACCTCGGCATGATTCATCCAGCCGAGCCGCTTCTTCGAGCTGCGCAGGTTGAAGAACAACTTGCGCTGCGCCTTGGTCGTCGCCACCTTCACGATGCGCCAGTTGCGCAGGATATATTCGTGAATCTCGGCACGGATCCAGTGCACGGCAAACGAAATCAGGCGGACGCCGACATCGGGGTCGAAGCGTTTGACCGCCTTCATCAGGCCGATGTTGCCTTCCTGGACCAGGTCGGCCAGCGGCAGGCCATAGCCGGAATAGCCGCGGGCCACATGGACCACGAAGCGCAGGTTGGACAGAATCAACTTCTGGGCCGCCTGGATATCGCCGTCGTCGCGCAGACGCCGTGCCAGTTTCTGCTCATCCTCCTGATCGAGAACGGGAATACTGGATACTGCCTGAAGATAGGCTTCGATACTGGCCGACGATAGCGTCGGCAGGTTCATCTTCGCCGGAGACAGGGAAATATCGTTGGCCATGAATTTAGCCTCCTTGGGCCAATGGCATATACCCCCATTTTAGCAAATTCGGGGGCGCTCAGTGCATAATATTCAACTATGCGGTAAGACCCTGATCCGGCTTCGGGGTTCCCCGGATCCGGGGCAATCCGACGCGTTATTTCGGCTCGATCGCGGCCAGTTGCCGGTTGACGGTGATCGCGCAGCCCAGCCAGCCCAGCGCGATGCCGAGCACCAGCAGCCACAGGCTTTCACGCAGGCTCAGCCCCTTCAGATTGAGGCTGCCCTGATAGGACGCGGTGAGCGTGGACAATGGCCCGCCCAGTGCCAGATAACAGGCGGCGAGCACCACGAGCGCGACGAGCGCACCGAGCAGGCCATACCACACGCCGCTGTAGAGAAACGGCCGTCGGATGAAGGCGTTACTCGCGCCCAGAAGTTTCATCACCTCGATTTCCTGGCGCCGGTTCTCGATATCCAGGCGAATGGTATTGCCGACGATGAACAGCACGGCCGCCGACAACAGGGCGCCGATCACCCAGGAGGCGCGTGAAATCAGCGCGAGAATGGCGGTCAGCCGCCGCAGCCAGGCCTGATCGAGCGCCGCATGATCGACGTCCTTGCGCTGCGACAGTTGCGCCACCAACTGGCTGACCGCGGCCGGTGGCAGGGTGGCCTTCGGCGTGACCTCGATCACGCCGGGCAGAGGGTTGGAGCCCAGGGCATTCAGCGCGGCGCCGAAACCGCTGGCGCGCTTGAACTGGCGCAGCCCCTGCTTTGCAGAAATGAATCGGGTCGCTGTTATGCCGGCTTTGCCGGCCAGGTTGTCGGCCAGGTGCTGGCCGGCGTCGGCGGAGACATCCTGCTGCAGATACAGCGAGATGCGTACCGACTGATGCCAGTTCGAGGCCAGTGTGTCGAGATTCTTGACCAATACGTACAAGCCGGCCGGCAAGGCCAGCGCGATGCCGATGACCAGCACGGTGAGCAGACTGGCGACCCAGCGCCGGTGCAACCGGCCGAGACTTTCCAGCAGGCAACGGGCATGCGAGGCGGCCCAGCTGGCGAGCCGGCCGCTTCGGCGGCCGCGCGCAGCCGGGCCGCCACGGCGCGAACTGCTGCCGGGCTGCGACTCGGGCATGCTCAGCCGGCCTCCAGGTGGCCGTGTTCGAGGGCGATCCGCCGATAACCCATGTGTTCGACCAGGTCGATGGCGTGGGTGGCGATCATGATGCTGGTGCCGGTCTCGTTGAGTCGCGTGAACAGCCGCATGATGTCGGCCGACAGCTCCGGGTCGAGATTGCCGGTCGGCTCATCGGCCAGCAGCAGATGCGGCCGGTTGACCACGGCACGGGCGATGCCGACGCGCTGCTGCTCACCGCCGGACAGGGTGATCGGAAATTTTCTCTCGTGCGAGAGCAGGCCGACCGTGTCCAGCGCCGCCCGCACGCGCCGGGCGATCTCGCCATGCCCCACGCCGCGGATAACCAGCGGCAGTGCGACGTTGTCGAACACCGTGCGATCGTGCAGCAGGTTGTAGTTCTGGAAGATCAGCCCGACGCGCTGGCGATAACGCGGGATATGCACGCGCCGCACCCGGGCCAGATCCGTGCCGTTGATCACCACGCGCCCGCGTGTCGGGCGCTCGATCAGCCCGATCAGTTTCATCAGTGTGGACTTGCCGGCACCGGAGTGGCCGGTTAGAAACGCCATTTCGCCGCGCGCCAGGCGCAGCGAGACGCGATCCAGCGCGAGCTTGCCGCCGGGGTAGCGCTTCACCACGTTGTCGAAGGCGACGATATCGGTCATCGGAGAGGGGCCGTCGGTCGTGCCGCAATCCTCGGGCAGGCCCGCGTCTTTGGCAAGGCCGCGGGCGCGGCTACGCTTGCCGATCGAACAGTGCGTCCATGAAATGCTCGGCCTCGAATACGCCCAGATCGGCGACCGTTTCGCCCACGCCGATAAAGCGCAGCGGCAGTCCCAGTTTCTGGCAGATGGCGAACACTACGCCGCCGGAGGCCGAGCCGTCGAGCTTGGTCACCGTGATGCCGGTCAGCCCGACCGCGTCGTTGAAGGCCACGGCCTGCTGCAGTGCGTTGCCGCCGGTGGTGGCGTCGACCACCAGCATGATTTCGTGCGGCGCGTCGGCGTTCTGCTTGGCCAGCACGCGCTTGATCTTCTTGAGCTCCTCCATCAGGTGGCCCTGGGTATGCAGCCGCCCGGCCGTGTCCGCGATCAGCACGTCGACGCCGCGCGCGGTAGCGCGCGAATAGGCGTCAAAGACCACCGAGGCCGAATCGGCGCCGCTGCCCTGCGAGACCACGGGCACGTTGTTGCGCTCGCCCCACTCGGTGAGCTGTTCGACCGCCGCCGCGCGAAAGGTATCGCCGGCGGCGAGCATCACCGACTTGCCGGCATCCTGCAGTTTCTTCGACAGCTTGCCGATGGTCGTGGTCTTGCCGACGCCGTTCACGCCGACCATGAGGATCACATAGGGCTTGATGTCGTCCGGGATCGCCAACGGCGCCTCGCAGGGCGCCAGGATATTGCCCAGATGTTCGCGCAGCGACTTGCCGAGATCCTTGGATGTGCGCAGTTGGCCGCCGTCGTAGAGCGTCTGCAGCCGATGCATGACCTGGCCGGTGGCGTCCACGCCGACGTCGGCCAGCAGCAGCTGGGTCTCGAGTTCGTCGAGCGCGTCCTGGTCCACGGTCTCGCCGGGCAACAGGTTGCGCAGATCGTAGGTGAGCCACGAATTGCCCTTGTTCAGGCTGGCGCGCATGCGGGTCAAAAAACCCGGCTGCTTGAGCTTCGTGGTCTTCGGGGCGTCGGGCTTGGCCATGGTCGTCGCTATCTCGACTGCAATCGGTGGAAGGTGGATACGGCGGGCGTGGCGTGCCACGGCAACCGCCCCAGGGCCTGTTGCCGCTTCACACGGCACCGCGCCGGCGGCCATTTTTGCGCAAGACAAGGCGCAACGAGCGTAGTGTAGCCTCGCTACATGAGCGAGTTGCAACGCCGGATTGCGCAAAAATGGCCGCCGGCCCTTCGGGTTGTGGCCCCAAATCGCGCCATCCGGCGTTGCAGGGCTTGACCGCAGAATGACTGCGGCCGGCGCCCTGCGCCTTGGCTGACACGATTTGGCGCCGCAACGCGGCGTCGCGTGAAACGGCAACAGGCCCTAACGCGGCGCTACTGTAGCATCGCCCCCGGGGGCTGCGGCCCACATCAGGACCAGCGGGTCGTGGGCATGCGTTACCTGTCGGTAGCCAACCTCGTGTGCGGCGAGATTGGCGCTCATGAACGCAGCCGCCGCGGCGTAATCGGTTTCATCGCGGGCCGTGGTCAGCATCTGCAGTTCGTGGCCGACGCGCTGGCCATCGATCATGCCGACCCAGATCGGCGCGCCGTCGACGGCAGTGACCCGTGCGCTCGACCAGAGCCGCAGAACCCAGCGCCGGCCGGGGCTGCCCGCCACGGGATGGGTCACCACCAGCACCGGCCGGCGGCCGTCGTGTACCCGCGGCAGTACCGGCAGCGTATCGATCGGCGTGTCCGGGGCCAGGCTGCGGAGCGCGGTGTCGGCGCTGATCCGGGCCGGCGGGCGCCAGCCGGCATGCGCCAGCGCGGCGCGCAACGCGCCGATATGTCCGGCGGCCTGAAGATTCAGCGGCGCGCCGCCGCGCCCGCGGAGGGTCTGGATATGGGCGGGCAGGCAGCGATAGCCGCCCTCGGCCCAGTTGTCGACGTGCCGGGCCGGGCCGCTCAACGGCGGGCCGACGCGACCGGGCAGGTCGTGCAGGGCGCCGCCGGGCAGCAGTACCAGCAGCCCGGCGAACACGACACAGCTGACCAGTGCCATGAGTACCGGCCGCCCGCGGACCGGGCGCGGCCGCTGGCGCCGGAAGCCGATCATCAGCAGATTGAGCCACACGAACGCCACGCCCAGCCCGATCAGGCTGTCGCTGGCCCAGTCCAGGCCCAGATACAGCCGGGCCAGCGCGATCAGCACGATGCCGGCGACCGTGGCCGAGTCGTAATACGGCCGCAGGTCGATCGGCTGGCGCGTGCGCACGATCATGCCGGCCAGCCCGTAGACGGTGGCACAGAGCACCAGATCCTGGCCGCCGCCGGCGAGGTACAGCGGGTCCCCCGCGGCCAGCTGGAAGAATACGGCGGGCGGTGGAATCGCGAGTAGCCAGCGCAACAACAGCGTGGCGGCCGCGGAAAATGCGACCGCGACGATCCAGTGGGCCGCGGCCCGCCAGTTGCCCATCACCGACAGCGTGATCGCGATCAGGGTTGCGAACGGCAGATAGATCAGTGGTGAGCCCAGCTCGGCGACCCAACGCGCGAACGCATCGGTCGGTGTGTTGTGCAGGCTGCCGATCAGATAGAACGCCAGCGCATCGAACGTAGTCGGATAGCGCGGGCCGGCCCAGCCCCAGAGCGCCAGGTAGACCACGGCGATCGCGCCCATCAGCAGGGCCGCCGCCACGGCCAGTGCCGGGATCTCGGGCTGGCGCGGATCGGCCAGCGCGGGGCCGAGCAGGCCCAGTCGGCGATGCCGGCGGCTCCAGTTCATCAAGCGCTCGGCATAACGTCGGCCGGCGCTGCGCCCGGCCACGACCGCAAGGCGCGCAAGGCTGGTTGCCACCCAAACGATCGCCGAGGCGCCGACCAGCAGAATCGCCAGCCGGGTCGCGACCTGGGCTGCCAGGTCGAGCGAAGCACCGAACACCACGCCCGGGCCGATATAGATCGGCGCCCAAAGCGCGGTAGCGACCACTTCCATGATCGCGAATCGGGTCACCGACAACCCCGCCGCGCCCGCCACTGTGGGCATGACCGGGCGCAGGGCGCCGATGAGCCGGCCGAGCACGATGCCCTTGCCGCCGTGCCGGGCGAAGAATGCCTCGCCGCGGGCGACGCCGCCGGGAATGCGCGCCAGGCCGGGCAGGTCGTGCAGCCGGCCACGATAACGCCGACCCAGCGCATAGCTCGCACTGTCGCCGGCCAGTGTGCCGGCGATGGCGGCGGCGAAGGTGGCCGTGGCCGACAGGGCCTGACTGCCGATCAGTGCCCCGAAGGTGAACATGAAGATGGCGCCGGGAATCAGGAGACCGAACAGGAACAGCGACTCGGCGACGGCCACGGTGAAGACCACCGCCAGAGCCAGCGTCGGATGGGCCGCGACCCAGGCCAGGATCGCGGTGATGAGGGCATGGGCCACGCGGGCGGGTCCGCGGGCTTAGCCAGCGGCCACGGCGGCGAACGCCTTGTCCGCGGCGGCCAGCGTCGCCTCGAGCGCCGCGTCATCATGGGCGCGCGAGACAAACGCGGCTTCGAAGGCCGCCGGTGCCAGATAGACGCCGTTGTCGAGCATGCCGTGGAAGAAGCGCGTGAACGCGTCCAGATCGCAGGCGGCGACTTCGTCGAAACGCGTGACCCGTTCGGCCGCGGTGAAGAACATGCCGAACATGGCGCCGGCGGCCTGGGTCATGAATGGCACGCCGTGCTGCTTCGCGCGCGCTTCCAGGCCCGCACGCAGCGCCGCCACTCTGGGCTCGATGGCGGCATGCACCGAACCGTCGCGAATCTGCGAGAGCGTGGCGATACCGGCGGCCATGCCCAGGGGGTGGCCGCTCAATGTGCCGGCCTGGTATACCGGCCCGCTCGGCGCCAGCGTTTCCATCACCGCGGCCGGCCCACCGACCGCGCCCACCGGCATGCCGCCGCCCACGATCTTGCCGAGCGCGGTGACGTCCGGGGTGACGCCGTAATACGCCTGCGCGCAGCCGGGATGAACACGAAAGCCGGTCATCACCTCGTCGAAGATCAGCAGTGCGCCGTGCGCATCGCAAAGATCGCGCAGGCCTGCCAAAAACCCGTCGACCGGCGGCACGCAGTTCATGTTGCCGGCCACGGGTTCGACCATGATCGCGGCGATCTCGCTGCCGTGTTCGGCGAACGCCGTCTCGACCGATGCCAGGTCGTTGTAGGTGGCCACGAGCGTGTCCTCGACCACCGAGGCCGGCACCCCGGGCGAGCCCGGAATGCCGAGCGTCAGCGGCCCGGACCCGGCGTTGACCAGTAGGGCATCGACATGGCCGTGGTAGTTGCCGGCGAACTTGAGGATCTTGTTGCGTCCGGTATACCCGCGGGCCAGGCGGATGGCGGTCATCGCCGCCTCGGTGCCCGAATTGACCATGCGCACCGACTCGATCGAGGCCACCATCTCGCTGATCAGCTCGGCCAGTTCGACCTCCAGCCCGGTCGGCGCGCCGAAGGACAGGCCCTTGGCGGCCTGCTTCTGCACGGCCTCGACCACGGCCGGGTCGGCATGGCCGAGAATCATCGGACCGAACGAGCCGACGTAGTCGACATAGTCGTTGCCGTCGACATCGGTGATCCAGGCGCCCTTCGCGCGATCGATGAACACCGGCGCGCCGCCGCCGACGCCGTTGAAGGCGCGGGCCGGCGAATTGACACCGCCGGGCGTGACACGTCGGGCGCGATCGAACAGTTCGACCGAACGGGGGCCGGGGCGGGCGTGCTGAGAGCTCATCGAATACTCCAAATAACGGATCCTGCGATCATTCTAGAACCTGTTGCGGTTTGCGCCGAGACCGGGGCGCCAGGACCGCGCGGCGCGGGCCGGGCAACGCATGCCCGGGGTCAGCGATTGGGCGGCTGCGGCGCGAACAGATGCGCCAGTTCGGCGGCCGCGGCGCCCGGATCGGCGGCCTCGAACAGGCCGGCGGAAACGGCGATCAGGTCGGCGCCGGCCGCGATCAGGGCGGGTGCATTGCCGGCGTGAATCCCGCCGATGGCGACCACCGGCACGCCGAGTTCGCGGGCGGCGGTCAGCACGCGTGTTTCAGCCGGTGGCGCATCCGGTTTGGTGGTGGAGGCAAAAAAACGGCCGAAGCTGATATAGCTGGCGCCGGCGGCAATGCCCGCCCGGGCGCGCGTGATTCGATCCTGGCAGCTGATGCCGACGATCGCCCGTGGCCCGAGCGCGGCCCGCGCCTGACTGACGCTGCCGTCGGTCTGGCCCAGATGGACACCGTCCGCGCCGGTTTCCACGGCCAGCCGCCAGTCGTCGTTAATGATCAGCTTCGCCCCGTGGGCACGGGTCAGAGCGGCCAGTTCGGTCATCAGGCCACGATCCGGCGCGTGCGGGCGCTTGTCGCGATACTGCAGCCAGATCGCGCCCGCCGCGAGTACCGCATCCACGGCGTCGAGCCGGTCGCCGTCGAGCCCGGCGCGATTGTAAATGGCATACAGGCCGCGGGTGGCGCTCATCGGTCGCCTCCTGGCCAGCGCCCCGGAATCGACTGGCCGGAACCGGCGCTGAAGCTCCGCGCCAGGGCGCGCTCGGTGTAGGCCTGGGCATTGGCCACGGCATCGCCGAGTGATTCTCCCAGCGCCAGCCGCGCCGCCAGACTCGCGGCCAGCGTGCAGCCGGAGCCATGGAAGCGACCCGCCAGGCGCGGCCAGGTATAGCGCTCGATCGCCCCGCCGGGCGTGTACAGGCGGTTAACGACTTCGGCCTCGTCGCCGTCATCGCCGCCGGTGATCAGCACATGACAGCCGGCCGCCACCAGCATCGCGCCGCAACGGTCGATATCGGTTTCGCCCGCGCACAGGCGGCGCGCCTCATCGCCGTTCGGCGTGATGAGGGTCGCCTGCGCGAACAACGCATCGCACATGGCCCGACCCACCGGGTCACCGGCGAGTTCGCCGCCGCCGGCCGCGACCAGAACCGGATCGACCACCAACGGCACGCCGGGCAGGCGGGCTGCCAGCTCGGCGACGATCCGAACCTGGCTGGCCGTGACCAGCACGCCGGTCTTGATTGCGGCGAATGGCATGTCGTCGAGCAGCGTATCGATACAGGCGGCGAAGAAATCTTCGGCCACCGGCGCGACGCCGTAGACGTTGCGTGTGTCCTGGCGGGTGAGCGCCGTGATCACGGCGGCGCCGTGCGCGCCCTGCGCGGCCACCGCTTCGATGTCGGCGTGCAGGCCGGCGCCGCCACTCGGATCATGGCCGGAGAGAATGAGAACGTTGGGACGAGTCATGGGCGCAGTGTAGAGCCTTGCGTTGGATCGCCCGTATTCTGCCGGATGTCGGAACGCCTGTGCGCGCCCGGTACGACAAGTGCACGGGCATTCCTGAAGAACGGGCCGTGCCGAGCGAGTGCGGTCGCGCTGAATGCCACGAAAAAAACCGCGACAAGGCCGGATGCCCGCGCGGAATTTCGAAGTTACATGGCGCGGGCCCGGCCCCGGGCCGCTGGACTACGCGACGGATGGTTTGTTATGCACAATCTTCGAGCGCCCATTCGACGTCGGTCGTATATTTTTCCCCGGCCGGCCCGCCAGACGGTCAGGTCTCTGTAAGTCACTGTTTTACCGTGCGTGTGTCGCACTGGTTACAAAATCGCCGCTTTGTCTAATTCGCCGCATTGACGCCCTCGCAGCCGGTCGCGCCCGGGTATTTCCACAGAGTTATCCACAGGTTTTGTGAATGCATACGCTTTCGCGTTCCGACTCAAGCGTTTAGACCGTCAACGGGGGTACTCGGCGAGGTACGGATCGCCATTCGGGGTCGCTGTCAAGCCGTTGTTCATCGTCCAAAGGTCTGATAGTGCAGCCGAATCCGCGGCGACGCGCGGCAAGTCGTTATTGCGCATCGGTTTTGTGCCGGTGCTACTTTGGGATTAGGTCCGAGTCGCGGGCACGCGGTGCACCGTGGTGGTGATTTTGCCGTCCGCGCCGAGCTGCAGGCAGCGATAGCCCGGGGCGCGCGCGCTGTCTTCGGCGAAGGTCGGACTGCCGGGGCGGAACTGGCGCATTGTCGAGGGCGTGGTCCAGACCGGATAGCCGTCGAGCCGGTATTCGCCGGCCTGATGGACATGACCGCAAACGACGCCGCGAACCTGGGGATGCCGGGCCAGGGTGGCACGCAAGGCATCGCGGTCGATCAGCCCGATGGCGTCGATCCAGGCACTGCCGACATCAAGCGGGGGGTGATGGACACAGATCAGCGTGGGTGCCGGGTCGGCCTGGAGCGCGCGATCCAGGCCCGCGAGGGCCCGTGGGCCGATCCGGCCCGCGTCACTGCCCGGTGCGTGGCTGTCGAGGCCGATCAGGCGCCAGCCGCCGACGCCGAGGGCGTCGTGCACGACCGCCGATTTCAAATGCCGGCGCATGGCAGCGGGATCGTCGTGGTTGCCGGCGACGGCCAGCACGGGGCGTTGCAGCGCGGCGAGCCGGGCGTCGAGCCAACGGTATCCGGCCGAGCTCTCGTCGTCCACCAGGTCGCCGCCGAGAATGATCGCATCCGCCAGGGGATAGGCTGTCATGGCCGCGTCCAGGCTTCGTTGGAAGGCCGCAGCCACGTGCCAGCCGTGCAGCCTGGCATCGGCTCGGGCCCGCAGGTGGGGGTCGGTGAGGTGCAACAGCGTGATATCGCCGGGCATACGGTTCCCGCCGAGGCGGCGTTTGGCGTAACCTGCCCATCATGGCAGACGAAGCAGAATCGGCGGCGGTCGATGCACGACTGCGCGCCTATATCGATGGCATCGGCGACCGCGAGCCGGCGCATCTGGCGGCCAACCGGGGCGTGACCGCGGCTTCCGGCGCCGCGCAGCTACAGGTCAGCCCGCGCCAGGGCCAGCTCATGGCGTTGCTGGTGGCGTTGGCCGAGGCCCGGCGCGGTATCGAACTCGGCGTCTATGCCGGCTATTCGACACTGTGGCTGGCCGAGGCGATCGGCCCGGGCGGGCGCATTCTCGCCTGCGACCGCGATCCCGACATCACCGCGCGAGCGCGCGCCGACTGGGCGGCGGCCGGTGTGGCCGAACGTATCGAGCTGCGTCTCGGCGATGCCCTGGCGACGCTCGACGCCGAGGTCGCGGCCGGCATGCTCGGGGCCTACGATTTCGCCTTCATCGATGCGGACAAATCGCGCTACATCGACTACTACGAGCGCTGTCTGGCGCTGGTGCGCTCGGGTGGCCTGATCATGGCCGACAATACGCTGTGGTACACGCGCGTGGCCGATCCGGCCTGCGACGACCGCGAAACCGAAGCGATCCGTGCGTTCAATCGACATCTGGCGGATGACGAGCGCATCGACCTGTCCGTGCTCGTGCTGGGCGACGGCCTGACGCTGGCGCGCAAGCGATGAGCGGCATTGGCGATCTGTCGGCGGCCGAGCGCAACAAGCGGCCGATCTTCGACGCGCTGGCCGAGTGGCTGGCCGGCGCCCGGACCGTGCTGGAGATCGGGGGCGGCGACGGCACACACGCGCGTTATGCCCGCCAGCGTCTGCCGCATGTCCGGTGGCAGACCAGCGAAGCGCCGGCGCATCTGCGGCGTCTGACCGCGGCGCTGGTCGATGCGCATGACGACGAGCGGCTGCCGCCGCCGCTGGCGCTGGATGTGCGCGCGGCCTGGCCCTCGGCGCAGTACGACGCAATCTACGCGGCGAACGTCGCCCACATCATGAGCGAGGAGGCTGTGGCGGCCTTGTTCGCCGGGGCGGCCCGCCGATTGACGGCGGACGGTCTGTTGTGTCTGTACGGGCCGTTCTTCGATACTGAGGAGGTCCCCGGCGAGGGCAATCTGGCTTTTGACCGAGCGCTGCGCGCCCGCGATGCCAGCATGGGGATTCGGCGGCGCGAAGCCCTGGATGCCCTGGCCGCCGATCACGGGCTGCGCCGGATCGCCCGATTGAAAATGCCCAGCGACAACCGCCTGTTGATCTGGCGCAAAGACGGCGCCAACACCTGTTGAGCGGCGTTCCACGCCCGGCGCGCAGGCACAACTGAACCGCCGTGGGCCGGTACTGCTGACCGGGTTAATTCACCCGCCCGGAATCGTCACCGGCACGAAACGCCATGATGTTGGCGGCCACGCCGTCGATCGCGCGCTGGCGCGCCGCGCGGCTGGCCCAGGCCGTATGCGGGGTGATGATCAGATTCGCCGGCTTGTGCTCGATCAGCGGATGGCCGTCGCGCGGCGGCTCGTTGTCCAGCACGTCGACCGCCGCCCCGGCGATCACGCCGTTGTCGAGGGCATCGATCAGGGCGCGCGAATCGATCACGCCGCCGCGGGCCGTGTTGATGACCACGGCGGTGGGCTTCATCCGGGCCAGGGCGGCGGCATCGATCAGGCCCCGGGTACGCTCGGTCAGTGGGCAGTGCAGGGTGAGGTAGTCGCTGGCGGCCAGCACATCCTCGAACGCCAGCCGGTGCTCGCGCACCTGATCCGCGCCCGGGCGTTCCGCGATCAGCACCCGCATGCCGAACGCCTCGGCCAGTCGCGCCACTGCGGCGCCGAGTTCGCCGTAGCCGACGACGCCGAGCGTCGCGCCGGCCAGTTCTTCGATCGGGTAATCGTGCATGGCGAAGAACTCGGCGCGCTGCCAGGCGCCGCGAGCCACGGCGGCGTCGTAGTCGTGCCAGTGGGTTGCGAACGCGAGCATTAGAGCCAGCACGTGCTGCGACACGGCGGCGGTGGCATAGCCGGTGACGTTGATCACCGGAATGCCGCGCTCAGCTGCAGCCGCCACGTCGATATTGTTGGTGCCGGTGGCGGTCAGGCAGATCAGCTTGAGCGCGGGCGCCGCCTCGATTGCCCGGCGGTCGATCACGACCTTGTTCGTGACGATCACATCGACATCGCGGATGCGCTCGTCGACCTGCTCTGGCGTGGTAGCGTGATGCCAGCGCCACGCATCGGCGGCCCCTTCGAGTCGGGACCAGTCCAGACGGGCACCGACCGAGCCGGCGTCGAGAAAACAGGCGCGCATCTACATCTCCCTCGCTGCGCCGCTGTCGAGGCAGCGGTACGAGATTGGAAAAATCTCACGATAATCTACGACTATAGTTTTTCAATACAGTCGCTCACGTTAAGCTACGCTCAATACTTGCATCTCTATAGTATTCATTTCGAGGGACAAGGAACATCAGTCGATGAAACGTCGATCCGAACAGAAAGACCCTTCGTTGGGCAATCATCTGCCGGCTACATGCCCGTCGGCTGAAGCGCTCGAATATGAACTGGCCTTTCTCGTGCGCCGGATGGAGGCACTGCGGCGGCGGTTCCACTACGGCCTGGAGCGGGCGCACTACCTCCTGCTGATCCTGCTCGAGCGCAACGACCGCCAGTCGGTGGGGGCGCTGGCGGATCAGGTGAATCTCGACGCCTCGACGGTGACGCGTCAGGTTGCAGCGATGAAAAACGCGGGATTGGTGGAAAAACACGACAATCCGGACGATCGCCGGGGCGGCTTCGTCACGATTACCGAAGCCGGCCGGGATGCCGCGGCCGAGGTGCGCGGACGGCGCCTGGAGCGGGTGGAAGAGGGCTTCAAGAACTGGTCCGAGGAGGACCGGCGGGAGTTCGCGCGCTTGACTGCGCGTTACAACGACCAGCTGCGCGACATGCTCAACGCGGAAGACTAGGGGCGTGTCCTGGCCGCCGCACCGACCGCCGTCATCTGGCGGTCAAACCCCTAGCGCCGGATGGGCCCGCCCGTGCCATTGCTGAGGCAGGCGCGCCCCGTGAGAATCCGCCGGCTTCCGGCGCGCCGCGAAACCGCAACCGGCGCTGACGCCAACACCTCTCTCGCGAATGAAAAAAACCCGGCTTCGGCCGGGTTTTTTCAGGTGCCGTCGCTGGCGCGGTTCAGGCGGCGTGGTGCGCACCCGGGCCGGGCAGTTTGAGATCGTGCCATAGTGTGACCGTCGGCTCGGCCTTGTTGAGCGCGTAGAAGTGCAGCCCGGGCGCGCCGCCCGCGAGCAGACGCTCGCACAGCCGGCCGATCAGATCGCGGCTGAAGGCCTGGACCGACGCGGTGTCGTCGCCGTAGGACTCCATCTTCTGGCGGACCCAGCGTGGGATGTCGGCGCCGCACATGGCCGAGAAGCGCGAGATCTGGCCGAAATCGTTGATCGGCATGATGCCGGGCACGATCGGGATATCGACGCCCTTGGCCGCCACCTCGTCGCAGAAGTTGAAATAGGCGTCGGCGTTGAAGAAGTACTGCGTGATTGCCGAGTCGGCGCCGGCCCGGACCTTGCGCACGAAGTTGTCGACATCCTCGGCCGGCGAGGGCGCGGCCGGATGATATTCCGGATAGGCGCCGACCTCGAGATGGAAATCGTCGCCGTGGCGCTGCTTGATGAAGGCCACCAGTTCGTTGGCGTGATGAAACACGCCGGGTTTGTCCATGCCGTCAGGCAGATCGCCGCGCAGCGCGACGATGCGCTTCACACCGGCGGCCTTGTAGTTGTCCAGCAGTTCGCCGATCGACGCCTTCGTGCCTTCGATGCAGGACAGATGCGGGGCGGCCGGCCGGCCGGTGATCTGCATGGCCTTCTTGACCGTGTCCAGCGTGCCGGAGCGGGTAGTGCCGCCGGCGCCGAAGGTCACGGAGAAAAAGGCGGGGTGCAGTTCGGCGAGCGATTCCAGCGCTTGCTCAAGTCGTGCCTCACCCTTCGGCCCCTTGGGCGGGAACAGCTCGATGGAGAAATCGTTGTGCGAGACATCATGGCTCATGGCGTCTCCCCCTGTTGTCTGTGGCGCGGTGGCGCCGATCATGGTGCACATAAAAAACCCGGCCCACGCGGGCCGCGGGCCGGGTCTTCCAGACCTAGATACGGCCTTCGATCACGCGCTTAGTAGCGGTAGTGATCCGGCTTGTACGGGCCCTCGACCGGCACGCCGAGGTAGTCGGCCTGATCCTTCGTGAGCCGGGTCAGCTTGGCGTTGACGCGCGCCAGATGCAGCGCCGCGACCTTCTCGTCCAGATGCTTGGGCAGCACGTACACGTCGTTGTTGTAGCGATCGCGATGGTTCCAGAGCTCGATCTGGGCCAGCACCTGGTTGGTGAACGAGTTCGACATCACGTAGCTCGGATGGCCCGTGGCGCAACCCAGATTCACCAGGCGGCCTTCGGCCAGCAGGATGATCTTCTTGCCATCGGGAAAGGTGATGTGGTCCACCTGCGGCTTGATCTCTTCCCACTCGTACTGACGCAGCGCGGCGACGTCGATCTCGTTGTCGAAGTGACCGATGTTGCACACGATCGCTTCGTTCTTCATGCGCTTGAGGTGATCGTGGTTGATCACGTGATAGTTGCCGGTGGCGGTCACGAAGATATCGGCCTGCTCAACCACGCCCGGGTCTTCCAGGTCCACCACACGCAGGCCTTCCATGGCTGCCTGCAGCGCGTTGATCGGATCGATTTCGGTCACGCACACGGTCGCGCCCAGCCCGCGCAGCGACTGCACGCTGCCCTTGCCGACATCGCCGTAGCCGCAGACGATGGCGACCTTGCCGGCGACCATGACGTCGGTAGCGCGCTTGATGCCGTCGACCAGCGATTCACGACAGCCGTAGAGGTTGTCGAACTTGGACTTGGTGACCGAGTCGTTGACGTTGATCGCCGGGAAGGTGAGCCCGCCCTGCTTGGCGAGGTGATACAGCCGGTGTACGCCGGTGGTGGTCTCTTCGGAGACGCCGGTGATGGCCTTGCCGAGCTTCTTGTAGAAGTCGGGCTGTTCGGCCAGGCGCTTCTTCATCACCTTGAACAGCGCTTTTTCCTCGTCCGAACTCGGGTTATCGAGCAGGGACGGGTCATCGGTGGCCTTCACGCCGAAGGTAGCCAGCGTGGTGGCATCGCCGCCGTCGTCCAGGATCAGGTTGGGCAGGCCGCCATCATGCCAGTCCATGATGGCATGGCAATATTCCCAGTATTCCTCGGCCGTCTCGCCCTTGTAGGCATAGACCGGGACGCCGGATTCGGCGATCGCCGCCGCGGCATGGTCCTGGGTCGAGAACACGTTGCAGGAGGCCCAGCGTACCTCGGCACCGAGGGCCACGAGGGTTTCGATCAGCACGGCCGTCTGGATGGTCATGTGCAGCGAGCCGGCGATGCGCGCGCCCTTGAGCGGCTGATCCTTGCCGTATTCCTCGCGCAGGGCGACCAGGCCCGGCATTTCGGTTTCGGCGATGTCGATCTCGCGACGGCCCCACGGGGCCAGGCTGATATCGGCAATCTTGTAATCTTCGTTGAGCTGTTCGGCAGGGCTACTCATCGATTCGTTCCTGTCGTTGAAATCGGTTCGTGGCGTCGGTCGGCAATCCCGCCGGCCGACGGGCGCGAAAAATTCGCGCGGATTGGAGTCGAGGGAATACTAGGCCGCCTGAATGCCGGCATCGTCGGCCAGTGCAGCCGCCTTGTCGGTACGCTCCCAGGGCAGATCCAGATCCGCGCGGCCGAAGTGACCGTAGGCGGCCGTCGGCGCATAGATCGGGCGCTGCAGATCCAGCATCTTGAGGATGCCGTAGGGGCGCAGGTCGAAATGATTGCGAATGAGCTGGGTCATCTTCTCGTCGTCGACCTTGCCGGTGCCGAAGGTCTCGACCCAGATCGAGGTCGGCTCGGCCACGCCGATGGCATACGACAGCGCGACTTCGCACTTGGAGGCCAGGCCGGCGGCGACCACGTTCTTGGCCACGTAGCGCGCGGCATAGGCGGCGCTACGGTCGACCTTGGACGGATCCTTGCCGGAGAAGGCGCCGCCGCCGTGACGGGCCATGCCGCCGTAGGTGTCGACGATGATCTTGCGCCCGGTCAGGCCGGCGTCGCCCAGCGGACCGCCGGTGACGAAGTTGCCGGTCGGGTTGATGTGCACGGTCGGGTTGTCGGTGAGCATGTTGCCGATCACCGGCTTGATGATGTGCTCGTGCACCGCTTCCTTGAGATCGGCCTGCGAGATCTCCGGATTATGCTGGGTCGACAGCACCACGGCGTTGATCGCGCTCGGCTTGCCATCCTCGTATTCGAAGGTGACCTGCGATTTGGCGTCGGGACGCAGCCAGGGCAATGTGCCGTCGGCCAGCAGTTCGGACTGCTTGCGTACCAGACGATGGGCATAGGTGATCGGCGCCGGCATGAGGACGTCGGTTTCGTCGCAGGCATAACCGAACATCAGGCCCTGGTCGCCCGCGCCCTGTTCTTCCGGAGCGGCCCGCTCCACGCCCTGATTGATGTCGGCCGACTGCTCGCCGAGCACATTCATGACGGCACAGGTGTCGGCGTCGAAGCCCATCTCCGAGCTGGTGTAGCCGATCTTGCGGATCGTGTCGCGCACGATGCTCTCGACCGGAATGCTGACCGGCCGGGATGTCTTGATCTCGCCAAAGACCATGACGAAGCCGGTCTTGGTTGCGGTTTCGCAGGCGACCTTGGCGGTCGGGTCCTGCGCTAGATAGGCGTCGAGAATGGCGTCGGAGACCTGATCCGACAGTTTGTCGGGATGGCCGCCGGTGACCGATTCGGAAGTAAACAGGGTACGGCTCATAGGACTACATCTCTCCATCCGGATATGCGGATGGACTATACGTCATCTATGATCGGGATGCTAATGCTGTCGGCGTAGCCCGGCGTACAGCGTTGCGGGCCGCAGCGTGGCGTCGCGTGGAACGGCAACAGGCCCTAGACTGGCGGCATTCATTCCCCGACTGAAAGGCCGACCATGGCATTGACCGACTCCAACATGATGCCGCTGGGCACCCGCGCGCCGGACTTCGCGTTGCCGGATGCCGTCTCGGGCAAGACGCTGACGTTCGCCGATGTGGCCGGCGAGCGCGGCACGCTGGTGATGTTCATATGCAATCATTGCCCGTACGTGATTCATATCGCGCGCGAGCTCGCCGCAGTGGCCGCCGAATACGACCCCAGGAGCATCGGTTTCGTGGCGATTTCGTCCAACGATGTGAACGAGCGCCCGGAGGACGGGCCGGCGTACATGCGCGAGTTCGCCGACCAATACAACTTCATCTTCCCGTATCTTTACGACGAGACGCAGGAAGTGGCCCGCGCCTACGACGCCGTCTGCACGCCTGACTTCTTCCTGTTCGATGCCGATGGGAAGTGTGCCTATCGCGGCCAGTTCGATGCCTCGCGCCCGAAATCGGCCGAGCCGGTGACCGGCGCCGACATGCGCGCCTCGCTGGACGCGGTGCTGGAAGGCGACCCGATTCCCGAGGAGGCCCAGGTGCCGAGCCAGGGCTGTTCCATCAAGTGGAAGACGGCCTGAGGCCAGCCATGGGCGACCGGCATGGTTTCCAGCGGCCCCGCGCATTGTTGCCCACGGCATTCGCGGCCAGCGACATTTGCCCCAGCGCCTGAGGGGCTGACAACCGACCGTGCCAGAATAGACGTATGAGTGCTGTCAACTCTGCCAAGATGGGCCGCGGCCGGGCCTATGCTGGCCGCAGCTCCGCCGAGCGTCGCGAGGCCCGCCGGGCGGCGTTGATCGCGGCCGGCGTCGAGGTGTTCGGTCGCGATGGATTCCGCGGTGCCACGGTCAAGGCGATCTGCCGTGAGGCGGGGCTCACCGAGCGCTACTTCTATGAGTCGTTCGCCAACAGCGAGGCATTGTTTGCGGCAGTCTACAAATCGCTGATCGCCGCCGTCGAGGCCGAAATGATCGCCGCGATCGAGGCCGCGCCGGCCGAGGCTGAGGCGACCGCGCGCGCCGGCCTGCGCGTCTATTTCCGGCATATGGCCGATCCACGGATTGCGCGCATCGTGCTGATCGAGATCTTCGGCATCAGTGCCGATATCGATCGGACCTATCGCGCGGTCACGCTGAACTTCGCGCGTCTGACCGAGGACCTCACGGCACGCCTGTTCGACGTGGCGGCGATCACGGCCGGCGCCGACAGCCGGCTGCTGTCCATGGGGCTGGTCGGCTCGACCATCCATATCGCCATGTACTGGCACCTGAACGGCTATCGCGAGTCGTTCGAGACCGTGGTCGAGTCGGCGCTGCGGCTGTATCTGGCGATGGCGGGCAACGCTCCGGCCGGCTGATGGGGCGGCCGCGGCGGGGGCGGCCCGCGCCGTCGTCAGTGATGGGTGGTGCGGGCTGCCTGGACGTCGTTCACCAGTGTGTCCAGTTCGGCCAGCAGGTGGGCATTGTTCTGCTGCCAGAGATGAAAGCTGTATTTGAAGTAAGACAGCCACTCCGGAATCATCCGGCGGAGCTAGCCGGGCCGGCCGAACGTGAAGTTGAGCATTTTGAGATGCCCGCGCCATCCTGCAGCGCGGCATTTCGGGTCGGCTCGGCTCATCTGCCAGTAGAAGGCGAACACGATCGGCCAGAACAGGCCGGTGGCGACGATCATGGCGCCACTGCGTTCCAGCCAGTTGCGCGGGCCACGGCCGATGCATTGCTCGTACACGTCGTAAGCCACGGCCTTGTGCTCGATTTCCTCGAGCGCATGCCAGCGCCACATGCGAGCGTAGTCTTCCTGAGAGCCGGCCAACTGCTCGGGATGGCGCAGCAGCATGTCGCCCATCAGCGCGGTGTAGTGCTCCCGCGCGATGGTTGCTGCCAGCGGCGTGGACTTCGGCGTTTTGTGCTGGATGATGTCGAGCGGGTCCCAGGTGAACGTGTCGAGTTTGTTGGCGGGCAGACCGGCCTCTTCCATCAACTGGTTATATCCGATGTGTTCGCGCGAATGCATCGCTTCCTGGCCGATGAAGGCGGTGGCCGCCTTTTTCAGGTCGGGGTCGGGGATATCGTCGCGATAGCTGCGCACGGCGTCGATGAACATGCGCTCGCCGGCCGGGAACAACAGCGACAGGGCGTTCATGAACTGAGTCGCGTTCGGGCCCGCGACATGCCAGTCGCCGATGCGACCGGCCGGGGGCAGGAAATGCAGGTCGCGCCGTTGTGGCATGACCGGGCCATGGTGCCCGGATGAATCGCGGTCGAATCGATAGTCGTTGGCAGGTGTACTCATGGCGGACTCCTTGCGAATCAGCTTGCGATGTCTGTCGCCGCGGCCTGGCGCGCCTGCGGGGCGATGTACGCGTCGATCAGCCGGGCCACCTGCGGCGCACGGGTGGCTATCGCCCAGTGACCGGCATCAATCTCGTCGATCATGAGATCGTCCACCCAGGCCGGCATGCTCTCCACCAGGCCGCGGCCGATGAAGGGATCTCGACGTGGCACGATGACCTGTACCGGCACGGTCGCCGGTCGTTGTCGCGGCCGGACCAGCCGCGGCCCAATATTGGCGCGATAAAGCTTGATGCCGTGCCGGCCGTCCTCGCGCCACGTGGGCGCGACGGGTAGGGGTTCGCCTTCGAGGCGCGCCAGCGTGGCCGGCCAGCGTTCGGCCAGCAGATGGCGCCAGGCCAGCGACGCGAGCAGGGGCCATTGGAACAGGCCGATGTACCAGGAACGTCTGATCTGGCGCAGCAGGGCGCTGCGATCGCGACGCCACTGCACGCGCAGGTCGTGACCGACATGATCGAGACAGGGCCCGGAGATCGAGGTGAAGCTGGCCAGCCGATCGGCCACGGCCGGATCGGTAGCTGCCTCCCAACCCTGAATCGAGCCCCAGTCGTGGCCGATCAGATGCACCGGTGTCGCCGGCGAGGCCCAGTCGATCACCGCTGCAAGATCGCGCTCCAGGTTGGCCAGTTCGTAGGCAGAAACCGCGCCCGGCCGGTCCGAACGACCCGCGCCGCGGACGTCGTAGCGCACGCAGTGGTAGCGATCGGCCAGCTGCGCGATGAGGCGGTCCCATACGCCGGCCGTGTCCGGATAGCCATGCACAAACATCAGGGTCGGCCGGCTCGGATCGCCATCGCTATAGCAGGCCAGGCGCACGCCCGCGCCGGTGACCACCGCGTCCGGGGCGCGGTGTTGGCGCGTGATTTCAGCACTCTTTCCGAGCATGACTTCGATTGATGTAATAGTTACATTGGAAGATGTCATAAAGGCCAGGCGCGCGCAACGCTTCATTGCGCGCCGGGCGGCGTCGCCTGTCCGATGATCAGCGGGTCACGCATGCGGGCCGCCGGTGCCGGCGGCCCATGGGCTATTCGGCGTCGTGCAGGTGATCGAGCACCTGGGCGAGGCGGTCGCCCAGATGTTGATCTGCGGCTTTCGCCATGGCGCGGGCGACTTCCGGCAGCACGGCCATTTCCACCAGCGGCCGCAGGCGCCAGATCAGATCGGCGAGTTCCGGCATGTCGTCGCTCGGCGGGAGCTGGCCTTCGCCGTAGCGGTCGAAGACATGATGGGCGACCAGGCGGACCATGGCGTCTGAGGCCTGCTCGACGTTTTCGCGCAGCTGGGCGACCACGTCGAGCATGTCCTCGAGCGGGATGCCGGCCGCGACCAGTTCCGCACCGGCGTGCAGCATGCGGGGGCTGGGCACGCGGTAGCGCATCCCCTCCGGACGGATCACGTCGAGGGCGACCGCCTTGTCCAGCGCCCGTTTGGAGAACTGGCCGCCGAATTTGCGCAGCAGCTGCGGCATGGTCAGATAGTCGGGCAGTTCGTCCGTCCACGGGCTGGCGACCGCGGTTTCCAGGCCCAGCAAATGACCGATGTCGTTACCCGATTCCCAGCTTTCGATCAGTTCGCCGATGTTCGACAGCGTGTAGCCGCGTTCCAGCAGCCGGTTGATGATACGCAGCCGCGACAGATGGGCGTCGTTATAGATGCCGCGGCGGCCACGTCGTTCCGGCGGCGGCAGCAGGCCGCGGTCCTGGTAGGCGCGGATATTGCGTACCGTCGAACCGGTTTCGCGTGCCAGCGCATCGATCGAGAATTCCTGCGGTGTCTCGTTCGGGCTGTTGCTGTCTGGGGCGCTCGAGGGGCTGTTCATCCTGACAAGGATAGTCCTCAGCCCGGATCGCGTCATCCGCGGTCGCGCCGTCGTCGGCCGCGGATGCGCGACATGGTGTTCAGATCGGCGGCAGGATCAGGCGCATTCGCTGCTCCGCGCCAGCCGGGTCTCGCGGTAGCGTGCGATCTCGTCGATGGTCAGGACCGGCATATCGTGGCGTCCGGCATAGCGTTCGATCTCGGCGTTTCCGGCCATGGTGCCGTCATCGTTCATCAGCTCGCAGAGCACGGCGGCGGGACGCATGCCGGCGAGAATCGCGAGATCCAGCGACCCCTCGGTATGCCCGCGACGCGCCAGCACACCTTCATCCACCGCCCGCAGTGGAAAGACGTGGCCGGGGCTGACGATGGCGCCGTGATCGCCGTCGAGTGCTTCCAGCGAGGCGGCGATCGTGCGCACGCGGTCGGCGGCCGACACACCGGTCGTCACGCCGCTGGCCGCTTCTATGCTCACGGTAAAGCCGGTGCGGTTTTTCGACTGGTTGTTGTTGACCATCTGGGGCAGGCCGAGCGCATCGATTTCGGCGCCGGGAAAACACAGGCAGACGATGCCGGAGCCGTCGCGGATCATCTTGACCATGGTGTCGACCGACAGATTCTCGGCCGCGGCCACGATGTCGGCCTCGTTCTCGCGATCGCTGTCGTCGAGCAGAAGAACAGGGCGTCCGGCGCGATAGGCCTCGATGGCGGTGGCCAGCCGCGGGAAGCCGTGGAATTCGTTGGATGCTGACATGAAACGTCCTCTTGTCATGGAGTCAACGTTTCAGGGCTAGGCGAGAAGGCTCACGCCGACGCACCGATTGCGCCGGACTGCCGCCACGCGTCTTCTTTCATCCGGACTGTGACCGTCGGCTCTGGATTCTGACCAGATCTGCTGACCTTCCAACGGGAGTCGGAAGCGCTCGTGGGCTCGACTGCCTGTGCAGCCCTACCACCGGTGGGGAATTGCACCCCGCCCTGAAGACAACTGCAGCATAGCCGATCGCGCGGGCGGCGAACAGGGTGTGTCTCGTTCGTCCGGGCCAACCGTTAGCATCGCAAAGCCACGGCAGGCACCGGGGCCTTCAGTGGGGCGGCGGGTTCCTGGATGTCGGCATGTCTTTTTTCCATGATATTTCTTCCTGTGTTGGCTCGGGCGTGCGGGCATCCAGGGGCCGAATCGAAGCCCGGCCGTTCGGACGCTTTTTTGTCTGCGGAAAGTGGGGGACGCTGCAGACGCAACAAGCAACTACGCGAATTCCGGAAAAAGATGCTTATCTAAAGAGGGTGTAGACAAATTAACTGCCGGTGATAAACGCAATACCAGACAGTTGCGTAAGTCGGATCAGGGCTTGCACCGTAATCCGACAGCCGAGCCTCGGAACTCGCCGATTGAGCGTCGGATTACGCGCTGCGCGCTAATCCGACCTACCGTCAAGGCATTGTTTTTAAATTCGGTAGGCGGAATAGGGGCTTGTCTACACCCTCAAAGAAATGGCCGAAAAATTCCTTGAATTGGCACACAGGAAGGGTTTGGCGGGCAGTTGACGGCGTTTGGTTATAAATAAAAACTAAATCCAGGGCGTGTCGAATAGGCTGCCCCTTGATCTGGCGCAGTGCTCAGTCAACGAGTTGACGACGCGATTGCTTGCGCACCCGAAGCAGCAGTGTCTTGATATGCCTTCGTTTTGCGCTCATTCGCGCGCATGGGGGCAAAATGCTTTTGCTTATTCGGCCGGCTGCGTGTCGTACACAACCCAGGACCTGGTTGCGCAGACCGGCTTGAATGGCGGGATCGTGCCGCCTTCGAACGGGCGGGCTTTCGATAAGGCCGCGCACCTTGCCCACGACTCTGTGCGCCCATTGTCAATGTTGCCGATTCGGTCGTCTTTAATGGACAATGACCAACCTTTGTCAAGCCGTACTCGGGATGGTTGCAATGCCCTCACGACGAGATCTCGCCAACGCGATTCGTATTCTGGCCATGGACGCCGTCCAGAAAGCCAACATCGGACACCCCGGTATGCCGATGGGCATGGCCGACATCGCGGAAGTGCTGTTCAACGATCATCTGAAGTTCAATCCGACCAATCCGGACTGGGCTGATCGCGACCGTTTCCTGCTGTCCAACGGCCACGGCTCGATGCTGCAGTACGCCGCGCTGCATCTGACCGGCTACGATATGTCGCTCGACGACATCAAGAACTTCCGCCAACTGCATTCCCGGACGCCGGGCCATCCCGAGAACACCGAAACGCCGGGTGTGGAGACCACCACCGGCCCGTTGGGCCAGGGGCTGGCCAACGCGGTCGGCATGGCGCTGGGCGAAGCGGTGCTGGCGTCCCAATTCAACACCGCCGAGCACCGGGTGATCGATCACCGCACCTACTGCTTTGCCGGTGACGGCTGCCTGATGGAGGGCATCTCGCACGAGGCCTGTTCGCTGGCCGGTACGCTGGGCCTCGGCAAGTTGATTGTATTCTATGACGACAACGGCATTTCCATCGACGGTGAGGTCAAGGGCTGGTTCACCGACGACACGCCGGCCCGCTTCGAAGCCTATGGTTGGCAGGTGGTGCGCAACGTCGACGGCCACGACGCCGGTGAAATCAACACCGCGATCGAGACCGCCAAGAAGGAAACTGCCAAGCCCACGCTGATCTGCTGCAAGACCGTGATCGGTTACGGCGCCCCGACGATGAAGGGCACGGCCAAGGTTCACGGCGCACCGCTGGGCGACGACGAAGTCGCCGCGACCCGCAAGGCGCTGGGCTGGGCCGACGAGACGCCGTTCCATGTGCCGGACAACATCTATGCCGCCTGGGATCATCGCGACGCCGGCGCCGCCGCCGAGAAATCCTGGAAGGATGTGCACGACGCCTACGTGAAGGCGAACCCGGAATTGGCCGCCGAGCTGGATCGTCGCCTGTCCGGCAAAATGCCCGCCGATTGGGAAGCAGGCATCACCAAGTTGATCGACGCGATGCAGTCGGATGGCAAGCGCACGGCGACCCGCAAATCCTCCAAGGCCGTGCTGGGCGCGGTATGGAATCTGTTGCCCGATCTGTTCGGCGGTTCGGCCGATCTGTCCGGCTCCAACGGCACCGATTTCGACGGTCACAAGGCCGTCACGGCCGCTGATTACAACGGCAATTATGTTTACTACGGTGTGCGCGAATTCGGCATGTCGGCGATCACCAACGGCCTGAGTCTGCACGGCGGCTTCGTGCCGTTCGGCGCGACCTTCCTGACGTTCTCCGACTACGCGCGCAACGCGGTGCGCATGGCCGCGCTGATGAAGTCGCGCAATGTCTTTGTCTACACCCACGACTCCATCGGTCTGGGCGAGGACGGCCCGACGCATCAGCCGGTCGAGCATCTGGCCTCGTTGCGCCTGATCCCGAATCTGCACGTCTGGCGCCCCGGTGACGACGTCGAGGTGGCCGTCGCCTGGAAGATCGCTATCGAGCGCGAGGCTGGCCCCTGTGCACTGGCGTTATCGCGCCAGGATGTCGATCATCAGGATCGTGATGCCGATACGGTCGCCGCCATCGCCCGGGGCGGCTACGTGCTGCGCGATACCGACGGCGCCCCGGATGCTATCGTCATGGCCACCGGCTCCGAGCTGGAGCTGGCCGTGGCCGCGGCCGACAAGCTGGCTGGCGAGATCGCGGTTCGGGTTGTCTCCATGCCCTGCGTGGATCTGTTTCGCGAACAGCCGGCGGCATATCGTGATAGCGTTCTCGATCCTGCGGTCACGGCCCGCGTGGCGGTCGAAGCCGGCGTCTCCGATGGCTGGATCGGCTATGTCGGCCCGACTGGCCAGGTGGTGGGTGTCGACCAGTTCGGTCTTTCGGCACCGGGGCCTGAGGTCTACAAGGAACTCGGCGTGACCGTCGAAGGCGTTGTCGAAGCGCTTCGGAATCAGGTCAAGGCCTGATTTTGAGCGCACTCTAAAGTTCAATTCCAAGTTCGAGGAGCGAACATGGCAGTCAAGATTGGTATCAACGGCTACGGTCGCATCGGCCGCAACGTGCTGCGTGCCCTGTATGAGAGCAAGCGCACCGGCGAGATCGAGATTGTGGCGATCAACGACCTCGGCGACGCCAAGATGAACGCGCACCTGACCCAGTACGACACCGCCCACGGGACGTTCCCGGGCGAAGTCAAGGCCGAGGGTGAGGATCTGGTCGTCAATGGCGACCGGATCAAGGTGCTGTCCGAGCGCGATCCGGCCCAGTTGCCCTGGGGCGATCTGGGCGTGGACGTGGTGCTGGAGTGCACCGGTCTGTTCGCCAGCAAGGACAAGGCCAGCGCGCACCTGAAGGGCGGCGCCAAGAAAGTGCTTATTTCCGCACCCGCTGGTAGCGACCTCAAGACCATCGTCTACGGCGTCAACCACGAGACGCTGACCCCGGATGACAAGGTCGTCTCCAACGCCTCCTGCACGACCAACTGCCTGGCGCCGCTGGTCAAGCCCCTGCACGAAGCCTTCGGCATCGAGTTCGGGTTGATGAACACCATCCACTCGTACACCAACGACCAGGTGCTGTCGGACGTCTATCACAAGGACATCCGCCGGGCGCGCAGTGCGACCCAGAACATGATCCCGACCAAGACCGGCGCGGCCGCCGCGGTCGGCCTGGTGCTGCCGGATCTCAACGGCAAGCTGGATGGCTTCGCCGTGCGCGTGCCGACCATCAACGTCTCCTTCGTCGATCTGTCGGCCAACGTATCCAGGGATGTAACGGTCGAGGAGGTCAACAACGTGCTCAAGACCGCCGCCAACGGCGAGCTCAAGGGCGTGCTGGCCTACACCGAGGAAGAACTGGTCTCACAGGACTACAACCACACTTCGGTGTCGTCCACGGTCGATTCCAAGCTGACCAAGGTTGCCGGCTCGCGCCTGATCAAGGTCTGCTCCTGGTACGACAACGAATGGGGTTTTTCCAACCGCATGCTGGATACCGCGCTGGCCATGGCCAACGTCGGCTGATCGAAAGACGATCGTCAGCACTCGAAAAGACCGGACCAAGTCCGGTCTTTTTTTGGCAAAACGGTCCGCAAATAAACGCAAATAGAGTCGCTAAGCATGCCGCAGCGCATTGAACATACTATAGCGTGTTCGCTGAGTATCAACGCCCACGGCCTGTGTTCAATTCTTCATTTGCGTCCATTGGCGTTCATTTGCGGGCTGTGCTTTTGCGAACGCGATCGTGAAGTCGAACAAGGCGGCTTTGTATTCGAGCGTGGTGACCGTTAGATTCCTGACCCTGACGAGGTTGCCCGACGGCGCAACGCCCAATTTCTGAACGAGGACACTATATGACCATGCTCTCGATGGACGACGTCGATCTTGCCGGCAAGCGCGTGCTGATCCGCGAGGATCTGAACGTGCCGGTGAAAAACGGCCAGGTGACTTCCGCCGCGCGCCTGCGGGCCTCACTACCCACGATGAAAAAGGCCATGGCGGGCGGCGCCAAGGTCATGGTCATGGCCCATCTCGGTCGGCCGACCGAAGGCGAGCCGTCGGCAGAGGACAGCCTGGCGCCGGTCGCCAAATGGCTGTCCGAGGAACTCGGCCGCGACGTGCCACTGGTCAGCGACTGGCTGGACGGCGATGTCGAAGTCTCGGATGGCGAAATGGTGGTCTGCGAGAACGTGCGCTTCAATGTCGGCGAGAAAGCCAACGACGAAGCGCTGGCACGGAAAATGGCCGCCCTGTGCGACGTGTTCGTCATGGACGCCTTCGGCACCGCCCACCGCGCCCAGGCTTCGACCGAGGGCGTGGCGCGCTTCGCGCCGGTGGCCTGCGCCGGGCCGCTGCTCATGGCTGAGGTCGAGGCGCTCAGAGCCGCGATGAACGATCCGAAGCGCCCATTGGTGGTCATCGTCGGCGGCTCCAAGGTGTCGTCCAAGCTCGAGCTTTTGAAATCGCTGGCCACCCTGGCGGATCAGCTCATCGTCGGCGGCGGCATCGCCAATACATTCCTGGCGGCGGCCGGGCACGATGTCGGTGGCTCGCTCTATGAAGCCGATCTGGTCGATTCGGCGAAATCGATTCTCGCGGACATCCGTTCGCGCGGCGGCGATATCCCGTTGCCCGAGGACGTGGTCGTGGCCACCGAGTTCTCCGAATCTGCCGCGGCGGTGACGCGCGACATTGCCGATGTCGCCGACAACGAGATGATTCTCGACATCGGGCCCAAGGCGCGGGCGCAGATGGCGGCCATTCTCAAGAACGCCGGCACCATCGTCTGGAACGGTCCCGTCGGCGTGTTCGAGATCGATCAGTTCGGCGGCGGTACCGAGGCGCTGGCCCAGGCCATCGCCGAAAGCGACAGCTTCTCGATCGCCGGCGGTGGCGATACCCTGGCCGCCATCGAGAAATATGGCATCGGCGAGAAAGTGTCCTATATTTCGACCGGCGGCGGCGCCTTCCTGGAATTCCTCGAGGGCAAGACGCTGCCCGCGATCGCGGCGCTCGAAGCGCGCAGCAAGTAGGCAAGTGTGATGAGCCACCAGTTCGAGGGCACCGAACGCTACGTCGCGACCGACGATCTCAAGCTGGCCGTGAACGCGGCCGTGACGTTGACGCGGCCGCTGCTCATCAAGGGCGAACCCGGCACCGGCAAGACCATGCTCGCCGAAGAGGTCGCCGCCGGGCTGGGCAAACCGCTGTATCAGTGGCATATCAAGTCCACCACCAAGGCAGCGCAGGGGCTGTACGAATACGACGCGGTCTCGCGCTTGCGCGATTCGCAGCTCGGCGACGCAAAAGTGCACGATATTTCGAACTACATCGTGCCCGGCCCGTTGTGGGATTGCTTCACCGCCGACGAGCAGCCGGTACTGCTGATCGACGAGATCGACAAGGCCGATATCGAGTTCCCGAACGATCTGCTGCGTGAGCTGGATCGCATGGCCTTCGACGTTTACGAGACGCGTCAGACCATCGAAGCAAGGCACCGGCCGGTCATCATCATCACCTCCAACAACGAAAAGGAACTGCCGGACGCTTTCCTGCGCCGTTGCTTTTTCCACTTCATTTCGTTCCCGGACAAGGACACGATGAAGGCCATCGTCGACGTGCATTTCCCGGGCATCAAGGCGCGGCTGCTGTCGGATGCGCTGGATCTGTTCTTCGATATCCGCGACGTGCCCGGGATCAAGAAGAAACCGTCGACCTCGGAGCTGCTGGACTGGCTGAAGTTGCTGCTGGCCGAGGACATTCCCGCTGAAGCATTGCATGGCGACGCGGCCGAGGCGCTACCGCCCATGCACGGCGCGCTGCTCAAGAACGAACAGGATGTGCACCTGTTCGAGCGGCTTGCCTTCATGAGCCGGCGGGCCCGGCGCTAGGCAGGGCCTGAGCCGACCTCATGCTGGTCGAATTCTTCTATGAGTTGCGCGAAGCCGGGCTGAATCCCTCGGTGACCGAGTTCCTCACGTTGCTCGAGGCGCTCGATGCGCATGTTGCCGGCCTGAGCGTCACCCAGTTCTACTATCTGGCGCGGGCGTCGCTGATCAAGGACGAGACCCTGTTCGATCGTTTCGATCAGGCCTTCGCGCATTATTTCGAAGGCATCGCGGCGTTGCCGCTCGACCCGGAAACGGCTATTCCCCAGGAATGGCTGGACAAGCGTGGCGAACTGGAACTCAGCGAGGAACAAAAAGCCGAGATCGAAGCGCTGGGCGGCTGGGACACGCTCATGGAGACGCTCAAGCAGCGTCTGGAAGAGCAGGGCGAGCGCCACCAGGGCGGCAACAAGTGGATTGGCACGGCCGGGCGCTCGCCATTCGGCGCCTTCGGCTACAACCCGGAGGGTGTGCGCATCGGTCAGGATCGTTCCCGGCACCGTCGCGCGGTCAAGGTCTGGGACCGGCGCGCGTTCGCCGATCTGGACGGCGATCGCGAGATCGGCACCCGCAACATCAAGATGGCGCTGCGCCGGTTACGGCGCTTTGCGCGCGAAGGGGCGGCCGATGAGCTGGATCTGGACGCTACCATCCGGGGTACGGCGAACAATGCCGGGCATCTCGATCTGGTGATGCGGCCCGAGCGGCGCAATGCCGTCAAGCTGCTGGTGTTCTTCGATGTCGGCGGCTCGATGGATGATCATGTCGCCGTGTGTGAAAACCTGTTCTCGGCGGTGCGCGCCGAGTTCCAGCATCTTGAGTATTTCTACTTCCATAATTTTCCCTACGAAAGCTTGTGGCGCGACAACGCCCGTCGCCGTAGTGAACGTTTCGACACCCGTGACATCTGTCGGACCTTCGATGCCGAGTACAAGGCGATATTCGTCGGCGATGCGACCATGAGCCCGTATGAAATCGCCTATCCGGGCGGTTCCGTCGAGCACTGGAATGACGAACCCGGTGAAGTGTGGCTGCAGCGATTGCTCGAGGCGTTTCCACAGGCGGTGTGGCTCAATCCCGAGCCGCGCCGGCGCTGGGATCACACACCGTCCATACAGATGACGCGGGAATTGATGGCCGGGCGGATGTACGAGCTGACGCCGAACGGGCTGGACGAAGCCGTGGCGGCGTTGTCGCGCGCGCGTTGACAGCCTCTCGCGCTTGCCCGATTCTCGCGACAGATTCGTTGGCTGTGGAGCATGGCGTGTCCGTAAGCCGAGAAACGAGCCGGACGATGGCGCAGGGTCGGGTGTTGTGGGCCCCGGCCGGGCGGGCAATGCCCGGCGCGTACACGCCGGGCGAGCCGCTCGCGATCACGCATCGCGGCGGGCGTGACAGCCCCGTCGGCGCGGCTGCCGTCGCCCTGTCGCTTCGAGATGAGCCGTTGCCGTGAAGACACGCAACGGGCTTCGGTCAGCGGCAGATCGGATACCCGCTTTGGCCGGCGGCGCCCTGTGGCGTCGGCTTGGGTCGGTTCTGCGCTGGACGGCGATGGCCGTCGGCAGCCTGTTGCTGCTGGGCGTTGCGGCCAATGCCTGGGTATTGGGGAGTACGCGGGATCGCATCTACGACGATGCGGCACGCCTGCCAGTCTACGATTTCGCCGTGGTGCTGGGCACTAGCCCTTACACCCATACGGGTAATCCCAACGCCCTGTTCAGCAACCGCATGAAAGCGGCGGCTCGGTTGTATCACGACGGGCATGTTCGGCATCTGCTGGTTTCCGGCGCCAATCCAAGCCGGGCCTACAACGAACCACGCAAGATGTATCAGTCCCTGCGCCGCCGCGGCGTGCCCGATTCGACGATCACCCTGGACTATGCCGGGTTTCGCACCCTGGACTCGATCGTGCGGGCCCGGCAAATATTCGGTTTGCGCGCCTTCGTGATCGTGTCGCAGCGATATCACGAGTATCGGGCGCTGTTTCTGGCCCAGCACGAGGGGATCGAGGCGGTCGGCTATACCTGGCCCGCGGAGGACCGGCGGCAGCCGTTGCGCACCGAGGCGCGCGAGTATTTCGCTCGGATCAAGGCCGTGCTCGATCTGTACGTACTGCATACGCGGCCGCGCTTCCTCGGGCCCGCGCGGCCAATCGATCTCGGCCCGTCCTCGGCAGGGGGCTATATCGCACGCGCTGCCCGATGAGCTTGCCGTCAGCTGGAGGGTTCAGGCCGGCTCCGGGTCGTCACGAACAGGCCGTCGAGCACGGCATCGACCTTGGCTTCCATGCTGTGTTCGATGGAATAAAGCCCGGGGTGGCGCAGGCTGCATTCATACAGGCCGACCATGAAGGCGATGAGAACGTCGGCGGCATCCTCGGCAGTGAGCGGCTCACGCAGGGCGCAGACCGTGGCGATCTCGCCGCACAGCGACACCAGTACCTCGCGGCTGTCCTCGAACATGACGCTCAGCAGATGGCCGGTGGCATGTCCTCGTTCTGTCATCTCGCAACGATGAAATACGATATGACAGACCCGCCGGTGCTGTTCATCATTGGCTAGACGTGATATCCCATGGAGCAGCATTTCGCGCATCAGCCGCATGGGTTCGTTGCCCGGGATGTGTTGTCCGAGGCACTGGCGCAGATCGCGCAACGGCATCGCGGTGCGTTGAACCATGGCTTCGAGCAGCGCCGTCTTGTCCGCGAAATGCCAATAAATGGCACCACGCGTGACATCGGCCCGGCGAGCGATGCGCTCGAGCGACGTCTGCGTGACGCCACGTTCGAGCATCTCGGTTTCAGCCGCATCCAGAATGCGTGCGCGCGTTTGGGCGGATTCCGTTTTTGTCTTGCGTGCCATGTGCCAGTCCATCCATGCCGCGTTTTTGGAATGCGACACCCTTCATCTTACATACATACACGGATGTATGTATCATGCGAACAATCAGGGAACCCCAGCTCAGGATCCGGCGGTATGCGTAATAATGACTACGACGCGCCCAAAGGCGCGTGGGCGCTGCGGGCGCTGATCATTCTGGTAAGCACGCTTGCGGTCACCGCATGCGGCAGCAGCAGCGGTGAAAGTCAGGCCCAGGGGCAGCAGCCGCCACCCACGCCGGTGCAGGCATTGACCGTCAAGCCGCATGCGGTGGACGTCTATGGTGAATATCCAGGGCGGGTGCAGGGCAAACAAACGGCCAAGGTCATCGGCCAGGTGACCGGCGTGTTGCAGGCCAAGCACTATCGCGAAGGGGCGGTCGTGCAAAAAGGCGACCCCTTGTTCACGATTGATCCCAAGCCGTACCAAGCGACTGTGAACCAGCGAAAGGCCCAGCTGGCCAGTGCCAAGGCCGCGCTGGCCAACGCCACCCGCGTATGGCACCGCACCCGCAAGCTGTATAAAGAGAACGCGGTGAGTCAGGCGACGCGCGACCAGGATCTGTCGACCTACCAGTCGGACAAGGCTGCAGTCCAGCAGGCCAAGGCCAATCTGCAGTCGGCCCGAATCAATCTCGATTACACCCATGTCGAGGCGCCCATCAGCGGCGTGACCAGCCTGCGCGATGTTGATCTGGGGTCGCTGGTGACCGCGAACCAGACCCAGTTGACCACCATCACCCAGATCAATCCGGTCTATGTTTTGTTCGCGCTACCGGAAAATGACGCCTTTGCCCGCCAGAAAGCACTGCACGCGAGAGGCAAGGACAGCAACAGCGCGTCGATGCGGCAGGCGACGATCATTCTGGGTAACGGCAAGGACTATTCACACAAGGGTGAGGTTGACTTTACCCAGAGCACGATTGATCCGCAGACGGGCACGGTGAGTATGCGTGCGACGGTGAAAAATCCGGACAACCGACTGATGCCCGGTCTGTACGTCAGGGTTCGGGTGCGAATCGCAACGCTTTCGAAGGGCATCGTGGTACCAGAAAAAGCTGTCTTCACCGGGCAGTCGCGCACCTATGTGTATGTGGTCGATAACGGCAAGGCCAAAAAACGATTCGTGAAGCTCGGGCCAAGCGTTGCCGATGGGAGGGTAATCAGCAAAGGTCTGTCCGGCGGCGATCAAGTGATCGTCTCTGGCCTCGGTGCAATCAAGCCGGGCGCGCCGGTCAAGGTCAAAACAAAGTCGAACGACAAAAGCGGTAAGGAGCAAGCGAGCGCTAACCCGGGTCAGACTGACATGCGCGAGGCGAGCTAGCCCATGATTTCCCGTTTTTTCATCGATCGGCCGATATTTGCCACCGTCATATCGATCATCATTGCGCTCGCGGGCATTATCAGTATCCGGGTGCTGCCAATCTCGCAGTATCCGGCGGTGGTGCCGCCGCAAGTCTCGGTACAGGCGAGTTATCCCGGCGCCAGCGCCGAGACGATTGCCAATACGGTAGCGGCACCGCTGGAACAGGCGATTAACGGCACGCCCGACATGATCTACCTGTCGTCGACCTCTTCGGACTCGGGACAGGCGAATATCACGGTCACGTTTGCGATCGGCAGCGACCCGGATCAGGACACGATTAACGTCAACAATCGCGTTCAGACCGCGACATCGCAGCTGCCGTCAACCGTTACTGCGACCGGGCTCAAGGTACGCAAGAAGTCCAGCAGCATTCTGCAGGTCGTGGTGCTGTACTCGCCGCATCAGACGTTTGATCCAACCTATATCGCCAACTACGGGCTGGTGAATGTCATCAGCGCGCTCAAACGTGTGAACGGCGTCGGGCAGGTGCAGCTGTTTTCGCAGCAGAATTACTCGATGCGCATCTGGCTCGATCCGGCCAAGATGGCGCGCTATAACCTCACCACAACCGATATCAAGAATGCGATCCGCGATCAGAATTCGCAGTTCGCAGCGGGCAAGTTTGGCGCTCGGCCTTACGGCGGCGCCGATATCGCGTTCACATTCAAGGCGTCGGCACAAGGGCGATTCAAGACCGTCAAGCAGTTCAAGAACATCATTCTGCGCGCGCAGTCCGGGGGCAAGGTGCTGCGCCTGAAGGATGTGGCGCGCGTGCAACTGGGTGCCGAGAGTTATGCCACCAGCCATAGCTTGAACAACAAGCCGGCGGTGCCGATGGCGATCTATCTTGAGCCCGGCGCAAACGCGCTGGCCACCGCGCAGCGCGTTCGCGCCCGGATGGCCCAGCTCGGGTCGAATATGCCCGAGGGTCTGACCTACAAGATTCCGTTCAACACCACGAAGTTCGTCCAGGCGTCGATCCACGAAGTCTTTTTCACCTTGCTGATCTCGATGATGCTGGTGATGGCGGTGATCTTCATCTTCCTGCAGAACGTGCGGGCGACGCTCATCCCCATGGCAGCCGTGCCGGTCGCCTTGCTGGGCACGGTCGGCGGCATTTATATCCTGGGATTCTCGATCAATCTGTTGACGCTGTTCGGCATGATTCTGGCCATCGGCATGGTGGTCGATGATGCGATCGTGGTGATCGAGAACTGCGAACGACACATGAGCGAGGAGGGGCTGCCAGCCCGGGATGCCGCAATTCAGGCCATGAAAGAGGTCACCGGGCCGGTGATTGCGGTGGTCTTAGCGTTGGACGCTGTTTTCGTGCCCGTGGGCTTTCTAGGGGGCCTCGCCGGGCGCATGTATACGCAGTTCGCGATCACGATCGCGATCTCGATTACGATTTCCGGCTTCGTCGCGCTGACGCTGACGCCGGCGCTGTGCGCGACGTTCCTGAAACCACGCCAGAGCAAGCCGCTATTGCCGTTTCGCTTGTTCAACCGGGGCTTTGCGGTACTGACCGACGCGTATCTCTGGGGCGTGAATTTTCTGCTCCGCTATGCGCTTGTCGGCGTGTTGCTGTTCTGCAGCGTGATCGGCGCGACCTGGGTGCTTTCGCAGCAGGTGCCATCCGGGCTGATACCGCAAGAGGACCAAGGCTATATTTTCGCCTTGTATACCTTGCCGCCGGCGTCGTCCCTGCAACGTACGGCCAAGGTCGGCCATGAGTTGACTGCAAAGCAGCTCAAGCAGATGCCGGGCGTTGCCAACGTCGTCGACGTGCCGGGCTTTGATTTCCTGGCCGGTGCAACGCGGACTTTCGCGGGTGTCGAGTTTCTGACGCTCAAGGATTGGGGCGATCGCAACGCCTCCTCGTTCCAGGATGTCAAGAAGGTGTTTGGTATCGGTGCCGGGGTGACGTCGGCCAAGGTGCTGGCCTTCAATCCGCCGCCGATCCTCGGGCTGTCGACCACGGGCGGCTTTACCGGCTATCTGCAGAACGTCGCCGGGGGCAGTTACAAGGACATCAAGAAAGAGGCCGATAAACTGGTCGCAGCCGCCAACAAGAATCCCGCCCTCAACGGCGTGGCCACGACGCTGACAACCGATGTGCCACGTTATGATGTCAAACTGGACCGCGCGAAAGCCAAGTCCCTTGGCGTGCCGATCAGCAATGTTTTTGATACGTTGCAGGCCACTTTCGGGCAGTTGTTTGTCAATTATTTCAGCAAACTCGGCCGTAACTTCCAGGTCAACATTCAGTCCGACGCCCAGTACCGCATGAAGCCTGGAGATCTGGCCGGTGTGTACGTGCAGTCGACCACCACGCAAAAGATGATCCCGATCAGTTCTCTGGTCAGTTTTCACCGTACGACCTCGGCGGATATCGTGGAGCGTTATAACGTCTTCCCCGCCGCCAAGATTCGTGGCAACCCTGCCCCGGGCTATAGTTCGGGCCAGGCAAACGCGGCAATGAAGCAGGTGGCCAACAAGGTGCTGGGCCAGAATTATCGGTTCCAGTTTACGGGCACGGCTTACCAAGCCGAGAAAGTCGGCAGTTCGTCGCTTCTTGCGCTCGGTTTCGGTGTCGTCATGGTCTTTTTGATTCTGGCAGCACTGTATGAGCAGTGGACGCTGCCGCTCGCGGTGCTCACGGCGGTTCCGTTTGCCGCGCTGGGCGCTTTCGTCGCCGTATGGCTGCAGGGAATCAACAACAATATTTATTTCACGGTCGGCATGCTGGTGTTGATTGGGTTGGCCGCGAAAAACGCGATTCTCATCGTCGAGTTCGCGGTTATCGAGCATAACGGCGGACGAACGCCGGCCGATGCGGCGCGTGCAGCGGCGCGACTTCGCTTCCGGCCGATCATCATGACGTCATTGACCTTCATTCTGGCGAGTGTGCCGTTGATTACCGCCAGCGGCGCGTCCTCCAACAGCCGGATCGCGCTGGGAACCTGTGTTATCGGCGGCATGCTATCGGCCACGGCGTTTGCCATTCTGTTCGTGCCGCTGGCCTACGACCTGTTTCAGCGCGGTAGCGATCGTTTTTCGCGAAAGTCCGGACGGCCGACCTCCGAGACACGAACGCCCGCGGATCAGGAAAAGCAGTTGACCGAGGATGACCGTGCGCATCAGCTGACGGATCAGCGGGACGACGGAGACAACACTAATGCGTAACGCACTCGTCCTGATTGTCGTCATATTGTTGGCCGGGTGTACGGTCGGCCCCGACTACCACCGGCCGAACCTCGACCTGCCGAAGTCGGCCCTCGACTCGACGCTGTTGTCCAAGCACCAGCAGAAGTCGCTGGCTTACTGGTGGACCCGGTACAAGAACCCGACGCTTAACAAGCTGATCGACCAGGCCCTGGACTCGAATCTCAACATCGCACTCCAGGCGCAGAAAGTGCGCCAGGCGCGTGCAGCGCTCGGCTATCAGAATGCGCAGCTCTATCCGTCGATTTCAGGCCAGGCGAAGGGCATGCGCGAGCGCGTTGGCGATAGCGCGGCCAGCAGTAGCGGGGCCGGGTCCACGAGCAGCTCATCGGGGGGCGGCTCGCATGGCTTCAACTATTTTTCCGTAGCCGGCAGCCTGAGCTACGAACTGGATCTGTGGGGCGCGTTGCGCCGTTCCGACCAACAAGCGCGCGCGCAGCTGTTGTCCTCGGCCTATACCCAGGATTCGATTCGTCTGCAGACGGTTGCGGATGTGGTGACGAACTACATGTCGCTGCGCTCTTATCAACGCCAGATCCGGGTAACGAGGAAAACCATCAAAACCCGGGAGCAAGCGCTGTCGCTGGATAAGAAACGCTACCAGTACGGTGCGATCGACAAGCTTACGCTGCTGCAGACCCGGTCGTCGCTGCAATCGGCCCGCGCTCAATTGCCACCGCTCGAGCAGCAGGAGGCGAAGCTGCGGACATCGCTGGCGATTCTGACCGGCAAGACGCCGCGCCAGATCATGGCCGCGACCAAGCTGCCCAAAGGCAATTTCTCGGATATCACCCTGCCCAAGGGGCTGCCGGCCGTGTTGCCCTCCACGCTGGTCAACCGTCGGCCCGACGTGCGGGCGGCTGAAGCCAGCCTGATTGCCGCCAACGCCAACGTCGGCGTGGCCAAGGCCCGGTTCTTCCCGACCTTCAATCTGTCGGCGATGATCGGGACCCAGGCGTTCAAGGTGGACAACTTGTTCGAGCCCTACACCAAGGTCGAGCAGGCCGGCGGATCGATCACCGCCCCGATTCTCGATTTCGGCCGCATCAACGCGCAGTACCGTAGCGCCAAGGCACAGAAGGCGGAAGCGGAAATCCAGTATCGCCAGACCGTGCGCCAGGCGTTCCAGGACGTGCGCAATGCGCTGGACGAAGTCAAGTACACGCGCGAGCGGCTCAAGCAGGTTCGGCAGGAGGTCGATTCGTACCGCCAGACACTCAAACTGGCGAAGCTGCGGTACCACGTCGGGCGTACCAACTATTTCGATGTACTCAATGCACAGCGCAATCTGTTGTCAAGCCAGTTGAATCTGGCCCAGGCGATCGCGAGTCGGTTTACGGCTACTGCCGATCTGTACAAGGCGCTGGGCGGCGGCTGGACCGACGACAGCGATTCGCTGACGCCCGCGATGCAGCAGGTTGCCAATCACTATGCACCGGGCAAGGGCGGCAAGGATGGCGCAGATGCGGCGGCGAGCCAAAATCCCTGAAGCGATGGCGAGCCGAATACCGGGATGCGGCATCCCGGGATCCCGAAGGCCGGCTTCGACAGGGTAGAATGCCGCATGCTCTGGTTTAGACGACTGCGCGCCCAGGCGAGCCGTACATGAGTGGCTCGACTGCGCTGTACAGCCTCGACAGCGGATCCGGTGAATCCGTGCTCCGGCTCGCGGGTGACTGGGGCGAGGCGGCGCGTCTGCCGGCTGCTGCCGAGGTGCAACGCGATATCGGCCATCCCGACCGCGTAGTGATCGACGGCAGCCGGCTGGCCAGTGGCCACCCGCGGGTGGCGGCCTTTGTGCATGCCTTGAAACAGGCGCTGGTCGAAGCCGATGTGGCGGTGACGGCGCGCGCGCTGCCCCGGGATGTCGAAGCCCTCATGGCGCTTGCCAGTGAGCCGCCCCCGAAAACGCCGGGTGGCCACGGGCGGCCGCATCCGCTGGCGCGACTCGGCGCGCGCTTCCAGCGTCGTCTCGAGATCGGCCGGGATACGGCCGCGTTGGTGGGCCAGGCGTTGGCACGTACACCGGCACTCGCAACCGGGCGGGCGCAGACGCGTTGGCGCGATTTCATTGAGCTCGTGCAGGAGACCGGTGCCGCGTCGCTGCCCGTGGTGACCGTGGTCAACCTGCTCATCGGCGCCGTGCTCGGCTTCATCGGGGCCGTGCAGCTGGCCACCTTCGGTGCCGGCATGTATCTGGCCGATCTGGTCGGCATCGCGTCGGCGCGCGAGATGGCGGCCATCATGACGGCGTTCATCATGGCCGGGCGGATCGGTGCGACCTTCGCCGCGCATCTGGCGACCATGGAGTCCAACGAGGAGGTCGATGCCCTGCGAATGATCGGCGTCTCGCCGTTCGAGTTTCTGGCGCTGCCGAGATTGGCGGCGCTGACCTTGATGATGCCGTTGCTTTATCTGTACGGCACGGCACTGTCGATCGTCGGGGGCATGGTGGTGGCGCATATCGTGCTCGGCACACCGCCGATGGCATTCATCGAGCGCTTGCAGGATGCTGTGGCGGCTCGGCAATTCGTCATCGGCTTGATCAAGTCGGTCGCTTTCGGTGTACTGATCGCGCTGACCAGTTGCTACATCGGGCTGCACGCCGGGCGCAATGCCGCCGAAGTGGGGCGGGCCGCGACCCGCACGGTGGTCGTCTGTATCATCGGCGTTATTTCCATCGATGCGGTGGCCGCGCTGTGCACGAACGCGCTGGGAATCTGATGGCCTTCGGCGGCGCTCGTCCGGGTACCACGACAAGGCGTCGCCGATGGCCGAGTTGAATCCGAATGCTGCGATCCCCGAACGTGGCCTGACTGTACGCAACCTGCGGCTGGCCTTCGGCGACACGGTCGTTCAGCACGACATCTTTTTTCACGTCGCGCCGGCGAATATCTTCGTCATCATGGGCGTATCGGGCTGCGGCAAGAGTACGCTGCTGCGCCATATCATCGATCTGCAGCGTTCCGAGGTCGGTGATATCTGTTTCGATGGACAGCGGTTGATCGGCGACGACCCGCACGAGCGGGCCGCGTTGCAGCGACGGATCGGCGTGCTGTTCCAGTCGACCGCGTTGTGGAGCTCGATGACGGTTGGTGAGAATGTGGCGTTGCCGATGCAGCTGCACACCCGCCTGCGCCCGCCCGAGATCCGCGATCAGGTCGCGTTCAAGCTCGCGCTGGTGGGGCTTGCCGGACAGGAGTCGCGCATGCCGAGCGAACTGTCCGGCGGCATGCAGAAGCGCGCCGGGCTCGCACGCGCGATTGCGCTCGATCCGGATTACCTGTTCCTGGACGAGCCGAGCGCCGGGCTCGATCCGATCACCTCGCAGCGCCTGGACGCCCTGATCATGCGGCTGCGCGATGCGTTGGGGCTGTCGGTGATCGCGGTCAGCCATGAGCTGCCGAGCATTTTCACCATCGCCGACGACAGTATCTATCTGGACAACCAATCGAAGACCGCGATCGCCCACGGCAACCCGCGTGATCTGGCCGAACAGGCCAGCGACGCGCGTGTGCGCGCCTTCCTCAAGCGCGAGCCGATCGAGGAGCCGACGCGGGGCCCCGTATAGTCGGGCCGGAAGAGAACCGACCAGTGAGCACAAGCCATGGCGAGTAACCGCAGCTACACCATCATCGGCGCCTTCCTGCTCGGGGCGATCGCCCTGACGGCGGTCGGCATCCTGACGTTTGGCAACACGGGGCTGTTCAAGCAGCAACGCCAGGCGGTGATCTTCTTCAACCAGTCCGTTCTCGGCCTGACCAATGGCTCGCGCGTGCTGTTTCGTGGCGTGCAGGTCGGCACCGTGCGTCATGTGCAGCTGCGCCTGAATCCGAAGGGCGGGGCCCGGATCGCGGTGACGATCGAGATGTCGGGCAATGACGTGGTCACGCAGAACGGTGAGCAGTTACCCAGCCATTTGACCATTCAGCAACTGGTGCAACGCGGTTTGCGGGCGCAACTGGTCGTTTACAGCTACGTGACGTCGCAACTGGCTGTGAACCTGGATTTCCACCCGAACAGCAAACCCCATTTCGTCGTGCCGCAGGGCCAGCTCGAACTGCCGGAAATTCCGGCCGTGCCGTCCGAGATATCCCAGCTCAAGGATACGGTTGCCAAGATTCCGTGGCAGAAGACATTGAACCGAGTGAACCAGACCATGAGCACGATGGTCCAGCTCGCCCAGGATCTGGACAAGACCGTGAACGAGGTCGGGCCGAATCTGAACAAGACCACGCAGAGCACGCAGCAGACGCTGAAGACGGTCCAGAAGGCGGTGGCCGCCAACAACAAGCAGCTGCAGGCCACGCTGGCCAGCGTTAAAAAGCTGAGCGACACCGCCAACAACGCGATTTCCAAGCACGATCAACAGATCGACAAGCTACTCGCGAGCGCCCGGAAAACCAGCGAAAACCTCGGCAAGCTGTCGAAGAACCTCGAGCAATTGACCAACCCGAAATCCGGTACGGGCCAGGATATGCAGAGCACCCTGCGCGATCTCTCCGCGGCCGCCTCGTCGCTGCGACGGTTCTCGGAAAAGATCGAACGCGATCCGCATACACTGCTTTATGGTGGCTCGCGCTAGTCATGTCCCCGAGCTTCGGCGTCGCACGGCCGACCGGCGATGTTGCTATCGTTGGCAAGGGTATCGGCATGTCACGATACGCCGGTGACCGGATCGATCGGCTCGTGCAGAGCGATCCGGCGGCCTGGACGGCGGCCAATCCATTGAAGAGGCACCTGTGAAAGTTGGTTCTGTTTCCCGAACGTTCCTGACGGCCGTGGTTACGGCCACCGTGTTGCTCGCCGGCTGCAGTTCGCTGCCGCCGCTCAAGCATGTGATGCTGAGCCCGCCGCAGACCCAGCGTCTGGCGGCACGACCCAGCGACTGGAAAGTCCAGCGCGTGCAGATGCCGGAATATCTGGACAACTACGATATCCAGCTGCGTACCAACGATTACGTGCTGACGCGCCTGCCCAATGCCAAATGGGCCGAGCGCCTGCCGGTGGCCGTGACCCGGCTGCTACAGCAGACCATCGATGAAAAGCTACAGACCAAGCGCGACAAGCACTACCAGGTGCACGTGAAAATCGACACCTTCGAGCCGCAGCCCTCGGGTCAGGTCGTACTGTCCGCCGACTGGCGCGTGACCAACGCCAACGGCCAGACCGTGGTTCGCCACGACAGCCTGATCAAGGAGCCGTTGCCCAAGACAGGCCGCAACGCCGACACCATCGGGCGTGCCATGTCGACCGCCGTACGGGAGTTGGCCATGCAGATCGTCGCGCGCGCGGGCTGACTCGCGCGCGCGACCATGACCGCCGTTAGAACCGGTAGCCGATGCCGAGCGTATACACGGCCGCTTTCCAGTGGTTAGTGGAACTGATGGTGGTTGCCGGGACTTCGGCGGCGGGGTTGGCCGGAATCGACAGTTTCGATTTCACGTCAGCAAGGCCGATATATCGGAAGTCGAGATTGAGATACAGCCGGCTCGTGAGATTGATATCGGCGCCGACGTCGCCGATAAAGGCCACGGGTTCGCTCAGCGACAGATGGGCGCCCTTGAAGGCGGGGTCGGTTACTTGCGTATCGTAGGTATTCAACCAAGTCGCGCCGACACCGATGTAGGGTTGGATGCGGGTGCTGACCCATGGCCGGTAGACCACCGTGAAGTTGGGCGGAAAGGCGCGGAACGTTCCGATTTTCTGGTAGCCAGTGCCTGGTACTTTAGCTTCGAAGTTGAAGTCGAGCGGCGGCGTCAACTGAAACTGCATGGCCAGATGATGGTTCGTGCGCGGGAGATATAAACCGTAGGTAATTTCGGCGGTGGTAGTGCTGCTCTGGCTCGAACCCGAGCTGGGCAAGGTTTGGCTCAAGCCGAATGCCGGAACGTTTTGGGTCAGCGCGGTACTGTCGCCGAGATACTGCAGATGCAGCCCGCCCACCGAGACGAAGCTGTTGTGCGCAATATAATGCATGGCCGAGCCGATCGGGCCGCTGCTGGCCGTATCGCTATCGGTCGTTGCTGCTGTCGCCTGGCTGGCTACGACCGCTCCGGCAACCAAAGTGCTCAAGAAGAGTGCGTATTTTAAAGTTTTACCGAAATTTACCTTATTATTCATGGTGCCCCTCCCTTGTTGGGGTAATGAGTGGTGGCCAGTCCCAAGACTTTTCGCGCACTCATGTATCATTGATTAATTCAATAAGTTGATAAAAAATATGAGATATCTAAATTTAAGTTTAGCCTCTGTTTTATGAGTATAAGAAAGTCATTGGCACTATGCTGGTAGACTTTCGGGTTAATTGAGCGATAATATAAATTATCCCGTTGTGACCTGGGTTGAGCATAGCGCTATTACTCGCGTTGGGTAGGTTTTCTTGCCAGCCGAACGCCGTCAGCGTCTGAGTGTTGGCGCGACTCCTCCGCCGGGGTCGGGGACTGCCGATTGTTGGATTGCAGCAGCGCCTGCGCTGCGTTGATCAGACCCGTGAAAATTGATCCGGTGCCGGCGTTGCATGGTCGGCGGGTCAGCCGTCGCATCAGCCAGCCTTTCAAGCAGGCTACTTCGCTCGAACTCATGGATTGTCGATCACCGGCATACGTTTGTATGTGTAGCCACCGGCGCCCCGCGAAGGCGCTTCTTATGCACGATGTTCTCCCTTGAAGCAGTCGGTGTTCGCTGGAATGCGACACGTTAAATTTTTAGAATAACGCGTGACCGAGACTAGCGAACCGAACCGGATCGCGCTACGGCTGCAACTATCCGTGCGGGCAGTGGCCGCGTTATGGCATGCAAGGCTGGTGCGGCGTGGCCGATAAAGTGCTTTTGTCGCAGGCGTTTGGCCGTTCGCCCCGATAATTTGCAACGTGCGAAAAGGTTCGCAGGGCGACGATTTATACCTTGGTATTATCCCGGGTTTCGCGGCCTGGAACGCCGTGAAATCGCGCACAGCCCTGATTTTTCGGTAACTTTGATTTCCAATTTTGTCTTTGCCGGCGGCCTGTTAGGAGCGGGTTGGCCTGAACGGCGCCGACGGGCCGACATACGGTGCAATTCAGGCCACGTCGACGCGATCGTGTGGCGTTTTCCTGACCCGTGAGCGCATTTCCTCGGGGTCAAAATCGTCGACACGAATGACGGCCATCTGCAGATCGAAGGCCGCCCGCAGTCGCCGGGCCTCGTCGGTATTCAATACATCCGCCTGCTCGGCCTGATCGATCTGGTCACGCGGATGATCGGCGTCGATGGTGCCGGCCTTGCGGGCCTTGACCACGGCCTTGTGCCATTCGGCGGTATCGAGCGTGGCCTGCATGGCGCGCTCGAACAGGGCGAGCGCCGTGTCGGTCCGGGTTTGCGAGATATAGCAGCCGGGTGTGAGCCGGTCGCGCGCGGCGCCGGGGGTCTGCACAAGACGGGCGATGCGGCGCCCGAGTCCGTCGCTTGGCAGGCGGGCCGTGCGGCCGAGCGGAAAGATGAGGACACCGGCAAGCCAGGCTGCGGGGCGGTTCGGCAGGTGTCGGAGCACGCCGGCCAGGGCGGCTTCGATATCGGCGAAGGCCTGCTCGCAAACCCAGGCCACGAGCGGCCGATCCTCGGCATGTTCGCCGTCCTCGACAAAACGCTTGAGCGTGGCGCTGGCGATGTACAGGTTCGACAACACATCGCCGAGCCGCCCCGAGAGCGACTCGCGGAATTTAAGTGTGCCGCCGAGCGTGCCCATGGCCACATCGGACAGGAGCGCCAGATTCGCGCAATAACGGTTCATGGCGCGGTAATAGGGTGCCAGTTCGGTGGCACGTCCGGCCGCCGAGCCGATACCGCCGGTGAACCCCATCACCAGCGAACGCGCGGCCGCGGCCAGGTCGTGGCCGATATGGCGATAGAGCAGATCGTCGAACGCATCGAGCGCGGCCTCCTGATCGCGGTTGTTGGCGGCCGCGATTTCGTCGAGCACGTAGGGATGACAACGAATCGCGCCCTGGCCGTAGATCATCATCGACCGGGTGAGGATGTTGGCGCCCTCGACCGTGATGTTTACTGGCGCGGCCTGGAAACTGCGCGCGACCGGATTCGACGGACCCAGCATGACGGCCTTGCCGGCATGCACGTCCATCGCATCCTTGGCGACTTCCTGCGCCAGGGTGGTGACGTGATATTTCGCGATCGCGGAAGCCACCGACGGCTTCTCGCCGAGATCGACCGCGTTGGCGGTGAAGCGGCGCACCGATTCACAGGCATAGGTCTTGCCGCCGATGCGCGCCAGCGCTTCCTGCACGCCTTCGAATTCGCCGATGGAGATATTGAACTGGCGGCGGGTGACGGCATAGGCGCTGGTTAGCCGCGTGTTGGCGATCGCATCGCCGGCCGAGCCCGACGGCAACGAAATCGCACGGCCCGCCGACAGGCATTCCATCAGCATGCGCCAGCCTTGGCCGATCATTTCGCGCCCGCCGATGATGGTGTCGAGCGGCACGAAGACGTCAGTGCCCCAGGTCGGTCCATTCTGGAACGGCGCGCTGGCCGGGAAGTGCCGGCGCCCGGTATGGCAGCCCGGCGTATCGGTCGGGATCAGCGCACAGGTCACGCCCAGTTCGGTGTCGTCGCCCAACAGGCCGTCCGGGTCGTACACCTTGAAGGCCAGCCCGAGCACGGTGGCCACCGGGGCGAGCGTGATATAGCGCTTGTCCCATGTGAGCTTCATGCCGAGCACCTCTTCGCCGTTCCACTGACCCCGGCAGATGACACCGCGATCGGGGATCGCGCCGGCATCGGAGCCGGCGAACGGGCTGGTCAGGCCGAAGCAGGGGATTTCCTCGCCGACCGCCAAGCGCGGCAGATAGTAGTCGCGCTGTGCATCGGTGCCGTAGTGCATGAGTAGTTCGGCCGGGCCGAGCGAGTTGGGCACGGCCACGACAGGCCCCACCGTGCCGCCGGCGGGGCCGGAACCGACCTTGGCCAGAACGCAGGAGTGCGCGTAGGCGGAAAATTCCAGGCCGCCATAGCGCCTGGGGATGATCATGCCCCAGAATTTGTTGTCCTTGATGTATTGCCAGGCCTCGGGCGGCAGGTCGGCATCCTCGTGGGTGATCTTCCACTCATCACACATATCCAGCAGGGTCTGCACCGGACCGTCCAGAAACGCCTGCTCTTCTGCCGACAAGCGCGCCGGCGGCAACTCCTCAAGCCGGCGCCAGTTCGGCATGCCGGAAAACAGCTCGCCTTCCCACCAGACCGTGCCGGCGTCGAGTGCCGTGCGTTCGGTTGCGGACAAGGTCGGCAACACGCGTCGGAAAAGCTGCAGCGCGGGCCGGGTCAGATATGGCTTGCGGATGGCACTGATGTGCAATGCCCCGAACACGACGATGAACAATGCCCACAATACGATCGCCGCCAGCGCACCGGTGCTGGTGAGCGTGCAGGCGGCCAGCAGTATGCCGAGGGCGGCGGTCGCGGTGGCCCGCCCCGTGCCGGTGTAGGCGAGGGCGAGGAGGCCGGCGAGAAAGATGATGAGCCAGAGCAACGCGATCATGCCCGAGTCCCTGCGCCGGCGGCCGGCGCCCGAAAAGCGTTATTTTCGAGCATAGGCACGGCCCCGACGGTGGTGCAACTCAGGTTCGGGCATCGATCCGCCGCAGGAAGGCATGCAGCCGTTCGGCAACGGCCGGGGCATCCTGCACGTGCAGCATATGCCCGCAGTGGGCGAGCGTGCGGTGTTCGATATCGGCAAAACAGGCCCGTCGGGCGGCGCGTGTTTCGGCGTCGATGAACAGCGTGGCCTGAGAGCGCCCGCCGTCGAGACAGAGCACCGGGCATTGCACATCGCGCCACAGCGCGCAGGCTTCAGCGGCGCGAAAACCATAGGGCATGCGGCGGTGATGCGCGGGATCGATACCCAGGCACTGACGTCCGTCGCCGGTCGGGCGCAGCCAGGCGCGGGCAAGATAGAACAGCGCCGCGTTGTCGAGCTCGGGGTAGCGGCGCGCGAGCCGGGCCGCGAAGTCCGCCACGCTGGCGTAGACGCGCGGGTCCTGTGATGCCCGACCGGTGACCGTGTCCAGCCAGTCGCGATAGCGCGCCGGGCTGTCGTTCGGATCGCTGTCGGGGACGTTGAGACTGTCCAGCGCGACCAGACCGGCCACACGTTCGGGCCGGGCGCCGGCATACAGGCTGGCGACCTGGCCGCCCATGCTGTGACCGATCAGCACCACGGGCTCGGCCACGCCAAGGGTATCCAGCAGCGTCTCGAGATCGGCCAGGTAATGCGGGAACCAGTAGGCCCCGGGCGTGGCCTCGCTCTCGCCGTGGCCACGCCAGTCGGGCGCGATGATGTCGCGATCGAGCGCATGCTCTGCTTCGAGTGCGGCCAGCAACGGTGCGAAGCCGGCCGAGTTGTCCATCAGCCCGTGCAGCAGCACCAGCGCCGGACCGCGTTGTGGCCCGATGCGCCGATAGGCCTGGCGCCTGCCAGCCAGGGTTTGTTGTGCCAGTGCGGCTAGAAATTCGCCGTGGGCAGCCAGTGCGGGCGGCTCGGAATCGGGCATGTCGGTGGGGCGCATCGGCCGTCAGCGGCGCGTGATCGGTGGCTGGCGCCGCCTTGCGTCCTGGTCGGCAGGATTTCGAGCGCCGCCAGGCAGACGGCGCGGTTCGCTATTCAACAATCGGTTGTGGGGCATGGGCAAAAGGGCAGGTCCGGGATTTGGCCCCATCCTCCCACGAATGCGAAGCGCCGTAGCGAAAGGCAGCAGTGCCTCGTGATCGGGACCGTTAGGGCCCGGACGTGTCAATCGTTCCGTACGTAGCCGAACCGATGGTGCCGCGGCAAACTGCCGGTGCCGGAACCCGGCATCGACAGCCGGGCCGGGCGCTATCGGACAGGGCGGTTCATGCGCGGGAAAGACGCGCTATGTCTACGTGATCGCGGCATAAAATGCAGGATGTAAGGGTCGAACAGCGTGCTAGACTCGTTGTTTTACCCAATACCAATCGGGCATGTCGCAAACCAAGACCACCGCGGGTTCCAGGGTTGTCTTCAAGGGACGGATGATGACGCTCTCCGTCCTCGAGATCCGGGAGGCCGACTGCGATCGCATCGCCGCTCTGGTGGACGAGCAGCTGGCCCGCGCGCCGGGTTTTTTTACGCGCCTGCCGGTGCTGTTGTCGTTGCCCGAGGCGGTGCCGGATCTCAAGCGCGTGGCCGAGATCATGACCGCGGCGGATCTGGTACTGGTCGGTGTTCTCGATCCGTCGCAGGCCGCGGCCGAAGCGGCCCGCGCGGCCGGTTTGGGCGTGATCACGTCGCCGGCACGCTCGGCCAGCGTGCCCGAGCGTCAGAACCAGGCGTCCGAGGTGCCGGCCGAGCCGCGTCAATCCGGATCCAACGCGGCCGCGACGCCCGAATCCGAGGCGCCGCCGCGCACCCCGACGCGCCTGATCACCAAGCCGATCCGCTCGGGGCAGCAGATCTATGCCCGCGGCGGCGACCTGGTGATTGCCACGTCAGTCTCCGAGGGCGCGGAAGTGCTGGCCGACGGCCATATTCATGTCTACGGTGCGCTGCGTGGCCGGGCGCTGGCCGGCGCATCGGGCGACACCGAGGCGCGCATCTACTGCAAGCGCTTCGAACCGGATCTGGTCGCGATCGCCGGCTGCTACAAGGTCGCCGACGCGATCGACGAGGGGGTGCGCTCCAAACCGGTCCAGGTCCGGTTGGACAACGACAATTTGCTGATCGAACTTCAGGAGTAATCAGTGGCCAAGATCATCGTAGTCACGTCGGGCAAGGGCGGGGTCGGCAAGACCACGACCTCGGCCTCGTTTGCCGCCGGCCTTGCCATGCGGGGGCACAAGACGGTCGTGATCGATTTCGACGTCGGCCTGCGCAACCTCGACCTCATCATGGGATGCGAGCGGCGCGTGGTGTTCGACTTCGTCAACGTCATCAATGGCGAAGCCAACCTCAAGCAGGCGCTGATCCGTGACAAGCGGATCGACAACCTTTGCATCCTGGCGGCGTCCCAGACCCGCGACAAGGACGCGCTCAACGAGGAAGGCGTCGAGCGCACGCTGAACAAGCTGTCCGAGGAATTCGAGTACATCGTCTGCGATTCGCCGGCCGGCATCGAGAAGGGCGCTCTGATGGCGATGCACTTCGCCGATGAAGCGCTGGTGGTGACCAATCCGGAAGTGTCGTCGGTGCGCGATTCCGATCGGGTGCTCGGCATGCTGTCGTCCAAGACCAAGCGCTCGATAGACGGCCGCGAGCCAGTGCGCGAACATCTGGTGGTGACGCGTTATGCGCCGGGCCGCGTCGGCAAGGGCGAAATGCTCTCGCTGGACGATATCGGCGATATCCTGGCCATACCGTTGCTGGGCGTGGTGCCGGAATCCGAGACCGTGCTCAATGCCTCCAACTCGGGTATGCCGGTGGTGCTGGAGGAAAACGCCGACGCCGGCGGTGCGTACATGGACATGGTGGCGCGTTTCCTCGGTGAGGATCGGCCGCTGCGTTTCACCCAGGCCAAGAAAGGCTTCTTCGACCGCCTGATGGGGAGATAAACCATGGGTTGGCTAGACGTTTTCCGTTCTAACGAGAAGAAGGGCTCGGCCAAGATGGCCAAGGAGCGCCTGCAAGTCGTGGTCGCGCATCGGCGGACCGGGCGCGGGGATCAGCCGGCCTATTTCCCGCAGCTGCAGCAGGATCTGCTGGCCGTGCTGCGCAAGTACGTCGAGGTAGGCGAGGACGCGGTCCAGATGGAGATCGAGCGCGAGGGCGACCTCGAAGTGCTCGAACTCAACATCACGCTGCCCGAAGCTAAACATTGATCGATGGCACAATTGCAGATACATATGGCAAGTCAACAATGATCTGAACCCAAGGAGCCGCCATGACCGATCGAGAGCAAGTCTTCGACTATGTGATCGTCGGTGGCGGCTCCGCGGGCTGCGTGCTCGCCAATCGGCTCTCGGCCGACGAGGGCATATCGGTTGTCATGCTGGAAGCCGGCCCGCGCGACTGGAACCCGCTCATCCATATCCCGATCGGCATTATCGGCCTGATGTGGTCGAAGATGTTCAACTGGGCCTACTACACCGCGCCGCAGACGCGCCTGGCCAATCGGCGCCTGTTCTGGCCGCGCGGCAAGACGCTTGGCGGTTCGAGCGCGGTCAATGCCATGTGCTATACGCGCGGCAACGCCGCTGACTACGATCACTGGGCCGCGGACGGCAACGAGGGCTGGGGTTATCGCGACATGCTGGCCTACTTCCGCAAGTCGGAGGGATTCGAGGGCGGCGCGAACGAATACCACGGCGATGCCGGCGGTTACCGCGTCAGCCGCGGGCGGCACAACAATCCCCTCAACGAAAAATTCATCGCCGCAGCCCAGGCCTGCGGTTATCCGCGCAATGACGACTTCGGCGGCGCCACGGATGTCGGCGTGGGGCGGTACAACGTGGCCCAGGACAACGGTCGCCGCTGTTCCAATGCCGATGCCTTCCTGCATCCGGTCGCGCATCGCAAGAATCTGACCGTGATCACCCGGGCACGGGCGACGCGCGTGATCTTCGAAGGCCGGCGTGCCACCGGCGTGGTCTATCGCAGGGGGTGGTTCGGCGGGCCGCGCACGATCCGTGCGCGGCGGGAGGTGCTGCTGTGCGGCGGCGCGATCAACTCGCCGCAATTGCTACTGCTGTCGGGCGTTGGCCCGCGCGACCAGATCGAACCGCACGGCATCAAATTGCACCATGAACTGCCGGGTGTCGGGCGCAATCTGCAGGATCATCTGGACATCAGCGTGATAGACCGCGAGAAGACCAAGCTCAGCCTGCGGCTTGACGCAAAGTTCGTCTTCGTCGAGGCGCCGGTGGCACTGTGGGATTATCTGCGTCATGGGCGTGGCTGGCTGGCCAGCAACGTGGCCGAGTCCGGCGGTTTCATCAGCAGCAGCGACGACCCGACGCTGGGCGATCTGCAACTGCATTTCATCCCGACCATCGAGCAGGATCACGGTCATCGGATGCGGAATACGATCCGCTATCATGGCTACACGCTGCGCATCTGCGACCTGCGGCCCGGGTCACGCGGGCATGTCGGGCTGGCCAGCGCCGACCCCGGCGCCGATCCCTACATCGATCCGAATTATCTCGACGATCCGCACGACCTGGCGCAGCTGGTCAAAGCGGTGAAGATCGGGCGGCGCATCATGCGCAGCCCGCCGTTGGCCGAGCACCGGGATACCGAGCTCGAACCCGGCGAGCAGATCCAGGACGATGCGGCCATCGAAGACTATATCCGGCGTCGTGCCGAGACCATCTACCACCCGGTCGGCACCTGCAAGATGGGCACCGGCGAGGACGCCGTGGTCGATGCCCGCCTGCGCGTGCACGGGCTGGACGCCCTGCGCGTAGTCGATGCCTCGATCATGCCGACCATCGTCGGCGGTAATACCAATGCCCCGACCACGGCGATCGCGGAAAAAGCGGCCGACATGATCATCGCCGATCGCGATGCGTCGCCCGGGTGATCAGGCCGGCCGGGCGGCCAGCGCCACCGCGCTTTCGATGAATGCCGCCAGGCCCGGGTTGTCGTCATCGCGCCGCCAGTACAACCCCTGCTCGATCGACGGCGAGTGCTCGATCGCGGCGAACACCACATCGTCCAGACGCAGCCGTGCGAGCGATGCGGGCACCAGCGCGACGCCGAGCCCCTCCGCGACCAGGCTGACGATGGTCTGCTGCAGGTGCGTCTCCAGGCGGATGCTCGGGGCGAAACCATGCGCCGAACAGCACGCCAGCACGGCTTCGTGCAGGCTGGGCGCGGTCGTGCGGGGCAGGGTCACGAAGGGTTCGCCGGCCAGCCGACGCACGTCGACCGTGGCCCCGCCGGCCAGCGCATGGTCGGCCGGGAGCACGGCGCATAAGGGTTCGTGGAGCAGCGGCCGGTAATCGAGGGGGCCGGGGCGGCCCATCGGCATGCCGAGCCCCACATCGATGCGCTGTTCCAGCAGGGCCTGCTCGGTGTCACGGGGAAGCATCTCTTCCAGACTGAGCGTGATGCGCGGATGGGCATCGCTGAAACGCCGAACCAGGCGCGGCAACAGACTGAAGGCAGCATACATGGCAAAGCCCAGTCTCAGGGTGCCCATGGCTCCGGCCGCCGTGGCGCGTGCGGACTCGCCCGCGCGTTCGGCATCGGCGAGCAGGCGCACGGCATGCCGGTAGTAATCGGCCCCGGCCGGGGTGAGTTCGACATGGCGCGAATGGCGTGTGAAAAGCGGTACCGACAGCTTCGCTTCCAGGGCCGCGATCTGCCGGGACAGCGGCGGCTGCGTAATATGCAGGCGTTCGGCGGCCCGGCCAAAATGCAACGTCTCGGCGAGCACGACGAAGTAACGCAGTTGACGGAAGTCCATGATCGATACCCATTTGGCATGGATTCAAAGGGTAAATGATATTAGACGGTATCGATTGGTCGCCGTAGTCTTGCCGCCCTGATTCCCGTAGACGAGATGCGCTCGTGTCGTCGGTCACTCACGTGCTTCTGCCGATCTTTGGCTTGATTCTGGCGGGCTATGTCTGTCGGCGCACATCGCGTTTGGGTGCCACGGCCGCCGCCGAGCTCAACAAGTTTGTGGTTTGGCTGTGTCTGCCTGCGCTGCTGTTCCAGGCCACCGCCACCACCGACTGGGCCGAGATCTGGCATCCGCGTTTTGTCGCGGTCTGTACGCTCGCCACGCTGGGCGTGTTCGTGGCGACGCTGGCCTGGCGCTGGCGTTCGCCGCGGCATCTCGTGGATGCCAGTATCGATGGTCTGAGCGCCGCCTATGCCAACACCGGCTATATCGGCATTCCCCTGTGCGTGCTGGTACTCGGCAAGCACGGACTGGTGCCGGCGCTCATCGCCACACTTATTGTGGTCTGTGTGTTGTTCGCAATCGCGGTGGTATGCGTCGAGGTCGGCCTGCAGGCGGAGAAGACGCTGCATCATGCGGTCGCCAAGGTTGTTCTCGCCCTGGCCAGGAACCCGCTGGTGGTCTCGCCCGTGATCGGCGGCCTCTGGGCCGTCAGCGGCCTGGCACTGCCGCAGCCGGCCGACAAGTTCCTGCATCTGCTGGGGGCGGCCACCACGCCGTGCGCGCTGGTCTCACTCGGAGCCTTCCTGGCGGCCCGGCCGTCAGGCAGCGGCCAGGGTGCGTTCACCCTCAGCGCGCTCAAGCTGATCGTACATCCAGTGATTACCTGGGTTCTGGCGGTGTGGGTCTTTCATCTGCCGCCGCTTTGGGCGGATGCGGCGCTGTTGCTGGCGGCGTTGCCGACCGGGACCGGCCCGTACATGCTGGCCGAGTTCTATCAGCGGGAGGCGTCGGTGGTTTCCGGCACCATTCTCTATTCGACGCTGGGCTCGCTGGCCACGCTCTCGATCTGCCTGTATCTCATTCGGTCGTAAGCGCGATGGCGCCGGCTGATCCAGTGGCTTCGTTCTTTAAGACGTTCATCCACAGATTTCTCAAGATCACACAGATGGCGGTTGTGCTGTTGTGCCTGATGAATACCGTGCGGCGAAGAAACGCGCGCGCTTCGTTCGTGGTCGCTGAACACGGATGACGCCAAAAAAATCCGGGTGCGCCTCACCCGGCCATGGGCGCCTCGATTCCGCTAGATCGGGAAAGCCCAACCGCATCTGCGTCGATCTGCGTGTATCTGCGGATGGTTTCAAAGAACGCGGCGACTCGAAAAGCCATTGGCGCCACGTTCTCGCTACGTCATGAAAGGCCGGCCGCAAATCTGTGTCATCTGTGGATCGATTCAACGGCTGACGACGCCAGGTCCTAAAGGTCGAGTTGCCCGAAAAGCCGGAATCGAGGCGCGTGTCGGGTCAGGGTTATGAGCCCCGCAGTTCCTTGCGCAGGATCTTGCCGACATTGGATTTCGGTAGTTCGTCGAGGAACACGACCTGCTTGGGCACCTTGTAGCCGGTCAACTCCTGGCGGCAGAATTCGATGAGTTCGTCCTCGGTGAGGCTGTCGTCACGCTTGACCACGAACACCTTGACCACTTCGCCGGATTTTTCGTCCTCGACGCCCACGCAGGCGGCCTCCATCACTTTCGGGTGCGAGGCGACGACATCCTCGATCTCGTTGGGATAGACGTTGAAGCCGGACACGAGAATCATGTCCTTCTTGCGATCGACGATATAGAGGAATCCCTTGTCGTCGAACTGGGCGATGTCACCCGTACGCAGGTAGCCGTCGGCAAAGAAGGTCTTGTCGTTCTCCTCGGGCTTGTTCCAGTAGCCCGCCATCACCTGGGGCCCGTAGACGCAGAGTTCGCCGGGCTGGCCGGGCTCGACTTCGTCGCCGTTTTCATTGCGGATGGAGATGTCGGTCGAGGAGATCGGCAGGCCGATCGAGCCATTGTAGCTTTCCAGGTTCAGCGGGTTGATCGACACCGCGGGCGAGGCTTCGGTCAGACCGTAAGCTTCGATCAGCGGTACGCCCGTGATTTTCTGCCATTTCTCGGCCACTGCCTTCTGCACCGCCGCGCCGCCGCCGAGCGTGATCTTCAGAGCCGAAAAATCGAGCTTGGCGAAGTCGGCGTTGTTCACCAGCGCGTTGAACAGGGTGTTCACGCCGGTGAATGCGGTCGGCCTGTGCTTGTCGAACTCCTTGACCAGCGCCGGAATGTCGCGCGGGTTGGTGATCAACACATTCTTGCCGCCCTGCTGAAGAAAGACCAGGCAGTTCGCCGTCAACGCAAATACATGGTAGAGCGGCAGCGGCGTGATGATGAGCTCGCGGCCCTTTTCGGTCCAGGGGTCGAGCCAGGCCTGGGCCTGCTCGATATTGGCCACCATGTTGCGATGCGTCAGGATCGCACCCTTGGCCAGCCCGGTAGTCCCGCCGGTGTATTGCAGAAAAGCGATGTCGTTGGGCTCGACCGCGACCGGCTTCATCGATTGCTTGGCGCCGCCCGACAACGCCGTGTTGAGCGTGATCGCGCCCGGCAGCTTGAACGCCGGCACCATGCGCTTGACGTGTTTGACGACGAAATTGACCAGCGTGCGCTTGATCGTCGGCAGGCAGTCGCCGACCTGGGTGGTGATGACCGTTTCCAGTGGCACCTTGTCGACCACCTTTTCGAGTGTGGCCGCGAAATTCTCCACGATCACGATGGCCCGGACGCCGGCGTCGGACAGCTGGTGCTCGAGCTCGCGCGCCGTGTACAGCGGGTTGACGTTGACCGCGACCATGCCGGCCCGAAGAATACCGAACAGCACGATCGGGTACTGCAGCAGGTTCGGCATCATGATGGCGACGCGGTCGCCCTTCGAGAACCCGAGATCGTGCTGGAGATAGGCCGCGAAATGGCGGGATTGAGCCTCGATCTCGCGATAGCTCATCTCGACGTCCATGTTCGAGAACGCAGGCGCGTCGCCGAATTCGCGACAACTGTCCTCAATGACATTGACGAGCGTGCGTTTAACGTCGAGCTGAATTTCGGCGGGCACTCCGTCCGGGTATTGCTCTAGCCAGGTCTTGTTCACGGTCTCTCCTCTAGGGCCTGTTGCCATTTCATCCGCGTCCGTGCCAAGTGCTGTTTTGCGGCAAGACGAGGCGTAGCGAACGTGGCGTAGTTCATTCTACGTGAGAGCGCACCAACGCTGGATTGCCGTCGTGTCGTCAATCGTCGGGCGCTTGTCCCTTCGGGTTGGGCCGCCTATAAAATCAATCATGGCGCCGCAACGGCGTTGCGTGTCTCGATCGTGGCACGCAACGACCGGCCACGCGCGCCTTGTCTCGACGGATTTGCGGTCTCCAAAGCGGCACGTGTACGAAACGGCAACAGGCCCTGAACAACCGTTGTCGTGGACGCGTACCGGCAACGATTGATCTTGTCATATCTGGCATCGCGCCGTCGCATGGTGGCGCGGCTCAGGCTGAGTCCGCCAGTTTGCCATCTACGCTTTCGCTTTCGGCGTGGAGCTGCAATGCCATGTCGCGTAGCGAACGGTCGCGGTAGACGGATTGCCCGGCCTGTTCGATCTTTCCGATGAGCGTGTCGATGGCGCGGGCTGCGTTGGTGTCGCGCGGCTGGGCGCGCGCCGAGGGATCGCCGGCCCGCACGATCTCCACCACCCGAGCCAACCGGACCTCGGCGATATCACGGCGCGGCAGCAGTGTCGTGCCGAGCTCGCCCGCTTCGATGAAAATTCCGCCGGTGACGAGCTGGTCGGCGATGTCCTGGATATGATCGGGCGCGGCGCGCAGCGTCCGGGCCAGCGCCGATGTCGTCCACGGCATGCCGCCCCGCATGAAGCGATCGGCCACGAGGGTCGTGATCAGCAAGGCCAGGCGCTCGCGCTCGGCTGCCCCCAGCCGGGGCGGATAGTCGCCCCGGGTGAGCCGTTCGGTGTGCTGGAGCAGGAACGCCACCCGGCAGCCGAGCAGCAGGATCATCCAGGAAACATAGAGCCAGATCAGCAACAGGATCAGGATCGCGAAGCTCGAATAGATCGCATTGACATTGCCGGCGTTGTGAGCGAACCAGGCGAAGCCGAGGCTGGCGGTCTGCCAGAGCACGCCGGCGAAGGCGCCGCCGCCGAGCGCCGGCAGCAGCCAGACCCGGGTGTTCGGTATGAACTTGAACAATACCGTGAAGCCGATGCCATAGAGCACATAGGGCAGAATGCGCCCGGCCAGATACAACGCCGCGCCGAATGGCTCGATCGATGTCAGCCAACCGACCGTACTGTTCGAACTCACGGTGGCGGTCATGCTGGCTGCGGCGAGGATTACCAGCGGCCCCGCGACCAGTACACTGATGTATTCGGTCACCCGGCGGCCGATCGAGCGGGGCTTGCGCACGTGCCAGATATAGTTGCAGCCGGCCTCGACCTTCTGGATCAGCGAAACGACGGAATAGATCAGCGTGACCATGCCGATCGCGCCCAGTACGCCGACCTGAACGTTCTGCACGAAGTCCACGATCTTGTCGATGATCTGGCCGCTGCCGGCGCCGAGTGGCGACAGGAAGCGCTGCAGCACCGGCCGCAGGGCGTTATCGACACCAAAGGCCTTGAGCAAGGAGAACGCCAGCGCCAGTAGCGGGACCAGCGAGACCAGCGTGGTATAGACGAGTCCCATGGCGCGCATGGTGATCTCGCCGTTACGGAAATCCTCGATCAGCGTCAGCAGGATACGTACGGCGACGAGCGCCCAGCGGCGCGGCCCATGCAGGCGCTCAAGCTCGGGCTGCCAGACGATGGCGTTGAACCGGCGGCCCAAGGCTCCCACCCATCCCATGTACGACTCGCTTGAAAAACGCGTGGGCCCATTGTAACCATCAATCGACGTCGACAGACGTCGATACAACAGGAGGCGCCGTGAACCACCCAGCCGAGGTATCGGATCCGGTCGAGCGCGTGGACGGCCGGCCCAGCGTCGGCGAAGGGCCGGGCGCTTTGGCAACGGTGGACGCCCAGTGGCCGGATATCGGCGCTGCGGCGGCCGAACTGCTGCGCGTGCTGGCCCGCCACCCGGCCGCGGCCCTGCGTATCGAAGCGCGGTTTGGCATGCGATTGACCCTTGCTCTGCTGGGGCGCGGCGGCCCGCGCCCCACGGCGGATGACCCGCGCTTTGCTCATCCGGCCTGGCGGGCCAGTCCCGTATTCGGCCGCGTGGCCCGTCTTTATCTGGTGCTTGCACAGGCTTTGCGCGAGGTGGTGGGCGTGGCCGGGTTGCCGGACATCCGCCGCCGGCAGCTGTCGTTCGCGGTCGAGCACCTGATCGCCGCCCTGTCGCCGGCCAATCTGTTTCTGACCCATCCGGGGTTTTACGACAACCTGCTTGCCACGCGAGGCCGCTCGGCGGTGACCGGGATGTATCAGTTGCTGCGCGATCTGCGCGACAACCGCGGGCTGCCGCGCCAGGTCGATCCGGAGGCCTTCACCCTGGGCGTCGACATCGCAGCCACGCCGGGCGCCGTGATCTATCGTGACGCGATCTGCGAGTTGATCCAGTACACGCCCCATACGGAACAGGTCGACGCATCGGCGATCCTGCTGGTCGGGCCACAGATCAACAAATACTACGTGCTGGATCTGAGCCCGGAGAACAGCCTGGCACGCCACGCGCTGGTCAGCGGGCAGCAGGTTTTCGCGGTCTCGTGGCGCAACCCGACGGCGGCACAGCGCCGCTGGGGGCTGGCCGATTACGTCGAGGCCACGGAGCAGGCCGTTGAAATCGTCTGGCGGGTAACCGGCCGGCATCCGGTCAAGCTGGCCGGGGCCTGTGCCGGCGGGCTGACGGCCGCGGCCGCGGCGGCACGCTTGGCGGCCGCGGGAGACGGCGAGCGGATCGCCTGCCTGTCGCTGTTCGTGACCCTGCTCGAATCGCCGCACAGTCTGGCCGATGTGCCCGCGGGCCAAGACGAGACCCTGGCGCGCGCGTTGTCGCGTGCGAGCGGCGACGGCGTCGTCGAGGGCGCGGCCCTGGCGCGCGCCTTTGCCTGGCAACGGCCGGATGCATTGGTATGGCGCTTCGTCACCCATAACTACGTGCTCGGCGAGACACCGCCGGCGTCCGACATCCTGTACTGGAACAGCGACACCACGCGTCTGCCCGCGCGTCTGCACGCCGATCTGCTCGGCATCTATCGCGACGATCAGCTGCGCACCACCGGCGGGCTGCGGCTCGGCGATCAGCGGATCGATTTCTCGGCCATCGAGCAGGATGTGTTCGTGCTGGGCGGCGCCGCCGACCATATCGCCCCCTGGCAGGCCTGCTACCGCTCGATGCAGATGTTCCGCGGCCGCCGCCGGTTCGTGCTCGGCGCCGGTGGCCATGCCCAGGCCATCGTATCGCCGCCGGGCCCGAAAAGAGCGCATGCGGCTCGGGGCTTCTGGGTCAACGACAATCACGAACTCGGGCCGGCCGAGTGGCGCCGCGGCGCGCGCGCCGCCGGGACGTCCTGGTGGCCCGACTGGATCGACTGGTGTCGTGCGCACGGCGGGCCGACCGTGCCCGCTCCGGAGGTTTTCGGCAATGACGACTTCGAGCCCATCGAGAGTGCGCCCGGCCGTTATGTGCGCCAACGCTGACACATGTCGCATCGATACTTTTCATATCGGCGGCGACGCGATGGTCGTCGCCCGTACCGCCGGGCGCGGGCCGCCGCTTCTGATCTGCAACGATTTTCTTGCCGATCATCGCGTTGTCCAGTCATTCTGCGATGCGCTGTCGCGCTCCACCATCTGCTTCGACGCGCCGGGTATCGGCGGCACGCCGGGCACGCCGCGAATGGCGCGCATGGCCGGTCTGGCCGCTCGGGCGGCGCGCTTGTGCGATGTGCTGGAACACGATGTCGTCGACGTGCTCGGCATAGGCTGGGGTGGCCTGCTGGCGCAGCGTCTGGCGCGGGATCATGGCGCGCGGGTCCGGCGCCTGGTGCTGGTGGCGACTTCGATTGGTCCGCTCATGCTGCCCGGCCGAGCGGCCAGCCTGTGGCGTCTGGCCTGGCCCGGCGGCCCGGGGCGGGCCGTGGCCGATGGGCGCGATGTGCGTACACTGTTCGGCGGCCGGCGTGCCGACGAATGCGCGGCGGTGGCCGCGGCCGTGCGCCGGGCCTGCCCGCCCACGCGACGGGCATTCGCGGCCCAGCTCTATGCCATGGCGGGCTTCTCGAGCCTGCCCTGGTTGCATCGGTTGCGCATGCCGACGTTCATCCTTGCGGGCGACGATGATCAGGTCGTGCCGCTGCCCAATGTCCGCCTGCTCGGCCTGCTGATCCCGGATTCGCGGCTTTCGATCATGCGAGGCGCTGGGCACTGGCTGGTGCTGGAACGCCCGGACGAAGCTGCCCGGCGGATCGAGGAATTCCTGGATACGCCGCATCCGGCGCAGCCGGGCGGTGAAGCGATCTGAGCGACGGATGTCTTGGCTTGCGCCAGCCGGGGGCCGACGGTGCCTTGTCACAACGTCCGGCAGGCTCTACTGTCGAGCACATGGGCGGCGATACGAGTCGCATGAGGCTGATGTCCGATCCGTCAGGAAAAAAAATTCACTCGCTGCGTGCTATCCGGCGGCTGCCGCCCGAACACAGTGTATTGCGACGCCGCACCCGGATCCAGGTTGACTGGATTGATGTGGACGGCGTGCGCCTGCGCTACGGCATTCGTCGCGGCCGTGGCCGGCCCATGCTGGTCCTGAACGCCATGGGCGCGAATCTCGATATGCTGTTGCCGCTGGTCAACGCGCTGGATGACGCCGAGATCATCGTGCCCGAGATGCCGGGGGCGGGGCGTTCGCCGGCCCTGGCCGTGCCGCGACGGATGGGCTGGTACGCCGATCTGATCTCGACCTTTCTACTGCGTCTCGGCTACGACGAGCCGCTGGATGTCGTTGGCCTGTCCTGGGGCGGCTCGCTCGCCCAGCAGTTCGCGCTGGATCATCCCGCCGAGGTCAATCGGCTCGTGCTAGCGTCCAGCGCCATCGGCTGGCCGAGTCTCGCCACGCGCTCGAGTACGCTCAAGCGTCTGGCGGCGGCGCGACGCTACGAGCGCGCGGAAACGCCGCCGGTCGCGGTGGCGGGCCTCTACGGCGGACTGGTGCGCCGGCGGCCGGAACTGATCAGCCGTCGCGGTCGCTATGCCAGCGGGCCGAGTACACGCGGCTACATCAACCAGTTGATTGCCTCGCTGGGCTGGACCAGTGCGCATCGCCTGCATCGCCTGCACTGTCCGACGCTCATCATGGGCGGCGACGACGATCCGATCGTGCCGCTGGTCAACAGCCGCATCCTGTATTGGCTGATACCCAAATCGTATCTGCACGTCGTCCGTGGCGGCGGGCATCTGTTTCTGCTGATGCGAGCCAACGAATCGGCCGGGGTGATTCGTCGCTTTCTCAACGAACGCCGCTACGACGGAACCGACGGCGCAGACTATTACGCCGCTCGCGGGCTCGCAGCCGACGGCGCACTCAAGCCGCGCCTGCCGGCCTCGGCCTGACGGGCCGGGCATGCCTGCCGCGGCCCGCGCGAGGCCGTATTATTTACCGTCCCGGCGGCTGCGGGCCGCAGCGACGGCTTGGCGATGCGCCACCGCCATCCGGGCCGCCTCGGCGAGACTGCGACGGTCGTAACCGCGGGGATCAAGCGGCGCGCAGACCCGTACTTCGGCCCGGATCGCGCGCAGCCGGAATAGATGCTGGAAATGCGGCCACAGCGGGGCCCCGTCCACCCAGGGCGCCAGCGCATGATGCATGCCCGGGGGCGTGGTGTCGTCGCAGTAGCGCAGGCTCACCGGCAGCACGTTGTAGCCGCCTTCGATCGCGGCCGCGAACAGACGGGCATGAAACCGCCGCGGGTTGGGGTCCGGGGTGGTCGTGCCTTCCGGGAAGAACAGCACCGAGCGACCGGAGGCCAGCATCGCGCGAATCGATGCGCTCGTTTCACCCGTCTTGCCCTGGCCGCGGTCGAGGAACAGCGTGCCGCCGGCACGGGCGAACGCGCCGACCACCGGCCACCGGCCCACTTCGGCCTTGGATACGAATGCCGTGTTGAAGATGCGGCCGAGCACCAGGATGTCGATCCACGAACAATGATTGGCCACCACCAGCATCGGTCCGGCCGGCACGTTGCCATCCACATCCAGGCGCACATGCAGTGCGCCGAGCATTCGGCCCAACCACCAGTTGATCAGATACTTGCTGCGCCGGCCCAGCAACGGGACCGCCGGCAACAGCACCAGGCCGAGCAGCAGCGTGGCGCCGAAGCGCACGGCCTTGAAGCCCAGACCGATGCGGCCGAGCAGGGGGTGATCCGTGGCGAAGGAGGAAGTCGTGGACATAGGCGCGTATCGTGGCCGGTTCGAAATCGTACGACGTCGCGCGGCAAACGGCTATAGATAGCCGGTTGCCCGCGCGGTATTGCGAACGCAGTTTAGCCAGCGCCGCCGCAGGCCGACAACGCCGGCGTTGTCGGCGGGGTCAACGCTGCGGTTCGGGCGGCACAGCTTCGTAGATCGGCTGGAATCGATTCACGATCGTGCAAAACAGGCGCGCGGTCTGTTCCGTATCGTAGCGCGCGGAGTGTGCCGCGTCGTTGTCCCAGCTCATGCCGGCCGCCGTAGCGGCGCGGCGCAGCACTGTCTGGCCGAAGGCGACCCCGGCCAGCGTGGCGGTATCGAAGCAGGAAAACGGATGAAACGGGCTGCGTTTGATGCCGCTGCGCGCGATCGCGGCGTTGAGAAAACCGAGATCGAAATGCGCATTGTGGCCGACCAGCACGGCGCGCTTGCAGCCGTCGGTCTTCATGGTTTCGCGCACCATGCGAAAGATGCGGCCCAGCGCGTCGCGCTCGGGGATGGCCGGGCGCAGCGGATGGTGCGGGTCGATGCCGTTGACCTCCAGCGAGGCCGGCTCGATGTTGGCACCCTCGAACGGGGTTACGTGATAGGACGCCGATTCGCGCACGGCGAGCTGGCCATCCTCCTCGAATCCCACCGTGACGGCAGCGATTTCGAGCAGGGCATCGGTCGCGGCATTGAAGCCGCCGGTCTCCACGTCGATTACCACCGGCAGAAAGCCGCGAAAACGAGTGGCCATCCGCGGCGTGGTCGCGGCTTCATCATGGGAATCGATCATGGCCGCATGGTAGCAGCTGCGCTGCTTCGGCGGGACCGGTGGCGACGCGATTCTGTATACTGAGCGGCCTTCAAACACTCCTACGGCAGCGGATTGCAGCAATGAGCAGTGACGTGCGCAAGGTCGTGCTGGCTTACTCCGGCGGCCTCGATACCTCGGTCATCCTGAAGTGGTTACAGGATGAGTACGATTGCGAGGTGGTGACGTTCACCGCCGACATCGGCCAGGGCGAGGAACTCGACGAAGTCCGGCCCAAGGCCGAGAAACTCGGCGTGAAGGAAGTCTTCATCGACGATCTTCGCGAAGAGTTCGTGCGCGATTTCGTTTATCCCATGTTCCGCGCCAACGCGATCTACGAAGGCGAGTACCTGCTTGGCACGTCGATCGCGCGCCCGCTGATCTCCAAGCGACTGGTCGAAATCGCGCAGGCGACCGGTGCCGACGCCATTGCGCACGGCGCGACCGGCAAGGGCAATGACCAAGTGAGGTTCGAGCTGTCCGCCTATGCGCTGATGCCCGGCATCCAGGTCATTGCGCCGTGGCGCGAGTGGAACCTGAATTCGCGCGAGCGGCTGCTGGCCTATGCCGAGGCCCACGGCATCGACATCCGCAAGAAGGTCGATGGCGGCTCGCCTTATTCCACCGACGCCAACGCGTTGCACATCTCCTATGAAGGCGGCGTGCTGGAAGACCCGTGGACGCCGGCCGAGGATTCGATGTGGGAATGGAGCGTGGCGCCGGAAGCCGCGCCGGATGCCCCGCAGGAGATCGACCTGACCTTCGAGCGGGGCGATATCGTCGCCATCGACGGCGAGCCGCTCACGCCGTATCAGGTGCTGGCGAAGTTGAATGAACGGGCCGGCGCGCACGGCATCGGCCGGATCGACATCGTCGAGAACCGTTATGTCGGCATGAAGTCGCGTGGTTGCTATGAAACGCCGGGCGGCACGGTCATGCTCAAGGCGCATCGCGCGATCGAGTCGATCACGCTGGATCGCGAGGCGGCGCATCTCAAGGACGAGTTGATGCCGCGCTATGCCAAGCTGATCTACAACGGCTACTGGTTCTCGCCCGAGCGTGAGATGCTGCAGGCCGCGATCGACCAGTCGCAGACGCACGTCAACGGCGTGGTGCGCGTGAAGCTGTACAAGGGTGCGGTGAGCGTAGTCGGCCGGGCGTCGGAATCGGACAGCCTGTTCGACCAGGCCATCGCCACCTTCGAGGACGACCGCGGCGCCTATGACCAGAAGGACGCGGCCGGCTTTATCCGCCTGAATGCGCTGCGGTTGCGCCTTGGTCACCGCCAGCGCTGACATGCTTTAGCTGACCAAGCCTTTCACGTAGGCTTGCCTTGCCACAATGGATAGGAAAGAGGCCATGAAACGAACGATTGCACTGTTTGCCTGCGCTTTCGCGCTGACGGCGTGCGGCAACCAGTCGGGCTCGGACAATACTCAGTCCGGCGGCGATAACAGCCAGTCCGGATCGAGCACGAGCCAGGCCGACAATGCCAAGGCCAAGGCCGGCGCGTCCGAGCAGTTCGCCAACAAGAAGGAAAAACGCAGTTATGCGCTGGGTATGGACATCGGCAATTCGCTCAAGGATCTGCCGATGGATGTGGATCTCGACCAACTGACCCAGGGCGTGCGTGATGTGGTCAGTGGCGGTAAGACCAAGCTGAGCCAGAAGCAACTGCATACCGTGATGCAGGGCGTGGTATCCGACATGGAAGCCGCCCAGAAGAAGCAGCAGCAACAGAAGGCCGTAGCCAATCTCAAGGCCGGCCAGAAGTTTCTGGCCCAGAACAAGACCAAGCCCGGCGTGAAGACGCTCAAGGACGGTCTGCAGTACAAGGTGATCAAGAAGGGTGACGGTCCGCAGCCGGACGCCAACGATAGCGTGACCGTGGACTATACCGGCAAGCTGATCGACGGCACCGTCTTCGACAGTTCGAAAAAGCGTGGCAAGCCGGTGACCTTCCCGGTCAATGCCGTGATCCCGGGCTGGACCGAGGCCCTTCAGCTGATGCACGCCGGCGGTGAATACAAGCTGTTCATCCCGCCGGATCTGGCCTACGGCGAGCGTGGTGCCGGTTCGAAGATTGGCCCGAATGAAACCCTGATCTTCGACGTGAAACTGATCAGCGTGCAGAAGAACAAGGGCGCGGGCTCGAGTGGCAACGGCAATTCGGGTGACAGTTCCGGTTCGAGCGACAGCTCGAATGGCGACTCGGGCAGCAGCGCGGGTAGCGGAAACTAGTCGAGCATCGTGCCTCGCACCCTGCGCAGACCGCCGGCCCTTGAGCCGGCGGTTTGCGTTTCGGGGGACGGCCGGCCGCGGCCGGGCGACGACGAGGCCGCGGGTCGATTTCCGACGAAAGGGCTGCGGCCCGGGGCGTCGCGCCCGGCACCGTCAATGCAAAGCGTGCGGCCCATCAGGCAACCTTGGGGACGGCTCGGCCGGCCACCGCGCGCCTGCCCGGCGGCCGTGGAATCTGTCGAGATGCATGCATTATGCATCATCTAAATCGTGCGCAATCGAGGCCGCGTCAGGGGCAGTCGCCTTGCCATGCGACTAATGGGCGAGCCCGCAGGGCGCTGATGCGATGTGAGGCGTGTGCCCATGCGTTGACGGCTTCGGGGCGCCGAAACGCGAGCTGCAAGAGCGCCGGACGCGTGCCCGTGAAGCGGTGAGCGTGCCGATAGTGATCACGTTTCTTGACAGTTTTTCAAGGCCTTGGTAACTCATCGTTCTAGGAAGAAAGATGAGGTTCGGCTGCGGTCCGCCCTGGCATGGCGACGCGGCGAAAAGGGGGGAGTGTGGAACAGATGGCGAATGTACGGGCGCCGCACGGCGTCGTGCTCGGCGGGCGCGCGGTCGCGTTGCCGGATTCAGGCGCGGGAGCTCGTGATGTATTGCTTTATCGTCCGCATGTTCAAAACAGCCATCCGATGACCGGCCCATGTGCCATCGTTTCGATCCGTATTCCCAAGTGCCCAAACCCTGATCGCCGCGGCGGTCGGGGTTTTTTTAGCACCGTCACCAGCGAGGAGAGCCAGAAAAAATGAGCGTATTCGACTTCGACGATTACAAGATCAACCGCAGAACCCTGCTCAAGGCGGGGGCCGCGGTCGGCGCGTCCACCCTGTTCTATCCAGCGGTGAGCGCTTTTGCCAAGAGTGACAATCCGATCAAGATTGGCCAGATCGACCCGCAGACCGGCACCTATGCCGCACTCGGCGGCAACCAGATCGCCGGCGCGCGACTGGCCGTCGACCAGATCAATGCCAAGGGGGGTGTGATGGGCCGGCCGCTACAGCTGTTGGTCGAGGACAGTGCGGCCAATGTCGGCCAGTCGGTGCAGAAGGCCCGCAAGCTGGTCAACCGCGATAAGGTTCACTTCCTGATGGGCGCGGTATCGTCCTCGGTGGCACTGGCGGTGTCGCAGGCGGCGCGCGACATGAACACCATCTACATGGATATCGGCGGGCACGCCGACTCGGTCACCGGCGACAAGTGCAGCTGGAACACGTTCCGTACCTGTTCCACGACCTGGCTGCTCACCGCGGGCGACTTTCAGTCCATCTTCGATAAATACGGCAAGCGCTGGTACTTCATCACGCCGGACTATTCCTTCGGCCACGCCCTGCACGCCGATTATCTGACCCAGCTGAAGCAGGCGGGCGGCAGTGAAGCCGGCAACGCGCTGGCGCCGCTGGGCACGACGGACTTTTCGTCGTATCTGATCAAGGCGAAGTCGGCCAACCCGGACGTGCTCATCGTACTGGGCGCGGGCGACGACATGATCAACACCCTCAAGCAGGCGACGCAGTTCGGTCTGAACAAGAGCATGGGCGTAGGCGGGCCGATGATGGAGCTTGAGGTGCTGCAGTCGCTGCCCGATGCTGCGCGCTACGGCATGTGGAACATGGAGTGGTACTGGGATCAACCCAACGTGCCCCATGTTGCGGATTTCGTGGATTCGTATCGCAAGGCCAACAACGGCAGCACGCCCAGCGCGCGCAGCTGGTTCGGCTTCGCCAGCGCGCACGCCCTGGCATTGGCCGCCGAAAAAGCCAAGTCGCTGGATGCACGCAAGGTCGCCCGAGCGCTCGAGGGGCTGGAGCTGCCGCCGGAGGTGGCGCTGCAGCCGAACAAGGCCGTCTATCGTGCGGGTGACCACCAGCTCATCGGTAGCGAATATCCGGGCACGATCAAGTCGAACGGCAAGTATCCGGATCTGTTCAACGTCGCCGACGTGGTGGATTCCAGCAAGATCGCCCGCTCGGTCGCGGAGAAGGGCTGCAAGATGACTTATCCGTCGTAGTGGAATGGCGCGGGCCGGAGCGAGCGCGCCGGCCCGCGCTTCATGCCAGGGGCGCTTTTCCGCTAGGCGAGGTGGGTGAATGGAACTTCTGCTGTTCAATATCTTCAACGGCCTGATCATCGGCATTTTCTATGCGCTGATGGCCTTGGGCCTGTCCCTGATCCTGGGACTGAACGGGATCATCAATTTTTCTCATGGCGGGTTCCTGGCGCTGGGTGGCTATATCGCCTACAGCCTGTCGCCCGTCATCGGCTTCTGGGGTGCGTTGATCGTCTCGCCGTTCATCGTGGGGTTGCTGGGCCTGGTCGTCGAACGCGTGCTGATCCGGCCGCTGTATTCGCGCGATCCGTTGTTCAGCCTGCTGCTGACCTTCGGTCTGGCGATGATCATGGAGGACTTGATCCGCACCTTCTGGGGCGCGAACGGCCTGCCGTTCAATGTGCCGGCTGCGCTGAGCCACCCACTGAGCCAGACTTATTTCTTCGTCACCGGCTATCGCGTGTTTCTGGTGGTGCTGGCGCTGCTGGCGATCGGTTCGCTGTTCGCGCTGCTGCGCTATACCCGGATCGGGGTGCGCATTCGGGCTGGCAATGCCGATCTGGAAACCGTTTCCGCACTGGGCATCAACATCTATCAGCTGCGCGCGATCAACTTCGGCGTCGGCATCCTGTTCGCGGGACTGGCCGGCGTACTCGCGGCCGGGCGTCTCGGCCTGACCCCGACCATGGGGGCCTCGCTGATCATGCCGAGTTTCGTGGCCATCATCGTCGGCGGTGTGGGCAGCCTGCTCGGCAGCCTGCTTGGCGGCATCATCATTGGTGTGGCGGCCGGCATCGTCACCACCTATTATCCGGCCGCCAGTGACGTGGTGATTTACGTAATCATGGGTGTGGTGCTCGTCGTGCGCCCGCGCGGATTGCTCGGCCAGGAGGGCCTGCTCGAATGAATGCTACGACGATCCCAGGGAAATCGCCGGCGGCGACCGGAGCGCGCGCTACCACGCCAGCGATCGACCTGCCGCGGCTCGTATCCGCGCTGGTCATCTGGGCGCTGCTGCTCACCGTGCCGTTCTGGTTGCCGCTGGTCGGCGGCTACACGGTGCTCGGCACGCGCGTGCTGATCTTCGCGCTGGTCACCCTCGGCCTCAATCTGCTGCTCGGTTTCACCGGCGGATTGTCCTTCGGGCATGCGGCCTATTTCGGGCTCGGCGCCTATGGCACCGGGCTGATGCTGAAGTTCGTCTCGCCCAGCACGCCGCTGGCGATTCTGGTCGGAGTGCTCGTCGGGGGGCTGGCGGCCACGCTGTTCGGCCCGCTCACGGTGCGCCGAAAGGGCATCTATTTCGCGATGATTACGATCGCCATCGGCCAGATGTTCTATTTCATCGCGGTGCGCTGGAACAGTCTGACCGGCGGCGAGGACGGCCTGACCGGTTTCTCCCGTACCAACATCCATTTCGGGAACTGGGTGCTCAATATCCACGACCCGACGAACTTCTATTACTTCACCCTGTTCTTCTTCGCCATCGGTTGTCTGGTGGTGTGGATGGTGTTGCGTTCGCCGCTGGGGCATACGTTCGTGGCGATTCGGGAGAATCCCAGGCGCCTGCGCTTTCTCGGGCTGCCGATCGGGGTATACATCTGGATCGCGTTCGCGATCTCGGGCTTCGTCGCGGCGCTGGCGGGCGCGCTGTATGCGCTGCTGAACAACTTCACCTCGCCCGAGGACATGAACTGGATCCTGTCGGGCGACTTCGTGATCATCTGCGTACTCGGCGGCATGCGGACCTTCTGGGGACCGCTGGTCGGCTCGGTGATCTACGTGGTGGTGCAGGATTATCTGAGCAGCATCACGGTGAACTGGATGTCGTTCATCGGTGCGATCTTCGTGCTTTCCGTGCTGTTCTTCCCTTGGGGACTGCTCGGTTTCTTCCAGGGGCGTTTCAACAAATGAGTCTGCTGTCGTTACAGAACGTCACCCGTCGCTTCGGCTCGCTCACCGCCCTGTCGAATATCTCGATCGAGGTGCCGCAGGGCGAGCTGCGGGCCGTGATCGGCCCCAACGGGGCCGGCAAGACCACATTGTTCAACCTGATCAGCGGTTTCTTTCCGCCCAGCGAAGGCGAGGTGGTGTTCGACGGGCAGTCGGTCAAGGGGGTGTCGCCGGAAAAACTGGTGCATCGCGGCATGACCCGCACCTTTCAGATCACCGAGATCTTTCTGGATCTGAGCGTGTACGAGAATCTGGAAATTGCCGTGGAAACCGCGCATGGGCTGAATCTGCGCCCATGGCTGTCACCGGCCCGGCGGCGGCAGGTCCGTGCCCATATCGACGAATTGATGCAAACGCTGCATCTGGAAGATCTTGCTTACCGCATGGCCGGCGAGCTGGCGCACGGCGATCAGCGCGTGGTGGAAATCGCCATCGCGCTGGCGCGTGAGCCGCGGCTGTTGCTGCTCGACGAGCCGACCGCTGGTATGGGCGACGAGGAAACCGACCGTATGACCGATCTCATTCGTCATCTTCATCGTGAACGCGGCATCACCATGCTGTTCATCGAGCACGATATGAGCATCATCTTCAACGTGGCCGATCGCATCACGGTGCTGGACAACGGACATCTGCTGGCCGAAGGCACGCCGGCCGAAATCTCGGCCAATGCCGACGTGCAGGCAGCTTATCTGGGGGCGGCGCAATGAGCGATATCCTGCATGCCGATCAATTGCATACCTACTACGGCAAGAGCCACATCCTGCATGGTGTCTCGCTGCGGGTGGCGGCGGGCGAGATCGTCACGCTGCTGGGGCGCAACGGCGCCGGCAAGACCACGACCCTGCGCTCGCTCATGGGCCTGACGCCGCCGCGCAAGGGCCGCATCCAGTTGTTCGGCAAGGATGTAACCGGCTGGCCGCCGCACCGGATTGCCAAGCTCGGTGTGGGCTATGTGCCGGAAGGCCGCAAGATATTCGGCCATCTCACGGTGCATGACAATCTCCGGGTCCCGGCGGCTACGAGCGGCCGCTGGACACTGGATACGGTGTACGAACTGTTTCCGCGCCTGGCCGAGCGCCGTACCAGCAAGGGCGGGCAGTTGTCCGGCGGCGAACAGGAAATGCTCGCGATCGCCCGCGCGCTGCTGCTCAATCCGCGCTTCCTGATCCTCGACGAGCCCTCGCAGGGCCTCGCGCCAGTGATCGTGGAGGAGGTGATGAAGACCGTGGTGGCCATGCGTGACGAGGGCATCGCCGTATTGCTGGTTGAGCAGAACGCCTGGTTGGCGCTGCGCGATGCCGATCGCGCCTACGTGCTGGGCGATGGTGCAATCGTGCACGAGGGCTCAGCCGCGGAACTCGCGGCCGATGAGGACCGCGTCAAGGCGCTGGCGGGCGCCAGCCTCGATACTTCAGCCTCGGCTGCGATCGGCTGATTCATCCGCGCCGCGCGGTCGCCCCCGGCGCCGGCATGCACCGGTGCTCGACTCGGGCCGGCACGGCATGCGCCGGCTTTGGCCATGGACGACGTCTGCGGCCCGCGCGGCTCGGGCGGCCGGCCATGGGCCGTATTGGGGCGCGGTATCGCGTTTCCGGTCGCCGGGGCAAGTGCGAACGTACGGGCGATGAGGCCGCGGCGGCTGTGCGTCAGGCCAGCGTCCATGCCGCGCCGGCCAGCCCTGGCCCCGACAGCTTGAGATGCTGGCCGGGTTCGATTGCCCCGACGCCCTCCGGCGTGCCGGTGAAGATGAGATCGCCCGGCATTAACGCCCAGGTCCGGCTGACCACCGCAATCAGGTCGGCAACGCCCACCAGCATGTGTGCGGTATGCCCGGACTGGCGCACTTCGCCGTCCACCGCCAGCTCGAAATGCAGATCGCCGAGATCCATGTTTTCGCCAAGCGGTACCATCGGGCCCAGCGGGGCGCTCGCGTCGAAGGCCTTGGCGCGTTCCCAGGGCTCGCCGCTGTGCTTGAGTTCGGTCTGCACGGCGCGCAGCGTCAGATCCAGCCCGAGACCGACGCCGCGGATATGCTCGCGCGCGGCCTCGGGGCGGATATCGCGGCCGCCCAGGCCGATCTCCACCACCAGTTCGGCTTCGTGGTGGATCTCGCCGAGCCCGACCGGCAGACGGACTGCCTCATCGGGCGCGACCAGAGCGGAAGCCGGCTTCATGAAGATCACGCATTCGGCGCCGGGCAGCGTGTTGTTCAGTTCCTCGATGTGCTTGGCATAGTTGCGCCCGATACAGAAGATGCGCGGCGTGCCGCGGTGCGAGAAGGCTTCGGCCTGGTGTGACGAACTCATTCGGTGGCTCCTTGCAGGTTCTTGTGCTTGTATTCGCACAGGTCGACGATAACGCAGGCGTCGCAGGCCGGTTTGCGGGCCTTGCATACATACCGCCCGTGCAGGATCAGCCAGTGGTGCGCATCCTGTAGATAGGCCCGGGGCACCCACCGCAGCAGCCGGTCCTCGACCTCGCGCACCGTCTTGCCCGGCGCGATGCCGGTCCGGTTGGATACGCGAAAGATGTGCGTATCCACGGCCATCGCCGGCTGGCCGAAGGCCGTATTGAGCACGACATTCGCGGTCTTGCGGCCGACGCCGGGCAGGGCGGTCAGCTCGGCGCGGGTGGCCGGCACTTCGCCGTCGTGTTTGTCGAGCAGGGCGCGACAGGTCTTGATCACGTTGGCGGCCTTGCTGTTGTAAAGGCCGATGGTGTTGATGTAACGCTTGAGACCGTCCTCGCCCAGATCGAGGATCGCCTGCGGCGTATTGGCGACCGGGAACAGTTTCCGCGTTGCCTTGTTCACGCCGACATCGGTGGCCTGGGCCGACAACATTACGGCGATCAGCAGCTCGAACGTCGAGCTGTATTCCAGTTCCGTTTTCGGCGCCGGGTTGGCGGCCTTCAATCGTTCGAATATTTCGGTGCGTTTCTGCTTGTTCATGTCCGGGGCAATGAATGGCGCGTGCCTCGGTCGGCACGAGTCGGCGCGGGTGATTGACGCTGGCGCGGGCAAGAATAACGCGCGACGCATCTCGGGCCATATGCGGCCGTGCGTCGATGCATACCTGGCCGGCATTCACCAACCCAGCGCGATGCCTTCCCCGCGTGGATCGGCGGCACCGTGCAACACGCCGGTGGCTGCATCGATCCGGATGGCGGCCGCATGGCCCATGACCCCGTCCCAGTCGCCCACGCGGCATACTTCGTGGCCGTGGGCGGCGAGGCGGGTGTCGATCGCGGCATCGAAGCGCGATTCCACGCGCAGGGCATCGGTCGCCGTCCCCCAGCTGCGGCCGTAGAGCCAGCGCGGCGCGTCGATCGCCCGCTGCGGATCCAGGCCGAAATCCAGCATCCGCGTCAGCAATGCGGTACTGGTCTGCGGCTGGCCCTCGCCGCCCATGGTGCCGTAGACGAGCCAGGGGCGGCCGTCCCGATAGGCCATGCCGGGCATGAGGGTATGAAACGAGCGCTTGCCGGGTTCGAGGCGGTTGACGTGCGCGTCATCGAGTGAGAAGAAGGCGCCGCGGTTCTGTAGCAATACCCCGGTGTCGCCGGCCATGGTGGCGGCGCCCCATTCGTGGTAGATGCTCTGGATGAGCGACACCGCATTGCCCTGGCCGTCGACCACCATCGTGGCGGTGGTGTCGCCACCGGCCGGCCGTGCTTGATAGGCGTTCGGCAGGCCTTGCTTGATGCGTTCGGCGCACTCGCCGGCGAAGGCCTTCGACAGCAGGCGCGGCAGCGGAATGTCGTGAAACACGGGATCGGTCAGGTAGCGGTCGCGCACCGCGAACGCCTCGCGCGTCGCCGCCACGAGCAAATGCACGTACTCGGCGGGTTTGTCGCGCAGCCCCGCGACGTCGAAATGCGCCAGGATATTGAGCATGATCAGATGCGCGAAACCCTGCGAATTGGGCGGCGTCTGATAGCAATCCACACCGCGATATCGGGTGGAGAGTGGTTCGGCCCAGTCCCCGCGGTGATTGGCCAGGTCGGACGCCGTCCATTGCTGACCCAGGGTGCCGAGATGCCGCACTATTTCGGCGGCCACCTCGCCTTCATAGAAGCCGGCGCGGCCGAACCGGGCGATGGCCTCCAGCGTGTCGGCCAGGGTCGGGTGGCGCATCAATTCGCCGGCCTCGGGCGCCCGCCCGCCGGGCATGAACTGGTCCGAGGCCAGGGCACAGCCGCGCAGTACGTCGACGCACTCGGCCGTGAAACGGGCCTGCGATTCGCCGACCGGATAGCCGTCGCGCGCATGTTCGATGGCCGGTGCCAGAAGCGCCGACAGGGGCAGCCGGCCGTACCGCGCGTGCGCCATGCACCAGCTGTCCACTGCGCCCGGCACGGTCACGGCCGCAAGCGCGCCGCGGTGGGGAATGGTGTCGAGATTGCGCGCGCGATACGAGTCCCGACTGGCCGAGCCCACGGCGCGGCCCGAACCATTGAGCGCGATCGGGCGGTCGGCACCGTGCGAATGGATCAACCAGAACGCATCGCCACCGATACCGGTCATATGCGGGAACACCACGCCCAGCGTGGCATTGACCGCAATCGCCGCATCCACCGCTGAGCCTCCCTGGCGCAGGATGTCCTGCCCGGCCGCGCTGGCAAGGTAATGGGGAGAGCTGACCATGCCGCGACGGGACAGGGCAGTGGGTCTTGTCGGATGATGCATGAAGTTCGGCCTATGGCTGTCGTCGGGATCGAGTCGGGGCATAAGCGCCCGCCCGGTCCGCGCAATATGTGGTCTGGTCGTGCGGCAAGGCAATCCCCGGCCCCCGACGGGGCTGTTTTTCGAACGCGCCGATGGCGCCGTCGCCCCGGCCCGGCCGACCGGTTCAATCACCGCGCCGGGGACGGGCGCCGGCGCGTGACGAACGTGCGCCCGCCAGCCGACCGCCCGGCGCGGATTCAGTCCTGGCGTTTCTGGCGTCTGGCCTTGGCCCGCGCGATGGCATCGGCGATGGTGGATTTCTTGGCCTCGGCTGTGGCCGCGGCATCCTCGCGGGCGTCGTGGGTCGCCTCATGACGGTTCGCCCGGCGCTTGCGCGTGGTGCGGCGATTGAGCCGTTTCTGGCGCGCTTCGAACAGGTGCCGGGCGCGGGCTGCGCGTTGGGCGTCGATCGGGCGCTGCGGCGGCCATAGCGGCTGGCCGGTTTCGGGCGTGGATTCCGGCATGTCGATACAGTCGACCGGGCAGGCCGGCACGCACAGTTCGCAGCCGGTGCAGTCGGCCTCGATCACGGTATGCATCTGTTTGGCCGCGCCGATGATGGCATCGGTGGGGCAGACCTGAATGCAGCGCGTACAGCCGATGCATTCGTCCTCGCGGATGAAGGCCACCTTGGCCACGCTGGCATCGCCGCATTCCGGATTGAGCGGTTTGGGCGCGATGCCGGTCAGCGCGGCCAGATTGTCGATGGTGGCTGCCCCGCCCGGCGGGCAGCGATTGATATCCGTCTCGCCCGCCGCGATCGCCTCGGCATACGGCCGACAGCCGTCGTAACCGCAGCGCCGACACTGGGTTTGCGGCAGCAGGGCATCAATGGCGTCGACGGAAGCGTCGGTCATGGCGCGGTGGCGTGACTCAGGTATGCAAACTGACAAGAAGACATTTGTCCGCAGATCGACGCAGACATACGCAGATCAAAGACGCATCGCTTCGATGCTCGGCTCCCACTTTGATGGCGTCAAGTCTCGCGAGTGTTCGTTCTGCGACAACATTGGGAGACATGCCGTACCGATCTGCGTAGATCTGTGTCGATCTGCGGACAGGCCTTAACGAACGAAGCCGCGTTACTTGATCTTGTCACCCGGCTTGGCGCCCTCGTCCGGCGAGAGCACGTGCGGCGAGTCGCCGGCGGCCAGCACCATGCCTTCGGAGACGCCGAAGCGCATCTTGCGCGGCGCGAGATTGGCAACCAGGGCGACCAGCCGGCCTTCCAGCGCGCTCGGGTCGTAGGCGGACTTGATGCCGGCGAAGACCTGGCGCTTGCCGAGTTCTCCGACGTCGAGCTGCAGGCACAGCAGCTTGTCCGCGCCCTCGACATGATCGGCCGACTCGACCCGGGCGACGCGCAGGTCGACCCTGGCGAAATCGTCGATGCCGATCATGCCGTCGTCTTCAGCAGGCTTCGGCGCATCCGTGGTTTGTTTCTTTTCTTCCTTCGCTTGTTCCGGCTCGGCCTGGGCCGGCGCCGCGGCGGCTTCCAGATCTTCCTTGCTCGCCTCGATCATCTTGTCGATCGCCGGCTGCTCGACGCGGCGCAGCAGCGGCTTGAACTTGGCGATTTCGTGGTCGAGCAGCGGAGTGTTCAGGTCGGCCCAGACCAGCGGCTCGATCTGCAGGAAGGCCTCGGCGCGCTCGGCGGTGACCGGCAGCACGGGCTTCAAGTAGATCGTGAGCTGGCGAAACAGATTCAGCGCGGTGGTGCAGATGGCCTGCAGTTCGGCGTCGCGGCCGTCTTCCTTGGCGACCTGCCAGGGCGCGCGCTCGGCGACGTAGGCATTGGCTTCGTCAGCCAGCGCCATGATCTGGCGGATGCCCTGGGCATAGCGGCGCGCTTCGAAGTGATCGGCGATTTCCTCGCCGACCGCGGCGAAGTGCTCGACCAGTGCCGGCCGGTCGAGTTCGGCGGCGAGTTTGCCGTCGAAGCGCTTGTTGATGAAGTTCGCACAGCGGCTGGCGATATTGACGTACTTGCCGACCAGATCGGAATTGATCCGGGCCAGAAAGTCCTCGAAGTTCAGGTCCAGATCCTCGACCCGGTGCGTCAGCTTGGCCGCGAAGTAGTAGCGCAGGAATTCCGGATTGATATGGTCCAGCCAGGTGCGCGCCTTGATGAAGGTGCCGCGCGATTTCGACATCTTCTCGCCGTTGACGGTGACGAAGCCGTGCGCATGAATCGCATCCGGGGTGCGAAAGCCGGCGCCTTCCAGCATCGCCGGCCAGAACAGGGCATGGAAATAGACGATGTCCTTGCCGATGAAGTGGTACAGCTCGGCGTCGGAATCGCGGCCCCAGAACCGATCGAACGTCAGCTCCGGATCGTCTCGTTTGTCCACCAGATTCTGGAATGCCGCCATGTAGCCGATCGGCGCATCCAGCCAGACATAGAAATACTTGTCTTCGGTGCCCGGAATCTTGAAGCCGAAATAGGGCGCATCGCGCGAGATGTCCCAGTCGCGCAGGCCGGTGGCAAACCATTCGTCGAGTTTGCGGCTCATCGATTCCTGCAAGCGGTCGCCGCGCATCCAGTCGCGCAGGAAGCCCTCGAAATCCGCGAGCTTGAAGAAATAATGTTCCGAATCGCGTTCGATCGGTGTGGCGCCCGACAACACCGACACCGGGTTGCCCAGTTCGGTCGGCTGGTAGGTCGCGCCGCAGACTTCGCAGGCATCGCCGTACTGATCGGGACTGCCGCAGTTCGGGCAATCGCCGCGGATGAAGCGATCCGGCAGGAACATCTGCGCTTCGGGGTCGAACGCCTGCGAGATCGTGCGCCGGGCGATATGGCCCTCGGCGGCGAGTTTCTCGTAGATCGCCGCCGACAGTTCGCGGTTCTCGTCGGAATGCGTCGTGTAGTAGTTGTCGTAGACGACCAGGAAATCGGCGAAATCGCGCTGGCGCTCGGCCGAGACGCCGGCGATCAATGCCTCGGGCGAAATCCCCTGATCGCGCGCCTTGAGCATGATCGGCGTGCCGTGCGCGTCATCGCCGCAGACCGCGAGGCAGTTGTGCCCGCGCAGTTTCTGGAAGCGGACCCAGATATCGGTCTGGATATGTTCCAGCATGTGCCCCAGATGCGTCGCGCCGTTGGCATAGGGCAGGGCTGAGGTGACCAGAATATCGCGCGCCATGACGTGCTCGAAATCGTGAGTTTTCAAAGCGCGCCAGTATGCCACACCGCGCCCGTGGGCCGGCCCCGAGTTGCTATCATTCGCGTCAGCCCATTTACACGCACAACCACGCGGTGCGCCCCATGAGCGATTCCCTTCGCGAAAGCATCGAGGCCGAACTGGCCCGATATCACGAATCCTATCTCGATACCGACCTAATGACTGCGCGCGCCGTGCGCTCGCTGGAGGTCGATGCCGGTCGGGTGACCCTTGAACTGGACCTCGGCTTCCCCTGCGGACGCTACGGTCAGGAACTCGCCGAGCGCGTGCGCGAGAAGCTCGAAGCGCTGGCCGACGTGCAACAGGCCGACGTGACCGTCGGCTTCTCGATCAGCCCCAAGGCCGTGCAGTCGCAGCTCAAGCGCATCGACGGCGTGGCCAACATCATCGCCGTGGCCTCGGCCAAGGGCGGCGTCGGCAAGTCCACGGTGGCCGCCAACTTCGCGCTGGCGCTGGCCGCCGACGGCGCCAACGTCGGCCTGCTGGATGCGGATATCTACGGCCCCAGCCAGCCCCGCCTGATGGGCATCGACACCCGCGCCAAGGCCGCCGGCGAGAACGTGATCGAGCCGGTCGACGCCCACGGCCTCAAGACCATGTCGATCGGCTATCTCATCGACAAGGAAAGCCCGGCCATCCTGCGCGGGCCGATGGTGACCTCCGCGCTGCAGCAGATGCTGTTCCAGAGCGCCTGGGGCGATCTGGATTACCTGATCATCGACCTGCCGCCGGGTACCGGCGACATCCAGCTCACGCTCGCGCAGAAGATTCCGGTCTCCGGCGCGGTGGTGGTCACCACACCGCAGGATCTGTCGTTGATCGACGCGCGCAAGGGGGTGGAGATGTTCAAGAAGGTGAGCGTGCCCGTGCTCGGCATCGTCGAGAACATGAGCACGCATATCTGCTCGAAGTGTGGTCACGAGGAGCATATCTTCGGCGAACACGGCGGCCAGCGGCTCGCCGATGAATACGACGTCGATTTGCTGGGCGAGCTGCCGCTCGATATCTCGATTCGCGAATACGCAGATTCGGGCAAGCCGACCGTGGTCGCGGCCCCGGACTCCCAGATCGCCGCGGCTTATTTCGATATCGCCCGCAACGCGACCGCGCGGCTGTCGCGGCAGAAAAAGGATTACGCCAGCAAGTTCCCGAACATCAAGGTCGAGAGCACATAGCCGGCGCGAGCCCGGCGTAAAATCGCCGGGCCGCCCGACGACCGTGGATTCGCGCGGGGCGTTGCCTCGTCTGGTGCGGGGCGTGGCCGGTGAGGTCGAGGCCTGGATACCATGTCCATTACTACGGACACGACGTAGAGTATCCAGAGGGGCGGCCGACGCCCGGTTCGGGGATGTGCCACCGGGCCAACGGGGGTTATTGTGATTGTCGGTAATTGTTACGGTTTTTTTGGCCGAATGATCCATTGGCCTCGTTGGTTTCAAGCCTCGGGCCGCAGTATCTCTGTCTGCATGCCCGCCCCCTATACAGAAAAGATCGCTGCGGCAGCTCGAAGTATTCTGATAAGTGTCGGAATATAAATAATAAGATCCAGGGCGTTCGCTGTGGCGCGCACGATCTCGGTATGCGCCGGTATTGGCCTCGACGGTCAACGTACGCAGGAAGTGATCGCGATGCGGCTGTCGAAAAATCATCCAATTCAGGATGTAAGTCTTCATCATCGCTCGGAAAACGATGTGTTTGCCATGGGTTGCAAGTTGGCTCGGGCCTTGCTTTACGCATTTGTGACAGTGCAGCTGCACTGCCTGGCGTATTGGGAGCCTCGCCCGTCCCGCTTCAATGCCCCGAGTAGGTGGCCTCATGAATAAAATATTGGCGGCGTTCACATTAGTCCTGGCCGGCTGTTTCTGCCTGCCGGTTTATGCCAGTACGATCGATATTAGTCTCGACTCGGTTTACACCGGCGCCAGGCCAAATGGGTCGGCTCCGTGGTTGCAAGCCGAGTTTTCGTACAACCTGGGCGATTCTTTCGGAATCCTCACCTTGACATCAAAGCTCAGCGGCGATGATTTCGTGCAAGGCGGGAAAAAAGTTAAAGCCACGACGGGCTGGGCCTTCTATCTGAATCCGCTTCTGCAGTCAGCCGACTGTACCGGCGGCAGTAACTGCGCCGACGAGACGTTTATTCATGATTACCTCAACTCGGGCCCGACCGGCTTGGGTGATTACAATCTGGGCTTCACCTGGTCTACCAAGGGCGTCGGCGGGCGGTTCGGAGCCGGCGACGACGCCATCTACAAGCTGATCTTTGCCAATCCGTTGTCGTCATCGCCCTTGGTTGCCAATGATGCAGGTTTCCTGTCGGCCGCGCACATTCAGGGTATCGTCGGTGATCCCAACGGCAATAGTTCCTGGGTTACGGATGGGCCCGCTGACGTTCCGGAGCCGTCGCAGATCAGTGTGTTGTTGATCGGTTTGTTGTGCCTTGGGCTTATGCTCTACGCACGTCGTGCCGCCTTGGAGGACCCGCGCGTCTAGCGTCCGGCGAGAGACGGCTGCAAGCGACCAAGCCGCGGGCATTCTGCCTGCGGCTTTTATGACGACTGTTTACCCGTAGATTTCCCGGATTGCACAGACTCTTGAAAGCGCAGGCCCGCTGCGCCCCGGCGCGTCTATTGCCAGTCGCGCGCATCGGTGGATACAAAAGCGCTCCGGGCAACACTGTCGGCGAAGGCTTTTATCCGCTGTCCGCGCGTTTGCCGTTATGGCCGGAACGCAACTGGCGTGCCTCATAGATTTGCCAGGACAGCAGAATCGGTATGCCGATCACGAGTTCGCGGCCGCGTTTGATCAACGACAGGGCCAGGGCGGTCTCGTTCGAAAGGCCGAGCATTTGCCCGAAAACCATGAGTCCGGCTTCCTGCACGCCGAGCCCGCCGGGAACCAGGAAAGCCAGGTGGCGAATGGTGAGGGTGACGGATTCCAGAATCACGGCCGTTTCCACGCCCACCGGATGCCCGAGCAGGTGCAATGCCAGCCAGACTTCGAAGCTGCCGCTCACCATGCCCAAAAGCTGCCAGACGGTCGCCTTGGCCAGACGCCATCGGTGCGCGATGACGTTTTCGATTTCCTGGTCTAGCGTGGCGCCGCCGCTGAGCAGTTGCGTCAGCCGGCTGCGGCCGCCAAGCGTGCGCTCGGCGAAGCGTTCGAGGCGCTGGAATATACCCGCGTTATCGAGCAGCAGCAGCACGATGATCGGCGCCGGACAGGTGAGTGCGATGCCGATGAGCACCTGCGTGGTGGTTTCGTTCGACTGGGTCAGAATGATCAGAAGTGCGACGCCGATGGCCGTGAACAGGTACTGGCTGAGCAGCGATATGAGGACTTCCACGACCACGCTCGCAGTGGCGGTGGCGCCGTCCACGCCGCGCAGGATGAGCAGTCGGATACCGGCGATTTCGCCGCCGACGCTCGCGACTGGCAATAATCGACCGACTCCTTCGCGGACCAGTGCGATCCAGGTAAGTACGCCCCAGCGCGCGCGCCGGTAGGGATCGGGGCGCACGATAAGCAGACGCCAGCCCCACGCATCCAATGCGATCGGGCAGAGGTGGTAGGGCAAAAGCCAGAGCAGGTTCCAGCCGCCGATCGCCAGGGCGTTGAGTACCGCGCGATAGCCGGTATGGGCGATGAGACCGATGACAAGCAAACCGCCGATCAGGGCGACGACATAAGCGAGTCTTTTCACATGGGCCTCGCATCGGTCGCAGTTACGGACGGGTCAGCATTCAAAAGCATCGGCGCGTCTCATCAGGGCCGGGCGGTATACAAATCCGGCGTGTGCAAAGCCGAAAGCGTAGCGGTCCAGATCACGGCGTCAACGGTGGATCGAGTGGCAAGGCCCCTCAGGTCGGGTTCTTCATCGGGCCGCTCAACCGATCGGTGTCGGCGATCTCGGCAAACCGGGTCGGCTGCAGACCGGCGCGTTGCATGGCCTGCAACACGCGGGGGCTGATCAGGGCGGCATACTCGCCGCGGTGGTCGTAGTCGGCCATGGCCGGCGTGAGCCGGTCGCGACTGGCCGGATGACAATAGATTTCGGCTACCGCGCCGCCACGCGCGGCGGCTATTGCCGTCAGAACCCGCGCCTCGGTCATGTGGCCGGTTGCGCGCAGGCCCAGCAGACGGGCGTTGGAGACCACGCCGGACGCGGTCATGCGACGCCGCATGTGCTGCAACCAGGGTGCCATCAGCGTGGTCTCGACCGCCGTGCGCCAGCTGCCGCTGCCCGGCTGGCCGGCATCCTGGCGTGGCTCATGGGGCCAGCGCATGGCCCGAAGGCCATACTCGCCGCCGATGCGCAGCGCCAGCGAGAGGATGGTGGGGTGCACATGGAAATGCTTGTGTGCATTGACATGATCGAGGACCAGGCCGGTGGCGGCGAATGCTTCGTACTGCGCCCGGATTTCCGCGGCGAGCTGCCGCCGCACGCGCGGCTGAAAGAAAAAGCGCGCGCCCGCCCTGGCCATGCCGTCGTGGAAACGGCCGTTGGCATCGACCAGGTCGGGAACGACCGACCGGGGCAGGACGGCGCGGCCGTCGGTCAGCACCAGGTGCAGCCCGACGCCGAGCGCGGGCCGCGCACGGGCGAGCGCCACCGCCTCCGGCGCGGCTTCTGCGCCCACCATGAGACTGGTGGCGCTCAGGATGCCCGCATCGTGGGCGTGCGCGACGGCCTCGTTCACCGCCGGATGCAGGCCGAAGTCGTCGGCCGTGACGATCACGCGCCCCGATGGCGCGCTCATCGCGGCCGACTTTCGGCCTGCATGGCGTGGTCGCCCGGCGTCGGCTTCAACGATGGCTCAAAAACTGGGCGAATTCGCGGCCCTCGCGCAACCGGCGTCCGATCATGCTGGGATGGCGCACCATTTCAGCCGTCAGCTCGGCGATCTTGCCGGGCCGGAAGTAGAAACGCTTGTAGAAGGTTTCCACCGACTCGAAGATCTCCTCCTTGCCCAGATGCGGATAGCTGATCGGGGCGATCTGCACGCCATCGTCGTTGACCAGCGCCTCGGGGCCGCTGGCATCGAGCCAGCCGTTTTCCATGGCTTCGTCGTACAGGCGCGTGCCCGGATAGGGCGCGGCCAGTGAAACCTGGATCGTGTGCGGATTGATCTCGCGCGCGAAATCGATGGTCTCGCGAATCGTCTCGCGCGTTTCGCCCGGCAGCCCCAGGATGAAGGTGCCGTGGATGGTGATGCCGAGCTTGCGGCAGTTCTTGGTGAACTCGCGGGCGATATCGGTACGCAGACCCTTCTTGATGTTATGCAGGATCTGGTTGTTGCCGGACTCGTAGCCCACCAGCAGCAGCCGCAGGCCGTTTTCCTTCATGATCTTGAGCGTCTTGTACGGCACATTGGCCTTGGCATTGCACGACCAGGTGACGCCGAGCTTGCCCAGTCCCCGGGCGATCTCCTCCACCCGTGGCTTGAAGTCGGTGAAGGTATCGTCGTCGAAGAAGATTTCCTTGACGTGCGGCATCTCGCGCTGGATATAGGCCACTTCCGCGACCACGTTCTCGGGGCTGCGCACCCGGTAACGATGCCCGCCGACCGTCTGTGGCCAGAGGCAGAAGGTGCATTTCGAACGGCAACCGCGCCCGGTGTAGAACGACACGTACGGGTGTTCGAGATAGCCGATGAAGTAGTTCTCGATGGTCAGATCGCGCTTGTAGACCTCGGAGACGAACGGCAGCTCGTCCATGTTCTCGATCATCGGCCGGTCGGGATTGCGCACATGCTCGCCGTTGGCATCGCGCCAGGTCAGCCCGAGAACGCCGGACAGGTCACGGCCTTCGGCGACTTCCTTGCAGGTGTAGTCGAACTCCTCGCGGCCCACGAAGTCGATGGCGGTCGAGGCGCCCAGCGAGCCGTCCGGATCCACCGCGACCTTGGCGCCGACCATGCCGATCAGCAGTTTCGGGTTCTCGCGTTTGAACGCCTCGGCGACCTTCACGTCGGTGGCGAACGAAGGCGAACTGGTATGCATGATCACCAGTTCGTATTCGTGTGCAAGCGGCAGCACGTCGTCCAGGCTCAGGCCATCCGCGGGCGCGTCGATCAGACGACTGCCGGGGACCAGGGCCGCCGGCTGGGCCAGCCAGGTGGGATACCAGAACGACTTGATTTCGCGCTTGGCCTGGTAGCGTGCGCCGGCACCGCCGTCGAAGCCGTCGAAGGAGGGCGGATGCAGGAAGAGCGTTTTCATCAGTGCTTATCCATTGACTGTGGTTTCATGGAGCCGTCGGAGCCGATCCGGTAGGTATAGCCTCGCCAGCGGATCGAACGGTTTGATAGTCCGTTGAGCCAGTCGTATAGCGTCAGGAACTCTCGCAACGGCCAAAGCCATAGGCCGTCGGTCGCGGCGCGCCCGGCACGACGGTTCTGAACTCCGTGCAAAGCTACGTCCGCAGTGATTGTCACACCCAGCAGTACGATAGAGATAGGCTGCGCGCAACTTATTATAACGCCGCACAAGGCCATGGGCAGGGTACAACTGACGAACAGAAAGCCGTAACTGACCGGGGCGAGCAGACGGATCGTGCGCATCCATCGCGTTTCGTGGCGGCGCAGGCCGCGCAGGCTGGGCTCGTCGACCGTGGTTTCGACCACGACGTCCGACAGCACGACCGAGCGCCCGAGCGCCCGGATCTGTTGCCCGAGCTGGTGATCGTCGGCCAGGTGGTCTGCCAGCGCCGCAAAGCCGCCGATCCGGGCAAGATCCTCGCGGCGCAGCGCCAGGGTCGCGCCCGCCGCGTAGTCCTGTACGCCGAACAGACGGGCCACGAGTACCGACGGCATGAACCAGTCGTCGATGAAAAGCGTCGCAAGACGGGACCAGCGTGCCGCGGTCGCCCGGCCGCGATAAAGACAGGTCACCAGGCCCACGTCCGAATCGGCGAGTGGCGCGGTCACGCGGTGGAGGTAGTCGGGGCGGACATGGATGTCGCTGTCGGCCAGTACGATGTGCTCGTGGCGAGCCACGGCCATCATGTTGACCAGGTTGCTGACCTTACGATTGCTGCCCCATTCACGCGTATCGAGCACGATGTCGATGTCGTGCTCCGGATAGGCCGCGCGGATGCGCCGGGCCACGGCAAGCGCCGGATCCGTGTCGTCCTGCACACCGAACACGATCTGGAATTTCGGGTAATCCTGTTCCACACATGAGCGCAGTGCTGACTCGAGCTCGGTTTCCGCGCCGCACAGCGGCTTGAGCAGCGTGACCGGCGGCGCCGCACCACGGGCTGCGGCGCGGCGGCGTTGCTTCGGACCCAGACAGGCCGCCAGCAGTGCCATCAGGCTGTAGCCGCCGGCAAGACCGGCCAGAACAAAACCCAGGGTGTGGAAGACCTCGGAAGCGTTTATCACATCGGCGCAGGGTTGGGGCTGAATTCGATCGGCACGTGACGGCGGGGCCGTGCCGAATTCGTCGGGGCGGCAGAAGATAGCGCAAAAGCGCGGTTCGCGCAGTGACAGTGTGTCCGGACGCAGCGTCCTGGCACGCGAATCCATCCGCTTGTTTCGGTGCACTTTTCCCGCCATTGCGGCGTTGCGGCCACGGACTGCATTTCCGGAGACGGCCCGTGGCCGCGCCTTGTGCGGCACGAAAATCATGCGAAATGCAGGTCTAGACTGCCGGACCAGCGGCGCGCGCCTCGTCGGCAATATCGATCACGACCTTGCCGATCGCAGCACCGGCTTCCAGATGCGCGTGCGCCGCCCCCACATCGCCCAGGTTGAAACGGCGCTCGTCGAGCAGCGGCACAAGCTGGCCGGCGGCCACCAGCGCGCCCGCCCGGGTGAGAATTTCGCCGTGGTGCGCCGGATTCACGCCGTTGAGCATGGCCGTGAGCATGAAGATGGTATGCAGGGTCAGGCTCTTGGTGTGCATCGGCGTCAGATCGGCCGAGTACTGTGACACGATGGTCGCAACCTGGCCGTTGACGCGGACCGCGGCGAACGATTTGCCGATGTCCGAGCCGCCGGTGGCGTCGAAGACCACGTCGAAGCCGCGGCCGCCGGTCAGCCGCTCGACGTATTCAGCGACCGATTCCTCGCGGTAGTGAATGGTCTCGTCGGCCCCGCAGCGGCGGGCGATCGCCGCCTTGTCGGCGCTCGAGACCGTGGTCGCCACGCGCGCCCCCTGGGCCTTGGCGATCTGGATCGCGATATGGCCCACACCGCCGGCGCCGCCGTGGATGAGCACATGATCGCCGGGCGCGACGCGCGTTCGATCGATCAGTGCTTCCCAGGCCGTGATCGTGACCAGCGGCAGGGCCGCGGTTTCGCGCCAGCCGAGCCCAGCCGGCTTGAACGCCATCAATTCGGCATCGACCACCACATACTCGCCGTAGGCGCCGCCGCGGCCGACCAGGCCGGCCGCGCAGCCATAGACGGCATCGCCGACGGCAAACCGCCGCACGTTGTCGCCCACGGCGTCGACTTCGCCGGCCACGTCGCAGCCGAGTACGGCCGGTAGCGCGGGCGCGATCGCCGGGCCGGCGGCGCGGAGTTTGGTGTCGACCGGGTTCACGCTCGAGGCGATCTGGCGCACGCGAATCTGGCCCGGGCCCGGTTCGGGCAGCGCCACGTCGGCGGTCTCGAAGACGTCGGGCGTGCCGAACTGTCGAATCTGTTGAATTTGCATGAAAAGCCGAAGGCTTGGATTTCGGGGCTCAACATACGCCAAACAAGGCATTTTGGCATAGCCGCATGGCAGACCAAGGTCCAGTGTCGCGCGATTCGCGGGCCCCGCATTGTGCATTTCAGGGCGCCGGTCGCAGCCCGGTTACAAGACGCGGCGGCGATCAACAACGCTTTGCATCCTGGGGGAATCATGAAGCGGAACTGGACAGTGGGCGTCGCCATCGCCATCGCGGCATCGCTGGCTGCCTGCGGCGGCAACAACAATAGCAACGACAACAGCCAGGCCAGCGCGGCCGGCCCCGAGGCGAGCAGCCTGTACGCGCCGGTTTCCCAGAATGCGGTGATTCCGTTTCCGAACAATCTGCTGTTCGTCGATGCCAACAACACCACCGGCCTGCTGGCCGGCGTGAGCGCCGATGGCACGCTCAATATCCCGGATGCGACCGGTGCCAATCCGGTGATTGCCGACGCGAACAAGCTGGACGGGTTCTCCACCACCGATAATCTGTATGCCGATTTCTCCGGCGCGGATATCGACGTCGCCACGGCCAATAATGGCAGCGTACGCGTTATTGATGCGGCGACCGGGTCGGAACTCGCGGCCGGCACCGACTTCGACGTGGTGAAATCGCCCGACGTGGTCGACCACACGCGGTTGCTGATTCGGCCGCTCAAGCCGCTGGACCCGGCCACCACGTACTACGTGGTCATCACCGACCAGCTCAAGACCACCGATGGCGGCCGTGTGGCGCCCAGCGATCAATTCGCGATCGCGGATTCGGCCAGCGCGGTCGGCTCCGATGCCAATCCGGCGGCCCACTTCAGCGCGGCGCAGCAGGCCAGCCTGGAATCCATCCGTAGTCAACAGATTCGCCCGATCCTAGACAGCGTGTCCGACGCCAGCGCCAGCAATGTCGTCGTCGCCTGGCAGTTCACGACCCAGAGCATCGGCGCCTCGCTGCGTTACGTTGCAGCGCATCCGACGCCCAACCCGAACGGCAGCAGCGACGGCGGCATCCGGGTTCAGCCGCTGCCCAACGGCCAGGGCGGTCAGCTCTCGACCGGCGATATCAACGCCAACCTGCCGGATACCGCGAATATCTACCAGGGCACGGTGGATCTGTCGTACTACCTCGCCGCTGCCGCGCACAACGGCACCGCGACGCCGGCGCCGTTGACCACTTATTGGGTGCCGGACGATCAGATGAGCCCAGAGTACGCCCCAGGCCATGCGCCGTTGCCGACGCCTAATGGCGGCTCGATTCCCTGCAGTGTGCTGACGGCGAGCGATTCCACCACGGGCTGCTTCCCGTATCCGAAGGTGCGCTCGGTGCAATCGGTACCCGTGCTGGTGGCCGTGCCGAACGCCAACAGTCCGAGTGGCGGCCAGCCGCCCGCGGGCGGCTGGCCGGTGGTGATTTTCCAGCATGGCATCACCGGCGATCGCACCAACATGTTCGCGGTGGCCCCCGCGCTGGCCGCGGCCGGTTTCGTGACCGTGGCCATCGATCTGCCGCTGCATGGGCTTGCGCCGGGCAAGGCGCTGGCGATCGCCGGCCACGAGCGGACCTTCGACCTGGATGCCAACGGCGACGGTGTGGTCGATCCGTCCGGGGCGAATTTCATCAACCTGACGAGTCCCATTACCTCGCGTGACAATCTGCGCGAGGCGGTGGCCGATCTGATCGACCTCAACGCTACCGTCATGCAGGGCTCGATTACCGTCGTGGGCGGCAACGCGATCAAGCTCAACGGGCAGCCGAGCCAGTTCCTCGGCCATTCGCTGGGCGCGATCGTGGGGTCGACGCTAATGGGCGTGACCTCTAACCAGGCCTTCGACGCGGCGACGCTCGCCAACCCGGGCGGTGGCGTCATTCGCCTGCTGGGCGGTTCGGCGGCCTTCGGCCCGAAGATCGCGGCGGGGCTGAAGGCGGCCGGTGTCGGCGAGGGCAGCGCGGCCTACCAAAACTTCCTGCGACTGGCCCAGACCATCGTCGACGGCGGCGATCCGATCAACTACGCAAAAACCGCGGCGGTGCGCCATCCGCTGCACATGATCGAGGTCGTGGGGGGCGGCAACGGCGGCGTGAATCCGCCCGATCTGGTGGTGCCGAACGCCGTACCGGCCAACGTCGGTCCGGACTTCATGCCGGCGACCAGCGGCGCTTGTCCGGCCACCGCCGGCTATACCCCGGCACTGGATACCGTCTGTGTCGGCGGCCCGTTGTCGGGGACCAATCCGTTGGTGGCGGCGATGGGTCTGGCTTCGGTCGCCGAAAGCGTGCCCTTCCAGGCCGGCAGCCAGCCAGCCGATAGCGTGGTGCGCTTTGCCAGCGGTGCGCACAGCACGATCCTGGATCCGACCGCGGGCACGGCCAACGGCAGTGTCGACCCGCAGGAAGGCGCGGCGACCAGCGCTGAAATGCAGTGCGAGAGCGCCGGCTTCCTGGCGGCGGCAGCCGCCGGTGCCGCCAGTCCGACGATTCCACTGGGCTGTCGTCAGTAGGCGCGTGACCGGCGGCGTGCCGCCGCCGGTTCGGGGACGCCGCGCCCGCCATCCGGTCCACCCGTGGGTGGGCCGCGGCGTTGTCGCATCCGGGTGCGGCTGGCTACACTACCCGGCCGACCGGGTTCAGGCTGGCAGAGCGGTCCCGCGCCGTTGCCCGGGCCCGGCATGGTTTTCATCCATGCGCCGCATCGCGCCGTCCGAGCATCGTCAATGAGCATCAAATCCGACAAGTGGATCCGCCGCATGGCCGAGAGCGAAGGCATGATCGAGCCGTTCGAGCCCGGCCAGGTGCGGGAGCGCGACGGCGAGAAGATCGTCTCCTACGGCGTGTCCAGCTATGGCTACGACGTGCGCTGTTCGCCGCACTTCAAGATCTTCACCAACATCAACACGGCGGTGGTCGATCCCAAGGCGTTCGATTCGAGGGGCTTCGTGGATTTCGAAGGCGAGACCTGCATCATCCCGCCGAATTCGTTCGCGCTGGCCTCGACGGTCGAGTACTTTCGCATCCCGCGCAGCGTGCTCACGATCTGCCTCGGCAAGTCGACCTATGCCCGCTGCGGCATCATCGTCAATGTCACACCGCTGGAGCCCGAGTGGGAAGGCCACGTGACGCTCGAGTTCTCCAACACCACGACGCTGCCGGCGAAGATCTACGCCAATGAGGGCGTGGCACAGATGCTGTTCCTGGAGTCGGACGAAGTCTGCGAAACGTCCTACGCCGACCGCGGCGGCAAGTACCAGGGCCAGCGCGGTGTGACCCTGCCGCGCGCCTGAACCCGTTGGCCAAAGCGTTTACTGCGCCCAGTCGGCTGAGTAAGAAAGGATATTTGTCCGCAAATGCACGCGAATGAGCGCAAAATTTAAAAACAATGCCTTGACGGTAGGTCGGATTAGCGCGCAGCGCGTAATCCGACGCTCAATCGGCGAGTTCCGAGGCTCGGCTGTCGGATTACGGTGCAAGCACCTAATCCGACCTACGTAACTGTCTGATATTGCGTTTATCATCGGCAGTTAATTTGTCTACACCCTCGTTGTGCATAATCAAGAACGCCAATGACGCGAATGCAAGATATGTCTGCTTGTCATTCTGCGTTTATTTCGCGTTCATTTGCGGACTGACCTTCATCGGCGGGGCCTCGCAACGAAGTAAGCGAGGGCATTTGTCCGCCGATACACGCGAATGAGTGCAAATAAGAAGTAAAGATTAAGGCAGTGCGGCTTCGGCTGTGCGAGCAAATTGCGTCGTCAAGCCGTTGCGTGAGCTTTATCCCTGCTCGGCAGGGTTTTGATGAAGGCCGACAGATGCCTTGAGCGGTTATGGTCAGCCGAAAACGTGATTCGGGCGCTGGGATGAATAGTCCGCCACTATTAATCCGGCATCAAAACAGCTGACTTCATCAGCTGTTTTCAAAGCCTTCAAAAATAAAAGCCGGCGCCTGTCCGTCTTTTATTTTCAAAGGCTTCGCGGCCGATGGCCGCGGCGAGCATGCGGTCGCGTACTCGCGCTATGAACCCGAAAAATCATCTATTTTTGTGCCGGGTTAATAACGCTAATGCAAGAGTTCGTGTGCTCTTCATTCTGCGTTTATTTGCGTCATCGGTTGGGTCTCACTCACAGTCGACAACAGCCCAAACCACTGGTTAGTGGCCGGTGGCCTCGCTGCGCGACAGCGATTGCATCGTCAGGACATACTGCGTGTTGCCGTCCTCGAGACGCCGCACCTGAACGGGAATCCAATCCGCATTGCGCGCCAGCCAGAAGGTCAGCGCGTGATGATGCTGGCCGTCGCGGGCCAGTTTGACGGTATCGAAGATGCCCCCGGGTGTTTTCAGGTTGCCCGCGTCGCTCACATGCACCTTGTAGGTTTGCAAGCCGTCGTCGTCGACCAGGAGGAAGCGGTGTCCCGTGGGCAGCGTGTTGCCGGGGCGGGTCGAGGCCAGCCAGCGGCGGGCCGCGATCTGCAATGACATCGGGTCCTGCGTGCCGGGTTTGATCGCGTAGGTCTGGCTGTCGCCCTTCCCGTTCTTATACTGAACGGTCATGGCCGACCAGTCGAACTTCAGGGTGTAGCTATGGCCCGGCTTGCCGTCGACGTGATGACGGAAATATCGGGGCTGGACCTGGTCGTCGACGATACAGAAGCGGGTCTCGTCGTCGATGTTGCCCAGGAACATGTGGACCAGCGCGTTGGGTTTGGCATGGCCGGCATAGATGTAACAGCCGTCCTGCTGGCCCGGCTTCAGGCTGAAATGGGCATCGCCCAGCGGCAGCCCGGATTTGCGCACGCTATAGACCGCGCTGAAGGCATCGGTGGGCGAGGCCAGTGTGGCGGGGCTGATGAGGGCGAGGCCCAGCCCCGCGAGCAGAACGGTTGCCAGATATGCCGTAATCTTCATGGGCCGGGCGTGTCCTCGTCGTAGTCGATGATCAGCGGCTCGGATTGCAGGCGGCCGTCGCGATGAATGCCGTCGTCCCGCCAGACCACCCGCCCCGAGATGAGGTCGTCGAGTGCGGCGGCGTACAGGCGCTGTTCGATGCGATCCATGATGCGGTCGGCAAGCATGTCGGCGGTGTCGCCCGGACGAATGGTAATGCGGCCCTGGCGGATCACTGGACCGTCGTCCAGCGTGGGAGTGACGAAATGCACGCTGGCGCCATGGTCGCGATCGCCGGCGGCCAGGGCGCGCTCGTGCGTGTGCAGGCCCTTGTATCGGGGCAGCAGCGACGGGTGGATGTTGACGATGCGCCCGGCAAAGCGTTCGACGAAGGTATCGCTTAGCACCCGCATGAAGCCGGCCAGCACGATCCAGTCGGGCTTCTCCGCGGCGATCCGGTGCGCCAGCGCCGCGTCATAGCTTTCCCGATCCGGGAAATGGCGCGGCGAGATGCTGACCGCGGGCACGCCGGCCAAGCGCGCCGTCTGCAGGCCCGGGGCGCGCGTCTTGTTGCTCACGACCAGGGCGATCTCGGCGTTGAGTTCGCCGGCGCCGATCGCCCGCATGATGGCTTCTAGGTTGCGCCCGCGCCCTGAAATGAGCACGACCAGCCGGGCCGGGCGTTTGTGTTCGCTCGCGCTCATCAAACGATGCGCACGGCGGGCTCGTTATCTTCGCGGGTATGCACGTGGCCGATCTCGAACACGGTCTCGCCCGCGTCTTCGAGCACCGTGCGCGCCGTTGCGCCCTGATCGGCCGGCAGCACGATGCAGTAACCGATCCCGTTGTTGAAGGTCCGCGCCATTTCCTCGGCGGCCACGTTGCCGGCCTCGGCGAGCCAGTCGAACACTGCCGGTCGTTGCCAGGCCGAGCCCTCGATGGTCACGGCCTTGTCCCCGGGCACGACGCGGGCCAGGTTTTCGGCCAGCCCGCCGCCGGTGACGTGGGCCATGCCGTGGACGGTGGTCCGGGTCAGCAGCTCGCGCACGGCCGCCACATAAATGCGCGTCGGTGCCAGCAATGCATCCAGTAGGCTGTGCTCGTTGCCGATCGGCGCCATCAGATCGGCGCTGCTGGCCTCGATGATGCGGCGGATCAGGGAATAACCGTTGGAGTGCGGCCCACTGGAGGCCAGGCCCAGCACCACGTCGTTTTCTTCGATGGCCGAACCATCGATGCGCTCATCGTATTCGACCACGCCCACGGTAAAGCCGGCCAGATCGAAATCGCCCGCGCCGTACATGCCGGGCATCTCGGCGGTTTCACCGCCGATGAGCGCCGCGCCCGCGCGGCGACAGCCTTCGGCGATGCTGGCGATGACCGGGCCGGCCACGTCGGCGTCGAGATGGGCGGTGGCGTAGTAATCGAGAAAGAACAGCGGTTCCGCGCCGGCAACCAGCACGTCGTTGACGCACATCGCGACCAGGTCGATGCCGATACCCTCGAAGCGCGCATGGTCGATGGCCAGGCGCAGCTTGGTGCCGACGCCGTCGGTTCCCGAGACCAGCACCGGTCGGCGATAGCGATCGACCGGCAGTTCGAACAGGCCGCCGAAGCCGCCCAGGCCGCCGATCACCTCGGGGCGGCGGGTGGCTTCCACGGGGCCGCGGATGGCGTCGACCAGGCGGTTGCCGGCATCGATATCCACGCCGGCATCGGCGTAGGTCAGGGAGGGACGATCGCTCAAGATCAGGCCTTCTCGGTTGCGTGAACCAAACGCCGGAACTCCGGCAGCAGCGTGCTATTGTACCGTTTCGAAGAGCACGACTGGGATTGCGCTCCGACACCCATGACCGAAGGCGATAGCTGACAGAAATGCGTGGACGCACACTCGCCCTGATCGGCGTGGCGGGGCTCGTTCTGGTTATCGTGCTGCTGCACGGCATGCTGTTGCCGTTCGTGCTCGGCGCCGGACTGGCTTATGTCTGCGACCCGATCGTCGATCGTCTGGAACGCCTGCGGCTCAATCGTACGCTCGGCGTGATCGTGGTGTTCGCCGCCATGATTCTGTTATTCGCGCTCCTGGTCTTCCTGCTGTTGCCGATCCTGCAGGCGCAGTTCGATACGCTCGTGCGCAGCCTGCCACGCTATCTGGACTGGGCACAGCATGCCTTCAACCCCTGGATCCGGCGTCTGGCCCCGGGGGTCGGCGGGATCGACGCGGATTCCATCCGTCAACTCATCGCCAACAACTGGGGCAGCGCTGGCGGTTTTGCCTCAGCGATCGCCAAGAAAGCGTTTTCGTCCGGAACGACGCTTTTGTCGTGGGCGATCAACCTGTTGCTCGTGCCCGTGATCATGTTCTACCTGCTGCGCGACTGGGATCGCATGACCGGGTTCATTCGTGCCCAGCTGCCGCGGCGCTACGAAGCCACCATCACCGAGCTCGCGCGCGAGACCGACGACGTGCTCGGCCATTTCCTGCGGGGCCAGGCGCTGGTGATGCTGGTGCTGGGCACGATTTATATCGTCGGCCTGTGGTTGGCCGGGCTGGATCTGGCCCTGGTGATCGGGCTGGGCGCCGGATTGATCAGTTTCGTACCCTATGTCGGCGTCATCTCCGGCGTGTGCATGGCGAGTGTGGCGATGCTGGTGCAGACCGGCGACCCCTATCAGCTGATCTGGGTGGCGCTGGTGTTCAGTATCGGCCAGCTCATGGAGCAGATGGTGCTGACGCCGCTCATGCTGGGCGAAGCGATCGGCCTGCATCCGGTCTGGGTCATCTTTGCCGTGCTGGCCGGCGGGCAGCTGTTCGGCTTCATCGGCGTGTTGCTGGCGCTGCCCACGGCCGCGACCATCGCGGTGATCGTGCGCTACGCCGGCCGACGCTGGCGGGCAAGCCGCCTGTACCTTCAGGAATAGGCGCCTGTTGGCCTGGGCTGTCGCGCCGCGCGGTTGCCCGCGGCTGGTCATACCGGCATGCTAGCGCATCGTCGCGCAGGGGGCGCGGCGTCGATCCATCCATGTCAGGTTCGTATGCCCGTACAGCTCGTTCTCGGTGTTCAGCTGCCGGCTTCGGCGACATTGTCGGCCTTCGTCGGCCACACCAACGCCGATGCCAAGGCCGCGGTGGCCGAGGTCGTGGACGGACGCAGCGAGCGATTGTTCGTGGCCGGGCCGGCGAACTGCGGCAAGACCCATCTGCTGCAGGCGGCGTGCCGGGCGATCGGCGACGCCGGACGGCGCAGCGTCTATCTGCCGCTGGCCCAGGTCCGTGAGCCGATCGGCTCGCTGCTTGAAGGGCTGGCCGACATGGACTGTGTCTGCGTCGACGACGTGGATGCCATCGCCGGCGACCGCGACGCCGAGATCGCACTGCTGGGCCTGTCCGACCAGCTGCGATCGCGGGGTAGTCGTCTGCTCGCCGCCGGTTCGGCCGTGCCGCGCGAGCTCGGGCTGGCCCTGCCCGATCTGGCCAGCCGGCTGGGCTGGGGCGGGGTGGTGGTCTGCCGCGCGCTGGACGACGACGACAAGCGCGAACTTTTGATTCGACGGGCCGAACAGCGCGGCATGGATATGCCGGAGGCGACCGCCCGCTGGTTGATACGGCACGGCGAGGCCGGGGTGCCGGAACTGATGGCCATGCTCGACACTCTGGATCGCGCCTCGCTGGCCGCTCACCGTCGGCTGACGATTCCCTTCGTCAAGCAGGCGCTGGGCTACGGCTGAGCCCTCACGCCTGGCGGGACAAGCGCCGGGCCACGTCGGCCACCCGGGCGCCGAGATTGCGTGCGAGTTTCTTCTCGATCTCCGTGAGTGGTTTGTCGCCCAGCATGCCGGCGACGTGGCTGGCGCCATACGGCGTGCCGCCGGAATCGGTCTCGGCGAGCAGATCGTCGGCGGTGTAGGTCAGCCCGGTAATCAGCATGCCGTGGTGGATGAGCGGCAGCATCATCGACATCAGTGTGGTTTCCTGTCCGCCGTGCAGGCTCCCGGTGGAGGTAAACACCGCGCCCGGTTTGCCGGCCAGCGTGCCCGACAGCCACTGGCCGGATAATGTGTCGATGAAGTACTTGAGCGGGGCCGCCATGTTGCCGAAACGCGTCGGCGAGCCGAGGATCAGGCCGGCGCAATCCTCCAGATCGTCGGGGTCGACATAGGGCGCGCCGGACGTCGGTACTTCGGGATCCGTCGCCGCGGTGGTGGGCGAGACACGCGGGACGGTGCGTACCCGCGCGCCCATGCCGTCGATGCGCGCGACGCCGCGGGCGACTTCGTTGGCCAGTTGTTCGGTCGCGCCGTTGCGACTGTAGTAGATGATGAGGATGTCCCGGGTCATGACTTGGCCGTTGCGAGTTCGATGGAGGGTCATGCTGTTGCCCGGCGCAGCCGGTGTCCAGTCGCGCTCACGGAATCCGCCAGTTCCGGCTTAGCGCATTCTCGACCCGCAGTGGATACCAGAGCTGGCCCAGGCTGCCGTTGTAGCGCGCCAGGGCACGCGTGAGATTGCCGTGCTCGAGCTTCAGGTCATAGGAGAGGATCGCGCAGCCATAGCGGAGATTGGTCGCGCGATCGAACAGGTTATCGTCCGGCGCGCCGATCTCGTGGCGCCAGAACGGCATGATCTGCATCAAGCCTTCGGCGCCAGCGGACGACAGCGCGAAGCGCTTGAAGCCGGATTCGACCTGAATCAGCGCGAGCACCCATTGCGGCGACAGCCCGGCGGCGGTGGCCGCCGCATGCACATCGCGCAGCAAATTCAGCCGACGCTGGACATCCGGCACGCGCGGGGCCAGCCGGTGCGACATGTCCACCAGCCAGACTTCTGCATCGAAGCGATTCTTGAAGCCCCTGGAATCGGCCACCGCCTTCTTCAGCGCGGAGCGCATACCCGGCTGCATGTGCGCCGGCACCGCGGCCGCGCCCAAAGCGGCTGGCGCGCTGAAAATCGCGAGGCCAGCCAGGACGGCGGCCGGCAAACACGAAATCAGTCCGCGAATGAACACAAAACGACGCAAACAAGATAATTCGGCCGGGTATGGCGCACCGGTCAGACGCCCCGTGGCCTGTCCAGCGATCAAGTATCCGAGGCCCTTTCTCCCCATCGTGGCGATGCAAATAACGTGGGCGCGATGCCCGTTAAAAAACTTCGACCGCTTTGAAAGAGCAAAGCAGTCCGCCAATAAACGTCGATGCATGCGAGTACAAGACACGTCGACGGATCATTTTGCGTCGATTACGCGTTCATTTGCGGATCGCTTTACATTCATGGCCGTTCGCCGACGCCGGCTTCGATGAAACGCCCGGCTACCCCTGACTAAACACTTTGCACCCGCGCCTTGATGGCCGCGACATCGTGTGCGATCTCGCCGGATTCGGCGTCGCGCCGGCCCTTGTATTCCAGTTTGCCGGATTCCAGGCCGCGCTCCGACACCACGATGCGATGCGGGATGCCGATCAGCTCGGCGTCGGCGAACATGGGGCCGGGGCGCAGGCCGCGGTCGTCGTAGGCCACGTCCACGCCGGCCGCCTTGAGCTCGGTATAGAGCGTTTCGCAGGCCTCGCGCACGGCGGCCGACTTGTCGGCCTTGATCGGAATGATCACCAGATCGAACGGGGCGATGGCCTGCGGCCAGCAGATGCCGGCCTCGTCGTGGCACTGCTCGATCGCCGCGGCGACAATGCGCGAGACGCCAAAGCCGTAGCAGCCCATTTCCGGTACCACCGCGTTGCCGGATTCATCCAGCACGGTCAGATCCAGTGTCCGGCTGTACTTGTCGCCGAGCTGGAAGACATGGCCGACCTCGATGCCGCGCAGGATTTCCAGCGTGCCGCTGCCGGTCGGGCTGGCGTCACCCGCCATGACGTTGCGCAGGTCGGCGAAGCGCGGTTCGGGATGATCGCGGCCCCAGTTGAAGTGGATGAAGTGGGCGCCGTCGTAGTTCGCGCCTACGACCAGGTCGGCGGCATGCGCCAGGGCGAAGTCGGCAATGACCTCGACATGGGTGTTCACCGGGCCGATCGAGCCGGGGCCGGCCCCGAAATGCGCGCGGATGGTCGCCTCATCCGCCATGGTCAGCGGCGCGGCGATACCTGGCACGTTTTCGGCCTTGATTTCGTTCAGGCGATGATCGCCGCGCAGCATGAGCAGCACCGGGTCGCCCGATTCACCCATCACCACGATCGATTTGGCGGTTGCCGATTCCGGCACCCCCATGAACTCGGCCAGGCCGGCGATGGTGGTCACATCCGGCGTCTCGATCTTTTTCAGTTCGCCAGTGGGTGCGGCCCGCTCGCCCTCGGCCATGACCGTGGCGGCGGCCTCGATATTGGCGGCGTAGACGCCATCGGTGGAGACCGCCAGCTCATCTTCGCCGGACAATGCCAGCACATGGAACTCCTCCGACTTGGCGCCACCGATGTCGCCGGAGTCCGCGGCCACCACGCGGTAATCGAGTCCCATGCGGTCCAGGATCGCGCGGTAGGCGCCGCGCATGGCGCGGTATTCGCGGGCCAGATCGGCGGCGTCCATATGGAAGGAATAAGCATCCTTCATGATGAATTCGCGTGCCCGCATCAGGCCGAAGCGCGGACGGATCTCGTCGCGGAACTTGGTCTGGATCTGGTAGTAGGTCACCGGCAGTTGCTTGTAGCTGCGCACGTCGCGCTTGACGTAGTCGGTGATGACTTCTTCATGCGTGGGGCCGAAGCAGTATTCGCGCTCGGCGCGGTCGGTCATGCGCAGCATCAGCCCGCCCATGGCGTCCCAGCGGCCGGATTCACGCCAGAGTTCGGCGGGCTGGATCGCAGGCATGAGCATTTCCAGCGCGCCGATGGCCTCCATTTCGGCCCGGATGATGGCCTCGACCCGGCGCAGTACGCGCATACCCAGCGGCGACCAGCTGTAGAGGCCGGCGCCGAGGCGCCGGATCATGCCGGCGCGCAGCATCAGCTGATGAGAGACGATCTCGGCGTCGGCCGGCGTCTCCTTGGTGGTGGCCAGGGCGAAAGCGGAAAGGCGCATGAACAATGCCGTCGGTTGATCCAGTCTGCGATTCTACAAAAATCCGCCCGCCGCGGGCGGTTGTCGTGCCATTCCGGCCGGCGTTCAAGCGCCCACGATGGCGCCGTCTCACGACCCCGGCGCCGGTTTGTGTCCCCGCGTGGCCGAATGCCAACGGCCGCCGGTCCACTCGATCGGCCGTTCGAGCGGCACCTCGTTTGCCAGATCCCAGGCCCGGATCATGTCGCCCGAGCGCGCCGCCGGGGCCACGATCACGGCCACGGCCTCGGGATAGCTGTGGCCGCGCTGGTCGTGAATCGACGGTTCGGCCTCGCCGACCGGGTGCGAGTGATAGATGGCGATCAGCGTTTCGCGGCGTTCGCGCATGCGCTTGAACGCGGCGATCTGGTCGGCCGGGTCCATGTCGAACCGATCGGCGGCGCGCGCGGCGCGGTTGGCGATTGCATAGCGAACCACGGTGGCGTCGCCCCCGCTGGCAATCAGGCCGCAAAGCTCGATGCCCGGTGCGCGGCGTGCTTCCTCGAGCAATGTGTCACCGAGCCGCTCCGGCAGGGTCAGGGGCCCGGCCCGTGTCTTGTCGCGGCGATTGTTTCGCATTCAGCGAGGCTGGGCCCGTTCGGGGCCAGATCGCCCCCGGGCATCTCCCTGGGCATCGATGCTATAGCGCTCAAAGGTCGCACCGCAGACTGGCACGAGCTGAAAATCGAGCAGGCGCCAGTCCATCGCCTCGATCGCCTCGCGCGCGGCCTCGAAATGCGCCAGCGAGGCGTTGTCCTCCTGCGGGCAGATCAGCGCGACACCGGTCAGCAGGCGGCCTTCCTCGCGCAGCCGCACCCGCGCGTCGCGGACCCAGTCGCGTGCGCGCAGGTCGTCGCGGATTCGCGCGCCGAGCGGGTCGAGTTCGCTGCTGCCGATCCGTCGCGGGATTTCGTCGATGAGATCGCACACCGCGGTGTAGGCATGGCGCACGCCGTGCCAGGTGATATCGAGCCCGATGACGAGTGCGGCCGCGAAGTCCAGCCACCAGATCCCGAACCCGATACCGAGCACACCGATGATGGCAGCGCTGCCGGCCAGCCAGTTCACCCGGCCCATCGAGGCATCGGCATACAGGCCCTTGTCGTGCAGTTCGATTGCCAGCTGCCGACGGCGCTGGCCGATGATCCAGGGCACGGCCACGCTGTAGGCCAGCGCGGCGATAATCCACCAGCCGGTCCAGTGGGTCGGCCCGCCGACGGCATCGATCGTGTGCAGGCTGGGCTGGTGATGCGCGATCAGCGATCGCGCGCCAGCGACGACGAGATAGCCGCCCATGCAGGTCAGCGCCAGGCCCGAGGTTAAAAAAGCAATGCTGCCGGCGCGGTAGAAGCCATAGGGAAAGCGTCGCGTAGGCGGCCAGGACTCGACCCTGACGGCGAGCAGGAACGCGATCGGCGGCAGCAGCGACCACAGGCTCTTGAGCCAGACGGCATGCAGGGCCTGGCTCCAGCCGAGGGCGGCATACAGCACCCCGACCACGGTCATGCGCAGCACCAGGGTGCCCCATTCCTGGTAACGCGCGGTCTTGAGTTGCTCTTTTTTTTCGGCCGGCAACTGGCCGGGCCGGCGTGGTTGTGACCGGGAGTGTTCGGTCACGGATAAATGTGGATCGGGGTGCCGACCGGCACATGGGCCCAGATCTGATTGATCGCGCGGTTGGACACCGCGATGCAGCCATGCGTCCAGTCGCCGGTGCGCGGGCGGTCATCGTAGTCGGGCTGGCCGTGGATCATGATGTTGTTGCCGGGCGCGACGCCGAGCGCGGCTGCATGGGCGCGATCGGAAGGGTCCGGATAGGAGATGTGAATCGAGCGATGGAACTCGCTGTTCGGGTTGCGCCAGTCCAGCGTGTAGGCGCCGATCGGCGTCTTGTCGTCGCCGCGCCTGCGTTTGGTGCCGATCGGGTCGAGGCCGAGCGCGATCGGATACTGGGCGATGATCAGGCCGTGCCGGTAGAGATAGAGTTCGCGCTCGGATTTCATCACCACCACGAGATCGGCCTCGCCGTTCGGCGGGTTGTTGACGGTACTGGAGATGGTGGCACGGGCTGCTCCGGGCAGGCTGGCCGCGAGCAGAAAACCGACGACCATGAGTAGTGCCGCCGCCCCTCGTAAAAACACCGACATCATCCTCGACAAACCTCCCGTCGATCGTAGCGCGACCATTCCCATCAAGCCCTATCCGCCGGTTCGTACACTTCGCGCGGGCAAGCGTTTGTCACAGCGGCCCAGATAACGGTTAGCGGTCGCCTATCGCGTATTCGTACTCGCGGCGCATGCCGGCATCCAACCGCGGAGGGCGGGCTCGTATGAAATCGCTACAGCGCCTAGAATGCCACAAGCATCGACCACCGGGGCGACCAACGCGCCGCCCGAGGCTACCAATCCAGGGGACGAATCATGGCGAGCACTCCGCTTACGGTCATCAAGGGCGATGGTATCGGGCCCGATATCGTCGACGCCGCGCTGAAGGTGCTCGATGCACTGGATGTCGATTTCGAGCGCGAATACGTCGAGGTCGGCCAGGCGGCCCTGGACGCCGGGCAAAGCGATCCGCTACCGAAAGGCGCGGTGGAATCGATCGAGCGCACCGGCCTGGTGCTCAAGGGGCCGGTCACCACGCCGGTGGGCGAGGGCTATAGCTCGGTGAACGTCGCCATGCGCAAGCAGTTCGATCTGTATGCCAATGTCCGGCCTACGCTCAGCCTGCCCGGCACCCAGTCCCGCTATCACGATCTCGATATCATCACCGTGCGCGAGAACAAGGGCGGCATGTACTCGGGCGAAGGCCAGACGGTGTCCGCGGACGGCAACCGCGCCGAGGCGTTGTCGGTGGTCACGCGCGAGCAGTCGGAACAGATCGTGCGTTTTGCCTTCGACATGGCCCGGGCACGCGGCCGTAGGAAGGTCACGCTGGCGCACAAGGCCAACATCATGAAATCCACCTCGGGGCTGTTCCTGAAGGTCGGCCGCGAGATAGCTGGCGAATACGACGATCTCGAATACGAGGAAGTCATCGTCGATGCCTGCGCAATGAAGCTTGTCATGGCGCCGGAGAAATTCGATGTCATCGTCACCACCAACCTGTTCGGCGACATCATCTCGGATCTGTGTGCCGGCCTGGTGGGCGGCCTTGGTTTGGCGCCGGGGGCTAATATCGGCGACGACTGCGCGATGTTCGAGGCCGTGCACGGCAGCGCGCCGGATATCGCCGGCCAGGGCATCGCCAACCCGACCTCGGTGATCCTGGCCGCGGCACTCATGCTCGATCATCTCGATCGGGGCGACCAGGCCGAGCGAATCCGCAAGGCGGTGCGCGGGGCCATGGCCGACCACGACCGCACCACACCGGATATTGGGGGCGAAGGCTCCACTCAGTGCTTTGCCGACGCCATTATCGAACGCCTGTAGCGGCGGCTATGCTGACCGTATAAAAATAAAAATCCCCGCCGGGCCTTACAGCCGGGCGGGGATGTCTTGGTCGAGACGGTCGGCTAGGACGAGCGACCCGAGAAGCGGCGACGGAAGCCGACCAGCAGGGCGAGCGCCCCAAGGCCGAACAGTACCAGATTGCCCGGCTCCGGCACGTCGGAGTAGGCCAGGTTGTCGCTTTCGAACGCGTAACGTGTACTGGCCAGTGTCACGGCGTTGAAGGCCGGCAGCTGGAAGAAGTTCACGTAGCTATTGGTCGAGGCGGCCGTCTGATTGCCGTTGGCCGGCTCCGGGGTGATGATGTCGGTGCCGGTGTAGGACAGGTTTGTGCCGTCGTCCAACAGGAACGTCAGCGTATTGTAGGTATCGATCGAACCCCAGAGCAGCCCGAAGTAGTGGTTGCCACTGCCAACGCTGATGGTGGTGGATTGCGGTTTGGTCGACAGATTTTCCGGTACCGTCAGATACTTGGTGGTATCTTGAGTTCCGGCCCCGGCCGTCGGCGTGCCCGGCGCTGCGTTATGGCCGTTCGTGCTGCCATCGACGATGGCGTAGTTGCTGCCGGAACAACTGGCCGGTGCGCACGAGCCGCTTTCGAAGGTAAGAACGGTGGCGCTGGCGACGTTGGTGGTCGGCACGCTGTTGCTGTCGAGTTGCGAGCCATAATTGATGACGGTCGCCCCCGCGGTACCGCTGATCGCCAGGGCGGCGATTGCCGATGCGAAGATCAATTTTTTCTGCTTATTCACGGTGGCCTCCGGTGGATGTTGCCGAGATATAACAAGCCAGAACCGTGCCAAAAAAAATAGCCACTTAATTCATGGGGATGGAAACGGGCCGCGATCGGCGGCGTAAGGAAAGTCGACATATATCCCGCCCCGGGCGGTAGAGGTGTCAGGGTTTCCGGCAGTCGCGCACGGCCGAGCGTCACCCGTGGGCAGCCGGCCAGATCGGGCAGGGTTTCGCTATCCACGAGTGCGGCGTCGGCGAATAGCCGGCGCACAGCGGCGCTCTCCGAATGGCCATGTTCGACGAACAGGGCGCCGCCGGGGCGCAGATGCGTGCGGGCGCCGGCGGTCATTTGCGCGATATGGGCGAGACCATGACCCCGCGCCACCAGCGCATGGCGGGGCTCATGGCGCAGGGCTGGGTCGATGGAGGGCGGGTTGGACACGATCGCGTCAAAACGCGCGCCAGCCAGTGCGCCAGGATTCTGCCGACGCCGCCATTATCTAACGCCTGTAGCGGCGGATAGTCGGGCCGTATGAAAATAAAAATCCCCGCCGGGCATAAAGCCGGGCGGGGATGTCTCGGTCGAGACGGTCGGCTAGGACGAGCGACCCGAGAAGCGGCCACGGAAGCCGACCAACAGGGCGAGCGCCCCAAGGCCGAACAGCACCAGATTGCCCGGCTCCGGCACGTCGGAGTAGGCCAGGTTATCGCTCTCGAAAGCGTAGTACGAGCTGGACAGTGTCACGGCGTGGAAGGCCGGAAGCTGGAAGAAGTTCACATACCTCGTGGGCTTCCCCCGATTAACAGTTGCCGGATGCGACGCGAGGAGATACTTGCCGCTGTAGGTCTCGGACTTGTTCGTGGCGTCTAACTGGAACGTTAGCTTGTTGTAGCTATCGATCGAACCCCACAGCAGCCCGAAGTAGTGGTTGCCACTGCCCAGATTGATCGTCGCCGAACCACTGTGGTTGGCGGACGGAACGGCCAGAAAATACGATAAATCGCGCCCGCTCCCGTTATCATCGGTGGCCGGCCTGGCGTAGTGTGCCGGTGTACTTGAAGACGGTTGATTGGTGATTTCGTAGTCACCAGAGCACGTCGCCGGCGCGCAACTTTGATTCTCGAAGTCAATGACCGTGGCGCCGGCGACCTGGGTGGTCGGCGGCACGCCGTGAGTGGTGGTCGTGGGGTTGGAATCATAGCTGATGACGGTGGCGCCCGCGGTACCACTGATCGCCAGGGCGGCGATTGCTGATGCGAAGATTGTTATTTTCTGCTTATGCACGCTGATCCTTTGAGGGATATTGTCGTGGCCATACAAGCCAGAACCGTGCCAGAAAAAATAGTGTTTTAATTCATAGCCTTGCGCGATGGATTGATGTAATGTGTAAGGAAACTCGACATATGGGCCGCCGCGAGCAATATATGGGTCAGAGTCTCCGACAATCACGCATGGCCGAGCGTGACCCGCGCATGGCCGGCCATATCCGGCAGGGTTTCCACATCGATAAGTGCGGCGGCAGCGAATAGCCGGCGCACATCGGCGCCCTGCGTATGGCCATGCTCGACGAACAGGGCGCCGCCGGGGCGCAGATGCGTGCGGGCGCCGGTGGTTATTTGCACGATATCGGCCAGGCCATGAGCCTGCGCCACGAGCGCGTGGCGGGGTTCGTGGCGCAGTGCCGGGTCGTCCAGATGCGGGTCGGCCGGGTCGATGTAGGGCGGATTGGACACGATCGCGTCAAAACGCGCGCCGGCCAGCGCGTCGTACCAGTCGCCCTCGGCGAAGGCCACATTGGGCACGCCCAGGCGTTCGGCATTGCGGCGGGCCACGGTCAGGGCGTTGGCGTGGGCGTCGGTGGCTAGCAGTTGCCAGCGCGGCCGGGCATGGGCGAGCGCCAGCGCGATCGCGCCGCTGCCGGTGCCGAGGTCGGCGATGTGCAATGCGGCCTGCCCGGGTAGGCGGCTAAGAACCGCCTCGACCAGCGTTTCGGTATCCGGGCGTGGCACCAGCACGTCGGGCGTGACCCGGAGATCGAGTTCGTGAAAGCCGATCTGGCCGACGATGTAGGCCAGCGGTTCGCCGGCCAGCCGGCGTGCGACGGCGGTGTCTAGGCGTGCGGCGACCCCCGGTTCGACCGGCCTGTTGCCCTCGATGATCAGCCGCGCGCCGTTAAGGCCCGTGATCGCCTCGATCAAGCGGCGTGCATCGAGATCGGGGCTGTCGCTGATCGCGCGCAGGCGTCCGGCGACGGCCCGGCGTAACCCGTCCAGCGTGGGCGCGTCGGTCATCTGCGTGCCGGCGCGCTCAGGCCGCGCCCATTTCGGCCAGCAGATCGGCCTGATACTCGCTGGTCAGCGCGTCGATGATTTCGTCCAGATCGCCCGCGATCACATCCTCGAGCTTGTAGAGCGTCAGGTTGATGCGGTGGTCGGTGACCCGCCCCTGCGGGAAATTATAGGTGCGGATGCGCTCGGAACGGTCGCCGCTGCCCACGAGTCGCTTACGGGTGGCGGCCTGCTCGCTGGCCTGCTTGTCCTGTTCGGCGGTGAGCAGCTTGGTCTGCAGCAGACTCATGGCCCGGGCCCGGTTCTTGTGCTGCGAGCGCTCTTGCTGACACTCGACCACCACGCCGGTGGGGATATGCGTGATGCGGATCGCGGAGTCGGTCTTGTTGATGTGCTGCCCGCCGGCACCCTGGGCACGGAAGGTATCCACGCGCAGGTCGCTGGGGTCGATCTTGATGTCGGCGATCTCGTCCTGTTCCGGCAGCACGGCCACGGTGCAGGCCGAGGTGTGAATGCGGCCCTGGGACTCGGTGGCCGGCACGCGCTGCACGCGATGGGCGCCGGATTCGAACTTGAGCCGCGAGAATGCGCCGGTGCCGATCAGGCGCGAGATCACTTCCTTGTAGCCGCCGTGCTCGCCGTGCGATTCCGACAGGATCTCGACCTGCCAGCCCTGTTTCTCGGCGTAGGTCGAATACATGCGCATCAGGTCGCCGGCGAACAGTGCGGCCTCGTCGCCGCCCGTGCCGGCGCGGATTTCCAGATAGAGGTTCGCGTTGTCGTTGGGGTCCTTCGGGATCAGGTGGCGGCGCAGATCGGCCTCCAGACCATTCAGCCGCTCTCGGGCGTCAGCCAGTTCGGCCTCGGCCATCTCGCGCAGTTCGGCCTCGTCGGCCCCTTCCATTTCCTCGAGATCGGCGATTTCGTCGTTCAGCTCGCGCCAGGCGCGATAATCCGCCGCCAGCGATTCGAGCTGGGCGTACTCCTGCGACATGCGACGGAACTTGTTCTGGTCGTTGATGATGTCGGGGTCCGACATCGAATGCGCCAGATCTTCATGGCGTTCGACCAGCTCCTCGAGTTTCGCGCGCAGGGAATCCTTCATAGACAGGCCTTCATGCTGAGTCGTCGTTTCGGTTCGTGGGGTCGGCGTCGTGGTCGGTCAGCCCGAACAGTTCACGCGCCGGGCCGAGCAGACGCTGCTGGCGGGCGCCGGCCGCCTTGCGCAGCACCGCGCTCGGTTCGTGCATCAGTTTATTGGTCAGCCGGCGCGAGACGAACTCCAGCACCGCTTCGGCATCCTCGCCGCGCGCCAGTCGCCGCCGGGCCTGGGCCATGACTTCGGCCCGGCGGCCCTCCGCCGCGTCGCGCATGGCGCGGATTGTAGCGGTTGCGCGGCGCGAGTCGACCCATTCGAGATATTCGTTGATACGGGATTCGATGATCTCGTCCGCCTGCTCGGCCGCCGCCGCCCGCGAGCGCTTGTTATCGTCGATCACGCTCTGCAAGTCGTCGACCGAGTAGAGATAGATGTCCTCGAACTTGGCCGAGGCCGGCTCGATGTCGCGCGGCACCGCCAGATCCAGTACGAACATCGGCTTGCGCCGGCGCTGCTTGAGCGCGCCTTTGAGCTCCTTGGCGCGCACGAGATAGCCTGGTGCTGCGGTCGAGGAGATCAGCAGGTCCGCTTCGGCCAGATGCCGGGGGATGTCGGCCAGCCCGATGGCATAGCCGTGGTAGCGGCTGGCCAGCTCCTGCGCCCGATTCAGGCTGCGATTGGCGAAAATCATGCGCGACACGCCGATCTCGGACAGATAACGCGCGGTGAGTTCGATCATCTCGCCGGCGCCGATCATCATCGCGGACGACGCGCTGACGTCGGTAAAGATCTGGCGTGCCAGCGATACCCCGGCATAAGCTACCGACACCGGGTTGGCGCCGATCTCGGTCCCGCTGCGCACGGCCTTGGCCACGGTGAAGCTGTGCTCGAACAGCCGTGTGAGAAGTGGGCCGGCGCCACGTGCCGCCTGGGCGGAACGATAGGCGTCCTTCATCTGTCCAAGGATCTGTGGCTCGCCGAGAATCATCGAGTCCAGACCGGAGGCAACGCGCAGACTGTGGCGCACGACCTCGCGCCCGTGATGCACGTAGAAACAGCCGGACAGGGCCTCCGGCTCAAGCCCGCGCTGGCGACAGAGCCATTCGCGCAAGCCGCCATCGTCGGCAGGGTTCGCCTCTTCGTCGACGATGGCGTACAACTCGGTACGATTACAGGTCGACAGGATCGCACCTTCGCGAATCTGCGGCAGGTGCAGAAAATCATCCAACGCGCTGGCAAACTGATCCGCCGGGAACGCGACCGCTTCGCGTATCGACAGCGGCGCGGTATGGTGATTGAGGCCCACGGTCAGCAGCGACATGGGTCTATTCTACCGTGCGCTCGATAGTTCTGGGATATTCATATGGCAAAGTCTGGGTGCGCAAACTATCGAGATCGGGTGCGGGCGTGGGCCGTCGTCGGGCTGGCGAGCGTACTCGGATTCGGCGCCTTTGACACGTCGGCCGTCGCCGCCACGGACGATACGCGCACAGCGCCGGTCAGCGATATCGATCAACTGGCCCGTGCCCCCGAGGCCGCCCTGGATTATCAGGTGATGGTTGGCGAGCTCTCGCTGCTCGACGGCGACACGCAGGGCGCGGCCAAGGCCTATGTGAAGGCGCTTTCCTATTCGCAGGACTCGGCGCTGGCCCAGCGTGCGACGCAGATCGCACTGGCCGCGAATCGCCAGGATCTGGCCTACCGGGCCGCCAGAGTCTGGGCGCGGGCGGCGCCGAAGGACCGCCGGGCGCAGCAGGCGGCGGTTCGGCTGGCATTCGTCAACAAGGACCCGCAGGGCGTTGAGGCTTTTGCGCCGCAACTGGTCGCGAGTGCCGATTCGCCGCGCGACGGTTATCAGGCCCTGGCCCGGATCCTGAGTGACCAGCCGGACCAGGCCAATATGGCCCTCGATACCATGTCCAGGCTCGCCGCCGCTCATCCCAAACAGGCAGCCGCGCAGTATGCACTGGGCCGCCTGGCGCTGAACTACAACCATATCGACACCGCCGCGTCGGCCGCGGACAAGGCCGTCGCGGACGCGCCCGATTGGTCCGAGGCCAGCCTGTTGCGCGCCGCGATCGCGGTCCGGCAGGGCAAGCTCGAGGCCGCGGTTCGGCGCGTGGCCGCGCTCAAGGGCAGTGATCGACAGCGCGCCGAGTACCACGTCGCGCTCGGGCGCATGCTCCTCCAGGCCGGTAACGACAGTAAAGGGCTGACGGCGTTCAAGCAGGCGGTGGCAATCGACGGCGATTTCGCCGAGGCGCGCTACGGGCTGGGTCTGGTGGCGCTGTCGCAGGGCGATCTCGATACCGCGGCCACACAGTTCGAGCAGCTCTACAAATCCGGCGCACACAGTGACGACGCGGCCTTCTATCGGGGTGTGGTCGCCGAGAGGCGCCAGCACGACGCCAAGGCGATCGACTGGTACCGGAAGGTCAGCGATGGCGATCACCAGTTCGCCGCCGGTGTGCGCATCGCGCAGCTCACCTACGAGCAGGGCAATCTCGACGGCGCGCGGGATCAGTTGCATCAAATGGCCGATGCATATCCGGACCGGAGTACGAAGCTGCACGCGGTGGAAGGCGGTCTGCTGGTCGACGCCGGGCAGCCGAAGAAAGCGCTGGCGGTCTACGATGCCGCGCTCAAGAATGCGCCCGACGACACCGATCTGCTCTACGCCCGTTCGCTGGCCTACGCCAAACTCGGCCGGGTCGACGCTGCCGAGGCCGATCTCAAGCATATCCTGTCGCAAGACGCCGACAACCCCGAAGCACTCAATGCGTTGGGCTACATGCTGACCAACCACAGCACTGATTACGCCCGGGCCGAGCGCTATATCCGCAAGTCGTTGCAAGCCGATCCCGGGGATCCGGCCGTGCTGGATAGCCTGGGCTGGGTGGAATACAAGCGGGGGCATCTGGCTTCGGCGCGCAAGCATCTGGAGCAAGCCTACAAGGGCAGTTCCGACCCGGAGATCGCGGCCCATCTCGGCGCAGTGCGCTGGCAGCAGGGCGACCACGACGCCGCGCGCCGGATATGGCATAAAGCGCAGGCCAAGCACCCCGACAACAAGGTGCTCAAGCAGACGATCGAACGGCTGACTTCATGAAGAAACTCGTATTCGCGATGCTGGGAATCGCGCTGCTGGGCGGTTGCGCGATCATCCACAAACCGGCGCCGAGCGAGGCCGGCGTGGCCAATGCCAAGGCCTGGCAGGCGCGCCAGAACACGCTCGACCATTTCTCCGACTGGTCGCTGCAGGGACGGGTTGCCACCGGGCAGTTGCTGGGCTGGACCGGCAACCTGAGCTGGCGCGAACGCGCGCCGAAGTTCAATGTGCGTCTGGCCGGCCCGCTCGGCGCCGGTGGTATGCGGGCCAAGGGCACGCTCAATCATGTGGTCATCGACACCGACGATGGCAAGCATTTCGAGACCAGCGACCCGGACGCCCTGGTGAAGAAGGCGCTGGGCTGGTCGTTCCCGCTCAAGCCGCTGAGCTATTGGGCCAAGGGCATGCCGGCGCCCGGCGATTACCAGCGTATTTCGGTCGACGCCCAGGGTCGACTGCGTTCCCTGACCCAGGATGGCTGGACCGTGTCGTATCTCGACTACACCACGCCGGCCGGCGCGCCCGTGCCGCTGCCCAAACGTGTGGTGTTGGATAACGGTGATACGCGTATTCGTCTGATCGTCGATCGCTGGTTCGACCTGAACGCCTCAAGTAACAACGCGGGCTGACCCGCGCGCCGCATCCATCGATGTCCTCCGATACCACCGCCCCCATGGCCGCGCGCCCGGCTGCGAGCCCACCGCTTCGCCTGGCGGGCATGAGTTGGTCGCACTTCGTCAACGACGGCGCGGCGAACTTCCTCCCGGGCGTACTGCCCGCGATCCTGATCGGGCTTCACCTGCCGGTGGCGCTGGCCGGAACACTGATGGCCGCGCTGCTGGTCGGGCAGGGTCTGCAACCGTTTGTGGGCCTGGTTGGCGACCGGATCGGCGGGCGCGCATTGAGCCTCGTTGGGCTGGTGGGCTCGTCGCTCGGTGCCGGCCTGGTGGGATGGGTGGCCAGCCCGGCCGCGCTGATCGCCGTGCTCGTGCTGATCGGTGTCTCGAACGCGATGTTTCATCCCCAGGCCCTGGCGGGCGTGCGTCGACTGGCGCAGACGCGCCAGGGCCTGGCCATGTCTGTGTTTCTTGTCGGCGGCGAGATCGGGCGCGGTGTCTGGCCAGTGCTGGCGGGGCTGTGCGTGGTGTGGGGCGGGTTGCACTGGCTGGCCTTGCTGGCCTTGCCCGGTTTCGCCAGTGTTTTCCTGCTGGCGCGTTGCGCACCCGCGTTGCCACGGTGTTCCCTGGATGCCGCGCCGATCGCCTGGCGCCGGCACATCGGCGCCCTGTCGCGTCTCGTCGTGTTCTGCGCGCTGCGCGCGTTCGTGATCTTTGCTGCGGTCACGCTGTTGCCGCTGATGTGGTCGGCCAACGGTGGATCGCTCACCGCGGGCGCCAGCCTGATCACGGTGCTCCTGGTGGTCGGCGTGATCGGCAATCTCAGCGGCGGCTGGCTTGCCGACCGGCTCGGCTCACGGGTGTTGCTGATCGGCACCATGCTGGTCAGTGCGTTATGCACGGCGGCGCTGGCCTTCGCGGGCGGGCTGTGGCTGTGGGGGCTCACCGCGATGCTCGGCATCGCCCTGTTCGCCACGCTGCCGCTCACTATCCTGATCGCGCAGGATGTGCTGCCCGAGAATCGTTCGTTCGGCTCCGGCTTGGCACTGGGGCTGGCTAACGCGCTGGGCGCGGTGGCCGTGATCGGCCTGGGGCCGTTGATCGAGGCGGCGGGCGCTTCGGCCGGTTTCCTGCTGGCCGCGGGTGCCGCACTCGCCGCGGCCGTGCTGGCGGTCTGGGTGCCGCGACGCGCTCGCGCGCGTTGATCGAGACGCGGCGGCACGCGCAATGGCCAGTGCTCGGGTCGGCCAGGGAATACGCAGCCGCTGAATGAGCAGGCATTGACGTTCGCGTCACCGGCCGCGGTTTGAGCGGGCGCGGCCAGGCGGTAAGGCATCGGCCTGTTGGTGACAAGCGATCCCGCCTGCCGCAGGTTCGACGCCCTCGCATGCGCGGGCGAACCGCGGCGCTTCAGCGCGACGGGCCCGCAGGGTGAGGATGCGTGAGCATCCGAATAATCCTGCCGCCCGGAAGTTTTCTCGTGGCTGTCGTTTGTTTGTGCTGTGCCTGAAATTGACAGGCTCAGGTCAAGCCAAGAGAATACGCCGCTCTCGTCTGCGCAATGCGCGCGATGGGCGATTGGGACACTGATTTGAATGGGGCGTAGCCCTGCGGTAAGGAATCGGCCTGTTGGTGACAAGCGATCCCGTGTACGGCAGGTTCGACGCCCTCGTATGCGAGGGCGAACCGGGGCGCTTCAGCGCCACGGGCCCGTAGGGTGAGGATGCGTGAGAATCCGAATAATCCTGCCGCCCGGAAGCATTCTTTCTAAATTGACACGGGTAGGGTTGCAAAACAGAATACTCGGCGTTCTGATTGAACGGTGACCCCCTGTCCGGGTTGCCGTTGTGATTTTACTGGGGCGTAGCCAAGCGGTAAGGCATCGGGTTTTGATCCCGTGTACCGCAGGTTCGAATCCTGCCGCCCCAGCCAATTAGACGTTCGCGTGAGCGGACACAACAGACAGTTGGGGCGGCAGGATGAGCATCCTGCAAGGTTCGACGGTCGCGCGACAGCGCGATCGAATCGTGTCGCGAAGCGACACGGGCCCGAAGGGTGAGGATGCGCAAGCATCCGAATAACCCTGCCGCCCCAGCCAATTTCGACAAAAACGGCGGCAATCCATGGCGGACTCCCGATTGATGGTCTTCACCGGCAACGCCAACCCGGCGTTGGCGCGCGATGTGGCGGGCTATCTCAGGTTGCCGATGGGCAAGGCCAGCGTTGGACGATTCTCGGACGGCGAATGCCAGGTCGAGATCGAAGAGAACGTACGCGGCCGCGATGTGTTCGTGGTGCAGTCGACCTGTCAGCCGACCAACGACACGCTCATGGAACTGCTGATGATGATCGATGCGCTGCATCGCGCATCCGCCGGGCGTATCACCGCGGTCATGCCGTATTTTGGTTATGCGCGCCAGGATCGCCGCCCACGCAGCGCGCGCGTGCCGATCTCGGCCAAGGTGGCGGCCAGCCTGCTGGGCGCGGTGGGCACCGACCGCGTGCTCACGGTCGATCTGCACGCCGATCAGATCCAGGGCTTCTTCGACATGCCGGTGGACAACATCTATGCCTCGCCGGTGCTGCTGGGCGACATCTGGCGCCAGAAGGAACGCAGCGACAACCTGATCGTGGTGTCGCCCGACGTGGGCGGCGTGGTCCGCGCCCGGGCGCTGGCCAAACGCCTTGACGAGGCGGACCTGGCGATCATCGACAAGCGCCGGCCCAAGGCCAACGAAGCCAAGATCATGAACATCATCGGCGACGTGGCGGGCAAGAGCTGTATCATGGTCGACGATCTGGTGGATACCGCCGGCACGCTTTGCCAGGCGGCCAACGCGCTCAAGGATCAAGGCGCGACCAAGGTGCGAGCCTACGTGACGCATCCGGTGCTATCCGGCAAGGCGGTGGAGAATATTCGCGATTCCCGTCTCGACGAGCTGGTGGTCACCGACACGATCCCGTTGTCGGAAGAGGCCTCGGCCTGTCCCAAGATCCGGCAACTGCATATCGCGCCGCTGCTGGCCGAGACGATCCGGCGCGTGTCGGCCGAGGAATCGGTGTCGACGCTGTACGTCGACTAGCGTCGATTTCGGCGGCCAGTGCCGCCGCCGATACAATTTTTACCGTGCGCCTCGTGCAATCGGCGACGAAGCGCGTATACTACGCGGTCTTTTAATCCCGGCGGAACAATCGTTGCGCCGTTCGACCATCGACTGTAACCGGCCGCAACCCAACGCCAGCGGCCAGACAAGCTAGCTGGAGCGAATCGATATGGAAGCTTTCGAGCTCAACGCGGAAAAACGCAATGCCACCGGCCGGGCCGAGAACAAGCGCCTGCGCAAGACCGGTCGCGTGCCGGCCATCATCTATGGCGGTAACGGCGACCCGGTGATGCTGTCGTTCAACCACAACGACCTGGTCCATCATCTGGACAACGAGGCGTTTTTCTCGCACATCATCAAGATCAACATCGACGGCGCTCAGGCGGAAGAGGTCGTGCTGCGCGACCTGCAGCGCCACCCGGCCAAGCCGTTCGTCGAGCATGCCGATTTCCTGCGCATCGTCGCGGGCGAGGCGCTGCGCATGAGTGTGCCGCTGCACTTCGTGGGCGAAGAGGAATGCCCGGGTGTGGTCGACGAAGCCGGCGTCATCCAGCACAACATGAATGACATCGAGATCGAGTGCCTGCCGCGCGACCTGCCGGAGTATCTCGAGGTCGATTGCCGCAACCTGCATCTGCACGATGCGGTGCATCTGTCGCAGCTGGTGCTGCCGAACGGCGTCCAGATCGTCGATCTGATGGGCGACGAGGAAGAGCAGAACGATCTGACCGTGGTCTCCGTCCAGGTGCCGCGCGCCGCAGTAGAGCTGGAAGCCGAGGACGAGGCCGAGGCAGAAGCCGAAGCGGCGGCCGACGCGGCCGAGGCCGAGGACCAAGACGCCGACGAGGAAGGCAAGGAAGAGGGCGACGCGGACAACAGCTGATCGTTGTCCCGCGGCTGTTGGAGCGCATCGAATGACCGATGAGTGAACGCATCCGCGCGCTCGTGGCCCTGGGCAATCCCGGCGCCGATCATGCCCGCGACCGGCACAATGCCGGTTTCTGGCTGGCGGATCGGCTGGCCGAGCGCTGGGGCCTTGTCTTTTCGCCGGAGAAGAAGTTCAAGGGCGATCTCGCGCGCGCCAAACGCGCGGGCGAGACGCTCTGGCTGCTCAAGCCGATGACCTTCATGAACGTCAGCGGCGAGGCCATCCAGCCGCTGATGGCATTTCACAAGATCGAGCCTGCCGAATTGCTGGTCGTACACGACGAACTCGACCTGCCACCGGGCGTGGCCCGGCTCAAGGATGGCGGTGGCCACGGCGGCCACAATGGCCTGCGCGATACCCATCGCGTGATCGGCCCCGGCTATCGGCGTCTGCGCATCGGCATCGGTCACCCGGGCCATGCCTCTGGCGTGTTGTCGCACGTTCTGGGTACGCCGTCGGCCGATGATCAGGCTGCAATCGAGGCCGCCATCGAGGCGGGCGTCGACGCGGTGGAAACAATCATCGAGTCCGGCTGGAATCGCGGCGCCCAGCAGCTCAACTCCCGCAAGCCCTGATTCGATTCCGTCCGCGACTTCGCGGGCGCTCACGAGGTATTTTCCATGGCGCTTCAGATCGGCATCGTCGGCCTGCCCAATGTCGGCAAATCGACCCTGTTCAACGCCCTGACCGCGGCCGAGATTCCGGCCGAGAACTACCCGTTCTGCACCATCGATCCCAATGTGGGCGTGGTCACCGTGCCGGATCCACGGCTCGACAAGCTGGCCGCGATCGCCGCGCCGGAAAAGGTGCTGCCGACGACCATCGAGTTCGTCGATATCGCCGGGCTCGTGGCGGGGGCCTCGACCGGCGAAGGGCTCGGCAACCAGTTTCTGGCCAATATCCGCGAGACCGATGCCATCCTGCATGTCGTGCGCTGTTTCGAGAATGACGATGTCATGCATGTCTCCGGGCGTGTGGATCCGATCGCCGATATCGAGACCATCGACACGGAGTTGGCGCTGGCGGATCTGGCCACGGTCACCCGGGCGCTGGACCGGGTGTCCAAGGCCGCGAAATCCGGCGACAAGAACGCCAAGCGCCAGGCCGACGTCTACGCCCGTGTGCGCGATCATCTCGACACCGGCGCCCCGGTACGGGCGCTGGAACTGTCCGAAGACGAGCACGCGGCGCTGCGCGAGCTGCATCTGATCACCGCCAAGCCGGCGTTGTTCGTGGCCAACGTCGACGAGGAGGGATTCGAGAACAACCCGCTGCTCGATCGTGTGCGCGCGCACGCCGAAGCACAGAACGCGCGGGTGGTGCCGGTATGCGCGGCGCTGGAAGGCGAGATCGCGCAACTCGACGGCGGCGACAAGCTCGAATTCCTGGCCGAACTGGGCCAGGACGAGCCTGGGCTGAATCGCGTGATCCGTGCCGGCTACGCGCTGCTCGGGCTGCAGACGTTCTTCACGGTCGGGCCCAAGGAGGTCCGGGCCTGGACGGTGCGCGCCGGCTCCACCGCGCCGCAGGCGGCGGGTGTGATCCATACCGACTTCGAGCGCGGCTTCATCCGGGCCGAGGTGATCGGCTACGACGACTACGTCGAGCTTGGCGGTGAGAAAGGCGCCAAGGAAGCCGGCCGCCAGCGGCTCGAAGGCAAGGAGTACCGCATGGCCGAGGGCGATGTGGTGCATTTCCGCTTCAACGTCTGAGCGGATTCCGTATTTTTTGGCCGTTGTCGTCTTGACGGAAACGGCCGGGCCGAACATAATCTCGCGCCTTCGCGGCCATGTAGCTCAGGGGTTAGAGCACAGCATTCATAATGCTGGTGTCGCTGGTTCAAATCCAGCCATGGCCACCAAATCGAGACGGTACGCACGGGCATATGTCGCGCCGCTGACCATCGGCATCGGCGATTCCCATACCCGGGCCGGTATCGAGCGTAAAAAGGCCCGGCAGCCCGCCCGGGCCTTTTTCGTATCCGCTCCGAAACGCACGCCCCCGGAATAGGGTGGATGGGTCGTGTGCGGCCAAGCTGCTAGACTCTGGCGCTACACGGCCAAGCGAGTGTCAACGGGCCCCGATCCCTATGGCGAAGAAATCCGACGGTGGCAAGCGTAAGCCGCTCAAGCTCAAGACCGGGTCGTTCGACCGCAACGCGGCGATGGCGCGCATGGGCATGATGGCTGGCGCGTCGTTCGCTACCCACACGGTGGGCAATCTGTTCCGCAACAAGGCCGATCGCGAGGCCCGAAACCGCGAGTTCTATGTCCGGCAGGCCCAGTTCCTGGCCGACGAGCTCGGGCAGCTCAAGGGCAGCGTGATGAAGGTCGGCCAGATGCTGTCGGTTTATGGCCAGTACTTCATGCCGCCGGAGGCGATCGAGGTGCTGCGCAGCCTGCAGGACGACAGCCCGCCGGTGGCCTGGGCGGATCTGGAACCGGTGGTGATCGAACGGCTCGGGCGCAAACGCCTGGACGAACTCGATATCGACCCGGAGCCGCTCGCAGCGGCCTCGCTGGGCCAGGTGCACCGCGCCTGGCGTAAATCCGACGGCCGCGAACTGTGCGTGAAGGTACAGTACCCGCGCCTGGCCGATGCCATCGATAGCGATATCCGTACGCTGACCAATATCGTGCGTCTGGCGCGGCTCGTGCCCAAGGGCATGGAGTTGCACTCGGTGATGGAGGAAGTGCGCGAGATGATCTACCGCGAGGTGGATTACGATCGCGAACTGCGCATGACCCGCGAGTTCGGTCAGCGTCTGGCCCACGACGACCGCTACGTGGTGCCGGAGGTCTTTCCCGAATATTCGACCGAGACCGTGCTGGTGACCTCGTTCGAGGCCGCCGACCACGTCCAGAGCGAGCGCGTGAAGAGTCTCTCGCAGGAGCGGCGCAATCATCTGAGCGAGTCCGCGCTGGAGTTGTTTTTCCTCGAGTTCTTCAACTGGGGCATCGTCCAGACCGACCCGCATTTCGGCAACTACAAGGTCCGGATCAACGACGACGGCGCCGACCAGTTCGTGCTGCTCGATTTCGGCGCAACCCGCGAATTCGCACCGCGCTTTCTCGGCTCGTACTACGACACGGTGGCGGGCGCTTTCGAGGGCGATCGGCAGAAACTCATCGACGGCGCGATCGGCATCAATCTGTTGCGCCGCGATTCGCCGCAGCGCGTGTTCGACGATTTCGCCAACGTCGGCCTGCTCATCATCGAGCCGTTTCGCGCCGAACCGCCGGCCGAACTGTCGACCCCGGACGGTCGTTACAAGTGGGGCGAGTCGGATCTGTTCTGGCGTGTCTCCAAGGCGGTACAGGATGCGGCCATCTCGCGCTGGTTCCGTATTCCGCCGCGCGAGATCGTGTTCCTGCATCGCCGGCTCGGCGGCGTGTTCGTGCTGCTGTCGGTGCTCGGCGCCCAGATCAACGCGCACGATCTGCTGGGCGCCTATCTGTATCAGGAAAACGGCCGGATCCGGCCCGACGCCTAGCCGAACACCTGGCCGAACGCCTTAGTGCGACGCCTACGTGCGGCGTGACCGTCGGGGTGCTGCCGCTCGATCAAAACGAAAAGGACGATTCATGAAATTTCAGGAAACCTTCGACTTCGACTATCCGCGCAACGTCATCCTGCGCATGTTCGGAGACGAGGCGTACTACCGCGCCAAGTACGAGAAGATGGGCGGCGAGCCCGAAGTGATCGATACCCAGAGCAGCGAGAATCGCTTCTCGATTACCGTGCGTCACGCGCTTGAGGCGACCCGCCTCAAGTTCCCCGATTTCATCAAGAGCCGGATCGGCGACCATCTGTATCTGCGCCAGACCGATGCCTGGCAGCTGGATCAGGGGCGCGGCCGCCTGGACATCGAGATCGAAAAAGCGCCGGTACAGATCGGGGCCGCCCTGCACCTGACCGACCAGGGCTCGGGCTCGCGTCTCACCCTGGATTTCGATATCAAGGCCTCGGTGCCTCTGCTGGGCGGCAAGATCGAGAAAACCGTAGCCGGGCCGATCAGCCGGCACATGCAGAAGGATCTGAAGCTGACCAACCAGATGGCGGCCGATTACGCCTGAGCGGTTTTCGGGTATCTCGCGGGCCGTTCGTTGAAAATACGGGTCCGCGAATGAACGCCAATGAACGCGAATAAAAGACCGTTCGAGCGATAAGACTCGCTTCGGTCCGAGCACAGTGATCGGCATACAACGTCGATCCGGTTTTCCGGAACGAAGAGGCCAGTGGCGCCGTGCTGGTGGGTCGAGCGCTGTGGCCACGCGGGCCTCGACCCGTTGATCCGTTCATTTGCGTTTATTGCGCGTTGATTCGCTGACTCACTCTTCGAAGAGCTCTATGAACGCTCTCGCAGGTTCTTCAGCTCATAAAGCCTGGCCAGAGCTTCACGCGGGGTGAGATCGTCGCAGTCGATCTCGTCGAGCAGGTCGTGCACGGGGTCCGGCGCGGTCTCGGCGACCGGGGCCGGCTTCGGCGCCTCGAACAGGCCGAGCTGTGGGCTGCTCGATTCGCGCGACGCGTTTTCCAGTTCGGCCAGGTGCTTCTCGGCCTGACGGATCACTTTCTTCGGCACCCCGGCGAGGGCGGCGACCTGCAGGCCGAAACTGCGCGAGGCCGGGCCGGGACGGATCGCGTGCAGGAACGCCAGTTTCTGTTCGCCGCCGGCATCGGCGTAGTCCGCCACCTCGAAATGGGCGTTTTTCGCGGCCGGCCAGTCGGCCGCGATCTGCGTCAGCTCGAAGTAGTGCGTGGCGAACAGCGTATACGCCCGATTGTGCGTGGCCAGTCGTTCGGCCACCGCCCGGGCCAGGGCCAGGCCGTCGTAGGTGGAGGTACCGCGGCCGATCTCGTCCAGCAGCACCAGCGACTGTTCGGTGGCGTGGTGCAGAATCTGCGCGGTCTCGCTCATCTCCACCATGAACGTGGACTGGCCGGCGGACAGGTCGTCGCCGGCGCCGATGCGCGTGAAGATGCGGTCGAGCGGGCCGATGGTGGCGGAATCAGCGGGCACGAACGAACCGATGTGCGCCATCAGCACGATCAACGCCGTCTGGCGCATGTAGGTCGACTTGCCGCCCATGTTGGGGCCGGTAATGAGCAGCACGCGCGTGTCGTCGTCCAGTTCGGTGTCGTTGGCCACGAACGGCGCGTCGGAAAAGCGCTCGACCACCGGATGGCGGCCGCCGCTGATATGAATGCCGGGTGTGTCGGTCAGCCGGGGCGCGACCCAGCGATAATCCACCGCACAGCGGGCCAGCCCGGACAGCACGTCCAGCCGTGCCAGGCCGTCGGCGATCGACTGCAGGCGCGACATGTGCGTGGCCAGCCGTTCGACCAGCTCCGTATACAGTTGTTTCTCGCGCGCCAGGGCGCGTTCGCGCGCCGACAGCACCTTGTCCTCGAAGGATTTGAGTTCCGGCGTGATATAGCGCTCGACCGCCTTGAGGGTCTGCCGGCGCTGGTAGTCGATGGGCGCCTTGTCGGCATGGGTGCGCCCCATTTCGATGTAGTAGCCGTGTACCCGGTTGTAGCCGACCTTGAGCGTGTCCACGCCGGTACGTTCGCGCTCGCGTGTTTCCAGTTCGGCCAGATAGCCGTCGGCGTTGGCCGACAGCGCGCGCAATTCGTCGAGCGTATCGTCGTAGCCGTCGGCGATCACGCCGCCATCGCGTACCACCACCGGCGGCGAGGCCACGATGGCCCGCGCCAGCAGGCCGGCGAGATCGTCGGCGGGGTCGAGCGCGGTATCGATGCCGGCCAGCAACGGCGCATCCAGACCGGCGAGTTCTTTTTTCAGCCCCGGCAGCCCGGCCAGCGCACCGGCCAGCCCGGACAGATCGCGCGGCCGGGCGGTACCCAGCGCGATGCGGGTGGCGATGCGCTCGACATCGGCCATCGCGCGCAGCTTGTCGGCGATCGGCACATAGGCGCCGCGCATGAGGGTTTCGATCGCCTGGTGGCGATGGGCCAGCGTGTTGAAGTGGCGTGTCGGCTCGGCTGCCCAGCGGCGCAGTGCACGCGCGCCCATGGCCGTGGCGCAGCGATCCAGCAGGCCGATCAGGCTGTGTCGAGTGTCGCCGCTCGCGCTGGCCTCGATTTCCAGGTTACGCCGCGTGGGCCCGTCCAGGATCAGCGTGTCGGTGACGGCATAGGTCCGCATGGACGCGATATGCGCCAGGGCGGTGTGCTGGGTCGCCTCGACATAATCGATCAGCGCGCCGGCTGCGGCGATCGCGCGGGGCATGTCGCCGCAACCGAAACCGTCCAGCTGGGCCACGCCGAAGAATGCCTCCAGCTTGCGCCGGGCGGACACCGCGTCGAACAGCCAGGCCGGGCGTTCGGTGCGGGCCGTGTCGTTCAGCTTGAGATCGAGCGTGGATTGATCCGACACCACGACCTCGCTGGGCGAAAGACGCGCCAGCTCGGCGGCCAGCGCGGCCTCATCGGCGACCTCGGTGACTGCCAGGTCGCCGCGCGCGAGTTCGAGCGCGGCCACGCCGATGGCGCGCTTGGCCGGTGCGATGGCCACGATCAGGTTGGCGGTGCGCGCATCGAGCAGAGCATCGTCGGTGACCGTGCCCGGCGTGACCACGCGCACCACTTCGCGCCGCACCGGCCCCTTGGTGCTGCCGGGGGCTTCCATTTGCTCACAGATGGCCACCGATTCGCCGCGCGCGATCAGCCGCGCTAGATACGACTCGGCCGCGTGATAGGGCACGCCGGCCATGGGAATCGATACCCCGCCCGACTCGCCGCGCGCGGTGAGCGTGATGTCGAGCAGCTCGGCCGCGCGCTTGGCGTCGTCGAAGAACAGCTCGTAGAAATCGCCCATGCGGTAGAACACCAGCATGTGCGGGTACTCGTCCTTGATCGCCAGATATTGGCGGATCATCGGCGTGTGCTGGGCGTGGCGGGTCGCCGGATCGCTCATGGGGTCTCGTCGTGGCTGGTGCATGGCGCGGACAGGCGCGAATTGTAGTCCGACAATTCCGGTTTCGCAGGGTCGCGCTGGCATAATGCCCACATGACGACGCTCTACGATCCTGACGGCGCGATCGACGAGTTGGTGGGGCAGTTGGCCGCGCTGCTGCCGGCGTGCGACCGGCGCCTGGCCATGGCCGAATCCTGCACCGGCGGCATGATCGCGGCCGCCTGCACCGACGTCCCCGGCAGTTCGGCCTGGTTCGAGCGCGGCTATGTCACCTATTCCAACGAGGCCAAGCAGTCCGATCTCGGGGTGGCGCCGGCGCTGCTGGCCGATCACGGCGCGGTGAGCGCGCCGGTGGTCGCGGCCATGACCCGGGGCGTACTGGCCGCGGCGCCGGGCGCCGATTGGGCGATCGCGGTATCCGGCGTCGCCGGGCCCGGTGGTGGCAGTGCCGACAAGCCGGTGGGCACGGTATTCATCGGCTGGCAGGCGCGCGGCGGCGAGCCCGACGTGGTTCGTTATCGATTCGACGGCGACCGCCGTGCGGTACGGCATGCTTCGGTTCTGGCCGCGCTGGTCGGCCTGCGCGAACGCGTGGACGCCGGCTGAGGGCGGGGCGCGCATGACGGCCGGCGATACATCGAGATCACAGCGTCTGTTCTTCGCGCTCTGGCCGCCGCCCGATGCGGCCCGGCGCATCGCCGAGCTCGGCGCGGCACTCGATGCCCAGGGCGCGCCGGTGGCCCGCGACAAGCTGCATCTCACGCTCGCCTTCCACGGCAACTGCGACGCGGCCGGGCGCGAGGCGCTGATCGCCCGCGCCGAGCGTGTGTCCGCAGCGCCGATCGACCTCGTGTTCGACCGCCTCGACGGCTTTTCCAAACCTCGCCTGATCTGGCTCGGGCTTTCCGACCCGCCACAGGCGTTGTTCGATCTCGCGGCTTTTTTGCGCGGCCCCGGTCTTGATCGGCGGCGTTTCGTGCCGCATATCACATTGCAACGAAAAGCCGCGCCGATCGCGGCTCGTTCGGTCGCCCCCATCGCCTGGCGGGCGCGCGAGTTCGTGCTGGCCGAAAGCGGGGCGCACGGCGTGGCCGGCGCTTATCGCATACTTGCGCGCTGGCCGCTCGCGGGCGAGGCTGGGCCCCTCGCAAATGTGAAATAATGCCGCCCATACCCGACCATCAGCAGTCTGCTTTCCCGCCCGGGAGGCCTGCGTTCGATTCGAACGGACCCGATCACTATGGATGAAGATCGCAAGAAAGCACTCGCCGCCGCGCTGAGCCAGATCGAACGCCAGTTCGGCAAGGGCTCGGTGATGCGCATGGGCGATGTCGACAACTCCAACGTCGCCTCGATTTCCAGTGGCTCGCTGACGCTCGACATCGCGCTCGGCGTCGGTGGCTACCCGCGCGGCCGCGTGGTCGAGATCTACGGCCCGGAATCCTCGGGCAAGACCACGCTCACGCTGCAGGCCATCGCCGAGGCGCAGAAGGCCGGCGGCACCGCGGCCTTCATCGACGCCGAGCACGCGCTGGACCCGACCTATGCCGAAGCCCTCGGTGTGGATATCGAGAACCTGCTGATCTCGCAGCCGGACACCGGCGAGCAGGCGCTCGAGATCGCGGACATGCTGGTGCGTTCGGCGGCGGTCGATATCGTGGTGGTGGACTCGGTCGCCGCGCTCACGCCCAAGGCCGAGATCGAGGGCGAGATGGGCGATTCGCATGTCGGCCTGCAGGCGCGGCTGATGAGCCAGGCACTGCGCAAGCTGACCGCCAACATCAAGCGCACCGGCACCACGGTGATGTTCATCAACCAGATCCGCATGAAGATTGGCGTGATGTTCGGCAGCCCGGAAACCACCACCGGCGGCAACGCGCTGAAGTTCTATTCGTCCGTGCGGCTCGACATCCGCCGCATCGGTTCGATCAAGAAGGGCGACGAAGTCATCGGCAACGAGACCCGCGTCAAGGTGGTCAAGAACAAGATGGCGCCGCCGTTCCGCAAGGCCGAGTTCGAGATCCTCTACGGCGAGGGCTCCTCGCGCGAAGGCGAGATCATCGATCTGGGCGTGGCCAACAACCTGGTGGAAAAAGCCGGCTCCTGGTATTCCTACAACGGCGACCGCATCGGCCAGGGCAAGGACAACGCCCGCAAGTTCCTCAAGGACAACCCCGAAATCGCGCAGACCATCGAAGCAGCCCTGCGCGAGAAGCTGTTGCCGAAGAAAAAGACGAAGGAAGAGAAGGCAGCCGAAGCAGCCGCGGCGAATGGCGCGGATCAGGCCGGCGAAGCGGATCTGTTGTCTTCGGAAAACAGCGCCACTGCGGCCTCGGGCGCGTCCAAACGCGGCGCGAAATAGGCGGTCACGCCAGACATATCGATCCGATGATCGGCCGCGCGAAGCGCGGCCGTTGTCGTGAAGCGACATGGACGACGACACGAACAACGAGCGACCGGAAGACGAAGCGCGCCATGCCGAGCGGCTCGCGATTCGCAAGCGCGCCATGGATCTGCTGGCGCGGCGCGAGCATGCCCGTGCCGAACTCGTCACCAAATTGAAAAAACATGAGCACGCGGCCGACGATATCGAGGCCGTGCTCGACGAGCTGGTCGAAGATGGCCTGCAGTCCGATGCCCGCTACGCCGAAGCCGCGGTGGCCAGCAAGGCCCGCCGTGGCATCGGCCCGATCCGGATTCGCGCCGAACTGCGCGGCGCCGGGGTGAACGATGGCGAGATCGAGGCCGCGCTGGCCGAGGCCGGGGTCGACTGGGACGAATTGGCCGAAGCCGCGCGGCGCAAGCGTTTCGGCGCCGAGTTGCCGGCCGACTTTCCAGCCCGGGCCAAGCAGATGCGTTTCCTGCAACGCCGCGGCTTCGATGCCGATCAGCTGGCGGCTGCGTTCGACGATTGATCTTCGGGCTGTTTGCGGGCTCGGTGGCCTGTTTTTCTATCCACGGATTGCACGGATTTCGCAGGTTGAATACAGGCGGATCTCTGGTTACGGCGCGCCTATCGCTGTCGTAGCAAGGCGGCTCTTGATTATGTGCGACACGCAGCTGGTTGAATAAGCCAGGGCATTTTGTCCGCAAATGCACACGAATGAGCGCAAATAAGAAGTAAAATCAAGGTATTGCTGCTTCAGGTGCGCTAGCACTGGCGTCATCAGTGCCTTGAATGAACCTTGTACAAATTAAGTCGCTTTTTATTGTCCGCAGATCGACGCAGATATACGCAGATCTGTTACGTGCGGTTACTACGTCTGTTCCTCGATACGCAGTGGTGATCAAAGACGCAACACGGCAACAGCGTGGTATCCATCGGCGTGCGTGTGTGTCCATTGGCGGACGGAACAGTTCTTGCAGGACGGCTGGGCCCCACGCGCCGCTATGAACGATCCGGCTCGCGACGTCGTCCGCGTTCAATCTGTGCCACCGGTGAAATCTGTGGATCGCGGCCTTTTACGGCGCATCGAATGAATGGAATCCGGCCTGCATGATCGAACGGCCGATGGCATGATCGGGTACGGATATTCAACGCGAGAAGTGTGATGAAAGTCACCGCCGAAATCTGTGTGATACCGCTGGGCGCGGGGGTGTCGGTGTCGAAGTACATCGCCGCCTGTGGCCCGATTCTCGAGGCCGCCGGATTGAAACCTCAGCTGCATGCCTACGGCACGAATGTGGAAGGTGAATGGGACGACGTGTTTGCCGCATTCAAGGAATGCCATCAGACCATCCACGATCTCGGTGCGCCGCGGGTGCATACCTCGATCAAGGTCGGTACCCGGACCGACCGCGATCAGAGCAACGACGACAAGATCGCCGCCGTTCGCGGCCTGGACAGATAGCCCGCAGTGGGGCTGCGGCCCGTGGTTTGCTAAACTGACGGGCTGTTTGTGAAGGCTTTGCCCGAAACTGTTGGCAGAAAGCCTGGATGTACCGGAGACGCGACCCATGATGACCACCAACGCGCTGCGTTCGCGTTTCATCGAATATTTCAAGGCCAACGCGCATCGGTTCGTGGCCTCGTCGAGCCTCGTACCGGCTTCCGACCCGACATTGTTGTTCGTCAACGCGGGCATGGTGCCGTTCAAGGATGTGTTCCTCGGTCGCGACCAGCGCGACTACAACCGCGCCGTGTCGGCCCAGCGCTGCGTGCGTGCCGGCGGCAAGCACAACGATCTCGAGAACGTCGGCTATACCGCACGCCACCACACGTTCTTCGAAATGCTGGGCAACTTCAGCTTCGGCGATTACTTCAAGCGCGAGGCCATTCGTTTCGCCTGGGAGTTCCTGACCGTCGAACTGGAGATGCCGGCCGAGAAGCTGTGGGTCACGGTGTACGAGGAAGACGCCGAAGCCGAGGCCATCTGGAAGGATGACATCGGCATCCCCCAGGCGCGTCTGGCCCGCATTGGCGCCAAGGACAACTTCTGGCAGATGGGCGACACCGGGCCCTGCGGCCCCTGTTCGGAGATCTTTTACGATCACGGCGAGCATATCTGGGGCGGGCCGCCCGGCACGCCGGAGGAAGACGGCGATCGTTTCGTCGAGATCTGGAACCTCGTGTTCATGCAGTACGACCGCCAGCCCGACGGCGAAATGCGCGATCTGCCCAAGCCGTCGATCGATACCGGCATGGGCCTGGAGCGCATCGCCGCGGTCATGCAGGGCACGCACGACAACTACGGCATCGATGTCTTCCAGACCCTGATGGCGGCCACCGCCGAGGCCGTCGGCATCGAAGGCCAGCCGCGCGAAGATCAATTGCCGTCGCTGAAGGTGGTGGCCGACCATATCCGCGCCACCGCGTTTCTGATCGCCGACGGCGTGATGCCATCCAATGAAGGCCGTGGCTACGTGCTGCGCCGGATCATGCGGCGCGCGATCCGGCACGGCTACAAGCTGGGCGCGACCGGCACGTTCTTCTACCAGCTCGTCGCGCCGCTCGATGCGCTGATGGGCGAGGCCTATCCCGAATTGAGCGATGCCCGGGCCCAGATCGAGCACGTGGTCGAGCAGGAGGAACAGCGCTTTTCGGAAACGCTCGCCCAGGGCATGAAGATTCTCGAGGATGCCATTGCCGGCCTGTCCGGCACCGAGATCCCGGGCGAGACCGTGTTCAAGCTCTACGACACCTACGGCTTTCCGGTCGATCTCACCAATGACGTGGCCCGCGAGCGCGATCTGACGCTCGACAACGAAGGCTTCGAGCGCGCCATGAACGCCCAGCGCGAGCGCGCCCGGGCGGCCAGCCAGTTCGGCGCCGATTACCACGCCAGGCTCGACGATGTCGGCGACGCCACAGAGTTTCTCGGTTATACCGAGGACGAGGCCGAGGCGAGGATCGTGTCGTTGCTGGTCGACGGCGAACCCACCGATGCCATCGCGGCCGGGTCGCAGGGTGTGGTCGTGCTCGACCGCACGCCGTTCTACGGCGAATCCGGCGGCCAGGTCGGCGATACCGGCACCATCGCCGGCGACGGCTTTACCTTCGTCGTCACCGATACGCAGAAGCAGAACGGCGTATTCCTGCACTTCGGCCATGCCGAGGATGGCGCGGTCGTGCCTGGCGCCGCGGTGACCGCCACGGTGGACGTGGCGCGCCGGCGCGACATCGAACTCAATCACACGGCCACCCACCTGCTGCACGCGGCGCTGCGCGACACGCTCGGTACGCATGTACGCCAGAAGGGCTCGCTGGTGGCCCCCGATCGCCTGCGCTTCGATTTCTCGCACTTCGAGGCCGTCACGCCGGAACAGCTGGCGACCATCGAGGCCCAGGTCAACGACAAGATTCGCGAGAACATCGAAGGGCGCATCTACGAGCGATCCTACGACGAGGCCGTGGCCGAGGGCGCGATGGCCTTCTTCGGCGAAAAATACGGCTCGGTCGTGCGCGTAGTGCGCTTCGGCGATTACTCGGTGGAACTGTGTGGCGGGACCCACGCGCCGGCCACCGGTGCGCTCGGTTTCGTCAAGATTACCGAGGAGCGCGGCGTGTCGGCCGGCAACCGGCGCCTGGAGGCCGTCTCGGGCAGCCATGCGCTGGCCTGGATACAGGATGTGATCGATCGCCAGACACGGCTGGCCAGCCGGCTCAAGGCGGCGCCCAGCGAACTCGAGGACAAGCTGGATCGCGTGCTTGAGCGCGTATCCGGCCTCGAAAAGCAGCTCGAAGCGGCGAACCAGAAGCTGGCGGCCAGCCAGGGCGACGATCTGGCCTCCGCGGCGGTCGATATCGGCGGCGCCCAGGTCGTGGTCAAGCGCATGGACGGCGCCGATCGCAAGACACTTCGGGAAACGGTCGACGCGCTCAAGAACAAGCTCGACAACGCCATTGTCGTGCTCGGCGCGGCTGAGGGCGACAAAGTCGCGTTGATCGCGGGCGTCGCCAAGGCACAGGCCGACCGGGTGCCGGCCGGCGATCTGGTCAACTACGTGGCCAGCCAGGTGGGCGGCAAGGGCGGTGGCCGTCCGGACATGGCGCAGGCCGGCGGCAGCGAGCCCGAGAATCTCGACGCGGCGCTCGCCAGCGTAACCGGCTGGATCGACGAACGTCTGTCGGCGCGTACCGGCTGAGCCGAAAACGAATCAATGCACGGGCGGCCGCGGCCGCCGAGCCCAAGGAAAAATGAATCCATGGCACTGATTGTCCAGAAATACGGCGGCTCCTCGGTGGGGACGGTCGACAAGATCAAGCGCATCGCGGAAAAGATCAAAGGCTATCGCGACCGCGGCGATCAGGTGGTCGTGGTGGTCTCGGCCATGGGCGGCGAGACCGATCGCCTGACCGAGCTCGCCAGCGAGCTGTCCGGCCGCCCGGTGCCGCGCGAGATGGACGTGCTCCTGTCCACCGGCGAGCAGGTGACCATCGCGCTGTTGTCGATGGCGCTGTCACACATCGGCGTGAAGGCGCGTTCGTTCACCGGCTGGCAGGTGCCCATCGTCTCCGACGAGTTTCACTCGAAGGCCCGTATCGAGCGGATCGAGGAGGACAACCTGCACGCAGCGATCGATGCGGGCGCGGTGGCTGTGGTGGCCGGTTTCCAGGGCATCACCGGCGACGGCTCGATCTCGACGCTGGGCCGCGGCGGTTCCGACACCACGGCCGTGGCCCTGGCCGCCGCGCTCAAGGCCGATGAGTGCCAGATCTACACCGACGTCGACGGCGTCTACACCACCGACCCACGCGTGGTCTCGGGCGCCCGTCGCCTGGACAAGATCACGTTCGAAGAAATGCTCGAGATGGCCAGTCTCGGCTCGAAGGTCCTGCAGATCCGCGCGGTGGAGTTCGCCGGCAAGTACGGCGTGCCGCTGCGCGTTCTGTCGACCTTCGAGGAAGGCCCCGGCACGCTGATCACCCTGGAGGAATACGTGGAAGAACCGATTATTTCCGGCATCGCCTTTACCAAGGACGAGTCGCAGCTCACCGTGCTCGGCGTGCCCGACCGGCCCGGCATCGCCTATTCGCTGCTCGGCCCGATCGGCGAGAACAACATCGAAGTCGACATGATCCTGCAGAACGTCTCGGGCGATTCGTCGAGCGACTACACGCTCACCGACTTCACCTTCACCGTGCACAAGCGCGACTACGAGACCGCCAAGGAACTGCTCGAAAAAGCCGCCCCGGGCGTCGGCGCGCGCGAGGTCACCGGCACGCCCGACGTGTGCAAGGTCTCGCTGGTGGGGGTGGGCATGCGCTCGCACGCCAACGTCGCCGCGCGCATGTTCAAGGCGCTGGCCGACGAGAACATCAATATCCGTATGATCTCGACCACCGAGATCAAGATATCGATCGTGGTCGAGAACAAGTACCTCGAACTCGCCGTGCGCGCGCTGCACGACGAATTCGAGCTCGAGAACGAGCCGAAGCGGGTCGAGTCGGAACTGACGCCCGCCGCGGATCGGTAGGCGAACGGCATGGCGACGGGCGTCGCTGAACCGGCGCGCGCCGTCGTCCCGGTCATTGCGATCGATCGTGAAAAAAAGGGTTTACCCCGGGCCATCGAATCGCTATTATGCGCAGCCTCGATTGATCGCGGATGCATCGCACGGTCGCTTCATTCGAAAGTCGCTTTGTTCGACGAATCGACGCAAAGGGCTGTGCAGCAACCAAGCCTTCGCGTTGAACGAGAGAAAGGATTTTTGGAGAGGTGGCCGAGTGGTCGAAGGCGCTCCCCTGCTAAGGGAGTAAGGGGTTTATAGCCCCTTCGAGGGTTCGAATCCCTCCCTCTCCGCCAAACAAGAAGTTAAGCGCCCGTAGCTCAGTTGGATAGAGCGTGCGGCTACGAACCGCAAGGTCGGGAGTTCGAATCTCTCCGGGCGCACCATGACAAGAAAGGCTCTCCCAAATGGGAGGGTCTTTTTTTTGTCTCACAACTCAATTCGAACTCCCGACCCATAAACAAGTGTTCGACGACCGCGCATAGCGCGGTCGAACGCCGGAGCGCAGCGACGGCGGCGCCGAAGGGGTGAGCGGCGTAGCCGCGAATAATCTCTCCGGGCGCACCAAGAAAAAAGAAAGGCTCTCCCAAACGGGAGGGCCTTTTTTATGGCTGACGACTCAATTCGAACTCCCGACCCATAAACAAGCGTTCGACGACCGCGCATAGCGCGGTCGAACGCCGGAGCGCAGCGACGGCGGCCCAGAAGAGGTGAGCGGCGCAGCCGCGAATAATCTCTCCGGGCGCACCATGACAAGAAAGGCTCTCCAGCATTCCCGGGGCGGTTCAACAGGCCATTCGTTTTCTCCTTTCGTCGTTTGCGCGAACAAATCCAACGAGAGGATAGCGGGTGGCCTGTCACCTTTACGGCCCAGGCCAAATTACAGAAGAGATGATGCACCAACGCTGCTCTGGACGCCGAAGCCGGTTTCCAGCGCCCCCTGCGGTAGCAACGCATCCCCAACGGCCGCGGCCGGAACGATGCCAATCGTGCTCTGGGAGCGGATCATGGCGCGGCGTCTCCTATCAATCCCGGTTGGTAATTACCCGGATTGGCTCGCCGCTTGAATGCGTTAGCGTGAGAGCAGGCGATGCGGCGACTTCCCGGCGCAGCCCCGGCAACGGTATCGAGGTCTGTGACGACAGACCCGAGCCGGGCCGGTTGAGGCGTCATCAATGCCGTTCCTGCCGCTTGTAACCCGCGGAACGCGCGCGTTCGTCCCGCCGCGGCGACGCCCGCAACACGGAGTGTGCCATGTCGGATGATCTACCGGACAAGAAACCCAGCCGCGTACGCTCGCTCAAGATGATCGATATGCAGGCCGGCGGCGATGTTAGCCGCATCGTGCTCAGTGGCGTCGAGGCCTTGCCGGGCAAGACCGTGCACGAACAGCAGCTGTATCTGGAAGCCAATGGCGATGGCCTGCGCCGCCTGTTGCTCTCCGAGCCTTATGGCGACCCGGCGATGTCGGTGAACCTGATCGTACGGCCGTGCAATCCCGACGCCGAGGCCGGCTACATCATCATGGAAGCCATGGGTTACCCCATGTACTCCGGATCCAACACGATCTGTACCGCGACCGCGTTGCTGCAAAGCGGTCGCATCCCGATCGAAGACAGCCAGCAGACGGTTTTGCTGGAGTCGCCGGCCGGTATCGCCCGCGTGCAGGCGCGATGTGCCAACGGTTTCGTCCAGTCGGTCACGACCCAGGGCGAGGCGGCCTATCTGGCGGTCCCGGATCTGGAAGCCGAGGTGCCACGCTACGGCAGGGTTCGCTACAACGTCGTCTGGAGCGGCGGGTTTTACGCGATGATCGATGCACAAGCGCTGGGTTTTCAGCTGGTTCGCGACGAGGAACCGGCGCTGGCAGCCTTTGCCGACGCTTTCGTCAAGACCGTGCGTCCGGAATTCATCGAGAATCATCCCGAGTTCGATGATGTGACGCCGCTTCCGTTCGTGCATTTCATGCGTACGGCGCATGCGGTCGATGGCGGTTTTCGCGCCCGCGGCGCGACCTATGTTCACCCGGGGGTGATCTGTCGCAGCCCCACCGGTACCGGAACCTCCGCGCGCATCGCGCTGATGGCGGAACGCGGCCAGATCCGGGAGGGGCAGTGGCTGGAAACGCTCTCGCCCCGCGACAGCAGCTTTATCGGCACCCTGCTTGGCCAGACCACGGTGAACGGACAACGCGGCTGGGACACCCACATCACCGGCCGCGCCTGGACCCTGACCCGGTCCCGGGTCGAAGTCGAGCTCGACGACCCTCTTGTCGATACCGCCGATCTGGAAAATGTTCTGGTCGAACCCGGTTAACCGGCCCAACGTGGGTTTCGCGGTTATGGTTTCGCGCATTTTTCATGAGTGCTGCGACAGCCCGGCTGTCGCGCAGAATTCGACGACACGAGTTGAACCATGAGTACCCGGGTTGCGGACACAGGCGAAGACAACGAATCCGACGGCGTTGCGCTGACCACATCGGAGATTCGCCGATCAGTGGCCGCGGCGGCCATGGGTAATGCCATGGAGTGGTTCGATTTCGGCGTGTACGGCTATCTCGCCACGACCGTCGGCGATCTTTTCTTTCACGGCCAGGGCGGTTCGTTACTCAAGTCCTTCGGCGTCTTCGCGATATCGTTTCTGGCACGTCCGTTGGGCGGTCTTTTCTTCGGCCCGTTGGGTGATCGCATCGGGCGCAGCAAGGTGCTGGTGATGACCATTCTCATGATGGCCGCCGGGACCACGGCTGTCGGTGTGCTGCCGACCTACCAGACCATCGGCGTCTGGGCCCCGATTCTGTTGATCGTCACCCGCCTGGTTCAGGGGTTTTCGACCGGCGGCGAGTACGGCGGCGCGGCGACTTTCATCGTGGAATCGTCCCCCGACGACAGCCGTGGTTTTCTGTCCAGCTTTCTCGAATTCGGCACGTTGGGAGGCTACACCCTCGGTGCGGGGCTGGTGACCGTGATGACGGTCTCGCTACCGGATTCGGCGATGCACAGCTGGGGCTGGCGCGTTCCGTTTCTATGTGCAGCGCCCCTGGGCCTGTTCGGGCTGTATCTGCGACTCAAGCTGGAAGACAGCGCGGCATTTTCATCGGCGGCGGAAAAAGGCGAAACCTCCCGCTCGCCGCTACGCGAGATCTTCTCCGAACACTGGCGGCGGATGCTGCAGTGCATTGGTCTGGTGGTGCTGCTGAACGTGGCGTATTACACCGTACTGACGTATCTGCCGAGCTATTTCGAGAAACATCTGAATTTCTCCAGTACGCAATCGCTGGAGCTGTTGATCGCGGTCTATATCGGCATGATGCTCGTCATCGCGCTCGTCGGCTGGCTGTCGGACCGCGTGGGCCGCAAGCCGCTCATCATGGCATCGTGTATCGGCTTCCTGTTGCTCGCTTACCCGGCCTTCTGGATGTTTCAGTTGCACGGCATGGTCTATACGGCCGTGGGGCTTGCGATTCTGGCGATTCTGGTGGTGTTGCTATCCGGTACCATGCCCGCCACTTTGCCCGCTATTTTCCCGACCCGTATCCGTTATGGCGGGTTTGCGATCTCGTACAACCTGTCGACATCCGCGATTGGCGGCACGGCGCCTTTCGTGATCACGGCGCTCATCGGCGCAACCGGCAATCTTTACATGCCCGCGATCTATCTGATGGTGGCCGCTGCGGTTGCCCTGCTGACGTTGTTCACGGTCAAGGAGACGGCTGGCCAGCCACTGGCCGGTTCCGCAAGTCTGCGGAGTTCGCGCGGACCTCGTCGGAGGCGGGGCAAACCTTGAGCCCGTGCTGATCCAGCCGCGTAGCCGGTCGCCCAACCGCCGTTACAAATCCGCTCATGACGGGGTCATTGATTCCGGGCCCGCGGCCCGCCGACGGCCTGGGCGTGGCGCTCGGACTGACACGGGCTCGGGCCGCAAGGCCGCGCCGCGTGAAACGCCAACGGGCCCGGACGTTGGCACATGATGCGCGGCCTGCCGGGCGTCTGGCAGGCCTTTAGAGCTTATTGGAATAGGCTCTTAGTACCCGGCGGTCACGCGCGCGATTTGATCGAGCAGCTGATCGGGGTCGACCGGTTTGTGCAGGAATGCGGCGGCCCCGCCCGCCCAGGCCTGACGCGCGTCATCTGCGCGGCCACTGGCCGTCAGGAAGACAATCGGTGGATCCGATGCCTGCGCGTGCATCATGCGCTGGAGTTCGAGGCCGCTCATGCCCGGCAGCTCGATGTCGAGCAGAATACAACCGGGCCGGCCAGCGGCTGCTCGCCTGAGGTAGGTCTCGGCCGATCCGTAGCTGGCACATACGTAGCCTGCGGCCGCCAGAAGCATTTCCAGGGAGGCACAGAGGCCGGCATCGTCATCGACGACGATGCGGCGCGGCGCGTGGCGCTGCTGTTGTTGTCATTCGTGTTGGCGATTATCGTGTTCACGGCTCCCGCCTCAACGAGCGAGACAGGCAACAATGACCGATAGCTGCTGTGGCTGTAATACTGGCGATCTGAGCCAGGCGTCTGGCGCCCAACGACGCGCCCTGGTTGTGGCGCTGATCATCAATGCGTTCATGTTCGTCGCCGAGATGAGTGTTGGGCTCTGGGGGCATTCGAGCGCGCTACAGGCCGATTCCGTCGATATGCTGATCGACGCCGTGGGCCTGGGAATCGGGCTGTTCGCGCTCAACCGCACGCTTCGCGCCCGCGCCCGCGCCGGGTTCACGAACGCCTTCATCGAACTGGTACTGGCGGCCGGCATCGGTGCCCAGTTGATTCACCAGATCGTGATCGGCGCATTGCCGGTCGCCGCGTTCATGATCGGTATGGGCGCTGTGGCCCTGGTGGCAAATCTGGCCGCCGCCGGTCTGTTGCTGCGCTATCGCCATGAAGATATCAACATGCGGGCGATGTGGCTGTGCACGCGCAACGACGCCATCGGCAATGCCGCGACGATCGGCGCGGGCGTTCTGGTGCTCGCGGTGGGTGTGCCGTGGCCTGATTGGATCGTGGGCGCGCTGGTCGTGCTGTTGTTTGCCTACACGGCCATCGGGATGCTGCGCGAGGCATGGACCGAGCTGCAATCAGCGACGAACGCATAGCCCGCCACACGCCTGCCGGGGTTGCAGGCGCTTCACGCGCGGCGCCGCCGCGCCCAGGCGCGTGTCAACCGAAGGGCAGGGCGACGCCGCGTTCGTCGCGCCCCGGACTCGCGAAAGCGTGGTGCCTGTCGGGCGATGCCGGCCCATCAACGCGACGAACGCCCGGCAAGCAGTTTGTAGAGCACGGGCAGGAATAGCAGCACCAGCGGAATCTGCACCAGCAGACCGGAGATGATGGCGATGGCCAACGGGCGCTGCATGCCCGACCCCTGGCCCAGCCCGAATGCCAGCGGCATCAGCGCCAGTGCGAAGGCCAGCGCGCTCATCACGATCGGCCGCATCCGGTTGCGCCCGGCGCGGATCAGGTTCCAGGCCAGGGGTAGATCATTCCTGATCAGGCGTAGCTCCGAGAAATAGAAGATCGCGATTTCGGTCACGATGCCGATGACCATGGTCATGCCCATCATCGCGGTGATATTGAGTTCGACGCCGGTGGCCCACAGCCCGATGAAGACCGCGCTGGCGGCCAGTAGCGGCTGGATCAGAATCGCCAGCGCCACGCGGAAACGCTCATAGAGGAACAGCAGCAGCAGGAATATCAATGCCACCGCGGCCACAAAGACCGTGATCAGGCCCTTGAAGGCCTGTTGCTGCTGTTTGTACAGCCCACCAAGCTGATAGTAAACGCCGTCGGGAATAAGGCCCGGTTTCTGCAGCGCCTGCTTGACATCGGCCACGGTCGAGCCGAGGGAGCGTCCGCTGATGCGGGCGGTCACCGCCACGTCGCTCTTGAGGTTGTAGCGGGTCAGTTGTGGTTGGCCGGAAACGATCCGCACGTTGGCCACCCGTGCCAAGGGGACGAGGTGGCCGTCCGGTGCCCGCAGCAGCATCTTGCCGATTGTGTCCACTTGGTCGCGCTGGTTTTTCGGTATCCAGACCCGCACGCCGACGAACTTGATGCCCTTGCGCACCTGCGTCGTGACGACGCCGCCCAGATAGGCTTGCAACTGCTGGGTGACGGCCTGGGGTGACAATCCCTCGACGGCGGCCTTGATCCGGTCGACGTGAATCGTCAACGCCGCACCGGCGATCACGACCCCGTCCTTGACACCCACGACGCCGTTGACCTTACCTATGGCCTGCGCCACTCGGCCGGCGACCTGGCGCAGCTGGCTCTCATCGTTGCCGAATAGCCGGATATCGATGGGTTCGGGCACCGAGGTGAGATCACCGATTTCGTCCTCGATGAGCTGATACAAATCGATGTCCAGGCCCGGCACCTGTTGCTGGATCGCCTGGCGGACCTGGGCCATCACCGCTTCCGTCGAGGGGCGTGGCAACGGCGTGAGCCGTGCGAACAGGTCGCCGGAATTGGTCGTGGTCATGGCGCCGCCCAACTGCGCCCCCTGGCGCCGCGACCAGGTTTGCACATACGGGTTTTTCTTCAATATCTCGGCCACCTGCATCATCAGACGGTTGGTTTCGGCCAGCGATGTACCGGGCGCCGAGCGGTAATCGAGCGTGAACCCGCCTTCGTCCATGGTGGGCATGAAGCCCGACCCCACATTGGAAAACGCGACATAGGCGAGTACCAGCAGCGGTACCAGGCCGGCCAGTACCCAGGCGGGGCGTCGTAACAGCCGTACCATGAGCCTGGTATAGCCGCGGTTGACCCGGCGCGTGATCCAGCCGAGCTTCTCGTGCTCGGTATCCCTGGGGCCCAGCATGAAGTCGGCGAGCAGCGGCACCACCAGCCACGCCACCAGAAACGAGATGAACAGGGCGACCGCCATCGTCAGCGACAGCGCCTTGAAGAATGCGCCGGTCACACCACTTAGAAACGCCAGTGGCAGGAAGATTATGATGGTGGAGGCCGAGGAGCCGATCTGCGGATGGGTGAACTCGCGGGCGGCGGCAAGCACGCGCTCGATGCCGTGTTCGCCTGTTTCCTGCACCCGACGCACCACCTGCTCGATCATCACGATCACGTCGTCAATGATCAGGCCAACCGCAGCCGCCATGCCGCCCAGCGTCATGATATTGAGCGTCATGCCGAGCGTGTACAGCGCCAGCATGGTCGCCGCCAGCACGGCCGGCACTGCAATGATCGCGACCAGCGTGATCTTCCAGCTGCGCAGGAACACCAGCAGCACGACGGCGGCCAGGATGATGCCAATGACAATCGCCTCGACGACGCTGCTTCGGGAAACGCTGACCAGCTGGCTCTGGTCGTACCACTGGTGCAGTTTCACCCCAGGGGGTATCTGCGGCTGAAACTGTTTCAATCGCGCCGCGAGGTCGCGTGAGAGTTTGATCACGCTCGCGCCGGGCTGCTGGTAGACATTCACCAGCACGGCCTGTTTGCCGTCGGCGGTAAAACGGGTGTATCTGGGCGCGGTCGCCCGATGCACCCGCGCGACGTCCTCGAGCTGTACCAGGCCGTCACTGCCGCTCCTGAGCACCGTGTGGCGGATCTGTTCCAGGCTCTGGAACCGGGTGTCGGAGACCTCGAGATACAGTTTGTAGTGATCCTGTACGCGGCCGACCGCCGTGAGCACGTTGGATGCCGATAGCGCCCGGGCCACATCGCCGATGGAAAGGCCGAGCGCATTGAGCCGCGCCGGCTCCACGTTCACCCGGTATTCCGCCACATCGCCGCCCTGTACGGTGACCTTGGCGACCCCGGGCACGCTGGATAGAAAAGGCGCCATCTGATACTTCGCCAGATCGCGCAGTTTGATCTGGCTGACATCGGCCGAAGTCAGGCTATAAGCGATCACGCCGGTATAGTTGGACGGGTACATGCGTTTCGCGGTGAAGTGCGTGCCCGCCGGCAGGCCGGACTTGATCTGGTTGATCGCCGATTCCACCTGCAACAGCGCATTCACCATGTCGTGGCCCCAATCGAAATCGATCGAGATATCGGTGCTGCCGCGGCTGGTCGTCGAGCGCACGGCGCGTACTCCGGGCACGGTGCGAACCGCGCGTTCGACCGGGCGCGTGACCCGCAGCATCATCTCCTGCGCCGGACGCGCACCGGCATCCAGCGATACGCGGACCCGCGGGAACGCCACCTGTGGAAACAGCGCCGCCGGCAACTGGAAAAGGCTGGCGGCCCCGCCCAGCGCCAACAACGCCAGCAGAAAAAGAACCGAGCGGCGGTGGCTCTGGACCCACGTGGCAAAATTCATGAAGAGTTCCCCATCTTCATACCATCCGAGAGCTCGTGGTTGCCTTGGATAACCACCGCGGCTCCCCCAGTCAGATGGCGTTCGACGCGCGCCAGGCGCTTGTTCCCGATCCCGGTCCGAACATGAATCCGCCCGACCCACCCCCTTGGCCGGACACGAACGCATGATCGCCGATGTTACTAATCCGGCATGAAAATACCTTCATACCGGGTTAATATCGCGGCGGACGACCGGGCACAGCATGAGCGGCGTCCGACGGCTCACCGCGATCCGGGTATGGTAGCCGCATCGCCGTGTGGCGCGTGTGCGTGCCGGCATCGAATGCGGCGCATGGCCGCAATGCCGCACGGCGCGAAAACGCAGGTATCCTGCGGGGGATGGGGTAACGGCCTGTCCGGACGGCCATCCTGCCCAGTGACAGGCCTGGTTCCGCGTCGCGGGTGATATGGATGATCGATGGCAGTCAATGACGCATGCGCATACTTATCGCTGAAGACGATGCCAAGACGGGGCACCTCCTGCGGACGGGGCTGTCCGAAGCCGGGCATGTGGTGGATCTCGCCGCGGACGGCGAGCAAGCCCTGGAATGGCTGTTCAGTGAGGAATACGACGCGGCCATTCTGGATTTGATGCTGCCGCGTCGCGATGGCTGGTCCGTGCTCTCGGCGTTGCGCGATGCGAATGACCATCTGCCGGTGTTGTTGCTGACCGCGCGCGACGAGGTATCGGATCGGGTCCGCGGCCTGGATCTGGGCGCCGACGACTATCTGGTCAAACCCTTTGCCTTTAGCGAACTCGTGGCACGGCTGCGTGCCATTGCGCGGCGCGGCGACCAGATCAAGCCGGAGCGTTTCGTCATCGGCGATCTGGTGGTTGACCCGATACGCCGGCACGCGGCCCGTGCCGACCAGACGTTGCGTTTGACGCCGAAGGAGTTTTCCCTGCTCACTCTGCTCGCAGGGCGGTCCGGTCAGGTAGTCAGCCGGACCGTGATCGCCGAAAAGATCTGGGAAATGAATTTCGGCAGTGATCTCGACATGAATGTGATCGACGTGGCGGTGGCGCGTCTTCGTTCCAAAGTGGATGTCCCGTTCACGGACCGTTTGATCCATACCGTGCGCGGCGTGGGGTATCTGCTCGAGTTGCGGCACTAAAATGGTGTTGCTGCCGCGATCCATAACACTACGACTGAGCGTGCTGTATGCGGCCTCGACCCTGGCCGTATTGTCGGTCTGCGGCGTGGCACTGTATTACTATCTTGTTCACAGCTTCAATTACGAAGATAGTCAGTTCCTGATCGCCAAGGTGCATGAGCTGCACGCCGACCTGGCCGACGATGGCCACCGGACCCGGAGGCTGGTCAAGGAGATCCATACCGAGACCGAGTCCACGCGTTTTCGAGATTACGAAGCTCGTCTGTCACTCGCGCAAAACAAGGTGCTTGGGGAAACGCCCGGCATGGCGGATCGTCTGCCCGGGAAAGACTTCCCCGCGGCACAGCCGTATCGCCAGTTCACCAACGGGCCGCGAATGGCCCGGGTCAACCGGCGGGGGCATTACTTGCTGGCCGCCATCGATCTCGGGGCGGACGCGACAACCGGCCAGCCGGTGATACTCCAGCTCGCCCTGAACGTCGCCCATGATCGGGCGGTCTTGGCGGATTATCGGAATATGCTGATCGTCGTATTGGCGATCGGCACGTTATTGGCGGTTTCATTGAGCATTGCCGCGGCGCGAAAGGGGCTGGCCCCCATGCGGGCGCTGAGCCGTGTCGTGTCGAATCTTTCCCTGGAGCGGCCCGACCGGGACGCGCTCAGACAGCAATCGTGGCCACGCGAAATCAGCGGGTTGGCCGACACGCTGGATCGTGTGCTCGATCGCCTGGCCCGTTCGTTCGAGCGGCTGCGCCAGTTTTCGGCCGATGTGGCCCATGAGCTGCGCACCCCGCTTGGCAATTTGCGCAACGAGGCCGAAATCGCCTTATCGCGTACCCGAGATGAGCAGGATTACCGTCGCACCGTCGAATCCATGCTCGAGGAAACGCTGCGCCTCGAACGTATCGTGGATAGTCTGCTGTTTCTGGCCCGCGCGGAGCAGGATCGGACGTCGCACCCGCATAAGGCGATCGCGCTCGATGAAATCGCGGCATCGGTGGTTGAGTATTATGCGCCACTGGCCGAACAACAGGGTGTAGCCTTGCATTCACGAGGTGCGGCGCGGGCGCATGGCGATGACGACTTGCTGCGCCGCGCCGTGGCTAATCTGGTGGCCAATGCGATCCGGCATACGCCGGCCGGCGGCCAGATCGTCGTGGAGGTCGTGCCGGGTGAGACCGCCACCATTCGGGTGACCGACAACGGCAGCGGTATCGCGCCGGAGCACCTGCATCGTGTGTTCGATCGGTTCTATCGCGCGGATGAGTCGCGCACGGATTCGGTTCAGGGCAGCGGTCTCGGTCTGGCCATCGTCGATTCGATCATGAAACTGCACAACGGCCGCGTATCGATCGAGAGCCATCGGGCCGAGGGCACGACCGTGTCGCTGACCTGGCCGGCGGCTTGATGATAGGGGGCGCCGCAGGGGCTACAGGCCGTCCCCGGGTGATGGCGTGGCTCCCGGTCCCGCTTCGTATCTGGTGGTCTCGACGGCAACGACCGAAAACTGACAACTCTGTCATTTTGATGTCAGGTTCCTGACAGGTCGGTTTGCTAGCGTGTGGATCATGAAGGGGGTTAATCCATATCCGTTGCTTTCGCGGCGACAAAGGCTCGGCTGGCGCATGAGGCACAGCACGCATGCGAGACGTCTGGCGAGCGCGTCGATCGTCGTGGTCTTGATGGTGCTGACGGGCTGCGCGACCTATCACCCGCGCCCGCTGTCGGCGCCGGCAAACGCCACCCAATTTTCACACCGATCGCTGGATAACGCGGATCTGCGCGCCTTCATGCAAGCCCAGCTTGGCCATGCCATGAGCCCGTGGCCACCGAAAGCCTGGACGCTGGACCAACTGACTGTGGCCGCGTTGCATTATCACCCCAAGCTGGCGCTGGCCCGTGCCCAGTGGGCGAGTGCGCGGGCCAAGGCCATTACTGCGGGCGCCTACCCCAACCCCACGCTCAACCTTAACCCCGTGCAGTATGCGACCAATGCAGCCGCTGGCCTGTCGCCTTGGACGGTCGGCTTAGCGGTTGATATGCCAATACTGACCGCCGGCAAGCGCTCGCATCGGGTCGCCGAGGCGCTCGATCAGGCCGAGGCCGCCCGGCTCAATGTCGTCCAAACCGCGTGGCAGATCAGAGCCAATGTCCGTCAGCCCTGGATCAAACTGTATGCCGCGCGGCGGCGGGTTCAGCTTTTGGATACCCAGGTTCAAGATGCCGCGGCATTGCTCGCCGCGCTCGAACAGCGGTTCAAAGCGGGACAAACGTCGCAATATCAAGTGGTCCAGGCGCGCCTCCAGCGGTCGAATGCCCAACTCAGCCGAGCCGACGCGCGAGCGGCCGAAAACCAAGCCCGCGCCTCGCTGGCGGGTGCGCTGGGTGTGCCATTGGACGCATTGCGCGGACTGCATTATGACTTCAACGCGTTGCGGAAGCTGCCGGCATTTCAAAAGATACCGAGGGCACGATTCAAGACCTATGCGTTGACCCGGCGCCCCGATATTCGCGCCGCGCTGATGCGCTATACGGCCAGCGAGCAGGCCGTCAGGCTCGAAATTGCACGCCAGTATCCCAACCTGAACATCGGTCCGGGCTATACCTGGGACCAAGGGGCGCATAAATGGTCGATCGGCTTGTCGCTCGACCTGCCGGTGTTCAACCAGAACCAGGGGCCGATCGCCGAGGCTCGCGCCCAACGCCAACAGCGCGCTGCTCGGTTTCGCGTGCTGCAAGCGCGTATTACGACCGATTTCAACCGCGCTCTGGCAGCCTATCAGGCCAGCGCACACAAGTTGCAGCTCGCGCAGCATTTACTTAAATCAAGCCAGAGCCGGCTCGGCTCGGCACGCGCCTCGTATCGGGCCGGGGAAACGAATCGCCTGGATCTGCTGCGCATCCAACTGGAAACGCAAACTGATCGCCTCGCACTGTTGAAGGCGCGGGTGCAGGCTGAAAAAGCGCTGGGTGCGCTGGCCGATACCGTGGAGTACCCGTTGGCGCGGGGCACGCCAACGGCCCGTGCGATCCAGAATGTGGCGCCGCCACAGAACTCCTCCCATGCGCGCTCTTCAAAGGCATCGGCCTCATGAAACGATGGATTCATCTCGCGGTACTCGTGCTGGTTAGCGGCGTGGTTGTGACCGCCGGGCCCGCCTGGGCCGATGAAGACGAAGGTCCTCCCATCGCGGCGCCACAACGAGTGTTCACGCGCGACGGCGTGACCTATGTGCAGCTCGACGCCAACACACGCAAAGCCATCGGCCTGCAAACCCAGACGCTAAAATCAAGCACGTACCGGGCACATAGACGAGCTTACGGCAGCGTGGTCGAGCCTGGGACCTTGACCGACGCCTACCAACGGCTGGCCAGCGCACAAGCCGACGCGGCCCGCGCCAAAGCCCAACTTGCCGCGTCGCAGCCCGAGTATCGACGGCTCAAGGGGTTGTATCGACACCAGCACAACGTCTCGAAAAAAGAAGTCCAGAACGCCCGGGCGGCCTGGCTATCCGATCAGGCAGCCGCCCACGCGGCCCAAGCCAAACGATCGTCTACGCTGACTGCGATCCAGGCCCAGTGGGGCGTGAAGATCGCGCAGTGGATGCGCAAGGACAGCCCCGCGTTTGAACAGCTGATACACCCCCAGCATCAACATCGGCTACTCAAACTGACCTTGCCTCTGGGCGAAGCCCCGGCCAATCCGCCCGCAAGCGCGCAAGTGCTCGCCGGCGGCAAGGCAGTGGCGGCGTCGCTGATCTCGCCCGCGCCCGCTACCGACCCCGACCTGCAAGGCCGAAGCTATTATTTTCGGGCATCCTCACAGAGTGAGCTGTTGAGCTATGGGCTGCACGTCACGGCACTGATGCCCTATGGGCCGCAACACAACGGCGTCGTGGTACCGGACGCGGCCGTGGTCTGGTCGCAGGGCAGCGCCTGGGCCTATGTCGCCAAGGGCGGCGGGCGGTTCGTACGCCAACCGGTGCGTACCGACACGCCGGTGCCGGGCGGCTGGTTCCAGGCCAGCGGTCTGGATCCCGGCAGCCGTCTGGTCACGCGGGGCGCGAGCATTTTATTTTCCGTACAGGCGCTCGCCAACGCGCCCAAAGGCAGCGCCGGCGGTGACGAAGGCGATACGGACTGACTATGTTAAAGCGTCTTGTCACCGCGTCGTTGCGGCATCGCTGGGTTGTGCTCGCGCTTGCCGTCCTGTTGGTTGTCTACGGCGGCTACCGTTTCGTGGGCGCGCACTACGGCGTATTCCCGCAGTTCGCCCCGCCCCAGGTCGTGATCCAGACCGAAGCGCCGGGGCTGGCGCCCCGTCAGGTCGAACAACTCGTGACGACGCCGGTCGAGAGCGCGGTCAACGGCGTACCGGGGTTGCAGTCGCTGCGCTCAGGCTCGATTCTGGGCTTGTCGGTCATTACCGCCACCTTTGATCCAAACACCGACATCTATCGTGACCGTCAGGTGGTCGCCGAACGGCTAGCCTCGATCGCCGGACAGTTACCGGCGGCCGCGCAAGCGCCGGTGATGACGCCGCTAACCTCGGCGACAGGGACGGTGCTGGTCGTCGGGCTCAGTTCCAAGAGCCGCTCGCTCATGGCGTTGCATACCGTGGCGCAATGGACCGTACGGCGCCGGCTGTTGGCCGTGCATGGGGTGTCCAAGGTCACCGTTTTCGGTGGCCGCGTACGACAGCTGCAAATCCAGCCGAACCCGCAAAAGCTGATTCAGTACGGTTTGTCCGTGGCCGATTTGGCCTCTGCTGCCCGGCGCGCGACCGGCGTACGCGGCACGGGCTTTATCGAGACGCACAATCAACGCATCGAACTCCAGACCCGGGGCCAGTCGATCACCCCGAAAGCGCTGGCCGATGTCACGCTCACCACAAAGCATAGCGTGCCCATCACGCTGGGTGATGTCGCCACCGTCAAGGCGGCCCCGGCACCGCCGGTCGGCGCGGCGCTCATCAACGGCCAGCCCGGCGTCGAGCTCATCGTCTCGACGCAATACGGTGCCAACACGCTGCAAGTGACCCAGCGTCTGGATGCCGCCTTGAAAGGCCTGCGGCCCACCCTCAAGGCGGCCCATATCCAGATGGCACCCGATCTGTTCCGGCCGGCGGCCTTCGTGCATCGGGCGGTCGGCAATCTACAGACAGCGCTCGCTATCGGCGGTGTGCTCGTGGCCGTGGTGTTGTTCCTGTTTTTGTTCAACTGGCGTACGGCGCTTATCTCGCTGGTCGCCATCCCATTGTCGTTGTTGACCGCGACCCTGGTTCTGGAACTCCTGGGCTATACGCTCAACACCATGACGCTCGGGGGGCTGGCGATCGCCATCGGGCTGCTTGTCGATGATGCGGTGATTACCGTCGAGAATATCTATCGGCGATTGCGCGAGAACCAGGCCGAGGCGCAACCGCGAACGACGTTGCGCGTGGTCCGCGACGCCACCCTGGAAGTACGCAGCGCGGTGGTCTACGCCACGCTGGCGATCGCCATGGTGTTTATTCCGATCGTCACGCTGCCCGGCGTGTCAGGGCGTCTGTTTGGACCCTTGGCCTATGCCTATATTATAGCGACGTTGGCATCGCTCGCGGTGGCGCTAACGGTCACCCCCGCGTTGAGCTTCTGGCTGCTGGCCCATCGCCGCCTCAAATCACAGGAACCGCCGGTGACCGGCTGGCTCAAGCCCCGCTATGGCCGACTACTGGAACGGGTCGAGCGCCATTATCGCTGGGTGATCGCGACCGTCCTGCTGGCCACTGTGGCGGGTCTGGTCGCAGTCCCTTTCCTCGGCGCCCGGTTTATCCCGGAGCTCAAGGAAGGCCACTACATCGTGCATATGGTTGAGGCCGCGGGGACATCGCTGCCGCAAACGGTGGCGCTTGGGAAAACAGTGACGCGCAAACTATTGCAACTGCCTTCCGTGCGCTCGGTCGCGCAAAAAGCCGGGCGGGCACCCCAAGCCGAGGATATCCTGGGCACCAACTCGAGCGAATTCGATGTCGATCTCAAGCCACTGACCGGCGCCCAATCCGAAGCCGCGCGCCGCGCGATACAAAAAGTGCTCGCCAGCATTCCGGGCGCTAATTTTGCGGTCAAGACATTTCTGTCCGAACGGATCGAGGAGACGATTTCCGGCCAGACCGCGCCCGTGGTCATCCACGTGTTCGGCAAAGACCTCGATACGATCAACCAGAAGGCCGAAGCCATCGCCGGGATTGTGCGTCAAATACCCGGCGCCAGTGGCGTTCGTCTACAGGCCCAGCCCAATAGCCCGAAGCTCCTGGTGACCCTGATACCCGCCGCACTGAAACGCTGGGGTTTTCATCCACTCGACGTGCTGGATACGCTGCACACGGTCTACGGCGGCGATGTCGTGGGTCAAGTCTACGATGGCGACCGCATCTTCGATGTTTCGGTCATTCTCCCGCCCAAAGATCGGTCCAGCGTTGCCGATGTCGGTAGCCTGCTGATCAAGAGCGCCAGCGGCGTCGATGTGCCGCTCAAGACCGTGGCACGCGTCGCGGTGACCACTGGACGCGCCACCATCTTGCATGAGGGCGGCCGGCGCGTTGCGACCGTCACCGCGAACGTGGTCGGGGGCAATGTCGCGTCATTCGTGGCCCAGGCCAAGCAGCGGATTGCCCAGAGCATTCACTTGCCGGCCGGGAGTTACGTCGAATATGCCGGCACCGCGCAAACCCAGAGTCAATCCACGCAACAGTTGCTCGTCAGTGCCGCGATCGCCGGGGTATTTATCGTTCTGCTGCTGTCTGTGGTGCTGGCCTGGCCGCGCAATCTGCTGCTGATCCTGGTCAACCTGCCGTTCGCGCTGGTCGGTGGTGTCCTGGCCGTGTTGGCATTGATGGGGGCAACGCTGTCCATGGGCGGCATGGTGGGATTTGTGACCGTATTCGGTATCACGCTACGCAATTCCATCATGCTCATCGCCCATTATGAACACTTGGTCCGCGTCGAAGGCGTTTCTTGGTCGGCCGAAGCAGCGATGCGCGGCGCCCAAGAGCGGCTGGCCCCAATCCTGATGACTGCACTGGTGACCGCCTTGGGCCTGCTGCCGCTGGCTTTGACCAGCGAAGCGCCGGGCAATGCGATCGAAGGTCCCATGGCCATCGTCATCTTGGGCGGTTTGATAACCTCGACGTTGCTTAATCTGCTGGTGATGCCAGCGTTGGCCTTGCGATACGGGCGGTTTAGTGATCCGCAGTCCGTCAAGGCGTGAGTGTCAACGGGTCGAGCGCGATCTGAATGATATGCCAATCTGTCGCCGACACATTGGCGGAGAACACGTTGCGCTGCGTGGCCCTCGGTCGAAAAAACTATCTGTTCGCCGGTGGCGAACGGGCTGCCAGCGTTTACACGCTGATCGGCACCGCGTTACTCAATGGGGTGAATCCCGAAGCCTGGCTGAAGCTTGTGCTGGAGCGTATCGCTGATCTGCCGATCAGCCGCATTGGTGAGTTCCTGCCCTGGAGCGTCAAGGACACGCTCTCAGGCATCACCCATTGACGCCCGAACGCGCGTCAACGGGTGAGGGCAGGATGCTTACGGTGGGCCGACGTTGCGAGCCTGACAGAAATGTCATTGGAATGTCAGGTGAATGACAGGTCGGCTTGTCAGACTGGCCGCCATGTCTACGCTCGCTCGCCCCATTGTTTGGTCCCGCGCGGCTTGTCTTCTGGGCCTCGTGGCATTGCTGTGTTGTGCGCCGGCCTGGAGCGCGCCGGGGACGGTCACCGCACAGTCGCGTACGGTAACGCGTGATCTGACGGCCTATGCCGAGGTCGTGCCGATTGCACAGGCCCGGCTGCAGTCCGCGCAGACCGGGCGGATCGCCGGTTTGAACATCGATCCCGGCCAGCACGTCACCGCCGGCGCGTCGCTCGGTACACTGCAGGGCCCCGAAATCCGGGCGCTGCGGGAACAGCGTCGCACGGCCGTCGCGGCGGCCAGGGCAAAACTGGGGGCGGCCCGGCACACCCTGGCAATCACGCAGAAAAAACGCGCGGCCCACCTGAGCACCCGCCAAGACCTGTATAACGCACAGGCTGCCGTCGCGCAGGCCAAGGCACAGCTGTCCGCCGCCAAGTCGGCGTTGCAGGCCGTTAAGAAAAATGCGGTGCTGCGGGCGCCAGCAACCGGAACGGTGACGGCGGTCGCGGTCGCCAACGGCCAACGTGTCGCCACCGGGCAGACGGTGTTGACGGTCCAGCCGACCCATGGCCTGTGGCTGAAGGCCACGTATTACGGCGCGCGCGCCGCGGCCGTTCACGTCGGTATGCATGGGCAGTTCATGCCGGCCGACGGCGGCAAGCCGATCCCCGTTCGGGTGGCGCGTGTCCTCGCGGTGGCCGGTTCGGGCGGCGGCCGTCCGGTCGGTTTGCGTTCGCGCGCGAAAAACAACCGCTGGATCAGCGGCGAAGCCGGCACGGTCGTGTTGCAAGGTGCGCGGCAAACTGGGGTGATGGTGCCGACCCGGGCCCTGATCCTGTATCAGGGCCATTGGTGGGTTTTGGTCAAGACCGCGAAAGGCACGAAGCGACAACGCGTGACCCGCGGGTCCAGCCGCGGCAACGATACCTTGATATCCCACGGCTTATCCGCCGGGACGTCGGTGGTCGTGGATCACGCCTATCTGACGTTCCATCGTCATTTCTCACAGCACTATCAGAAGCCCGGCTGAATGAGTCCGCTGATGTCGTCACTCCGGCGCGTGCTCGCGCGCCCCTTGCCGTGGGTATTGTTGTTCGGCGCGCTGATCGTCTACGGCGTCTATGCCTGGCTGCATATCCCGGTCGAGGTGTTGCCCCATTTCGACTATCCGCAGATCAACATCATCACCCGCGATCCCGGCGCCACCGCGCAACAGTTGGAGGCCGAGATCACGCGGCCGATCGAAGGCCGGATCCAGGCCCTGCAGCATGTAGCGAGCGTGCGCTCGACCATGGGCCACGGGCAAGTTCAGACCACCGTGCGCTTTACCAGCAACACCAATCCCCAACAGGATCTGCAAGCCGTGAACAGCGCGATTGACCGCGCCCGCGGCAACCTGCCCGCCGCTGCGCATCCGTACGCGGAACTCATGGGCAACGCTATCAACGAAGTTGCCGACTATACGGCACAGATCCCGAACGGCGTGGCGCCGGTGGCCGTACAACGCGCCGTACGGGCGACCATCAAGCCGGCCCTGCAGGCACTATCCGGCGTCCAGCGCGTGGAAGTCTACGGGACTGGCCACGACGCGCTGTGGGTCCAGCCCGATCTCCAGGCATTGCATCATTACGGGGTCTCGGTTACAGCCCTGACCAAAGCCTTGAAACAGCACGTCCTGCTGCGCTCGGGCGGGTATATCCACGCCGGCCATCAGCACGTGCTGATCCAGGCCCGCAACCTGACGCACCACGCGTCGGCGCTGGCGAAGATACCGGTCCAGACCCGGCACGGGCCGGTGGCCCTGCACAATCTGGCACACGTCGAGCGTGCTCCAGAGCCGACCCGGAGCGCGATCAAGCTGGATGGCCGGGCGAGTATCGCACTCACTGTGTTCAAACAACCCGGGGCCTCCACCCAGCCCGTCGACCAGGCTGTAAAAGCCAAGTTGAAACAGACGCTCGGGCAACTCCCGCACGGCGTACACTGGGTGCAGATCTACAACCAGGGCTATCTGGTGGGTCTGATCGGTTCGGACCTGGGCCGCAACCTGGTGATTGGCGCCGCGCTGGCAATCGCGGTGCTGTTCTGGATCCTGGGTGCCGGGCGCGGCATCTGGGCGCTGGCGCTGAGTATCCCGCTGTCGCTGCTGCTGGGCATCGCGGGGCTCTATGCGTTCGGCGAAAGCCTGAACCTGTTGACACTGGGCGCGCTGTCAGTGGCTGTGGGTCTGTTGGCCGATGACGGGATTATCGTCCTGGAGGCGATCTATCATCGCTGGGAAGCCGGTGATGCCCACTGGGCGGGCATACGCCAGGGGCTGGCCGATATCGCCAGTCCCGATGTCAGCGGCAGCCTGACCACGGTCTCCGTGTTCGTGCCGCTGTTGTTCGTCGGCGGTCTGGCGGGCTTGTTCTTCATTCCGTTTGCGCTGGCTATGGCGCTGGCGATTGGCGCCTCGATGTTCATTTCTCTGACCGTGATTCCGCTCGGGTTGGGCTTCATAGGGGCCCGCCCACGGACGCGGCCGACCGCGGCGGCCCGTGCACTCGACCGCCTGCAAGGCCTCAACGAACGGCTGTTCGATCGGGTCACCCGCTTCCCGCGCGCGAGCCTGGCGGGCTGTGTTGCCCTGTTGCTCATCAGCGCTGCCGGCCTGGTACTGGTGTCGGTCAATTTCCTGCCGTTGCCCAACGAAGGGGACATGCTCATCGGTTTTTCCTTACCGCCGGGCACCAGCCTGCACCAGACCGAGGCCGCGGTGGACACCATTACCCAGCGTCTGCGCGCCGATCCGGCAGTGGCACATACCTATGCGCGAATCGGATCGGCGTCGACCACGGCCTATACCGAACCGGGATACGCCGGGGAAATCCAAACGGTACTCAAGCCGGGCATCGGCGTGAACAGCCTCAACCAACTCGGTCAGCGTCTGCTCAAGGAGGGCCAGATCCCCGGCGTCGAGATGGCGATCGACACGCCCACCATCGAGCGCCTCGGCGAAAGCCTGTCGGGTTTGCCGCAACCGTTTGTTCTGCGCGTGTTCGGCCACGACATCAGCAAGCTGCGCTCGCTGTCGAATAAAATCGGGGCACGACTGCGCCACGTACCGAGCCTGACTTCCATTTTCAATAACGACAGCTACCCCATCCCGCAGCTCCACCTCAAGCCCAAACCCGGCGCGATGACCGCCTATGGCCTGACTCCTAGCACCCTTTATGCCCAGATCGATCCGCTGCTGACCGGCGACACGGTCGCTCAGATTCCCGACGGCAATGTGCCGTTGGACCTCTACGTTCGTCTGGCCCAGGCCCCCGATCTGTCGTTGGCAGGGATGCGGCAGTTGCCGATCCATACCCACAAGGGCTGGACACAGCTCGGCCAGCTCGCCCAACTCAAGCTAGTCAATGCGCCCAACCAACTGCGCCATGTCGACGGCGCCCGGGCGCTGGATATTCTCGCCACGCCGACCGGGTCGCTCGGCAGCGCGGTCTCGGGCGCCAAAAAAGCGATCCAAGGCCTGCATCTACCGCCGGGTTATCGCATCGGCTTCGGCGGACTGTATCCCAAACTTATGCACGCGGCGATCGGTATCGGCATCGCAGCGATCGCCGCATTCGTGCTCATGGTAGGTATTCTGATCATCCAGTTCGACGGGCTGCTGGCGCCCGGATTGCTGTTACTGCAAATCCCACTGGCATTCACAGGCGGCGTACTGGCGCTGGTGCTCAGCGGCGTCGGCCTGAACGCGACCGGGCTGGTGGCGTTTCTGGCCCTGCTCGGTTTGAGCCTGAATCACGGCATCGTCTTGCTGTTTCGAGTGCGACGGAACGAAGCGGCCGGGCAGCCGGTGGCGGAGGCCGTGCGTGAAGCGGTGCGGGTGCGTTTTCGGCCGATCGTGCTGACGACGCTGACCGCCGTGCTCGGCATGTTGCCAACCGCACTCGGCTGGGGGCAGGGCGCCGCACCCGAGCAAGGCCTGGCCATCGTGATTCTCGGCGGCATGATCTGGAGCGCGCTGCTGACGACCAATCTCATTCCGGCGCTGTATCTGTCTCGACGGCAAAAGCAGGCGGACTGAAGCAGGGATGTCCGGGGCACGGCAAAATGACTTTCGTTCGCCGGGGGTGAGGCCGTTCACCCCGACCTGCCGGGTCCAATCTATTGAAACGACCATGAGGCCGGTGTTTTTGTTGACCGGTGTAGCCGTCAGATAGCGCCGTAGACAGACGCGTCGAGGCGTTGCCGTGCCGATAGGCTTCGGGGTGGCGTAAACCGCCGAAATCACAGGGACCGCATGTCGCATATCACGTCGATGATCAGCCAGTACGGACCGTGGGCTGTGTTCGTGATCGTGCTGGTCGAGGATTTCGGCATTCTGCTCGCGCCCGGCGAAACCGCGCTGGTCTCGGCGGCGTTGCTGGCCTCGCAGGGCAAACTGTCGATCGTCGGGTTGCTGGTCGCGGCCTGGGCCGGCGCGGTTCTGGGCGACAATATCGGATATGCGGTCGGTCGCTTCGGTGGCCGACGGCTCGTGCTACGGCATGGCGCGCGGGTCGGGATCACCGAGCAACGGTTGGCGCGTGTCGAGCGTTTCTTTGCGCGTTACGGGCGGGTGATCGTGGTATTCGCGCGATTCGTGTTCGGCCTGCGGCAGCTCAATGGCGTTGTCGCGGGCGTGGGCTCGATGGCGGCGCCGATGTTCACCCTCTATAACGCCATCGGCGCCGCGTTATGGGTTGGCGTCTGGGGCTTCGGCGTGTACTGGTTCGGCAAGCAGTTTCGGCATTTCATCGATGCCGCGGGGCCGATCGACCTCTATGTCGTGGCCGGGGTTGGGGTCCTCGGGGCTGCGGGCTATCTGTATTGGCGCTTTAAGCGTCCCGCGAGTCGAAGTTAGGGGCGTTCACACCCAACGACATGCCGAATCGGGTCGTGTGGGCTGTCGATGCAGGCCGCTTGTGCAGGCGTTGCCCGGGGCCGAGGGTACTCGTGCTCTTTAAAACGGCCGGCCATCGGCTGCAACCAACCGGGTTCTCGTTTGTTGTCACAATCCTATCCAGGGGGATAGGATATTGGCATGAGCAAGCACGAATCCCATCCGCAGATCATCAATCGCCTGAAGCGCGCCCAGGGCCATCTGGGCCGTGTGGTCAAAATGCTCGAGGAAGAGCAGGGCTGTCTGGAGATCGCCCAGCAATTGAGCGCCGTGGAGAACGCGATCACGAATGCCAAGCGCACGCTGGTACACGATCATGTCGATCATTGCTTCGACATCGATCTGTTCGAAAAGGACCGCGAGCAGGCACGTGTGCTCATGGACGAATTCAAGTCGATCACGAAATATCTATGAGCAAGCCCTCGATCAAGGCCGTACGGGATTGGCTCGGCTTCGGCGCGAGCGATGACGGGGCCCATCACCATCACGAACACGGGCATCATGCGCATGACGGCGCCGGCCATGGTCACATGCACGGCGTGGTCGATCCGAGCCTGGCCGCGACCGAGCGCGGGATCTGGGCGATCAAGTGGTCGTTCGTCATTCTGGCCGTGACAGCGCTGGGTCAGTTGGTGATCGCACTGTGGTCCGGCAGTGTGGCGCTATTGGCCGACACCATTCACAACGTCGGCGATGCGGCCACCGCGATTCCGTTGTGGGTCGCCTTCCGCCTGGCGCGCTGGCCGACCACGCGGCGCTTCAGCTACGGCTATGGCCGGGTCGAGGACCTGGCCGGTGTCGTGGTAGTGCTGATTATTCTGTTCAGCGCGCTGGTCGCCGGGTACGAGGCCGTCAACCGTTTTGTGCACCCGCAGCCGATCGCGCAGCTCGGCTGGGTGGCGCTGGCCGGCCTGCTTGGCTTTGCCGGCAACGAGATCGTGGCGGTGTTCCGTATTCGCGTGGGGCGGCAGATGAACAGCGCGGCCCTGATTGCCGACGGCTATCACGCGCGTACCGACGGGCTGACCAGCCTGGCGGTCGTGGTCGGGGCCTTGGGTGTATGGCTGGGTTTCCCGCTGGCCGATCCCGTCATCGGCCTGCTGATCACGATCGCCATCTTCGGCATCGTCTGGCAATCCGCGCGTGCCGTGTTCACACGTTTGCTGGACGGCGTCGAGCCGCAGCTGATCGACGAAATCCACCATGCGGCCGAGCATGTCGAAGAGGTACAGGGCGTGACGGATGTACGCGCGCGCTGGCTGGGCCACGAACTGGCAGTCGAGCTGACGATCCGGCTCGATGGCGCGCTGCCGGTGGCCGAGACGGATCGCATTGTGGAGGCGGTGCGGCGCGCGCTGGCCGATCATCTGCCGACCCTGCATTCGACGCGCATCGAAATCGGCTCGTGAGTATTGGCGCTGCGGATCTGGCACGCCGCGTTTGTTGACTTGGGAATAGACCGTGATGAATACAGCGAGCACGCATCGTAACCGCTTGAGTGCACGCCAGTTCGTGATCGCCTTCGGCCTGGTCAGCATGCTCGCGGACATGGTCTACGAAGGTGCGCGCAGCGTGACCGGGCCGTATCTGGCCACGTTCGGTGCCTCGGCGATGACGGTGGGCCTGATCACCGGGCTGGGCGAGGCGGTCGCGCTGGTGTTGCGGCTGGCCAGCGGCCCGCTATCGGATCGTACGCAGCGCTACTGGACGCTCTCGATCGCCGGTTATGCCATCACGCTCGTCGCGGTGCCGGTGCTCGCGATCGCGTCCACGCTCGCCCAGGCCGGCGCACTGGTCGTCGGCGAGCGGTTCGGCAAGGCCGTGCGTACGCCGGCGCGCGATACCATGCTGGCGGCCGCGAGCCATGCCTCGTTCGGCCGCGGCCTGGCGTTTGCCGTGCATGAAGCCATGGACCAGTCGGGCGCGTTCATCGGGCCGCTGCTGGTGGCCGGGATGATCGTATTGTCGGGGTATCGCGCGGGCTTTGCCGTTCTCGCCGTGCCGGGGGTGCTCGCACTGCTCACGCTGATCTGGCTGCGCCGCCGTGTGCCGACCCCCGTGGATTACGATGCCGGCCAAAACGCCAGCGCGTCGCCCGCCCCGGCGGCGAATGCGAGCGGTCTGTCGCGTGCGTTCTGGCTGTATACCGCCTTCACGGCGGTGGCGATGCTGGGTTTTTCGACCTTCGCCGTGCTTGCCTATCACGACCAGGTCGATGGGGTGATCGCACCGGCGCTGATTCCGGTGACCTATGCCATTGCCATGGCCGCCGCGGCGCTGGCTGCCCTGGGCTCCGGCTGGCTTTACGATCGCGTGGGTCTGCGTGCACTGATGGTTGCGCTGCCCCTGGCCGGCCTGGTGCCGATCTTCGCATTCACCGACTCCGCCCCGGCCATATGGATCGGGGCGGCGCTCTGGGGCGCGGCCATGGGCATCCACGAATCGACCTTGCGCGCCGCGGTGGCCGATCTGGCGCCGAGCGCGCGGCGGGGCACGGCCTATGGCCTGTTCACGGCGGCCTACGGTATTGCGTGGCTCGGCGGCTCGACCATCATCGGCGCGCTCTACGGCCTGTCGTGGGTGGCGGTAATCGCGTTCGTCGTCGCCACCCAGCTGGCCGCATTCGGACTGTTGCTGATGTTATTGCGCGATCGGTAAGGGTGATCTGGTGCTTTTTTCGGTCGACCTCGGATTGACTGGCGTTAGCCATCGAGGCGCGCGCTGAGGTTATGCCAGTCGTGCATCTCGCTGGTCAGCAGAGTGCTCACATACCGTGCTTGATGCCGCGCTTGATAAGCCACCAGTTCGCCGGATATGCCGTGGCGAAGCCGATGATCATCGCGATCTGCATCATGAACCAGAAAACGGGTGAGGTGACTTCCGGCTCGTGCGGTAAGAGCACCAGAAACGATAGCGCGATAAAGCCGAACATGCCGATCTCGAACGATACCAGCGACAGCGTATCAGCCTTGATGGCATTGATGAACGCCTTGAACGGGTTGGACTCGCCCATGCTCATCATCGGCAGCATCTGGAACGCGATGCCGAATAGATAAGCGGCCACGAACTCGCCCGCAAAATGACCGAGCAACAGCGAGCCGGCCACGGTTAAACCAACGATCGACACGATGGGTGCCGCGATTGAATCGCCGAGCACGCAACCGCCCGCACAGTGGGTGACGCCGACGAGCACACTCTGCGGAAACGGTTTATGCGTATGGCCACCCGCGTCGGCGTCGGGCCGCCCGAGTTTCTTGTAGACCCACCAGCCGAACACCGGCGTGAACAAGCCGTTGACCGGCCATGTCACGTTCATGATCTGCATGGGCTGCGGATGACGAATGACGTCGCGCAGTATTGCCAGCCCCGTCGCCACGCCTAATAGGACGACGATCCAAGCGACGATTTCAAGGACTCCCATAGCTTTCTCCTTGGTTGAGAATCGGCCGGCGCCGCTGCCGATCATTGACAGCGCCTCGACCGAAGCGTAGATTTTCGAACACATCCTAACCCACCCCTAGTGGGGTGGCGCAATCAGTGGAGACCCTGATGACTAAGCTGAAGATCGACGGCATGAGCTGCCAGCATTGTGTGAAAAGTGTCGATGCGGCGCTTTCCGAAGTGCCCGGGGTCGACCGGGTGGTCGCCGTGCGTCTAGACGAAGGCGAAGCCGAGGTCGAAGGTTCGGCCGACGTGAACGCGTTGATTGCGGCGGTCGAGGAAGAAGGCTACGACGCCCGCGCTGCATAATGGCTGAGCTCAATCCAGAGAATACGCAACTGGCTCTGGACCCGGCTGTGCGTGAAGATGCGCGCAGCCGGCTTCGGTCCATCCGGGGACACGTTGAGGGCATCCTGCGCATGCTCGAACGCGACGATGTGTATTGCGTCGATGCGCTCAAGCAGATCAAGGCCGTGAACGGCGCGTTGGCCAAGACGGGCGACATGATTCTGCGTTGCCACCTGAAACATCACGTGGTGACCGCCCATGAACGCGGCGATGACGACGCGATCGTGGCCGAGCTCATGGATATTCTGAAATACCGCTGATGCGGAGGAGGCCGATATGAGCCAGGATAGTATCCGGGTCATCGATTTCGGCATCGACGGCATGATGTGCGGCGCCTGCGTGGCCCGTGTCGAAAAGAAACTGAACAAGGTCGAGGGCGTCGAGGACGCGTCCGTCAATCTTGCAACCGAGCGGGCTAAAGTTTCGCTCGATACCCGCGTCAACGATGTGTCGGCGCTGTTCGATTCGGTCGCCTCGGCCGGCTACGAGGCCCATACCGAAACGCTCGAATTCAAGGTCGATGGCATGACCTGCGGCGCCTGCGTGTCGCGCGTCGAGAAAAAACTGAGCAAGCTCGAAGGCGTGCTCGAGGCCACCGTCAACCTGACGACCGAACGGGCCCATGTGGCGTATGTGCCAGGGCTCGTGGACCCGGCGCGATTGTTTGAGACCGTCGAAAAAGCCGGCTACACCGCGGTCGCGCTCGACGATGAGGCCGCAGCGGATGACGACTCGCCCAGCGAAGCCGATCGGCTCAAGAAAGCACTGTCCCTGGCCGCCGCGTTCACCATCCCGCTGTTCGTGATCGCCATGCTGCATAGCGTACCGGCGGTCGCCGGCGCCATGGACCGGTTGTTGCCGCCGCGCATCTGGACCGTCATCGAACTGGTACTGGTGCTGCCGGTTCAGTTCTACGCCGGCTGGCGTTTCTATACACTCGGCTGGCGCGAAATGAAGCATCTCGCCCCGGGTATGAACAGCCTGGTGATGCTTGGCTCGAATGCGGCGTTCTTTTATTCGTTGGTGGCCTTGGTCATACCCCAGGTTTTCCCCAGCGGAACCGCGCATACCTATTTCGATGCCGCCGGCATGATCGTCACGCTTATCCTGCTGGGTCGCTATCTCGAAGCGGTGGCCAAGGGTCGGACCTCGCAGGCGGTCCAGGGCCTGATGCAGCTGCAGTCCAAGACCGCGCGCGTCAAACGCGACGGCGAATGGACCGAGATCGATCTCGACCAGGTCGCCAAGGGCGATATTGTGTCCGTGCGGCCCGGCGAACGCATCCCGGTCGATGGCACGGTACGCTCAGGCGAGAGCTACATCGACGAGTCCATGATCTCCGGCGAGCCGGTGCCGGTCGCCAAGCAGGCGGACGCCGAGGTCGTGGGCGGCACCGTGAACCAGAACGGGACGCTCGAACTCGAGGCGACCAGCGTCGGCGGCGATACCGTGCTGGCGCAGATCATCCGCATGGTCGAGGAAGCCCAGGCCGAGAAGCCGGCGATCCAGGCGATGGCGGACAAGATCGCCGGCGTGTTCGTGCCCATCGTGATGGCAGTCTCGGCCGCGACGTTCGTGGGCTGGCTTATTCTCGGCCCGTCGCCCGCCCTGGCCCTGGCGTTCGTCGCCGCGGTGTCGGTGTTGTTGATTGCTTGCCCCTGCGCCATGGGCCTGGCCACGCCGACCGCGATCATGGTGGGCACCGGCAAGGGCGCTTCAATGGGCGTGCTGTTCCGTCGTGGTACCGCGCTGGAGCAGTTGGCGAGTATCGATACCGTCGTGCTGGACAAGACCGGCACCTTGACGGAAGGCGCCCCGGCGCTCACCGAGCTGGAAACCACGAACGGGTTCGAACGCGCCGACGTGCTCGCCAAAGTCGCCGCCGTCGAAGCGACCAGCGAACACCCGGTCGCGACGGCGATCGTCAAGGCGGCCCGCGATGGGGGCATCTCGTTGCCCGAGGCTCGTCAGTTCCAGGCGCATACCGGCTATGGTGTGGAGGCCTCGGTCGATGGCCACCTCGTTCAGATCGGTGCGGCGCGCTATATGGACAGCCTGGGCATCGACACGTCCTCGCTGGCCGAGCAAGCGGATGAGCTGGCCCGAGCGGCCAAGACGCCGCTGTTCGCGGCCATCGATGGGCAGTTGGCCGCTTTGATCGCGGTCGCCGATCCGGCGCGCGCCGAGGCCAGGTCCATGGTCGAAGCGCTGCACGCCATGGATCTGTCGGTCGCCATGCTGACCGGCGACAACGAAGCAACAGCCCGGGCCATTGCCGATGAGCTCGGCATCGACAACGTCTTGGCCGGCGTCATGCCGGATGGCAAATCCGACGAGATCAAGCGGCTCCAGGGCGAAAACCAGTCGGTCGCGTTCGTCGGCGACGGCATCAACGATGCCCCGGCGCTCACCCAGGCCGATGTCGGCATTGCCGTCGGCAGCGGCACGGATATCGCCATCGAGTCCGGCGACGTCGTGCTGATGCGGGCGGATCTGTCGGGTGTGGTCAACGCGATCGCCCTGTCGCGGCGCACTATGCGCACGATCCGGATGAACTTCGGCTGGGCCTACGGCTACAACGTGCTGCTGATCCCGCTGGCGGCCGGCGCCCTGTTCCCATTCACGGGGTGGTTGCTCAACCCCATGATCGCGGCGGGCGCCATGAGTGTTTCGAGCATCTTCGTGCTCACGAATTCGCTCCGGCTCAAGCGTTTTGAGGCCGCATTGAAGCCAAGCCCAGAAGCGCGACCCGAGGCTGCCAAGACTGAAACGCCCGTCGACGCAGCACAATACAATCAAGCGGCTTGATCAGTTTCCCAGGGCTTTGCCCCGGGAAACGTGTTCATGCGAGCCCGGCTCGGGAGACCTGGTGTGACGTTTGTCGGCCCCGAGTCTCTGGCCGGGCTGCTTTCATGCCCAATCGACCGATCTATTGCATGTTGGGCCGACCTCGCCAAATGCGTTTCAAGACATCATCTCGGCGAACGAAATGATGGTATAGCGAGCCGGCGATGTGGACGCCAAGTGCGAGCAAGACGATCCACCAGCCTGTGAACGCATGTAGCGCGCCGAGCGTTGCACCGGCTTGCTCGCCGAGCGTGATGAAAGCCGGAATCGAGAACAGGCCGAAAAACGGGATCGGTTGGCCGTGAGACGCCACCATCAGTATCCCGAAAATTGGCTGGGCGATAACGATGGCATAAATCACGAGATGGACGAAGCGTGCCAACAGACGCTGCCAAGCAGGATCGGCTCGCAGTGACGGCTTGGGCTGCGTTAGCCGCCAAGCCAAAAGAACCAAGCCAAACAGCAGGATCAGAACACCAATGGAATTGTGAAGCATCATCACCGTCTCATGAAGACTGGCGGCCTGATGTTCATGATGATGATCGCCGCCATGCTCCGGCGCGACCCAGGTAAACACAAAGACAAGCGAGAACTGCGTGAGGATCAGCAGTGCCAGCAGCCAGTGCAGAGACCGGCTGACGACTCCGTAATGCGTGTTTGAGTCTCTCATGGTTTATCTCATATGTAGGGATTGCTGCGGTCGGGCCGATGGCGGCCGGTGCCGCCATCAGCGAGTTGCCTCAGGCTCGTTTTTCGACTGGTTGGGGCCAGCGATAAACGACCATGAAAGTTAAAAATATCAAAGCGTAAAGCACCGCATTGCCGAGCATGTTGCCGGTCATGCCAGTCTGACCCAACGCGCTATATGGGCCGCCAAAACCTTCGGCGGTCGACCAGATAACCAGGGAGTAGACGAATCCGGCAGGCATGAGTACACGTAGAAAGCGCCCCGTGATCAAAGCCCAGGCCAGGATGCCCTCCAGCAAGGCGGCCAGTACAGCGAAAAAGACCGGATTCACCAAGGTTATGAAGTCAATCCAGGCTTGGGTATAAGCCGCCAGCCAAGCCGGCTCACCTTGTTGGGATGCCGTCAGATAACCCACGAGATGAGTGAGATAGTAGGGGTGCCATTTGAACAGCGCATCCCAAGCCCACAAACCTCCAAATAATAGTCGCATCGCATAGATCGCAAGCCGTGCATGCTCGTCCGTTGCGGTGTGACCGGCTGTCGCGGGTTGGGTAAGACGCCAACAGGCAAAGGTGATGATAAGCATGATCAGGTAGGGTGGAGCTATTCCCGGATCGGTTTGCCCGGCCGCCGTATTGAAGCCGCCGGTATGTGAGATGCCCACCCACATGACGAGCAGATAGGCCACGCCAAGCCAGAGCGCGATGCGCATGCCGCGCCCGGAGAGCAAGGCGACCGCAAGAATTAGATCGAGTAGCAGAACCCCGTTGCCGATCACTCGTACCGGCCACGCCCCAAAGGGCACGCCGATGAACTGCGCTATGGCGTGTTTGTTCGCACTGGCCGACGCAGTCCAGCTGTTGAAGAGCCAGATCAGCCCGAAAGAAATACGTAGAGCGTGGAAAGCGAGTTCCTGCGGCGCTGTGATGTTTGCCGGAATATCGCGCGGTGGCCGGAGATCAAAGTCCAGCCAGCGATAAACTGTTTGAGTTACTTTTGACATGGTAAAACCTTGATTTTCAGCTTGGTGTAACGCAAATCTGATGCGGAGCTATAAGTGATTGCTGCACTAACCAGTCGATCCTCGGCTGCAATCAGTCGTCAAGCTGACATTCGAGCCGCGCTCGACCCATGACGTTTCGATTGCATGCCGTGCTTTGGTTCCGATCTTGACCCGATACCTAACGTGATGTCCGTGCGCATTGATTGAGGCCGTGATATGGGCACCGTACATGAACGCGCTGCGGCTCATAGCGGTCGCAGCGTATGAGCAGGACGAGGAAATAGCGGCGAAAAAGCGGGCTCGGGACAGCGATGCGGCACTGTCGTCCCCCATGACCTGCACCATGCGGCGCTTGGGCACGAAGGCTTGTACGGCCCCCGAAATCGCGAAGCCGAGAATCAGCGCCCACAGAATTTTCCAGAACATGCCGGCGATCGTATAGAGCGTGTCGTCGAGCAGTAAAATGATATCCATAATAATGTGCTTGAAAACGAGGGCGACCGATTAGTACCAGGCGCTCAGCCCGACCACGAACGCGGTCGAGGAACTGCGCTGACCTTCGGCCTCGGTGATACGCCGGGTATCGCCGTATGTCTTGTTCCAGCGCACGCCGATATAGGGTACGAACTCGCGCCGGACCTGGTATTTCAGCCGCAGGCCCAGTTGGGTGTTCTGCAGGCCGCCGCCCAAGCCGTAACGGGCATCGCGAGCCCCGATATTGATTTCCACGCGCGGGGCCAGACGCAAGCGCTGCGTAATCAACGGCTCGTACTGAAACTCGCCCCGGAAGCTGGGCACGCCGTCCTGACTGACGTAGAACGAAAGTTCGGTATCAAGATACAGCGGGGTCAATCCCTGCAGCTTGAGCATGCCGAACGCACGATCCTTTCCGGGATACAGGTCGTAGCGCGCGCCGATCAGCGCGTTCCAGAATGGCGTGATCGCGCGTCCGTAGTCGGCCTCGAACGACGTCGAATCGGGCGAGCCACCGGCGGTCGCGCCTTCGCCCTCGGTTTTCCACCAGAAGCGATTGATATCGCCGCCAACCCAGCCACTGCCCTCCCATTGATAACTGTCGGGCGCGTTGCCGGTGCCGTACTCCAGGCGATTGATAGCGCTGTATTGATGGATCGCGTCGTCGTGGATCGGTGGATTCCAGCTTGCTGGTGCGCCGCTCGATGCATTTTCGGCGCCGTGGGGCACAACGCTGTTCGGATTCGCTTTGCCGGGCGGCTCGGCGGCCAGAGCGAGAGAGCCAGCGCTGGTCAGCGCGAGTGCCAAAGCGGTCATTGTCCCTTGCATAAACTTAGGCATGAGTCATCTCCGAGGCCGGAGCCACGCGCACGACGCGAAACATGCCGGCCTCCATGTGGTATAGCAGATGGCAATGAAAGGCCCAGCGGCCGGGTTCATTTGCCGTCACCAGTAGCGATACGCGCGACCCTGGCAGGACGCTGATCGTATGCTTGTATGGCCGATGTTCGCCCTGATGGTTTTCCAGCTCCATGAACATGCCGTGGAGATGGATCGGATGCTCCATCATGGTGTCGTTGACCAGGATCAACCGGATGCGGTCGCGGTAAGGGAACTCAATCGGTTTGGCCTGCGAATACTCGCGGCCGTCGAACGACCACATGTAACGATCCATGTTGCCGGTAAGATGGACCTCGATCGTCTTCGACGGCTCGCGCGTATCCGGCGGCACCACGATGTTGCGCAGCTGACTGTAGGTCAGCACGCGATGTGCGACGTCGGCCAGCCCGGTCGGGCGGTCGGCCAGCCGGTACCGTTCGGCCTCGGCGACGTTGACGTTGCCGACGCCGTGAGTGCTGGGGCCGTGCTGGGCGATGACCGGGCCGGAATTATCCATGCCCATATCAGCCATTGCCGGGCTCGAGCCACCCGCAGCTTTGCCTGAGTCGGACATGCCGCGGGCGCTGCCGTGAGCGCCGTGCATGTCGCCCATAGCAGGCTCGGCGCCCATCACCGTCGTGGTTTTCTCGCCGCCGGCTGAAGACGAATGGCCGCCAGCCATTGCCATGCTCTGGTCGGACATATTCTTGTCCATGGCCATGTTCTTCATGGGCATGCCCATATCGACCATGGTGCGGGTCGGCGGCGGGCGCAGCGCCGGCACAGCCGCGGTCATTCCAGGACGCGGCGCGAGCGTGCCGCGGGTATAGCCCGAGCGGTCCATCGATTCGGCCATGATCGTATAGGCGGTGTCGGCATGCGGTTTTACAATGACGTCATAGGTTTCGGCCACGGCAATCTGAAACTCGTCGGTGTCGACCGGATCGATTTTCTGGCCGTCGGCGGCGACGACAGTCATCGGCAGACCGGGGATACGGAAATTGAAGTAGGTCATCGACGAGGCGTTGATCACCCGCAGTTTGATGCGCTCGCCGGCCGTGAACAGGCCGGTCCAGTTCGCCGCCGGGTGCTGGCCGTTCATCAGGTAGGTATAGGTATGCCCGGTGACATCGGCGATATCACGCGGGCTCATGCGCATCTTGTTCCAGGCCAGTCGGGTCTTGAGTGTCTCGGTTAGGCCCTGTCTTTCCACTTCGTCGATAAGATCGATCAGCGTGCGTTGGTGGAAGTTGTAGTAGTCGCTGGACTCTTTGAGCTTGGCAAACAGACGCGCCGGGTTCTCGAAGGTCCAGTCCGTGAGTACAACGACATACTCGCGATCCGCCGGGTTGGCCTCGGGTTCGGCCGGATGGATCACGATGGGCCCGAGCTGGCCAATTTGCTCCTGAAAACCGGCATGACTGTGGTACCAGTACGTACCTGACTGGCGCACCGGAAAATAGGCTTCGAACGTATCGCCTGCCGCCACGCCGGGGAATGACACCCCGGGCACGCCATCGAGTTCGAACGGCAGCAGGAGGCCGTGCCAGTGAAGCGACGTTATCGAACTACTCAGATGATTGTGCACGCGCAGTCGCGCATTGTGGCCTTGCCAGAGTTCCAGCAGCGGCCCCGGTACACCGTGGTCAACGGTGTTTGCCGTAGCTTGGCCACCCGCAATCTCAATGCGTTCCGATCGGATATGGAAGTCACGCGTGACCGAGCGTGGCATGCCGCCCTTGACACGTGCGGCCTGGCCGGCAGTACGCACGGCTGCGGCGCGGGATACACCCGGCAAGAACATGTCGAGGCCGGCCAGCATGCCGCCGGCGGCCATGGCCTGTAGGAGGCGCCGGCGCTCGGAATTGAGTGTGCGATCGTTCATGCGTGATCCTTTTCGCTATGCTGGGCTGCTTGCGGATCATGGCAATCGGTAGCGGCCGGGTGGCTATGGCGGTACATATTTATGGCGTGCCCACGGTTTTCTTCATCGCCCCGGGCTTGGGTGATAAATTTTTGATCGATGGCGTCTGTCATATCGGGAATGGCCTTACAAAAATTGGAATAGACGGGGTCCCGCTTTACGAGACATGTTCTGCTTGAATGAGGTGGACAGCCCGTGGCCGGGGCTTTTCTCGATCGGTGGCTTGTTCTGATCCGTGTTTTTATTTCTTTCACACCCTTCTCCGTATTCACATTCAAAAAGACGGCCTCGGGTACCCGGTCAGGGGGTAGCAGGGCGGGGTACCCGAAGGCCGAATAGCGGCGATACCGTTGATTTGGCCTCGCCGCTGGCACCCCGGTAGCAGGGGGACTACCGAGATGACCGGGCGCCAGCGCCGGAGATCGATATGTCGTTACAGCCCGGCGGACCAGCGATATACCGTGAGGTAAAACAGGCCTGAGTGATCAACCCGATGCCGAAACGCTACTGGCGGCACCTGCAAAGAGGCAGGATCAGGCCAGGGACCCGCGGCCGAGTGCGATCGCAGCTGAGAGGGGACGCGGCGGTCCGATTGGTTCGGATGATGCCGCCGTCAATAGGCTGCTGAGCCAAGGAAGAACAAAGTGTCATGGAGATCGCCTTTCGCATGGCGACTCGCAATTGCTATTCGCCATGGCCTTAAGGCCAGACGATCCCGAAAACCGGTATGGACAACCGATTCGTGGCAGCAACAATCACGAGGCACCTGGGTTAACTGGATTGCGACATCACAGACGTCGCTGAGCGTCAGTTAAATGGCGAAAGACGGGGGGCGATAGGGGAGTCGGACGAAGCCAAGCTGCGCTCGCGACATCGTCGTCGCGAGCGGATAGGTCGGTCTCGGGTTGGGTGCGACGGACGCAAGCGCATTGCTTGCCAAAGCGCTGGGCGAACAGCTGCCGATCGTGGCACAACAGCCCATCTCATGCCGAGGCGGCTGGTCCGGTTGCGAGGCGCGGCCATGCGCTGTAATCGAGGCAGGTTGCGGCGACTCGCCTGACGGGCTATGTAGACACGATATCCCGTGGACGCCGGCCTGAGCGACCAGTGCCTGCATGACTAAAAGGGTTATCGCGATTAAGCGCAACATCGGCGAAGAATAGCTTAAGCCGGGCTGGAAAGACAATATCCAGTCCATACCCGAGATGGTGGCTCGGGCTGCGGGCATGCGTTAGGCGTTCCGATGAGTCCGGGACCTACCTCGTGCCGGTCCCGCGGCGGCGGCCGGGTTTTGCCGGCCGGCTGCCGCGGAACAGAGGATGGTTAAACTTGAGTAGTGCGATAGCGCTTCGCATCGCTCGAAGCCGAGCGTCGGCGTCGTTTCCATTCTTTGGTTATGAATGGTTTCTTGTTGCTTGACTTTATATGCGATGAGTGAGCACGGATCCATCTGCAGATCAACTGACTCGAGCGGGCTCATGAACATTTACGTCCTGTCATCACAGTGCTGGAGCAGGAACGCGGTTTCTGGCTGGTCGGGTCCGGGTGTCAAAGGTTCGTTCGGCTCAGTCGTAGCGCATTGCTGATTACCGACACCGACGAGAAACTCATGGCTGCTGCCGCGAGCATCGGCGACAGCAAGGTGCCGATCAGTGGATATAGGACGCCGGCGGCGACCGGCACGCCGGCGCCATTGTAGATAAATGCAAAGAACAGATTCTGTCGAATATTGCGCATGCTCTGTTCGGACAACCGGCGCGCCTTGGCGATGCCGCGCAGGTCGCCTTTTACCAGCGTGATGCGGGCGGACTCCATGGCCACGTCGGTGCCGGTGCCCATGGCGATGCCCACGTCGGCTTTGGCCAGCGCCGGCGCATCGTTCACGCCGTCGCCGGCCATGGCCACCTTGCGTCCTTCGCTCTGGAGTTTTTCCACCAGCGCATGCTTGTCTTCCGGCAAGGCGCCGGCATGGACCTCATCAATGTTCAATCGTTCAGCCACCGCCTGGGCGGTCTTTTCGTTGTCGCCGGTGAGCATGATGAGGCGCAAGCCTGCATCATGCAGAATGCGCACGGCCTCGTGGGTGGATTCCTTGATCGGGTCGGCGACGGCGACCGCGCCTATGAGAGCGCCGTCCACGGCAGCCAGCATCACGGTTTCACCCCGGGCACGGCGCTTGTCGACGACATCGGACAGCGCCGCGGCGTCGATACCGTTGTCCTCCATCAAGCGGGCGTTGCCGATGAACACCGCGTGTCCGTCCACGGTGCCGCGGACCCCTTTACCAGTGATGGAATCGAAATCTGTGACACGCCCCGGCTTGATGCCGCGCTCGGCTGCGCCGGCCACGATCGAGCGGGCCAGTGGATGTTCGCTGGCGTTTTCCAGCGAGGCGACCCATTGCAGTACGTCGGATTCCTGAAAGCCTGACGTGGTTTCTATCGCCACCAGCTTCGGTTTGCCTTCGGTGAGCGTGCCGGTCTTGTCGACCAGCAGCACGTCGACCTGCTCCATCAATTCCAGGGCTTCGGCATCGCGGATCAATACGCCTTCGCGGGCGCCGCGGCCCACGCCGACCATGACGGACATGGGCGTGGCCAGGCCGAGCGCGCAAGGACAAGCGATAATCAGCACGGAGATCGCTGCCACCAACGCATAAGCCAGCGCCGGCGCGGGGCCGATCAACGCCCAGACCACAAAGGCAATGATGGCAGCGACCACGACAGCCGGCACGAAGAGGCCGGCGACCTTGTCTGCTAGGCCCTGGATCGGCGCGCGCGAGCGTTGCGCCCGGGCGACCATGTCCACGATACGCGCCAGCACTGTATTCTCGCCGACGCGGGCCGCGCGCATCACGAAACTACCGGTCTGATTGACAGTTCCACCCGTGACCGTATCGCCAACGCCCTTCTCCTGTGGGAGGGGCTCGCCGGTGATCATGGATTCGTCCAGCGTCGAGTGGCCCTCGATGATTTCGCCGTCCACCGGGACTTTTTCCCCGGGCCGCACGCGCAGTCGGTCGTCGGCTTGTAGCGCGTCCACGGAAACTTCCTCTTCGTCGTCGCCACGACCGATCCGGCGGGCTGTGGGTGGCGCCAGGTCCAGTAAGGATTTCAATGCTTTTGACGTCTGCCCACGAGCGCGCGTCTCCAGGACCTGTCCGAGAAGTATCAGCGTAATAATCACCGCTGCCGCCTCGAAATACAGCGGAGCGTGGCCGCCGGCGCTCTTGAAGGCCGCCGGCAAAAGATCGGGGAGAAGGAGGTCAAAGACGGAAAAGCCGTAGGCGGCCCCGACGCCAAGTGCAATGAGCGTCCACATGTTCGGACTGACATTGACGACGGATTTCCAGCCGCGCTGGAAGGCGAAGCCACCGCACCAGAGCACGACCGGTGTAGCCAGCGCGAACTGGATCCAGCCGAAGGCGGCCCCCAGGAAATCGCGAATGCCCAGGCCCGGCACCATCTCGCCCATGGCCAGCAGCAGCACCGTGGCCGAGAGCGGCACGCTCAACCAGAAGCGTCGGCTCATGGCCTTGAACTCGCCGTCGTCTGTATCACTGGCAACGGTCATGGGTTCCAGGGTCATCCCGCATTTGGGACAATCGCCGGGCGTGTCCTGGATAATCTCGGGGTGCATGGGGCAGGTGTACTGCGTGCGGCGTTTGGGTGGGGTCGTGGCCTCCAACGTCATGCCACATTTGGGGCACTCACCGGGCTGGCCCTGCTTGACCTCCGGATGCATGGGACAGATGTAGAGCGCCGTTGGGCGAGATGGCGCCGGCTGTCGCAGCGGATCGGATCGATTCCGGACTTGAAGGCTGGTCATCCCATGTGTCCTCGGCATGCTATGGATGCAGGTTGATCAAGGCGATCGCGACTCACATGCACGACCAGGCCGTGACGTCCAATGACGATGATTTTGTCGCCATTGTGTAATGAATCGTCGTCCGAAGTGGCTTTCCACAATTCGTTGTGGATTTGCACCATCAGGAACCCGCCGTCACATTGGGTGACCTGGCCATGACGGTTTAGGAGCGATTCCGGCCCGGCCATGACGGGCCGCTGCATGCCGCGAAGCATGATCCAATACAGCCACGCCGACACGGCCAATGCGGTCAGATAAAGCGGTATGGCCCAGACCAGCGGAAGTAGCCAGAACACCGGCAAGGCGAGCAATGGCAGAAACAGGATGATGTGACACATGGGTCATCACCGGCGGCGCTGGGGCGATATCAAAGCCATCGCGATGGGCGCGTTTCAATCGGACAAATGCTTTTTCTTGTCCTGGAATTCCTCCTCGCCTATTTCCCCGCGCGCGTAGCGCTCCTTGAGAATATCGAGCGCCTTGTCGGGCTTGGGGCCCGTGTCCGAGTGACTCTGATGACTGGCCATTCCCGTCAGCCACCGGACACTGAATGCCACCAATATGATCACGGCGCCGAAGAAGACAAGCATCATCAGTCCACCGAAAAACATTCCGCTCCAGCCTCCATTCCACATCATGCCGTGGCCATAGTAGTAACCATCCCCAGTCTGAGCCCAGGCCGGTGTAACCACGCTCGTAGCAACCGCCAGCGCGGTCGCCTGCAGTTTCTTGATCCCGGTCATGGTTCCGCCCCAAAAGCTTCCTGGTTGATATGGATTGATTGAATCATGGCTACGAGGAGGCGATCTTGATCTGCGTCAAGGAAGGATCGCGGCTATTGGTGTGCCGATCTGTCGTGGCGTGGGGCACGTCGTCGTGCCTTCGGGAGATGTCGAGAAAAAGCTCTGTTGTGTTGATGTGGATCAATACGCGAGTCGCCTCGGATATTGAGAATGATCACAGGCATTTAAGCTTGTAAACGATTTTTTTCAAGCAAGAATCGTCGGCACTCTTTGCGATATCGGGCGACCGGCCGGTTCGAGTCGGTAGGAATCAGGTTCTCCAAGCGCTTAACCATGAAAAAAACCAGCCATTACAACGTACGATGGCAGCCGCCGCGCTTGCCCTGACGGTGGTCGCTCTGCCCAGCATCGCGTTTGCCCATCAGAGACCACAAGATCAGCTACCGACTGGCGTAGCGCCCGGCGAGTTACGTCATGCTCAAGTAAATCCGGTGGTCAAAGTCCTGAACGCCATCCGCGTGTGGCGCGCGCCGGGGCCAGCCGGTAGGTGGCTGGCCGCCCGGCGATGCTACCGCGGGGCTCGCTGGCCCGGCGCGGTGGCAGGGAGGAATTGCTGATGCTCGATGGCGTGATGCTGCTCTGGTTTGTCCTGACCGCGCTATCGGTGCTGTACGTAGGTCTCGATATCCGTTCGACGCCGGAGTCTCCGGTGCTCAAATGGGGATTTGTTCTGCTGACCGCCTATACCGGGCCAATTGGAGCCTTCCTATATGTGCTCGGTTGCCGTGAGCCGCTGCCGGGTCTGCACGAGCGTTATACCGCGGCGCGTTGGCGTCAGGTCCTCGGATCGACCATGCATTGTGTCGCCGGCGACGGCATCGGCATTCTGGCTGGAGCCGTCATTGCCGCGTCGGTCGAGTTGTCCGGGTATGGCGATGTCGCACTGGAGTACGTGCTGGGCTTTGCGTTCGGCTGGAGCATCTTCCAGTCGCTGTTCATGCGCGGCATGGCCGGTGGCTCGTACACGCGTGCCCTTGCCGGCACGTTCTTTTCCGAACTGCTTTCCATGAACTGCCTCATGGCCGGCATGGTGCCGGTGATGACAGTGGCAATGGCCCATGTACCCGGCGGCCGGGACCCGTCCCACCCGGCATTCTGGTTCGTGATGTCGATGGCCTTATTGATCGGCTTCGTGACCGCCTATCCGATGAACTGGTGGCTGGTCGCCCGCCACCTCAAGCATGGGATGATGACCGTGCGCGCATCCGTTGAGCGCGCCGATGGGGCCTCTGCACACGCCTCCGGAACAGGGCACCATCACATGTCTGGGGATCGTCTCGATCATGACAACGTGTCTGCGCCCCATCCCGACGGAAGATCGGTGACGACCGCCGCGCTTGCCGGAATGACCGTTCTTTCCGTCGGCATATTCGCTCTAGGGTTGGTTCTCGCCATGTTTCTTGGCGGTCTGTAACCTGCGTTCATCGCGCGTCGAGACGCCCGGTCAGGTGGAACGGCGCGTTACCGACCTCTGGACGATGGGCATGGCCCAGACTGGCTGGGCCGGTTCGCCAGATTTCCGATGTCGCCTTGCTTTCGGAGATCTCACAGAAATCTGGCCAGCCTCGATCCAAGCGTCGATTGATCCTGGCCAAGACCGATCTCAGGTGCCATCGCAGACTGTGGTAAGGCTCTCTACTTCGGGTAGCGAACCAAACGTCTCAGTCTCTTGGAGAACAAGATGGGAAGCCTGCTCTGGTTCATTATCTTCGCCGGTCTCTTCCACGTGATGATGCGCTACGACTGCAGTGCGCACGAATGTAGGCCTTGATTTCTTTCATGGTGGTCTCTCCTTTGTCTATCGCATGAAAAGACGACCCACGGGCATCGCCTGAGGGGGTAACAGAGCCGGATGCCCGCGGGTCGAATGGCGACGGCGCCGGTGCGAACGGCGCCGCCGGTGACACCTTGATAGAAGGGGCGCTACCAAGGCGTCTGGCCTGAACGCCTGCCGGAACAGGGCGGTGCATTTGCGTTACAGGCCACAGGGTTAGACGTCGATGTCCCGGCGCGGCTCGGCGAACCAGCGATACACCGCCGGAAGCACGAGCAACGTCAACAAGGTCGACGTGATCAACCCGCCGACGACGACCGCCGCCAACGGGCGCTGCACGTTGGCGCCGATGCCGTTGGCCAGCAGCAGCGGAACGAGGCCGAGAATGGCGACGGTCGCCGTCATCAGAACCGGCCTGAGCCGATGCTCGGCGCCCACACGCACGGCTTCGTCGATCGACATCCCCTGCTCGCGTAACTGGTTGATATACGAAACCAGCACCACCCCGTTGAGCACGGCGACGCCGAATACGGCGATGAAGCCGACGGCGCCGGCCACCGACAGATACAGTCCGGAGACCCAGAGCGCGAATATTCCGCCGGTAATCGCGAACGGCACGTTGAGATAGATCAGTGCGGCATAGCGCAGGCTGGAAAAGGCGATGAACAGCAACAGGAAGATCAGCGCCATGGTGATCGGCACCACGACATATAGTCGGGCCATCGCCCGCCGCTGATTCTCGAACTGGCCGCCGTATTCCACGAAATAACCGGGCGGCAGTTCGACGTCGCTGGCCACGCGCTTCTGGATATCGCGCACCACACCGCCCATGTCGCGTCCGCGCACGTTGAGTTGCACGAACAGGCGCCGGCTGGCCTTGGCCCGCGAGATCTTCTTCGGCCCGCGGTAGACCTCGACGTCGGCCACGCGGGATAGCGGGATCAAGGCGCCCTGCGAGGTGCGGAAGGTCAGGTCGCGGATGGCGTCGACCCGGTTCCGAGCCGTCTCATCGAAGCGCAGAAAGATGTCGAACCGTCGGATGTTTTCGAACACCTGGCCGACGGCGGCACCGCCGATGCCGGTCTCGACCACACCCAGGACCTCGTCGAGCGGAATGCCATGGCGTGCCAGCGCGGCGCGATCGGGGCGGACCACGATCTGTGGCTTGCCACCTTGTTGCTGAACCCGTACGTCGGCTGCCCCGGGTACCGCGCGCGCAATCGCCGCGATCTTTCGGCCGGTGTCGGCCAGCTTGGTCAGATCGTCACCGTAGATGCTCACCACGACCTGGGCGAGTACGCCGGAGAGCAACTCGTCGGTGCGCAGTTGGATCGGCTGCGAGAAGTTGTTAGCCAGACCCGGCAACGACTCGCCCACGCGCTCGGCCATCGCCGTCTGAAGCTGTTCGTAGTCGCGGTCGCTCGCCCAGGCATCTAGGGGTTTGAGATTGACCAGCGAGGCAATGACGTTGACCGGCTCCGGGTCGCCGCCGACTTCGGCACGCCCCACCCGTGAATACACACCCCGGACTTCCGGGAACTCGCGCATCACGGTTTGCACGCGTTTGGCGTATTCCCTGGCTTTGTCCAGACTGGCGCCCGGCGGGAGGGTCGAGCGCACCATGAACGTGCCCTCGCGCAGCGTCGGGATGAACTCGGTGCCCAGCGTCGGGAAGATCGCCAGGCTGGACAGGAACAGCACGATTGCCGCCCCCAGCACGGCGACCGGCGCCTTGATCGCCGCATCGCGAATCGGTCGGTAGCCGGCTTTGAGCCAGCCCACGAGCCGGGGTTCGCCGTGTGCGCTGCGTCTCCTGAACAACAATGACGCCATCACCGGAACGAAGGTCAGCGCCATGACCAGCGCGCCGGCCAGCGCGAACGAGATGGTGTAGGCCATTGGCGAGAACAGCTTGCCTTCGGTCCCCTGCAAGGTGAACAGCGGGGTGAAGACCAGCACGATAATCGCGATGGCGAAGGTGATGGGCTGGGCGACTTCGGCGGCGGCTTCGCCGACCAGGCGCATGTGCGATACGTCTTCTTCCGCCCGTTCCTCCATGTGCCGAAAGATGTTTTCGATCATGACGACCGAGCCGTCGACCATCATGCCGATACCGATCGCCAGGCCCCCGAGGCTCATCAGGTTGGCCGAGAGACCGACATAATCCATGGCGATGAACGCGATCAGGGCCGACAAGGGCAGGCTCGCGATCACGATCAGGGTCGAGCGCAGATTGCCGAGGAACAGGTAAAGCAGCACCAACACCAGAAGCGAGCCTTCCAGCAAGGCGTCCTCGACCGTTGCCGAGGCCTTGTCGATCAGGCTGGCCTGGGAATAGTAGGGCTTGGCCCGCATGCCTTCCGGCAAGGCCTCGTTGACCGTGTCGATCTTCGCCTCGACGTTGTCGAGCAGGGCCTGCGTGTTGCGACCGATCAGCTTGAGAACGAAACCGCCGACCGCTTCCTCGCCGTCGGCGATCAGGGTGCCGCGCCGGATGGCCGGGCCGAAGCCTATCTCGGCGATGTCATCGAGATACACCGGTGTCCCGTTGTTTTCGGTCACCTGAATCTCGCGCAGATCCGCAAGCCCCTTTTCGCCGGGATCGACCCAGCCATAGCCGCGGATGATGTATTCCTCGCCGCCGCGGTTGATGAACGAGCCGCCGACGTTGCGGTTGTTCTCGGCGATGGCGCGACGCACGTCGGCCACGGTGATATTGCGAGCCGACAGGGCGTTGGGGTCGAGGGCGACCTGATACTGCTTTTCATAACCGCCGATCGACAGCACGCCGGTCACGCCGGGCACCGTGCGCAGCTGGGGCTTCACGATCCAATCCTGGGCGGTGCGCAGGGCGCTCGGCGAGTGCTGGCTGCGGTCGGTGTTTTCGACGGTATACATCATCACCCGGCCCAGCCCGCTGGTGATGGGGCCGAGTTGGGGCTCGCCGAGGCCCTTCGGAATCTGCTGTCGTGCCTTGGCCAGACGTTCCATGACCAGCCGCCGGGCGAAATAGATATCGGTGCCGTCCTCGAAGTAGACGTTGACCCGGGACAGTCCGAAGATCGATGTGCTCTGTACCCGTTCCAGCCTGGGCAGGCCGTACATCGAGATCGAGACCGGATACGACACCTGGGTCTCGACATCGACCGGCGACAGCCCCGGGCTCGACGTATAGATCTGCACCATCGGGGGTGTGACGTCGGGGTAGGAATCGATCGGGACATTCTGAAATGAATAGACACCGGCCAGGGCCAGGGCTGCGATCGCCACCAGGGTGAGCACCCGGTTGGCCAGCGCCAGTCTTACGAATCGAGCAATCATGTCGATCTCCCGATCAGTGGCCGTGGGCGGCGCTGCGCGAGCCGCTGGTCAGCACCGACATCAGATCGAAGGCACCGGCGGTGACCGCCGGATCGCCCGGATCGATTCCCTGACGAATCTCCACCCGGCCGTTGTTTTCGTCGCCGGTGGTCACGGCCACGGCCCGAAAATGACCGGACTCGTCGCCGGGAACAAAAACGACCGGCTGATCCTTGTCGAGGGTCTGCACCGCGTCGGCGGGCACCAGTGCGTAGTCTTTTTTGCCCGCGGTCTGCACGGTCGCGGTGCCGAACATGCCGTCACTGAGCCGCCCGTCCGCGTTGCTCACGACGGCGCGCACCGTCAGCGTGCGGGCGTCTTGATCGAGCGCCCGGGAGACCCAATCGGTCTTGCCCGCGAACCGGCGATTGGGTAACGACCGCACGCGGACCGAGACCGGCAGCCCCGGGCGCATGCGCGCGGCGTTATTTTCGGCGACGTGCAGCATGACCCACATTCGCGACGAATCGACGATCTGAAACGGGGTCTCGCTGGACGCGACGGTCTGGCCGGTGACCACATCACGACGCTGAACCGTGCCCGCAATCGGCGCGGTGAGCGCGAACCGTGAGAGTGGCGTGTCGTCGTCGCCGGGATCGATGGCTTCGATCTGGGCCGCGGTCAGCCCATAGAGCTTCAATTCAGCGCGCGCCGCGCGTCGCGAGGCGCGCGCGGACTGATACCTGGCGCGGGACTCGTCCAGTGCTGCCTGGCTGATAATCCGGTCGCCGGCCAGATCGCGCTTGCGTCGATAGGCCGCCCGCGTGTTTCTGTAATGCGCGGTCGCTGTCAGATAACGGGCCTTCGCCTTGCCGAGCGCCACGCTGTCGAGCATCGCCAGGGTGTCGCCGACCTCGACCCGATCGCCGAGATCGGCTTCGACCGCGACGACCTTCGACTCCAGCCGCGGCCCGACCCGGGCCACCCGGTCGGCATCGAAACGGACGTTGGCCGGGGCTTTGACGGTATCCGCCGCCGCCCCGCCGGGAACCGCGGTGACGCGAATGGACAGCGGCTCGAGTTGCGCTGGTGTCAGGTGGACTTCGCGTGGTGTCGATTGATGTTTTTTGTCGTGGCCGGTTCCATGGCGACTGAAGCTCGTGGACGCGGAAGTCGCGGTTTGCTGTGGTTGGTCGGTCGTCTTGCCGGCGGACTGGGAGGCGTCGCAGCCGCTCGCGACCCATAGGGTCGCCAGCAAAACGCCGAGCGTTGCGCGGAAATGACTGAATCCAGGCATGGGTTAGTTTCCTTCGCGCGTGTGGCCGGCCGAGACGGCGATCAGGCCCCCGGTCGCGCGTTCGAGATCGGTAATGGCGTCGATCAGAGCATCGAGGGCCGACAGGTATTCAGTGCGCACGGCGATCAGGTTGTTCTGGGCCGTAGTAATGGCGGGCGCACCCACTTCACCGGCCTGGAACGCGCGTCGAGTCAGATCGACCGATTGCCGGGCGGCATCGAACACGGCGCGGTCGAGCGCCTTGACCTGACGGCGCGCCGAGCGATAGTCCGATAGTGATCGCACAACCTGTAGCCGGACCTCGCGCCGCAGGTTCTCCTGCTCGAGCCGGGCCTGATCGAGTTCGGCGGCGGCTTGTTTACGCTCGCCTTCATAGCGATGGAGAATCGGCAGCTCGAACGACACGCCACCGCCGGCGATCGTCGCGCCGTTGCCATTCGGCCCCCGGCCGTTGCCGCCGTTTTCCTCGCGATAGAAGCCGAACACGGTGAGGTTGGGAATGATCTGACGATCGGCCAGTTTCAGGCGTTGGCGTGCCGCGGCGACGCGTCCGGCCGCGGCGGCCAGATCCGAGCGTTGACGTACGGCACGCTCGAGCAGGGCGGCGCGATCCGGCACCTGCAGCGGGCCGATATCCAGCCTGCCCTTCACTTGAAGACGGCGGCGCGGATCGATGCCCAGCAGTTCGTCCAGGGCCAGACGTGCCCGCTGCAGCCGATTCTTTGCCCGGGCCTGCAGGGCCGTGGCGCGGCTTACCCCGAGCTGAGCCGCATTGAGCTCGAGCTGGGTCCCGGCCCCGGCCGCCATCCGCCGCTGCGCATAATCGTAGAGTTCGCGGTTGGCCTGCACGATCCGGCGTGCCGTCGCGACCGCCTTGTCGGTCACCAGCACCGACAAGAAGGCGGCACGCACGCGCGCCGTCGTGGCCGACACCAGATAGCGGTACTGGTCCCGGGCCGCGGCAAGCTCGCGATCGGCCGCCGCGGCGCGCAGCCTGCCCTGGCCGGCGATCCAGAACGCCTGGCTGAGTTGCACATTCAGATCGGTCCCGGAACCGGCCGGGGTCGAGCGCTGGCCCGCGCCGACTTCCAGCCGCGGGTTGGAGGGGACCGCGACATCGGCGTGAATCGCCTGACCGGTCAATTGCTCTACGCGAATTTTGGCAGCGCGCAGCGTTGGGTTGTAATCGCCAGCCCAGTCCAGGGCGGCGTCGAGCGTCAGGGGTTGGGGGATCTGGGTGACCGCCGTCGCCGGGGCCATGAACCCGCCCAGCCCGAGGCCGAGCGCACAGGCGCCCAGCCGCAAGCGTATTGCAGACATGCATGAATCCTCATCGCAAAAAACAGAAAAGCGAGGGGATTCAGGCTATGGGCGGTGTGATCAGGGGTTCGGGGCGAGGGCCCGCGTAATGCGGGCGCGGGGCACGATTGAGTATGCCGCGAACCGACGCAACGGCCGCATTCAGGGACGGGATGATGCCGAGGAAATGCAACTCGCCGTGGCCGCAGTGATCGGTCAGATCGTCGCCAGCGGCATCGGCGGCGTGCGTCGCCGAATCGACCGTCTCGCCATCAGCTTGCACGATCGAGTGATCGGCCCCCGTGAAGCTCGCGGCCTGGACATGAAACGACCAACCCAGCGCATTGCAAAAAAGACAAAGCGCCAGCAAGCCCTGCACGAGGGCCGAAAATTTGGCTGGGTTCCGCGACATGCATTTTATTCGAGCATGTGAATTCGCCCAGCGCAACCGCGAATACCCGCGTGTTGTCGACGGACGGGGCAGCGCGGTTCGCGCTCAGCGGTCGCGCCAAGCCCAAAGGGCATTGGCAACGGCTTCGTTCGCAGCGCATTCGGCATGGCGCTTACCCACCCGCGTTGCTCAACCGCCGGCGTTGACGCACGATTAAGCCAGTGCCCGGATGCCCGGGTTGACCGCCCGCAATCTTCCGGTCACGCAACGGCACATTTGCATTAGTTAATGCGAATCATTACCATTCATGAGTGTTTTCCGCACGCCGAGACTTGGTGCTCCCCATGCACGCTTTTAACAACCGCGTTGTTTTCGCGATCCTCGCGATCCTCGTGATCATGCTGGTCGGGCTGCCGGCTGTTGGCCTGGCCAAGGACGCCGATTATCGACTGGCGATTACCAAGCAGGGCTTCCAGCCGCAGGCACTCAGCATTCCTGCGGGTAAACGGGTCAAGGTCATGGTGCACAACAAGCTGGCGCTGCCGGCCGAGTTCGAAAGCTACGACTTCACGGTGGAAAAGGTTGTCCCCGGCGGCACCACCGTGCCGGTTTATATCGGTCCGCTGAAAAAGGGCCACTATAAGTTTTTCAACGACTTCGCCCAGAACATGCAGGGCAAGCTGACGGTTCGCTGACCGTGTTTTCAGGAGCAGCCATGTTTCCGACCGCCATTATCGTTTTTCGCGAGGTGTTGGAAGCCGCACTCGTGGTGTCCATCGTGCTCGCCGCGGCCAAGGGTGTGGCCGGGCGCGGTCGCTGGGTTTCGCTGGGGGTGTTGCTCGGCATCGGCGGAGCCTGTCTGGTGGCCGCGTTCGCCGGTACAATCGCCGGCGCCGTACAGGGCCGGGGGCAGGAATTCCTCAACGCGGGCATTCTGCTCGTCGCGGTGGCGATGCTGGGCTGGCACAACGTCTGGATGACCAAACACGGCCGGGAACTCGCGCAGCACATGAAGGCCGTTGGCCATGATGTGGCCAGTGGCCACAAGCCACTGTACATGCTTATGATTGTGGTCATGGTGGCGGTGCTGCGCGAAGGTTCCGAAACCGTGCTGTTCACCTACGGAATCTACGCCAGCGGCGTGCAGGCGCTGCCCATGTTGTCCGGGGGTGCCCTGGGTGTACTGTTCGGGGTCGTGGCGGGCGGTCTGCTTTATAACGGCTTGCTGCGTATTCCGACGCGCTATCTGTTCAGCGTCACCAGCTGGATGATCTTGTTGCTGGCAGCCGGGATGGCGGCCGATGCCGCGGGTTTCCTGACCCAGGCTGGCGTACTGCCGGCGCTGGGCAACTCGCTATGGAATACCTCTTGGGTGCTGACCGAGCATTCACTGGTCGGCCGTGTGCTGCATATTCTGATCGGCTATACCCAGCGGCCCTCGGGCATGCAGCTGCTGTTCTATCTCGCTGCTCTGGTTCTGATCGGCGGCGCGATGTGGCGGGTCAACCGGCGTAGCGGACGCCCCCGGGCCGCCAAGCAACAAGCCACGACCTAGTTCGTGCGGGTTTGATGACCATGACGAATGCACAGGGACGTCTACAGCAGATAGCAATCCGCGTCGACGGTCCGGGCGGCAGCCGTCGCCAGCCCCATCAAGGCCCTTGGGCGCGGCGTGTGGAAGCGGTTGTCAGCCGTCATCGCAATCTGCTCGATTTCGTGCATGCGGGCATGTTCATCGGCTTTCTGGCGCTGATGCTGGTGCCATTGTTTCTACCGCTGCCGGCCGAAGGCGCGACTTTTTACAACAACTTCACCCTGTTCGCGAATTTCGTGATCTGGGGCCTCTGGTTCCCGCTGGTGTTCGTGTCCGTGATCTTCACCGGTCGCAGCTGGTGCGGCGTGCTCTGCCCGCTGGGGGCCAGTTCGGAATGGGCCAACCGGGTCGGATTGAAGCGACCGATCCCGGCTTGGGTGCGCTGGCGCGGCACGCCGATCGTCAGTTTTGTGGTCATTACGGTGCTGGCTCAGACGGTCGGCGCCCGCGACTACGCGCTCGGTATTGCCGAGGTGTTCGGGCTGACCTTTGTCTGTGCGATCCTGCTTGGGCTGGTCTATGGCCGGGGCGCGCACAAGCGTGCCTGGTGTCGGCATATGTGCCCGATCGGCCTGATGCTCGGCGTGTTCTCGCGGCTGGGTGCCGTCCAGTTCGCGCCCAAGAAGCCGCGCGGGCAGGACGATGCTTATGCCGAACGCGGCATTTGTCCCACCATGATCGATATTAACCGCAAGGCCGAGTCGCGCCACTGTATCGAGTGTTTTCGCTGCGTGAATCCGAAGGCGCGCGGCGGGTTGAAACTGCTGTTCCGGCGGCCCGGGACCGAAGTCTCCAATATTCGCCAATACAATCCGAACGCCGCGGAGATCTGGTTCCTGTTCCTGGCGACCGGGCTCTCGCTGGGTGGGTTCCTCTGGCTGGTGCTGCCGCAGTATCAATGGCTGCGCCAGGCGGTTGGCAGCTGGGCCATCGACCACGGCTGGTACTGGATCGGCACGTCGGGCCCGGCCTGGCTCATGGCCGTGCATCCGGCTGCGCATGAAGTATTCACGTGGCTCGATTTCTTCATGATCGTGGGTTTCATGCTTGGCTGCGCCGCGGGGTTTGGTATCGCGCTCACCCTGATTACGGCCGCCTCGAGCTGGCTCGCGGGGCGGCTGGGCGCTGATCTTCACCTGCGCGGACGGCTGGTCGAGCTCGCGTATGCGTATATGCCGGTCGCGATGCTGTCGCTGGTCATCGGCCTGGGCGGGAAGCTGTTCGACGCTCTGGCGCTCACTGGATTGCCGGGCGAGGCGATTGCCGGGATCAAGGCGGCACTGTTCGCGCTTAGCGTGTTGTGGAGCCTGCAGTTGGGCTTTCGCCTGCTGGGTCAGCAGAAGCTGGCCGGTGTGCGCCGCATGGTGGCGCTGGCGCCGATGCTGGCCGGCATCGCGCTGGTCGGGATCGCCTGGAGCCCCGCGCTGTTCGGTTACTGAGCGTGTGTCGATACGCAGACAGGAAAAATCAGACCCAGGGGTATTGAAAACGAATGACTCTAGCTAAAAGGAAAAACATGCGACTTCACCTCGGTTCACTCGCGGCCGCGGGCGCGCTTGTGGCGCTATCGATGCCGGCGCTGGCTGCTGAGCATTCGCTCGGCAAGCCTCTGGTCACGGACGGGCTGATCATTCATCCGGTGTATCTCCAAGCCGTGGACATGGCGCCCGTGGTGCCCGGTTTGAACAGCAGCCAGGCCGATGTGCATCTGGAAGCGGATATCCATGCGGGCGCACATGAAAAGCACGGTTTCGACCCCGGGGCCTGGATTCCCTATCTCACCGTCAGTTACGAGATCACCAAAAAAGGCAGCGATTGGTCGACCATGGGCACGATGATCCCGATGGTGGCCAACGATGGGCCGCACTACGGTTCCAACGTGAAACTCGATGGGCCGGGCAAGTACACGGCACATTTCAAGATCCTGCCGCCGCCATACCAGGGGTTTTTCCGGCACACCACGCGCGATACCGGTGTGCCCAAATGGTGGTCGCCAATCACGCACGCCTGGCAGTTCACCTATGTCGGCGTGGGCAAGAAAGGCGGGTACTGACCCAAACGCGGCCACGCGACGGCCTGCGTCGGGACGGGTGCGGGCTGTTTGCAAACCGGGTGCGGGGCGTCGCGTCGTTCGGCGGCGGGCGTGGTGTACCCGGCAGCGTTATCGTCGCGTGAACGTTCCTACTGGCGCTCCGGCACGTTTGTCGATAAGCGGGTGCTTGACTCTACACAGAGTTCAGTCAAAGGCTTGACGATGCCATTGCTTGCGCAGCTGAAGCAGAAGTGCCTTGATCTGCCTTCTTGTTTGCGCTCATTCGCGTGGATTTGCGGACAAAAGTGGATTTGCGGACAAAACAATGCGCTTGCTTATTCGGCCAGCCGGGCGTATTCAATCTATCACCCCTCGTGACTGGGCTTGTATCGATTAAGTATCTATAGCCGTTGGCATTACCCGCGATCCTGACCGATTTGAATCGAGTCGCCCCGGGGCCCGAGCCCGAATGAGCGACCCGATGAAAATTCACATCAGGTCGCTCATCCGGGATTACTAAGGCACTTTTTTACTGGCTTTGCTGCGGATTCGATTTGAGTACAGCCAGCGTGACGGTGACTGTCTTCTTCTTGCCGTGGTGCAGAATCACGAGCTTGATATGGGCACCCGCGGATTTGCTCAACACAATTTTCTGCAGCGTCTGTGCATTGTCAATCGTATGGCCGTTTGCCTTGATGATGATATCGCCACCGACCGGCAGTTTATGCCCCGCCACATTCATCGTGTATTGCGCACCCTGGAGTCCGGCCTTATCGGCTGGGCTGCCCGGCTTGACTTTGGCTACCATCGCGCCGTGATCGGGCAGATTCAATTGCTGACGCGCATCCTTCGGATATTTGTCCAGCGGTATGATGGCCACGCCCATCATCGCCTTCTTGATGAATTTGCCGGCTTTGAGCGCGGAAAGGTTCTGTTTGACGAGATTACTGGGGATCGCGAAACCGACGCCGATGAAGGTTCCATGAGGTGCCAGAATTTCGTCGTTGATACCGATGACCTGGCCCTGTGAATTGAGCAGAGGGCCACCGGAGTTGCCCGGATTGATCGCGGCGTCGGTCTGAATATATTCAATGGGTATGCCGCTTACGGCGGCCGCCTGCTTACGATTGACTGCCGATACGATGCCCTGAGTCACCGTCGACTGGAGCAGGAAGGGATTGCCGATCGCGATCGCTGTCTCGCCGACCTTTATATTGTCCGAGTCGGCAAGCGGGATGGGCTTGGCATCAGACGGAAGCTGGTCCGGATTTTTCAGCTGTAACAAGGCCAGATCGTGAGACTGATCCACACCGACAACTTTCGCGGGCCCGGAATTCTTGCCCGGGAACTTGATGGTGACCGAAGCACCGTCGGCAAGTTTGGTCGACATCCCGTGCAGAGCGGCAGCCACCACGTGATAGTTGGTCAGGATCTGGCCTTTTTGGTCGACGACAAAGCCGCTGCCGGCGGCCCGTTCTGTTTCCTTGTGCGAAGGTAACTGGCCTTGGCCGAATTGCTTGAGGAAGTGACGCATTTCCGGCGGCAGGTTTTGCATCGGGTTGACTTGTTTGCCATGTACCGTGACCCGAATTGCCACCACACTGCTTTTGTATTTCTGGACGATGTTGACGGTGTTCTGCTCGCCCGGCTGCAGCTTCGAGTCGCCGTTGTTCGTGGCTGCAGCGCTGTTCACTTGCGCGGTGGCTGCCGTTGCCACGACGCACAGAAGAAGAAGGTATCCGGCCAATGAGTGCGCGAGACGTTGCATGCTCATGATTCTCCTAGACTAAAGTTTGGCGATCCTGTAACAGCTGAAGCGGTTTCTACAGGAGCCGATTTCCCTGTAATTGCTATCATATTCAACGTGGCGATGCACGTTTCTCGTCATCGGCAAGGCGCAGCGGCCTTGAGCTGACGCTCGGTGGGCAGGCGATCCAGCGCTTTGCGCTTCCGCTGCATAATCCGGTTCGGATGCACCTCGAACGGCTGCGACGACTCCGCAATCGTGGCGATGTCCTCGACCGCGGCGCGTGCCGAACGCGCCTTGGACTTCGGCGAATAGTTCCTGCCTTCACTCAGATCGTCGGGCCCTCTTGTCGGGCTTACTCCCGCTTACGCGCCTGTCCAAATTCCGGAGACCGCTTCGGGAGCGGTTGGTACCGGAAGACTGAGCAACATAGGACCCGGCAGGCCGGCCGTGATCGAGGTCGACGATCCGATTACAGAAATCGGGTCGTAAGATTCAGTGGCTAGGGGCGACTAATCAAATAGAGCGGCGGCTGAGTCGCTCGCGCGCTGAGCGCGTTATGGCTTTTCTAAATATCGCAGAGGTTGCTATGTCAAATCACGCCATTGCATTGAAACGGGTATTCGCGCTTTTGCTCGTTGCGGGCTTTCTATTCAGTGCGTCGAGCTTTGCGGCGACGAATTTCGTCCAGGCGCAGTCTTCCCATTCCTTCAACTCGACGGTGTCCCAGCTCAAGCACGCCATCTCCGGCAACGGCATGATGGTCATGGGCCATATCGATCAGGCGAACGTATTGAAGATGACCGGCCTGCATCTGAAAGGCGCGGAGAGTTTTCTGGTCGGCAACCCGAAGGTCGGCAAGAAACTGTTCAAGATGTCGCCCGCGGCCGGCGCGGTATTGCCGCTGCGGATGTACGTATGGGAGAAGGGCGGCCAGACCTACGTGGGTTATTTTCAGCCCTCGGATCTGCTGACGGCTGTCGACAGCCAGTTCCGTAAACCCGGACAGATGATGGACAAGAAGTTCCACATGATTCTCAAGGGCGCCACGCAATAGGTCGTCGTTTGATGGGGCGGGACTGCGCTGGACCGCAGTCTCGCTGCCCAGCACGCGACCCATGAGATACGCATTGGCCAATCCCTCATCGGGCAGGAGGAAAACATGACTCTCACCTCGGAACAATCGAGCGTCGGGGAGCTGGTCGGCATTGCCATCGTGCTCGCGGCCGCTTCGGTGTCGCCTTTGATGTTCGTGGCAAGTGCCGCCGGTTACTCGAGTATGAACTGGCTCGGCCTGCATGCGCTGCTACCTGCGGTTATCGCGGTGTCCATTGTCTGGGTGTTGGCAGTGACCCGCGGATGGCTGCGCTTGGCCCGTGGCGTGCCCACGGCGCTGGTTGCGGGTGTGCTGGCCACGGTCGGTCTCGAAATCGTGCGGCTCATCGGCTTTCGACTGTTTGATGCCATGCCGGGCTCGATGCCGGAGTTGATGGGGGTCAAGCTGCTCGATCAGTTCATGTCCGGGCCCGATGCGTTGTCGAATCTGGCGGGGTGGGGCGACCATTTCTGGAACGGTGTCAGCTTCGCCATGATCTATATTCTCATCCTCGGACGCCGAGCATGGTGGATCGGCACGCTCTATGCGCTGGGCATTGGCACGATTTTCATGCTCAGCCCCGTCGTGTCGGCGATGGGGGCCGGATTATTCGGACAGCAATACGCGCCGATCGCCTTTCCGCTGACCGTGTATATTGCCCATATCACCTTTGGCACGGTGCTGGGTGTCACAGTCAGCCGTTCCCATGTGGCGCGCGCCACTTTGTTTACCTATCTGATGGATTTCATAAGCAGGCTATCGACAGGGCAGGTCGAGCGCTGATATTGCAAGTGATTGCGGTTATCTCCATGCGCCGTACTGGCACCGCCATTTGGGCCAAGATAACAACGCGTTGCCGACGATCGCCTTTATGGCCCAGGGCGAATACAGCATCAATTTTTCAGGCCGGCGATTGGGTGGTGCGCTGGGTGACGGGGTCGCCGATGGGCGATACGCTCAAACATTAGGTCGCTTATGATGCCTATTCGGGCTGAACGCATTGCATGGTTCGCGCGGTCACGCCCGAACCCCGGTATCTGAATGCCGAGTGAATGGCCCTGTTGCGCGCGCTCAAGGTATTCCTGGTTAAGAAAAATTTTCCGGTCTTGCCGTGTTGCGTATAACCGAACCCGGATCTCGTGGTTACACGCGGAAATCGTGTCGATCCGACGCGATGACGTATAGATCGGCTCGGCACAGGCCGCAGGTTGGACACGATGCCTGTCGCAGCACGGCGCACGATCTTCATTCGTGACCCCGTATCCGCCGGTCCAACACGTCCATTGCTTCGGCGCGCCGAAGATCCTCGGGCCGGTCCATATCCCACAGCGCGGGTTGCTCTACCCAGCACAGCCCGGCCGCTGCGAGCCGGGCGCGGGTTTGTGTCATCACCTGGTCGGTACTCCAGGGGATGTCGCCGAAGACGGCATCGAGGACGGCTTTCTGGAGCTCGGGCCCGGACCGGGCTTTGAGGCCGACTAACACATAGCCGCCGTCTTCGACCGGGATGAAGACCGTGTCCGTCCGGTCCTCGCCGAGCGCCGTGGCGGCGTCGCGTAGGTCGTCCGCGGACAGAACCGGACAATCGCAACCGACCAGCAACACCCGGTCGTGTGCCGTCAACAACGTAGACATGGCCGAGCGCATTCTTGCCCCCAGATCGTCGCCGCGCTGGGCGTGCATCGTGGGCGCGAAGGCATCACGAAACGGGACCAGTGTCGGGTGCTCCGGGTCGCCCGCCACCCATAATGAAACCTGCTCGCCAGCGGCATCCCGGGCCACGGCGAGCGTTTTCCAGAGCATGGCGCGCTGGAGTTCCGCAGCTGTTTCGGCGCCCACGCTCGGGATCAGTCGGGTTTTCACCTGGCCCGGTATGAGCGGCTTGGCGAAGACGGCGATGTGTAGATCGGGGGCGGGTTTCATCGGGTTCCAGTGCGGCGATGTTCAGCGGGTCTTGTCATACCCGTGGCCATACCAACGGGCGAGTCGGGCGGGCGATACGCCGCAGACGTAGGCCAGTCGTAGCGACCACATGAGAATGATGGTGCGTAGCGCGCCGTTGTCGTCCCAGCGGCGGCCGGCGGTCGTCACGCGCTGGTGCAGGCAGGCCGGGCGCGAGAGGGTCTTGAGGCGGCGGGAGAGCGTGATGTCTTCCATCAACGCTTGCGGCGGGAAGCCGCCGACGCGATCGAAGGCGCGTCGCGTGACGAAAATCGCCTGATCGCCGGTGGCGATGCCGGTCAGACACGAGCGCCGATTCATCGCCCAGGCGATGACCGGCAGCAGGGCGGCGCGGCCCTCGATGCGAACGTCGAATCGCCCCCAGACATGGCTGCCGTCGGCCAGGCCGTCATGAATGCAGGTGTCGGCGTCGTCGGGCAGCCGGGTATCGGCATGCAGGAACAACAGCACGTCTGCACCGGCCGCCCGGCCACCGGCATTCATTTGCGCGGCGCGACCACGCGCGGACGACAGCGTCTGGTCGGCCATTGGGGCGGCTCGCGCGAGCGTGTCGTCGGCACTGCCGCCGTCGACCACGATCACTTCGGCGCCCCGCCGGCGTAGCCCGGCGAGCGCTTGCAAGGCAGCCGCGATGTCGGCTGCCTCGTCGAGAGCCGGCACGATGATGGACAGACTCGGGGGCTCGCTCATCGCTCGGCATCGTCGGCGCGTTCGCTATCGACCCGGCCGCGCCCGCCGCGGCGCCAGCCATGAAAACGTTCCAGCCAGGCGAGGACGCGCTCGGGCGCGTGGGCCCGTTTCCATTCGCCGGCGGCGTACTTGTTGGCCTCGATCAGGGTGGGGTAGGCGTGGATGGTGCCGAGTATTTTATTCAGGCCCAGGCCGTGACGCATGGCAGTGACGAATTCGCCGATCAGTTCGCCCGCGTTCTCGCCGACGATCGTCGCGCCCAGGATTTTGTCCTTGCCGGGGACGGTCAGGACCTTGACGAAGCCCCGCGCTTCGCCTTCGGTGAGGGCGCGATCGAGTTCGCCGAGGTCGTAGCGGCTGACTTCGAAGGCGATGCCGTCTTCTTCGGCCTGGCTTTCGTTGCTTCCGACATGGGCGATCTCGGGATCGGTGAAGGTCACCCAGGGGATGACCGAATAATCGGCCTTGAACCGGCGGATGCCGAGGAACAGTGCATTCACCGAGGCATACCAGGCTTGATGGGCCGCGGTATGGGTGAACTGGTACGGGCCGGCTACATCGCCGCAGGCGAGGATATTGGGGTAGCGGGTCTGCAGGAACTCGTTCACCGCGAGCGTGCGGGTGGGCGAAGTCTCGATGCCCAGTTCTTCCAGGCCGAAGCCCTTGATATTGGGTGTGCGGCCCACCGCGACCAGGATGCGGTCGAACGCGAATGCCACCTCGCGGCCCTGGTGTTCGCAGACCAGCACCTGTTGTCCGTCGCGCTGTTCGACGGTCTTGGCGATGTATCCGGTTCGCACGTCGATGCCTTCGGCGGTGAAGCGTTCGAGCAGATGCGCCGACACCTCCGGGTCTTCGCGGGCCAGCAGCCGCGGCGCCATTTCGACCTGGGTGACCCGGCTGCCGAAACGGGCGAAGGCCTGGCTGAGTTCGCAGCCGATATTGCCGCCGCCGAGCACGAGCAGGCGCCCGGGCAGTTCGCGCAGGTCCCAGACCGTGTCCGAGGTGAGGTAGTCGATGGTATCGAGGCCCGGAATGGGCGGCACCAGCGGGCGTGCACCGGTAGCGATGACGATACTGCGTGTGGTCAGCTCCCGGCCGTTCACCGCAACCGTATAGGGCGAGGTGATACGGGCTTCGCCCTCGATCGTGTCCACGCCGAGGCCGCGATAGCGCTCGACGGAATCGTGCGGGGCGATCTCGGCGATCACGCGCTGGATGCGTGCCATGACCTCGGCGAAATCGATGCGTACGTTGTCGGCGTGGATGCCGAAGTCGGCGCCGCGCCGCATCAGGGCGGCGACGCGCGCCGAGCGGATCATGGCCTTCGAGGGCACGCAGCCGTAGTTCAGGCAATCGCCGCCCATGCGGTGCTTTTCGATCAGGGTGACCTTGGCGCGCACGGTGGCGGCGATATAGGCGGTCACCAGCCCGGCCGAACCGGCCCCGATGACAACCAGATTGCGATCGAAATGGCGCGGCTTGGCGTAGCCCCGCAGGGCCTTGCCTGATTGCACGCGCTCGACCAGCTTGCGCGCCACGAGCGGGAATACGCCGAGCAGCACGAAGGCGACCAGCAGTCCGGGCGAGAGCACGTCCGATAGGGTGTTGATCGCGGCGATCCGCGTGCCGGCATAGACGAAGACCAGCGTGCCGGCGAGCATGCCGAGCTGGCTGATGACATAGAAGGTCGCCAGCCGTATCGGCGTCAGGCCCATAACCAGATTGATCACGAAGAACGGGAACACCGGCACCAGGCGTAGTGTGAACAGATAGAACGCCCCGTCCCTGGCGATGCCGCGGTTGATCGCCTCCAGGCGTTGCCCGTACTTGTTCTGGACCCAGTCGCGCAGGATGAACCGGGCGGTAAGAAACGCCAGGGTGGCGCCGATCGAGGAAGCGAAAGACACCAGCAGCGTGCCCCAGAGCATGCCGAACAAGGCGCCAGCGATCAGCGTCATGACCGCCGCACCCGGCAGCGACAATGCGGTGACCGCCACATAGATCAAAAAGAACACGGCAGCCGATGGCATCGGGCGTGCATCCACGACCGATTGAAGGCGGTCCTGTTGCGCCTTGAAATAGGCCAGATCGAGATACTGGCCGAGATCGAACACGAAGAACGCGGCCACAGCCGCACAAACCAGGACAAGCAGCACGATTCTCGATTTGTTCATGGCGGACGTCTTCGCGGTATGCGGCTAGTGGGCCGTGAAACGGATGTTGCGATACTCGGCCCGCCCCGAACGGCCGCTGTTGTCGCAGTCGGTCATCAGGGCTACGCCGTCAATCTGATGCAGATCCAGACCGTAGAAGCGCTTGAAATCGGCGCGGACATTGCGCGATTCGGCCACCCAGGTGTCCGGATCGGCCGGCGGCCCGGACTGGACGGCTACCATCATCGCCTTGTCGGTGAAGGCGTTCGGCCAGTGCGCGCCGCGCGGCTCGCTGTTGGCCCAGACATAGTTGACCGCACGCGTACGCCAGAGCATGACCCCGCCGTCGTGGATCACGTAAACCCGGGCCGGGTAGTCGTCGCCGGCGCGCGTGGTCCCGTCCAGCCCTGGGTAGATGTGGTCCACGCGCCATTCCCAGCGCAGTACGGGAGTCCGTCGCAGATCCACCTTGCGGCGCAACGCGATCGCCGAAGCACTGGCGTCGCAGGTCGCCTCGAGCGTACGCGCGTTGCCGTGTCCGACGAGGCGATAACGCGTTTCACCCTTGAAGGATTTATGTTCCCAGGCCGCGAGGCTGCCGGGGGCGAAGCGCCCGATCATGACGGTGGGCGCCGCAGCGGCCGGCGTTGCGAGGAGCAGTGCCAGCACCGATCCAAGCACGCCGAGAACTGTCCGAAGGTGTTGAGCGGTCTGATGCCAGGCACGCGTGACGGGCGCGTTGCCTCGCCATGCGCCGGTCGGCAAACCGGCCTGCGGCCGAGCCGCCCCGCCCGCGGTCATCGACTGCCCCGCGCCGGGGCAAAGCGTCGATTCAGATAGTCGATGATGTCGGCGGACTCATAGAGCCAAGTGCCCTCGGCCGGATCGTCGATGTAGAGACAGGGCACGGTCTGGCGGCCGCCACCGGCGAGCAGCGCCCGGTGGGCGGCCGGGTCGATGTGGATATCACGCAAGGCGATGGGAATATTAAGGCGATGCACGGCTCGCCGCACCCGCAGGCAATGGGGGCAGGAGCGGAAGTGATACAGCGTCAGCGGCCCGGCCGCCTGATCTGCCGCACGCTGTTCTTCGGCGGATCGCCGAACCTGCGTCACGCTGCGGGCGGGATGGACCAGGTCGAGGGCTTTCTGAAACCAGACGTGCATGAGGATTCTCCGCAATGGCGTGGGCGGCGGTTACTGCCGGGACGGGCAGGGGACGGTGCCGAACGAACAGAAAACACAGCAGTCGCCCGGCTTCGGCTTGAGCATGTGACCGCAGGCGGGGCACTGGTAAAAAAACTGGCAGCTGTCGGTGGGCATGGTTTAGGGCCTGTTGATGTTTCGTACGAGCGCCGCGTTGGCGTCCGCAAATCGTGTCCGGCAAGGCGCAAGTCGCCGCGTCGTGGCGTGCCACGATCCAGACTTGCAACGCCGCCGGGCGCGATTTGCGGCCCAACCCTTCGGGACAAGCGCTGTTTTGCGGCAATCCAGCGTTGTAGCTCTCTCGCGTAGAACGACTACGCCACGTTCGCTACGCCTCGTCTTGCCGCAAAACAGCGCTTGGCGCGGGCTCGTATGAAACATCAACAGGCCCAAGTCTCGCGATGACCGCATTCCGGACATATGAGGGTCGATTCCAGTTTGACTGCTGGTTTCATGGCGTGCCTCCCAAAGTGGTGATGCTCGGATTACGTGGCGACGTCCGCAGTCGTTGCAAACAGCGGGTGCGGCGACTCCGCCGCCAGAGGCGCGGGCGATCCGGGCCTGCAGCCGGGTCAGGCCGCACCGCTCAGGGCGCCGCCGCAACTGCTGCCCTGGCCGGCGGTGCAGCCGTAGCAGTGATCGGCGACCCGGATCGGCGTGTTGGCCAGGTCGGCATCGAGCAGGTCGCGCAGGTGGGTGGCGCCTTCGCCCGCCGCGCCCAGCGGCATCTCCAGCATCTGGTTGAAATCGCAGTCGTAGACATGGCCGCGCCAGTCCACGCTCACGAGATCCCGGCACATGACGTCGGCCAGATTATCCGGGCGATAGGCGTTCTTGAGCAGCGTCATGTAGTCGCCGAACTGATGTTTCGACAACAGAATGCTGCCGAAGCGCTTGATCGGCATGTTGGCGAGCGTGAACAGGCGGTTGAACTCGATGCCGTGTTCGTCACGCAGGTGCTGCCGGTAGTCCGCCTCCAGTGCTTGCTGGGCCGGCGGTAGCTGCGGGCCGGCGGGGTTGTAGACCAGATTGAGCGCCAGGCCGCTGCCGGGTCGGCCGTAGCCCAGCCCGTTGAGCGTCTTGAGGGCGGCGATGCTGCGCTGGAACACGGATTTGCCGCGCTGACGGTCGACCGTTTCCTCGGTATAGCAGGGCAGGGAGGCGATCACCTCGACCTGCTGCGCCGCCAAGAAGTTGGCCACCCACTCGTAACCCGGTTCATTGAGAATCGTGGGGTTGCAGCGGTCCATGACATGCACGCCCATGGCGCGCGCGCTGCGCACCAGGTCGCGAAAATGCGGGTTCATTTCCGGCGAGCCGCCGGTCACGTCCAGCGTCTGGATGTGGTGGGCGCGTAGAAACGCGATCGCGAGCTCGATCGTGTCGCGGTCCATCAATTCGGTCCGCTTCGGGCCGGCCGCCACATGGCAGTGGGTGCAGGCGATATTGCACAAATAGCCGAGATTCATCTGCAGCGTCTGCAACGATCGGCGCCGGATACGCGGAAAGTCGGTCGCGGTGAGCTGCGGTTTGGTCTCGTGCATGCTGGGTTCATCCTTGCAGTTGTTCGACAGGCGGATCGCTTACCGGGCCGGGCCCGGCGCTTGCTACGATTTCGCCCGATAGCCGATCTTTGGGATGAGTCGTTCCGGCGCGACGAAACTTACACCGGCGGGCGCGGGCGCTCGTTGCGCAGCCGGTTCCGGATCCGGGCGCGGGCGGCCGCCGGGAGCCCGGGCGTGGCAACATCGGCGCTTCGGGCCAGGGTGAGTGCTTGCTGCATCCAGGCCAGTTGCCGGGCATAACGACGACAGTCGCGGCACATCAGCAAATGCAGTTTCATCGGGCGCGACCGGGGATGAAACCCGGGTACGTCGTGTTCCCGCGACAGCTCGACCGCCACTTCGCGGCATGTTGGAAGCCCCATCATCGAACGCGCTCCGCCATGAAACCACTCTTTTCCAGGCACCGCCGCAACCGCAGCCGGGCCCGATGCAACAATACATAAAGATTGTTCGGCGTCACCCCCATCTGCGTGCTGGCCGCGTCGATATCGAGGCCGTGCAGTTCGCGCATGACGAAGGAGTCGCGCTGCGCCTCGGGCACCCCGTCCAGACAACGCCCCAGCGCGGTGATGAAGGCGTCGCGCTGGAGTTGCTGTAGCGGTTCGTCCGCCCAGGCCGCCGGCGGTTCGCGCCAGCGACCATCGGGCCGGAACAGCTGTGCTTCCACGTCGTCGGCATGCGGCTCCCGGGCACGCGCCGACCGCGCGCGCCGGCGTATCTCGTCGATGCACTTGTGCTTGAGGATGCCGATCAGCCAGCTGCGCTCGCTGGAATCGGCCCGAAAGCTGTCTTGTTGGCGTAGTGCCGCGAGCAGGGTGTCCTGGACCAGATCCTCGGCGCTCGCGCGATCGAATACCCGGGCCAGGGCGAAGGCATAGAGTGCATCGCCGTGGCGTTGCAGCCAGTACTCCGCGGCGGACGGCGTGGAATCGCTGCTCGGGCGCATGGCGTCACTCATCAACGGATGCCGGCGGAATGGGGTTCGCCCGGGGCTGTTGCAACCGCCGTGCGTAAGATTCGTTCGGCCGTTGACGACTCATTGCTTGCGCGAAGCACGACGCAGATCTTTCCGGAGAATCGATGTGAGCACGACCCTGTGGGCCCCCTGGCTGGTATTGGCCGCTTATGCGGTACTGATCTGGATCATGACACCACGCGCGACCAGCGCGGCACAATTTTTCGGTGGCGGCTCGGCGCGCGGTGTGCCACCCGGCGCCTGGCTTCTCGGCGTGAGCGCGGCGATGAGCTGGGTCATGGCCAAAAGCGTGTACAACGCCATGGGCCTGTCGGCCAGCTACGGCGTGATCGGCGGCATCGCCTACGGGTCGTACTGGCTGAGCTTCATCGTCGTCGGCGCCGCGGTCTATTTCATGCGCACCCGCGGCGGGTATACCTCGCTGCCGCAGTTTCTGCGCGCCAGATATGGCACCGCCGCTGCCAAGATATTCATGGTCGTGATCGCCATTCGCCTGTTCAACGAGGTGTGGTCGAACACCAAGGTCACGTCCCAATTCTTCGGCCCGGAAGGCAGTGCATCGTACTGGACGGCAGCGATCGTGATGACTGCGTTTACCGCCTACTACAGTCTGCGCGGCGGTTTGCGATCGAGCATTCTCACCGATGCCATGCAGACGTTTCTGCTCGCGGTATTGTTGGTCGCGACACTGGCCGTGCTCATCCCCGGATTTGCCGAACACGGTTTCCCGACCGTGAGCAACGGCGGTGTCACGCCGACCATGCAGGCTGGCGGCCTGACTTTTCTGGCGCTCGCGCTGGTGCAGTGCCTGAGCTACGGCTTTCATGATCCGGTGCTCACGGATCGCGCCTTTCTCAGCCGGCCGGCCAGCATGATGCGCGCCTTTGTCATTGCCGCGATCCTGGGCGGCCTGCTGATCGCCTTGTTCAGCCTGGCCGGGGTCTATGCGCTGGCGGCCGGCGTGCCGGGTGATGCGCCGGTGGCCGTGGCCGTGCCGGCCGCGATCGGCCTCTGGATGGCGCTGTTGTTCAACGCCGTGATGCTCACCAGCGCTGGATCGACCCTGGATTCGACGTTCAGCTCGAGCGCGAAGTTCGTCTCCCGCGACTGGCCGCACCGTACGGGTGAATGCACCGAGGCCCAGGTGCGTCGCGGTCGCTGGGCCATGGCCCTCATCGCGATCCTCGGCAATCTGCCGCTTCTGAGCCTCTACATTAAAGGCGTCGGGCCCGCCGTGATTGCGGCGACCACGATCAGCGGCACGGCCATCATGGGCTTGGCGCCAATCTTTCTGCTGGCCTGGCTGCCGCGGGTCGGGCCCTGGAGTTTCTACTTCGCGATCTGGCCTGGCCTGGCGATCGGCGTGCTCAAGGCCGTGGACGTCTTCAGCGGCATCACGGTATTCCCGTCGTTTGTCGATATCGGCACGGGCACCTACGCCGAGGATCTCGGCATCAACGTCTGGGGCCTGGCGATATGCACCGTCGGTTTCCTGTGCGGCACGGTATTGGAAAGCCGCCGCAGCGTGGCGGCCCGGCCGGCCGCGATGATGGCCGCGGGCCGGTAGCGAATCCAGGCCACGGCAGGGTACCGTTCCGTCCTGGACGGTCCCCGCAACGCGGCCCGGAGCGGATGCCGATGGCCCGGGCCGCGTCGCGATCCGGGCTGTGGCCGTTCGCCTTACGCGGCCTTGTGCCATTCGAATTTCTGAAACGGCTTGTCGACCGGCGTTTCGGCTAGGTGGTTCACGTAGTTGCTCATGGTCTTCTGCGCGACACCGAGCACCACCTCCAGAACCTGGCGCTTGGTATAGCCGGCATCGAGGAAACGTTGCACCGCATCCTCGCTGACGTGACCGCGCTCACGCACCACGCTGAGCGTGAAGTCGCGCAGCGCTTCCAGTTTGGCCGTGGGCAGGGCGGTTTCGTTGCGTAGCGCCTCGGTGATGTCGTCGTCCACCTTCATCTGCTTGGCAATGCCCGTATGCGCCGGCACACAGTAGTGACACGCGTGTTCGACGTTGATGCTCTGCCAGACGACTGTCTGTTCGTCGGCATCGAAGCTGGTTTCGGTGAATAGCTGATGCAGCTGCTGATATCCCGCCAGCAGACCGGGCGCTTCGGCCATCACCGCATGCAGATTCGGAATCATCCCGAATCCATCCAGCGAGTTCTGGAGCAGGGGTTGGCTGGCCTCGGGGGCAGTGGTCTTGTCGTGCAGTGTGAATTCGCTCATGGCCCATCCTTTTCGGGTTAATGCGTTCCCGGCCTCGTCTTGTTCTTTCGAGGCCAATCAGTGGTTGAAACCATACTCGTAATTGAGTGATCACTCAAGTTAAGATTTGCGCCATATTTCTTGCCACGTGGGCTCCCTGCCCGAGCCCGGAATGACGCCATGCCAAGACAACGGCTGTATGACCGCGAGCAGAGTCTCGATAAGGCGGTAAACCTGTTCTGGCAACAGGGCTTTCACGCCACGTCGCTCAAGGATCTGGAGCATGCCCTCGATATGCGGCCCGGCAGTATTTACGCGGCGTTCGGAAGCAAGCAGGCGCTTTTCGAAGCGGCTCTGGACCGCTATGCGGCCCTCGGACTCGAGGATCTGGAAAAACAGCGGGCGCGCTACGCCTCGCCGATCGACGGGCTGGCCGCCTATGTACGCGCGCTCGGGGCGTTGCGTGAGCCGGCGGTACCCAGCCGGGCCTGTCTACTGGTCAAGAGCCTGCTCGAACTCGGCGACCGGGCGTCGCTCGCCGGGAACAAGGCCGATCATCTGCTGGCGGCCATGGAACAGCAGTTTGTCGAAGCGTTTCGCAACGCCCGGGCGCGCGGCGAACTGGGGCCGGAGCAGGATCCGACGCGGCTCGGGCGACGCCTGCAGGCCGAGGTCATGGGCTTGCGTTCCTATGCCCAGCGTGCAGTCGCGAGTTCCGCCGTCCAACAACTGGCCGACGACATCGCCGACTCGATCGTCGCGTATCGCCGGCAGCCGAACTGATCGCCCGGAATCAACATGCGATGTGGTGGGTAGTCGCCACCCATGGGGGGGGGCGGCCGGCGCCGGGCTCAGCCTGATCCAACGCTATATTCATTCGCCATTGATACGGGTCGCCACCCTGCATTGGGGGCGTTTCTTGACATGCTCTGCCTTCGGCGAGATATTTCGGTCGTACAACGAAGGCGATGGAGTTTGCCTTGAATTGCCTCCTATCCGAGGCTGATGACTCCTATTTAATCCACGTGTTGGAGGTAGGAGTGTTGTCGTCGCTGCCAGGCGCTTGCGTATTGGCGCCCCTCGCTTTTGTGCTACGCCTGTTCCCGGCCAGGATCGATCCGGCTCCGCGGCTGTTCGATCGACTGGCAAGGGCCTATCCCGGTATTGCGCTGGCCCGTCTATCGCCGTCGCCGAACCGCTTGCGGCCGGGCGCCTCGGGGGCAAGCGCCCGATGGGCCGCCGACCATGTATTCCCGCGATGCCGGTCGTTCCTGAGCGCTGCGGAGTGATCGCGCGATGAGCCCGCCGGAATCGTACGATTTCGCTCATTCGGCATACGAACCCGAAACACATCACGCTCAAGGCCAGACCGTCGAGTCTGAGGATGGCGCGGAATACGAGCAGGACAAAACAATGCCGATCATTTATTCGATTCTCGCGATCGCTGCCGGTGCGGCTATTGGCGCGAATATACGCTGGTTGCTGGGCATCGCCCTGAACGCTTACCTGCCCGATCTGCCGCCCGGTACATTGGCGGCGAATCTGCTCGGTGCCTTTCTGATCGGTTTGGCGATCGCGACCTTCACGGCCATCCCCGAGCTGTCGTCGTTCTGGCGCTTGTTCGTGGTCACCGGCTTTCTCGGTGCGCTTACGACTTTCTCGACGTTTTCGGCTGAAATATTCAGCGAGCTACAGGCCGGTCGCTTCATCTGGGGCTTTGTCGGCATCGTCGTGCACGTCGTTGGCTCGTTGTGCATGGTGGGGCTTGGAATGGCCTCGTTTGTGCTCTTGCGCCAACTTCTGGGAGGTGGGCAATGAAAGGATTCGAAGTGATCTTCATGGCGCCGCGATCACGCCGGCATCACGGTAAGCCGGTGCTCGACACGGTCGCCGGCATCGCCAAATCGCATGACATCAAGCGCCATACGCGCCGGGTGGATGCGGAAGGTACGGGGGCCAGTGGGCATACCCATTCCGCACACTTCTTTGAGCTGGCCGATGAGCCAGAGGAGCTGATGTTCGTGCTCGACGGTGACAAGGCCGACGAACTCCTTCGCGCCGTGGAGGAGGAGAAGCTACACGTGTTCTGTATACGCCGAACCATCGAGTACTGGGAATTTGGCCACTGAGCGATCGAGCGTGGGCCGTTGGCTCGGTTCGCGATGTCATTGTCCGCGCGATAGCGTGACCCCCGGGGCATCACAGGCGCTCGATCGCCCGGCCGGAGACCAACGATCCCGAGTTTCTACGACCTGGCACGGGTGTTCGAGGCTGGTGTCAGCACCCATCGAATACAGCCGGAACGGCCGTCGCGTCCCCCGTATGGGTGCCAGCTCCATGCGCGCATATTTGCCGATCGTGAGACGAAAGCGAATGATAACGAGGCTTATTGTTCTGATGCTGCAAAGCAAGCGTCGGCGTTTATCGGCGATTGACAGCGCCGTGCGAATAGCGAATAGTTGATGCGGCCAGACGATCACAGGCGATGGAGTTCGCCTCGAACCGCCGACATCGGCTAATGACTCCTATCTGATCGCAAGATAGGTGCATCCGATGCTGGAATATGCTTCGTCAATCGACGAGATCATCGTAGCTCATAGCAGCGCAAGGAGCGCTGGGTGAGTCTGCCTGATGTGGTCTCGCAAATTGGACAGGTGCTGGCGGCGTTGTTGCTTTCGCCTTTGCTTGAGGGGTTCATTCTCCGCGGCAAGGAGCGCGTCCAGCGCGCGACCGGTCCGTCGCTGATCCAGCCCTATCGCGACCTGTGGAAGCTGTTCCATAAGGAACTGGTGATTCCAGAGTCGGCGTCGTTCGTCTATCTGATCACGCCGGTGGTCGCGTTCGCGGCCATGTGCATCGTGCCGATACTGATTCCGGTGCTCACCGATTTCCCGCTGCCGCAGTCCGACATGGGCGATATTCTGGGCGGCGGCATGGTGCTGTCGATCGGCTCGTTCATGCTGATGATGTCCGGCCTGGATACCGGCAGCGCCTATGGCGGCATCGGCTCGAGCCGCTCGGCCATGCTCGGCATCCTGTCGGAACCCACGCTGATCCTGGTGTTGGCCGGCGTCGCGCTGCTGGCGCACACGATGTTGCCGTTTCCGGTTAATCATCTGCTGGCCGGCCATTGGCCGGTGTTCTTCAGCCCGGCGCATATCTTCATTGTCTGTGCGTTCTTCGTGCTGCTGCTGGTTGAGACTGATCGGCTGCCGATCCACTCCAGCACCGATATCGAGATCTACATGATCGGCGCGGCGCGCACGCTCGAATACTCGGGCCCGCTGATGGCCTTCGCGCGCTGGGCTTCGATGATGAAGCAATTCATCCTCTACACCATTTTCTGCAACGTGCTCACGCTGCCCTGGGGGTTGTCGCATGTCGGCACGCTCGTCGGCGAGGCCGGGGCGGTCGGCGCGATCGCGATCAAGTTCGGTGTCGTGGCCTTGGCGGTCATCGTGGTCGAGACGGCGCAGGCCCGGTTGCGTTTCTTCCGTTACCAGGAACCGCTGGCGGCGTCCTTTTTACTGGCGGTGCTTGGCATCGTGGCGCAGCAGTTTTAGGGGTGGGTCCATGAACTCTCTTCAATTCACCCCGCTGGCCACCTCATTGTTCAGCCTGCTGGCAATCGCCAGCTTGATCCTGGTGTTCGTCATGCTCGGCTCGCGCTGGCTGCAGAACTATCTGCTGGCTTATACCGGGCAGTGCTGGCTGATCGCGTTGTTGTCCGCAGCGGTCGGCTATTACGGCGGCTATCCCGAGTTGTACCTGGTGGCGGCGCTGACCGCGTTGTTCCGGGGTCTGGCGCTGCCGTATCTGCTCTGGCGAATTACCGGGCGCATGGGCGTGGACCGCGAACTGCACGAGATCATCAAGCCGTCCTCGGCGCTCGTGATTGGCGCGGCGCTGGTGCTGCTGGCGCTGGCGGTGGCCGAGCATATCGGCGCCAGTCTGGCGCATCCGGACACGGTCGTTCTGCTTGCCCTGACGGTCATGCTGTCGATGAAGCTGATCGGCTTTCTGATGCTCTCGGTCCGGCACGAAGCGATGAGCCAGATCCTCGGCCTGCTGGTACTGGAAAACGGCATCTTTCTTGGCTCGCAGATTCTCGTGCCGGGCATGCCGCTGTTGCTGGAACTGGTGATTCTGTTCGATCTGTTGGTGGCGGTCGCCTGTTTCGGCGTACTCACCCGCTACCTCGTCACCCACGTGGGCAGCACCAGCAGCCTGGACCTGCGGAGGCTGCGCGGATGAGCCAGACGATCTGTTATGCCATCACGCTCGGCGCGCCGGCGCTAGCGATTCTGGTGGCGCTTTCGCTGCGGCGCGCGCGGTGGTCCGAGTGGATCAATCTACTGTCGGCGGTGGCCTCGCTGGGCGCCACCATCGGGCTGGTGGCCACAACCGCCGCCGATGCAGGCGCGCTCTGGCATGGCTATGTGCTGCTCGACCCGCTTGCCTGCTGGGTGCTGCTCTGTGTGGCCGTGGTGTATCTGCTGGCCTCGATCTATGCGCTGGGCTACATGCGCGCCGAAGCGGATCATGACCGCCTGTGGGCGTTTTACGCGCTATTCGCGGGTTTCGCGCTCAGCATGTTTATTGCGCCGGCCATGAACAAGCCGGGGCTGTACTGGATCTCGATCGAGTTGACGACGCTGGTGAGCACGTTCCTGGTCGGGTTCGAACGTTCGGCCGAAAGCACCGAGGCGGCCTGGAAATATCTGATCATCGTATCGGCCGGTATTACGCTGGCGCTGCTGGGCACGGTGTTCTGGTACTGGGCCGGCACCTTCGTATACGGGGCCCGGTACGACATGACCTGGGCGGCGCTTGGCGCGGCGGCTGCCAGGGCGGATCCGGTGCTCATGGCGCTCGGCTTTCTGCTGATCCTGGCCGGTTATGCCACCAAGGTCGGCCTGGCGCCGATGCACACCTGGCTGCCGGACGCGCATAGCCAGAGTCCGACGCCGGTGTCGGCGATGCTGTCGGGCGCATTGCTGAACACCGCGATGGTGGGCATCGTGCGCGGGCTGCGTATCGCCGATGCGGCGCATCTGACACGGCTTTCGCACGGCGTACTGGTGGCGCTCGGGTTGCTCTCGCTCGCGGTCGCGGCCCTCCTGATCGTGCGCCAGCGCGATCCCAAGCGTTTGATGGCTTACTCGAGCGTCGAGCACATGGGCGTGGTGGCGCTGGGTTTCGGTTTCGGTGGCGTATTCGGCGTGGCCGCGGCCTGCTACCACATGCTCAACCATTCGTTGAACAAGTCGCTGATGTTCTTCGGCGCCGGCAATGCCGGCTTGCTGTTCGGCTCGCATGACATGAGCCGGATCCGCCAGATTTTGCGGCTCACACCCGTTGGTGGGGCCCTGTGGCTGGCCGGCGCGGTGGCGATCACCGGCGCGCCGCCGTTCGGCCTGTTCGTGAGCGAATTCACCACGCTGCGCGCCGGCTGGGTTGGCGACTGGCCGGCGCCGGTGGCGATCATGCTGGTGTTGCTGATCGTGATCTTCATCGGTTTTCTCGATCATTTCCGGCGCATGTACTACACGGCGGACGAATCCGACGCCGCGCCCGGCGCGGTTGGCGCCGACCGTGTGCGGCGCCTGCCGTGGACCAATGTGTTGGCGATGTGGCTGGCCTTCATCCCGTTGCTGGTGTTCGGTCTGTGGTGGCCGGCGCCGTTGCATGCGTTGTTCGCTTTGGTTGCGAAGGGGGGCTCGTGAACGGAGTCGAGTACATGACGGTGCCGGCCGACGCGCTGCGGGCGCGCTGCCAGCAGCTTGTGCGGGACCAGGGACGCCTGCAGATGATCTACGCATGGCGCGATGCCGACGACGAACTCGAGGTGCGGTATCTGTGCGCGCCGGCGAAAGGCCGGGCGTTCGAGATGTGGTGCTGCAAGCCTGTCGACGGACGCCTGCCGAGCGTGGCCGATATCGTGCCGCTGGCGAGCTGGTACGAGCGCGAAATGCGCGATCTGTTCGCGCTCGAAATCGACGACATGCCGCAATCGGCGCCTCTGGTGCTGCACGAAGGCGCAAGTTCCGAACATCCGCCGATGGAACCGGCGCACCCGCGGGGCCAGGCATTGACCTTCGAGCGCAGCGAATGGCACGCGCCGGAAATCGCCGCCAATGGCGATGTGCAGCGCCTGCCGTTCGGACCGGTGCGCGCCGACGTCATGGAATCGGCCCAGTTCATTTTCTATTACCTGGGCGAGTCCATCCTGCACTACCAGCCGCGCCTGTTCTTCAAGCATCGGGGGCTGGAAAAACGCTTTGAAGGTGTGGCGCCTGACTTGGGGACGGTACTGGCCGAGCGGGTTTCCGGGGTAGGCAGTTTCGCCCACGCCTGGGCGTACTGCCGGGCGATCGAGTCGATGGCGGATGCCGGGATACCACCGCGCGCCGAAGTGATACGGACGCTGCTCGGCGAACTGGAGCGAATTTACAACCACCTGCATTACTTCGCGCATCTGGCCAGCACCACGACGCTGTATGTCGGCGATGCGCAGGGCCGGTTGCTGGAAGAAAAAGCCAAGCAGATCAATGCGAAATTGACGGGCAGCCGCTTTCTGCGCGGCATCGTGGTCCCGGGCGGGCTACGGCGTGATCTGGCGCTCGATGGCGATGTACTGGGCGACGTGCGGGCGCTGGCCGATGAGGCAGCCGAGTATCTGCAGCATCTCGAATCCACGCCGAGCTATATGGATCGCCTGATCGAGACGGGTGTGTTGTCGCGTGACGTCGCTTACGACCAGGGCGCGACCGGCCCGGTGGAACGCGCCTCCGGGCTCGACCGCGATCTACGGCGTGATCATCCGTATTCGATGTATCTCGATATCCCGCTGGAGATTCCCACCGACGATCGCGGCGATGCCCTGGCGCGCGCTCGCGTGCGCGCGGCGGAACTCAAGCAGAGCTTCGAAATGGTCAAGCGTCTCGCTCGGCTCAATCTGGACGGGCCCGTCCGCACCGACCTGACGGTGCCCGCCCTGGGCGCGGGGCTGGGCTGGGTCGAAGGCGCCCGCGGGTCGCTCTATTACGCCGTGCATACCGATGCCGCCGGGCGTCTCGCCCGCGTCAAGATCAAGTCGCCGTCGTTTTCCAACTGGCGTGTGTTCCCGTTCACGATGCACGGCGGCGACATCATGGACTACGCCATCAACGAAGCCAGCTTCGGCCTGACCATCGCCGGTTGCGACCGATGAATAGCGGTATGCCAAATCCGGGCCGAGCAGCGCAGGGCGTGCACTTTACGGATTAAGGAGGCTCCGGCCATGGCGTTATGGACTCTTTTCGGACTGCGCGCCGGGCGTGCGACGACCGCCTGGCCGGCGCGCGGCGATGCGCATGGCCAGGCGGGTGTGCTCGGCATGCCCCGGTTCGATGCGGACAAATGCCGCGACGGCTGTCGCGAATGCGCCGACGTCTGTCTGCCGGATGCGATCCAGTTTCGGGCCGACGGTGAGCCGGCGCTCGATATAGACTACGGCCGTTGCATCGCGTGCCAGCTCTGTGTCGAAGCCTGTCCGACCGGGGCGTTGACCGCTTCCAACGACTGGGCGCTGGGCGTGCGCGAGCGCGACGATCTGCGTTGGCGGCCGGCCGACGCCGATGCCAATAACGACGACGGCGCATCACCCGAACAGAAACTGGCCGCCGGTATCCGCCGCGTGTTCGGGCGCAGCTTGCATATCCGGCATGTCGACGCGGGTTCCTGCAATGGCTGCGAGTCCGAGCTGCAGGCGCTCAACAATCCGTTCTACAACCTGCACCGGCTGGGGATATTTTTTACCGCATCGCCCCGTCATGCCGATCTGCTGCTGGTGACCGGCACCGTGACTTATGCGATGCGCGACGCCCTGCAGGCAACCTACGAAGCCATGCCGGAGCCCCGTTGGGTCCTGGCGACCGGGACCTGCGCGGTCTCCGGCGGGGCGGTCGGCGGCACTTATGCCAGTGGCGTCGGCGTGGACCCGATCCTGCCGGTGGATGTCTATTTGCCGGGCTGTCCGCCTAATCCCGCCGCCTTGATTCATGCACTGTTGATGATCGTCGGGCGGGCCGAACAGCATATGCGGGGAGGGCAGCTGGATGACTGATCATGCCGCTGTGACCACAGGCTTCGGCGAAGTCGCCCTCGTCGCCCTCGCAGCAATGGCCTGGCTGGTGGCTCTGGTTGCCGGCTTTGCCCGCGGTGGGCGTGGGTTGGCCAGACTCGGGCTGTTGGCCGGCCTCGTCGCCTTGCTCGCGGGTGTTGTCGGAGCGCTCATTGCCCAGACACCGATCGTGGGCTATTTACCGTTCAATCCGGTCGCTGCCGGCACGCCGATCAAATTCGATGGCCCCGCGCTGTGGCTGCTGTTGTTCGGCGCACTGGGCGCCTTTGCGGCCGTGTGTTCCGATTCGCCGGTGGCGCGTGGGCCGAGTTGGTACAGCGGCGTGGCCATCTGTCTGCTGGGTGCTATCGGCGTTTTCGGCGTTCAGGAAGGCACGGCGTTTCTGATCAGCTGGGAGTTGATGAGTCTCGGTGCAGCCCTGATGCTGCTGGCCGAGCAACCGGATCGGGACAGTGGGCGCGGCGTGCTGTTCATGCTGGGCTTGCTGGAAGTCGGCAGCGTGGCCCTCTTCGCTGCCATGCTCTGGTTCACTGCGGCCAGCGGTCACACCGTTTTTTCGGGATTCGCATTGTCCGGCTGGCCGGGTTTCATCGTTGCGTTGCTGCTTTTGGTCGGTTTCGGCGCCAAACTCGGATTGCTGCCATTCTACGAATGGTATCCCGACGCCTATGCCAGCGGCAGTGGGGCGAGCGGGGCCATTTTATCCGGCATCGTATTGAATGCGGCGTACTTCGCCCTGGTGCGTGGTTTGCTCGACTGGTGCGGTAATGCCCATGCCGGTCTGGCGCAGCTGGTACTGGCGGCGGCCGTGGTCAGCGCGATTCTTGCCGCCCTGTACGCCTTCCAACAGGACGATTGGCGCCGTCTGCTGGCATTTTCCTCGGCGGATAATGCAGCAATCGCCTTATCGCTGGCGGGTTCGGCATTACTGTTCAAGCTTCACGGTAGTGATCACCTCGCCGGCATAGCCTGGGTGGCCGGTTTGCTGCATATGGCCGGTCACACATTGGCGAAATCGGGCTTGTTGCTGGCGTCCGATGCCGCGTTTCGGGCAGGTCGCGGCTACGGGTTAAGACAGGGCGGGCTCGTGCGATTGATGCCCTGGATGACGGCCGGCGCCTTTCTGGCGGCACTGAGCCTGGCCGCCGTACCGCCGACCCCGGGCTTCATCAGCGAATGGTTCGGGTTCCAGAGCCTGTTCCACGGTTTCAGTCTGGATACCTTGAATGCCCGGATTGCCCTGGTGCTGTCGGGGGCCGGATTGGCGCTGTCCGGTGCGATCGGAGTGGCGACCTTCGTTAAAGCCATCGGGCTTGGCTTGCTGGGACGCCCGGAACCCACAGCCCCAGACCGCCAGCCGATCGGCGTCAACGTGGTTTGGCTCGGTATCGCCGTACTCGTGCTGGCGATCGGTATGCCGTGGTGGTTGGACGCTCTTGGGCCGGCGACAAGCCTGCGTTTTGGCGCGTCCGCTACCGATTTGATGCGCCGCGGTTGGCTACTGGTTCCTCTGGCCAAGGATTTTGCTTTTATATCGCCGACCAAACTGGCGCTCGCGCTTGCCGCTTATAGCCTGATACCCGCAATGCTGGTCCTGGGGCTGGCCCGGCTGAAGCCGAGGCGGGCGCCCATTTGGTTCGGCGGCCTCGCCGAACCGGCCAGCAGTGCGACCACTGCGCTGACGTTTGCCAACGCCTTGCAGCGCTACTATGGCTTCGTCTATCGCCCCACGGCCACCTCTTCAAGCGAGCACGAAGTGTCGAGCTATTTTCCGAAAAAGCTCAACTTCAGCTATGCACTGGCCCCGGTGTTCGGGCCGTGGTTGTTCGACCCGATGGTGCGGCTGGTGCGTTGGCTGGGTCAGAGGCTCAGGGCCCTGCAGTCCGGCCACCTGAATTTCTATCTCTTTTTGATCGGTGGTGTTCTGGTCGCTGTCCTGGGCATCGTGCTGGCTATTGTGTAGACGGCAAACAATATGACCGATGCTGCGAATCCGGCAGTACGGCGCGGGGCCCGGGCCGGCAGATCGCGTCGGACATAGGCTTCGGTCTGCGCCGGTGCGGGCGTGTCGAGGGCATCGAGCTGCCTGGGTCGCGCGTCAGCCGGGCACGAGCTCGTCCAGCGGCCCGGTCTCGATTTTGCCGGGCTGGTCGCGCTTGCCATGCACGGTCGATTACTTGCGCAGGCTGATGCTGTCGACTGCGTGTTCGGGGCCCTTGTTGAGAATCAGGCTGGCCCGCTCGCGGGTGGGCAGGATGTTCTGGCGCAGATTGACCTCATTGATCTCGCGCCAGATGCGATCCGCCGTGGCCACGGCTTCCGCGTCGGACAGATCCGCGTACTTGTGGAAATAGGAATGCGGGTCCGAGAAGACACTGTCGCGCAGGGTCATGAAGCGGCGGATGAACCACTCGTTGAGTTGCGCGATCGGGGCATCGACGAATATCGAGAAATCGATGAAATCCGACACGAACACATGATGCGTGTTCTGTGGATAGTCCATCCCGCTCTGCAACACGTTCAGCCCCTCAAGGACGAGGATATCGGGCTGATCCACGATCTGTGCCCGATCCTGTAGCACGTCATAGACCAGGTGCGAGTACAGCGGCACCTCGAGCCTGGGCCGGCCGGCCTTCAAATCCGAGACGAATTCGATCAGGCGATTGATATCGAAGGACACCGGGAAGCCCTTCTTGCTCATCAGATTGCGCGCTTCCAGGGTGGCGTTCGGATAGAGGAAACCGTCGGTGGTCACCAGGGCGACGTTGCGTTGTTCGGGCCAGCGATTGAGCAGGGCCTGCAGCACACGGGCCGTGGTTGACTTGCCGACCGCGACGCTACCGGCGATGCCGATCACGAACGGCGGCCGGCGGTCACGGTTGCCGAGAAAACGGTCCAGCGTTGCGCTGCGGTGCTGATTGGCATCCACGTAGAGATTGAGCAGACGCGCCAGCGGCAGATAGATCTCGGCCACCTCCTCAAGCGACAACGCTTCATTGATGCCCTTGAGAGTACGGATCTCGTCCGGAGTCAGCGTCATGGGCGTGGTGTCGCGAAGCGACGCCCACTGTGCCCGGGAAAATTGCATGTAGGGGCTGCCTACCGAGCGGGTCGACATCGTTCGGATCCCCCGTGGCCAAAATTAAATCGGGCCAGTATAGCCATCCGCGGCGGGCTGAACAGGGGCCGGTCACGCGCGCAGCGGTATTCGAGGGCAGGCGCGAGTCGGTGCGGCGCGCATTACGGCCATGGTTCAACTGGCCAGGGATGGGGCGTGTCGGCGTGCGTCGTGCCCGTTTGCCTGGCGCGATCACGCCCGCCCGCGACCGTGTTATGCCCCGAGGGCCAGACGTGCCGCGAGCACGGCCATCAATAGCGCGATGCCGCCGTCGACGATGCGCCAGGTCAGTGGTCGGGCAAACAGCCCGCGCAGCCGACGGGCGCCGAATCCCAGGGCGAAAAAGAAGACGAACGAGGCGCAGATCGCCCCGGCACCGAAGCGCAGACGCTGGTCGCCGTAGGTGGCGGCCACGGTGCCGAGCAGCAGCAGTGTATCGATATAGACATGCGGATTGAGCCAGGTGAGCGCCAGCGCGATGGCCAGGGTGCGTGCAAGTGAAGCGTCGCCGGTCCTGCCGGGCGTCAGGCCGCTGTTCCCCAGCGCCACACGGCGGGCACTGGCCAGGGCATAGGCGGCGAGAAACACTGCGCCCGCGTAGCGAAGCGTCATGATCCAGGCCGGGTGCGCCTGGGCAACGCGGCCGATCCCGGCCACCCCCGCGGTGATGAGAATCAGGTCGGACAGCGCACAGCACAGACAGATCGCGAGCACATGCCGGTCGGCCAGGCCCTGTCGCAGAACGAACGCGTTCTGCGCGCCGATGGCGGCGATCAGTCCGAGGCCGAGAGCGAAACCGCTGTAGAAGGGCATGGGGCGGCGGTCGATGCGAAGGATGAAGACAAGCAACTTGCATCCGCGAGCCGCAACAGGAAAGCTAAATTAACTGAGGCCAATTAAGAAAATGTAATGCAGCTCGATTCGGCGCGGCTCACGGCGCTCCTGGCGGTGATTCAGCATGGCTCGTTCGAGCGGGCCGCGCGGGTACTGCACGTCACGCCGTCCGCGGTCTCCCAGCGCATCGCCCGTCTGGAGGACGAACTCGGTCTGGTGCTGATCGCGCGCGGTATGCCGTGTCAGGCCACGCCCCACGGCGAGCGTCTCGCGCGTCACGCGGAGGCGGTGGCCCTGGCTGAGCGGGATACGCTCGATCGGCTGGGCGTGCCCGCGCCCGATGCCACTCGGCCGGTGGTTCGGGTGGCGGTCAACGCGGACAGCCTGGCGACCTGGTTCGTCGACGCGCTGTCCGATCTGCAATCGATGCGCGTGGATGTGGTGATCGACAATGAAGACCATAGTGCCGACTGGCTGCGGCGTGGCGAGGTCATGGCAGCGGTGACGGCGCAGACACACCCCGTGGGCGGCTGCGACCGCCGGCGGTTGGGCCGTCTGCGCTATCGCGCGACGGCTGCGCCGGCGTTCCTTGCGCAGCATTTCGCGGACGGCGTGACCGCGCAGGCATTGCAGGCCGCCCCCGCGCTGTCGTTCAACACGCTCGACCGCCTGCAGGCGCGCTGGGCGGCGCAGTATGTCGCGCCGGTGGAGCCGGGCCTCGGCCACCGCCTGCCCTCGGCCAACGCCTTCGTCGAAGCAGCGCTCGCCGGGGTCGGATGGGGGCTCAATCCTGAAGCGCTGGTCGCCGACGCCTTGTCCGCGGGGCGTTTGCATGAGCTGCTGGCGGATACACCGTTCGACGTGCCGCTGGATTGGCATTACGTTCGGCGGCTGGAAACGGTAATGGCGCCGCTGACTGAGGCCGTGACGGCCGCCGCGGCGCGGCACCTGCGGGCCGGCACCGGCGCAGGGGCGGCCGTCGATTCGTTGCTATAACGTCAACGGCGCGTTTCATATTCGTGCCTCGCTACTTGTCCATACTCTTGGCACGATCAGATTAAAGAACGGCGCCGGCCGACTGCCGGCTGACAGGAGACTTCATGAACGTAGAGACGCGACAACACCATTACCATCCCGCCGCCAAGGCATTTCACTGGTTGGTAGCGGTGCTTGTGTTCGTTTTATGGCCGTTGGGGCTGCTGGGTGCGAGCCTTCATGTCGATGCCACCAAGAGTTTTTTCTTCTGGCATGAAGCACTGGGTGTCACCGTATTTTGGCTTATGTTGGCGCGGCTGTGTGTGCGCTTTCTCACAGACACGCCGGCCAAGCCCGCCGGCATGCCGGCAGGCTTGGCCTCGCTGGCATATTTGAACCAATGGCTGCTCTATCTCGCGCTGATCTGCCAGCCTATTATCGGCTATATCCTGGTGACTGATCATGGTTCGACCTATATGTGGTTCGGCGCCGTTCCAATCCCGAGCCTCGTGGGCAAAGCACCCGGAATCGACCATTTTGTTGCAGATCTGCACACTTACCTGGGTTGGACTATTCTTGTGCTGGTTGGTCTACACCTGCTGGGAATGCTCTATCATCGCGTGATTCGCCAGGATGACACGCTCGCGCGCATGACCTGAAAAGCCCGCGACCGGCTCCTGCGGCGTGCCTGACAAGACACGCTGGCCGGCGATCCCATTATCGTAGGCGGACCGGTATCGTCAGACGCATCGGTTTTCCACGGGCTTGGGCACTGGCGGTACGTTGTCGTATCGCGTCTCGGCCCGGCCATCGTAGCAATTCACCACAAGCCAAAAGGATCAGATCATGCAGCATAAACCCGTGCTTACGCTGGACGACGTCAACCGTATTCTCGATGCCGCCCAGGCCGAAGCCGAACGCAACGGCTGGAATGTGGCGATCGCGGTGGTGGACGATGGCGGGCATCCGTTGGCGCTGCGCCGGCTGGACGACTGCGCGCCGATGGGCAGCTACATCGCGACCGAGAAAGCCCGTAGCGCCGCTCTGGGCCGCAAGGAAAGCCAGGTGTTCGAAGACATGATCAACGGCGGGCGCGCCGCGTTTCTCTCGGTGCCCGAGTTGAAGGGCACGATGACCGGCGGCGTACCGGTGGTGGTCGATGGCCAGGTGGCCGGCGCCGTGGGCGTATCCGGGGTCAAACCCGATCAGGATGCCGCGACGGCCAAGGCCGGTGTCGCCGCCGTGACGGACTGAATGCTGGAAGGCCCGGCCGCCTTGCGGCCGAGCCGATTTCGCCGGGAACTTATATGTCAGCTTCAGTACGGACTGGCTCGCGTTCACCGAGCCGTGCCGGGTCGTAACCGAAGCGCTCGGCCACCGGGCCGGCGATTTGGCGAATGAGGCCGATCTCATCGGCTTCGAAGGCGGGCTTGTAGTAATCCGGCAAGTGCAGCCGCTGGCTGGCGGCGTCCAGCGTGGCCGGGTCCACGGCCAGGCCGCAGTGACGATAGAAATCCGCGAGCACGCGCTGTGAGTCATTGCACAGCGGCTCGTAGCGCACGATCTGCGTGGCCTGCTTGAGCGTCTCGTCGCCGGCGAGCTGGTCGGCCACGGCGCCGTAGACCATGGCCCAGTAGCGCGCCCAGCCTTCGATCTCCCGGCCGTCCCGCCACAGCGATTCGATGCGTTCGACGGCTTCGGCGTCGCCGGTGTTGATGGGGCGTCGATCCAGACCGAACTCGAAATGGCCCACCCGGCGCAGATGATCGATCGCCCGCGGATGGGCCTTCTCGCCGGCCTCGAACAGCGTCTGCTGCTTCATCAGCGAGGCGATGTGCCAGACCGGGTCGCGCACGGGCAGCACGAAGCGCGCATCGGCGAACATCCTCTGCAGATACGCCAGCCGCATGAGGTTGTAGTTGCCCTTGGCGACATAACGCGTGCCCTGACGTATCGCGAGAATCTTGCGGATATGGTCGGCGTAGAATTTCTCGAATTCGGGGTTCGAGGTCTCGCGCGTCAGCCGGTTCGAATGCGCGGCGTCGTGGCTGTGCTCGAAGAACGCCATCCACAACACTTCCTCGAATGCTTCCGGGCTGTGCGAGGTGACGGCGATACCGTCACCGTGGGCACGCTCGGCGGCGGATTCGTCTTTTTCCGGCACCCGGGCCAGCCATCGATCCCACAGCCAGGGCGTGAACACCGGCGGGAAGTCGCGGTACTTGTGGGTGGCCACGTCCGGGTGCTCGGCGAGCAGTTCGAGCAGGATGGTGGTGCCCGAACGCGCCAGCCCCGCGATGTAGATCGGCGCCTCGATCGTGACGTTCTCGATCGCTTCCGAGGCCGTCTTCGTATCGAAGTTACCGAGCCGGATCGCAGCACGCGGATGGCGTTCCTGCCAGCCGGCGACGCGGTGCATCCAGGTCGGTACCGCGAAGCTCGCGATGGCCGATTCGCTCGGCGCGGAGCGCGGCGTGCGTACTGTGGTGCGGCGGGTATCGTCGCTCATTCGATTTTGGCCCATTTGAACATCAGCAGCGAGACGATGAACATCACCGGGATGAACACGGCGAGCCAGCCGCGCATCCACGACGGGCCGAAGTGAATGAATTCCCGTTCCGGCAGCGCGATGCGCACCGCCTCCACCGGGCTATCATCCGGCAGATAGCCGAGCGGATTGCCCACCAGCCAATTCCAGGCCCCGTGTTTGGTGATGATCGGTACCGGCGCGGTCATCGGATAGGAGCGCGGCGTGGCGCCGTTGCCACCCAGCGAGACAGCGGGCGGCGTCTGGCCGGCGTCCCAGTGTGCGCTTACGCCCGACGCACCGGCCGGCACGGTGGCCACGTCGGGCGCGCTGCCGTGGGCCGGTAGGCTGTAGTCGAAATGGTTATCGGCCCAGACCAGAAAGCAAAGCAGCGGCAGAACCGCGATGATCGTGCCGGGCACGACCAGGCCGATGTGCTTGAAGGCGGTGAGGAACTGGTCGCGGATCAGCGGGCCGGCATCGGCGAATTCGCCGTCGAAGCTGTTGAGCTTGCGCCGTGCCTCGCGGGCCTCCCGCTTGGCCGTGCCGATGCGGGCCTGGGGTGAAAGCGCCTTATACAGCAGCATGGTGCCGACGGCGAGAATCGCCGCCCACAGCGCCAGACGCAGCGTGGTAGGCAACACCAATGCGGCGGCGCCGTCGATGGCAGCAAAGACCGGCGAGAGAATATTGAACAGGCCCATGGAAGGTTCCTTGCCTCGAAACTCGGCCACGCCGCTGGGAGCGGGCGGCCGGGGCAATCCGCGCGTCGGGTATCAGCGCGAATCGCGCGGTTGTTCGGATGTCTGGGCGGTCGTCGGCTTGTCGGCATTGTCCGCATGCTGCTCGCGGGCCTGTCGGGCTTCACGGCGCTTGCGACGCAGCCGGCGGATCGGCCACAGGATCACGAACAGGAATGCCGCGCCGATGGCGCAGAGCAGGCCCCACAGCGCACTCAGCAGGCTGAGCCCGGCACCGGGGCCGACATAGGCCTGGGCCGCCGCGAACGGCGCCAGCAGGATGAGCAGCGTGACGCCGAGCTTGAGCGATGTGCTGTAGCGGCGGGCGTTGGAACAACGATGGGACATGACATCACTCCTGCGAGGTGTTGAGCGAACGGCGGAAGGCCGGGGCGAGTTGATCGGGCTTGATGCGCTGACCCGAGGACACCACCGGGATGTATTGATTGTGGTCGCCGCCGCGGATCGGGTTGTCGTACTCCCAGACGATGTCGCCGTTGGGCGCGACTTCGAACAGGCGGCCGCCGTCGGATTCGGTGATCAGGCGGTCGCCGTTGGGCAGTGTGACCACGGCACCGCGCAGCAGATTCGAAAACGGGTGCTGCGCATTGCCTGCGTATTGCCAGGTAATCGCGTGCGTGGTCGGGTCGACCTCGAGAATCCGGCTCATGTTGTGCTTCTCGAAGTTGCCATAGTTGTCGAAAATGGTGAAATGCCCGTTCGGCAACGCGCGCATGGAATGCTGGCCCAGCCACGAGCCCTTCAGCGCCCAGGTCACCTGGCCGGACTTGACGTCCAGCAGCACAGCGAGCCCGGGATGCCGCGTGGACAACAGCACTTGATCGCCGTTGCCCTGGGCCGGCGCGAATGCCTTGCCGAGCGCGTCGCCGAGATATTGCACGCTGTTGGTATGCAGCGGATCTTCCATGGCGAAACTCGGGTCGGCGCCGAGCAGAGCCTGGTAGCGCGAATGCCACAGCGCGTCGAAGATCGAGATCTTCTTGACGACCTGACCGTTCTCGCCGTTGAGTTCGACCAGATAATCATCCAGCCACGGTGTTTTCAGATTGCGGAACCCCGGCACCGGTTGGTCGCGGTAGGCATCGGTGAGAATGAACACGCGGTTGTCGTCGGTCAGATACAGGTCGTGATGGGTCGCGCCGTGATACTTCCAGATTACGTTCGAGTTGGCGTCGAGCTTGACCAGGCCGTAGCCCCAGGGCGTATCACCCGCGGCGATGAAGATCGCCAGCAGGTCGCCGTTGGGGTACATCACCGCCTTGCGAAAATACATCAGCTTGTCGGGCTGGGCTTCGCGCCCGTCCGGCGTGGTCTGCCAGAGCTTGGAGTAGTCGGCGTGCCATTGGTGCACGACATGGCCCTGCATGTCGATGAGATAGGCCGTGGTGCGGCCCCCCGAGGTGTAGAGCGTATAACCGTTGTAGGCGCGCTTCGGGTCGTAGATCGCGGTGCCGCGCTTGTCGCTGCGCGCCTTGCGCCATTGATCGGTTTGCGTGAACGGGCTGTCGATCGTGTGCTTCTGCTGCACGAGCGCCCACCCGGCGCGATAGGCGTTATCGAGAAATTTATAGGGAAAGACCTGGGCCAGAACGATATAGGCGCCGCCCAGAAATGCGAAGAACAGACAACCTATAAAAAATGCCGTCAAGCCGGCCCGATCGCCTTTTTCCATACCCGAAACCCCGATTTAGTAGCGGTTGCTCGACCTGCCCATCGGGGCGAGCACGACCCGTAATTGCGATGCGCTACTATAGATTAGATCGTCAGGCTTAACGGCTGATTAGCCGTCCGTTCGTCGGTTTGTCAACGGGTTTCGTCGGCCTGTGCCGGCGGGCCGTATTCGCCGGCCACAATGCGCTCGAGTTCGCCGTACAGATCGACTTCGGCGTGTAGGCTGCGCAGAATCCAGTACAACCCGGAGAGGGTGCGCATGACGAAAACCATGTCGGGCGCGGCGCGAAAATACCGCCAGTAGCCCATCGAGCGCCCGATTTCGGCGCGGATGGAGTCGATCAGTTCGTCGCGTTCGAATACATAGGGCCGGCGGTCGCGCAGCGGGGCCAGGGCCGATTCCGCATGCCGGGCATAAATTTCCCGATAGACCTCGGCATGGCGTTCCCAGCTGCCCTCGGGCACTGCACCGAGCCGTTCCATGCCATCGTGTACGCCCGCCCAGTCATCAGCCATGGCGGCGGTCAGGATATCGCGCATGGCGACTCGGGTCGGCTGGTCCAGATACTTCAGGCAACCGAAATCGTACAACGCCATGGTGCCGGCCTCGGTGATGCCGAAATTGCCGGGATGCGGATCAGCGTGCAGGGCGCCGAGTTCGAAGACCTGACGATTGATCGCCTCGACCACCGCCGCCCCGAGTGCCGGTTGGCCGGTCTCGAGCGGCGCCGAATCGAGCCGCGTGGTGACCAGCACGGCCTCGGTACAGAGTTCGGGTACCGGCTCGGGCAGCTCGAAGTCGTGTAGTTCGAGCTGACGCAGCAGCTTGAGGTTGACGAGCTCGCGGCGATAGTCGGTTTCCTCGACGAAACGTTCGCGCAGCTCTCCCAGCACGCCATCCAGGTCCCGCCCGCCGATCGGCAGGAAGCGCGACCACTTGAGCAGCCGGCCCAGATTGGCGATGTCGGCATCGATCGAGTCGGCGACGCCGGGGTAACGGATCTTGATCACCACCGCGCGCCCATCCGTCAGCTGCGCGGCGTGTACCTGGCCGATCGAGGCCGCCGCCATCGCGTTCTCGTCGATGTGTTCGATCATCTCGCGCTGTTCGTCGGTCCAGTTCGCATCGAGCACCGGTTCGAGATCGGCAAAGCGCCAGGGCTCGGCGTTGCGCTGCAGGCGGGCGAGTTGTTCGGTCAGCTGCGGCGGCAGCAGGTCCTGATACTGCGAGGCGATCTGGCCGAGCTTCATGGCGGCGCCCTTGAGCCCGCCCAGCGTGTCGTACCAGTCCTGGCCGGTCTTGTGCAGGCTCTTGGCGCGGTCGTAGCCTGGCATGCCGCGCATCGCGCCGCGAGAAAGTGTACGGATGCCGGCGCCGAGAATGCGCCGGCGGCGTTTCTTCGAGTCGTCGCTATCCGAGGCCATGGGGGGGCAGACCGGTGGTGTTGCGAAGCCAGCCATACAGGGTCTGGGCCTGGCTGGGTTTGACCCGGGTGCCGGGCACGAGCGCCGTCGGCCGCGGCCTGCGATCGAACACGAAGGCGCCGTTGAGCCCGGCCGCGGCCCGTGCCGCACCCAGCCAGACCGCGGTGTCGGCGCCCATGCGCGTATCGCGCAACACCGGGCGCATCACGAAATGAAAGCGCGGTAGCGATCGTGCCACGCCGGGTGTGTCCACCCAGCCGGGGTGCATGGCGTTGAATTGTAGCCCCTGGTCGCCGTAGCGGCGCGCCCAGTGCGCAGTCAGCGCGACCAGCGCCCGCTTGGCCCGGGCGTAAGCCTTGAGCCCGCCATAGTTCGTCGGCAACGGCGACAGCGCGTCGATATCCAGGTCGACCGCATACATGCCGCCGCTGGCCATGTTGATCACCCGGCCGCCGGCGGCCTGCAGCGGGCCGATCAGGGATTCGGTGAGCACGAAGGGCGCCACCAGATTGACCGCCACGGTGCGTTCGATGCCGTCATCGCTCACGCCGTATTCGTCGAATAGCGCGCCGGCGTTGTTCACCAGTACGTCGAGCTTGGGTGCGTCCTCGGCGATGGTCGCGGCGGCCCGGCGCGTGGCGGCGATGCTCGTCAGATCGGCCTCGACCACATCCACGGCGTCCGGCGCGGCCCCGGCGAAACCGCGTACGTGTTCGGCCGCCGCCTCCAGACGGTCGGCATCGCGCCCGACGAGCGTGACATGCGCGCCGAGCCGGGCATATTCCGCGGCGATGGCGCGGCCGATGCCGCCGGTCGCGCCGGTCACCACGACGCGCTTGCCGTCCATGAATTCGCTGTGCGAGCGGTCGGGCATGGCGAAATAGCCGCGATCGGTATACAGCGCTTCGCCGGGCAGGATGGCGCGGTCGGCGGCATAGCTGAGCCAGCCCTGGCGCGGCGTTCGGGTGTCGACGGCCAGCGCCGCGGCCAGGCCGCGCGCCGCGCGCGACACCATGCGCCGGATGGCCGGCGCCAGGATCGGCTTCGCCCGGGCCAGCGGGCCGCGCAACGAGAAGCGACCCTGATAATCGATGCGCGATCGACGCCCGCCATCCTCGGCGCTCACGGTGAACGTTTCGAAGGTCTTGATACCGGCGCCACGGCCCACGAGTTCGATGCGCCGGCCGGGCTGGATCGCGTCGATGCGGTAACGCAGCGTCTTGCGGCGGGCGCCGAGCGATACGATCACACGGAACTCGCTGCCGACCGCGGGCAGGCCCGCGCTGAGCTTGTCCGCGCGATAGACCGCCGGGTCCCACTGTTCGCATGTGGAAAAGTCCGCGAGGTAGCGAAACGCGTCTCTCGGCGGTCGGTCGGCGATGACATGGGTATCGATTTCGGTCATGGGCGCGCAGTAATGGTCTGCGACATTGGTCGGATTCCGTTCGGGCAGTCTGTCCACTGCAGGGCGACGCTGCAAGCGATTCCCCGCCGCAGGCGTCAAGGGTTCAACCGTCTGACCGCCGTGGCTCGACAAGTTCACTCGGAAACGGCATTCATCACGGCGGCGGCGACATGCGAGACTCGGTGCATGAACGTCTTCGACCGCATCTACGCGCTGCACAAACAACTGTCCGGCGCGCATCATCCAATCCCCAAGGCCACGCTGGAACGGCGCCTGGAATGCTCGCCGGCCACGGTCAAACGCATTATCCGCGATATGCGGCTGTATCTCGATGCGCCGATCGAATACGACCGCGAATACAACGGGTACTACTATCACGGCCAAGCGGATGCGCGCTTCGAGCTGCCGGGGTTGTGGTTCGACGCTGCGGAGTTGGTGTCGCTGCTGGCCATGGATCAGTTGCTGGAAACACTCGAACCCGGGCTGTTGTCGGCCGATCTGGCGCCGGTACGGCGCCGGCTCGAGCGGATTCTGGAATCGCGGGCGATGGGCACCGGCGAATTGTCGGCGCGCACGCGCGTGCTGCGCGCGACCGCGAGACGCCCGGGGCCGGCGTTCGCCGACGTGGCTGCGGCGACCGCCATGCGGCGGCGGCTTGCGATGCGCTATCACGGGCGGGCGCGGGATGTGATCAGCGAGCGCACGGTCTCGCCGCAGCGGCTGGTCTACTATCGCGACAACTGGTATCTGGATGCCTGGTGCCACCGCTCGGATGGCCTGCGCAGTTTCTCGATCGACCGGATCCAGTCGGCGGTCATCAGTGACGCGCCGGCCGCCGACATGGACGCGGCCACGCTGGACGCCCGGCTCGGCGGGGGTTACGGCATCTTCTCGGGCGAGGCCGCCCATACCGCGGTGTTGTGTTTCAGTGCTGCCGCGGCGCGCTGGGTGGCCGACGAGCAGTGGCATCCCGATCAGGTCGGGACCTGGCGCGAAGACGGCCGCTACGAGCTGCGCGTGCCGTATGCCGCCGCCGAGGAACTGTTGCGCGATGTGCTGGCCTACGGGCCGGAGGTCGAGGTTGTCGCGCCGCCGGCCTTGCGCGAGGCCACCGCCGGGCGGCTGGCCGACGCCGCGGCCATTTACGGACTGTAAATTTTTACAGCTCAGGGTCGTATTCTGACCCACCGGCGGTTGCATGCTGTGTCTTGAGTCGAAACAGCGACATTCGCGACACAGGAGTCTCACCATGTCGAACCGTCGAGTTGCCCCCAATCGCAGCGCCCATCCGGCCTACGACGAACTGCGCGTTGCCACGCGTGAGTTGCGTCGGCAGCTGGCGCATGCCTTGTCGATCGAATACGACTGGCGTTATCATGATGGCCCGGAATGGGCAGCCCGTTACTGGCGTGCCTTCGGCGATCTGGCGGTGGATCTGGCCGAATCGGCGGCCGCGCCGCGCTACCAGCGCGTGCTCGCGCGCAGCGAGTGGCCGAGCCTGTCGCGCGCCGAGGCCGATGATGTGCGCACCATCTTCCGCGGGCTCGTGACCGTGGCGCATCCCGCGGTGGACCCCGCGGCCGCGGACGACGCGCGCGCCAGCCTCTGGCCCCGGATCCTGCGCGCCTACCGCAGCGGCGATCGCTCGGCGCTGGTGGCCGCCTGGTCGGAAACCCGGGCACTGGTACGCGGGCCGGGCCTGCCGGACGACGTGGTCGCGCTGCGCGTCGAGCACGACCGTCTGCGCGCCGCCGCCGAGGCCGCGGATCGCCGGCTCGCGGAGATGAGCCGGATTTTCCCGTTCAACGTACGCGGCAAGCTGGATGATGCCGACTGGGTCCGTCGCCAGCGTCTCGCGCTGTCCCAGGTGCAGGCCTTCACCCAGGCGCCGGCCGGCGGCAAAGCCGGGCACAAGCGGGTATCCTGAGCGCGGATGTTTTATTTTCACGGTTTCGATGGCGCGGCCTGTTCAGCACAATCCAGGGACTGTTGCCGCTTCATACGAGACCGCGCCAGCGGCCATTGGGCTGCAAGACGAGGCGCCGCGAGTGCGGTGTAGTCCCTCTACGCAAGTGAGCGGCAACGCTGGATTGCGGCCCAAGGGCCGCTGTCCCAAAGGGTTGGTGCCGCAAATCGCGCCATGCGGCGTTGCTCACCTTGATCGTGGCCCGCCACGACCGGCAGCTCGCGCCTTGCCTGGCACGATTTGCGGCACCAACGCGGGCCTCGTATGAAGCGGCAACAGTCCCTAGCACTCGATGACGCCGATGATCTGCAGGCGCGCGCCCGCGAGCTGACCGCATACTGGATCGGCCGCGCGCGCGAGATCACCGGCGCCAGCCCGCGCCGGCTGCCCGTGCCCGAAGTGCGCTTCGATCTGCGCGGCCGTGCCGCCGGCCAGGCCGTGTTCGCCCGGCGCACCCGGCGCTGCCACGTCCGGCTCAATGCCGCGCTGCTGGCCTCGCATCCGAAGGAGATGCTGGCGGAAACCGTGCCGCACGAAGTCGCGCACGTGGCGATCTATCGGCTCTACGGTCGCCGCGCCAAGCCCCACGGCGCGGAATGGAAGGCGTTGATGCAGGCTTTCGGTGTCGATGCCTCGCCGTGCCATGCACTGCCCGCACAGCCGACGCGCCAGCTCAAGCGCTATCGGTACGCCTGTGGCTGTGACGAGCCGGCCTGGCTGACGAGTATCCGGCACAAACGAGCCCGGGCGGGGACCGCTTACATCTGCCGGGTCTGTGGCGTCAGGCTGACATACGCCGAGCCCGACGCGCCCGGCTGACACGGCCGGGCGCGCCGAACGGCGCGTCAGGCGTCGCGGCCCGCCCAATCGCGTGCGAACTGCTCGGCCGTGCGGCCGCTGCGGTTGCCGCGCGCCAGCGCCCATTGCAGCGCCGCCCGCTCCCACGGCTGATCGGTGCCGACTTCGGCGTCGATGCCGTAGGCCGCCAGATGGCGGGCCGCGATGGCGAGGTAGTTGGCCTGGTCGAACGGATAGAACGACAGCCACAGCCCGAACCGCTCCGATAGCGAGATCTTTTCCTCGACTGCCTCGCTGTGATGGATTTCTCCGGTCGCGGCATTAACGGTCTGTGAGGCCTGGTTCTCGGATTGATACTCCGGCAGCAGATGCCGCCGATTGGAGGTGGCATAGATCAGCACGTTCTCGGGCGCGGCCGCCAGCGAGCCGTCGAGCACCGCCTTGAGCGCCTTGTAGCTGCCGTCGCCGGCCTCGAACGACAGATCGTCCGAGAACACGATGAAGCGCTCCTCGCGGCCGCCCAGCCGGGCAACCAGGTCGGGCAGATCGACCAGCCGATGCGCCGGTACTTCGATGATGCGCAGTCCGTCGTCGGCGAATTCGGACAACAGCGCGCGCACCATCGAGGATTTGCCGGTCCCGCGCGAGCCCCAGAGCAGGGCGTTGTTGGCCGGCCGGCCGGTCACGAACTGGCGGGTATTGGCGACCAGCCGTTCCTTCTGCCGGTCGACACCGTGCAGGCGGTCGAGCGGCATGGTGCTGGGCGCGGCAATCGCCTGCAGCCGGCCATCATCACGCCAGCGGAAGGCATGGGCCGACCAGTCGATATCGCCGCCGAGCGCGCTGCGCTCATCGGCCAGCCGCGCTTCGGCGGTATCGGCCAGCCGGGTCAGCTGGAACAGGATTTGATCGAGCGTGTCTGTATTTTGCATCCGGCCAGTCTAGCCAATGCCCGGCCGCGGATGAAGACGCGTCCGCTGCCGGGTTGAAAGACACGGCGAGGCGCCGGTCAGTGCGGGCGTCGGCGTCACCTTGTTCGGCAGCGCTCAGCCGGTCGATGGGCGCAATATCGATCGCTGTCTGATCCACTGCGCCGATGTGATGAGGATCAGGCCGAGAAGAATCAGAACGGCGGCCAGGACTTTTCCATAGCCGATCGCTTCGCCGAATATCGCGGCTGAACCGAGGAGACCGAAGATCGGCACAAGCAGCGATAGCGGGGCGACCTGCGAGAGTGCATATCGGCTAACCAGCCTGTTCCACGCCCAGTAGCCGAACACAGTCGTCACGTAGACCTGAAATGCGATCGAAAACAGCGCGAGGCCGTCAACTTGCGCGGCGAAATCTTCAAGCGGTTGATAGCCCTCGGTCAGAATGGCCAGACACACGAGCGGCACGGGCGAAAACAGGCTCGACCAGACCAGGAATGAAAACATCGGCACTGGCCGGTATTGCTTGACCAGAAGGTTGCTGACGCTCCATGACAGTGCGCCCAGGATCACCAGTAGCAAGCCGGGGACGGAAAGCCGGCCCGGGGTCAGCGCAAGCAAACAGACAAGCCCCACAGCCGCCAGCCCAATGCCGACCCAGTGGCTCGCATAGAGCCGGTCGCCGAACCAGTACGCACTCAGAAAAATGGTGAAAAAGGCACTGATTTGCAGCACGAGCGAGGCAATGCCGGCCGACACGCCAATTTGCATGGCGAGTGTCACGATGCCCCAGAGCCCGACACCGAACAGCAAGCCGTAGCCGGCGATGACGGCCATGGGTACGTTGGGTTTGCGTACAAAAAAGACGAGCGGGATCGCGGAAAGAAGAAAACGGCAGGCGGCCAGCAGGAATGGATCCAGGCGCTCCAGCCCGAGCTTGATCACCGAGAAGTTCAAACCCCAGATCGCCATGACGCATATGCCCAATAACAAGTCTCTGGTTTTCATTCGTTTTCCATTTTCAGGCCGGGCCCGCCCGCGAACGAGGCGTTGCAGGCGACGTTTTTTCAGATGAAACCGTATGCCTCCTGATGCGGTTGGAACAGGTACAGTGACCGGTCATTGGGTATGGAACAGCAATGAGCGGCTTGCCCGGGTGGGATACAGATACCAGGACCTGATCGATTGTTTGCGGCGCCAGATCGACAATGGCGCGCTGCAGACCGGGGATGTATTGCCGTCCGTTCGGGCGATGAGCCGGCGCGCCGAGGTCAGCCCGGGGACCGTGTTGCGCGCCTACCGGGCCCTGGAGGCGCAGGGTGTCATCGAAAGCCGGAACCGGTCAGGCTTTTATGTGGCGGGCCGGCGAACGCTGAGTACACCAGCGTATTTTTATCGAAATCTATCGAGCGCGCGCGATGTGGATGCCGCGAGCCTGATCCGAACGGTGCTTTCCTGCACGGCCGAGCAGGCGACGGTTCAATTCGGTTCCGCCGCCCCTGCCGCCGAGCTTCTACCGCTGTCGAAGCTGCAGCGGCTGAGTAACCGAACGGTCAGGCAGGCCATTCAAACCGCCCATCTGGTGACGGAACCCCAGGGGCATAGACCGCTCAGACAGGGGATCGCCCACCACATGACGACGGCGGCGTGTGCCGTGAATCCCGACGACATCGTCATCACCCACGGTTGTACCGAGGCGTTGATGCTGGCGCTGAGGGCTGTGACCCGACCCGGCGATACCGTTGCCATCGAATCGCCGGTGTATTACGGCATCCCGTTGATTCTGGAAAGTCTGGGCTTGAAAGTCCTGGAGTTGCCGACGTCGCCCGAGACGGGGGTCGATTTGAATACTGTGGCAGAAATCGCCTGGAAACGATCGGTACAAGCATTTGTGATCAGCGCCAACCATCACAATCCGTTGGGGTTCGTGATGGCGGATCGAGCCAAGAAGGCCCTGGTCGACATGCTTGCGGCCCGGCAAATTCCGCTGATAGAAGACGATATCTATGGTGATCTGACGCATGCCCGATCGACCCGGCCGAAGCCGCTGAAGGCATTTGATACCAATGGATCGGTGCTTTATTGCAGTTCCTTTTCCAAAACACTTTCGCCTGCGTATCGACTGGGCTGGATCGTGTCGTCGCGATACCGGGAAACAATTGTCAAACTGAAAATGGCGAGTTCGCTGGCCAACAATGGCCCGGCGCAACTGACACTCAGCGAGTTTCTGGCCACGGGCCAATTCCTCACCCACCTGCGCCTGTTGCAACATCGCGCGGGTGTTGCCGTTCAACGCACGCTGAACGCGATTAATCGCGAATGGCCGGATGACGTGCGTGTAAACCGCCCGAGTGGCGGCATATTGCTGTGGATCGCGTTGCCGGATCGCGTCGATTCACGGGATCTCCATCGTCGCGCACTGGAACTCGGCATCAGCATCGCGCCGGGAACTCTGTTTTCCGACCGATCGCGTTTTGCCGGTCATTTTCGTTTGAACTGCGCGCAACCATGGAACGCGGCCACTCACAGGGGGATCAGGCAGCTCGGCAAATTGATTGACGCGTTACGCTGAGCGGGTTTTTGTAAGCATGTCGGCGCGGCCATGCGGCGGTTGCGCGGCACATTCCGTACAGCGATGGCCGGCATCGCATCGCGGGCGACAGCGGGGTTGGCCGTGGTCGCCGCCGCCGATCATTCGCTCGCTGAATTACAGAGCAATCTTCAAAGCGCATCGTGCCTGTTGTCGATGTAGATTGATTGCCAGTACCCGAATATCGAGCCAGCCAGAGATGAGCACAGAGCACGATGAAAGCCGATGGGCGTCGGTCCTGGCCAACGATGGCCGCGCCGATGGCGCGTTTGTCTATGCGGTTAAAACGACGGGTGTTTACTGCCGGCCGAGCTGCAAATCACGGCCGCCACGGCCTGAGAATGTCGTGTTTTTCGAAAGCGTTGCCCAGGCCGAACGGGCCGGTTTTCGACCTTGCAAGCGATGCACGCCCGACCGGATCGCGCCGGCGCAACGCAAGGCCGACACGATTGCACGCGCCTGTCGATTGATCGAGGAAAGCGAGAAGACACCACAACTGACCCAGATCGCGGCGTACGTCGGCATGAGCCGGTTCCATTTTCATCGGCTGTTCAAACAGACCGTGGGGATGACGCCGCGCCAGTATGCGATCACATGTCGTGAGCAGCGCGTGCGCGCAGCACTTGCCAACGGGCAACGCGTGACCGATGCGGTATTCGACGCCGGTTACGATTCGAGCGGTCATTTCTATACGTCGGCCGCTCGCTCACTCGGCATGGCCCCCAGGTCGTATCGCGACGGTGGCGCCGATCACGTCATCCGCTTCGCTGTCGGTGAAACCGACTTCGGCGCGATCCTGGTGGCCGGGACAGAGCGCGGGATCTGTGCCATCTCGATCGGCGACGACGCCGATGCGCTCGTGCGCGAGTTGCAGGATCGATTTGCGCGCGCGGACCTGATGGGCGGCGATGCAGAGTTCGAAGCCCATGTCGCCCGTGTCGTGGGGTTCGTGGCGTTGCCCCGGGGCGGCCTCGATCTCCCGCTGGACTTGCAAGGCACCGTATTCCAGCAGCGCGTCTGGCAGGCACTGCAAACAATCCCCTGCGGCGAGACCGCGACTTACGCCGAGATTGCCGAGCGAATCGGTTCGCCCAAGGCCGCACGCGCGGTTGCTCGGGCCTGCGCTTCCAATCCGTTGGCAATCGCGATTCCGTGTCATCGTGTCGTGCGCACCGACGGACAGCTGTCGGGATACCGATGGGGCGTCGCGCGAAAGCGCGATCTGCTTGAGCGCGAAGCAAAGGACCCCAGCCCGCCGGCAGGCGCTCGCGCGCAAACGACGGCTGCGGCGCAGGCGGCTGAGAACAAGCGCAAGAATTAGACTGTGCCGGGGCGTGCCGGCCGCGAGGGCCTGTTGCCGTTTCGTCCGCGTCCGCGCCAAGCGCTGTTTTGCGGCAAGACGAGGCGTAGCGAACGTAGCGTAGTCGTTCTACGTGAGAGAGCTACAACGCTGGATTGCCGCAAAACAGCGCTTGTCCCTTCGGGTTGGGCCGCAAATCCGCCGATACGGCGTTGCGCGTCTTGATCGTGGCACGCCACGACCGGCGACGCGCGCCTTGTGTCGACGGATTTGCGGTCTCCAACGCGGCACGTGTACGAAACGGCAACAGGCCCTCGAACTATCTCGTGTCCGTATCACGCGAGGTTCTTGGCAATGAGTGCAATCAAACCACGGATGGGCGCACGGGAGTGGGCGATGCTCCTGGCGCTCGCGCTTCTCTGGGGTGGGTCGTTCTTCTTCGTGGAGATCGCGCTCGACTCGGTCTCGCCACTCACGATCGTATGCCTGCGGGTTACGCTGGCGGCCGTCGCGCTCTGGTGCGGCTCGTTGCTTGCCGGCGTCCGCATCCCGCGTGATCGGCGCACCTGGGCCGCGTTCGCCGTCATGGCCGTGCTGAACAACGTGGTGCCCTTCTCGGTTATCGCGTGGGGACAACAACAGATCGGCGCGGCACTGGCCTCCATCCTGAACGCCACCACGCCGTTTCTGACCATACTGGTCGCCGCCGTGTGCTTGCCCGACGAGCGGATCACGCCGAACAAGGTGGTCGGTGCCGTTGTGGGTTTTTTCGGCGTTGCCCTGGTTGTCCGTGGCAATAGCGCGATTCACGTCGGTCAGGACCTCATGGCACAACTGGCGATCGTCGGCGCGGCACTGTCTTATGCCTGCGCCGGCGTGTACGGGCGCCGCTTCAAACGCATGGGGGTCGACCCGATCGCGGTCGCGACAGGCCAGGTCACGATGTCCAGCCTCGTACTCCCGTTACTGATGCTTGTTTTCGGCTCGGCGCTGCCGTCGACAAGCATCGGTCCGACGGTTTGGATGGCGCTCATCGCCCTCGGCCTCTTTTCGACCGCCTTGGCCTATATCCTGTACTTCCGTCTGCTACAGAGTGCGGGTGCGACCAATCTGTTGCTGGTCACATTGTTGATTCCCGTGGTGGCCGCTGTGCTGGGCGTTGCAGTCCTCGGCGAAGCGCTCCATCCGGCCGATTATGCGGGCGTCGCGTTGATCGGGGTCGGCTTGCTAACCATTGATGGGCGTCTATTGATAACGGCTCTGCCCAGGTTGTAGCGCCGTCTGTCTTGCAGAGATAGACGCTTCGATGGCGCGCGAAACAACAATCGTCTCGGCGCCGCGTCGCGCGGTAGCGGCGGATGATTCGATCGCGGGCAAACTTTGTTGCGATCGGGGATGTCCTGGCTCGCCCGGAACGACGCCGAGCCGTTGTTTCGCGACCGGCAGCGATTGACGGTGGGTGCCGGGATGCGCGTGCACGGCCTGTTCGAGTGGCCGTCATTCGTGCCGTACGGCTTCCACCAGGCAACTGTGTGCTGCACTACCTTGGGACAACCGGGAAGCCCGCCGATCCTGAGTGACTGCGTTGGGATTGCCGGCCAGTTCGAGACTCGCAAAATCCGTCGGATCTTCCGGGGTATACCAGGCCCCTGTCGGCAATATGACGACGCCGGGCATCAGCGTTTCCGACAGAGTGGCGCCGACCAGGCAAGCGCCCCGGGCATTGAACAATTTGACCGTATCGCCTTCGCGGATTCCACGCATAATGGCATCCTCGGTACAGAACACCGCGGCCTCGCGCGCGGCGACCTTGTCACGCTGACTCGCGCCTACCGCGTCCAGTTGGCTGTGCAACCGGTTCGCGGGCTGTGGAGAAAGCAGGTGAAGTGGGTAGGTCTGTGCCAGCTCGCCGCCCAGCCATTCTTTGGGGGCAACCCAGCTTGCATGGGGCGGGCAGTCCCCATAGGCAAAGCTCGCGATCGTTTCAGAGAACAGTTCAATGCGACCCGAGGGCGTTGACAACGGGTGAGCCTCGGGCGCCTCGGCAAATTCGGCCAGAAGCGTCGTCGAGCGTGGCGCTTCCAGTTCATCGTCCAGGGTGTGGATGCCCTTTTGACGAAAAGTTCGATAGTCGGGCAACTCGGGAAATTTTTCTCGGTAGCCGGCGTATAGATAGGCCAGCCAATCTTCGGTATTGCGCTGCTCGGCAAATTTATCGGCAACGCCGAGGTGGTCAGCGATCATTGTGCAGATCTGATGGTCGTCGCGGGCATCGGCATAGGGTGCATGGGTGGCGCGATTGAATACGATCGTCCGGTTGTGGCTCGATACGGCGATGTCGTTGCGTTCGAACGGTAGCGTCGAGGGCAGCACGATATCCGCATGCTGTGCCGTCGCGGTCCAGACCGGCTCGTGAACAATGATCGTTTCAGGCCGCTGCCAGGCGTGTCGCAGACGGTTCAGGTCCTGGTGGTGATGGAACGGGTTGCCGCCGGCCCAGTAGACCAGTCGTATATCGGGCAGTGAAAGCGTTTGGCCGTTGTATTCGAGGGTGCCGCCAGGGTTGGCGAGCAAGTCGGCGATCGCGGCTACCGGAATGAAGTCGCTCACCGGATTGTGCCCCTGATCGAGTCCGGGCGCCTTGAGACGGCGCACCGGTTGACCCACCGAATTGACCGAGCCCAGCCCGAACGCAAAGCCGCCGCCCGGCCGGCCGATCTGGCCGCGCATCGCAGCCAGTGCGATCGCCATCCAGTAAGGCTGCTCACCGGCGCTTGCCCGCTGCAGGGACCAGCCGAGATTCAATAGACTGGTCGGCACGCGCAGCGCCGCGATGAAGCGCTCGATCTGCGACGGCCGCGCGCCGGTAATGCGCGCGGCCCATTCGGGCGTCTTGGCCACGTCATCGGCGTCGCCCTTGACATAGGCGGCCAGCCGATCGAAACCGGTGGTCAGTTGCCGGATTTGCCGTTGATCGATCTCGCCGTTTCGAATGAAGGCGTGGGCACAGGCCAGCAGCAGCGCGGTGTCGGTGTTTGGCCGGATCGCGAGATGTTCGGCGTTCGGGTGCTCGGGCCTATCCGCGGCGTCCGGAGAAACCACGATCAGTCGCATGCCGCGATCGAGCGCCCGGCCCAGCCACTGTTCGACTGTATGGCGCCCAACGCCACCCGGGTCACATTGCGCATTGGTCAGGCGCATACCGAAGGCCACCAGGCAATCCGTATGGTCGACAATCTGATCCCAGCTCGGGGCACAGGCGTTCGTGCCCGCGTACTCCGGCCCAAAGACATGCGGCAGGAAGGCACTGGCGGTACCGTAGCTGTAGCTGTGTCGGCTCGCGGTGAAGCCACCGGCCAGATTGAGCATGCGCTTGATCTGGCTTTGCGCGTGATGAAAGCGGCCCGCACTGGCCCAGCCGTACGAGCCGGCGAAGATCGACCGGTTGCCGTAGTTGCCTGCGATTCGGTCAATCTCATCGGCGACGAATTGCGTGGCTGTATCCCAGGCAACGGGAACGAACGTGTCGGCGCCGCGTATCGATCGTGCATTCCCTTCAAGCCAGCCGCGCCGCACCATGGGTTGGGCGACGCGACAGCGATGCCGGGCGAGCTCGAGATAACTCAGGCCGAAGCCGCTCGGCTGTGGGTCCGCTTGCCAGCCGGACAGGCGGGGGCCCTCAGGGGTTTGATCCACGCGGTAGGTCCCAAAATGGGTGGCGAAGAAATGGTCGCTCATGACGGCCTCCTACCGGTTGGGGCGCTGGCTGACAGCAGTGTCCCTGCGCGCCGCACTGGCGATACAAGTGATCGTACCAATACATCGTACCGAGGCGACGATACAAGCCCGATCTGCCGCGACCAACGCGCGTTGACTGTTCGACGAATGCCGAACTATTATTGTTCGAAGAAATTCGAACAGTTAATGCGCTATGCCCCGCATCTATCAGCATCCGTCTCCAGAGGAAGTGAGCCTGGCCCAAGTGCTTTTCGCCTTGAGCGACCCGACACGGCTGGAAATGGTGCGCATCCTGGCCAGGCGAGATGCCGTGAACAGTCTCGACCTGGCGCCTGACATGCCAAAATCGACGGTGACGCATCACACCGGGACGCTGCGAAAGGCCGGCATCACCACCACGCGCGCAGAGGGCCGCAACTGCTGGATCAGCCTGCGACGTGAGTTGTTGGACGCAAAGTTTCCGGGGCTCCTGGATACGGTGTTGAAACAGGAGTCGGGGGCATGATTTATCTGTTGTGGCCGGTGGTGCTCGGCGGTTTCGCGCTTGGGCTGGATGCCTATGTGCTCGCCGGCCTTTTGCCGCACATCGCCCGGGACTTGCAAACGACGCAGGCGATGGCCGGGCAAGGGCCTGTTGCCGTTTCGTACGCGTCCGCGCCAAGCGCTGTTTTGCGGCAAGACGAGGCGTAGCGAACGTAGCGTAGTCGTTCTATGTGAGAGAGCTACAACGCTGTATTGCCGCAAAACAGCGCTTGTCCCTTCGGGTTGGGCCGCAAATCGCGCCCGGCGGCGTTGCAAGCCTGGGTCGTGGCACGCCACGACGCGGCGGCTCGCGCCTTGCCGGACACGATTTGCGGTCTCCAACGCGGCACGTGTACGAAACGGCAACAGGCCCTAGGCGTCGCCCTGTTTACCGGCGCTTACGCGATCAGCGCGCCTGCCCTGGCGCCGGTTTCCGCACGATATACCACGCGAATGGCCTTGTTGGCGGGTATGGGTGTGTTCACGCTCGGCAACATAATCACGGCGCTTGCGCCCACATTGGGTGTCTTTTTGACCGCCCGCTTGATTGCCGGTGTCGGGGCCGGCATGTACTCGCCGCTGGCGACATCCAGTGCCGCCAACATGGTGAGCCCGTCACAGCGCGGTCGCGCCTTGTCCCTGGTGCTGGCCGGTTTGAGCGTTGGCACGGCCCTCGGTGTGCCGTTCGGCCTCCTGATCGAGGCGTATTTCGGCTGGCGGTCGACGATAGCGCTCATTGTCTTTCTGGGGCTTCTTTCGGCATTCGGCCTCATGATGCGGGCCGGTGCATACCCGGAATCGGAACCCATGGCTTGGCGAGAGCGACTTGGTGCGCTGAAGGATGTGTTTACCCTATCCACCCTGGGTGTGACGCTATGGACCGGCATCGCGTCACTGGGACTCTATACCTATATCGCTGAGATATTGTCTTCCCGGGCCATGGGGGCTGTGACCGATACTTTCATATGGTTGTGGGGTATCGGCGGCATGCTGGGCGCATTGTTGATTGGCCGGTTTATCGATCGATACGTGACGCCAATAAAAGCGACGTCAATACTGATCTCGCTATTGGGCGTTGGTTTTGTGCTGGTTGGATATGCGCCGATCGCCCTGGCGGGTGCGGGGTGCTTTATCTGGGGCCTGTGTGGCTGGGCCAGCATGGCGCCGCAACAGCACGCTCTGGTCACGCATGCACCCCGGCATGCTGCGGCATCCGTCGCCTGGAATTCGTCGGCTAATTATCTCGGCAGTGGTATCGGGGCCGCGCTCGGTTCGGCGGCGTTGGGCGCGCATCTAGCCGCAGCCTGGTTGCCCGTCGGGGCGCTCATGGCGGCCTCCATCGCGTTATTGATTCACTTGATCAAGGCCCGAAAGGCGCATGTAACCGAAAGCCCGTATGGGTCGGGTTGCTCTGAGCTGTAAAAGCAGCTGACGGGCAGGAATCCGGCCACCCGTTCAATCATGGGCATCGAGTGGATGCCGTGGTTGCGGCGTCACGGGCTGAGGCCGCCGGATGTGGCAAAGACTGACAGTGCGCGCCGGGCGCGTTGGTGATCAATGCCGCGTGGCGCCCCGGAAGGCGGCGGCCAGTTCCTCGATGGCAGCGCGTTGCCGCGCATGCTTGATATTCGAGTGGCGCATGATGGGCAACGAGGGCAGTTCCAGAAGCCCGAGTTGGCGACTGATATCGATTGCGCCAAGCGGCAACGTGCGCGGCGCCAGCGTAGCGGGCGGCTGTGAATGGCGAGGCCCCGCTCCTGGTGCGGCGAGGCCAGGAAAAGCCCCGGTCGATCGATCGGGGCTTGATGGCGTTGCGCTGTTCTAACGGCGATCAGGCGAGTTTGCGGTGCTTGGCCTTGGCCGAACCTTCGGAGGCGCTGCCGAGTCGACGCTTGCGATCGGCTTCGTAGTCCTGATAGTTGCCTTCCAGGAACACCACATCGTCCTCCTCGAACGCCAGGATGTGGGTGGCGATGCGGTCCAGGAACCAGCGGTCATGGGAGATGACCAGCACCGCGCCCGGGAATTCCAGCAGCGCTTCTTCCAGCGCGCGCAGGGTCTCCACGTCCAGATCGTTGGTTGGCTCGTCGAGCAGCAGGGTGTTGCCGCCTTTCTGCAGCAGCTTGGCCAGCTGCAGCCGGTTGCGCTCGCCGCCCGAGAGCTCCGACACGCGTTTCTGCTGATCGGAGCCCTTGAAGTTGAAGCGGCCGATGTAGGCCCGGGACGGGATCTCGTAGTTGCCGATGGTCAGGATGTCCTGTTCGTTGGAGACTTCCTGCCACACGGTCTTGTCCGAGTTCAGCTCCTCGCGCGACTGGGTGACATAGGCCAGATCGACCGTGTCGCCGACGCGGATCTCGCCGGAATCCGGTTCCCCTTCGCCGTTGAGCATGCGGAACAGGGTGGTCTTGCCGGCGCCGTTGGGGCCGACGATGCCCACGATCGCGCCCTGGGGCACCTTGAGCGAGACGTTTTCATACAGAGTGCGATCGCCGTACGACTTGGTGACGTCGTTCATCTCGAACACGAGATCGCCCAGGCGCGGGCCCGGCGGGATGTAGATTTCGTTGGTCTCGCTGCGCTTCTGGTATTCGCGCGATTGCAGTTCCTCGAACTGGCGCAGGCGCGCCTTGGACTTGGACTGGCGACCCTTGGCGTTGCTGCGCACCCATGCCAGTTCGGACTTGATCGCCTTCTGGTGCGCGTCCTCGGATTTTTGTTCCTGCTCGAGCCGTTTTTCCTTCTGTTCCAGCCAGGACGAATAGTTGCCCTGCCAGGGAATACCGTGGCCGCGGTCGAGTTCGAGGATCCAGCCGGCGACGTTGTCCAGGAAGTAGCGATCATGGGTGACCGCTACGACGGTGCCGTCGAAATCCTTCAAAAAGCGTTCCAGCCAGGCCACCGACTCGGCGTCCAGATGGTTGGTGGGCTCGTCGAGCAGCAGCATGTCGGGCTTGGACAGCAGCAGGCGGCACAGCGCCACGCGCCGGCGCTCGCCGCCGGAGAGATTGTCGACGTGCGCATCCCAGGGCGGCAGGTTCAGGGCTTCGCCGGCGCGATCCAGCGTGTTGTTGATCTCCCAGCCGTCGGCGGCGTCGATCGCTTCCTGCAGCTCGGCCTGTTCGGCCAGCAGGGCTTCGAAGTCGGCATCCGGGTCCGCGAAGGCTTCGCTGATTTCGTTGAAGCGCTTGAGTTTTCCTGCGATGTCGCCGAGCCCTTCCATGACGTTGCCGCGCACGTCCTTGGTCGAATCCAGCTCCGGTTCCTGCGGCAGATAGCCGATATGGATGCCGGGCATGGGGCGGGCTTCGCCTTCATATTCCTTGTCGACCCCGGCCATGATGCGCAGCAGCGTCGACTTGCCGGCGCCGTTGTAACCCAGCACGCCGATCTTGGCGCCGGGGAAGAACGACAGCGAAATGTCGCGCAGGATGTGCTTTTTCGGCGGGACGACCTTGCCCACGCCGTTCATGGTGTAGATGTACTGGGCCATAGGAAGCGCGTGCACTCGATAGAAGTAGACCCCCAAGTGTAGCCAAGTTTGCAGCTCGATACACGGGGCGGCGCACGCGCGCGGGCGCGATGCTAAGAATATAACCAAACGATATCGAAAAGCCCCTTCAAAATAACCGAATAGATCTTACAATCGCCGGCAATCCATTCGAGACCGAGTGATCGGCTCGCTCTTCTCCAAGTGAGGTTTTGTCTTATGGACATCGATACCGCCCAAGCCAACGCCGAACTCGCCGGTCGGCACCCGCAGGAGATCGTGAACTGGGCCGCCGCGCTCGACGGTCGCACGATCGTGACCACCAACTTTGGCCCCTACGAGGCCGTGATCCTGCACATGGCCGTGCGCGCTCAGCCGGACATGGATGTCGTGTGGATCGATTCCGGCTACGCCACGCGCAAGACTTATCTGTTCGCCGAGAAGCTGATCGCCGATCTCGGCCTGAACATCCACGTATTCAATCCGCTGATGTCGGCGGCGCGGCGCGATGCCATCATGGGTATTCCCGATGTGGATGACCCGCAGCACGAGGAATTCACCCGTCAGGTGAAGCTCGAGCCGTTCGGCCGCGCCATGCGCGAAATGAGCCCGGATGTCTGGTTGACCGCAGTGCGTCGTGACCAGACCGCGTTCCGCCAGGGCATGGAGACCGTGTCGCAGGACAAGCCCGGCGGCGTGGTCAAGGTCGCCCCGGTGCTGGAATGGACCGAGATCGATATGGAACGCTACCTGATCGAGCACGGTCTGCCGAACGAAAACAATTATTACGATCCGACCAAGGTGCTGGGCAACCGCGAATGCGGTCTGCATAACCGTTTCTCGGCCTGATCCGGCCCAGTCTCGCACGCCTAGAGCGCATGGACCCCATGCGCTCTTTTTTGTCCGGCGCGCGCACATTGAGCTATCGGCGCCTGGGGCGTGGCGTACTGGACTCGCTATATCCGTGGTTTCGGGGCGCCGCAGGACTTCTTTCTCCTTTCCTTTAATGCATTTGTCCGCAGAGCAACACAGATTCACGCAGATGGCGGTTAATTGTTGGACGTGCTAGTCCGATCGTGCCGCGAATCGCCTTTGACTCTTCGTTCCCAAGGAGCCTTCGAGTTCGGCGTTCCGGTCGACTCCGTCTCCGGTTAGCGCTTCGAGCCCGCTACGCCGCGAGAGCAGAGCCGCATCTGCGTTGATCTGCGGACAGTTTTCTTCGCTTAGCGAAGTCCGAAAAGCACAACGGCGCCGCTCATCCGTCAGGTCGAAATGCCAGTCCGCCATTGGCGTACTCCGCGTTCATTGGCGGACTGGGTTGGCGACCGACCTGGTTTCGGGCGCCGCGTGACCTGTCTCTTCGTTCCGTAAGGCATTTATCCGCAGATCGACGCCGATTCACGCAGATGGCGGTTGGTCGTTGGAGGCCTTGGTTCGATCGTGGCGCGAATGACCGCCTGCCCGTTGTTCTGCGCCGGGTTTGTTGACTTGGCGTCTGTTCGCGCCTCGAATCCGCCATGCCACGAAAGCAGAACCGCATCTGCGTCGATCTGCGTGAATCTGCGGATCGTTTTCTTCAAGGAACCGCGTCCGGGGCCTGGCAGCCAGGATGCGGCCCTCGGCGCCTTGCCGGACGAGGCTTTCAAGCGCTAAAACCGCTATCAGAAAGCGGGTGACGTGATGCTGATATCCGGCGGCGTGTTCTTGTCGTCGCCCTGATCCGCGCCGCTGGCCGAGGGTTGCTCGTCCAGGGCCGCCGGTTTGTGCTGACGCTTTTTGTCGCTGGTCATCCACTTCAGGATGTCGTAGTAGGCGCGAATGTCGCTGACGTAGGCGACGGCCTGCTTGCCCTGGGCATAACCGTAGCGGGTGTGCTGGAGATAGCGCTTTTCCGACAGCCAGCTCAGTGCATCGCGCAGATTCACCCAGACGTTCGGATTGCGCCCGGCCCGCTTGAGCAGGCGCCGGGCGTCGAGCACATGCCCGAGCCCGAGGTTATAGGCGGCCAGCGCAAACCAGGTGCGATCCGGCGGCTTTACGGCCTTGGGCAGGCGTTTGCGCAATTGCAGCAGATAACGGGTGCCGCCGTCGATCGATTGCTGCGGGTTACTGCGGTTGTCGACGTTCATGCGCTGCGCGGTATCCCGGGTCAGCATCATGATGCCGCGAACGTGGGTCGGGCTGGCGGCCTTCGCATTCCAGCGCGATTCCTGATAGCCGATGGCCGCCAGCAGCCGCCAGTCCACGCCGTATTTCCGGCCGGCTTTCTTGAAATAGTGCTTCCAGCGCGGCAGCCGTTTTTTGACCTGCCGCGCGAACTCGGCGCCGCCGACGAATCCCAGGCGCGCGGCATGACCGAAGTAGCGGTTGTGCAGGATTTTGATTCGGCCCTTGGATCGCGCCTGTTCGAGATAGGCGATCGCCTTGTTGTAGAGCCCGTCCTGCCGGTGGCCAAGCGCGGTGCCGGCGAACGCCCAGGCCATCTGCTGGCGCACGCCTTTCAATGTGAACCCGACGCGTAACTTCGGATAATAGCGCTGGTTCATGGCGACCAGGTCGGCGTTGGCCACGGTGGCATCGATATCGCCGTGGGCGATCCGGGCCATGAGTTCCTCGGTGTTCGCGGTTCGGTCGACGGTAAATTGCAGGTCGGGATGGCGCCGGCGCAGCCAGGCCGCCAGCGCGGTGTTATCCGGCAGCACGAGCCGGCCCGACAGGTCTGCGAGCTTGGTGGGCTTGCTCGCGTGCTGGCGATAGACCGCGTCCAGCGGGGTGCTGAGATAGGGCGGGGTGAAGCGCACGCGGGTATCGCGCCCGGGGCTGATCGCCAGCCCCGCACCGATCTGTGCCCGACCGCTGTTCACCGCCTGGATGATGGCGGCGCGATCCGGCACGATAATCATACGGAGTTTTACGCCCAGCGATTGGGCGAAGCCGCGCGCCAGATCGTATTCGAAACCCTTGGGGCCGTGCGGGCCGAGATAATAAGTGCGGGCTGAATTGATCGTCGCCACGCGCAACACGCCGCTGCGCTGGACCTGGGTCAGGGCATCGGGACGATGGACGCAGGTGGTCATCAACGCGCCGGCCCCGATCAGTACGATCAGCGCGAACAGCGGGCCGAAGCGGCGTCCTGGAAATAGTGTCGAGGCCCTGCGCCGCGAACCGGCGCCCGGCCCGCGGATTGTATCGGGCACGTTTATGTAAGAATTATCGAATCAAGTGTTGGGAAAGCGATCCGGATCGTTTAACATACGCGACTTCGCAGCCGGGGTCAGTCGCGATCTGCAGCTGCGGACAAGCAACGGAGAGGTACCGAAGCGGTCATAACGGCACCGACTCGAAATCGGTTGGGGGCTAACCGCCCCACGTGGGTTCGAATCCCACCCTCTCCGCCATTTCTCCACCCGATCATCGATCGATTCGCCCCATGGCCAACGCCGATTCAAATCGCCGGTTGTATCGCGTGGCGTTCTACAATCAGGGCGAAGTCTACGAAGTCTATGCGCGCTCGGTCTCCCAGGGCGGCCTGTTCGGTTTCGTAGAAATCGAGGAACTGGACTTCGGCGAGCGCACCACGCTCGTGATCGATCCGGCCGAGGAGAAGCTCGCCGACGAGTTCGCCGAGGTCAAGCGCAGTTACATCCCCATGCACGCGATCATCCGCATCGACGAGGTCGAGCGGCGCGGCACGGCGAAGATCACGCCGGCCGATGGCGAATCCAAGGTGCGTCCGTTTCCGGTCTACACCCGACAGGGGCCCGGCTCGGGGGGCCACGGCTCCGGCAGCCACTCCTGAGCATGACGGCCATGCGCTTCGCCCTGTTGGGCAGCGGCAGCAAGGGCAACGCGCTGGTGGTCGAGCAGGGCGCTACGCGGCTTCTGGTCGATTGCGGTTTTTCCGCCCGCGAGATCGAGAAACGCCTGGCGCGGCTGGCCCTCGTGCCCGCCGATATCGATGCCCTCGTGATCACCCATGAACACGACGACCACTGGAAGGGCGTATCGCGCTTCTCGCGCGCGCATGACCTGCCAGTCTGGCTCACGCCGGGCACACACGCGGCGACGCTCGGCAGCGAACTCGCGGCCACCGAGCTGTATTCCCCGCACGAACCCTTCGCCATCGGCGATCTCGAATTATTCCCGTATCCGGTGCCGCATGACGCGCGCGAACCCGCGCAGCTTGTCATCGGCAACGGCGCGCAGCGACTGGGCGTGTTGTCGGACATCGGCCATGTGACGCCGCATGTCCGGGCCATGGTCGATGCCTGCGACGCACTCATCATCGAATCCAATCACGACCCCGACATGCTGGCGGGCGGGCCGTATCCGGCAAGCCTCAAGGCCCGTGTGGCCGGCCGGCTCGGCCACCTTAGCAACGCCGACGCCGCCGCACTGGTAGCGGATATTGATACCAGTGCGCTGCAGCATGTCGTGGTCGCGCATCTGTCCGAATCCAACAATCGCCCGGAACTGGCGCAGGCCGCGCTGGCACAAGCGCTGGCCTGCACGCCGGATTGGGTGCATGTTGCCAACCAAAACGAGGGTCTGTCGTGGCGAAGTCTGGTGAATCGATAACGACGGTCGAAATCTATGCCGGCGAGACTGCGCTGGCCGATTTCGAGCGTGAGCGTCTGGTCGCCGGCCTGGCCCGAGCCGGGCTTGCGGTCGACAGGATGGCCGTGCAGGCGATCTATATCGCTGCGTTTTCCGCCGAGCCCGACGATGCCACGCAAGAGCGCTTGCATCGTCTGCTGGCGGTCGACGGCGATGCGCCGCGGGCGCAGGGCGTGGTTGTGGTGCCGCGTCTGGGTACGGTCTCGCCCTGGTCGACCAAGGCCCAGGACATCGCCCGCAACAGCGGCGTGAAGACGCTGGTCCGGCTCGAGCGCGCGCTGGTCTATCGTTTCGGCGACCACGCGCCGGGCGCGGCGGCACTGGCCGCTTCAGCGGTGCTGCACGATCCGATGACCGAATCGATCGTCGACGACTGGGCCCTGCTGAACACGTTGTTCACCGTGCCGGAGCGGCGCCGGCTGCGGCGCGTTCCCCTAGCCCGCAAGGGTATGGAAGCCCTGCGCACGGCCAACCGCGACTGGGGGCTGGCGCTGGCCGACGAGGAGCTCGAATATCTCGCCGAGCAATACGCGGCGCTCGACCGTGATCCCACCGATGTCGAGCTCATGATGTTCGGCCAGATCAACTCCGAGCACTGCCGGCACAAGATATTCAACGCCGAATTCACCCTCGATGGCGAGCCGCGGGCGGCCTCGCTGTTCGACATGATCCGCAGTTCGTACCGGGCCGCGCCCGAGGGCGTGTTGTCGGCCTATCGCGACAATGCCGCGGTGGTCGCCGGCCCGCCCGCGAGCCGGATGACGGTGGATCGCGATCGCGTCTATCGTCTGGTCGACGAAGATGTGCATCTGCTGATGAAAGTGGAAACGCACAACCACCCGACCGCGATCGCCCCGGCGCCGGGCGCGGCTACCGGCGCCGGTGGCGAGATCCGCGACGAGGCGGCCACCGGCCGCGGCGGCAAGCCCAAGGCCGGGTTGGCGGGCTTCTCGGTCGCCGATCTGCGCATCCCCGGCGCGCTGCAGCCCTGGGAAACCGATGGCGATGCGCCGGCGCATCTGGCCAGCGCGCTGGATATCATGCTCGAAGGCCCGATCGGGGCAGCGCGCTACAACAACGAGTTCGGCCGGCCGGCGCTGGGCGGCTATTTTCGTACCTTCCAGTATGAATCGGCGGCCACGGGCCTGCGCGGTTTCGCCAAGCCGATCATGATCGCCGGCGGCATGGGCAATGTGCGCCCGGGCCACGTCGAAAAGCACGAAGTGCCGGTCGAGGCCTGCCTGATCGTGCTGGGCGGCCCGGCCATGCTGATCGGGCTGGGTGGGGGCGCGGCCTCGTCGATGGCCAGCGGCTCGGCGTCCGCCGAGCTCGATTTCGCCTCGGTCCAGCGTGCCAACCCGGAAATGCAGCGGCGCGCCCAGGAAGTGATCGAGGGCTGCATTGCCCTGGGCGAGAACAACCCCATCGCCTCGATTCATGACGTGGGGGCGGGCGGTTTGTCCAACGCGTTGCCCGAGATCATCGATGCCGATGATCGGGGCGGATCGATCCGCCTGCGGGACATTCAGTCGGCCGATCCGAGCCTGTCGCCGATGGAAATCTGGTGCAACGAGTCGCAGGAACGCTATGTCGTGGCGATTCCGGCGGATGCGCTGAATGTGTTCGAGGCCCTCGCCGGACGCGAGCGTTGCCCCTATGCCGTGGTGGGCCGGGCGACCGCCGAGCCGAACCTGGTGGTCGAGGACGGCGAAGCCGCCACGGCCGAGACTGCACGCCCGGTCGACATGCCGATGGACGTGCTCCTGGGCCGGACGCCGCGCATGCAGCGCGAGGCCGTGCATGCAACGATCGAGCTGCCGGCCTGGGATCGCGACGGCATTGATATCGCCGACGCCTTCGAGCGCGTGCTCAGGCTGCCGACGGTGGCCAGCAAGTCGTTTCTGATCACCATCGGCGATCGCAGCGTCGGCGGCATGACCGCGCGCGATCAGATGGTGGGGCCGTGGCAGGTGCCGGTGGCCGACGTGGCGGTAACCACGACCGCCTTCACCGGCGATACCGGGGAGGCGATGGCCATGGGCGAGCGCAGCCCGGTCGCGCTGATCGATGCGGCGGCGTCCGGCCGTATCGCGGTCGGCGAGGCCATCACCAATCTGGCGGCGGCGCGCATCGACCGGCTGACCGACGTGCGGCTGTCCGCGAACTGGATGGCCGCCTGCGGCGATCCCGCGGAGGATGCACGGCTGTACGACACCGTGCGTGCCGTGGGCGAACAACTCTGCAGTACGCTCGGATTGGCGATCCCGGTCGGCAAGGACTCGTTGTCGATGCGGGCGAGCTGGGCGGGCGCGGCCGGCTCGCGCACGATGAGTGCGCCGGTGTCGCTGGTGGTTTCGGCGTTTGCGCCGACGGTATCGGCGCGCGCTACGCTGACACCGCAGCTGGTGGCACCGGAGGCGACCGAAAGCCGCCTGATTCTGGCGGATCTGGGCGCCGGCCGTAATCGTCTGGGCGGATCGGCCTTGGCCCAGGTCTACGGCGCGCTGGGCAACCGGGCGCCGGATCTCGATGCGCCGGCCACGCTGGGCGGTTTCTTCGCGGCGGTGCAGACCCTGGCCGCGGACGGCCGGATTCTGGCCTATCACGATCGCAGCGACGGCGGCCTGGCCACGTGCCTGGCCGAGATGTGCTTTGCCGCGCGGCTGGGCGTGGATGTGACGCTGGATGAACTCGACGGCGATCCGTTGGCGGCGTTGTTCGCCGAGGAACTGGGCGCGGTGATCCAGGTCGCGGCGGCCGATGTCGAGACCGCGCTCGCAACGCTGCGCGATGCCGGCGTGGCGGCCACCGATATCGGTGGCGTCAACACGACCGATCGCATAGTGGCGCGCCACGGCGGGGCCGAGGTGTTGTCGGTCGCACGCGTGGCGGCCCAGCGTATTTGGGCCGCGACCAGTCACGCCATGGCTGCGCTGCGCGACGATCCGGCCTGCGCCGATGCCGAGTACGAGGCGCTGCTGGATGCCAGCGACCCCGGCCTGCCGGCCGAACCCGCCTTCGATCCGGCGGTGGATGTGGCCGCGCCGTACGTCAACACCGAGCGGCCGAAGATCGCGATCCTGCGCGAGCAGGGCGTCAATGGTCATAACGAGATGGCGTTCGCCTTCACGCGCGCCGGTTTCGATGCCATCGACGTGCACATGTCGGAAGTTGTCTCCGGCAAGGTCCGGCTGACCGACATGCAGGGCGTAGCGGCCTGTGGCGGATTCTCCTACGGCGACGTGCTGGGCGCGGGCCAGGGCTGGGCCAAGTCGATCCTGTTCAATCGCAACGCGCGCAAGGCGTTCGCCGATTTCTTCGCGCGCGACGACACATTCGCGCTGGGCGTATGCAATGGCTGCCAGATGTTGTCCGCCCTGTCGGAGCTCATTCCGGGCACCGAGGGCTGGCCGCAATTCGTGGCCAATGCCTCGCGCCAGTTCGAAGCCCGTACCAGCGCGGTGGAAATCCTGGAATCGAACGCGGTACTGCTGGACGGCATGGCCGGCTCGCGGATGCCGATCGCGGTCGCGCACGGCGAGGGTTATGCCCGTTTCGCCCGGGCCGCGGATCTCGAGCGTCTGGGCGCGGCCGGGCAGATCGGCATGCGCTATACCGCGAACGCCGGCGGTGCGGCCGAATCCTATCCGGCCAACCCGAACGGTTCGCCGCAGGGGGTGACCGGCCTGTCCAATGCCGACGGGCGCGTATTCATCTGCATGCCGCACCCGGAACGCGTCACGCGTACGGTCAATCTATCCTGGGCACCGGATTCCTGGGGCGAGGCCAGCCCCTGGGCGCGGCTGTTCGCCAACGCGCGGCGATTCGTCGGCTGACCCTGGTCGCGGGCGGCGTGGACGCGGATCGCGCCGGCCGGGCCGACGTCGGCGCGGGACGCCGATGCTGGGTCCTTGATAATCTGAGTGCCCAATCCAAATGGCGGACTGCGGCAATGGGCAGACAATCGATGGGCTATCGGCTGGGATGGATTATCGTAACGGTGCTTGCTTTGATCGGCAGCGCCCAGGCCGAGGCGGCGCTGGCGATCCACTCCCCGGCCTTCGACAACGGCCAGCCCATCCCCGCGCGTTTCAGTTGCAGCGGCGGCAACACCTCGCCGCCACTGACCTTTTCCGGTGTGCCCGCGCGCGCGAAAAGCCTGGCGCTGATCGTGGACGACCCGGATGCGCCCGGTGGGTTGTTTACGCACTGGGTGTTGTACAACCTGGCGACGGATGTCGCGGTGCTGGCGCCGGGCGCCAGCGACCAGCCGCTGCCCGGGCCGGCGGTCACCGCCGATAACAGTACTCACCAGGCGAATTACCAGGGCATGTGCCCGCCGCCGGGCGACGGCGTGCATCATTATCATTTCAAGCTCTTCGCGCTGGATGAGCGACTGCCGTCGCACCTGAAGAACCGCGCCGCGGTGCTGAAGGCGATGCAGGGCCATGTGATCGCGCATACGCAACTGGTGGGAACCTATCAGCGGAAATAGCGCGCCGAGCCGCCCCGCCGCGGGGCGATTGTCCGGCTACCCGTGTGGCCAGTGTCTTGTTTCCGGATATTCGACTTTGAGAGTGCCTGCATGAGCGTTGATGCCGAACACCCGATTGTTTACCAGCCGTCCCGCGAAGCGATCGAGGGCAGCCGCCTGGCCGATTATCTGCGCTGGCTGGCCCGGCGCGAAGGCGGACCCGAGTTTGCCGTTGAAGACTATGCGACGCTGCACCAATGGTCGATCGATGAGCCGGATTCGTTCTGGTCCAGTCTCTGGGATTATTTCGGTTTGATCGGAGATCGCGGCGCCGGCGCAGTGCTCGATACACTGGAGATGCCCGGCGCGCGTTGGTTCACCGGGGCGCGTTTCAATTTCGCCGAGAATCTGCTGCGTGAGGCCATCCAGGGCGATGCCGGCCGCCGGGCCGTCACCGTGCTATCCGAGGCGCGCGAGCCGATAACACTGACCTACGGTGAGCTGTATCGTCAGGTCGGCGCCTTCGAGGCATTTCTGCGTTCGGTAGGCGTACAGGCCGGTGACCGCGTCGCGGGCGTGGTGGCCCATACGCACGAGCCCATCGTGGCGCTGCTGGCCTGTGCCAGCCTGGGGGCGATCTGGTCGTCGGCGTCGCCGGATTTCGGCGTGTCCGGTATCGTCGATCGCTTTGCCCAGATCGAGCCGCGGGTGCTGGTCACCGTCGATGGCTACCGTTATGGCGGCAAGTCATTCGATCGACTCGATCGCATCGCGGCGTTGCGTGAGCGGATTCCGTCGATCGAGCATGTCGTGGTCACGGACAACACGGGCGCGGCGCGGCCGTTGCCCGACGACCGCGGGATGACGCCGTGGTCCGTCGCCCTGGCCGACCACGACGGGGCACCGCCGAGCTTCGAGCGCGGCGCGTTCGATCGACCGGTTTATATCCTGTTTTCCTCGGGCACGACCGGCGTGCCCAAGTGTATCGTGCACGGGGCCGGCGGGGCGTTGATCCAGCACGTCAAGGAACAGGTGCTGCACGGCGATCTCAAGCGCGACGATGTGTTTTTCTACTTCACCACCTGTGGCTGGATGATGTGGAACTGGCACGTCTCCGGCCTGTTTGCCGGGGCCGAACTGATCACTTACGACGGCAATCCGGCTTATCCTGATCTCGACGCGCTCTGGGCGATGGCCGCCGCGCGTGGCGTCACGCATTTTGGTACCAGCGCCAAGTGGATCGGCGCCTGCCGAAATGTGGGGCTGACACCGGGGAAGGCCCATGATCTCGCGGCGCTGCGCGTGATCTTCTCGACCGGCTCGCCGCTGCTGGATGCCGATTACGACTGGGTGTACGAACAGGTCAAGGCCGAGGTATTGCTGGGCTCGATCTCCGGCGGCACCGATATTGTGGCCTGCTTCGTCGGTTGCTGCCCGACGCTGCCGGTGCGCCGCGGCGAAATCCAGTGCCGGCTGCTGGGGGTGGCCGCCGCAGCGTTCAACGAAGCTGGCGAAGCGGTGCTCGATGAATGCGGCGAACTGGTCTGCACCCAGCCGATTCCGTCCATGCCGGTCGCGTTCTGGAACGACCCGGACGGCGCGCGCTATCGCGCGGCGTATTTCGAGCGGTTTCCCGGTGTGTGGGCGCACGGCGATTTCATTTCCTTCAGCAGTACGTCGGGCGGGGCGGTGATCCATGGGCGCAGCGATGCCACGCTCAACGTGGGCGGCGTGCGTATCGGCACGGCGGAGATCTATCGTCAGATCGAGCCGATGCCGGAGATCGCGGACTGCCTGGTCGCCGCCCAATCGACCGGAGAAGACGACCGCATCGTCATGCTGGTGGTGCCGGCCGAAGGCCACGCGGTGGATGATGCGCTGCGCGATGCGATTCGACGTCGCCTGCGCGAACAGGCCAGCCCGCGTCATGTGCCGAAAGTGATCGTCGGCGTCGAGGCGTTGCCGTACACACGCAGTGGCAAGAAGGTGGAAGTGGCGGTCGCGCGGCTGCTCAACGGGCGTGAGGTCGAGCAGTCCAGCGCCATCGCCAACCCCGAGTCGTTGGCCGCGATCGCCGAGCATCCGGAGCTGCGCCGGCCGTAACGCGTGCCCGGCCCGGCGCGAATTCAGCCCGGCGCCGGTGGATCGCGCGCGGGTGGCGATGTGTGCTCAACGCATGGGAATCACGTCGTTGAGTGCGCAGAAGTCGATGATCGCGCGCATCTGCGCCGGCGCATTGGCGAAATGCAGCGTGGCCCCGGCCTTGTCCGCCTCGCGAATCCATTCCAGCAGCAGGGCGACGCCGGCGCTATCGGCCCGGGTCACGCCGCCCAGGTCGACCACCGTTTCGCGCCCAGGATTGAACCACGCCGCCGACTTGCGCAGGCGGGCGGGCACGTTGTCGACATCGAGTTCACCGTCGACCCGCACGGTGTGAATATCGGCGTTGCCGGTCGGGCTCACCCGGGCGTCCTAGGCGTTGCCGCCGTAGCGTTTTTCCAGCTGCTCGATGAAATTCTCGAGCCCCTCGCGGCGAATCGCCGAATTGAACTGGCCGCGGTAATTGGTTACGAACGATAGATTGCCGATGCTGCCGTCATAGACCTTCCATTGGCCGTCGACCTCGTGCAGTTGCAGGCTGACGGGCGTGTCCTGGCCGTTGGGCGAATGGATCACGGCGTTGAAGGTGACGTTCTTGGCATCCTTGGCCGCGCGCACCGGCCTGTATTCGATCTTCACGTTGTTGTTGAAGCCGAGCAGCGCGCTGCCATAGGTGCGAATCAGCATGTTCTTGAAGGCTTGCTGGAAGCGTTGACGCTGGGCCGGCGACGCCTGGCGCCAGTAGCGGCCGAGCACTAGCCGCGACATATAAGGCAGATCGATCAACGGCACCAGATCGCGATTGATCAGGGCATGGAGTTTCTGCGGGTTTTTGCGCAGTTCGGCGCGGTGGCCCTGGAGGTCGTTGAGGACCTTCTGCACGGTCTGCTTCGCCAGCTGTTGCGGCGGCGTCGGCGCGGCGCTGGCCAGAGCCGGCGCCATGAGCGCTACCGCGATGAAGGGGATGAAAACGCGAGTCCAACGCATAATGAAAGCCCTTGGCTTATAGATCGTCGAATTTCAAGGAGTCTGTGCCTTCGCCCTGAATCCGTCCTGAAGATAATGCATGATTCGAGCAACCCCCGTGTGCCATATGATACGACGCAACACGAAGCGGGGTCAGTTACCCGAGCCGCCGCCACCCCCGCCGCCGGAGGATTGGTCGTTCGACATCCGGGTCATGAACTGGCCGATCAGGTTCTCCAGTACGATCGCGGACTGGGTGATGATGAACTTGTCGCCGTTTTTCATGTTCTGGGTTGAACCGCCGGGGCCGACGCCGATGTACTGATCGCCGAGCAGGCCCGAGGTCAGAATCGAGGCGTCGGAATCCTTGGGAATCTTGTACTGATCCTGGATCCGCATGGTGGCGACCGCGCGGTAAGTGGTCTGATTCAGTTTGATGTCGGTCACGCGGCCGATGCGAACCCCGGCCAGGTCGACTGGCGCGCCCACCTTCAGGCCGCCGATGTTGTTGAACGCGGCGGTGACGGTATAGCCTTGAACATTCCCGGTGTGTGCCAGATCGCTCACCCGCATGGTCAGGATGAATATGGCGGCGATCCCGAGGCAGACGAATAATCCGACCAGAAACTCGACGGCTCTTGATTGCATAGCGTCTTTCCTTCAACTAACCGCTGAACATCACGGCGGTCAGCATGAGATTGGCGGCCAGAATGGCCAGCGAGGCGATGACCACCGTATTGGTCGTCGCGCGCGATACCCCTTCCGAGGTCGGCGGCGCATGATAGCCCTGGAACACGGCGACCCAGGTGATGATGGCGCCGAACACGCCGCTCTTGACGAATACGTTGAGGATGTCGCGGTTGAAATCGACGCTCGACTGGATGCCGTTCCAGTAGGCCCCGGCATCCACCCCGAGTATGTCCACGCCGACGAAGTAGCCACCGCCGGCGCCGATCGCCATGACACAGAAGATCGTGGTAAGCAGCGGCATGGCGATGACGCCCGCCAGGAAGCGGGGCGCGATGATACGGCGCACCGGGTCGACCGCCATCATTTCCATGCCGGAGAGCTGGTCCGTGGCTTTCATCAAGCCGATTTCGGCCGCCAGCGCGCTGCCGGCGCGGCCCGCGAACAGCAGGCCGGTCACGACCGGGCCGAGCTCGCGAACCACGACCAGCGCGACCGACGTGCCCAGCGCGTTCTCGGCGCCGAAATCGGCCAGGGCGCGATAGCCCGAAAGCGCCAGTACCATGCCCACGAAGATGCCGGCTACCACGACGATCAGCAGCGACAATACGCCGACCGAATAGATCTGTTCGACCACCAGCCGCGGCTTGGCCACAAGCGACGGGATGGCGGTGAGCACGCGGCCCAGGAACAGGGTGCTGCGGCCCAGATCCGCCAGCCAGCCGAACAGGGGGTTCAGGATCCGCATGGTTCGGTTCACGCCCGATCTCCGCCGAGTAGATCTTCGCCGTAGGGTGTGTCGGCATAATGGAAGGGCACCGGCCCGTCCGGCGAGGCCGTGATGAACTGCTGCACCCAGGACGAGTCGGAATGCCGGATATGCGCCGGGTCGCCGTGATCCACCACTTCGCCATCGGAGATGACATAGACGTAGTCGGCGATGCCGAGCGTTTCCTTGACGTCGTGGCTGACCACGATGGCGGTCAGGCCCAGAATATCGTTGAGCCGCCGGATCAGACGCAGCAGTACGCCCATCGAGATCGGATCCTGTCCGGCGAACGGCTCGTCGTACATGATCATTTCGGGATCGAGCGCGATCGCCCGGGCGAGCGCCACGCGCCGCGCCATGCCGCCCGACAGCTGGGCCGGCGCCAGATCGCGGGCCCCGCGCAGGCCGACCGCTTCGAGCTTCATCAGTACGATGTCACGGATCAGGCGTTCCGGGAGTTTCGAGTGTTCCCGCAGCGGAAACGCCACGTTGTCGAACACCGACAGATCCGTGAGCAGGGCGCCGGACTGGAACAGCATGCCCATGCGCTTTCGTTGTTCGAACAGGGTCTTTTGCGACATGTCGGCGATGGACTGGCCATCGAAACGCACACTGCCCGAGTCGGCGCGCCACTGGCCGCTGATCAGGCGCAGCAGCGTCGTCTTGCCGGTGCCGGAGGGGCCCATGATGGCGGTGATCCGGCCGCGCGCAATATCGATATCGACCCCCTTGTAGATGACGCGGGAGCCGAGCCGGAAATGCAGATCGCGGACCTCGACCAGGTTTTCGGCCGCGTGTTTCGTCGCAATTGAATCGGTCATGGGCGAGATTGGGCCTCGGATGCGCGCCAGCCTATCAGATCGCCGGTGTATCCGGCGCGTCGGCGGCGATCAACCCGAGTTCGGCGCAAAGATGAGCGCTGAGGTCCGCGGCGACCCGGTCCAGATCCGAGGGACCGCCGAGGTCGGCGATCTGGGTCATGACGAGGCCGTGATAACCACAGGGATCAATGCTCGAGAAGGGCTCAAGGTCCATGTTCACGTTCAGCGCCAAGCCATGATAGCTGTTCGAGCGTGACACGCGCAGCCCGACCGAGCCGATCTTGGCGTCGCCGACATAGACGCCGGGGGCATCGCGCCGGGCATGGGCATCGATGTCGTAACCGGCCAGCGTGGCCACCATGGCGTTTTCCAGCGCGCTGACCATACTGCGAATGCCGATGCCGAGCCTTTTGAGGTCGAGCATGATATAGGCCATGAGCTGGCCCGGCCCGTGATAGGTGACCTGGCCGCCCCGATCGATGGGTACGACCTCAATATCGCCCGGCGCGAGGATATGCTCGGCCCGGCCGTTTCGGCCCTGGGTGAAGACCGGCTCGTGATTGAGCAGCCACAGGGCGTCCGGATCGTCCGGGCCACGTTCGGCGGTGAAGCGCTGCATGGCCTGCCAGACCGGGCGATAGGGTTGTGGCCGCCAGCCGAAATGGCGGACCGCGATCGGGGGCGCGCTCACAGCGACATGAGCACGTGATCGTGGTCGGTCAGGTCCTTGTAGATTGCGTCGAGCTGCGCCTTGCTCTTGGCATTGATCGAGGCGGTCACCGCGATGTAACGCCCGCCGCTGGACTCGCGGCTGCTTAGATCGTCGGTGGTCAGCTCCGGCGCATGCGCCTTGACCAGGGTGTAGACGGTCTGCTCGAAGGCGGTGCCGTGACGACCGAACGCCTTGATCGCGAATTCACAAGGGAATTCGAGCAGGGTTTCATCGTTGGAATCGGGCATGGCTGCACTGTGCTCCCGGGGCGGTGTCGGCGTCCAGCGGCCCGCGGCCCGCAAAAAGCGAGCGGCGGGCGCGCAATCTACTGGAACATCATAAGAATATCGTCCATGAATTGCGTAACGTAGCCGCCCTTCGCGATGGACTTGCCGGCATACAGCGGCTCTTCCTTTAGGGTCTTGTCGTTGTACTTGATCGACAGCGTGCCCAGGCGTTCGCCCTTCTTGACCGGGGCCGTGAGGTGTCCCGGCAGCTTGGCGCTGGTCGACAGCGCGTCGCGCTGGCCGCGGGGGTAGGCGACGTAGATCGGGCCGTGGGCCACCACGGGGAGTTCGCTTTGCGCGCCTTTCCAGACCCGGATCTGGGAAATTTCCTTGCCCTTGTCGAACAGCTTGCCGTCGTCGAAGAAGCGGAATCCGTAATTGATGAGCGCCTCGCACTGGTTTTTGCGCGCGTTCTCCGAGTCGGTGCCCGTGACCACCGAAATCACGCGCATACCGTGGTCCTTGGCCGAGGCCACCAGGTTGAAGCCGGCCGACTGGGTATGGCCGGTCTTGCCGCCGTCCACGCGCGGATCGGACCACAATAGGGTATTGCGGTTGTACTGCTTGATGCCGCCGTAGGTGAACGACTTCTCGTGGAAATACTGGTCGTACAGCTTGGGGAACTTGCGCACGATGGCGGCATAAAGCGTCGCGATGTCGCGCGCGCTCATGTAGTGATCCGGATGCGGCAGGCCGTTCACGTCCATGAAGTGACTGTTGGTCATGCCCAGGTGCTTGGCGTACTGGTTCATGTAGTCGGTAAACGTGGATGTGGTGCCGGCGATGTATTGGGCCAGCGCCACCGCGGCGTCGTTGCCCGACTGCGTGATCAGACCCTGCAGCAGCTCGTCCACCGATACCTTGTCGCCGACCTTGAGAAACATCTGCGAGCCGTGTATTTCCCAGGCCTTCTTGCTGACCGTGACCATGTCCGAGGGCTTGAGATTGCCCTTCTTGATCTCGTCGAAGACGATATAGCAGGTCATCAGCTTGGTGATGCTGGCCGGCTCGATACGTTTGTCGGGGTTCTTGGCCGCCAGCACCTGCCCCGAGTTGTAGTCCACCAGGATGTAGCTTTTCGCCCCCAGAGAGGGCGCGCTCGGAATCGGCAGGCTGTTGTCGGCCGCCGACGCGGCGACACTGACCAGAAGGGCCGCGACAAACAAGAACAAACGTTGGGCGTGGTGCATCAGGCTCGAACTCTTGGCGGACATGTAAGGCATTGGATGACAGGAAAGTTTAGCGTCTCGTCGCGGACGCGGCTAACGTTTGATCTCGCGCACGGGCAATCCCGCATCGGCCAGTTGCTGTTTCGCCCGCGCCTGGGCGGCCAGCGAACTGAACGGCCCCACGCGAACACGATACAGCTTCATGTTGGACGAGGGTGGGATCACCGCCACCGGCCCGACCCCGGCGGCGCGGGCCCGAGCCTTCGCCCGGCTTGCATGGGCGGCGCTCGAGAAGGCACCGATCTGCAGTGGCGCGGCCTTGGCGGCATCGTGTGACGAGCGCGCCGGCGCGCCCGACGAGGCTGGGCTGGCGGAGGTGTGATCCGCGACGCGCGACGGACCGGCATGGTGCGCAGGCTGGCCATCCGCGGGCGGGTTTTCGGCCCGGCGCAGCGGGGCTGATGGCTGCGCGCTGCCCGACGCGCCGTTATCGGTATCGGGCTGGTCGATGGTCGCCGGAGTCACGGTATGGATACGCACCGGCGCGCTGCCTTCGCCGACGATGCCCAGGCGGCGCGCGGCGACATAGGACAGATCGATGATCCGGCCTTTGTGGAAGGGGCCGCGGTCGTTGATCTTCACCACCACCTGCTTGTGGTTGTCCAGATTGGTCACCCGAACCCAGGTCGGGATCGGCAGGCGCTTGTGGGCTGCGGTCATGGCGAACATGTTGTAAGGCTGGCCCGAGGACGTGCGCTGGCCGTTGAACTGGCGACCGTACCAGCTCGCGCGCCCGGTCTGGGTAAAGCCCTTGGCACTTTTGAGTACGTAGTAACGCTTGCCGAGGGCCGTATAACTCGTCGGGTTGCCGTGCTTGGACGGCGGTACATTGCGGGGCACCGCATCGTGCACCTTGGACCAGTCGATGTGCGTATCGGCTGGCGGGCCGTCGTTCTGATAGTAGCCACCGCCATGCGATTTTTGCGGCTTGTGTGCCGGCCCGCTGGCACAGCCGGCGAGCGCGAGCATGCCGCCCACAACAAGCAGACGGCCGAGCCGGTGCGGCGCGAGCTTCACGAGCCCACCGCCGGATGCGTGAACGCTTCGATCTCCCGGCCCAGCTGGTAAACCGCCATCGCATAGAGCGGGCTGCTGTTGTAGGTGGTAATCACGAAGAAATTATGCCGGGCCAGCCAGTATTCGGGGCCGTGCGGCCCGGTGAACCGGAGCAGGCCGACGCGAGCATCCGAGGGCGGGGAATTCGCCACCTCGACGCCCTTGGTCTTGAGTTTGGCCCAGCGGTAGCGCGGCTGGCGGGTACTGGTATGGATATCGTGGATGGCTTTGGGTTTGGCCAGCGTTGCGGGCTGGGCGATCGACTCGCCCCGCTGCCAGCCGTTTTGGGCCAGGTAATTGGCGACCGAGTCGATGATATCCGCGGGTTCGTGCCAGAGATCGCGCCGGCCGTCGCCGTTGCCATCGACCGCATAGGCGGCATAGCTCGATGGCATGAACTGGGCGAGCCCCATGGCGCCAGCGTAGGAGCCGACATCGTGGGTGCAGTCGAGTTTATTCTTGAGGCAGAGGGCGATGAATTCACCCAGTTCCTTGGTGAAGAAGGTCGAGCGCTCGGGATAGTCGAACGCCAGTGTGGACAGCGCATCGAGTACGCGATCCTTGCCGATGTAGCGGCCGTAGCGTGTTTCCACGCCCAGGATGGCCGCGATCATATAGGCGGGCACGCCGTATTTTGCCTGCGCTTTTTCGAACAGCTTGCGGTGCGCGTTGATGTAGGCCGCCCCCTGGCGCGCGCGCTTGGACTGGACGAAGATCGGGCGGTAATCGGCCCAGGTCAGCGTCTTCTCCGCCGGCTTGCGCATCTTGGCGATGATCCCGGGCTTGTATTTCGCCTCGGCCAGCAGTTTGCGTGTGGTCGCTTTCGGGATGTTCTTCTCTCGCTTCAAGCGCTCGATCAGTTTTTGACCGGCTGCCGAGTCGGCGTAATCGCCTTTGGGCGTATCCGCACGCGCCGCGGGCCCGACGGTCAGAGCGAGGGCGAAGGTCAGCGCCAAGGCGGCGCTCAGCGCCGGTCCGAGGTTGAGAGTCGTCATGTTGCGAGCAACTTCCGGTGGGTGTGGATCGACATCACGATGCCGAACGAGGCCAGCAGCATGACCATCGACGTGCCGCCGAAGGAGATCAACGGCAGCGGAACGCCGACCACGGGCAGCAGCCCGGCGACCATGCCCATGTTGACGAACGCATAGAAGAAGAAGGTCAGCGACAGGCTGGCCGCGGTCAGGCGCTGGAACGTATCCTGACTCTTGACTGCGATGAATAGCCCGCGGGCGACGATGAAGCCATAGATCGCCATCAGGCCGAGCACGCCGAACAGGCCGGTCTCTTCGGCATAGACGGCGAATACAAAGTCGGTATCCGATTCCGGCAGAAAATTCAGATGCGCCTGGCTGCCGTTGAGCCAGCCCTTGCCGAATACGCCGCCCGAGCCGATGGCGATCTTGGATTGGGTGATGTGATAACCCGCCCCGAGCGGATCGCGCGCCGGGTTGAGGAAGGTGAGCACCCGTTGTTGCTGGTAGTCGTGGAGGTTGAACCAGACCAGCGGGGCGGCGGCTGCGGCGAGTATCAGCAACAGGATGATGACGCGCCAGCGCAGCCCGGCGAAGAACAGCGCGAAGCCGCCGCCGGCCACGATCAACAGCGCGGTGCCCAGATCCGGTTGTCGCACCACGAGCGCCACCGGCATGGCGATGATGAGACTGGCCTTAGCGACATCGGTAAGCCGGGGCGGCAGACTGCGGTAGTGGAAGTAAGCGGCGATGGTCAGCGGCACCACCAGCTTCGAGATCTCGGATGGCTGGAAACGCACCACGCCGAGATCGAGCCAGCGCCTGGCGCCCATGGCCGCATCGCCGAGCACCAGGGTCGCGACCAGCAATACCACGCCGAGTACGTAAACCCAGGGGGCGGCGGCGCGGTACCAGTGCGGTGGGACCTGGGCCAGGGCGATCATGGCGGACAGGCCGATGCCCAGGCGTACCGATTGATCGATCACAACGTTGGCCGAGCGGCCCGAGGCGCTGTACAGCACGAACAGCCCGAGCAGGGCGCAGCAGAGCAGTGCGGCGAACAGCTGCACATCGATATGCCAGTGGGCCAGCCATTCCGATAGTGTCGCCGGACGTTCACGGGTGGTCGTGCTCATGAGTTGCCGCCCGTTTTGTTGCCCGACTGGTCGGCTTGCAGTGTCTTGCTGTTCGGCAGGCTGTCCAGGTAACTGTCGATCACGCGCCGGGCGATCGGGCCGGCCACGCTGGAGCCGCCGCCGCCGTGTTCGACCAGTACCGCGATCGCAATCTTGGGATGCTGGATCGGCGCAAAGGCGATGAACAACGCGTGTTCGCGCAGGCGATGCGGAATGCTGTCGAGATCGGGGGCGACTTCGTTCTGCGGCAGGCCGGCCACCTGGGCGCTGCCCGACTTGCCCGCGATCGGATACTTCAGATGCTGGCCGACGTAGTAATGGGCGGTGCCGTGCGGATTGTCGATCACGCCCTTCATGGCGTTGATGACGATGTTCCAGTGGCGCTTGTCCTTGAGTTCGATCGGCGGCAGCGCCTTCGGCTTGTAGTCGGTGGTGGTATGGGTCTGCGGATCTTTCCAGGCCTTGAGCACATGCGGCTTGTAGGCATGACCGCGTTTGGCGATCTCGCTCACTGCCTGGGCCAGCTGCAGCGGTGTGGCGGTCATGAAGCCCTGGCCGATCACCGTGATCAGCGTCTCGCCGGGGTACCACGGCAGATGCCGGTTGCCGTGCTTCCATGCGCGCGAGGGCATGATGCCGGCATTCTCCCGCGGCAGGTCGATACCGGTCTTCTGCCCGAAACCGAACATCGAACCATAGCGATGGATATTGTCGATGCCGAGTTTCATGCCCAGCTTGTAGAAATAGACGTCGGAACTGCGCTCGATCGCCTGGGTCAGATTGATCCAGCCCTGGCCGGAGCGTTTCCAGTCGCGATACCGATGGTTCGAGCCGGGCAGGGTAATGTAGCCGGGACACCACACTTTCTTGTCCGGATCGATCACCCCGGTTTCCAGCGCGCCGATGGCCATGAACGGCTTGATCGTCGAGCCCGGCGGGTACTGGCCCTGCAATGCGCGGTTGTACAGCGGCTTGTGCGGATTGTTGAGCAGCCGCGTGTAGTTGGCGTGGCTGATGCCGTTGACGAACAGGTCGGGGTTGTATCCCGGCTTGCTGACCATGGCGAGTACGCCGCCGGTGTTCGGGTTGAGCGCGACCACCGCGCCGTCCTGGTCGCCCAGGGCGTTGTAGGCGACTTTCTGCAGCGCCGAATCAACCGTGAGCACGAGGCTGTCGCCCGCGGTCGCCGGGTGCATGTCCAGTTGGCGCAGGGCGCGCCCGGCGGCGTTGGTCTCGACCACGCGCGAGCCCGGATAGCCGTGCAGCCGCGACTCGTACGACAGCTCCACGCCGGCCTTGCCGATATGCGATGAGCCGCGGTAGCGCTTTTTGTTCAAGCCGTCGAGATCGGAGGCGGTGATACCGCCGACATAGCCGACCAGGTGCGAGGCGTACTTGCCGAGCGGGTAGTTGCGGGTCAGCCCGGCGCGAATATCCACGCCCGGGAAACGATCGCGGTTGACTTCGAAGCGGGCGACCTCGGCCTGATTCAGGCTCAGCCGTATCGGCGTGCCACGAAACGACGGTGTCTGCTTCTCGCGCGAATAAAAGCGCTGCTTGTCGGCCTTGCTGATGTCGACGATCTTCGACAGGCGTGCGATGGTCGATTTCACGCTGTCGCTGACCTGCTCGGGCACGATTTCCAGCCGGTACGCCGGTTCGTTGTTGGCCAGCAGGTTGCCATGACGGTCGTAGATCAGCCCGCGCACCGGCGGCACCACTTCCACGCGCATGCGGTTGTCCTGCGAGCGTGTTTCGTAGTAGCCGTGTTTATACACCTGCAGGTACACGACACGCGCGATCAGCATGCCGATCAAGGTCAGCAGCAGCAGGCTGGCCGCCACCGTGCGAATGAGAAACAGGCGTCGCTCGGCCGCGTGGTTTTTGATTGCGTCGTCCGCGGCCATATCCGCTCGTAATCATCCTGATGTTAGGCATGGGGCCGCCGCGACGCGTTCGAAGACACGCAGCGTCGGCCCGGTGGTCACCCCTTGTGGACTATCCGACCTCTAATTCGGCGATCCGTTCCAGAACAAACGCCCATATCGGCCACAGCGCCGCCGAGGACAATACCGGAAGCCAGCGCCACCACTGGTTTACGTCCAGCCCGGCCACCCCGTCAATCCAGAACAGAACGAACTCGTAGATGGCGAATACCGGCAGCATCAGCAGGCCCTGCTGGATCAGCGGAAAGCTCCATAACAACTCGCGCGCCTTGACCACAACATACGCTGCGACCGCCATGGCCAGACCGTGCTCGGAAAACGGCGTGCCGTAGAGCACGTCGATCGCCAGTCCCGCGAACCAGGCCGCGATCGGCCCGAAGCAACGGGGCTGGTTCGCGGTCCAGAACAGCACCGTCATGGTATAGAACGCGGGTCGAGCGGCGGCAACGGCTGTCGGCATCGGCAACAGCGTGATCACCAGAGCGACGGCCAGGCTGACCACGATCAGCAGGCCGCTGACGCGTTGATTGATGATCATTGCCCGGACGAGGCGCTGGCGCCATCGCCGTTATCCCCGGCGGGTTGGCCCGATTTGCCGGTATTGTCCGGCGTCGGCGGCTCCGAGTCGGTCGTGTTCCAGACCAGCAGGGCCTCGCGTCCGCGATCGAGATGGGCCGTTGGCCGGGCCGTCACGGAGAGGAATTCCTGGCCCGGGCGATGCACCACACGCGTAACCTTGGCCACCGGGTAGTTCGCCGGATAACGTCCGCCAAGCCCGGAGGACACCAGCAGGTCGCCGACCTTGACGTCGGCGTTGTTGGGCAGAAACGGCAGCGTCAACGTTTCCGAGCTGCCGGTCCCCTGGGCGATGGTCTGCAGTCCCGTGCGGTTGATCTGGACCGGGATTCCATTGTTCGGATCGCTGATCAGGATCGCGCGCGAATCCAGCGGCGTAACATTGGTGACCTGCCCCATGATGCCATGAGCGTCGACTAGGGCCTGGCCGACGAACACGCCGTCCGAACTGCCCTTGTTGAGTTTGACGTACTGGCGATACGGATCGGGGCTGACCGACAGTATCCGCGCGATCAGCACGTTCCGATCGATCGAACTGGCCGAGGCCAGCAGGGCGCGAATGCGTTCGTTCTCCGCCTGCAGCGCCGCCAATTGCTGCAGTCGGCCCTGAAGTAGCAGCACCTTCTGCGACAGCTGCTTGTTCTTCTGGATCAGGTCGCCGCGATCGAAGTAGTTCTTGAAATACTCCGAGGCGTCGCCCGGTATTTCGGCCGCCATCTGGACCGGCTCGAGCGCGACCGCGAGCACGCCGCGCACCGACGACAGACTGTCGTGCGCGTTGTCGACCATCATCAGCACGATGGAAATGACCGTGATCGCCACGAGCTTCAATCCGGGCGCGATCCGGCGGCCCAGAAAACGTGGTTTGTCGTCGTCGGACAGCCCGAGCACTAGCGCGACTCCCCGGCCATCGGCCGGCGTTGATCGCCCGCGGCCCGGCGCGCTCGTGCGCGGGCGGGGCGTTCAATCAGGGCAACAACGCGTAACAGTTGGCTCATCGAGTCAAGACGGCTCGTCCCGGGGGAGCGAATATGGCGACAGCCGACGATCCGGCATCGCACCAAGTTAGGCCCGCAGGGCAGGCCATGCAACGTCGACTATTCGAGTGCGAACAGTGCGCCCGACTTGCGATCGATCATCTCGAGGAGGATGCCGCCGCCGCGGGCCACGCAGGTCAGCGGGTCGTCGGCGACGATCACCGGCAGGCCCGTCTCCTCCGACAGCAGCTTGTCCAGATCGGCGAGCAGTGCGCCGCCGCCGGTCAGCACGATGCCCCGTTCGGCCACGTCCGAGCCCAGCTCCGGCGGCGTGGATTCCAGCGCCAGCTTGACCGCCGACACGATATTGGACAGCGGCTCCTGCAGCGCATCCAGCACTTCGTTGGAGTTGAGCGTAAAACTGCGCGGCACGCCGGCCGACATGTGCCGGCCTACCACTTCGATCTCCTTGATCTCGTGGCCGGGGAAGGCGGTGCCGATCTGGTGCTTGATGGATTCCGCGGTGGTTTCGCCGATCAGCATGTTGTATTGCCGGCGCACGTAATTGACGATCGCCTCGTCGAATTTGTCGCCGCCGGTGCGCACGGATTCGGCATAGACGATGCCGTTGAGCGAGATGACGGCGACTTCCGACGTGCCGCCGCCGATGTCGAGCACCATCGAGCCGCGCGCCTCGCTGATCGGGATGCCGGCGCCGATGGCCGCGGCCAGGGGCTCATCGACCAGGTACACGCGCCGCGCGCCGGCATTGGATGCGGACTCGCGGATGGCACGGCGCTCGACCTGGGTCGACCCGTAGGGCACACAGACCAGCACGCGCGTCATCGGCCGCAGGAAGCGCTTGCGGTGCACCTTGCGGATGAAGTGCTGCAGCATCTTCTCGGTGACCGTGAAGTCGGCGATCACGCCGTCCTTCAGCGGCCGGATCGTGCTGATGTACGCCGGTGTGCGCCCGAGCATGCGCTTGGCGTCGGTGCCGACCGCCTCGATGCGCTTGCCGCCGCGGGCGTCGGTGCGCACGGCCACCACCGAGGGCTCGTTGAGCACGATGCCCCGATCGCGCGCATAGACCAGCGTATTGGCCGTCCCGAGATCGATCGAGAGATCGTTGACGAACAGGCCGCGAAAGTTTTCCAGCATGAGGCTCACCGAGCACAGCAAATATGACGCGCGTAGCGCGCACCTGACATCGACGGGCGTCGATGCAAACTACCTTCGGCCCCGGATGCGATCGCGAACAGGTCGAAGGTCCCTCTAAAGGTGCGCAATGCTAGCAACGGCGCGCGGGCGCGGCAACGCTCGACCTGTCATATCCCACTGAAAAAGTGGGGGCGGGATGAGCCGTGACCGCCGATAGCGTTATTATGCTACGTTCTGCCGCCGCGCGGCCGCCGCGCCCGTAAACGAATCCAAACGACGAGATTACCGCCGTGAGCCTGACCGCCGATGACGTGCGCAAGGTTGCCCGCCTGGCCCGACTGGGGCTGGATGAGGGCGCCATCGCCGAGTACGCGACCCAACTGTCCAGCATACTGGATGTGGTCGATCATCTGGAAGCCGCCGATACCGACAATGTCGAGCCGATGTCCCACCCGCTCGATCTGACCGCGCGCCTGCGCCCGGACGTGGCGCAGGCCACGGTCGATCGCGACGCGTTTCAGGCCATCGCGCCCGATACCGCCGAAGGGCTGTATCGCGTGCCGAAGGTGATCGAATGATCCACGAACGCTCCATCGCCGAACTGATTGCGGCGCGCACGGCCGGCGAGCTGAGCGCGGCGGAGATGGCCGAGGCCTATCTCGATCGGATCGATGCCCATGCCGAGACGCTCAATGCGCTGATTACGCGCACCGACGACGCCGCCCGCGAATGCGCGACGGCGCTTGATGCGCGTGCCGCCGGCGCGCTGGCCGGCCTGCCGATTATCCACAAGGACATCTTCTGTACCCGCGGCGTGAAGACGAGCTGCGCCTCACGCATGCTCGACAACTTCATCGCACCTTACGACGCGACCGTGGTCGAGAAGTTGCAGGCCGCCGGCACGGTGACGCTGGCCAAGGCGAACATGGACGAATTCGCCATGGGGTCGTCCAACGAGAACAGTTTCTACGGCGCGGTGAAAAATCCGTGGCACCTCGACTACGTGCCCGGCGGGTCGTCGGGCGGCTCGGCCGCCGCGGTGGCCGCGGGGCTGGCGCCGGCGGCCACCGGCACCGACACCGGCGGCTCGATCCGCCAGCCGGCGGCGTTCTGCGGCGTGACCGGCATCAAGCCGACCTACGGCCGGGTTTCGCGTTACGGCATGATCGCGTTCGCCTCCAGCCTCGACCAGGGCGGCTGTTTCGCCCGCTCGGCGGCGGATTGCGCGCATGTGCTGGGCGCCATGTCTGGCTTCGACGCGCGCGATTCCACCAGCGTCGAGCGCGATGTGCCGGATTACGCCGGCCAGCTCACCGGCGATATCGCCGGCCTGACCATCGGCCTGCCGCGTGAATATTTCGCCGAGGGTCTGGAAGCCGGCAGCCGTGCGGTGATCGAGGCCGCGATCGGCGAACTGGAGGCACTCGGCGCCCACGTCGTCGAAATCGACATGCCGCATACCGATCTCGCGGTGTCGACCTACTACGTGATCGCGCCGGCCGAGGCGTCGTCCAATCTGGCGCGCTTCGACGGCGTGCGCTATGGCTATCGCTGTGCCGATCCGGTCGATCTGGACGATCTGTATACCCGCTCCAGAGCCGAGGGCTTCGGACCCGAGGTTCAGCGCCGCATCATGATGGGGGCCTACGTGCTGTCGGCCGGTTATTACGATGCGTATTACCTGAAGGCACAGAAGACGCGTCGGCTGATTGCGGGCGACTTCCACGATGCCTTCGCCAAGGTGGATCTGATCGCCGCGCCGGTGACCCAGGCGCCGGCTTTCCCGATCGGCGAAAAGGCCGACGATCCGGTCGCGATGTATCTGAACGATGTCTACACGCTGCCCGCCAGTCTGGCCGGGGTGCCCGGCATGTCGGTGCCGGCTGGCTTCGTCAACGGGCTGCCGGTCGGGCTGCAGCTGATCGCGCCTTGGTTCGAGGAGGGCCGGTTGCTGAATGCCGCGCATAGCTACCAGCAGGCCACGGACTGGCACACCCGCCGCCCGCCGGGTTTCGAGTAAGGAAGGCAAGCCATGAACTGGGAAGCCGTGATCGGGCTGGAAGTGCATATCCAGCTCGCGACCGAAAGCAAGATTTTCTCAACCGCGCCCACGGCCTACGGGGCCGAGCCGAACACCCAGGCCAACGCGGTCGACGTGGCCATGCCCGGCGTGCTGCCGGTGATCAACGAACAGGTCATCCGCATGGCGACCCTGTTCGGCCTGGCCATCGATGCCGATATCGCGCCCAGGTCGGTGTTCGCGCGCAAGCATTATTTCTATCCCGATCTGCCCAAGGGCTACCAGATCAGCCAGTTCGAACTGCCGATCGTGGCGGGCGGGCATCTGGATATTACGGTGGGTGAGGGCGCGACCAAGCGCATTGGCATCACCCGGGCGCATCTGGAAGAGGATGCCGGCAAGTCGCTGCACGATGCGTTCGATCGCGCTACCGGCATCGATCTGAATCGCGCGGGCACGCCGCTGGTCGAGTGTGTGTCGGAGCCGGAAATGGCGACCGCCGCCGAGGCCGCGGCCTATGCCCGCAAGCTGCATTCGCTGGTGACCTATCTCGGCATCTGCGACGGCAATATGGCCGAAGGCTCGTTCCGCGTGGATGCGAACGTGTCCGTGCGCCCGGCCGGCTCGACCGAATTCGGTACGCGCACCGAAACCAAGAACGTCAACTCCTTCCGGTTCCTGGAAAAAGCGATCGAGTTCGAGATCGAGCGCCAGATCGACGTGATCGAGGGCGGCGGCTCCATCGTGCAGGAAACCCGCCTGTTCGACCCGGATTCCGGCGAAACGCGCTCGATGCGCTCGAAGGAAGAAGCCCACGACTATCGCTACTTCCCCGATCCGGACCTGCTGCCGGTGGCCATCGACGCGGCGTTCATCGAAACGGTGCGTGCCGATATGCCCGAGTTGCCGGGCGCCAAGGCTGAACGCTTCGAAGCGGAATACAGGCTGTCCACGGCCGATGCGGCCGCGCTCACCGCCTCGCGCGTCTGGGCCGATTATTTCGAGGCGACCGTTGCCGCCGCCGGTTCGGACAAAGCCAAGCTCGGTAAGCCCGCGTCCAACTGGATCAGCACCGAACTGGCGGGTGTGCTGAACCGCGACGGCCTGTCGATCGGCGAGGCGCCCGTGAGCGCGGCCCAACTCGGCGGGCTGATCGCGCGCGTCGACGACAACACCATCTCCGGCAAGATCGCCAAGCAGGTGTTCGACGCCCTGGTGGCAGGCGAGGGCGAATCCGCCGACGCAATCATCGAAGCCAAGGGGCTGAAGCAGATCACCGACACCGGCGCCATCGAGTCGTTCGTCGATGAAGCAATCGCCAACAACCCGGATCAGGTCCAGCAGTATCTCGACGGCAAGACCAAGGTCGTGGGCTTTCTGGTCGGCCAGGTGATGAAAGCCTCCAAGGGCAAGGCCAATCCCAAGGAAGTCAACCAGATGATGGTCGAGAAGCTCAACGCGATGGCCTAGTTGTATTGTCGTCCGTAAATGAACGCGAATGAGCGCAAATAAAACAGGGTATTGAACGAAGCGGTTGGGTCAACGAAGTTCATATCTAAAAATTATGATTTCATTTGCGTTTTCGGCGTTCATTTGCGGACTTGTCTTACAGAAATTGCAGTCTTAGCGACATTTTCTGCGCGGGGATCATAGCGTCGATCCGGCAGACAGGATTTGCCGGGCGCGTTAGCCTCTAGCGCAGTACTCTGGAGTGCCTTGAAACCATGCAACAGACACTGACCTACGACACGCCCGGCCGTTCGACGCGGGACATCACGCGCGACGTGGACGCCGTGGTGAGCGAGGCGGGCATCGAGACCGGGCTGGCGCATGTGTTCATCAAGCACACCTCGGCCAGCCTGATGATCTGCGAGAATGCCGATTCCACCGTGCGCGAAGACGTCGAGACCTGGATGCGTCGCGCCGTGCCGGACGGCGATCCGATGTACGTGCACACCATGGAAGGCCCGGACGACATGCCCGGCCATATCCGCTCGATCCTCACCGGCATGGACGTCACCGTGCCGATCACCGGCGGTCGGCTGAACCTCGGCACCTGGCAGGGCATCTATCTCTACGAACACCGCAGTTCGCGGCATTCGCGTCAGGTCGTTGTCACGCTCACCTCGGCCGGCTAGCCGACGGCTGTTTCACGGCCACTGCGCGCCGTTCTGGGCCACGTAGATCGCGTACAGCGAACGACTGGCGGTGATGAACAATCGATTGCGGCGCGGGCCGCCGAATGTCAGGTTGGACACGGTCTCGGGAACGTGGATCTTGCCGAGCAGCGTGCCATCCGGCGCAAAGCACTGCACGCCGTCGCCCGCGCTGGTCCAGATGTTGCCGTCGGTATCCACGCGAAAGCCGTCGGACACACCCGGCTCGATCACCGCGAACACGCGCGAATTCTCCAGTCGCCGGCCATCGATCACGTCGAAGGCGCGAATGTGATGATGACCGTTCGGGTCATGCGAGCGGGATGTATCCGAAATATAGAGCGTGCGTTCGTCCGGTGAAAAAGCCAGCCCGTTCGGGCGTACGAAATCGTCGGCGACGACCGTCAGTTCGCCCGATTTCGGATCGAGCCGGAAGACGAAACAGCCGGCTTGTTCCGATTCGGCCTTGTGGCCTTCGTAGTCGCTCAGGATGCCGTACGGCGGGTCGGTGAACCAGATGCTGTCGTCCGCAGCCACGACTACATCGTTGGGTGAGTTGAGGCGGCCGCCGTCATAGCGGTCGGCCAGAACCGTGGTGCGCCCGTCGGGCTCGGTGCGGGTGACCTGTCGGCCGCCGTGCTCGCAGCTGATCAGTCGACCCTGACGGTCGCGGGTATGGCCATTGGCATGCCGGCTCGGCTGGCGGAACACGCCGACATCGCCGGCCGGTGTCCAGCGCAGGATCCGGTCGTTGGGAATATCGCTCCAGAGAACGATATCCGCGTCGGCGATATAGACCGGGCCCTCGCACCAGAGCGCGCCGGTATGCAGCCGCTCGAGCCGTGCATTGGGCTGGGTCAGATCGTAGAAACGCGGATCGAGATATTCGACTGTATCGCCCATCGCTCGATGTCCTCGGTTGGGTCAGTGGGTGCTGAGTTTCTCGCGGCCATAGAGCAGCAGCAGGATGATGATGATCGAGCCGAAGATGATGTTCTTGCCGGCTTCCTGGATCTGCACGGTCGACAGCACCGATTGCAGCAGCACCACGATCATCGCGCCGGAGATCGAGCCCAGATAGCCGCCGGAACCGCCCATGATGTTGGTGCCGCCGATGATCACCGCGGCCACCGGCACCAGCAGATAGCCGCTGCCCATGCCGAGATAGGTTTGCGATGAATAGCCGGTAAGCATGATGCCGGCGAGCGCGGCACAGAAGCCGGAGATGGCGTAGGCGCCGAGATAGACCTTGCGGCTGTCCACACCGGACAGGAACAGAGCCGACTCGTTGTTGCCGATGGCATACAGATAGCGGCCGAAGCGTGTCCGGTGCAGTACCACCAGCGCGAATATCGCGGCCACGATCCACACCAGGAGCGGCACCGGGATGCCCCACAGGTTGCCGGCGCCGAGGGCCCGTATGAACGGCGGCACATCCACCTTGGGCGGCTGGGCATGGGTATAGACCAGCGTGGCGCCCTGCATGAGCGCATTCGTGCCCAGCGTCCAGACCAGCGAATGGATACGGAAGATTGCCGTGCCGATCGAGTTGAACATACCGACCAGCGTGCCCGAGGCCAGCGCGGCGGCGATGGCGACCGGCGTGCTGGTGCCGTGACTGAGCAGGGTGGCCATCAGGATCGCCGAGAAGGTCAGATTCCAGGGCACTGACAGGTCGATCTGACCGGTGATGATGACCAGCGTCTGGCCGACCGCGATCACGCCGATGAAGGCGCCGATCTGCAGCAGGTTGCGGATGTTGTCCCAGGAGGCATAGTGCGGATTGATCGCCGCGGCGAGCGCGAACAGCGCGATCAGCAGGATGTAGGAGATCGTCACGCCCTGGAACAGCCAGGACGGCAGGGCCACGGCGCGTTTGGATTCGGATGCGTTGTTCATATCGGACACTAATTGGACATCACGTTGAGCCAGTGCCGCGTGCGCAGCCGCCAGACATTGGCCGTCGCCAGCACGATCACGAGGATCGCGCCCTGCAGCAGGTTCTGATAGAAGGGCGATACGCCGCTGGCGAACAGCACGCTGATCAGCAGCGACAGAAAGTAAGCGCCGCAGATCGGGCCGAGGGCGACGCCGCGGCCGCCGCCGAGCACCGCGCCGCCGAACACCACGGCGGCCACCGAGTTCAGGGTATAGCTGGTGCCGATGGTCGGATCGCCGGACGTGGTCTGGGCAGTCAGGAAGATGCCGGCACAGGCCGCGAAGAAGCCGCCGGCGGTATAGGCCCAGAGCTCGGTGCGGGCGACCGAGATGCCGGATACGCGCGCCCCGTTGCGGTTGTCGCCGATGGCCTTGATCGCACGGCCGAGCCGCGAGCGCATCAGCGGCACCCAGGCGAGGCCGACGACCCCGAGTAGAAAGATCAGCGCATAGGGTAGATAGCCCCAGGAGCCGGTCAGCGCGTTGGCGAAGCCGCCGGGCACCGTCCCGCCCGGCTGCGGGCGGACCAGCAGCCCGACCCCGGTGTAGATGTAGAGCGTGGCCAGGGTGACGATGATGGGCTGGATACGCCCGTAGGCGACGATCACCCCATTGACGAATCCGGCCAGGGTGCCGGCGAACAGGGTGCCAATGAGCACCGCGGTGGCGATCGCCGGGTTGGTGCCCATGTAGGTCGCCGCGATCGCATTGGTCAGCCCCACCATCGCGCCGACCGACAGATCCACACCGCCGGTCAGCACCACCAGGAGCTGGGCCAGGGCGGCCAGCGCCAGCGTGGTGCCCTGATTGACCGACATGTTCACGCCGAATGGCGACAGGATCATGGGCTGGATATAGGCGAACAGGATGGCCAGCAGTACGAGGCCGATGATGGCGGTCAGGGAGCTGTAATAGCGTTCGACGATCACGAGGCGGCTCCGGTGTTCCGATGGTCGGCGGCGGACTCGGCGTTGGCGCCGGCGCGCTCCCGTACGCCCAGCGAGGCGGCGAGGATGGCGTTTTCGGTAATGTCCGCGCCTTCCAGCGTCTCGGCGATGCGGCAGTCGTTCATGACCAGTACGCGATGACAGACGCCGACCAGTTCGGACAATTCGGTGCTGTAGAGCAGGACCGCCTTGCCGGCCTGCGCCAGTTCGCCGATCAGTTCATAGAAGGCGCGCTTGGTGCCGACATCCACGCCGCGGGTCGGGTCGTAGAACAGAAAGATATCGCCACCGGTCTCCAGCCATTTGGCGATCACCACCTTCTGCTGGTTGCCGCCGGACAGGGCGGCCACCGGCGTTTCCATGCTGGCGGCCTTGATCTCCATGCGCTGCATGCCTTCCTCGGCGGTACGACGCTCGCGCGCGCGGTCGATCAGGCCGCCGCGGCTCAACCGCTTCAAGCTGGCGAGTACGATGTTCTCGCGCAGCGACTGTGGCTGCAGCAGCCCCTGGGTCTTGCGGTCTTCCGGGATCAGCGCGAATCCGGCCCGGATCGCCTTCCAGGGCGAACCCAGATGCACCGGTTTGCCGGCCACCCGCACTTCGCCGGACAGCCGCCGCACCATGCCGAACAGCGCCAGCAGCAGGTCGCCCTGGCCCTGGCCCTCGAGGCCGGCCACGCCCAGTACCTCACCGCGGCGCAGCTGAAAACTGATGTCGTGGAGCAGCTCGCCGGCACTCAGCTGCGACACCTCGAGCAGGGGGTCGTTGTCGGCCGGCTGCGGCGCCCGGTCGGGAAAAGACTGCTCGATGCGTTCGCCGAGCATCAGCTCCACCAGGTGGCTCTCGTCCATGTCTGCGGCATCGACCGTGCCAACGTTGGTGCCGTTGCGAAACACGGTCAGCCGGTCGGCGATCTCGCGGACTTCGGCCATCCGGTGCGAGATGAATATGATCGCCGTGCCGTGTTCACGCAGCCGGCCCAGCAGATCGAATAATCGCCGGACTTCTTCCCTACCGAGCGCCGAGGTGCCTTCGTCGACGATCAGTGTCTTCGGGTCGTGCGACAGGGCCTTGGTGATCTCGACGAGTTGCTGATCGGCCAGCGTCAGCCGCCCGGTCAGCGTATTGGGCTTGATGTGATCGATGCCGATCTGTTCGAACAGCTGGGTCACCCGACGCCGCAGTTCGCGGCCCCGAATCTGGCCGAGCGGCCCGGTCGGCTCGTGCGCGAGCATGATGTTTTCGGCCACGGTCAGATGCGGCGCCAGCGACAGCTCCTGGAATACCGCGGCCACCCCGAGTTCGGCAGCCCGGATCGGGTTGCGGAGCTGCACCGGCTCGCCGGACAGACGAATCGTGCCGGCGTCGGGCGGCTGCACGCCGCACAGGATCTTGACCAGGGTGCTCTTACCGGCGCCGTTGGCGCCGAGCAGCACATGGACTTCGCCGCGCCGACAGCTGAAGTCGGCGTCGTCGAGGGCGATGGTGCCGGCGAAGTGCTTGGCGATGCCGCTCGCTTCGAGGGCCGGCGCGTCCTGGGACGCACCGGGTCCGGATGAATCGGCCATGGGGGCGCTCACAGTCGGTTACACAAAAAGCCTCGAAGGGCGGGACGCTCCGGCCCCGCCCGCTATACAGGCAATCGCCGGATCAGCCGATGCCGTGATAGACCTTCTTGGCGTCGAAGTGCAGGCCGCAGTCGGGCACGCTCACGCCGTCGAAGAAACTGTCCGGTATCCCGGTGAAGTAGTTCTTGCCTTTCTCGAGGTTGTCGTTGGTCACCACATTCAGCGGCGACTGGATCGACTGCGGCACCTTCTCACCCTGGAGTACGCTGAGCGCGACCTTCATCGACAGCGCAACCAGGCCGGCCGACTGGCCGATCGAGAGCATGGGGAAACCATCCCGGGCGGCCGCGAGCCGGAATCCGTTCTCGGCCTCGCCGGCAATCGGCGGCATCTTCAGGCCATGCTGCTTGAAGGCATTAACCACGCCGCTGTCGCCGCCTTCGCTCCAGATCGCGTCGAACTTGGCGCCGGAGGCGATCGCATTGGCGGTGACCTTCTGGGCGGTACCGTTGTCCCAGTTGCCGTAGACCTCGGTGGTCTTGATGCCGGGATGCTTGTCGAACACCGACTTGCCGCCCTTGTAGCGCTGTTGATCGACGAAGGTGCCGGCCACGCCGCGAACCACGAGCACATGGCCCTTGCCGCCGGTGTGCTTGATCACGAAATCGGCCCAGCGCTTACCCATGTCGAACTGGTCCTGATTGATCGTGATCGCCTTGTCGGTGGTCACCACGTTGTCGAAGGACACCACCAGAACGCCCGCGCTGGCGGCTTTTTCGATGGTCGAGTTCAGCCCGGTGGGGCTGGCGGCATCGAGCACGATGGCGTCCACGCCGCTCAGGATCATCTGGTTGATCTGGGCGATCTGGGCGTTGACGTCATTGCCGGCGCTGGAGATCTTGAAATCCTTGATCAGCTTCTTGACCTCGGGACGGTTGGCGTACATTTTCGCGATCGTCGCCATCTCCGCGCGCCATTCGTTGCCGATGTACGAATTGCTGAGCGCGATCCGATAGGGAGGCTTCTTGGTATGCGGCCAGGAAAACGTCTGGGTGCTGCCGCTCCAGGCCTTGTAGCAGGCCGAGTTGTCGGCCCAGGCCATCGACGGCAGCGCGCCGAGCAGCATGGCCGAACCGAGGCCGCCGGCGGCCTGTACGAGAAGTTCCCTGCGTTTCATTTCGTGTCTCCTCCGAGATGCCGAGTCTGTTGTTGTCCGACTGGCGCGACCGAGACCAAGGCATTTTGCCGCCCGCGGTCAGCCTGTTATACCAGTCACGTTATGTCTAACAGCGCGCCGACGTATGAGCAACATACGCTTTGGTCGAAGATGGGATCGACGAACCTTGACGCCGGCCTTCCGCGCCGGGCCAGCGGGGCGAGTTGTGCCCGCAACCGGGCCACGGCAGAGTGGCGTCCTGCCCGGACGCCACCTGAAGCCCGCGCGGGCCACGGCCGGATGGTTCGTGCACCCGCTGACGGCATCAGCGCGCCCATCCAGCTACCCCACGGCGGTCGCGCGCTGACCGCCTCTCGGATCGAATGCCATGGCTCGATATCAGATCGAACGCACGAAACTCTCCGACCAGGTCATTCGCCAGCTCGAGCACGATATCGTCGCCGAGCATTTCAAACCCGGGGATCGTCTGCCGTCGGAACGTACGCTCATGGCGCAGTTCGGCGTCGGCCGCCCGACGATCAGGGAAGCGTTGTTCTCGCTGGAGAAAATGGGCCTGGTCGCGCTGGCCAGCGGCTCACGGGCCCGGGTCATTCGGCCCACGCCCGCGGTGGTGCTGGATGGCTTGTCGGGCGTGATGGGGCATCTGTTGTCGAATGTCGACGGTCAGCATCATTTCCAGGAAGCGCGCGCCCTGTTCGAGGCGGCCATGGCCCGTCAAGCGGCGGCCCGGGCCGGCTCGGCGGATATCGAGGCACTCCGCGCCGCACTGGCCGACAACGCGGCGGCGATCGGCGACGAGGCCGAGTTCAAGCGCACGGATATCGCGTTTCATCGCGTCCTGTCGGGTATTCCGGATAACCCTGTCTACACCGCGGTCCACGACGCCATGGCGCAGTGGCTGGATGACCGTCGCGCGGTGGCCCTGGAACAGCCTGGCCAGGACCGCATTGCACTGGCCGCGCACGAACGGATATTCGAGGCGGTCGCGCGTGGTGCTCCCGAGGCGGCGGATCGGGCGATGCGCGAACATCTCGACCAGCACTACGGCGTTTATCGACGCATGCGGGCTGGCGAACGGGAATAGCGCCGCGCCAAGCCGGCGGTCTTACATGGTCGCGCCCAGTTGCCAGGGCACGAATTCGTTGTCGCCGTAGCCGAATGCCTCGCTCTTGCTCAGCTCGCCCGACGCCACCGCGAGCATTCGCGCGAAGATGCGCTCGCCGCATTCGGCCAGCGTCTCGTCGCCTGTGGCCAGGGTGCCGCAGTTGAGATCCATGTCTTCGCTCTGCTGTTCGTAGAGCGTCGTGGTGGTGGCGAGCTTGATCGAGGGCGAGGGCTTGGCGCCGAAGGCCGAGCCGCGACCGGTGGTGAAACAGACCAGATTCGCCCCGCCCGCGATCTGTCCGGTGGCCGCCACCGGATCGTAGCCCGGCGTGTCCATGTAGACGAAGCCCTTGGCGGTGACACGTTCGGCGTATTCGTAAACGTCCACCAGGTTCGTGGTGCCGCCCTTGGCAACCGCACCCAGCGATTTCTCGAGAATGGTGGTGATGCCGCCGGCCTTGTTGCCGGGCGAGGGGTTGTTGTTCATTTCCGCGCCTTCGCGGCGGGTATAGGCTTCCCACCAACGAATACGGGCGAGCAGCTTCTCGGCCACTTCCGGGGATACAGCGCGGCGGGTGAGCAGATGCTCGGCACCGTAGATTTCGGGCGTCTCCGACAGGATGGCCGTGCCGCCGTTTTCCACCAGCCGGTCGACCGCATAGCCGAGCGCCGGGTTGGCCGTGATCCCGGAATAGCTGTCCGAACCGCCGCACTGCAGCGCAACACACAACTCGGAGGCCGGAATGGGTTCGCGCTCGGCCTGGTTGATCTCGGGCAGCAGCTCACGGATCAGCGCGGTCGCGCGCTCGATGGTCTGGCGGGTGCCGCCGGTGGCCTGGATCGTCATCGACCGCACCGGCTTGATTGCGCGCAGCCCGTCGATGCGCTGCAGCCCGCCGACCTGCATCACCTCACAGCCCAGCCCCAGAAACAGCACGGCGGCCACATTGGGGTGGTCGGCATAGCCCTGCAGCGTGCGCTTGAGCGTTTCGAAGCCTTCGCCCGAGTCCGCCATGCCACAGCCGCCCTGATGGGTAAGCGCGATGACGCCATCCACGTCGGGATAGTCGTCCAGTTCGCCGGAGAATCGAAATCCGTCGGCGATATGCCGGGCGGCGGTCGCCGAGCAGTTCACGCTGGATACGATCGCGATATAGTTGCGCGTGCCGGCGCGGCCATCGGGGCGACGGTAGCCGGCGAAGGTCGCCGGCGGATCGACGAAGCGGGTCGGCCGGGCATCCTGACAGAACGCATAATCGGGGCTGATGTCGCCCATGGCCAGATTGTGCATGTGCACATGCTCGCCGGCCTCGATCGCGCAAGAGGCGAAACCGATGATCTGGCCGTAGCGCAGCACCGGCTGGTACGCAGCGATCGCACGCGTGGCGATCTTGTGGCCGGCCGCGATGTTCGAGACCGCGGTCACGCCCGCGACGTCCAGCGTTTCACCGGCCGTGATCGCGTTGCGCGCAATCGCGACGTTGTCGTCGGCATGGAGTTGAATCGTCGGGCTGTCACTGGCGATGGCTGCGGACATGGCGTGTCCTCTCCTCAGGTCTGTTGTCCCGGACCGCGCAAGCGCGTCTAAAACTTAGGTATAGCTGTTATACCAACGCGTACTCAAAAGCGCTATGGTCGGATTCGTATTTGATCGACGCAGACTCACGATGCGCCATGAAACCGTTTCCATGAATACGACGGTTGCAGCCCCGGCGCTGCGTCGCTGGACTGCTGCGGCCTTGCGCCGTCAGTCACTCGGCGAGCGTGACGCCGAGTTGGTCGCGCGCTGTCTGGTACAGACCAGCCTCTGGGGCATCGATACCCACGGTATCGCACGATTGCCGCACTATCTCCAACGCCTGGCGCGGGGCTCGATCGAGGCGCGGCCCGAGCTGAAGATGGAACGGACCGGCCCGGCGACGGCTTCGCTCGATGGTGGTCACGGGTTGGGCATGGTGGTCTGTGATTTCGCCATGGACCAGGCGATTCAGTGCGCCGAACAGGCCGGGGCTGGTGTGGTGGGCTGTTATCACTCCAGCCATTGCGGCGCGATCGGCCTGTACGGCCGGCAGGCCACCGCTCGTGGCATGATCGGGATCGCCTTCACCCATTCCGATGCCTTCGTTGCGCCGCATAACGGGCGCCGGGCATTCCTGGGCACGAATCCGATCTGTATTGCCGTGCCGAGTGCGCAAGGCCAGCCAATCTGTCTGGACACCGCAACCAGCACCATTCCTTTCAACCGGGTCATGAACGCCCGTCGTGACGGCGAGGCGTTGCCGCCGGACGTGGCGATCGACGCCGATGGCGAGATGACGACAGATTCCGAGGCCGCCTCCGCCTTGCTGCCGTTTGCCGGGCACAAGGGCTACGCGCTCGGATTCATGATTGATGTGCTGTGCGGCCTGCTCAATGGCATGGCGTTCGGCCCGCATATCACCCCCATGTACGACGACCTCGACGCACGTCGCAATCTCGGTTCGCTGATGATCGCCGTCGATCCGCGCCGCTTTTTCGGCGGCGAGACGCTGGCCGATGAAGTGGCGCGCATGGCTGCCGAAGCCCGCGCGATGCCATCCCGGCCGGGCACCGAGGTCATGGCGCCGGGCGACCCCGAATATCGTACCGAGCGCAGGCGGCTGCGCTCGGGCATCCCGATCGAGCCGGGGCTTGCTGCCGAGATCCGGGACCGGTCCACGCAGCTCGGCATCGAACCGCCTTCGATGCCGTCCGTGAACTGAGCGGTCAGCGTGCACGGTTGAGGATCGAGCCGAGGGTGACACCGGCCGCGGCGTCACAGGGCAGGTATGATCGCGCGCTCCGAGCCGGGTGACCGGCGCCGCGATTCAGCCGCGGCCCATGTAGGGCATGCCGTTGGCCATGATCGTCATGAACGGCACGTTGGCCTCGGGGGGCAGTTCGGCCATGAAGCAGACCGCTCGGGCGACGTTGTCCACAGCCATCACCGGTTCGGCCGCCAGCCGGCCATCGGCCTGTGGCACGCCTTCTTGCATGGCTTCGGTCATGTCGCTGGCGGCATTGCCGATATCGATCTGGCCGCAGGTGATGGCGTGCGCCCGGCCGTCGAGGTTGATCGACCGGGTCAGGCCGGTGATGGCGTGCTTGGTCGCGGTGTAGGGCGCCGAGCCGGGGCGCGGCACATGCGCGGAGATCGAGCCGTTGTTGATGATGCGGCCGCCGGTGGGCGCCTGTCGCTTCATCAGGCGATAAGCGGCGCGGGCGCACAGAAACGAACCGGTCAGGTTCACGTCGACCAGGGCGCGCCAGTCGGCCTCGTCGATATCGCCGAATTCGGTGGCGGGTATGTTGCGTCCGGCGTTGTTGAACAACAGGTCAAGCCGCCCGAAGCGCCGTTCGATCTGTTCGAACAGGGCGTCCACCGATGTCGAATCGGCCACGTCGCTGGGTACGATCAGCGGGTCGCCGCTCAGCTCGGCGGCGACTTCGGCCAGTGGCGCCTGGCGCCGGCCGGTCAGCACCAGTTCGAAACCCGCCGCGTCGAGTGCGATGGCGCAGGCGCGGCCGATGCCGTGTCCTGCGCCGGTGACCAGCGCGATCTTCGTTGTCATATGCGTCTCTGCGATGGCTGTTGCGAACTGATCTCCAGCGTATCGCACCCACGGCCGCGAATGCGCGACCGCTTGGGCCGAGGTCAGTGGCGGAAATGCCGCATGCCGGTGAACAGCATGGCGATGCCTGCATCGTCGGCGGCGGCGATGACTTCCTCGTCGCGAATCGAGCCGCCCGGCTGGATCACGGCGGCCACGGCGGCCTCGGCCGCTGCGTCGATTCCGTCGCGGAACGGGAAGAAGGCGTCCGACGCCATCACCGAACCGGCGATGTCCAGTTGGGCGTCGGCTGCCTTCTGGCGCGCGATGCGGGCCGAATCCACGCGGCTCATCTGGCCCGCGCCCACGCCCACGGTCGCCCCGTCGCGGGCATAGACGATCGCATTGGACTTGACGTATTTCGCAACGCGCCAGGCGAACAACAGGTCCTGCAGCTGTTCGCCGGTCGGCTCAATCCGGGTCACGGCCTTGAGCTGGCGGCGATCGAGCAGTTGGTCGTCGTTGTCCTGCACCAGCAGGCCGCCGGCGATCTGCTTGATGGCGAGACCGGCATTGTCGGTTTTTCGCCAGGGCCCGGTGACCAACACCCGCAGGTTTTTCTTGCGAGCGAACACTGCCAGTGCCTGTTCCGTGATCGCGGGGGCCAGAATCACCTCGGCGAACTGGTTGGAGGTGATCGCATCGGCGGTATCGGCGTCGAGTTCGGCGTTGAATGCGATGATGCCGCCGAAGGAGGAGACCGGATCGGTGGCGAAGGCGCGTCGATAGGCGGACGTCAGATCGGGCGCTACGGCCACGCCGCAGGGGTTGGCGTGCTTGACGATCACGCAGGCCGGCGCCTGATCGAAGGCCTTGACGCAGGCCAGCGCGGCGTCGGCATCGGCCAGGTTGTTGTAGGACAGCGGCTTGCCCTGGGCAATGCGGGCGTCGACCAGGCTTGCTTCGGTACGCCGGCCGTCGGCATAGAGCGCGGCGCGCTGGTGTGGATTCTCGCCGTAGCGCAGATCGGCACGTTTGTTGTAGACCGGCGCGTAGCGTGTGGGCAGGGCCTCCGAAGGGCTCGTACTGGCCGGCTGATCCTCGCCGGCCAGATAGGCCGCGATGGCGCGATCGTAGGCCGCGGTATGGGCGAACCCCTTGGCCGCGAGGCGTTGCCGGGTCGCCTCGAGCGTGCCCCCATGCGCGGCCAGATCGTCGAGTACGGCGGCATAATCGGCGCCGTCGACCACCAGCGTGACATCGGCGTGATTCTTCGCCGCGGCACGCAGCATGGCCGGCCCGCCGATATCGATGGTCTCGATCGCGGTGGCGCGGTCGGTGCCGGGCTTGGCGATGGTCTGCTCGAACGGATACAGATTGACCACGACCAGATCGATCGGCGCGATGCCCTGTTCCGTCATCACGGTGTCGTCGGTGCCGCGCCGACCCAGGATGCCGCCGTGAATCTTCGGGTGCAGCGTCTTGACGCGGCCGTCCATGATCTCCGGTGCGCCGGTATGGGTGGCGACATCGGTCACCATCACGCCGGCTTCGCGCAGCATGCGCGCGGTGCCCCCGGTCGACAGGATTTCCACGCCGTGATTGTCGACCAGCGCGCGGGCGAAATCCGCCACGCCGGTCTTGTCGGAGACGCTGATCAGTGCGCGGCGGATGGGGGCGACGGAGGGGGTCGAAGTCATGGCGTGGCGAGATGGTGGCAAACAAAAAAACCCGCGGCGCGGGTCGTCGGACGAGGCGCGCCGCGAGGCGGATTATTGATCGATATTGTAACTGCGCAGTTTCTTGCGCAGGGTGCCGCGATTGAGGCCGAGCATGGCGGCGGCCCGGGACTGGTTGCCGCGGTTGTAGTCCAGCACCCGTTCAAGCAACGGGCGCTCCACCTGCTCGAGCACCATGCGATAGAGATCCGTGGGCGGCGCACTGCCGTTGAGCGACTCGAGATAACGGTCGAGGCTCGCCCCGACGTAGTGACTCAGCGGCTGTGCGTTGTCATCGTCGGCGTCGGAATGGCGCATCCGGGTCATCAGCCTGGTGGGAACAGCGCGAAACTATAACGGCAATCGGCCGCCAGCAAAAGGCGACTATCGGTGGTGTCGGGGTACGGCGACAGCGCGCTGCCCGACCAGCCTTGCCCAGCCGTCTTCCAGTGCCGGTTGCGCGAACGTGAAGCTCGCTTCATAGGCGGCCCGGACGTCCTCGATCTGGCGCTCCAGCAGGCCGGCCAGCACGACCGGCGCGCCGGGGGCGGCCAGCGCTGTCAGCGTCGGGGCCAGTTGGATCAGCGGCTTGGCCAGGATGTTGGCGAGCACGATATCGAACGGCTCGCCTTCGATCGCGGCTATGGGCGGGGTTGCAATACGGTCTGATACCGCGTTGCGGATCGCGTTCTCGCGCGTTGCCCGTAGTGCCTGGTCGTCGATGTCGACCGCAACCACTTCAGTCGCGCCGAGGCGTGCCGCGGCGATCGCGAGAATACCGGAGCCGCAGCCGTAATCGATCACCCGTTTGCCCGCCAGGTCCTGGTGGGCAAGCCAATGCAGGCACAGGCGGGTCGTGGGATGCGTCCCCGTGCCGAAGGCCAGCCCCGGGTCGAGCCGGACCACGACGGCGTCCTCGTCGGCATCGACCGCCGCGCTGTGCGGCGCGATCCACAGGCGTTCGCCGAAAACCAGGGGCGGGTGCTCGGCCAGCCAGGCGCTGGCCCAGTCCTGGTTGTCGAGTGTGTCGGTTTCGATCGCTGCGTCGTCGCCCAGCGCCTCGCCGAGCGCCGCCACGATGGGTTCGGCCGGGGTGTCCTGGGGGAACAGGCCGACCACGCGCGCGCGCTGGAACGCGGGCTGGCTGTTCGGTGTTTCCTCCACGGTCAGCTCGTCGCCGGCATCGAGCTCGGTGATCGCCTCGGCGCCGAAGCGCTCGAAGACGGCCTCTGCGAGTTGCGTGCGATGGGTGGTCGCGGTGATCTGAAGCCAGGCGATTGCCATCTCGCGCCTCAGACCTTGCCCAGTCGTTCGCGGATCTTCTTTTCCAGCCAGTGGATGGACACACCGCCGGCCGCGAAATCCGGATCGTTGATGATCCATTCGTGCAGGGCGAGATTGGTATGGATGCCGTCCACCACCATCTCGGACAGCGCCATGTCCATGCGCGCGCGCGCCGCGTCGCGCGTATCGCCATGGGCGATCAGCTTGCCGATCAGCGAGTCGTAGTAGGGCGGCACGGTATAGCCGGCGTACATGTGGCTGTCCATGCGGATGCCGGGCCCGCCGGGCGCATGGTACTGCGTGATCTTGCCGGGCGAGGGGGCGAATGTTTCCGGGTGCTCGGCGTTGACGCGACACTCGATCGCGTGTCCGCGCATGACGATATCGTCCTGGGTGTAGCGCAGCTTCTCGCCGGCGGCTACACGCAACTGTTCGGCGACCAGATCCACACCGGTGACCATTTCGGTGACCGGATGCTCGACCTGGATACGCGTGTTCATTTCGATGAAATGGAACTCGCCGTTTTCGTACAGGAATTCGAACGTGCCCGCGCCGCGATAGCCGATGCGCTTGCAGGCCTCCACGCACAGGCTGCCGATATGCTCGCGTTGCTCGGGCGTGATGCCCGGTGCCGGCGACTCCTCGATCACCTTCTGGTGGCGACGTTGCGGCGAACAGTCGCGCTCGCCCAGATGGATCGCGTTGCCGTGTGTGTCGCACAACACCTGAACCTCGACGTGGCGCGGCAGCTCCAGGTACTTCTCCATGTAGACCTGCGGATTGCCGAAGGCGCTGGCGGCCTCGCGCCGCGCCATGTCGACCGCGCCGGCCAGGTCGTCCGGCTCGTAGACCACGTGCATGCCGCGGCCGCCGCCGCCGCCCACGGCCTTGATGATCACCGGGTAGCCGATGCGATCGGCGATCTCGCGGTTCTCGACGTCGTCGGCAGTAAGCGGTTTGCCCGAACCGGGCACGCAGGGCACCCCGGCCGCCATCATTTCCTGGATGGCGGATGTCTTGTCGCCCATCAGACGAATGGTTTCGGCTCGCGGGCCGATGAAGGTGAAGCCGGATTGCTCGACGGACTCGGCAAAATCGGCGTTTTCCGATAGAAAACCGTAGCCCGGATGAATCGCGGACGCGCCCGCGACCTCGGCCGTGCTCATGAGCACGGCCATGTTCAGGTAACTGGCCGTGGCCGACGGCGGGCCGATGCAGACCGCTTCCTCGGCCAGCAGCACGTGCTTCTGGTCGCGGTCGGCCGTGGAATAGGCCGCGATCACGGGAATACCGAGCTGGCGACAGGCGCGCAGGATACGCAGCGCGATTTCGCCGCGGTTGGCGATGAGAACCTTGTCCAGCATGAGTGAACCTCGGGTCAGGTCGTCGCGCGGATCGGGCTGCGACCCGGCGCCGACGCGATGATGTGGTGGGCGTGGCCGTTTGCTCGCGCGCGGCGCATCAACAGCGCGCCGCCCCGCGTGATCATTTGATCACGAACAACGGCTGATCGTATTCGACCGGCTGACCGTTTTCGACCAGGATCTCGCTGACGGTGCCGGAAGTCTCGGCCTCGATCTGGTTGAGCATTTTCATGGCTTCGATGATGCATACGGTATCGTTCGGGCCGATGTGGTCGCCGACTTCGACGAAGGATTTGGCATCCGGTGCCGGCGCGCGGTAGAAGGTACCGACCATCGGCGAACGGATGATATGACCCTCTGCTACAGCTTCGCCGCCGCCGCCGGCCGACGCGCTCGCGCCGCTAGCGGGCGCGGCATCCGTGGCCGGTGCGGCGGCCGGCGGCGGGGCGGCCGCATACGCCGGCGGTGGGGCGCTCGGCTGACTGCCGGCCGGTGGGTAACGGCCGATGCGGACCGATTCCTCACCTTCGGTGATCTCCAACTCGGCGATGCCGGAATCCTCGACCAGCTCGATGAGTTTCTTCAGTTTTCGGATATCCATGGCGTGTCGATTCGCTCCTGTCGGCGCGGCGAGCCGGTCGGGCCAACGACCCGGCTGCGACGCAAAACGGCTGCCGTGCGCGTTCCCGCGTGTGTCTGGGAGCAAAGTGTGCCGCATGGCAGGGCGTGGCACAACTAGCGCAAGGTCGATCGCCGCCGTTCGCCGCCGTATTGTCGGATAATCGCCGACGTTCGGGCATTTTGCACGGCATCATCTCGGCCGTTCCCAGCGCCGCCCAAGCGCGTTCGCGACCCGGGGCGTGTTGTCGGCGCTCGATGCCGGGTGATCGCGGCAGGCTGGGGTCAAGAGTCGGTCTCCGCGCCGAATCGCGGCAAGATATCGGTTTTTCGGCGCCGAATCGCCAGCGGGGGCGACAGGCAGGCCCCCGCGACCCGGTGGCCGTGGGTTGGGACACTCAGGTGCTGGGTTTCGCTGCGATCTTGTCGAGCGCATGCAAAACAGTGGCGGTATCGACGGCGCCGAGCAGGCGCTGCCGGGGCCTCTCGTTTTCAGCCGATGCGGGATAGAGCAACAGTGTGGGTGGCCCGAAAACGTTCAGCCGCTGCATCAGGCGCTGTTGCCCGGTGTGGTAGGCGGTGACATCGAACTCGATCGCAGTGACCCGTGACCGGGCCCGCCGCACGCGGGCCTCGGCGAACACGGTGCGTTTCATGCGTGCACAGTCCACGCACCAGTCGGCATAGAAATCGGCCATGGCGGGGGCGCCCACCAGCGGCGAGTTATCGACGCGCGCGACATGCGCCGCCAGTCCGGCGAGCGGGATTGCGCCGACAAGCAGCGCCTGCATGGCGGGCGCCGAATGAGCGCCCGGCATCAGTGGGTCTGTTCGATCAGCCAGCTCATGTAGGCGGGCGCGCCATCGACGATCGGCAACGCGATGCGCTCGGGCACATCGTCCGGATGCAGTTCGGCCAGACGTGCATCGATCGCCGCCAGCCGCCCGGCCCGGGTCTTGATCACCAGAAGCCATTCGGCGTCGATCTCGACCCGGCCCTGCCAGCGATACACCGATTCCACGCCGGATACGATGTTCACGCAGGCGGCCTCGTGATGCTCGATCAGCGCGGCCGCGATGGCGCGGGCGGTCTCGACGTCGGGCGTGGTGACGTAAACCACACGTGGCTCGTGGTCGGCGGCGTCGTTCATGGCATTGATTCCGTGATCTTGTACCGGCGTGGGTTCGTGACCATATACCACGCATCGAACGGGGTCGACGACCGCGTTCGATGCAGCGGGGCCATGCGCCGTTGCCGCTGCTACACTCGCATCGACGCAATCGAAGGAGAATGTCATGGGTTTGAGACTGGGCGATACCGCGCCGAATTTCACAGCGGATACCACCGAAGGCGAGATCGATTTCCACGCCTGGCTCGGCGACAGCTGGGGCGTGCTGATGTCGCATCCGGCGGATTTCACGCCGGTGTGCACCACCGAGATCGGGGCCACGGCCAAGCTGTCCGATGAGTTTGCCAAGCGCAACGCCAAGCCGATTGTCGTGTCGGTCGATTCGGTCGAGGATCACAAGGCCTGGTCGAAGGACATCGAGGAAACCCAGGGCTGTGCGCCGACCTTCCCGATCATCGGCGATACCGATCGCAAGGTGGCCGAGCTATACGACATGATTCATCCGAACGAAGGCGACACATCGACGGTGCGCAGTGTGTTCGTGATCGATCCGAACAAGAAGATCCGGATGACGCTGACCTATCCGAAGAGCGCCGGCCGCAATTTCGCCGAGATCCTGCGCGTGATCGATTCGCTGCAGCTGACCGACAATTACAAGGTCACCACGCCGGCCGACTGGCAGAACGGCGACGACGTGATCATCTCGCCGGCGTTGTCGAACGAGGAAGCGAAGAAGCACTTCCCGGACGGCTGGAATGAGCTCAAGCCTTACCTGCGCATGACCAAGCAGCCCAATCGTTGATCGAGCCGCACCATGCCGCGTAAGCGAAAACGGCGTCTTCGGGCGCCGTTTTTTTTGTGCGCGGTCGCAGCACGGCTGCATAATGATCGGCCATTCAACAGCCGCGAATTCCCATGGCCGTCGACGACAACCAGCCCCAACCGAAGCCCCGCCGCAGCCAGGTCATCACCCAGGGCACGTCGCGTGCGCCCAACCGCGCGATGCTGCGCGCGATGGGTTACACCGATGAGGACTTCAACAAGCCCATCGTCGGCATTGCCAACGGCTACTCCACCATCACGCCCTGCAACATGGGTCTGAATACGCTCGCCGGTCGCGCCGAGGAGGCACTGGAAACCGGCGGCGCCAAATCGCAGATGTTCGGCACGGTCACCGTGTCCGACGGCATCTCGATGGGCACGCCCGGCATGAAGTATTCGCTGGTTTCGCGCGAAGTGATCGCCGATGCGGTCGAGACCGCGGTCCAGGCCGAGGCCATGGACGGCGTCATGGCGATCGGCGGCTGCGACAAGAACATGCCGGGCGCGATGATCGGCATCGCGCGCATGAACGTGCCGGCCATCTTCGTCTATGGCGGCACGATCAAGCCGGGCCATCTCGACGGCGAGGATCTTAACCTGGTGTCGGCGTTCGAGGCGGTGGGTCAGTACGCGGCCGGTCAGATCGACGAACAACGCCTGTATCAGGTGGAGTGCAACGCCTGTCCGGGCGCCGGTTCCTGCGGCGGCATGTATACCGCCAACAGCATGTCCTCGGCATTCGAGGCGATGGGCATGAGCCTGCCGTATTCCTCGACCATGGCGGCCGAGGACGCCGAGAAGGCCGACAGCGCGGCCGAATCCGCGCGCGTGCTGATCCGGGCGATCGAGCAGGACATCAGACCGCGTGATCTGCTCACGAAGAAGGCGTTCGAGAACGCGATCACCTTGATGATGGCCGTGGGTGGATCGACCAACGCCGTGCTGCACCTGCTGGCCATCGCCCAGGCGGCCGAGGTCGACCTGTCGCTGGACGATTTCGAGCGTATCCGGGCAAAGGTGCCGGTGTTCTGTGACCTCAAGCCCTCCGGTCGATTCGTGGTCACGCAGCTGCACGGCGCGGGCGGCATTCCCCAGGTGATGAAGATGCTGCTCAATGCCGGGCTGCTGCACGGCGATACCCTGACCATCACCGGCGCCACACTCGCCGAAACGCTGGCCGATGTGCCGGACCAGCCGCCGACCTATCAGAAAGTGATCCTGCCGATGGATCAGGCGCTCTATGAATCCGGCCATCTGGCGATTCTGCGCGGCAACCTCGCCGAGGAAGGCGCGGTGGCCAAGATCACCGGCCTCAAGAAGCCGGCGATCACCGGGCCGGCGCGGGTGTTCGATTCGGAGGAAGAGGCCATGGCGGCCATCCTCGACGAATCGATCGTGGCCGGCGATGTGGTCGTGATTCGCTACGAGGGCCCGAAGGGTGGGCCGGGCATGCGCGAGATGCTGTCACCCACGTCGGCGCTTATCGGTCGTGGCCTGGGCGAGAAAGTCGGCCTGATCACCGATGGCCGATTCTCCGGCGGTACCTATGGCATGGTGGTGGGCCATGTCGCCCCGGAGGCGGCTGTCGGCGGCGGCATTGCCCTGATCGAAGAGGGCGACACGATCGTCATCGATGCGCGCGAGCGCAAGCTGCATCTCGAGGTCGACGACGAGGAACTGCAGCGTCGTCGCGCGGCCTGGGTACCGCGGCCGCCCAAGGCCAGCCGCGGGGTGCTGGCCAAATACATGCGTCTGGTCGGCAGTGCGGCGAAAGGCGCGGTCACCGACGAGCCGTTCGAGGAATAACGCGCCGCCGCGCCCGAAGCCTCGGGCGCGGCTATTTGATGGCGCGCAAAGCAGGGCGCCCGGCCCGTAACCGGGCGTTTTTCAGCAAAAATCCGCGTGAACCCTCGCCCACTCGGGCGGGGAGGTAAGCGGGGCCGCACAAGCGGCCTTATTGTGGTGTCTTCTGCTCCTGCACATAAGCCTTGAGCGTCTCGATGGTGGCGCCGCCTGCGCTACACGCGAAATACGATCTCGACCACAGTGCGGCGCTCTTGCTGAGGCGCGGAATGTGGGTATTCAAGAACCTCACCCGTCGAGACGACGTGGACTTCAAGTTGTTGACAAGCACGCTGATCGACAGCTTCGGCGGATATTCCACGAGTAAGTGGACATGATCTTCTTCACCTTCGAACTCAAGGATGCGGCAATCCAGCTTATCGCAAGCAGACCCAAACGCTTCGCGTAACTGCTCGATCATGTATCCGTCGAACACCTTGCGCCGATATTTCGTCGTGAAGACAAGGTGAACAACCAGTCGCGTTACGCTGTGTCGTCCTCGTCGATAATCGACCTGCACACTCACTTGCGTTTACATCTCGCAGGCTATAATTTATGCCTAGAGTAGCAAGGAACACTGAAATGCTGAAGGCCTCGAAGGTACGCATCTACCCCATGACCGAGCAGGCGGCGTTTCTGAACCGCCAGTTCGGCGCGGTGCGTTTCTGCTACAACACCGGCCTTCGCATCATGTCCCATCGCTACAAGCGCCACGGTCACTCGTTGAGTGCCAGGCACGACATCAAGAAGCTGCTGCCGGTGGCCAAGAAGTCCCGCAAGTATGGCTGGCTGAAAGAGGCGGACGCCATGGCGCTCCAGCAGTCGTGTATCAATCTCGACCAAGCCTTCCAACGCTTCTTCGATCCCAGGCAAAAAGTGGGCTACCCGCGCTTCAAGAGCAAGCGGGGCAAGCAATCCAGCACCCACTGCGTCGGCGTCAAGGCCGGCGATAGCTGGATCAAGGTGCCCAAGCTCGGGCCGATCAAGGCCAAGGTACACCGGCCTGTTGACGGCAAGCTCAAAAGCATCACGCTGTCGCGCACCGTCACCGGCAAGCACTACGCCTCGCTGCTATACGAGACAGAACAGGCTGCGCCCGCGCCGTTGAAGGAGGTAGACGCTGACGGTGTCGTCGGCCTCGACGTGGGCCTCTCTCACCTCGCCATTGACTCCACCGGCCGCAAGATTGCCAATCCGCGATTCCTCAAGCAGGCGCAGAAGAACCTCAAGCGCAAACAACAGGCGCTGTCCCGTACCAAGAAGGGCAGTGCCAATCGAGCCAAGGCACGCTTGCTCGTCGCCAAGGCTCACGAGCGGGCAGCGAATGCCCGCAAAGACTTCCAGCACAAGCTCTCTCGACAGATCATTGACGACAACCAAGCGGTGATCGTCGAGACGCTGAAGGTCAAGAATATGATGAAGAATGCCAAGCTCGCCAAGCACATCGGCGATGCATCGTGGTATGCCTTGACCGCCAAGCTGGACTACAAGGCCAAGGAACAGGGCAAGCACCTGGTCAAGATCGACCCGTGGTTTGCCAGCTCCAAGACCTGCCATGTCTGTCACTATAAGATGAGCGCCATGCCGTTGAGCGTCCGGTCGTGGGCGTGTCCCGCCTGCCACACACAGCACGATCGTGACATCAACGCGGCGCTGAACATCAAGCATCAAGGCATAGTGAAGTTGAAGGCGGAAGGGCTGTCCGTCTCTGCCCATGGAGGCTTGCGTAAGTCCGGCATGGCGCCGGCTGCTGCCTGAGAAGTGGGAAGCCTCGCCCGTGGCGCGTCAGCGCTAGGGCGGGGAGCAGTCACGCTAGCCATCCACCAGGTCTTGCATCACTTGCATCACCTTGCGGGTGATCACTGGCCGGGCGGCGTCGTAGATCACTCGGCGCATGCCCGGGCTGGCCGCCAGCACGACCCCGGCCGACAGGGCCCCGACCATGGTGATGCCTGGGTTGGCCTTGGCCCATGCCGTTGCCCGGTCGCCGATGACGGGACGCAGCTCCTCCTCGATCCGGCTATCCGGACTACGTTGGACTGCCGCCGCCTTCGTCCTGCGGCGTGCCCTGGCAATAAGCAGCCCGAACAGCGTGATCACCAGGATCAAGCCGAGCAGGCCACCGCCGACCACCAGGGCCGCGATGCCCGGGCCCAGCGGCGGGGCGATCAGCCAGAACACGCCCAGGGCGAGAAACACGATGCCGGCCAGCGCGATCAGCATGGCCAGCCAGGCCAGCATGTGCAGCGACACGGCAGCCGCTATCTTGCGCTTGAGGCTCAACGTCGGCGCCTAGCGGAGCAGCTTGCCCAGCACCAGACCGATACCGAAGGCGGCGAATATGCTGGTGAAGGGGCGGGCTTCGATTTCGGCGCCGACTTCCTTGCTGCGCTTGCTGGCTTCGCGGCGCAGGTCCTCGTAGCCATGGCGGGCCTGGTCAAGGCCTTCCTGGTAACGTTTTTCACCGCTGGTGCGCACGGTTTCGGCCAGCTCACGCAGGTCCTTGCGCAGGGCCTCCATATCTTTCTTGAGGGCGTCAGTTTCGCTCATTGGCCAATCCTGTCATGTCACAGCCGTATGGGAATTGTCAGCATAACGGTCCGATCCGGGCAGCGCCATACGTTGTATCCCCGAGGGGCCGGCCGGCCGCCGGACCTGCCGAGTCAGGCGAGGGCGAAGAAACGCGCTGCGTTGGCGGTGGTGATGCGCTCGATGTGATCCGGGGCGACGCCGCGGGCGGTTGCCACGCTGTCGCGGACCCACGGCAGATAGGCCGGCTCGTTACGCCGGCTTTTCGGCTTCGGGCGGATCGTGCGCGGCATGAGATAGGGGCAGTCCGTTTCGATCATTAACCGATCGTCGGGAATGTCGGCCGCCGCGGCGTACAGATCGGCGCCGCGGCGTTCGTCGCAGATCCAGCCGGTGATGCCGACATGCAGATCCGCGGCCAGATAATCGGCGAGCACATCCGGGCCATCGGTGAAGCAGTGGACCACGGCCCGTGGCAGATGCGGCAGGTATTCGCGCAGTATGGCGATGAAGTCGGCGTGGGCGTCGCGCTGATGCAGAAACACCGGCATGTCGTGTTCGACGGCGATCGCGAGCTGCGCGGCGAAGACGCGCATTTGCACGTCGCGCGGGCTGATGTCGCGAAAATAATCCAGGCCGGTCTCGCCGATCGCCACGATCTCGCCAGCGGCCGCCGCGCGGCGCATGAGCCCGGCCAGTTCGTCGCTCCAGTCGCTGGCGTGATGCGGATGCAGACCGGCCGTGGCGAAGCCGCGCCCCGGGTGGGCCCGGGCGATATCGATGGCGCCCTGGCTGCTGGCGAGATCGCTGCCGGTTACCACGAACCGTGTGACGCCGGCCTCGGCGGCACGCGCGATCACGCTGTCGCGGTCGTCGTCAAAGCTGTCGTGGGCCAGATTGGCGCCGATGTCGATCAGAGCCATGAGCGCATTGCCGATCGGGGAAACGAGCGCCGTAGTGTAGCGCGGCTGGCAAGTATGACCGGGCCGTGGCCCGGGCTTTGCTACACTTTTGCATCGCCGGCACGGGGCGACCGGAACCCGCCAACATCAATTCGAGGGATTCAATGGGCTATCGATACGCGCGGATGCGTGGATTCGGCGCCGTCCTGATCGCAATGACCCTGTTGTACGCAGTCACGGCCAGTGCTGCGACGCAGTATGTGAGCGATCAGTTGTCGATCAACATGCGCAGCGGGCCGGGTACGAAGTATCGGATCGAGAAGTTGCTGGATGCCGGCGACAAGCTCGATACGCTGGGCTCGTCTTCCGGCGGCTGGACGCACGTGCGCACGTCGTCGGGCCAGACCGGTTACGTACTGACCCGTTTCCTGTCCGATCAGCCGGCCGCACGCGAGCAGTTGGCCAGCCTCAAGCAACAGGTCAGCAAGCTGAAGTCGGACAATGCCGATCTCAAGAAGGAGCTGTCGCAGGCGCTGCACGGCTCGGACAAGCTGGGCGAGCTCAAGCGGAATCTGGTCGCCCAGAACAAGAAGCTCAAATCGAAGTTGCAGAACATCCGCGAGACATCCGCCGACGCGATCCGCATCGGCAAGGAAAACGAAAAGTACCGCAAACAACTGATGAGCCTGCGCGCGGACGTGGATCGGCTCAAGCACCAGAATCAGGCGTTGCAGTCGCGCCGTGACGGTATGAAGATCGGCGCGCTGATCCTGTTTGGCGGCGTCCTGCTGGGCCTGCTGCTGCCGCTGTTCCGGCGCCGTCGCAAAGGCAATTGGGATTCGCTCTGAGGCGGCCCGGACGCAGCCGTCCCGCGCTGTTCATCTGAAATCAGCCTGACGCGATGGCACACCATCTTTCGCTGTTGTTGATTTCGATCATCGCACTGGGCGTGTTCTCGCAGTGGCTCGCCTGGTGGCTGCGCATGCCGGCGATCGTGCTGTTCCTGGTCTCCGGCGTGATCGCCGGGCCGGTGCTCGGATGGATGAATCCATCCGAGGATATCGGCCCGGTGCTGTCGCCCATCGTGGGGCTGGCGGTGGCGGTGATCCTGTTCGAGGGCGGCCTGTCGCTGCGGCTGCACGAGTTCAAGGAAGCGGCCTCGGGCGTGCGCCGTCTGGTCACGCTTGGCTCGATGTTCGCCTGGGGGCTGTACTCGGTCGCGGCCTATTTCATCGGCGATCTCAGCTTGCCGGTGTCGCTGCTGTTCGGCGCAATCCTGATCGTCACCGGCCCGACGGTGATCATTCCCATGCTGCGCCAGGCGGGGCTCAACCGCCGCACGGCGTCGTATCTGAAGTGGGAAGGGATCATCAACGACCCGATCGGCGCGCTGCTCGCGGTGCTGGTGTTCCAGTATTTCGTGTTCGCCGGGGCCTATCCGGGCGGTGGTACGCAGGTCGTCGTGGAGCTGGGCCTGGCGATTCTGATTTCGCTGGCGCTCGGCGGTGGTGTCGGCTGGCTGCTGGGCTGGGCGTTCAACCACGTCTGGGTGCCGGAATATCTCAAGGCGCCGCTGACCGTTGCCTGCGTGCTGGTGATCTACGGTCTGGCCAGCGAGATCTTCGCCGAGGCCGGGCTGCTCGCGGTCACCGTCATGGGCATGGTCATGGGCAACATGAGCATCGCCGGCATGGCGGAACTGCGTCGGTTCAAGGAATACGTCACCATTCTGCTGGTCTCGTCGGTGTTCATCGTGCTGACGGCCGACCTCGATCCCAAGGTGCTGCGGCATCTGGACTGGCATGCCGCGGCCCTGGTGGCCGTGGTGTTGTTCGTGGCGCGTCCGGTGGCGGTGTGGCTGGCCACGACCTTCACCAACATGGAATGGCGCGATCGCCTGCTGGTGGGCTGGATTGCACCGCGCGGCATCGTAGCCGCCGCCGTGGCCGGCGTGTTCGCACCCACGCTGATCCAGGCCGGCTATGGCGGTGCGCAGGAGTTGCTGCCGCTGATCTTCGCCATCGTGTTCGCGTCGGTGATCCTGCACGGTTTCTCGCTGGGCCGGCTGGCGCGCTGGCTGCGGTTGTCGGTCGAACCCAACGGCGTGCTCATTGTCGGTGCGTCGCCGTGGTCGACCGAGTTGGCGCGCGCGTTGTCGAACGAGCTGCACGTTCAGGTGCTGCTGGTGGATTCGTCCTGGCATCGGCTGCGTACCGCACGCCTGGCCGGCGTGCGCGTGCTGTACGGCGAAGTGCTCTCGGAGACCATTCAGCAGTCGCTGGAGCTCAACGAGATCGCCTGCATGCTGGCGGCGACCAGCAACGATGCTTATAACGCCCTGGTCTGCTCGCATTTCTCCAACAGTCTGGAACACGATCGCGTGTTCCAGCTGCCGATGTATGCGGCCGACGAGAACAACGACGCCAAGGTCGTGGCCCGTCCGCTGCGGGGCCGGCCGGCGTTCGACGAGTCGGCCCAGTATGAAGAACTCTGGCGTCATCATTTTCAGAGCTGGCAGTTCTACAAGACCCGGCTCACCGAGAATTATGGTTACGAGGATCTCAAGCGCGACCGGCCGCCGGAAGCCATTCCCATCGCTGTGTTGCACGATGACCGGACGCTGCTGCTGTCGCCCGCCGCCGGCGGCACGCGGCCGGATATCGGCGATACCATCATTTACTATGCCCCCAAGCGCACCGACGAGGATCGGCGCCGGGCCCGCGCCGAACGCGCTGAGGCCGCAAGCGCGCGTTCGGCGTCGAACGGCGACGGGGCATCCGAGGAACAGGACAAGGAGTCTTGATGAGCAGTCTCAATTGGCCGGACCAGGACAGCGCGAGCGGGTTCATCGAGGGCCCGGACGGCGCACTCGAGGTCGACGTCGAGCTGCCGAGGCATGAGCCGCGCGGTTTCATCGTCGTCGCCCATCCGCACCCGCAGCAGGGCGGCACCAAGGACAACAAGGTGGTCTACATGACCGCCCGCGGCGCGCGCGAAGCGGGTTTCGCCACGCTGCGGTTCAATTTTCGTGACACCGGGCGCAGCGAAGGCCGCTACGATGCCGGCCGCGGCGAGCAGGACGACCTGCGCGCCGTGCGCGACTGGGCCGGCGACAACTCCGGCCTGCCCCTGGCCGGCCTGGCGGGTTTTTCCTTCGGTTCCGCGGCCGCGCTTCGTGTGGCCGCGGCCGACGGCACGCCGAGCCTGTTGACCATTGGTTTGCCGGTAGCTTATTTCGATGACGGGCTGCCGCGCCCCGACTGCGACTGGCTGGCCCTGTTCGGCGATCAGGATGAAGTGATCGACGTGCAAGCCTCGATCACGGCGGTGGAGAAACTCGAGCCGGCGGTCGATGTCCAGATCATGGAAGGCGCGGGGCATTTCCTGCATGGTCGCCTGAGTGACCTGCGCAAGCGCGTCGAAGCCTTCTGGGCCCACCGGTGATCGGCAGAGGAATGAATGTGATGGGATTGTTCGATCGACTCAAGGAAGCCATCCAGCCCGCCGCGGATGGCGGCGCGCGCGATCCGCAGCGCGCCCAGCAGATTGCCGCCGCGGTATTGCTGCTTGAAATGGCGCACGCCGACAACAACCATAAGCCGGCCGAATACGACGAGATTCGTCTGCAGCTGAAAACGCATTTCGGCCTGGCGGACGGCGAAGTCGAGGAGTTGATCGCCGCAGCGGCGCCGAAAGCGCGTGCCTCGGTGTCGCTGTACGAGTACCTCAGGACCCTCAATCAGGGCCTCGATGTGCAGGAAAAGCGTGAAGTGCTCGAGATGCTCTGGCGTGTGGCCTATGCCGACAACGAGCTCGACGCGAACGAGGAGCATCTGCTGCGGGATCTGGCGGAATTGATGTATCTACCGCACGAGCAGTTTCTGAAAGCCAAGTTCACGGTCACCGGCGAGTCGATCTGACCCGCCTGGGCGCATGGGCGCGCTACGCCGCGGAACAGGGCGCGGCCTTGGCCGGGCCCGCGGGTGATCACGCCCCGCGACGCGCGGGCCGTTACGGCAGTCCGCTTGCGTGCAGTTGATACAGCGCGATCTCGCCGAGCAGGTTGGGGGCGAGGCGCATCGCCGCATGGGCGCGGTGGGCATGATTGACGAAATGCCGGCGCACGATCTCCACCCGCTTGGTCGCACACAGCTGCTCGAAATCGCGCACCGTGCACAGATGGATGTTCGGCGTGTTGTACCAGCGATTGGGCAAAGCGCGCGATGACGGCATCACGCCGTGCCAGGCCAGGCTCAGCCGCATGCGCCAGTGCGCGAAGTTGGGGAACGTCAGGATCGAGTCGCGGCCGATGCGCAGCATTTCGTCGATGAGCACATGCGGCTGCTGGACTTCCTGGATCGCCGAGCTCATCACGACATAATCGAAGCTGTCGTCCTCGAACTGGCTTAGCCCGGCATCCAGATCGAGCTGAAGCACGTTCACGCCCGCCGCGACACAAGCGATGACATTGTCCGGGTCGATTTCTAGACCATAACCGCGCACGTTCTTCGTCGCTTCGAGATGGGCGAGCAGGGCACCGTTGCCACAGCCGAGGTCGAGCACGCGCGTGCCGGGGGCGATCCAGTCCGAGATGAGGGCTAGGTCGGCCCGCAGGCCGTCCCGCGTCGGCGTGCTCAGCGTGTTCATGCGCCCACCTCGGCGGCCACGCGGCTCATGTAGGCCTTCATCGTGTTCATGTAGTGCGGCATCGTGAGCAGGAAATCGTCGTGGCCGAGATCGGATTCGACCTCGGCATAGGCGACCTGCTTGCCGGCGTCGACCAGGGCGTCGACGATCTCGCGCGAGCGCGCCGGCGCGAAGCGCCAGTCGGAGGTGAACGAGATGACCAGAAAACGCGCCGTAGCCGGCTCGAATGCCTCGGCCAGGCGCCCGCCGGTGGTATGGGCCGGGTCGAAGTAATCCAGCGCCTTGGTCATCAGCAGATAAGTGTTGGCATCGAAGCGGGTGACGAACGATTCGCCCTGATGACGCAGATACGACTCGACCTGGAACTCGACATCGAAGCCGTAATTGATACGCCCGGCGCGCAGGTCGCGGCCGAACTTGGCGCGCATGGCGTCATCCGACAGATAGGTGATGTGGCCGAGCATACGGGCGAGCATCAGGCCGCGGCGCGGCACCACGCCTTTTTCATAGTAACGCCCGGCGTGGAACTCGGGGTCGGTGACGATGGCCTGGCGGGCGATCTCGTTGAAGGCGATGTTCTGGGCCGAGAGTTTTGGCGCCGAGGCGATGACCACCGCGTGCGCCAACCGGTCCGGATAATCGATGGCCCATTGCATCACCTGCATGCCGCCGAGACTGCCGCCGACCGCCGCCGCCCAGCGCTCGATCCCGAGATGGGCGCGCAACAGGTTCTGGGAGCGGACCCAGTCGCTGACCGTCACCACCGGGAAATCCGGGCCGTAATGGCGTCCGGTTTCGGGATTGATGCTGCCCGGGCCGGTGGAGCCGTTGTAGCAGCCGAGATTGGCCGGCGAGACCACGAAGAAGCGATTGGTGTCGATCATCTTCCCGGGGCCGATGCATTTGTTCCACCAGCCCGGTTTGGCGTCGGCCTCGCTATGATAGCCGGCGGCATGGTGGTTGCCGGACAACGCGTGGCAGATCAGCACCGCGTTGGAACGCTCCGCATTGAGCGTGCCGTAGGTCTCGTACACCAGATCGAATTCGCTCAGCTGCTTGCCGCAGTCCAGGGCCAGCGGTTCGTCGATGTGCAGCGTCTGCGGCTCGACGATTCCGATCGAGTGGGCGGGAGATTCCATCGCCATCGCGCTAACGGAACAGCCCCGGCAGCGGCAGCAGGCGCGAGACCACTTCCAGCGCGATGATCACCACCAGCGGCGACAGGTCGAGGCCGCCGATGCTGGGAATCACGCCGCGCACCGGCCGCAGCAGCGGCTCGTTGATGGAGAACAGAATGGCGGTGGCCGGGCTGAACTGATTCGGCGAGATCCAGCTCATCAGCGCCTGGATCAGGATCGTGAAGAAATACAGATTGCAGACCAGCGTGGCCATTTTGAGAATCGCCCACGCCAGTGAGGGCAGCAGTTGCGGGCCGAAACCGGGGGCGCCGAGTGCCAGATCGATCTGGATCAGGATATAGGACAGGATCAGGCCGAACACCAGCGCCGGCAGGTCCCAGTTACGCCAGCGCGGAATCGCGTGACGCAACACGTTCACCGGCATGCGCGTGGTCTGCCAGACGAACTGGGAGATCGGATTGCGGAAATCGGCATGCACCAACTGCAGGATCACCCGCAGCAAAACCACGATGATGTACAGCGACAACACCGTATCGACGAGAAACAGCAGGGCGTTGTTGGTGTTATCGATCATGAATAGGGTCTGTTGTTGTTTAGTACGAGTCCGCGCCAAGCACTGTTTTGCGGCAAGACGAGGCGTAGCGAGCGTGGCGTAGTCATCCTACGCGAGGGAGCTACAACGCTGTATTGCCGCAAAACAGCGCTTGTCCCTCCGGGTTGGGCCGCAAATAGTGCCCTGCGGCGTTGCGAGTCTGGATCGTGGGACGCCACGACGCGGCAACTCGCGCCTTGCCGGACACGATTTGCGGACACCAACGCGGCGCTCGTACAAAACATCAACAGACCCTAACCGTCGGACAGGTCGCGGGCGAGTTCGGCGGCGCGGTCGGAAGCCGCCCGCATGGCGCCGGCTACGAGTTGGTCGAGATCGCCGGCTTCGAGGTGGTTGAGCGCGGCGGCGGTGGTGCCCCCCTTGGAGGTCACCTTGGTCCGCAGGGTGGCCGGGTCGTCGCCGGACTCGGTAGCCATGCGGGCCGCACCGAGTGCGGTCTGGAGCACGAGTTCGCGTGCGGCGGTCTCGTCCAGGCCGAGTTCGGTTGCACCGGCGATCATCGCCTCCATGAAGGCGAAGAAATAAGCCGGGCCGCTGCCCGAGGTCGCGATCACCGCATCAATGAGCGATTCATCGTCGACCCAGGCATTGACGCCCGCGGTGGCCATCATGTCGTCGGCGAGCTGGCGTTGTTCGTCCGTCACGGTGGCATCGGCATACAGGCCGGTCGCGCCCACCCCGAGCAGCGACGGGGTGTTCGGCATGCAGCGCACATAGGCGAAATCTGCGCCCAGCCACTGGCGCAGCGCCGACAGCGGGATGCCGGCCGCAATCGACAGAATCAACGGGCGGGCCGTGCCGAGCAGCGGGGTGAGGGCGCGTGCCGTATTCGCCATGCCCTGCGGTTTCACGGCCAGCACGACCGCATCCGCGGCGGCCAGATGCGACGCCTGCGCCTGCGCGGCGGTGTTCACGCGATACTGCTCGGCCAGGTGTTCGCGCTTGTCGGCGTTGTGATCGACCACGGTAATGGCGTCACCGGGCCAGCCCGCGTTGCGCAACCCGCTGACCAGACTGGTCGTCATGTTGCCGCCGCCGATGAATACGATGTTCTGCATTCTGCCTCTCGCATTGTGACAACGCGGGATCGAACCCGCCGCGAGTCGGGTGATCGACCATCGCGGGGCGGCCGGGTAGCCATGCGTCCGCATCGAGCACTTGCCGATCCCGCCGGGCTGGATTCGACCGCCTAAATGGCGGGCATGATACGCCAAGCATCGGTGTGCGGGCGAGCGGTCGTGGTCGCGGCCGCGCCAAAGGTTTAGCATGAGGCGTTTTTCAAAGCCGTGTGCGCCATGAACAGCAGCCTCAAACAGACCGCCCTCGGCGGGTCGGCCCCGGCCGTCGATGTCGGTGATGCCGAGTATCTCAAGCGAATCAATGCGGCGCGAGTCTACGATGTGGCGATCGAGACGCCGCTGGTGGAAGCTGCGCAACTGAGTCAGCGCATCGGCAACCGGCTGTTCTTGAAGCGCGAGGATCTGCAGCCCGTGCATTCGTTCAAGCTGCGCGGTGCCTACAACAAGATCTCGCACCTGACCGACGAAGAAAAAGCCCGTGGCGTGATCTGTGCGTCGGCCGGCAATCATGCCCAGGGTGTGGCGCTGGCCGGGCGCAATCTCGGTATTCGCGCGGTGATTGTCATGCCCCGGACCACACCGCAGATCAAGGTGAGCGCGGTGGCCGGCTTCGGCGGCGAGATCGTGCTCCACGGCGATGGCTACGACGAAGCCGCGGCTCATGCTGCCGAGATCATGGAACGCGATGGCCTGGTCTATATCCATCCGTATGACGATCCCTACGTGATCGCCGGACAGGGCACCATCGGCATGGAGATCGTGCGCCAGCACCCGCAGCCGATTCATGCCGTGTTCGTCTGCGTCGGTGGCGGCGGCATGCTGGCCGGCGTGGCGGCCTACATCAAGAGCGTGCGCCCGGACATTCGTGTGATCGGCGTGGAGCCCGAGGATGCGGCCAGCATGGGCGCGTCACTGGCCGCCGGCGAGCGCGTGACGCTCGACGAGGTCGGGCTGTTCGCCGACGGCGTCGCGGTGAAGAAGGTGGGCGAGGAAACATTCCGCGTCTGTCAGCGGCACGTGGATGCGATGATGACTGTGTCGATCGACGAGATGTGCGCGGCCATCCGCGACGTCTACGAGGACACGCGTGCACTGACCGAGCCGGCCGGGGTGCTGGCGGTGGCCGGGGCGAAGAAATACGCGGCCGAGACCGGAATCGAGAACGAGGATCTGGTCGCCATCACCTCGGGCGCGAACGTCAATTTCGATCGGCTGTCCTATATCGCCGAGCGCGCCGAGCTCGGCGAGCAGCGCGAAGCATTGCTGGCGGTGACCATGCCGGAACAGCCCGGCGCATTCCTGCAGTTCTGCCGTACCGTCGGCGATCGCTCGATTACCGAGTTCGGTTATCGCTACGCCGACGACACGCGCGCCCAGATCTTTGCCGGCATCAAGCTCAGCAACGGTATCGCCGAACGCGATGCCCTGATCGATACGCTCCGAAGCGCCGGCTACGACGTGCTGGACATGTCGCGCAACGAAATGGCCAAGCTGCACGTGCGGCACATGGTCGGCGGGCGCGCGGCCGGCGCCGGCTCGGAAGTGTTGTTCCGGGTCGAGTTCCCGGAGCGCCCGGGCGCACTGCTGCGCTTTCTCGAGGCGATGGGCGATCGCTGGAACATCTCGTTATTCCATTATCGCAACCATGGGCATGCGCACGGCCTGGTATTGCTGGGGATTCAGGTCGCGCCCGAGGAGCGGGCCGACTGTCGTGCCGCGCTCGATGCCATCGGCTACGATTACGCCGAGGAAACCGACAACCCGGTCTATCAACGGTTTCTGCAGGCCGGTTAAGGCGCTCGTCGAGACGGATCGATGTCCGAATCCAATTCGAAGACGGTGGTTCTGGCGGCCCTGACCGGGAATCTGCTGATCGCGATCAGCAAGTTCGTCGCCTCGATCTTCAGCGGCAGTACAGCGATGCTGGCCGAAGGCATTCACTCGGTCATCGATACGGGCAATCAGGCGTTGTTGCTCTACGGGATGGGGCGGGCGAAGAAGCCGCCCGACGCCAAGTATCCGTTCGGTTATGGCAAGGAGATCTATTTCTGGAGCTTCATGGTCGCGGTGCTGCTGTTCACGCTCGGCGCCGGTATCTCGATCTATGAAGGCGTCGAGAAGGTCATGCATCCGCATGCGATCGATCATCCATTGATCAATTACGGCGTGCTGGGTCTGGCCGTGCTGTTCGAGGGCACGAGCTGGTCGATCGCGGCCAAGGAGTTCCGGCGCGTGAAGGGCAGCTGGGGCGTGCTCGAGGCGGTTCGCCGCGGCAAGGATCCGAACAAGTTTCTGGTGTTGTTCGAGGATACGGCGGCGATTGCGGGCCTGCTGCTGGCCGGCGCGGGGCTGGCGTTGGTGCAGTTTACCGGGATCGAAATCTTCGATGGCCTTGCCTCGATCGGTATCGGCGGCATCCTCGCGTTTTCCTCGGTGTGGCTGGCGGTCGAGACCAAGGGCTTGTTGATCGGCGAGTCCGCCAACCAGTACGTGGTGCAGCAGATCGAGGACATCGTGAGCCGACATCCGGCGGTGGTCCGGGTCAACGAAGTGCCGACCATGCATATCGGGCCCGAATATGTGCTCGCCAATATCAGCCTGCGCTTCAAGCCGGGCCTGTCCGGGGAAGCGCTTCAGGACGCCATCGCCGACATGGATCGCCGGATCAAGACCGAGTGCCCCACGGTGAAACGCATCTTTATCGAGGCTGAGCACGAAGCGGACAAGCCGCCGTCGCACGCGGACGAGGCGGACACCCAAAAGGAAGAAGTCGGCGACTGACCATGCCCGATCGAGCTCTGCCAGCGCAGGTGCCGCGTCGCGTCTGTATTCTGCGGCTGTCTGCGCTCGGTGACTGCGCCAACGTTGTGCCGGTGGTGCATACGCTGCAAGCGGCCCGTCCCGACATCGAGATTTGCTGGGTGATCAACCGGACCGAGGCGAAGCTGGTGGCCGATCTGCCGGGCGTCGAGTGCCTGGTCTATGACAAGCGCGGCGGGCGCTCGGCGATCGACGAACTCAAGCGCCAACTGGCTGGTCGCCGCTTCGATGCCCTGTTGAACATGCACGCCAGTTGGCGGGCCAACCGGATCAGCCTACTGGTCTCGGCCGCGCGACGTATTGGTTTCGATAAACGGCGAGCACGCGACGGTCAGCGCCTGTTCGTTCGCGAACGTATTCCGCCAGTGGCCAGCCGCCATGTGGTGGATGGCTTTCTGGCCTTTGCCGCGGCCATCGGCGCCGATCAACCCGTGTTCGACTGGCGGGTGCCGATCGCCGATGCCGACCGCGCACATGCCGGCGGTTTGCTGGATGCGGCGCGCGATTCCCGCCCGATCCTGTTCATCAGCCCGTGTTCGAGCCATATCATGCGCAACTGGGCGACCGATCACTATGCGGCGGCGGCCGATCATGCGATACGGGCTCACGGGATGCGTTGCGTGCTGGTGGGCGGGCCGAGCCAAGCAGAACACGCCATGGGCGAAGCGATCATGGCCGCCATGCGCGAGCCGGCGACCGATCGCATCGGGCAAACCAGTCTCAAGCAACTGCTGGCACTGTTCGAGCGCGGTCGAATCCTGCTAACCCCCGATTCCGGGCCGGCGCATATGGCGAATGCCACCGACATCGCCACCATCAGCCTGCATGCCGCGACCGATCCGCGTCGCAGCGGAGCGTACCGGTCGCGCGACCTGTGCGTGGACTATTTCGCCCAGGCCGCGTCACGCTATCGCAACAGCACGCCGGATGCGGTGAAGTGGGGCGCACGGATCGAGGACGATACCGGGGTGATGGGATTGATTCCGGTTGCGGCGGTTACGGCGCGGATCGATGAGGTGATGGGGCGCCCGTAGCCGATGTATTCGCTTGTCGGCGCCGACATCCAACACGCTGTACCGCGAAACGCCAAATTGCATCGAACTCGCGAGTTTTCCAAGCGCGAATGGGCGGTTTCGGCAGCCAAAATATTGAACCACGAGATGAGTTGGGCTCTGCTTTCGCACTGCCGTGCGCGTCCCTTCTTTTGCTTGCTCAAAAGAGGAGGTAGACAACCCCTTATTCCGCCTGCCGAATTTAAAAACAATGCCTTGCCGGTAGGTCGGATTAGCGCGCAGCGCGTAATCCGACGCCCAATCCGCGGGTCCGAGGTCCGGTTGTCGGATTACGGTGCAACCACCTAATCCACCTACGTCACTGCAGTGCCATACGCCAGTCGCTTGCGTGAATCCTTGTGGACTTCGCAATCCCTGGGCATACGCAGCCGTGCCGGGTCGCTATTCCTCGCCGGCATGCTCCATGCCGAGAATGAAGTCCCAGTGTTTCTTGTCGATCGGCATCACCGACAGCCGGTTGCCTTTACGCACCAGCGGCAGGCCCTCGAGCTCGTCGGCGTGGTCCTTGATTTCGGACAGCGGAATCACGCGGTCCAGTTCGCGCTCGTAGGTGACGTCCACCCGGTACCAGCGCGGCTTGTCCGGATCGGATTTCGGGTCGTAATGCGGATCCTTCGGGTCGAAGGCGGTATCGTCCGGATAGCCTTCGCGCGAGATACGCATGATGCCGACAACCCCGGGCACCTTCGTGTTCGAGTGATAGAAAAAAGCCAGGTCGCCCTCGCGCATGTCATCGCGCATGAAGTTGCGCGCCTGATAATTGCGCACGCCGTCCCAACCTTCGGTCTGCCGGGGACGGTTCTTCAGGTCCTCGATGCTGAATTCGTCGGGTTCGGATTTCATCAGCCAGTAGCGCATGAGTGTCCTTGTCGTGAGTGCGATTCAGTCGATTCTACGCATGGCGCGCGAGGGCGTGCGATGCCGGTTGGGGTGCGGCACCATTGAGCCGGCGCCCGGCGGCTTTGTCCATGCATGGCGCCGGCGACCGTTACGGACGTCTGCGGTACACGCGGTTTTCGGTTACCACAGCGGCTAGTTCGACATCCCATGGCTGGGGTTCGACGGCGTCGAGCCGCTGGCATTCGAAGGCGAGGCCGATGCGCGTCGGGCTGCGATAGGCTCGATCCCGGACCGGGGCCAGCGTGCGATCGTAGAAGCCGCCGCCGAGACCGATGCGATGGGCGTTGGTATCGAAACCGGCCAGGGGCATGACCAGTACGTCGAGCGCGTTCACGGGGCGGCTCCAGCCGCCGGGTTCGCAGACGCCGAGCTCGGAACGACGCCAGGCTCGCGCCGAGCGTATCGGCACGAACCGCAGGACATCGCCGACCACGCGCGGATAGCAGACCACCGGCGGCGACTGGCCGAGCAGGGGAATCAGGGGGCGAGGGTCGATTTCGCTGGCCAGCGGCCAGTACAGGCCGATCCGGTGCGCGCGCTGCACGGCCGGCAGACGGGCCAGCCGCCGGCAGGCCGCACGCGAGGCGCGTCGACGGTCAACGGCGCTCAATCTCCGGCGGGCGGATAAAGCGGTCTTGCGCTGATCGGCGATTCGGGCCATGGGCAGGCGAGCGAAGAAGAAGAGGGACCGACATTCCCGCACGTGCCGTCAGTCGTCCACTATCCTTGAGACAAGCGCTCAAGTGGGGCGTTCCGCGACGCATTAGGTTTCCCGCAGCAAGGCGGGCATACTCACCTGCGCCGGTTCCCACCCCTGGTTAGGTAATTAGGCTCAAGGGGAACCGGGAGACCGTCGAACACCGCAGGAATGCCGGTAGCCACATGGTACCCCCGGTCCGGGGCCGTGACAAACGCAAGACCGGTCATGCTGTCACCCCGAGGAATCGAGCGCCGACTCAATCCGCAGCTGGAGCTGCGACAGGCGCTCCGTCATCTCCTCGTCGCTATCGGCAAGGCCCGCGTCGCGTCGCTCGACCTGGCGCTGCAGGTCGAGCAGGTCGCGGGCGATGTTGAGTGCGGCCATGATGGCAATCCGCTCCGAGCCCAGGGTCTTGCCCTGACGCTGGATCGCGCTCATGCGCTTGGACACGTGTTCGGCCGAGCGCAGCAGCGCCTCGCGTTCGCCTTCTGGGCAGTTGACCGAGTAGTCGCGCCCGAGGATACGCACCGTCAGCGCGGTCTGTGTCTTGTCGCTACCCATGATGTCCGCCCGTGCCATGTGTCACGCCCCCATCGGGGACTCAGAGGTTGTCGCTCTCCGATTAAACCCGTTATCGCGTGCATTTGCATCCCGTGACGCCGGTAAGGCGACGCAAAGCCCGGCGATGGTCCGTGCTCGCGGTCGACGGTTACACATTACCGGCTTCGGCCTCGAGCGCCCGGATGCGTTCGATCACCCCATTCAAGCGCTCTCGAATCTCGCGATTGCGCTGGGTCTCGGCTTCGTGGGCCGCCTGCAGGGCGTCGTAGTCCGCCTGCAAACGCTGATAGGCGGCCAGCAGGGCATGCACCTGCGCTTCGAAGTCGGCGAGATCGAACTGGCTCATGACAGGCTCCTGCAACGCCTTCAAGTATAACGACGCGACCGAGGCAGACAAAACGACGGCAAATCGGCACGTTCCGGATGATACGCAACAAAAAGCCCGGCCGAAGCCGGGCTTTTCGCGCTCGGCGCCAACGGCGCCGGTTGCGGCAGTCTACTGTATCAACAGGAACAGCGCGCCCTGGCCACGGCGGATATGCAGCAGCAGCTGCTTGGTATCCGGGCCGGCCAGTTTGTGCAGCTGGGAGACGCTGCTGATCTGATGCCGGTTGACCGACGTGATCACGTCGCCCGACTGAAGACCCGCCTGGGCCGCGGGGCTGCCGGGCTGCACGTGGGTGACCACGACGCCCTGCACCTGGCCGGACAGCGGGTTGCTGTCGGTCAATGGGCCGAACTGGGCGCCGGCCAGATGCTTGTTCAGCGAACCGCCGGTAGTGGCGTTACCCGCGCCGGTCAGCGCGGAGGCCTTGGCCAGCGTGGCGTGGACCTGCATCTTCTTGCCGTCGCGCAGCAGATCGATGGTCACCTTGGAGCCCGGCGAACGCAGGCCGATGGCGTTCTGCAGGTCGGAGAAGTTATCGATCTTCTTGCCGTCTACGGCAGTGATCACGTCACGCTGCTTGATGCCCGCCTTGGCGGCCGGGGAATCGGGCATGACCTGAGCGATCACCACGCCCTGATCGACGTTCAAGCCGAAGGCCTTGGCCAGGGCCGGTGTCAGGTTCTGGCCGACCACACCGAGCATGCCGCGCTTGACCTTGCCGTACTTGACCAGCTGGTGGTAAACGGTCTTGACCAGGTTCGACGGAATGGCGAAGCCGATGCCGATGTTGCCGCCCGACTGCGACAGGATCTCGCTGTTGATGCCGACCAGCTGGCCCTTGAGGTTGAGCAACGCGCCGCCCGAGTTGCCGGGGTTGATCGACGCATCGGTCTGAATGAAGTTCTGGTAACGGCTGCCCTGTCCGTCCTCGGGGCTGCCGATGTGGCGGCCGAGGCCGGATACGATGCCGGAGGTCACGGTTTGACGCAGGCCGAAGGGATTACCCACGGCAACCACGAAATCGCCGACCTGGAGCTTGTTGGAGTCGGCGAACTCGAGCTGGGTGAGATTCTTGGCGTCGATCTGGATCACCGCCAGATCGGTGGCCGGGTCGGTGCCGACGATCTTGGCCTTGAACTGCCGATTGTCCTTGAGCCGGACCTCGATCTTCTGCGCATTACGGACCACGTGATTGTTGGTCACGATATAGCCCTTGTCCGCGTTGACGATCACCCCCGAGCCGATGGCGGTCGGGTGTTGCAGCTGCTGTTGTTGCGGCGCATTGAAGAACTTCCGGAAGAACGGGTCGTTGAACAGCGGATTGTTCGGCATCTGCTGCGCCTTGCCGGTCACCACCACGTTGACCACCGCCGGCAACGTCTTGTGGAGCATCGGCGCCAGCGACGGGTCGTTGCCGGACAGCATGCCGCTGGGAATGGACGCCTGAGCGCTCGTGCCCAACAGCGCTAGGAGCAGGAGAAAGAAGGCGCGATAGCGCAGAGATGCGAGTTGTGTCATAGGTCCTTACTCGTCGGTGTCACCAAACGACCGGCGGTGCCGGCTACGTCCCCGGCTCTAGGACCGCCGAGATGCCGGGGAGTTTCATAACCGGCCCAAATCAATGCGCCCGCCGCCCGATTTCGGCGCGAATCAGGCCTTGTTCGTGCAGGGTCTTTGCCAGCACTCGACTGGCCTGGCCGGTCAGGCGGGCGATCAGTCCCTGGGGCGCGTGCACGGCGATCGTGAACACGTCACGCCCGTCGCGGGCGGCGGCGAGCATGACTGCGTCGCTGGTGGCGATTTCGTCGACCAGCCGCTTGTCCAGCGCCTGGCGGGCGTACCAGTGCTCTCCGGTGGCCACCGCGTCGATATCCAGGCCGGGGCGATGTTCGGCCACGAAGGCCTTGAACAGGCCGTGCGTGTCTTCCAGTTCCTGGCGAAACTTTTCGCGGCCGGCTTCGGTGTTTTCGCCGAAAACGGTCAGCGTGCGCTTGTAATCGCCGGCGGTGTGCATCTCGAAATCGACATGCTTGTCCGATAACCAGCGATGAAAATTGGGCAACTGGGCGACGACGCCGATCGAGCCGATGATGGCAAACGGCGCCGCCACGATGCGATCGCCCACGCAGGCCATCATGTAGCCGCCGCTGGCGGCGACGCGGTCGACCGCGACGGTCAGCCGGATGCCGGCATCGCGCAGGCGTGCCAACTGCGAGGCCGCCAGGCCATAGCTGTGGACCATGCCGCCGCCGGATTCGAGCCGCAGCAATACTTCGTCGTCGGCCTCGGCGACCTGGAGCAGGGCGTTGATCGACTCGCGCAGGCCGTCGACTGCCGAGGCCCGGATATCGCCGTCGAAATCGAGCACGAACAGGCGCTGTGGCGGGTGTTTCTTGCCGAGCTTTTCGGCCTTGGTCTTTTGCTTGGCCTCCTTCTTGCGCTGCTTGGCGCGTGCCTTTTTCTCGGCATCGTTGAGCAACGCATCGGAGAGTGTATCGGCCATGTGATCCAGGCGATCGTTGACGCGCTCGACGGACAGGCGACGATTCCGGTCGCGGCGCAGGCTGATCGCGCTGGACGTCAGCACGATCACCACGATGGCGACGGCCGCGACCAGGGTGGCCGCCTTGGCCAGGAACAGGCCGTAGTTCAGACCGAAAGTGGCGAGCCAGTGCATAGCGTGCTCCGGGGTTCGATAACAGGCAGCGAAGTCAGACCCAGCCGGCCAGTTCTTCGCGAATCACGCGCGCGAACATCTCGATATGCTCGTCGCGATCGTTGAGCGCGGGAATATACCGTAACGATTGCCCGCCGGCTTGCTCGAAGTAGCCGCGGTTCTCCTCGCGGATTTCTTCCAGTGTTTCCAGGCAATCGGCCGAGAAGCCGGGGCAGATCACGTCCACGGTGTTGATGTCCGGGTCCGCGCCCCAGGCCTTCATGGTCTCGTCCAGATACGGCTGCAGCCACGGCTCGCGGCCGAAACGCGACTGAAAGCAGACCTTGTACTGATTGCGCGACAGGCCCAGTTCTGCCGCCAGCAACTGCGCGGTGACGCCGCAGTCGCGAGGGTAGGGATCGCCCTGCTTCACGTAGCGCTTGGGGATGCCGTGAAACGAGATCACCAGCCTGTCGCCGCGGCCGTGTTGCGCCCAGTGTTCGCGCACCGAGTTCGCGAGTGCGGCGATATAACCCGGGTCGTCGTGGTAGCGATTGATCTGGCGCAGCGCCGGCGGCTCCGGCCAGTGCTCGAGCACGGCGCCGACCTTGTCGAACGTCGTGGCGACCGTGGTCGCGGAATACTGCGGGTAGGCCGGCAGGATCAGGATCTTCCGGCAGCCGGCGGCATGCAGCTCCTCAAGGCCCGACTCGATCGAGGGGTTGCCGTAGCGCATGCCGAGCGCCACGTGCACCGGCCGCGACAATTGCGCATCCAGGCGGGCCTGGATGCCGGCCACCTGGCGCCGGGCGTACACGATCAGCGGCGAGCCTTCGTCCATCCAGACCGAGCGATAGCCCTCGGCCGATTTCCGGGGCCGGAACGTCAGGATGATGCCGTACAGAATCGGCAGCCAAAGCGCCCGGTTGAGATCGATCACGCGGCGATCGCTGAGAAACTCGCGCAGATAGCGTCGGACCGCGGGCACCGAGGTATCGTCCGGGCTGCCCAGATTGGTGAACAGCACACCGACCGGGGCGGGGGTGTCGCGGCGCATTATCGTTCCTCGCTATCAGTCCGGGATTGGCGATACGTTAGGGTAATCAATTCTGGATGCAAGCGGTGGTGTCAGAGACCGAACACGCCCTGGATCAAAATCCAGACGATGCCGATCGGCGCGATGTAGCGTATGAAAAACAGCCATACCGGCGCCCATCCCGCGGCGATCCGGCCGTGATTGGTTAATTCGTCGATCGCCGCTCCGCGCACCACCCAGCCGACGCAAAGCGCGGTCATCAGGCTGCCGATCGGTAGCGCGAGGCTGCTGGTCAGATAGTCCATCACGCCGAAGATGCTCAGGCCGAAGAGCCGTATGTGGTGCCAGGCGCCGAACGACAGCGATACCGGCACGGCCAGGATCAGACAGAACAGGACACCCAGCAGTGTCGCGTGCGATCGCTTCATGCCGTGTTCGTCGCAGAGGAAACTCACCGCGGGTTCCAGCAGCGAAACCGACGAGGTCAGCGCCGCCAGTATCAGCAAAAAGAAGAAGCCGATGCCAAACAGGTTGCCGGCCGGCATGGCCGCGAACACCGTCGGCAGCACCTTGAAGGTCGTGCCCGGGCCGCCGGCGGCGGGCGTAATGCCGGCCGACATCATCGCCGGAATCACCATCAGGCCGGCCAGCAGCGAAACCAGCGTATTGAGTGCCACCACCGACAGCGCGTCGCGCCCGAGATCCTGCGTATCGGCCATGTAAGAGCCGTAGGTAATCATGCCGCCCACGCCGAGCGAGAGCGTGAAAAACGCCTGGCCGAGGGCTGCGGAGATCAAATGCCCGTTGATCGCCGACCAGTCCGGATGCAGGAAAAAGACGAGCCCGCGCGAAGCACCGGGCAGCGTGAGTGAGCGCAGCATCAGCAGAATCAGGATCACGAACAGCAGCGGCATGAACAGTTTCGCCATGCGCTCGATGCCGCCGGCCACGCCGCCGATCACCACGGCGCCGGTCAATGCCATGAAGATGACCGCATAAATCAACGGCAGGATCGGGCTCGACACCAGATGGCCGAACAAGGCATTGAGTTGACCGGCGCTCGATTGCGTGAGCGTGCCTTCAATGGCGTAGATGAAATAAGCAATGGCCCAGCCCGACACCACGACATAAAACGAAAGAATAACCAGCGCGGTGACCACCCCCAACGCGCCCACCGCCGGCCAGGCGCCGCCGGCCAGACGCCGGAACGCGCCGATCGGGTTGCGCTTGGCCATGCGCCCCAGCACCAGTTCGGCCAGCAGCAGCGAGATGCCGAATATGAATACGCAGGCCAGATAGACCACGAGGAAGGCGCCGCCGCCGTTCGAGGCGGTCATGTAGGGAAACTTCCAGATATTGCCGAGCCCGATCGCCGAGCCGGCAGCCGCCATGATGAAGCCGAAGCGCGAGGCCCAGCCGCCGCGTGCCGGTGCCGCGCTCATGCGCGCACCCCGGCCGCGCGCGGCGGGCGGTGACGAATACGAGGGGTCATAGGGCATCAGGCGCTGGGTGATGCCGGGAAGGCTAAAGACAAAACGGGCATCAGGCCAGCGCCGCCGGCCCGATGCCCGTGCCATGTCCGGGGCGGTGCTACGGTTTTTCCAGAATCGCGGTCACGCCCTGGCCGCCGGCGGCACAAATGGAAATGAGCCCGCGCCCCGAGCCGGCGTCGTCCAGGATCTTGGCCAGGGTGGCCACGATGCGCCCGCCCGTGGCCGCGAACGGATGACCCAGCCCGAGCGAGGAGCCCTTGACGTTGAGCTTCGATAGATCGATCGAGCCCAGCGGCGCGTCGCGACCGAGACGCTCGGTGCAGTATTTCTTCGACTCCCATGCCTTGAGCGTGCACAGCACCTGGGCGGCGAAGGCTTCGTGGATCTCGTAGAAGTCGAAGTCCTGCAGCGTCAGCCCGGCGGCATCGAGCATTTGCGGCACGGCATAGGTTGGCGCCATGAGCAGCCCTTCGCCGCCGTCTACGTAGTCGACTGCGGCGGTGCGCGCATAGGGCGTGAAGTAGGCCAGAATCGGCAGGCCGCGTTCCTGGGCCCATTCCTCGCTGGCCAGCAGCACGCTCGATGCACCATCGGTCAGCGGCGTGGCGTTGCCGGCGGTCAGCGTGCCGCTATCCTTGTCGAAGGACGGTCGTAGCTTGGAGAGCTTCTCCATGCTCGAATCCGGGCGCAGATTGTTGTCGCGCTCCACGCCCAGATACGGGAATACCAGATCGTCGTAGAAGCCATCCACATACGCCTGCGCCGCGTTCTTGTGGCTGGTCAGCGCCAGTTCGTCCTGGGCACGCCGCGAGATCCTCCATTCCTTGGCCATCAACTCGCAGTGCTCGCCCATCGACATGCCGGTGCGCGGTTCGGACACGCCCGGCAGGTTCGGCACCAGATGACGCGGCCGGAGTTTGGCGAACAGCCGGGCGCGTTCGCCGGCGGACTTCGCGCGATTGATGTCGAGCAGAATCCTGCGCAGTTCCTCGTTCACCCCGATCGGAGCGTCCGATGTCGTGTCGGCGCCGCCGGCGATGCCCGAATCGATCTGACCCATGGCGATCTTGTTGGCGAGCAGGATCGTGGTTTCCAGGCTGGTGCCACAGGCCTGCTGCACGTCGAAGGCCGGAGTGTGCGGGTCCAGGTCGGTGCCGAGCACGGCTTCGCGCGTGAGGTTGAAGTCGCTTGCGTGCTTGAGCACTGCGCCGGCCGCGACCTCGCCGATACGTTCACCGGCAAGCCGGTACTTCTCCGACAGTGCCTTGAAGGCCGCCGTCAGCAGGTCCTGGTTCGATTGATGCGAATACGCGGTGTTGGAACGGCAGAAGGGGATCCGGGCGCCGCCGACGACGGCGACGCGACGCATAGTGGACTCGGCCATGGAACCTCCGGGGTCGCCGAGAACGACTCGGCATGACTTGATTTGTATCGAACGATACTGCCTGAGCGGCATTCCAACAAGGCATCGTTTCTCTTTTGCGCCGGGCAGTCGCCGTTAAAAATTTATGTCCGCGCTCTTGAAAGGGGGCCGCGAGGCCGCATCAATGCGGGTGATCAAGATTGCCAATCGGCAGTCTGGGTGGCGGCGATGAGCCGTCGGGCTTTTAATCAACAACCTTCACAGTTTCGAGGAGAAGGGTGGCATGAATATCCGTCCTCTACATGACCGCATCGTAATCAAGCGGATCGAAGAAGAGCAGAAGACGGCCGGGGGCATCGTCATTCCCGATACCGCGGCCGAGAAGCCGCAGCGCGGCGAAGTGATCGCGGTCGGCAATGGCAAGCCGCTGGACAACGGCGAAGTCCGCAAGCCTGAAGTCAAGGTCGGCGACACGGTGATGTTCGGCAAGTTCTCGGGTACCGAGATCAAGGTCGACGGCGACGAAGTCGTCGTGATGCGCGAGGACGACATCCTGGCGGTGCTGGGTTAACAGCCCGTTTGGCGCATCCATTAGTCAACCACCAATCAACGAATCAAGGATAACGAGCAATGGCTGCTAAGGAAGTACGTTTCGGCGAAGACGCACGTCAGCGTCTGGTCCGCGGTGTCAACACCCTGGCCAACGCGGTGAAGGTCACGTTGGGTCCGAAGGGCCGCAACGTGGTGCTCGACAAGAGCTTCGGCGCGCCCACGATTACCAAGGACGGTGTCTCCGTCGCCAAGGAAATCGAACTTGAGGACAAGTTCGAGAACATGGGCGTGCAGATGGTCAAGGAAGTCGCTTCCAAGACCTCCGACGTCGCCGGCGACGGCACCACGACCGCCACGGTTCTGGCCCAGGCCATCGTGCGCGAAGGCGTGAAGGCCGTGTCGGCGGGGATGAACCCCATGGACCTCAAGCGCGGCATCGACAAGGCTGTCGACGCGGCCGTCGCGGAGCTGGCCAAGCTGTCCAAGCCCTGTGACGACGAAAAAGCGATCGCGCAGGTCGGCTCGATCTCGGCCAACTCCGACGAGGAAATTGGCAAGATCATCGCCGACGCGATGAACAAGGTCGGCAAGGAAGGCGTGATCACCGTTGAAGAAGGCTCCAGCCTATTCAACGAACTCGACGTGGTCGAGGGCATGCAGTTTGATCGCGGTTACCTGTCGCCGTACTTCGTCACTGACAACCAGATGATGACGGCCGAGCTGGATAACCCGTATATCCTGCTGTTCGACAAGAAGATCTCCAACATCCGCGACATGCTGCCGCTGCTGGAGAACGTGGCCAAGGCCAATCGCCCGCTGCTGATCGTCTCCGAAGACGTCGAGGGCGAAGCCCTGGCGACGCTGGTGGTCAACAACATGCGTGGCATCGTCAAGGTCGCCGCCGTCAAGGCGCCCGGCTTTGGTGACCGTCGCAAGGCCATGCTCGAAGACATGGCGATCCTGACCGGCGGCCAGGTCATCTCCGAAGACATCGGCATGACCCTGGAAAACGCCACGCTGGATCACCTCGGCGAGGCCAACAAGGTCCAGATCTCGAAGGAAAACACCACCATCATCGATGGCAAGGGTTCCAACGACGATATCGAAGGCCGCATCAAGCAGATCCGCGCGCAGATCGAGGATTCCTCCTCGGACTACGACAAGGAAAAGCTGCAGGAACGTGTGGCCAAGCTCGCCGGCGGCGTGGCGCTGATCAAGGTTGGCGCGGCCACCGAAGTCGAGATGAAAGAGAAGAAGGCGCGTGTCGAAGACGCCCTGCACGCGACCCGTGCGGCCGTCGAAGAAGGCATCGTGCCCGGTGGTGGCGTGGCCCTGCTGCGCACGCTCAAGGCCATCGAAGCCGTCAAGGGCGCCAACGACGACCAGGAAGCCGGTATCCGGCTGCTGCGTCGTGCGGTTGAAGAGCCGCTGCGCCAGATCGTGTTCAACAGCGGCGGCGAGCCGTCGGTCGTGGTCAACGAAGTGCTTTCCCACGAAGGCAACTACGGCTACAACGCGGCCACCGGCGAATACGGCGACATGGTCGAAATGGGTATTCTCGACCCGACCAAGGTCAGCCGTACCGCACTGCAGAACGCGGCCTCCATCGCCAGCCTGTTGCTGACCACCGAGGCCACCGTGGCCGACGTCCCGGAAGAGGACGACAAGGGTGGCGCCGACATGGGCGGCATGGGTGGCATGGGCGGTATGGGCGGCATGATGTAGTCGCCTGTCTCGCCTGATGCGAGCCTTGAAGAGCCCCGCCCCGTGCGGGGCTTTTTTTTGGGCTTGGGGAATAGGCGTTGATCGCGTCCGGCCCGACTGGCGTCGCACGCGGTGCGCCGGCGATGGGCGCCCGAAACCATTCGAGCTATGCCAGGAGCAAGGTGCGCCGCTCGGCCCGGGTGATGCCCTGGTACCCATGGTCGTGAGTCAGCCGGCCCGGCCCATGGTGAGCCGGACTGGAGTTCGACGCGCCGGATGAGACAGAATCGACGGTATGCCCACCACGCCGCTCGAAGGAAAAGTGCCATTGGCTACGCCAGAACACGCCCCGATCGATCCATGCACGGCGAGCGATTTCGTGGCGCGCTGGTATCGCCATTGCCTGGACACATCGCCGGATTGGGTGGTCGCGGGCATGGCCGGCTCGGCCACAACGCTCGAAATCGATGTGGCGCGCTGGGTCCGTGAGTGCGGCGATGTTGACCCCGGCGCCGCGTTGCGCGGGGCCCGCAATGCTTTTCTGGTGGCGATCGCCTGGCGGGATCTGGCCGCAATTGACGGCTTGGACCGCGTGCTCGCGAATCTGTCCGCGCTGGCGGACCAGTGTATCGAATACGCCTTGCATCAGGCCGAGGCCGAAGTCGCCGAGCGTTTCGGCGCGCTGCGCGATCGGCAGGGCGGGGTGGTCCATCTCATCGTGATCGGGATGGGAAAGCTCGGCGGGCGCGAACTCAATTTTTCCTCCGATATCGATCTGATTCTCGCGTTCGATGAGTCGCGCGGCATCGAGATCGATGCCGATCTCGATGCGGCCGGTTACTTCCGGCGCGTGGCCCAGCGCATGGTCAAACTGTTGTCCGAAACGACGGCGGAGGGGTTTGTCTATCGGGTCGACACGCGATTGCGCCCGTTCGGCGACGCCGGCGCGCTGGTCGGCTCGGTCGGGGCCATGGAGCAGTATTACCAGGCGCATGGGCGCGAGTGGGAGCGTTATGCCTGGATCAAGGCGCGACCGGTAGCGGGCGATATCGAAGGCGGGCAGCGGTTGATCGCGACGCTGCGGCCGTTCGTCTATCGGCGCTATCTCGACTACGGCGCGTTCGAGTCGATCCGCGAGATGAAGGCGATGATCGATCGCCAGGTGGCGCGGCGCGACTCGCAGGCAGACGTGAAACTCGGCTACGGCGGCATCCGCGAGATCGAGTTTCTGGCCCAGGTCTTTCAGCTGGTCCGGGGCGGCCAGGAGCCCGAGCTGCAGGACAATCGGCTGCGCCCGACGCTGGCCAGGCTGGCCGAGAGCGGCCATCTGGCGGCCGCAACGGCCGAGCGGCTGGATGCCGGCTATGTGTTCCTCCGGCGGCTGGAAAACCGGCTGCAGATGGTGGACGATCGCCAGACGCACGAATTTCCGGCGGATGCCGGCGAGCGCGATCGACTGGCGCGTGCCATGGCAATGGCCGACGGCGAAACCCTGGCCGCCGAAACCGAACGCGTGCGCCGCGAGGTCCACGCCTTGTTCGAGCAGGTCTTCGCCAGCCCCGATTCCAAGGAAAAAGCCGACGCCAGTGATCGGGAGCATGCTGCGCTCGAAGCGCTCTGGCAGCAGACGCTGTCCGCGGCCGAGGCCGACGATCTGCTCGAACGCTACGGCATCGAGGATACCGCGGCGGTACGCCAGGCGCTCGTGGAGCTCCAGGATCAGCGCCGGTATCGCATTCTCGAGGCGCGCGGGCGGCGCTGGCTCGGCGAGCTGATTCCGGCAGTGATCGCGGCGTCGGCGAACACTGACGACCCCGAGCGTTCGGTGCTGCGGACGTTGTCGGTGATCAGCGAGATCGTCGGGCGCAGCAACTACATCGCCTTGCTGGTGGAATACCCAGCGGCCCTGTCGACGTTGATGCGGTTGTGCGGGGCCAGTGAATGGATCACCCAGCGCATCGCCGAACAGCCTGCGCTGCTCGACTCCTTTCTCGACCCGCGCCAGCTTTACCATCCCCCGCGCCGGTCCGAACTGGAGGCCGAGCTGGCCGACGATCTGGCGGCATTCGATGTGCTGGATCTCGACCAGCGCATGAACGCGCTGCGACGGTTCACCCAGAAGGCCATGCTGCGCATCGCGGCGGCCGATGTCACCAACGCCATGCCGCTGATGATCGTCTCGGATCATCTCACCGCGCTGGCCGAAGTCGTGCTCGAGGTCGCGCTCGGCATGGCCTGGGACCAGATGAGCGATCGCTACGGCGAGCCGCGCCTGGAAGACGGCCGGCGCGCGCCGTTCGCGGTCATCGCCTACGGCAAGCTCGGCGGGCTGGAGCTGGGTTATACCTCGGATCTCGATCTGGTATTCGTCTACGACAGCCCATCGGAAGCGGCGACACAGGGCGGGCGGCGCGAGCTGACGCATCAGGTCTTTTTCACCCGCCTGGCGCAGCGACTGATTCATATCCTGTCTACCGCGACTCCGGCCGGGCGGGCCTACGAGATCGATATGCGGCTGCGGCCCTCGGGCAACGCCGGCCTCATGGTCACGCATATCGAGGCATTCGCCCGTTATCAGCGCGAGCAGGCCTGGACCTGGGAGCATCAGGCGCTGGTCCGGGCGCGGCCGGTGGCCGGTGACGCCGGCCTGGGGGCGCGCTTTGCCGGCCTGCGCCGTGAACTGCTGGCCACTGAACGCGATCCGGCCCGGCTGGCCGCCGAAGTGCGTTCGATGCGGCAACGGATGCGCCGGGTGAAGGACGAGACCACCGACCGGCGTTGGGATGTCAAGCAGATGCCGGGCGGTCTCATCGACATCGAATTCATGGCGCAGTACGCGGCTTTGGCCTACGGCCATGATTGTCCGGAACTGCTCATCTTTACCGACGCCATCCGCATTCTGGAGACCATGGAGTCGGCCCAGCGCGCCCGCTACGCGGACATCCGCACGATGACCCGTGCCTATCGCGATTACCGGCGCGTGGTGCATGCCGCCGCCTTGCAAGGTCAGCGCGCCATGATCGATCGGGACAGCCGGCGCGAAGCGGAGCGTCAGGCGGTGGCCGATCTATGGGCGCACTGGATAGACCGACCGGTCGGCCCGTCGGATGATTCGACCGATCCCCCGGGCGCGCCCGCGTGAGTCGCAGCAGGGGCGAGCCGACCGCATTGCAACCTCGCCAGCGATGTCGACAGGCCCTTGCGCAGCGAATTGATCGCGCCGGCGGGCGATGCGTACGCTATCGCCGTGGCGGTGCAGCGCCCGCGCGCCGGTCGGATCGCGCCGCGCGTCGTGCCGTCGCCCGGTGCCTGCGGGTGGCCGGTTATACTGCCGCGGCCGTGGCCGAGCGCGATTGGGGCCGGCACGCGGACATCGGCGCGGACGTGGCAGGTTTGTTGCAAGGGAGTTCATCGAAATGATCATCGTCACCGGAGCGGCCGGATTCATCGGCAGCAACATCGTTGCCGGGCTCAATGCCCGGGGCATCCGCGACATCCTGGTCGTCGACGATCTGACCGACGGCCACAAATGCCTCAACCTGGCCGATCTCGATTTCTCGGATTATCTGGAATACGACGAACTCGAGCGCCGCATGGCCGCCGACGACATGCCCCGGGGCGTCGATGCCGTGTTTCATCAGGGCGCCTGTTCGGATACGACCGAGTGGGACGGCCGCTACGTCATGGCGCGCAACTTCACTTATTCGAAGACCCTGCACGCTTGGTGCGCCCAGCATCGGGTTCCTTTTTTGTATGCCTCGTCGGCCTCCGTCTATGGCATGGGCCCCGATTTCGTCGAGCGCCGCGCGGCCGAGAGCCCGCTCAACATGTATGCGGTCTCCAAGTTCGCTTTCGACCAGTATGTGCGGGCCCGGGCCAAGACAAGACATTCGCAGGTGGTGGGTCTGCGCTACTTCAATGTCTATGGCCCGCGCGAAGGGCACAAGGGCCGCATGGCGAGCGTGGCCCGGCATTTTTCCAACCAGATCGTCGAAGACGGCGAATGCCGTCTGTTTGCCGGCTCGGATGGCTATGGCGACGGTGAGCAGCGGCGCGACTTCATTCATGTCGATGACGTCGTTGCGGTCAATCTCTGGCTGCTCGATCACCCGCAGGTCTCGGGTATTTTCAACTGCGGCACCGGCCGATCCCAGACCTTCAATGAGGTCGCGGACGCCGTGATCGCCTGGCATGGCCGGGGCGAAAAACGCTATATCCAGTTCCCGCAGTCGTTGCTCGGGCACTATCAGAGCTTCACCGAAGCCGACATGGGGGCGTTGCAGGCCGCCGGCTATCCGAACGCGTTCATGCCGGTGGAGCAGGGCGTGCCGCGCTATCTCGACTGGCTGGCCATGAACCGGACATAGCCGCATGTCGCTCGCCGCCCGCGACTGCCGCAACAAGCGTCCGAGACAGTAATGCACCACAGCCGCTTCAACCCGCGCTTGGCCCATGCTTGCGGTCGCCGGGCCCGGTTGTCGTTATACCCTCGGCTTGGCATGCCCCGTCCGGGCCCCGTTGTCGCGACGGGCCAGGAGATCGCCGGTTGAGTGGCCGGGAGACCATCGATACGGCCAGCGCCAGGCACGGCGGCAGCATTGCGATATGGGATGGTCGGGTTTTCGGCCGACAGCCACCTGACGCCGATTGGTTCGACCCGGAAGCCCTGCGCGCGCGCGATGCACTATTGTCGAGTGCGGCGGGCCGAGGGGAGGCTTATTTTTTTCGCGCCATGAACGAGGCGGTCTGGGTGCTGCGGCATTATCGACGCGGCGGTCTGTTGGCGCGCCTCAATCCGGATCGCTACTTCTGGACCGGGGATATGCAAACGCGCCCGGTGCGGGAGTTTCGGCTATTGGCGGCGTTGTACGAGCGAGGCTTGCCGGTTCCGAAGCCGGTGGCGGCACGCGCTGTGTACCGGGCCGGTCTGGGCTACGGTGCGGACTTGATCACATGGGCCCTGCCGAACACCGAGCCGCTGGCCGACCGGCTTGGGCGCATGCCCATGTCGGCGGCGGGTTGGCGCATCCTGGGCGGCGAGATCGCCGCGCTGCATCGTGCCGGGGTGTGGCATGCGGACCTGAACGCGCGCAATATTCTGACGGTCGATAACGACCGGTTTTATCTGATCGATTTCGACCGCGCGCGCTTTCGCGGGGACGGCAGCTGGCGCCAGGCCAATCTGGCACGCCTGCGCCGTTCTCTCGACAAATTCGCCGCTCGCGGGACGCACTTTCATTTCGGCGATGCGGATTGGCAGGCGTTGCGGACGGGCTATCGCGTGGCCTTCGGCGGCTTGTAGGGGTCGTAATCGTCGCGCTTGAAGCGCTGGTGTAACCAGAAATACTGCGCCGGATCCTCATTGACGACCGATTCGATAATCGCATTGATCCGGCGCGCATCGGCGGCTTCGTCCGGACCCGGAAAATCCGTCAGCGGCGGTTTGATGATCAGCCGATAACCCGCGCCGTCGGCGCGCCGCAGGGTGAAAAACGGAACGACGGTCGCCCGGGTCATTCCCGCCATGCGGCTGACCGCCACATGGGTACGGGCCGGCTGGCCAAAGAAATCCACCACCGCGCTGAGCCGTTGGCCGGCTTTCTGGTCGCCGGCGTACCAGACGGCGTCGCCGCGGCGTAGCGCCGCAAGCAGGGCCACCACATCGTTGGCCGCGATGCCGGCGCCGCCTATATGGGCCTCGCGTCGCTGGCGCATCACGCGTTCGACCACGGGATCCCGCGGCGGCTTGTACATGGCCGTGGTCCGGAAACCCAGATCGGCCAGATACGGCTGCGCCATGCGCACCCCGAGTTCCAGCGATGTCGTATGCGCCGACAGCAGAATAATGCCGCGGCCGCGGGTGGCGGCATCCTCCAAATGATGCAGGCCTTCGACATGGGCCAGACCATCGACCTTGGCCTGGCTGCCCCACCAGCAGATTCCGGTCTCGAGCGCGCCCTGGCCGACCGAGCGGAAATGCGCGTCGAGCAGCTCGTGGCGCTCGGTATCCGACAAGTCCGGATAGCATAGCCTGAGGTTGATGTCGGCCACGCGCCGACGCCCAGGCACGATGAGCGCGGCGAGCCGCCCGAGTCCGGCGCCGAGCCGCATCTGGGTCCGGTAAGGGAGCTGGCTGAGCAGCCACCCGAGGCCCATCAGGAGCCAGCTCGGCCAGAAACGCGGGGCGATCAGACGCGGCTCGTCTTCGTGTTGGAGGTTGGAAACTGCCATTCAGCCTACGCGGGCCGGCGTGCGCTGCCGGCTGCCATTGTCGGGTCGCATCGGCGCGGCGCGCTACACAGCCTGCAACCGGCTTTGTATCATGCTCGAAACAGGCCCGCGAATAAACCCCGGATGGATCGGATCCCGTCGTTTACCGACAGCCGCGTTCTGGTTGTCGGCGATATCATGCTCGACCGCTACTGGTACGGCGATACGGGGCGTATTTCGCCCGAAGCGCCCGTACCGGTCGTGCGTATCGGCGACGAGGAGCGTCGTCTGGGCGGCGCCGCCAACGTCGCGCTCAACCTGGCGCGGGTCGGGGCACGGACGCATCTGATCGGCGTCGTCGGTGAAGACGAGCCGGGCGCGGCCACGCGCGGCCTGCTGAGCGAGGCCGGGATCGTGGATAGCCTGGTCGACAGCCCGGGTCATCCGACCATCGCCAAGCTGCGCATCGTCAGCCGCAATCAGCAGCTCATCCGGCTGGACTTCGAGCGCTCGTTCGCGCTCGACGGTGCTTTCGACCGCGCGGCTTTGCTGGCCCGGGTCCGCGCCGCGCTGGCGGGCACGGACGTACTGATCTGTTCCGATTACGGCAAGGGGACGCTGGCTGATGTGGCCGAGATCATCCGTCTGGCCCGGGACGCGGGCGTGCCGGTGCTGGTCGACCCGAAGGGGCGCGACTGGCAGCGCTATGCCGGCGCCAATCTCATCACGCCGAACGCGGCCGAGTTCGAGGCCCATGTCGGCCGGGGCGCGCGCGAGATGGGCATGGATACCGAACGCTGGCTTACGACGCAGGCTGCGGATACACGCCGCACACTGGATCTCGAGGCGTTGTTGATCACGCGCAGCGAAAAGGGCATGAACCTGTTCGCCGCCGATGGCGATCTGCATCTGCCCGCGCGCGCCCGCGAGGTGTTCGACGTCACCGGCGCGGGGGATACGGTGATCGCCATGGTGGCGGCCGGTCTCGGCGCGGGCCTGAGTCTGTCGGAGGCGGCCGCGGTGGCCAACCTGGCCGCAGGCATCGTGGTGGGCAAGCTGGGCACGGCGACGGTCAGTCCAGCGGAACTGCGTCAGGCCGCACGCGCGCAACGCACCCGCGACCGCGGCGTGATTGACGAGGACACGCTGGCCGAGTGGTTCGTGCAGGCGCATGCGCGCGGCGAGCGGATCGTGATGACCAACGGCTGTTTCGATCTCCTGCATCCCGGGCATATCGCTTATCTGGAGGCGGCGCGGGCGCTCGGTGACTGGTTGGTTGTCGCAGTCAATGACGACGCGTCGGTCGCGCGCCTGAAGGGGGCGGGCCGGCCGCTCAATGATCTGTCGCACCGGATGCAGGTCCTGCGCGGGCTGGCGGCCGTCGACTGGGTGGTGCCCTTCGCCGAGGACACGCCGGAGCGGCTCATCTGCCGCCTGCTGCCGGATGTGCTGGTCAAGGGGGGCGATTATGAGGTCTCCGGGATTGCGGGTGGCGCCTGTGTTCTCGAAGCGGGCGGCGAGGTGCGTACGCTCGAGTTCGTGCCCGGCTTTTCGACCACGGCGATCGTGGATCGGCTACGCTCTGGCGACGATAGTTGACGGCGTCGTGCCGCCCCGCCGGTCGCGCCTTGCCATGCTGACGCCGAGTGAGGCCGGTGGGCGCCGCTGCGGCTGCGATCGAGGCCCGTGGCGAGGCGCGACGTGATCTGGCGCTGGCTCTATTCCGGTTTGACCTGGCTCGTCCTTCCCGTGGCATTCGGCTATTTCGCCTGGCGCGGTCGCCGCGAGCCGGCCTATCGCGACCATTGGTGCGAACGGCTCGGTTTCGTGGACTCGGTCGACGGCCTGGCTTTGTGGGTGCATGCCGCTTCCGTGGGGGAAGTAATCCTGGTCACCCCGCTGATCGAAGCACTCATCGAATGCTATCCCGATCATCGTATTGTGTTGACCACGTTTACACCGACCGGGCGGGCAGAGGCTGTGCGGCGCCTCGGCGAGCGTGTCGCGCTTTGCTATCTGCCGCTCGACACGCCCGGCGCCACGCGCCGGTTCCTGCGTCGCATCGGCCCCGCGGTGGGGATTCTGGCCGAGACCGAGCTCTGGCCCAATCTCGTGGCGACCGCCGGGCGTGTTGAGGTGCCGCTCGTTCTGGTCAATGCGAGCCTGTCGGCACGCTCGGCGCGGCGGTATCAGCGTTGGCCCGTATCGCGGGCCGCGGCCTTCATGCTGACGCGTTTTGCCCGGATCGCCGCTGCCGACAGCGTTCATGCCGAGCGATTCATTGCAGCGGGCGCGCCCGCGCGCGTCGTCGAGGTGACGGGCAACCTGAAATACGATCGTCGACAATGCCCGCATGCCGAAGCCGAGGCGCGTGAACTGCGGCAGACATGGCAGGCCGCGTCGCGGTCTGTCTGGCTGGCGGCCAGCACCCATGACACCGAAGAAGCGCAGTTACTCGAAACCTTCGCTTTGCTCAGGGCGCGACACCCGAACGTCCTCGCGGTGATGGCGCCGCGCCATCCGCAACGTTTCGAAGAAGTGGCGGGCCTGCTGGCGCGTGCCGGATGGCAGTATGCGCGCCACAGCCGCCGCGACCCCGTCGATGATCGAACGGATATCGTGCTGGTCGACACCATCGGCGAACTGGAAATGCTCTACACACTGGCGGATGTGGCGTTCGTCGGTGGCAGCCTGGCGCCCGGTGTCGGCGGTCATAACGTGATCGAGCCCGCAGCCGTGGGCTGTGTATTCACAACCGGCCCCCATGTGGCTGAGTGGCGCGATGCGATGGCGCCGATGATCGAAGCGGGCGGCGCCGCGATCGCGCGGGACTTTCGCGACGTGGCCGAGATCACGGCAGGTTGGCTGGAGAACCCCGACACGCGCCAAGCCGCGCGGCAACGCCTCGCGGCGACCGTGGCCATACACCGCGGCGCGCTCGGCCGGACGCTGCGGATTGTCCACGAGTTGATGGCGGAGGCACGCTGAAACCTTAGCGAGACCATTCCGGCGGCGCGGGTATGGGCGTGGGCGCTTTTTGCGTGGTTTCTGTCGGAAGATTTGACAGCCGACCAGATGCAGGCCAATGAGTTGGGCGGCAAAACGCCATCAAATCAATGGTTTCTTGCGGCGCCGGCTTCAGCGCAAAGCGCGGCTCGCCGTATGCACCAGTTTTTATGGCTGAATCGTCGAAAAATCTGTCAAAAATTTGCGCGCGCCACGTAGATTTTTCATAAGCCCTTCAATTATAAAATAAAAAATAATTGGCACGACGCCTGCATTGCGGTAGGTAGCAGAGCCCGAAATTTTTCGGCAGGCCTGTCAATACCAGGGGAATAATCATGAAAAAGCGATTTTACGGTACAGCTGGCGCGATAGCTGCCTTGGCGTTCGCCGGGTCGGCCTTTGCCACTCAGATCGATGTCAACACGGCCGCGGACGGACCGCACGGTAATCACGAACCCACACTCTACCAAGTGGCCCATACGGCGGGCTTTACGAATGTCACCGCCGCTTCGCCTCAGTCGAACGATGCGTACTGGACGTTCGGCGCGACCAATTCATCGAGCAGCTTGCTCGTGGCGACCTGGACTTCGAATTTTAACCAGGCAACGTTCGGTGTTTATGATCCCAATGACTCGACCAATCGTTTGAGTCTCCTCGGCGCCGGTTCCCAACTCGGCGCGAATACGAATGAGACTACGGGTTATCTCAAGTACAGTTCGTCGACTGGTCTCATGTCCTCCTACTACACCGACTCCGCCTCGGTCCAGCATAATCTTCACACCGCGGACTTCGGCGGGGATGTCTTCGGTTACTTTCTCACCATCGGCGGCAACACCTATTACTCCGATACTACGCTCAACAGCGGCGCTGATCGGATGGTTGGTTACCAGGGTTCGTCCGGTACCAAAGGTCTCATGAACGAGTACCTGTTCGGTTGGGAAGACGGCACCGATCGCGATTATCAGGACTATGTCGCGACCGTCGAATCGATCCGGCCGGTTCCCGAGCCGTCATCGATCGCCATGTTCGGCGTCGGACTGCTCATGATCGGCTTCGCCGCTCGCCGGATTCAGAAGCGCGACGTCTGAATGTCCTCGCAGTGAGGGCGGCTCCGGCCTGGCCGGCGCCATTGTAATCCCGCACAACGGCCCGCTTCGGCGGGCCGTTTTTTTTTAAAGCTCGTTCGATGCGGTTCACACAAGACAGGGCCGCCATGGTTGGACGATCTGTCGTCAGGGCCTGCGATCCCACCCACGGCTGCATGCGAAGTCGGCTCAGGCGACGTGACTCGCACGGATCGTTCCCCCTTTCTCCGTCAGGCGTTGACCGGCGGCGCCATGCGAACTTGGCTCGAAACCCGTATCGTGCTGCGCGCAATGAGGTTGCTGTATCGGCTTTGTCCCTTGAACGACTAAGGTCGAAGTTGGGCGGGCTCAGAAGCCAAAAGCCGCAGCCTGACGCGTTTGCGCGAACCGCGACAACCCCGGTACCGGACCGTCGACCCATTTTCGCGCTGGTCATTCGCGCAATTACCGGTAGAGTTGGTCGGCTAATACCAGATTGGAATACGGGGGCATCATGGCAACTGGTGTATGGGTCAGCTTGATCCTTTATTTTCTCTTGATGCTGGGCATAGGGTTCTATGCTTGGCGGAAAGCGACGGATTCATCCGAAGGGTACATGCTCGGCGGGCGAAGCCTCAGTCCGGCGGTGGCCGCACTGTCCGCCGGCGCGTCGGACATGAGTGGATGGCTGCTTCTGGGGCTGCCCGGCGCGCTCTATGTGGCGGGCCTCGTCCAGGCATGGATCGGCATCGGCCTGTTCGTCGGCGCGTTCGTGAACTGGATCGTGGTGGCGCCGCGCCTGCGTGAGCAGACCGAGCGCTACGATAATAGCCTGACTATCCCGGAGTTTTTGGCGAATCGCTTTCCAAGCAAAGCGATGGCGCTGCGCACCGTGTCGGCGATCATCATCGTCGTGTTTTTCGCGGTGTACACGGCCTCGGGGTTGGTCGCAGGTGGCAAGCTGTTCACCAGTGCATTCGGCGGGCTTATCCATATCGGCTCGCTCAGCGAATACGACGTCGGCGTCTGGCTGACCTTGATCATCGTGCTGACTTATACCGTGGTCGGTGGCTTTCTTGCCGTGAGTCTTACCGACTTCGTCCAGGGCTGCATCATGATGGTGGCTCTGGTGTTGATGCCTATCGTCGTGCTGTTCGGCAGTGGCGGTGGCGGCTACACCCAGGCGTCGCAAACGCTGGCAGGGGCCGGGCCGAATTTCCTTTCCTGGACGCACGGGCTGACGATCATCGGGTTCTTCTCGGCGGTGACGTGGGGGTTGGGCTATTTCGGTCAGCCGCACATCATTGTGCGTTTCATGGCAGTCCGTTCTGTGGCCGAAGTGCCCAAGGCGCGCAACATCGGCATGACCTGGATGTTCATCTCGCTGGCCGGTGCCATCAGCCTGGGTGTGTTCGGTCGCGCTTACGCGATGCGCAATGGGTTAACCGTGAACGACCCGGAGACCATCTTCATCATCCTGTCACGCCTGCTGTTCAATCCGCTTATCACGGGTTTCCTGTATGCAGCGCTGCTGGCGGCGATCATGAGCACGATCTCCAGCCAGTTGCTGGTGTCGTCCTCTTCGCTTACCGAGGACTTCTATCGGCTGTTTCTGCGCAAGGAGGCCAGCGAGCGCGAAAGCGTTCTCATCGGGCGGCTCAGCGTGCTGCTGGTAGGTGTCGTCGCGGCATTTATTGCGCGCAACCCGAATTCGCAGGTCCTCGGGCTCGTCAGTCATGCCTGGGCGGGCTTCGGGGCCGCATTCGGACCGTTGATGATTCTCTCGCTAACGTGGCGACGAATGTCGGGTAGTGGCGCAGTCGCGGGCCTGGTGGCCGGTGCGGTGACTGTGATCTTCTGGATATCCGTCGGCTGGGACGGCAGCTTCCTTGGCGGACCGGGAGTCTATGAAATCATCCCGGGCTTCATCGTGGCGTGGATCGCGATCGTCGTGGTCAGTCTGATGACCGAGACGCACGGCGAATATCGCGCGCTCGAGGCGAGCTGATTCCAGAGGGGAATTCGATCGGCCAGGGCCGCCAGAGGTCCTGGCCGATCCAAGCAAAGATGCCCGCATCGTTCGTGCGTGGCGGTAGCGCGAGCCGATTTCCAGGTGCCCAGGGCACGGAGCCTGCCACGCCGGCAATTGTCGCGGCCGTAATTCGGCGTGTTCTTGTGCTCTTTCAGCGCCCGCCCAGCCCCGTAACCTAACATCGCGCGCCGCTATCGACTGTCTGACGACCGCGTAATCCTCAATCTTCGTGGTTCCAGGGTCCAAGGTCGTGCCGCAGCCGGCACGCCGAGCCGCCGCAGGCGTGGGTTAACCAATTGGCCAGACGGAGCACGATAACGGCTTGTCATGTCTTGCAAACCGGGCGGGGCCGGAGCGGCGGGATTGGTGGCTGCCCTTGGAGGGTCGCCCGGAAAACCGTAGCGCTGGACGGGGCACACCCCGTTCTCGACGTGTTTTCATAAAATCGTAATAGTGGACTTGGGCATTCCGCTTGCGTACTGTTCGCCGACGTATGAGAAGTACGTCCGGGTTTTCACTGAGCCTGAAAGCCGGGAGGTAGAGTCGTATGCGGGTTGATATCGTTGCAGGCCATGCCAACGGGGCCGCGAGATCCGCTCGGGCTCAGGCGTTTTGGCCTGTCTATTTTTTGTTATGCGGCAATACATTGGTTGGCTCGTTTCTAGGATAAAGGCAAAGCCGTCGAAAGACGGTGACGCAAAGCCGCGGATCTAAAGCACGCTCAGACGTGCCAGGACGGCCGGGCTGCCGCTGGACGAATCCAGGCGGCGAATTTTGATGATTCAAGATTCCGCAGTGTGCCGTGGGGTTCGCACTGGCGACGGAATCCTCGTTAGAGGTCCGGTTCTATGTCCAATCGCCTGGCAATCATATTCTCTTGCGTCATCGTCGCGGCTGCCCTGGTGGGCTGCGGCGGGGGCTCTGGCGGCAGCGGGGGCGGCACGAGTAGTCAACCTGCGGGCGGAGGCAACTCGGGAAACCTCTCGAACAACGCCAGCCCCGCGGTGAGCGCGGGCAGTAACTTATCCAGCCTGCCCAGCGGCACGGCGCGTCACATCACGGATGTCAGTGTGCAGAATTACGGCAGCAGCAACTCTGCCGGTACAGTGGACGTGACCTTTGGCCAGGTGTTTGCGAAAGGTGACGTCGGCGCGAGTCAGCATGTGGTGGCCGCGGTCAACGGCCAGGTGCTGCCCACCCAGGTTGATCGCAAGGCGACGTGGGCGGACGGATCTGTTCGCCATAGCGTTGTCACGGTGCAACTTCCAGCGCCGGCCAGCGGCAAGGCGACCACGCTGCAGCTGTATGCGGTGGCCCACAAAGGGGGCCTGGGGGTGGGTACTGTGTCGCTTGATGATCTGCTGGGCACCAACTTCACGGCAAACGTGCGGATCACGCTCGGCGGCACGACCTATACGGCGAACGCGCGCAACGCACTTGAGCAGATCGCCCAGAGCGGAACCTGCCCCGCGTGGGGGCAGCGAAGCTGCAAGCGCTGGTTGTCGGGCGGTCTCGTAAGTGAGTGGATTGTGCCGGCCACATTGACCAGCGGCAACGCCACGGCGCCTCGTCTGCGTGTTTTCTTCAACGTGCGGGCGTATCGGGCCGCTGATGGCAGCATCGGTAACGTTCGTGTCGACTCAGTGATTGAAAATGACCAGACATACGCGGTGGCGCCCAACAATGAAACTTATGACGCAAAGATTACGGTGGGCCAGAATAGTTACTCGATTTCCAACCTGACCCAATACACTCAGACCCGTTGGCACAAAGTGCTATGGTCGCAAGGAGGCCATTCGTATTTTGCGGGCGTATCCACTGCCTATTTGCAGCAGTCGAAGGCGGTTTCCAAGTACGCTAACCTGAAGCCGTCGAACCAGTTTCTCGACTCGCGGCCCCAGGCCGCCCAGCCGATGAATCACTTGGACCAGACCCCCGACATGGGTGCCACCGGCGCGCAGGCGGGCATTGGGCCGTTGCCGAAATGGACTTCGACATACGTGGTTTCCGGGGATCAGCGTGCCTTCGCGTGGATGTTAGCGGATGACGACGCCGCAGGTGGCTATGGCTTTCATTACCGGGATAGTGCGACCGGCCGGCCCGTGACTATCGTCGATCATCCCTATATCACTATCGCCGATTACAGCCACGCCAGCCAAGCGGGCGGTGCCTTTGCCAAGGATCTGTTGCCTGCCTGTGCGAACAGTTGCAGCAACCCGAATCGATTCGAAATCGCGCATCAGCCGTCGATCGGATATGTGTCGTATCTAGAAACCGGCGATTTCTACTACCTTGAGGAGCTGCAGTTCGAGGCGAGCTACGATGAGCTTTGGGCTAATCCCAGTTACCGCAAGTACGCAAAGGGTCGTTTGCTGGAGGCAAGCCCGCAGGTTCGGGGGCAAGCATGGGAGCTGCGCACCATATCCAACGCGGCCTTCGCCACACCGGATCATGATCCGATGAAGACCTACTTCGTGGATCAGATAAATTACATCGTCAGTGATTATATCGCCAGCTATGTTGATGACCCGGGTCATCCGCTGCATACGCTCGATGCCTATGGTGCGGTGCACTATCCGGCGCATCAGCCGTCCAATATCAGCATAGCGCCTTGGCAGGCTGACTTTTTCACATGGGCGGTCGGTCACGCCGCGGAACAGGGCGTGCCGGGCGCCAACAAGCTATTGAACTGGCTGGCGCCATTTCAGATAGGTTTGATGACCTCGGCGAAAGATGGTGATACGAATGGTTTTTGCTGGCAGGTCGCGTCGGGCTACACTTTTCAGTTTCGGGACGATAACAATTCGCCGATTTACACGAGCCTCGATGAGGTGTATGCCAAGACCTACCCGAGCATCAACGGCCTTGGGTGTAATTCTCAAGAGATGGCGAATCAGTTGAGTACACCAGAGGACCAGCTGAAACCGGGGCAAATGATCGGGTTTTCGGCGTCGCCAACCGGTTTTCCGGCCAATCTGCAAATTGCGCTTGCGGTAGCGGCTGATAGTAGCGCAGGTAACGCTGCAAAAGCGTGGGCGGTTTTCGATGGCCGGGTTGATAAGCCAAATTATTCGCAATATCCGAACTTCGCGGTGGTTCCCCGGGGAAGTTAGTGATGGTGGGCGTGCCCATCGTTCAATTTGCTCTGTATGATCAGCTGTGGGTAGGTAGGCGTATATTCATATCGAAGTGTTGACGGGGCCGCATGGGGGCAGTTCTGAAAATTGATCTGATAGCGGCAGCGCGGCCCAATTTCATGAAGGTCGCGCCGGTATATCACGCTCTGAGGCGTCAAATGCGGTGCGATCTCCGGCTGGTTCATAGCGGACAGCACTATGACGCCAATATGTCCCAGACGTTTTTCCAGGATCTGGCGTTGCCCGATCCGGATATCAATTTGGGCGTCGGCAGCGGTACGCACGCCGAACAGACAGGCCGCACGCTTATGGCATACGAGCGGCTTTGTATCGATCGCCGGCCCGACTGGACGATTGTGGTGGGCGATGTCAATGCGACACTGGCCTGCGCTTTGGCTGCGACTAAAATGGGAATTCGTGTCGGGCACGTCGAGTCTGGGTTGCGTAGTCGCGACCGGAGCATGCCCGAGGAGGTAAATCGCGTGCTCACAGACGCGGTGGCGGATTTGCTGTGGACGCCATCGAGTGACGCTAATGAGAATCTGCGTTCCGAAGGCATCCCGGAGGCGCGCATTGATTTCGTGGGGAACGTGATGATTGATACGTTCGAATTCATGCGCCCGCGCATCGAGGCTGCGAGCACTCGGGCCGACCAGGGGCTCGTATTCGGCAGTTATGCCGTGGTAACGCTGCATCGTCCCTCCAACGTCGACGATCCAGCGCGCCTGGCGACGTTGGTTAACACGCTTGGGCGTATAAGCGCGGATCTGCCTATTGTTTTTCCGGTCCATCCGCGGACCCGGGCGCGTCTCGAAGGCGCGGGGCTGTTGAGCCGGCTACGGGCATGTGCCGGTATTCGGCTGCTTGAACCGCAGGGGTATGTGAGTTTCATGAACCTGCTCACCGGCGCCGCTATCGCTATTACCGATTCGGGGGGGATGCAGGAAGAGACGACCTATCTCAGCATCCCGTGTCTGACGATAAGAGATACGACGGAGCGCCCCGTCACACTTACCCAGGGCACCAACCAACTGGTTCGGGCCGAGCAGCTTCTTGATGCCGTGCATGCGGCTTCGTTTGCAGCCGATGAATCGTGGCGGGCTGCCCAAAAGCGGCCACCATTGTGGGATGGACACGCGGCCGAGCGAATTGTGGAGAGTCTGAAGCGGCATACGTGACAACCGTGATCGTACGGCCGGCGGGCGGCCGGTGTCGAAAAAACATACATGCCCGATGCCCGCTGTTCCGGGATGCAGCCCGGCGTTGAATGCAGCGATGGGCGGAACGAAAAACTTGTTATACTGTGATGGAAACAAAGCGCATGTGTGCGGACTGGAGTTTTTCCGATGAAAAACATGATCACGAGCAAATCTCGCCGTACTCATTTGATGATGCGTGCTGCGGTGGTTGCCTTGTGTCTGGGCGCGGCGCCCATGGCATTGGCGACATCGCCGGGCGGTTCGGCGCCCGAAGGGGCTGGGTATTTGTTGTCTCATGGGTCCACCTACTACAGGGCGAGTGCCTTCCGGCAAGGTGAAATCATGGGCTATCACGAGAGCCGTGATGTCCCCGAGCCGGCGACCTGGGGCATGTTTGGCCTGGGTGTTGCCATGATCGGGATAGGCGTTGCCTCGCGTCGGCGGCGGGCTCGCACTGCCAGCGAATGATGCCCTGCCGGACGCGATTATCGGGTCGATGGCGTGCGGCAGTTGCCATGGTGTAAGCCCCCGATGCCGAACGGTGTCGGGGGCTTTTTGTTGCACCATATGCAGGTGGGGCGCGTCGTCGCTAGCGTGAAATGGGTGTCGAAAAAATTGTCATTTTGGGCGTGACGGGCAAGTGATCGATTTATAAAGATAATTTGACTGCTATGGCCGGTAGGGCGGCTGTGATTGCGAGTCGGGCGCGGGGGCGTGATGGGTGCGCGCGCGACGCGCTTCTCGTAAAGCTTTGATTTTGTATTGATTTATTTTTGCGCGAGGCGGTGCACGGCCGGCGGTGCCGGAGCAGAGAGCATTGGGCGCCTGCGCGCGCCGCGGGATGAAATCCGGACGGAACCGTCGAAATAGTTAACGAGCCATCACCGCCCACTGCCGATTGCGGTAGTATCGACTTGGTTGAAATCGTCGCGCGTGGGGCGTGGTAGGCCTGCCCGCGGCGGTCGACTCATGGGCGGGGAGGCGTGAGGCAATGCCTGGTGGCTCGGCAGAGACGTTTTATGCGAGCGTGATGCGGTCGAAGGAGAGGGCGCCTTCAATGCTTGGGGACTCATGAATACGCTGCGTATCTTCAATCATCATGTGCATGTCAAGTTTGTGTTGCTGGGCGTGCTGCATTTCTTGCTGCTGATCGGTTCGGTGTTCGCGGCGGTCAATATTCGCTACATCACGACCGATACCCCGGTGATTGCCGATTACCCGATGATGACGCTCAAAGCCATTGCCTATGCGGTGATCATCGTGCTGTGCCTGAGCGCAATGGGGGTGTACCGGCCGCATCGGGAAAATCGCTACCTGGCCTTGTTTGTTCGTGTTCTGGTGGCTGTCGCCTTCGGCGCGGTATTTGCCATCGTGGTCTATTATATCCTGCCCGGCCTTTATCTTGGCCGCGGTGTGCTCGGCTTGGCGCTCCTGCTCTCGGCCGTTGCTGTCGCGGTCGTTCAGATGCTTTTTCACGCTACAGTGGCGCAGAGATCGCCACCCTGGCGTGTGTTGTTCTACGGGGCAGGTGATAACGCGGCCGAATTGTTGGCTTTTCTGCGTCGTCGCAGTGATCAATCGTTGTTCAATCTCGTGGGCTGTGTAGTCATCGAGGGGGAGTCGATCAAGGTGTCCGACGCGCTGCAATGTCGGCTCGATACAACGCTTTCGGATTACGCGCGTCGCAATGCCATCGACGAGGTCGTGGTGGCGATGGACAACCGGCGCCACAATTTTCCGTCGGATGCACTGATCGAATGCCGGGTCTCGGGGATCAACGTTGTCGACATGCTCACGTTTTACGAGCGTCAGACCGGGAAAGTGAAGACCGAGCTTCTGCAGCCGAGTTGGATTATCTTCTCGCACGGTTTCCGCCAGGGGGCGGTTGACAACGTGATCAAGCGGCTGCTGGACTTGGTAGCGTCGCTCGTGCTGTTTTTCGTGCTCTGGCCGTTCATGGTCGTGGCTGCGGTCGCGATCAAGATCGAAGACGGTCTGACCGCGCCGGTGCTCTTTCGGCAGACACGTGTCGGGCTCAACGGCCGCGAATTCCAGATCTACAAGTTTCGCAGCATGCGGGTGGACGCCGAAGCCATGTCCGGGCCGCAATGGGCTTCGCAGGATGACCCGCGCATCACGCGGGTCGGCCACATCATCCGCAAGTTACGGATTGATGAGCTGCCGCAGCTCTGGAATGTATTTTTCGGCCACATGAGTCTGGTGGGGCCCAGGCCCGAGCGTCCGGAGTTTGTCCAGCACCTGACCACGATCCTGCCTTATTACCGGGTGCGCGAGTGCGTCAAACCCGGGGTGACCGGGTGGGCCCAGCTGGGCTATCCCTACGGCGCCTCGGATGAGGATGCCAACGGCAAGCTGCAGCTCGATTTGTATTACGTAAAGAATCGCAGCCTGTTCCTCGATCTGCTTATCCTGATCAATACGATCGAGGTCGTGCTGTTCCGTAAGGGTAGCCGGTGAGCGCCCGGTCACGCCGCTTGCGCGGCTGATATCGGATCCTTGGCGATGTTTCCCGATCTCGACATCACCCAGGTGTGGCTGCTGTCCAACGGCGTGGGGGCGGTGGCCTTCTTTGCGTTGACGGCTTTCATCATGCTGGGGGTCCGCTCACATCACGCCGCCTCGCGGCTTTTGCTGGCGGCCTGCGCGATGACAGGCTGCTGGTTTGCGTTCCTGACCGCGGCGCCGCTGGTTTCCATCAGTGGTCCGTTGCTTGATGTCGTGGAAACGGCGCGTACCGGGCTGTGGCTCGTGACTGCAGCCTGGGTCGTTCCGGCCGGCCGGATGTCGATGCGTCATCGCTGGCTGCGGGGGATCGCCGTGGCCTTGCCCGTTTCGATCGTGGGCTACCTGTTGTGGCGTCTGGCCGACCCGTCCGGAATGATCGCGACCGGCCACAGCGTGCTGTTCACCGTGGGCGCGATGGTGATGAGTCTTTACGGGCTGGTGCTGGTCGAGCAGACCTACCGGGCCAGTAATCTGGATGCCCGTTGGGCCGTGAAGTATCTTTGTCTGGCGCTCGCCACGTTGTTCGCATACGACTTCATGATGTATTCGGGCGCCCTGGCCGCCCATCACATCGCATTGTCGGTCTGGAACGCACGCGGTGCCGTTAACGCGCTCGTCGCCCCGTTGATTGGTATGGCCGCGGCGCGTAACGCCAAGTGGTCGGCACGGGTAAGTGTGTCCAATCAGGTGATCTTTCGCACGGGCGCCTTGATCGTGGCCGGCGCTTATCTGATGGTCGTGGCCGGCGGCAGTACCTATATCCGCCGGTTCGACAGCAGTTGGGCCGAAGTGACGGCGCTGCTGTTCACCGTAACCGCCACGTTGTTGCTGGTGGTGTTTTTCCTCTCCGGTCAGGTTCGCGGTCATGCCCGTGTTCTCTTGCACAAACATCTGTTGCAGTATCGCTACGACTATCGCGAGCAATGGCTGGCGCTGACGCGACGGCTGAGCCGTGACGATGGTGATCTCGACGTATACGAGCGGGCGATCCGGGCGATTGCGCAACCGGTGGACAGTCCGGCAGGCGCCCTCTGGCTCGCCCGCGACGGGCGTTTCACCTGTGTTGCGGAATGGAACATGGCGGCAGCGGCGGATGTGTCCGAACCCCTGACCGGGGCGCTGGCCGTCTATCTGGGGGCGACGGCCTGGGTGGTCGACCGCGCGGAATTCGAGCGCGACCCTGCGAAGTACGACGGTTTCGAGCCGCCCAGCTGGTTTATGACGCTCGAGCGCGCACGGCTGATGATTCCGCTGTTTGCGGGCCAGCAACGGCTGGTGGGTTTTCTCGTGCTGGCCGAGCCGCGGGCCTCGTTCGAGCTCAACTGGGAGGAAATCGATCTGCTCAAGGCGTTCGCGCAACAGATCGGAGTCTATCTCGATTACCAGGAAGCCAACCGCGCGTTGACTCAGGCACGTCAGTTCGAGGCCTTTAACCGACTGACGGCCTTTCTCATGCACGACTTGAAAAACATTGCCGGCCAGCAGTCGCTCATGCTGGAGAATGCCGAGCGGCACAAACACAACCCCGCCTTCGTCGACGACATGATTGCCACTATTGAGCACTCGGTCACCCGCATGCGGGGCGTGCTCAACCAGCTGCAAAAGGTGTCGCGATCGGAGAATCGCACCGAGCGCGTGGATGTTGACGCCGCCATCGATCAGCTCATCGATGAGCTGGCCGGGACGTCCCCGGCGCCGGTCCGGCGGGGGCCGGCGAGCGGGGCCGTTGTGAATGCGGATCGTGACCGATTGATCATGGTGCTGCGGCATCTGGTGCGCAATGCCCAGGATGCGACCGGCGAACACGGGCAGGTTGAGATTGAAACGCGGTTCCGCGACGGTGGTATTGAAATTGCCGTCAGTGATGACGGCGAAGGGATGACCGCCGCTTTCATTCGCGATTCTCTGTTCCAACCGTTCGTGAGCACCAAGTCGACGCGGGGCATGGGGATCGGGGCGTACCAGGTCCGTGATTTTGCGCGCGCGTCCGGCGGTGATGTGTTCGTCGTCAGTACGCCGGGTCGCGGGACGCGGTTTGCGATGGTGCTGCCGGTGGTCGCCGATGCGTCGGCCGAGCCGGCCTTTGTCGAGGGGAGAACCTGATCCATGAATGCAGTGGCCGAACGACTACTGATCGTCGAAGACGATCCGGGATTGACGCGACAGCTGCGCTGGAGCTTTGATCAATACGATCCGGTTTTCGCCGCGGACCGAAACAGTGCCATCGACCAGGTCCGCCGCCATGAACCCCAGGTCGTGCTGCTCGATCTCGGCCTGCCGCCGGCCGCTGACGGGATCGAAGAAGGAATGGCCGCGCTGTCGGATATTCTGCGGCTTGCGCCAGCGACCAAGGTCATCGTCGTGACCGGCAATGGCGATGAGGATAGCGCGATCAAGGCGATCGCGGCTGGCGCCTATGATTTTTACCAGAAGCCGGTCGAAATCCAGGTTGTCGAACTCATTATCCAGCGTGCTTTCCATATCTGGCAGCTGGAGCGTCAGAACCGCCGCCTCCGGGCCGACGCAAACCGCCCGCTCGATGGCCTGATCGCGACCAGTGAGTCGATGCGGCGTATCGTGCGCCAGATCGAAAAGATCGCGCCGACCAGTGCAACCACGTTGCTACAGGGCGACACCGGTTCGGGCAAGGAGGTGTTGGCGCGCGCGTTGCACCGGCTCAGCCCGCGGGCCGAGCGTCCGTTCGTGGCCATCAACTGTGCGGCGATTCCCGAGCACCTGCTCGAGAGTGAACTGTTCGGCTACGAGAAGGGGGCTTTCACCGGTGCGCAAAAGCAGACGCTCGGCAAGGTGGAGTTGGCGGAGGGCGGTACGCTTTTTCTCGACGAGATCGGCGACATGGCCCCAAGCCTGCAGGCCAAACTCCTGCGGTTTCTCCAGGAGCGCGTGATCGAGCGTGTCGGCGGACGCCACGAGATTCCGGTCGATGCACGCGTGATCTGTGCGACGCATCGCGATCTCCAGGCGCTGATCCAGCAGGGTGATTTCCGCGAGGATCTGTATTACCGCGTTGCCGAAATAACCATCCGTATCCCGCCGCTACGCGAACGCAGTGGCGATGCCATCGCTATCGCGAAAGTGCTGTTCGAGCGGGCCAGTGAAGAACACGGCCGATCGCTGCGCGGTTTTTCGCCGGACGCGCTGGCCGCCATCGAGCAGCACGATTGGCCCGGCAATGTGCGCGAGTTGGAGCATCGTGTGAATCGCGCGGTCATTCTCGCCGAAAGCAAATTGATAGATGCCACGGATCTGGGACTGAGCGAGACCACATCGGATATGGATGACGGTCAGCTCAATCTGCGGCAGGTCCGCGATGCCGCCGAACGCAGTGCGCTAGAAAAGAGTCTGGGACGGGCCGATGGCAATATTTCGCAGGCCGCCCGGTTGCTGGGCGTGTCGCGGCCCGCCATTTACGATCTAATGCGCAAGCATGGGATCGAGCAGCATAACTAGGTTCACGCAGGCCGCCCCGGGGGGCGGGTATGTTCCGCGGCACCGTGTTGTCGAGTGTTCATGGTGCCGGGCTACACTGAGCCCGCGGTGTTTGCTTTCGAACATAATGGCCGTGCATGGGCCGTGTGAGCCGGTAACAGATCCAGGGGGAGTCATGGTCGAGTCACGCAGTTGTGAGAAAAGATCGTTGCGGATCGCGCGCGTGCTTGTGTTCTGTCTGGTGGCTGCCGTATTGATTACCGGTTGCTCGTCCTCTTCGCCCGAGCAGCGCCTGGGCAAGGCGCGGCACGCCTACGAGAAACACGACTATCATGCGGCCGAAGTGCAGCTGAAAACGGTGCTGCGCAAGCACCCCGACAATGGCGTCGCCTGGGCCTTGCTGGGTCACACCTCCCTGGCCGAGCGGCAATACGACGATGCGATCCACCAGTTCGAAAAAGCCAAGGCCAATGGCCAGCCTGCCGCGGCGCTCGCCCTGCCACTCGGACGCGCGCTGGTCGCGAGTGGCAAATATCAGCAGGCACTTAAAGCCCTGAACAAGCCGGAAGGCGACTCGCCGGATCACGTGCGGGCGCTGGTTGCGAGCCTGCGCGGAGATGCCCGGGCCGGGCTTGGCGATACCGACAAGGCGAGCGCCGCCTATGCGTCTGCCTTGTCGATCGAGCCGGAGTTGCCGGACGCGCTACAGGGACAGGCGCGGTTGGCTCTGCAGCGGGGGGATCTGAATAGCGCGCATGCGGCGCTGTCGAAGGCGGTCTCTGCGCATCCGGACGATGTCGGATCGCTGACGTTGCTCGGCCAGGTCGACTACCGGGCAAACAACTGCAGCGGTGCGGTCAAACGTCTGACGCATGCGATGCAGGTCGGTGCCCATTTAATGACCGGGGCGCAGGAGCGCAGTGCACGGGCACTGCTGGCCGATTGTCAGTTGCGCGTCGGCGATACGGACGCGGCGCAGAAGAATATCGACGCGCTTCTGGCGGCCGATCAGAGCAACCCCTTCGGCAACTACCTTCAAGCGTTGATGGATATCCGCCAGGGCGACTACCAGAACGCGGCCAATCACGTCCAGGCCACGCTCAACGTGGATCCGAACAATCTGCGCAGCATGACGTTGATGGCCTGGCTCCGGATCGTCCAGGGTCGGCCCGATGCGGCCCAGCCGTTTCTTACGCGAGTCCTGGCGCAGGCGCCAGACGACATGGCCGCCCTGCGGCTTCAGGCTGGCCTTTGGATGGCGCAGAACCAGGGGGAACAGGCCCGGGATCTCCTGGCGAAGGCATATCGGCGCCACCCCGACCAACCCGGTCTGCACAAGGCACTAACCGACGTCGTGGCCCAGCTCAAGCAAAATCATGCGAACGGCGAGCCGGCGAACGCGGGTATCGGCGATATTTCGCTGCAACTCGATCTGGCGCGTTCGCTGGCGCAAATGGGCAGCGAAGCCGCGGCACAGACCGTGCTTTCGAAGATCAACCCGAGCAATGACGCCCAGCGTCGCGCGGTGGCGGCCGCTCGGGTACGGATCGCGCTGGCCACGGGCAAAAAGGCAGACGCGCTGAAGCAGGCGGAGACGCTGGCCCGGGAGAATCCGAGCGATCCCGAAATACAGAAGCTGCTGGCGCAGAGTTATGTCGCGACGGCCCGCTACAGCGACGCGGCGCAAGTGCTTGCCAAGGCCCATCAGGCGAATCCCGACGACGACTCCCTGGTCCGAGCCCAGGCCGCGCTGGCGGCCAAGCGCGGGCGTTATGCCGAGGCGGTAGACGAACTCAAACCGCTGCAAAGCGCGCAGCCGGACAACACCGATCTGACGCTCGCGCTCGCCGCACTCTATGCGCGCGCGGGCCAGGCGTCACAGGGCATCAGCCTGTTGCAATCGGCGGTGGGGCGCCAGCCGAAGTCGGCGGTTTTGAACCAGGCCCTGGCCCGGGCCTATCTGGCGAATGGCAAGGCCGGCCCGGCGCTGAAGCTGATTGACAACCAGCTCAAGTCAAACGAAAAGTCGGCGGATTGGTTGCACCTCAAGGGTGTCGCGCAGCTGGTCCAGGGCCAGACCGATGATGGGCTGAAAACGCTCGCGCGCGCGGCTGACCAGGCTCCCGACCGTCCCGACCTCGCGCTGGCTGTCGCCAAGGCCGAGCTGTCGTACGGCCACCGCCAGGCCGGCATCGCGCGTTTGCAGAAACTGCGCCAGCAATCCCCGGCATTCTGGCCCGCGGCCAGCGTGCTCGCACTGGCCCAGGCGAATGCCGGCAACACGGATGCGGCGCTGGCGCAGGTGACCGCGCTGCGGCAGGCCGGGCGCGATTTCGATGCGGACGTTCTCCGCGGTGATGTCCTGCGTACGGCCAAGCGTTTCAAGCAGGCCGATGCCGCTTACGCCAGGGCTTATCAGAAAAAGCCCAGTGCCCGGCTGGCCATGGCCATGTTCAACACGCGCCGGGCCGGCCGGCTTGACAATCCCGCGCAGCCGCTCGAGCAATGGCTGAAGCAGGCCCCGGGGGATGCCACGGCAGCTCTGCAGCTGGCCGCCTGGTATCAGCAGAATGATCAGGCGGAGCGCGCGGCGTCGCTGTATCAGAAGGTGCTCGCGGCCCATCCCGGCGCAGTGATTGCACTGAACAACCTCGCGCTGATCAACGCGAAAAGTCATCCCGGGAAAGCGCTCAGCTATGCCCGCAAGGCACACCATGAGGCCCCGGGAAGCGCAGCGGTGACCGATACACTGGGCTGGATACTGGTGTCCCAGGGACAGCAGGATTCCGGCATCCCGCTGCTCGAGGCGGCCGAAAAATCGGCGGGTAAAAACAATCCCGAGATTCGGTATCACCTGGGCGTGGCCCTGGCCGGCCGTGGCAAACCGCAGGACAGGCAGCGCGCGAAAACGCTGCTCAGCCAAGCGGTTGCCGCCGGTCTGAGCCCGGACGAGGCGAGTCACGCGCATCAGATATTGAACCGGTTGGCCGGCGGCGGGGGCACCGGTTAGCCCGGTTTGTCCGGCGACCGGGGAATTTCATTTACAATCAGGCGGAGTCAGCGGCATGATGCGGAAAATCGGGTTCCGGCATGAACAAGACTTCGGGGGCGAAAGCGTCGACCAACCGTAACCGACTCGGGCGGATGCACGGCCGGGTAATGACAGTCTCGGGCCGTGTCGGCCTATGGGGGATGGCAAAGTGTTTCGAAATCGTTTGTTTCTGACCTGGGTGGCCGCGATTCTCATGGCCGGTCTGATGGCAGGCTGTGCCTCGGCGCCGCCCAAGGCGCTCAAGGGCCAGGCACCGACCAGCACCTATCGCATCGGGCCGGGCGATCAGCTGAATATATATGTCCGCAACAACCCTGATCTGAGCATGCAGGTGCCGGTCAGGCCGGACGGGGAGATATCCATCCCCCTCGTGCAGTCCATGAAGGCGGCGAATAAAACGCCCAAGCAACTTGCCAGCGATCTGCAGAACGCGCTTTCGACGTATGTGCGCGATCCACGCGTGACCGTGATTGTTACCCAGTTTCACGGCACCTACGCGGACCAGGTGCGGGTCGTCGGCGAGGCCGCGCAGCCACAGTCGATGCCTTACCGTACCGGCATGACACTGCTGGACGTGATGATCAACGTCGGCGGCCTGACCCAGTTTGCCGCGGGTAATCGCGCCAAGCTCGTGCGGCATGAAAATGGTCAGACGAAGACCTTCAATGTCGATATTGCGGACCTGCTCAACGGCAACATCAATGACAACGTGCCGGTTCATCCGGGCGATGTCGTGATCATTCCCCGCACCTACTTCTAGAATCCGGCGCGATAGTGCTGGCCGAACGGCCTGCACCATCGCGCGCTAATCTGAGCGAGGACCATGCAGGAAATCCTCTCACTCGTCCTGGGTCAGCTCCGCAATATCTGGCGTTTTCGCTGGATTGCGCTGGGTATTGCCTGGCTTATTGCCGTGGTGGGTTGGTTGTATGTCTACAGCCTGCCGGACCAGTACAGCTCCTCTGCGCGCGTGCACATCGACACCAAATCGGCCATCGATCCGCTGCTGAAGGGGATGGCGATCACACCGAACACCGATCAGCAGGTCAGCCTGTTGATTCGGACGGTACTCAGTCGCCCACACCTGCGCGACATCGCGCGCTCTACCGGCCTCGACCTGCGGGTGACCACGCCGGAGCAGGAGCAGGCCCTCATCCAGGGCCTGCAGAGACGGCTGACCCTGAAGAACAGCGGGGGAGATGCCGACCTCTACACCATCAGCTATACCAGTTCACAACCCAAGCTTGCGCAGTCGGTCGTCCAGGCCGTCATGAGCATCATGACGACCATGGATCTATCGAATAAAAACAGCGGCAATACCACGCAGGCGGTTTCGTTTCTGAACAAGGAAGTCGACAAGTACAAGCAGAAGCTCAACCAGACGGAGCAGACGCTCGCGCAATTCAAGAAGAACCACGCGGAGCTCATGCCCGGGACGAACGACTACGTCAGTCAGGTGCAGAAGCTCAATACCGACATCGACTCGATCCAGGACAAGCTTGCGACCGCGCGCGATCGTAAGGCCAATATTCTTGAACAAATGCGCTCCGGCGGAAGCGGCCACGCCAGCGTGCCGCCGGCCCAGAGTCAGCAGGTTCAAAGCATCGACAAGCAGCTGGATGCCGAACAGCAGAAACTATCCCAGTTGCTGACCCGCTACACACCAAAGCACCCCGACGTCATTGATGCCAAGCGGCGGATTGCCGATCTCAAGCAACGGCGCAAGGATATGCTGGCCCGGCTGCGGTCCCATCCGGGCGAGATTCAGGCGCCCTCCGGGGCATCGTCGTCCGGCGGGGGCAATGGCGCTACCCTGTCCGATCAGCTCAACAACACCAAGGTACAGATCAGCACGCTCGAGTCATCGCTCCAGCGCAAGCAGGACCAGCTCAAGAAGCTGCAGGCCGGTGCCGACTCGATGAATGACGCCCAGGCCAAGCTCGCCGAGCTCAGCCGCAACTACCAGGTCACGCGGGACCAGTACGAAAAGCTGTTGTCGCGGTTGTACAGCGCGCGTCTGTCGACCGATGTGCAAAACAGCAGCAATGCGTTGCAATTCCGTGTCATCGACCCGCCCGAAGTGCCAGCCGAACCGTCTGGGCCCAAGCGCTTGATTCTAATGGTCATGGCGTTGATCGGCGCGATAGGCGCCGGGCTTGCCTTTGCATGGTTTCTCGCCCAGATCCGTCCGGTGTTCTCGAGCCGGCGTGACCTGACCGAGGCGACCGGTTTCCCCGTGATCGGCGCCGTGAGTCTGGCGCTCAGCCCGGCGCAACGCGCCGATCGGCGGCGGTCGATGCTGGTATTCGTGGTTTGCTGTTTGTCGTTACTGGTCGGTTTCGCCGCGGCGCTGGTCTTGCTGCCCGTGGGCGTGCAGTGGGTTCCGAACATCGTCTCCGGACAGGTTCTATGAGTATTGTCGAGAAGGCCGCCGAGCGGCTGAAACGCCAGGAACGACGGCAACCTGTTCAATGGGCCGACGATCACGCGTTCGACGACGCTCCCGTGTTCGATACCCGGGAGCCCGGACAGCGCGAGCCGCTGGAGCTGGACGATGTGCGGCTGCGCCGGGTCGGATTGCTGCCGCCGGAGTCGATGGCGCAATTGATCGGGCGTGAGTTGCAGCGGATCAAACGGCCGATTCTGAACGCCATGGCAGAGGATGCGTCGGCCGGCACGCCGGCCGCGAACCGGATCATGGTCACCAGCGCCAACCCGGGCGAGGGCAAGAGTTTCACCACCTTCAGCCTGGCCCTCAGTCTGGCCAACGAGCTGGATCATTCCGTACTCCTGATCGACGGTGATGTGGCCAAGCCGGGTATCAGCCGCAATCTGGGGCTCGAACGCGAGCCGGGGCTGATGCATCTGCTGACGCATGCCGACGCGGACCCGGAGCATTGCGTGGTGCCGACCAGCGAGGCCCGGCTGTCCATCCTGCCGGCGGGGCGACGTAGCCGTCGGGCGGCGGAAAGCCTGTCGAGCCGCCGAATGAGATCGGTGCTCGACGAGCTGTCTGCGGATCCGGCCCGGATTCTGCTGTTCGATTCCGCGCCGCTTCTGGCGACCGCCGAATCCCAGGCGCTGGCGGTCAACGTGGGGCAGATTCTTATGCTCGTGCGTGCCGAGCATACCGAAAAAAGAGCGGTTGAAGCAGCGTTGTCGTTGATCGAGCCGTCCGGGGCCGATATCAGCCTGGTGCTGAGCCAGGGACATCAGTTGTTCGGCGAGCGGCACGCTGGATATTACGGCATGTACCCGGCCGAGTCGGAGCGTACGGAGTAAGCCCATGCCCGCGTCACGTGTCATCCCCATGTGCGACCCTACCGGAGGCACACTGCGGCGCGCGGCGTGCGCGCGTATGTGCGTGATGGCGCTGCCCCTGGCGTTGGTCTGGGGCGCGAACGCGATGGCGGCGCAAGCCACGGCCAGCAGCGGATCGAGTACGGGGGCCACTTCCGGGGGCAGCGGCGTGGCCACGAGCCGCACCGGCACGGCGTCGGGCACCGGCGGCAATTACCAGGACAATCGGCCGGTCGTCATCGGCAACAGTGCGTCGAGTAACCACGATTATGCGCCAAGCGGCCCGGGGACGAGCAATCCGTTCGGCTTTGCCGGCGGCTTCGCACCCAATGGGTGCGCGCCGAGTTTGAGTCTGGGTGATGTGGCGAGCTCGGACACCGCGTCGGTTCTGGATCGCCCGGCGGCGCCCCGGCGGGCGTCGGGTCGCTACGTGCAGGCGTCGGTTTCCGGCTCCGAGACCTACACCGACAATCTCAATCTCGACGCGCATCATCGGCAATCGGATTTCATCACCACGGTGGCTCCGCGCATCGATGCCTGTTCTTCGACCGGCAGAATCCGCGGCCAGGCAAGCTATCAACTCGAAGGGGTGGCTTATGCCGATCATGGCCACAACAACGACATATACAACGATCTGCAGGGCAGTACCTCCATCGATCTTATTGAAAACCATCTGTATCTGGATGCCGATACGGAGTACGGACAACAGGTGATTGATCCGTCGGTTGGCTATGCGCGCTCGAACATCATTCGGCCGAATCAGAACAAAACGACCGCATGGCACACGAATATCAGCCCCTATGTAACCCAGTCTCTCGGCGGCTTGGGCCAGGGCATGCTGCGTTATCGCTATGGGCGATCGATCTACGGCGACAACAGCGTTCCGGACACCACGGTTAATGGCGTCTCCGCCAGCGTGACCAGTCCGACTGAAGTCGAGCCATTGAGTTGGCAGGCACAGGTCGTCACTGAGGCAGTAAAGAGTTCGGGCGGGAATGCGCAACGGTTCATTGATCGCTACCAGCAGATCTTCGGTGCCGGCACGTTGCCGCCCGGCTACAATGGCAATTCCAACCAGACGCAGCATTTCGACAGTGCCACACTGCAACTGGGCTACCGCGTCTCCCCGACGCTGACCCTCACCACCCAGGGCGGGGTCGAGGATAAATACCGACCCAATGGCAGGAACGATCGCTGGTCGGCGCCACGCTGGCAGGTGGGGGCGCGCTGGGGCAGTGCCACCAATTCTCTGGAAGTGAACTACGGTCACCGGTTTTATGGCGCCAGTTACTCATTGGCGGCATCGCACCACGGCCGCCTGCTCGATTTGTCGCTGCGTTACAGCGAAGATCCGTCTTCCCCCGGCCTCGATGCGCTCAATAACGCCGGGTCCGGCTATGCCTTCGGCTCGGTGGGGTCGATCGGCGACTTGCTCGGTGGCGGCGGGACCGGCTACAACGGCACTAATTCACTGCTCAATCGCGGCACATACATACGCAAGCGCTGGCAGGGGCGCATCGGTTTCCATACGGCTCTGACACACAGCGAGGTTACGGGCTACTCACAGCGTGAGAATTATCGGTCGCCGGGCGTGACCGACAGCAGCAGCCATGGCCTCGAGATTGATACCCGCTACGCGGTTCGTCCGCGCACGAGCATCGTGCCCTCGGCGAGCTGGGATCATTACGACGGCAATTCCGGCAACGGCTCGAGTTCCGATGACTACACTGCCGGCGTGTCCGTCGTGCGCGCGATCTCGCCCAGTGCCGAGGCGGCGGTCGGCTACTCGCGGCAATGGCGAGACGAGAGCAACGGCCCCGGATATCAGGAAAACCGTATCACGCTGCAATTCCGAAAAGCGTTCTAGCCGTGTACGAGGATTTTTACAAACTTCAGGCGCGACCGTTCCAGTTGATGCCGGACCCGCGGCGGCTGTTCGAAACCGCCAGTCATACCCGTGGGTTGTCCTATCTCATCTACGGGCTGGAGCGGGGCGAGGGGTTTGTAGTGGTGACGGGCCCGGTCGGTACCGGCAAGACGTTGTTGCTCCAGGTTCTGCTGGACCAGATCAAGACGCGTCATCTGCTGGTTGCCCGTGTGGCCATGGCCAACATCGATGCCGACAATGTCGTGGCCACGGTGGCGGCGGCTTTCGGCGTGGCCGTGCGCGGACTGGCCAAGTACGAGATGCTCGACAATCTGGTCGGCAAGCTGTCGGCATCGCGGAACCGGCGCGCGCTGTTGATCGTCGACGAGGCGCAAACCTGCAGTACGGCGGCGCTCGAGGAACTGCGTATCGTGTCGAACCTGCAGGCACGCGGTCAGGCGCTGGTCCAGGTGGTGCTGGTGGGGCAGAGCGAGTTGCGCGACTTGTTGCTGCGCCCGGCGATGACGCATCTGCGCCAACGCGTCGTCGCCTCTTATCATCTCGAGCCGCTTAGCGCGGCGGAAGTGCCGGGCTATATCGAGCACCGCTTGAATACCGTGGGCTGGCGTGCCGATCGACTGTCATTCGGGCCGGGGGTATATGACCGCGTCTACGAGTGGTCGGGCGGGATTCCGCGCCGCATCAACCAGATCATGGACCGATTGCTGTTGCTCGGTTATCTGGAGGAGCGGCGTGAATTGACCCGCGACGACCTGGATACGGCTATCGAGGAATTCGAAGCCGAATTCGCCAGCGACGGCCTGATCTACGATGGCGCCACCAATGAGCGTGCGCGCATGGGCGAGGAGGGCGAGCAGGGCGGCGAACCGCCGACCTCGCCCCAGCTCGATCCACTGTTGGAACGGGTGGCCGCGGTGGAACGCGCCTTGCGCAGCGCTTACGGCGAAGAGCGTGTGGCTGAGTTGATGCGCTATCACGAGACCAGTGCGGCGCACCGCGAATTGGTCGATGCCATTCTTCGTGTCGAGCGGCTCGAAGCCACGTTGCGGGATCTCGTGCCTGAAACCTCCGCCGAGACCACCTCGGCCTATACTGACTGGCCCGATAACGAGCGCCGCGCGGCAAGCCCGGTCGCGCCGGGGTCCGCGGCTTATAAACTTAGGCGTCTGTTCAACCGGGAGTGAGCGCCGTGACGGCCATTGACTGGCAGCCCGAGGCGATATCCAGACCCACACGCGTCAGCGCGAACGCGATGACGGTGGATGTGGAAGAATACTTCCAGGTCTCGGCCTTTGAGCAGCATATTGCGTTCGACCAATGGGCGCGCATGCCGTCGCGGGTTGAGGCGAGCACCGACCGCATTCTGGCGATGTTCGAGCTCGCCGGGGTCCGCGCCACCTTCTTTACCTTGGGCTGGGTGGCTGAACGTCACCCCGCACTGATTCGTCGTATCGTGGATGCCGGGCACGAGCTGGCCAGCCACGGCCAGAACCATGTGCGTGTGATCAATCAGGATCGCGACACCTTCGGCGCCGATATCCGTCAAGCCAAGGCCGTGCTCGAAGATACCGGCGGGCAGGCGGTTAAAGGCTATCGCGCCCCGAGTTTCTCGATCGGTGCGACCAACCTCTGGGCGCTCGACGAACTGGCCGCGGCCGGATACCGCTACAGTTCGAGTATCTATCCGGGCACGCACGATGCCTACGGCATGCCCGGGGCGCCGCGGTTTCCGTTTCGGCCCGGGCCGGGGAGCCGCCTGATCGAAATTCCCGTCACCACGGTGGAAATCGGTGGACGACGGTTGCCCTGTGCCGGCGGCGGCTTTTTCAGACTGTATCCGTATCGGGCCACCCGTGCCGCATTGCGCCGCGTCAACCGGCGTGATCGACAGCCGACGGTATTCTATTTTCACCCATGGGAAGTCGATCCGGAGCAGCCGCGCGTCCCGGGGCTGGATCCCCGGCGTCGTTTCCGCCATTACCTGAACATCCATCGGGTCGAACCTCGCCTGCGGCGTCTGCTGGCGGATTTCCGCTGGGATCGCATGGATCGGGTTTTTGCGGTTGAAGAAGGCTGCAGCGACGACGCCGCTTCAAGGATGAGCAACGCATGAGTGCCGAATCGCTTCAGGTGCACACGCTGGGCCAGGACGAGGCCGCCTGGGAGGCCTTTGTGGCCGCGAGTGCCGATGCCACCTTCTTTCATCGCGCCGGCTGGAAACGGGTCATCGAGCGCGCGTTCGGACATCGCTGCTATTTCCTGTACGCCACGCGCGACGGTCGGATCGAGGGCATCCTGCCCCTGGTTCACGTCCATAGCCGATTGTTCGCAAACGCCCTGATTTCGACGCCGTTCTGTGTCTACGGTGGCGTGGTGGCCGATACCGCCGAGGCCGAGTCGGCGCTCTATGCCGACGCGTGCCAGCGCGCCCGCACGCTCGGGGTGGATTACTTCGAGTCGCGGGAACGCGCGCCGCGACACGCCGACTGGCCACGCAAGGATCTTTACACCACGTTTCGCCGCGAACTCGCCGACAACGACGAGGACAACCTCAAGCTCATCCCGCGCAAGCAGCGCGCGGTGGTGCGCAAGGGCATCAACAACGGGCTGAGCTGGACCATCGACAGCACCATCGATCGGCTCTATCCGCTCTATGCCTACAATCTGCGAAGCCTGGGCACGCCGGTATTCTCCCGGAAGTACATGCGCGAGTTGCTGCGGGTGTTCGGTGACGACTGCGACGTGTTGACCGTGACCCACGAGGGCGTGCCAGTGGCAGCGGTGCTCAACTTCTATTTTCGCGACCAGGTGCTGCCGTATTACTCCGGCGCCGGGGCGAGTGCGCGCGACCTCAAGGCCAACGACTATCTTTACTGGGCGCTCATGCAGCACGCCACCGCGCGCGGCGCCCGCCTGTTCGATTTCGGGCGTAGCAAGGTCGATACGGGGCCCTATCATTTCAAGCGGCATTGGGGCTTCGAGCCTGAGCCGCTGGCTTACGAATACTATCTCTCGGGCCTGGATTCGATCCCGGACATCAGCCCCAATAATCCGAAGTACGCGATGTTCATCAAGGCATGGCAGAAGTTGCCGCTGCCGATTACGTGCCTGGTCGGCCCCTGGCTGTCGAAGGACCTGGGTTAGTGATCGGCAGCGACTGGTTTCGGCTCGGCGGCGTTACGCCCTTGCCATATGTGGGGCAGCGCCGCGGCGTTCGGGCCGCCGCCGGTCGACGTCGCGTGATGACAAGCCGCACTCACCATGGGTGAACTGCTTTATCTGTGTCATCGCATCCCCTATCCCCCGAACAAGGGCGACAAGATTCGCGCCTTCAACTGGCTGCGCGCGCTCTCCAGCCGGCATGTGGTGCATCTGGGCGCATTCGTCGACACCCCGGATGACTGGGCCTATCGGGGTTGCCTGACTCAGTGGTGTGATCAGGTCTTGTTACGGCCAATTGCACCGCGCCGGGCGAGGCTGCGGAGCCTGACTGCTCTGGCCCGTCACGAGGCCTTGAGCTTTGCCTATTATCGCGACCGGAAGATGCAGGCCTGGGTCGACCGGCTCATGAATGAGCGCGCCATCGATGCCGTGCTGGTGTTCTCGTCGACCATGGCGCCTTATGTGCTTCGGCACGACCGCGTTCGTCGTGTACTCGACTTTGTCGACGTGGATTCCGACAAGTGGGCACAATACGCCGGACACGCCCGGGCGCCGATGCGCTGGGTCTATGCGCGCGAAGCGAAGACACTGGCCGCGGGCGAGCGCCGACTGGCACGTACATTCGATGCAAGCGTGTTCGTGTCGGCCGCCGAAGCGGATTTCTTCCGGCGCATGGTGCCGGAGTGCAGCGACCGCGTGCATGCGGTCGCCAATGGTGTGGACGCGGGTTATTTCGACCCGGAGCCTGATTATGCCGATCCGGGCCAGGGCGGGGCGGCGCGGATCGTGTTCACGGGCGCCATGGACTACGGCGCAAACGTCGATGCTGTCACCTGGTTCGTCGAGCATGTCTTCGAGCGCGTGCGCGCCGTCGTGCCCGCGGCACGATTTGTCATCGTCGGCACGCGGCCCACGCGCGACGTGCGAGCGCTTGCCGCACATGACGGCGTGGAAGTCACCGGCGCCGTACCCGATGTACGGCCTTATTTTGCGCATGCGCGCGTTGCCGTGGCACCGATGCGTATCGCACGCGGCCTGCAGAACAAGGTGCTCGAAGCGTTGGCGATGTCCCTGGCCGTGGTCATGACACCGCAAGCCGCGGCTGGGCTGGAAACCGGGCACCATGGGGTCTGCGATGTGGCCGATACGCCCGAAGCATTCGCAGCGGCGGTCATCGCCCGGCTGACCGGCGCGCCGGACGGGGCCGGGCGGCGTGCCGCACGCGATTATGTACTGACCCGCTACGCGTGGCCGGCACGCGTCGCCGAACTCGATCGATTGCTCATCCCGGTAGGCCCGGGCGTTACGCCCAAGTCGGAGATATCACTATGAGCGAAGGCCGTACACGGGGCAGCGCCATCGAGCGCGCGATGGCGAGCCGGGCCGGCGCCGCCCCGCAGATTGCGGTGCATCTGGGGTTTGTCGCCTGCATGGTGGCGTTCATTGTGCTCTATGCCAGCAGCTATCGCTCGCTTGTCAAAACCTGGGCAGACACCGGCACTTTTCAGTACGCCTTTCTGATCTTCCCGATCTGCGCCGTTCTCGTCTGGGGCCGGCGACACTGGCTGGCGCGGGTGGCGGCACGGCCGCGACCGATCGCTTTCACCGGCGTGGCCGCGCTGGGCGCGCTCTGGATCGTGGGCGCCGTGGCGGATATCAATCTGGCGCGCCACATCGCGGCGGTGTTGATCTGGCCGGTGATGGTGTATCTGTTCTATGGGCCGCGGGTGACCGGGGTGATCGCCTTTGCACTCGGCTATCTGCTGTTCGCGATCCCGTTCGGCAATTTCATGGTCGGGCCGCTGCAGACGGTCACCGCCCATCTGTCGGTGCTTGCGCTCGAGCTGACCGGCGTACCGGTGGTCATGGATGGGCATTTCATCGATACCCCGGCCTCGGCCTGGCATGTGGCCCAGGCCTGCAGTGGCATCAAGTTCTTCGTCGCTACCACGGCGTTCGGCGTGCTCTACGCTCATCTGTTCTACACCCGTCTGCGACGGCGCCTGGTGTTCGTCGGCTTCGCCCTGGTCGTGCCGATCATCGCCAACGCGCTGCGCGTGTATTTCACCATCCTGATCGGTGAATACCTCGGCCTGCAGTATGCGACCGGCACCGACCATCTGATTTTTGGTTGGCAGTTCTTCGGTACCGTACTGGTGTTGCTGTTCGTATGCGGCTGGCCGTGGCATCAGGCGCCGCCGTCCGGGCCCGAGCCGGATCACGGCCTGCCCGAAGACGGGGCGGCTCGCATGCGCTGGATGGTGCCGGTGGCGCTCGCACTGATCGTGCTCCCGGCGACCTGGTATGCGGTGACCGGCTTGCTGGCGGCAAGCGACGACCGGCCGGGTCCGGCGACGCTGCCAGCACAGCTGGCCGATTACCGGGCATTGAACGACGGCTCCAACGGCAACTCCGCGCCCCCGGAACGGGGGCTGGATGTTCATCTCAGCCGCCGTTACGGCGATATCGCGCGTCCGATTCGGGTCGATTACCTGGGTATCGACGCCGGCAGCGACGGCCCGGATATTCTTGATATCCGGCGCGGGCTTTACGACACCTCGACATGGCAGGTCGTCGCCGGCCCCACGACCGTGAAGGTGGGCGGCAACGGCCCCGGATTCACCACTCTGACGCTCAAGGCGACGCGTGGCGACGGCGCGCGCGTGCTGCTCTACGCCTATCGCATCGGAGCGCGATGGACGCCTTCGCCGCTGCATTTCAAACTATGGCAATCGATCGATCGCTTGCTTGGCCAGCCGACACCGGCCGGCATGCTGGTGGTCTCCGAAGCCGGTCGGCCCCGGCCCGCGAAGCTGGCCCGGGTCGCGGCTGATGCGACCGCGTCGCTACGGCGTGCGGAGGGCTCCGGTTCATGACGCGCCAACCACAACGCCCCAAGGTGGTGCATGTAATCGACCGGTTCGGCGTCGGTGGCATGGAATCGGTCGCGCTCGCGGTCATTGCAGCAACGCGTGATCGGTACGCACATCGCATCATCGGTTTGCGTAATCGCGGCGAATTGGCCGTCCGGGCGGAGGCGCTAGGGATAACGGTCGAGTCGATCGACAAGCAGCCGGGCAAGGATCCGGCGGCCTATCTTCGCCTGTATCGCCGCCTGCGCGCGCTCGCGCCCGACATCGTGCACAGCTACAACATCGGCGCCATCGATGCCGTTGTGCCCGCGCGGTTGGCCGGCTGCCGGCATATCGTGCACGCCGAACACGGGCGGGATGCGGCCGATCCGAACGGTTCGAACGCCAGGTATCGCTGGCTGCGTCGTCTGCTCGCGCCGGCCATCAGCCGTTTCGTGCCGGTATCGGCGGATCTGGCGGGCTGGCTGGCGCGAGATGTCCGCATACCGCGCTCGAAGATTGTGCTCATTCGTAACGGCATCGATACCGAGCGCTTCGCGCCCGGCGAAGCGGCCGACGTGCCGGGCTTGCCCGCGATCGAGGCTGGGACTCGCGTGATCGGCACGGTGGGCCGGCTCGATCCGGTGAAGGGCTTCGATCATCTCCTGGACGCGGTGGCCGTTTTGACGGCCCGGAGCGACATGCCGCCGCTACATCTGGTGATCGTCGGCGACGGACCTGAAAAAGAGCGCCTGGCCGGTCGCGTGCGTGAGCTCGGGCTCGACGGGCAGGTGACACTGGCCGGCCAGCGCGATGACGCCGATGCCTGGTTCAAGCATTTCGATGTCTATGTCTGCTCATCGATTGCCGAGGGCATCGCGTTGACCGTGCTGGAGGCCATGGCCAGCGGCCTGCCAGTGGTGGCCACGGCCGTGGGCGGCAATCCGGAACTGATCGCGGACGGCGAGACCGGCCTGTTGGTGCCGGCCCGCCAGCCCGAGGCCATGGCCTCGGCGCTGGCGCGTGTACTGTTCGCGCCGGAGCGGGCGCAGGCGATGGGGCAGACGGCCCGCCGTCGGGTACAGGCGGAATTCAGCGTGGCTTCGATGGTGGCCGGCTATTGCTCGCTTTACGATGCGCTGCTGGCGCGTTGATCAGGAGAACATGCCATGTGTGGTCTGACAGGAATCGTTACCCGCAATGGCCGACGCCCGGATGCGGCCGTGTTGGACGCGATGAACACCGTGCAGGCGCATCGCGGGCCGGATCAGCATGATCAAACAGTTGTCGCCGGCTGCGGACTGGCCCATCGACGGCTCACGATTCTCGACCCCACCAGCGGCGAACAGCCGATGGCGACCGAGGACGGCCGCTTCACGCTGATCTATAACGGCGAAATCTACAACTATCGCGACATCAACCGCGAGCTCGAAGCCGTCGGGTACCGTTTCCAGGGCCACTGCGATACCGAGACGCTACTGCGGGCCTGGCAGCATTGGGGCGCGGCGTGCGTACAGCGGCTGCGCGGCATGTTCGCCTTTGCTGTCTGGGACGCCGAATCCGGCCGTATTCATCTCGTGCGCGACCGGCTTGGCATCAAGCCACTGTATTACGCCGTGACCGCCGCCGGCGACCTGGTCTTCGGCTCGGAACTGAAGACGCTGATGGCGCATCCCGATCTGTCGCGGCGGCTGGAACCCCTTGCGATCGAAGGATATCTGGCGCTCGGCTATGTGCCGGAACCGCTGTCGATCTTTGCCGGCGCCTACAAGCTTGCCGCCGGGCATCGACTATCCTGGGCCGCGGGCGAGGGCGAGCCGCGCGCCGAGGCTTACTGGGACGTCGATTTCGGCCCGCGCGATGCGCCGGACGACGGGGTCGCGGCCCAGGAACTGCATGCCCGGCTGGACGAGGCGGTGCGCATGCGGCTGGTGGCCGACGTGCCGCTCGGGGCGTTTCTCTCCGGCGGGGTGGATTCGAGCGCGGTGGTTTCATTGATGGCCGGCGCCTCGCCCGACCCGGTCCGGACCTGTGCCATCGGTTTCGACGATAAAGCCTTCGACGAGTCCGATTACGCCCGGCGTATCGCCGAACAGTACGGCACCGACCATCGCGAGCATCGCATCTCGGGCGATGACTTCGGCCTGATCGATACGCTGGTCGACGTCTACGACGAGCCGTTCGCCGACAGCTCCGCGTTGCCGACCTATCGTGTCTGCGAACTGGCGCGTCAGCAGGTCACGGTTGCCTTGTCCGGCGATGGCGGCGACGAGGATTTTGCCGGTTATCGCCGCTATCGCCTGCATGCCAACGAATCCCTTGCACGCGCCCGGATACCGCGCGCGATTCGCAGGCCGCTTTTCGGCATGCTCGGTCGCGTTTATCCGAAAATGGATCGCGCGCCGCGTTTCCTGCGCGCCCGGACCACGTTTCAGGCGCTGGCAATGGATACGGCCGAAGCGTATTGCCACAGCGTGTCGATGGTGGCCGAGGACCTGCGGGAGCGTCTTTACAGCCGCGCCTTCAAGCAACAGCTGGGCGGCTATCGCGTGCGCGACCTGTTCAACGATCTGGCGCCCAACGCCGGCAGCGACGACCCGGTGTCGATCGCCCAGTATCTCGATTACAAGACCTGGCTGCCCGGGGACATTCTCACCAAGGTCGATCGCGCCAGCATGGCGCACGGTCTAGAAGTGCGCGTGCCGCTGCTCGACCACGAATTCGTCGCCTGGGCCGCCGGCCTGCCGCGCGACTACAAACTGCGTCGAGGGCAGGGCAAGTACCTGCTCAAGAAGAGTTTCGAGAACCGCCTGCCGAACGACATCCTGTATCGTCAGAAGAAAGGGTTTTCGGTGCCGCTCGCCGACTGGTTTCGTGGTCCGTTGCGCGACATCGGCGCCGCGGCGCTCAACGCCGGCCCGCTGGTCGAATCCGGCATCTTCGAGCCGCACGCGCTCGGCCGGATATGGGCCGATCATGTGAGCGGCCGGCGCGATCACGGCACGGTGATCTGGTCGCTGTTGATGTTATCGCGGTTTCTCGAGCGCGAGGCGGGTATGCCGCCGGTAGCCGCTTGTGCTTGATGGAAACGGGGGCAAGCCGATGCCTGAGAACGGACCCGTGAGCGGCCGCCGGCTTCGTATTGCCGTTGTCACCAGTCTGTATCCGAATAGTGCGCAGCCTCGCCACGGCATTTTCGTCGAGGAACGATTACGCGGACTCGTCGATACCGGACTCGTGGAAGCGCGCGTGATCGCCCCGGTGCCGTGGTTTTTCTCGAAGCATCCCCGGTTCGGGCGGTATGCTCAGATGGCATCGGTTCCGCGGCGGGAAACGCGCTATGGCATTGCGGTCGAACATCCGCGGTATGTTGTTGTGCCGAAGATCGGCATGACTTGGGTGCCGGCCACGATGGCGAGCGCGGTGGCGCCGTGTTTGAAGCGGTTGCGGGTGGAGGGTTTCGATTTCGATCTGATCGACGCGCACTACGTCTATCCGGACGGGGTCGCTGCGGCCCGGTTGGCGGCGCGCTTCGATCGGCCGTTGACGATCACGGCCCGCGGCGCCGATATCAATCAGATCGCCGCCATGCGCACCCCGCGACGACAGATTCTGCAGGCCGCACGGCGCGCCGGTGGCCTTATCGCGGTATCGCAGGCGCTCGCCGACGGGATGCGCCAACTCGGCTTGCCGGACGACCGGATCCATACGTTGCGAAACGGGGTGGACTTGAGCCGCTTCTCGCCGCGGGATCGGGATCGGGCGCGTGCACGACTGGGCTTCACCGGCCGCGTCTGGTTGTGCGTAGGGCACCTGATCGAACGCAAGGGTATGCATGTGGCGCTAGCGGCCCTGTCACAAATGCCCGACGTGATGTTGGTTCTGGTGGGGGACGGACCCGAAGAGGGCGCGCTGCGAGCGCAGGCCGAGCGTCTCGGGCTCAGCGCGCGCGTCCGGTTCGAAGGGGCAGTCGCGCACGACGACTTGCCGGATTATTTCTCGGCGGCCGATGTACTGATGCATGCGGCCGGCTCGGAAGGCATGCCCAATGTCGTGCTGGAAGCGTTGGCCTGTGGCTGTGCCGTGATCGCGACGCCGGTCGGCGGCATTCCGGAAATCATGACCGGGCCCCCGGCCGGCTGTCTGATGGCGGCGCGGGATGCCCCGGCGATGCTCGACTGTTGGCGGCAACTCGAATTGTCTGGCGTACTCGACGAACAAGGCCGCGTTGCGCGTCGGAGTTATGCCGAGCAGTTCGGCTGGGCGCCGACCACCGAAGGTCAGCTGGCCATCTTTTCTCGGCTTACCGGCGTGGACCTTGGCGCCCGAGACGCTGCACGTCCGATCGTGGGTGGGTCATGAGAATCCTGTATCACCACCGGATCGGGTCCAAGGACGGCCAGTACGTACACATCGAGGAAATGGTCGAGGCGCTGCGCGCCGCCGGCCACGAGGTGCGGCTCGTCGGCCCCGAGGGTTTCGATCAGCGTGAGTTCGGCGGTGAGTCCGGGCTGGTTTCGAAGCTTAAGGCCCGTATCCCGGGCGCGATCTATGAACTGATGGAACTGGGCTACAACGGCGTCGATTATGCCCGACTGGCCCGCGCGATCGACGCGTTTCGGCCGGATGTGATCTACGAGCGCTACAACCTGTCGCTGCTGTCCGGGGCGATCGCGCGCCGCCGTTTCGGCGTGCCCTTGCTGCTCGAAATCAACGCCCCCTTGTTTGCCGAGCGATCGGCGTACGGTGGGCTCAAATTGCCGTTCCTGGCGCGCTGGACCGAGCAACGCGCCTGGCGCGCCGCCGATCATGTGTTTGCCGTAACCCATGTTCTCGCCGATCAGGTTGCCGAGGCGGGCGTCGCGGCGGCGCGCATCACGGTGACGCCGAATGGCATCAATCATCGACGGTTCGCCCCGGAGATGGATGCACAAGCCGCCAAGACACGGCTCGGCCTTGATCCGTGCACCACGGTGATCGGGTTCGTGGGCTTCGCCCGTGAGTGGCACGGGCTCGATGCCGTGATCGAGTTGTTGGCGGAGTATCGCGACACGCGGTCGTTGCATTTCCTGTTGGTGGGTGACGGACCGGCGACCGAGGCACTGCGGCAACAGGCCGAAGCGGCGGGCGTGGCCGATGCTGTGACCGTGACCGGCGTGGTGGATCGCAACGGCGTGCAACGCCATGTGAATGCGTTCGATGTGGCGATGTTGCCCAATGTTGTCGCTTATGCCTCGCCGCTGAAGCTGTTCGAATACATGGCCTGCGGCAAGGCGATCATCGCGCCGGATCAGCCCAATCTGCGCGAGATTCTCACAGCCGACCACGATGCCGTGCTGTTCGAACCAGGCTCGCGGGATGCCTTCAAGGCCGCCATGCGGCGGCTGATCGAAAATGAGTCGCTGCGCGCGCGGCTGGGCGAGGCGGGCCGCGCGACGCTGGTCGATCGCGATCTGAGCTGGGCGGCCAATGCGCGGCGGGTGGTCTCGATTGCCAACGATCTCGCGGCTGGCGCGTCAGATGCCGGGTACGGTGGCCGATGATTCGCAAGCGTCTGAGTTCGATATACCGCCGCCGGCCCGCGGCCGTGGTGGTCGGTGGCGGGCTCAATGCGCTCGGCGTGGTACGCAGCCTGGCGAGCGCAGGCGTGCCGGTGCATCTACTGGCGGGCTCGCGTGACCTGCCGGCCGCGCGGAGTCGTTACGTCGATTTCCATCGTTACGATGATCGTGAGCCGGAAAACGCAGTCGGCGCGCTGGCCGATTGGGCGGCCCGGCATCCGGGCCCGCGGCGGCCGCTGATTCTCACCGAAGAAGAGAAAGTCGCCGCCGTATCCGAGCAGCGCGCGCGCCTCGAATCCAACTACGTTCTCCAGCTGCCGCCAGCGGATACGGTGATACGTCTGCTAAGCAAGGATCGCTTCCACGCAGCGGCCGAGGCCGGCGGGTATGTTGTTCCGCGCACCCGCCATATCGGTTCGATCGCCGACCTGGACAGGCTCTCGGCGCTGGTGCCGCCGCTGGTGATCAAGCCAGCGGGCCGCCAGCGCGCATTTCTCGCCCGCTTTCCCCGGGCTTGTCGCGCCGAATCGATCGATGGCGCGCGCGATCAATTGCGGGACATGCTCACCGTCTCGGGCGATCTGATCGTTCAGGAGTGGGTCGACGGCGACGATTCGACGATCTATTTCTGCTTGCAGTGCCTGGGCGACGGCGATCGTGAGCCGGTATCGTTCGTGGGCCGTAAGCTGCGCGCCTGGCCGCGCCAGACTGGCGGCACGGCGCGTTGTGTCGCCGCACCCGACGCGGCCGCGGCACTGATCCCCCTGACCGCACGCTTCTTTCGCGAGCAGGGCGTCGTCGGGTTGGCTGGCATGGAGTACAAATGGCGTGCGGCGACCCGGGAATATGTGATGATCGAACCGACCATCGGACGCACCGACTACCAGGAAGAAATTGCTACGTTGAACGGTGTGAATCTGCCATGGGCGGCCTATCGTCAGGCGCTCGGCCAGGTTGCCCCGCGCGTGGCACGCGTCGCGCCGGCCCGGATCTGGAAAGACCCGATGGCGGATGCCAACGCGGCCGCGGCGGGAGAGACGATCGCTTTCCCCGCGCCAAGCGATGCACGGGTGGTCGATGCCCTCTGGCGGCGGTCGGACCCGTGGCCCGGATTGCTCGATCTGTACGACCGCGCGCGGGCCCGGGCGGCTCGCCTGATGGTGCGTAGCTCATGATTACGCCGGTTCTGGAACGCGCGCATCCGCGCTGGATGGGCCATGAACTAAGGCGCTGGGCTCGGCACGATCGCCATCCGCTGTCCGACCCCGAGATCCATCTTCGCGCGGCGGCCGAGTGGCTGGCGCATGCGCACGACGTGGGCCAGTACGGCGGCGTGCCGGCGTTCTACGACGCCCGACGTCAACGCTGGGAAGCGTCTTACCCCGAAACCACCGGCTATATCATTCCCACCCTCTATGCTTACGCCGAGCACGCTGGCGATCAGAGCTATTTCGATCGCGCAACGCGCATGGCGCACTGGGAATCCGATGTCCAGCTGGATAACGGCGGCGTCTGTGCGGGCACGCTCGCCGCGCCCCGGCTCGTGCCCACGGTGTTCAATACCGGCCAAGTGCTTTTCGGCTGGGCCGCCGCCTTCGAGCGCACCGGCGAGCCGCGTTTCGCCGACTCGCTCGAACGCGCCGCGGATTGGCTCGTATCCATTCAGGACGACGACGGTGCCTGGCGCCGCCACGGCTCGCCGTTTGCCACCCATCCACTGAATACCTACAACACCCGCACCGCCCTAGGCCTTCTCGATGCCGCACGCGCGCTCGACGCGCCGCGCTACAGCGATGCCGCGCGTGCCAACCTGAATTGGGCGTTGACCCAGATGCGGCCCAACGGGTGGCTCGACAACAACGACCTGGAGGATAACCGCCGGCCCCTGACGCATACGCTCGGTTACGCGCTGCAGGCGATGCTCGGCGCGGGCATGCGGCTCGGCGACTCGCGCTTCGTCGATGCGGCGCGCCTCGGCCTGGGTCGGATCGTCCAATGTCAGCGCCGCGACGGCAGCCTGCCGGGCCGGCTGGATGAACAATGGCGGGCGGCGGCGCCGTGGAGTTGCCTGACCGGCGACGTTCAGATCGCCTATGCCTGGCTGCAGCTCGCCCGCATCGATCAAACCGAGGGCTGGATTCACCACGCGCGACGCTCGATCGAATTCGTGCAGTCCACGCAGGACCTTGCCACAATGGAGCCTGAACGGCGGGGGGCGATCGCCGGTTCCTATCCCCGGCATGGTGGCTACATGACCAATCGTTACCCGAACTGGGCGGCCAAGTTCTTCATGGATGCGATCATGCTGTCGCTCGAGGCGCTCTGAGTATGCGTTCCCTGGCACTGGTCCTGTTCGTGGCCGGCACGTTGCCGATGGCGTTCGTGCGCCCGATCATCGGGTTGCTGTTGTGGATGATGTTCAGTTACCTGAACCCGCATCGGCTGACCTGGGGGTTCGCGGTGGATTTCCCTTGGGTTTTCATCACGGCGGGGGCAACGCTGCTGGCGCTCACCGCCCATCCGGGCGAGCGGCAGGCGCCGCCGATGAAACCCATCGTCGTGCTCATGACGTTGTTTCTGGGTTGGGTCACGCTGTCCACCTTCCAGGCCGCCGTGCCCGACGCGGCGTTCACGCGCTACGAGCAGTTCGTGAAGATGATGGCCATGGCCTACGTCACCCTGATGCTGGTCATCGATCGCCAGCGCCTCGACTGGGTGATCTGGACCATCGTGGCCTCGTTCGGCTTCTGGGGCTTCAAGGGCGGTCTGTTCACGCTGCTGACCGGCGGCAATTACCACGTGATGGGGCCGGAGAGCAGTTTTTTTACCGACAACAACATCTTCGCGCTGATCATGTGCATGACGCTGCCGCTCATGCGCTATGTCCAGTTACAGGTACAGCATCGCTGGCTGCGCCTTGGGCTCTGGCTATTGATGGGGCTGACCGCGGTGAGCGTGGTGGGCACTTATTCGCGAGGGGGACTGCTGGCCCTGGCGGTGACGGCGACCATGCTGGTCTGGAAGAGCCGGCGCCGGGTCATGCTGATTCTGGTCGCTCCGGTGGCCGCTCTGGCGCTCGCCTCGTTCATGCCACCGCAGTATTTTCAGCGCATACACACGATCGACAATTACCAGCATGATGCATCCGCGCAGGGACGCATCGAGTCCTGGAAGTTCGCAACCCACGTGGCGTTGGCGCATCCGCTGGTGGGAGGCGGCATGGAAGTCTGGTCAAGCCATGACATGTGGCGGCGCTATGGGCCGGAAGGCGCCGTCCCCGGGCGCGCGATCCACAGTATCTTCTTCGAGGTGCTGGGCGAGCAGGGATTCGTGGGGCTCGCATTGTTTCTGGCATTACTCCTGGCCGGCTATCTCGGCCTCGGCGGGGTACGGCGACGCGCACGCGCCGGCCCGGCCGAGGCTTGGTGGCTTGCCGATCTGGCGAGCATGATGCAGGTCAGTCTGGTCGGTTATGCGGCGGCCGGCTCGCTTCTGCCCACGCCTTATATCGACTTCCTTTATCAATTGCTGGCGCTGGTTGCCGTACTGCAGGTCATGGTGGCGCGGGTCGAGCAGGTTGCTGAATCGAAGTCGAACGACAAGGCTGCCACGCGGCGTCTTTCGAGACAATCGTCGCAAGCGCCGGGCCGACCGGGCTCGCGGACGGGCCGGCCATCGGCCGGCGGGCATCGGTTGCCGAACTGGTGATGGATAACGGCGACGACTCGGCCCGCGAGCGGCGCGTCCTGCTCGTGACCTTTCACTACCCGCCGCTGGCGGCGGCTCCGGGTGCGCTACGAGCCAGCGCCTTTGCACGCTATCTGCCGGCGTTCGGGTGGCAGCCGCATATTCTGGCGCCCCGCACCAGTGCTTACGACCCGGGCAGTTGCGAGGCCGGTGCCGTGGTTCCCGGCCATGTGCATCGTGCCTGGGCGATCGATGCTCGGCGCCATCTTGGTTGGCGGCGTCGTTATATGGCCTGGACCGCGGTGCCGGATCGTTGGGTGGCTTGGCTACCGGGCGCGATCGCCAGTGGCCTGGCGGCGATCTGGCGCCACGATATTCAGGTGATCTGGTCGACTTATCCGATCGCGACCAGTCACCTGGTCGCGGCTGTACTCGCGCGTCTGACCGGCCGGCCTTGGGTGGCTGAATTCCGTGATCCCATGACGCTCGATGGCGCGCCCGCACAGCGGCGCGTTCTGGCGGCCATCGAGCGCCGGGTCATGCAACAAGCGGATCATCTGATATTTGCGACTGACGGTTCGGCGCGCGATTACGTTCGTCGTTATCCGGCGATCGAGTCGCGCTGTACGGTTATCCCGAACGGCTATGATCCGGAGCTACAGCCCGATATGTCGGCGTCGCCCGAGGCCGGGGAGGCGTCTGCGGCGGCCGGTCCGCGACGGATCGTGCATTCCGGTCAGCTTTACTCGAGGGATCGCGATCCGGCGGTGTTGTTCGAAGCGCTTGCCGGGATGAAGCAGGCCGGTCGTATTTCGTCCGAGCAGGTGCGATTCGTGTTTCGCAATACGCAGGATGCCACCCTCTATGCGCGCGAGGTCGCCCGCCTCGGGCTGGAGGATCTCGTGGAGATCGCCCCGCGACTGCCACATGCTGCAGCGCTGGCTGAACAGGCACGTGCCGATGCCTTGCTACTGCTCCAGGGGCAAGGCTTCAATCGCCAGGTGCCGGCCAAGTTGTTCGAGTATCTGCGTGCCGGCCGGCCGCTGCTGGCTCTTGTGGATCCCGACGGAGACACCCGAGCGCTGCTCGAGGAAGTGGGGGTAGGCGAGTGTGTCGCCGCCCCTGATCGGCCGGAGGCCATTGCGGCCGCCGTATCGGCACTGATTGAATGCCTGGATCGTTACGGCAGCGATCATCCGCGTTGGCGCCCGGCGCCCGATCGATTATCGAAATATTCCCGGCGCGTGGGAACGGCACGGCTTGCGGAGCTGCTGCGCGAGTTGGCGCCGGAAGGCGATCGAATGTGCCACAAGGGCGAGGACAACTAGCCCCGTTCTGTTTGTCGTGGCCGCGATCGAATAGGCATTCCGGGCGGCTCAGCGGCCGAATACCCTGGCCACCCGATTGCGGACACGACGCAAATCGTAAAGCAGTATCTCCGCGGCGCGATCAGCATCGTTCTTGTAGCACAGGCTGGCTACGGCGATCTTCACGCCGAACTGGCGTCGTACGACATCGACATCCGGAACGCCCGTCGGCAGGCGAGCTTTCATACGGGCGACGAACGCGCGGCGGGTTGCGGCGTCCGGCATGGCACGCGGTCGCTGGATGATCCCGCGCACGAAGACCTCGACGGTATAAAAGCGTCGTTTCCAGTTTGCGCCCAATCGCTCATCAAGCGTAGTCGGGGAAAGCGCGCAGCGCTCGATGCGTGCGACACAGCGTTCGGCCGCGATCGGGAGGTGCATGAGCCGCTCGTCATCCAGCGCGTTCATTATCGAGCCGGTGCGATCGTTACGGTAGAAATACAATGGCGCATCGATATGCGCGAGCCGTGCACAGCAGGCGAGCCAAGCCCGGACGCTGGCAAGATCCTCGTACCACAGGCCCACGTCGAACCGGTCGTTGCCGATTGCGTCGCGTCGATAGAGCTTGTTCCAGGCGGCGTTGTGGGCCCCCCAGAAATCCGGCGTGCATCGGCGCCGGCTCTGGCCTTCCGCGGTGACATCGAAATAGTCGAACACGAAGATACCGACATCGGGACGTGCCTCGATTGCGGCAAGGCACCGTGGGACCAAGTCGGGCGACGTCCAGTCATCGCCATCGACGAACAATAGATAACGGCCTCGGGCTTCGGCAATGCCGGTGTTGCGTGCGGCGCCTAGCCCACCGTTGGCTTGGCGCACTACGCGTAGGCGCGGGTCCCGGTAGCGCGCTAACCGCGCTGGCGTGGCATCGGTTGATCCGTCATCGACCACGATGATCTCGCAGTCGCAGGCTTCAGGTACAAGCAAGGACTGAAGGCACTCGTCGATATAGGCAGAGATATTGTAGGCCGCGATAACCATGCTGATCGCGGGCTGCGGCGGCTCAAGCATTGGGACGGGTACCGTGGGGTAGGTCGGAAACGAACGCACAAATTATAGCGGCTTGCGTGATCATCGTAAGTCTTACGGCAGTTGGCTTATCACCAACGCATGTTGCTGGCACTTGACCATCGACGCGCATGTGCAGTGTCGAACCACATTCAACCGCGGCCAGAGCGTGCGGGACGTATCGACAAATCTCTAGAGGTACGACGCAAATTCGTCAGTGTAAAACGTCAAGGGCGGGAGATTGCGAGATATCCTGCGGCGATATCGCATCGCCAATGGGTGCGTGATGGAGCCGAGTAAATAGATCCAAGGTACGGGATATTCGGACGGTTGTCCGTTAATTTCGATACCTTTGCCCTCGCGTGGAAAGCGGGCGGGATTTTGGAGTAACGCGTCGTGAAGATGGTCCAATCGTCGGTTCACTTCTGCCCACCATCGCGTTGTGAAACTGGTCCCGGGCTTGAAGATAAATGCCCCGTTTCCTATTAGCTCGCGATAGTGGCGGCGCAGGTATCTCGTCTGTATGTAGCCGCGAAGTCTGGATGGCGCGCTGGCACCGAGTAGCTGCTGGCAGACGTAGTTGTTGGCAACGTGCGATGGGTCGACCTCCGGATACCCAGAAGCAATCAGATGCTGGTTTTTTTCTAGTCTTTCGACTTCACCTAGCCAACTCCGCTCTATCCACTTGATATCCGAATAACCACCGCCGTATCGATGCATGAACAGCGCTCTTAGGTAATCCGCTTTGTGGACATCGCAAAGCAACGGGAAAGCTGGATGGAGATCGCTGTCGTTGATATACCTGCCGAGATCGTTGTAACGCAAAAAGATAACTTCCAGGCCGGTATTTTTTAGCGTGGACAAAGCTGAGCGTCGAGCATCAGATAAAGCATTGTCGCCGAGCCAAAAACAGAACAGTCTCACCGTCCGGTCAACCTTTGCACAGGGTCAGAATAAATAAGTGACTTACAAATCGACGGCATATGACGCGCAGACGACCTATACGGCTCGCACAAACCTGTGAAACGTGATTATGCGGTGCTGGATAAACCATTTTTCGGAAATCGCTTTCCGTCTCGCGAAGTTGCCGTAGCTCTGATCCGCACTAGAAAAGTTAGTGTATTTTCAGGAAGCCGGATATGGTTATGAGTCATGACGTGGTGTTTCTAAAGCTCTAGTGGCAGGGGCGAGATATGCAAAAAATGTTTAGCACTTTTCGTTTCGTAGCGCGTTACCCTAGTCTGATCGTTTGGGTAATACTTTTAGCTAGCCTTGCTGTAGCAGGCACATCGTCGGCGGCAAACCGAGATAGTGTAGTGGACATCAGGCTTGCTCCGATCCTACCAGATTGTCATGGCGCGGCACCGGCGACTTTCGGTCAACCGTTCCGCCCGGGGGATGTGCCCTCGGGCCGCACTCTGATGCTGGTAAGCGGGTCGAAACATTGGCCGACCCAGGTTGATGTCAAAGCGCGTAACTCCGACGGCTCCATACGGCACGCGGTGATCACCACCGTCGTGCCCTGTGATCATCTTCGACGGTTGCAACTCGTCTCCCGGCCGGCTGCTCAGGTGCGCCGCGCAAACGCGCTCGACATCGCGGACGTGTTGCAGAGCGATTACGACAGCCAAGTCGTATTAAATCAGGGCGGTACGACATGGCAACTTGATGCGCGGGCGCTCTTGTCGAGGGTCGCTCGAGACGGCGGCTGCGCGGCCACGCCGATATTCTGCCGGCGATGGCTGTCGGGGCCGCTGGCCGGTGAATGGATAGTCGGCGCGCCGCCGGTCGATGCGGCAGGGCATGCGCATCCGCGGCTTATGGTGTTTTTCGCGATACGGGCCTATGGGCCGGCGCCGGTAACGAGCGTGCGTACGGACACGATTATCGAAAACGACTGGGCATACGCCCCGGACCCGACGAATGTGACCTATAGCGCCCAGCTGATCCGGCCGGGTCGCCCGCCAGTGACCGTGGACCGATTGACGCACTATCGGCAGGCTCGTTGGCACCACGTGCAATGGTGGGGTCGCTATACCAGCGCGCCGTGGTTTGCCGTACTCAATGGGCGCTATCTGCAAGCCACGCCTGCCGTGCCGCGTTATGAAGATCTCACACTCGACCCGGCGATGCTGGCGAAAGTGCGAAAACATTGCGCGCCCATGGATAACTGCGATGTCGAACAGCATATGGAGTCCACGGGGGCGCAGCCGCAGATCGGCCCGCTGCCACAATGGAGCGCCGCTTATGTGGTGGCGCCCTACGACTATCGGGTCTATCGCTGGATGCTAGCCGACAGCGATGCGGTGGCGGCCTATCGCGTGCATTATCGGCAGCGCGATACCGATGACGCATTGTCGGTGGATCAGCATCCTTGCGCCACTCTTATCGGGGCAGCCGAGCGCAGCAAGTGCGAGGTACCCCCACACGGCGACGACCGGTTGCCCTCATGTCACCACGACTGCGATACACCCCTGAACCCGGAAATTGCACATGCCGGTGCGCCGGCCTACGTCGCCTATATGGTCACCGGCGATTGGTTCTATGCCCAGGAATTGGCGTTCTGGGCCAGCTGGACCGTGTTCCAGTCCAATCCTGGTTATCGTGATTTCCGCTCGGGGCTGTTCCAGGGCGAGCAGCTTCGCGCACAGGCCTGGGCGCTGCGAACGCTGGGCGACGCAGCCTATATCCTGCCGGACGGATTCCCCGGTAAACCGGTCTTTGCGCACGTCGTCGCTCGCAATATTGCCTGGTACAACGCTCATTATACTGACAATCCCGATGCCAATGCGCTCGGCGCGATCATCAACGGCTATGCGATGTCCTATTCCGGGCCAAACGGCGACGAGCATGTCGGTATTGCACCCTGGCAGGCTTCCTTTTTCACCTGGGCTGTCGGCAATCTGGCCGATCTCGGGTTTGCCGGGGCCAATCGGTTGCGAGACTATGTTTCGCGCTTCCAGATCGGTACGCTGACGGCGCCGGGTTTCTGTCCGGAGCTGGCGAGCGCCTATTCGCTCAAGATCAGACCGAAGCCCGCGGCGCCACTCTACGAGAATTTTGCTGATGTCTATCGAGCCAGCTTTCCTGATCTTGTCTCGGCCGGATGCAATGCACGTGCAGTCAATAAAGGGTTGGCATCACGGCCGGATCAGCCCGGCTTTTCCTATCCTCCCGGCACTATGGCTGGTTTACCGAAAGACGACACGGGCTTTGTTGCAAACCTGCAGATCGGCGTTGCGGCTGCCGCGAACGCTCGTGATCCGCATGCGCGGGCGGCCTGGCGCTGGTTCATGGCCCGCCCGGTGCGCCCGGACTATCGTCATGCGCCGCAGTTCGCGATCCTGCCGACGCAAGCGGATTCCGGGACGCACTGATTCGGTGAAAGATGAGCGCTCGTCCAAGCGATGCGGCTGATGTGGCGGCGTCGCCGAAAACTGCGGGGCGACAGTGTCCCGGCGCAGCCGACGACGCTGCGTATGGCGGTGGTGCTATCGAGCCTTCAGCAGTACACCGATCTCATGGTCACCTTTCCTTCGATCATGATTCTGAGCCGGCTGCTCACGCCGGCTCAGATCGGCGTGTATTCGGTCGCGGTGACATTCGTCAATCTGGTCCACATGCTGCGGGATTTCGGGACCAGCGAATATATAGTTCAGGCGGATCGGCTCGACACCGGTAAGCCACAGACGGCATTCACAATCACCTGGATCATTGCATGGGCGTTGGCGGCCGCGCTGTTCTTTGCCAGCCCGTTGATCGCCGCGTTCTTCCGTGAGCCGGATCTCACGCAGGTGCTGCGTATTCTGTCGATCACGTATCTGCTGTTGCCGATCGGGTCCACCACCGGCTCAATGCTCGTGCGCGATCTGCAGTTCGGCATTCGCTACAAAATCAACACCAGCCAACTCGTGGTCCAGAATGCCGTGACCATCGTGCTGGCTTGGTATGGCTTCGGTTATTTCAGCCCGGCCTGGGGGGCGGTGGCCGGCATGCTGACGACGGTCGCGGGCTGTCTGTACTGGGGGCGGCATTATCGTATTCGCGGTCTTGGGCTGGCGCACTGGCGCGAAGTCGGCGATTTTGGCGTGAAGAAAACTGTGGGCAGCATTATGAATCGCCTCGGGGATAGCGCACCGGATTTCGTGATCGGTCGCATGCTGGGTTTCAGCGCGGTCGGCATGTTCAGCCGCGGCTTCGGCCTGGTTCGTCTGTTTCGCGACAACGTCTCGGCCGCGATCGGGACCGTGGCCTATTCGGCCTTGTCTCAGCGCCATCGAGAAGGCCGTAGTGCGGCCGAGCTGTATCTGCGTTCGATTACGTTCATTACCGGGCTGGGCTGGCCCTTTCTGGGCTTCGCGTCGCTCATGGCGTTCCCCATCATCCGGATATTCTTTGGCGATCAATGGGACATGGCGGTGCCGATACTTCGCCTGCTGGCGATCCAGGTCGCTATATCGCTTGTCGTGATGCATTATCAGGATCTGCTGACCGCGATAGGGCGTGTGGGCACGGCTACGGCCTGGGTCACGATATGGCAGATGCTCACGGTCGCAACGCTGCTGATCGCGGCAAGCTATGGCTTGGTGGCGATCGCTGCTGCACTCATTCCGACTACGGTCGTACTGGTGGGCTTGGTCGTGATCGGTATTGCCCGTGAGACCGGCATTGGGCTGCGTGCATATCTACACGCGCTAGCGCCCAGCGCCTTGCTTGCGCTGACGACGCTGGTGCCGGTGGCCGGCTGTCGGCTGGTTTACCCACCGGCAGCCGATGCGCTATGGGGGCCGATTCTGTGCGCGGGCGCCGCCGCGCTCGCCGGCGCGGTCATCGGCGGCCTGTGGACGCGCCATCCGCTCTGGCTCGAGATAGTGCAGGCCTATCGGCATCGCCGTCCCAGGCGTGAAAACGCCTCGGCCTGATGCGCTCGGTCCGGCTAACGCTTGTAGATGTCGATCTCAATACCGGCGCGTCGGGCATTGTAGCGATCGAAAAGACGGCGTGACGCATCGTCGTACCAGTCTCCGATCTTGAAGGGCCAATTCAATTCCAGGTGGAGCTGTCCGCCCTCTGCGAGTTGGTTTTCAAGGACGTCGTCGATGAAGAATGCCCATTCGGACGGGCCCCATGCGCCAGGCAGGCCGGGCCGATTAAAGGCGATCTGGTAGGCCGTGATGTAATCGAAACGACCGTTATCCGAAAGCGGCAGCGGCTTGAAAGGTTGGATGCGATGATGTTGTCGATTGACGCCGAGTGCCGCTATCACCCGGTCGTACAGCCGATGGCCTTCGATATCCGGGGCCTCGGCCTCGTGTTCCATGAATTCACAGACATACGGGAAATAGCCGAACCCGGTACCGAGGTCCAGTACCCGTCGCTCGTGCGTATTCTGTAACCCGAGACGGAGTGCGCGTTTGATGTTCTCGACGATCCATGGCCGAACGTTGAAATACTTGAAATCAACGAGACGACGGCCCTCCTTTAGGACCTCATCGTCGCGAATCGAAAACAACTGGTTGCTATTGAGCGTTGCCGCCACGTGGTCGGCCATGCGATGCGCGGTGTAGGCGAAACCGAGTTCACGGGGTTTGAGTCGATGCCTGTGCATTGCGGTTCCAGTGTGGATTTATTGTCCTGCTATCCCTTCGACCGCGGCCCGGTATCCTGCCGTATGTAATATTCCAGTATATGCCATTGTGAGACGCGGGTGGCGAGGTATTGCCAGGGTTCACAGCTAACGCTTGGCGCGTTCGATACGATCGTGCGCCGCAAAGCAGGCCCGCAGCGCCTGAGTCAGTCCAGTCCGTCGGCCTACACTACTCGCCCGTCGTTTGGAATAAAGCCAGTAGGCGGCGCTTTGCGGCTCCGGTGTCGTGCAGAATGAAGTGCGCGATACCGGTATGGCCAGTTCGATAGAACCAGCTTCCCAAGGCCATCTTGCAGCCATAGCGTTCCCTAACCACCGACGGGCTGATCTCACTGCGGTCCGGAATCAATTCCATCATCCGATCGATATAGGCGCGCCGTTCTCGGCGATCAGTGATCCGTATACTACGATGCAGTACCCCGACGATGTAGATCTCGATCGTGAGGAATCGGCGCTCCCAGTCCGCGCCGAAGCGGGGCGCGGTTGGCGCGATGCGCCCGCTCGCCTCGTCTTGCCGTATTCGCGACACGCAGCGTCTGGCTGCGAGTGGCAGATCGAATACACGACGGTAATCGACCGTGTTCATGATCGAGCTTTCACGGTCGCGTTGGTAATTATAGAGATAACGAGGCACCGTCTCGGGACGGCGCGCTCGGGCGAACAGGCAGGGTACGATCGCAAGGTCCTCGTACCAGATCGTGGGGTCGAAGCGCAGCCCGTCGAAAAGATCGCTCCGGAACAGCTTGTTGCATGGCGAGTTCGTGATCTTCCAGAAATCGGCGACACAATCGTGCGTATGCCGGTCGGACCCGTAGACCTCGTAAAAGCCAAACACCATCAAGTCACATTCGGGGCACTCAGCCAGCGTCTGGCGAAAGACGTTGAGCGTGTCCGGTTCGATCCAGTCGTCACCGTCGACGAACATCAGATAGCGGCCACGGGCCCTGTCTATGCCGGTATTGCGTGCTGCACCGGGGCCTGCGTTGGCCTGATCGATGACGCTTAGACGCGCATTGTCTGAGTAGTGCCTTGCTGCCGTGGCGGTCTCGTCGGTCGAGCCGTCGTTGACCACAATGACTTCGTAATCCGTGCCCGGGTCGCGCAGCAGTGATTCCAGGCATCGGCCGATGTATGCAGCAACGTTGTAAGCCGGAATAATGAAGCTGAATCGGGACGCGCCCAATGTGTCGGTTTGATAATCGGCGCGTGTCATCTCAAGTGACTACTCTTAATTCTTCTCTATTCTCGAAAAAGACGGGTAGGCTGATCGGTAGCGAGCGGCCGGCCATGAAGAATCTGATAACGTACGAGTTTAGCGTGCTTCAGCATAACCGTATCCTGCAGAGTCACGGCCGCTGCGCCAACTGTACTGTAGCACTGAGAGTGTAAACCGCTTCGGGCGCTGAATCGACTCGCATTCGTAGTGTGGATGAGGGTCGGCAAGAGTGAGCAATGTTAACGAGGTGGACCATGAGCGGCTTCAATACATGGCTGCGATTGGAAACTGGGAGATATTCCACGCTGCCGGTCTTGATCTGGATATGATCCGTGCGGCCGCCCATGACTGGCGCGCTGAGTTGGATGGCGTGGGACATGGCTGGCTGTGCTGGAACGTCAATGACGACTGGTGTCTGGTACAGCAGAAAATCGTTCAGTCGTTCGGCTGGACGCCAATCGTCGGTTTTGACCCGCGCGTGGGTCCGCCCAAGGAATTGACCAGCCAAGCAATGCTCGTTGATTTCAACAAGCGGCTTCAGCTGCCCAATCTGTTCTTCTACATTCCGCTCGAGTTCGCTTTCCTGTTCTGCAAAAAGCTTTGCGTTCTGGCACTCCGACCTACTGATCCGGCCATCGAAAATGCAGGTATTGAGCGATCGTTTCGCCGCGATCAAGAACGGAGAAATAGCGGTCACCGGGGCGTGGTGCAACCCGCGAAGCCTGCCCAAGCCCAAAGAGGCCCGCTTTTGGGAATTGATTGGATGCACCACAGAAAAAGCTAGCCGGGATCAGTTTGAAGCTGGTTGTGGCTGGTGGATGAACTTCTACGAACACCCCAATTGTCCAAGTGACAAAGAACGCAAACGCCGCAAGAAGCACTACTGGGATCACGCGATCGGTATCCGGTACTGGGCACGACACTACCGAAAGCCTATCCAGCTCATTAAGGCGCTGCTGAAATAGAAGCCAAATTATGTCCCGAGACTCGTCTGCCGTAGGTTCGGATTCGGGCCTTGGTCATTTTCTGTCCAATTTTCGGGCTTGCAGGGTGCAAATCCCGGCTTTCAGACGCAGTTCGGCTACGAAACGCGCTCATGCGGCCTCCAATGCGGCCATCCGCATCAGGTTGTAACTGGCAAACACCAGCTTGGCCTGAGCGGCGACCCGATCCAGTCCACGCCGCATCGTCTGCTTCAGCGGTCGGGCGTATTTGCCCCAGCCGAATGGCGTCTCGACGCGGTGACGGGCATTGATCGACTTCGCGTAGCCAACGTGGCGTGTCGTACGGGCGTCGATCGCTGATCGTCGTCCCTTGTTGTTCCGGGCCACGTGCGGCGTCACGCGGGCCTTGCGCGCGCCCTCCACGAAGCGTTGCTGGTCGTAGTTCTTGTCGGCGCCCACCGTCAGTCGGCGGCGGCCGGGTCTTCGATCCAGCATCGCCAGCGCCGCATCGACTTCGGCGGTGCCGCTGGCGTGCGTGGTCTCGGCGTCAACGACCAGCGCGTGGCGATTGTCGGTCAGCACGTGGCCGATATAACACAGCCGGCTGGGTTGGCCCTTGGCTTTCTTGTACAGCCGGGCGTCGGGGTCGGTCTTGCATTCATGCGTGTCAGAACGCCTCACCTCGCCCTTGAAGTCGGGCGGCCCGTTCGGCGGCTCGTCGTCCTCGTCTTTGCGCCGATAGCTGCCCATCGACGCCCAGGCGTCGATCAACGTGCCGTCTACACAGAAATGCTGGTCGGACAACAGCCGGCGCTGGCGGGCTTGATCAACCACCGCGTCCAACAACCGACCGGTCACCGCGCCATCGATGAACCGCTGGCGGTTCTTGGTGAACGTGGTGGCGTCCCAGACCGCATCATCCAGCGACAGCCCGACGAACCAGCGAAAGAGCATGTTGTAGCGGAGCTGCTCTACAAGCTGGCGCTCGGAGCGGATCGAGTACAGGATCTGAAGTAATAAGGCCCGGATCAGGCGTTCCGGGGCGATACCCGGGCGGCCCGTATGCGAGTAGCTGACCGTCAACGTCCCGTCCATCGACTCCAGTGCCCCATCGACCAGCGATCGAATCCGGCGCAACGGATGATCCGCGGGCACAAAATCGGTCGTCTGTGAATACGAAAACAGCGACGGTTGTTCGGTGTCCGGGCTTCGCATCGGTTCGGCTCCTATTCACTCTCCACTATTGTCCCGAGATTTGTCGGGTTTTTCAGCAGCGCCTTAATGCGCATGTCTTTCGCTTTATTCGCACGCGAGCGGTTCGATTAGCGATTACAATGCCCGAGTCAAAGAGGCGTCACGGAGTACATATACATGACCGACAGCGATTTGCCGACGCCGGATACCGCCGCTGGCAAGCGTCGCCGACGATTGCTGTTGCGCAAGCGACTCTATCAACGGCTCTGGGGCGGGCGTGCCTCCAACGAGACACCATTGGTCGTGTTTATGGCGGGTACGCCGGATATCGCCAACGGCCAGGTCGTGAACGTGTTGGAGTCGAATTTCGATACCGATGTTTATCGTGCGCTCGACCCGAGGGTCTTCGAGGACCAGCGCCTGCGGCCGGACGATGTGGTACGTGGCGTGATTAGCAACTCGCGGGCGCCGTCGGTGATTATCGTCGCCGGGGGCGAATCTGATTCGATTGCTACGTTGGTCGAGCGTTTCTCCCCGGCGCGCGTGCTCTGGTTCTACGAGCCGTTCGAACGCTTTATCGGGCGCGCGTCCCGCGTGCTCGACGAAACCGATACGCGACGATTTCTCGCAGAAAAATTCGAGCATGACGACGATTCGTTGCTTGCTTCGATCGCAAGTGACCCGGATATCGACGCGACCACGGTGTGGGCGCTCACCTGGTATGCCATCCACAATGCCTATCGGCGCCAGCGGCTCAGCAAGCGCAGCGCGGCACACCTTATTTCCGAGACTGCGCTGCTGGCCGCACCGGCCGCAGCGCTCGAAGGTATCTTCGAGATCATCGGCCTCGGAAAACGCCGCAGCAAACGGGCGCCCCGCATTCGGATCAAGCGGCCGCGTGGCCGCGAGTCGAGGCTGCCCGAGGCGGTACGCGAGGCGTGCGAAGAACTCCAGGCCTGGCTGGACGCGCACGCTGAAGATCCGGCCGACGTGGCGTGATGCTCGCCGCGCAGCTCGTCGTTCTCGCTGTGATGGGCTGGGCTCTGGCACTGCTCGTACGTCACTGGCCTTATCCGTCGCCACTGACTCGGCCGCTATTGCCGCCGCGGCAGCGCTGGCCTGAAGCGCAAATCCGTGGCTGGCTCAAGGACAAGCAATTTCACCCGCGTTATCTCGCCTTCTTCGATCGCGATCCCGAGCGGATCATACCGGTTGGGGAGACGTTGCTGGCGCCGGCGGATGGCCTCGTGACCAGCACGGACTGTCGCGATGGTATTCGCTACATTGTCATTGCATTGTCATTCTGGGACATGCATGTCCAGCGTAGCCCCGTCGCCGGCCGGGTCGCGGCCGTGGAGCGGCTCGGGGCGAGCTACACCGATGGCGAGGGGCGTGAGTTCGCGTTTTTGCGTGAAAAAAATTGTCCGGTGCAGACGCGTACCGCGCTGGACTCTGTTATCGGGCCCGTGGCAGTGCGCCAGATCACGAGTCTGGCCGCGCGTCGCATCGAGACCTGGGTGGTGCCGGGCGCGGATGTCGAGCGTGGCCAGCGTATCGGCCGTATCCGCCTGGGCAGTACGGTCGTGCTCGAGGTGCCGGCCTCGTTGCCATGCCGGGTTCGTTGCGGCGAGCGCGTACGCGCGGGTGAAAGCCCGCTGGTCGCCATGCGCGAAGAAGGTAGCTGAGTGCCCAGCTGGCTCTATACGGATGGCCACCTGGGGTGGGCGCTGTTCGCCGCTCTGGTCTATACCGGTGCCGGCGTGCTGGTGGGCGACTATGTCTGGCGTCGCGTAACGATCCCGGCCAAACTATTGTTCGCGGCGGCAGCGGGCGTCTGGGTGCTCGGCCTGATCGGGCTGAGCGTGGCGCTGCGCGGGTAGGGCGGGGCACGAAACAAACGACGGAAGATTTTGTAATGAAAGTTTTTCTGACTGGCGGCGCGGGTTTTATTGGCTCGCATACGGCGCTCGTGCTGATCGAGGCAGGCCACGAGGTTGTGGTGTACGACAACCTCTCGAACGCCTCGCGTGAGTCGCTCAATCGCGTCGAGCAACTGACGGGTGGCGAGATCACGTTCATCGAGGGCGATATCCGCGACGGCGCGCATCTGGACCGCGTATTCGCCGATTCGAACATCGATGCCGTGATTCATTTCGCGGGCCTCAAGGCCGTCGGCGAGAGCACGGAAAAGCCGCTGGCCTACTACGAGAACAATGTGACCGGAACGCTGACCCTGTGCCAGGCCATGGAACGGGCCAATCTGCGCACGCTCGTGTTCAGCTCATCGGCCACGGTATATACCGAATCGCGCGACATGCCGTTGTCGGAACAAGCGCCCACAGGGCGGCCGACCAACCCGTATGGCAGCTCGAAGCTGATGATCGAATGGCTGCTGCGTGATCTACAGGCCGCCGATCCGCGTTGGTCCATCGCGCTGCTGCGCTATTTCAACCCGGTTGGGGCGCATGAAAGCGGACGCATCGGCGAAGATCCGCAGGGCCGGCCGAACAATCTGCTGCCGTTCATCAGCCAGGTCGCCGTCGGCCGGCTGCCGGAACTCGCGGTCTACGGCGACGACTATCCCACCCGCGATGGCACCGGCGTGCGCGACTACATCCATGTCATGGATCTGGCAGACGGGCATCGGGCGGCACTCGACGCCATTGCCGGCGAGACCGGGTTGCATACCTGGAACCTCGGCACCGGGCGGGGGTATTCCGTGCTCGAGATGATTCGCGCCTTCGAGCGCGCCGCCGGTCGCGACGTGCCATACCGCATGGCGCCGCGGCGGCCCGGGGACGTGGCCGAATGCTGGGCGGACGCGTCGCGGGCTGAGCGCGATCTCGGCTGGCGTGCCGAACGCGGTCTCGACGAAATCATGCGGGATGCCTGGCGCTGGCAGAGCGAAAATCCGAACGGTTACCGCGATGCGGCGACGCCGGCGGCACTCCGGGCGAGCGAACAAGGGTCGGCTGTCTGAAGTCTTGCCGCCCACTCATTCGCCGAGTGATAACCGATTAACATAGGTGCCAGGCGCCAGACTAGTCGCGCGAACGCGCATCAGCGGCCTTCCCCGATAAGCATGAGAACAGGCCCCCGGGTGCGGCTTAAGCTGCAGCCGAATTCGGCGCCACCTAATTTTTATAACGTAATCAGCTGCGATGAGTCAGGTCCGTTACCGAACATGTAACCGTAGGTATCGGTCGTGCCAATTTTTCTGGCCTGAAGACCTTGCAACAAGGATGTGCGACGGTGGGATCGGGGCTAATTGAGACTCGCGGTTACGGACAAGCAATGGGACGAGACATTGCCGGTTGATCTATACGTCTGCTTATGAACGAGGTCATGGAAAAACCTCGAATCGCGTTTTTCGTGCCGTCGCTTACCGGAGGGGGCGTCGAACGTGTGACGCTGACCTTGGCCGGGGCCTTCGCCGCGGCGGGGTATCCGGTGGATATCGTCGTAACGCGTGCCGGCGGCGATTACGAAAAAGAGATTCCGGCCGGTGTCACCCTGCATGTGCTGCAGCCGACAGGTATTCTGCGTAGCCGCTGGCTCGCGTGGCAGGCAGGTACCGTGCCTGTCGCCGCTCTGTTACGACCGGTGCTTCTGCCTATTCGATCGTCCCGTATCCTGCGCCATATTGCGGGGCTGGCAGCATATCTGCAGAAAAATCGCCCGGCGGTTCTGGTTTCGGGCATGTCTTATCCCAATTTGGTTGCGCTTTGGGCGCGGCAGCGGGCCGGCGTGCCCGTTCGTGTTGTGGTGGTCGAGCACAACACGCTTTCGCAAACCATACGACGGGTGCGGTTTCGTTGGCGTTGGCGGTATCTCCCGCCGTTGCTGCGATGTGCGTATCGTCGCGCCGATGCCATCGTGGCGGTGTCGCACGGGGTTGCCGATGATGTGGCGGCTACAACAGGGCTGCCGCGATCCGATATTCGGACGATATACAATCCGGTGGTATCGCCGGAGCTGGCCCGCGCCGGCGATGCCCGGCCGGAGGACGGCTGGTTTGCGCCGGGCATGCCGCCGGTCCTGATCGGTATCGGACGGCTGACCTCCGCCAAGCGCTTCGACGTGCTGATCCGCGCTTTTGCGATCATGCGCGCGCAGCACGAGGCGCACCTGCTCATCCTCGGCGAAGGCCGCGAGCGAAAACGTCTGGAGGCGCTCGTTTGCCAACTCGGCATGCAGGAGGATATCCGCATGCCGGGTTTTGTCGACAACCCATATCGTTATATGTCGCACGCCGATCTGTTTGTCCTGTCTTCCGACTACGAGGGGCTGCCCACCGTGCTGATTGAGGCGCTGGCTTGTGGGTGCCCCGTCGTTAGCACGGATTGCCCGAGCGGCCCGAGGGAAATCCTGGATGCCGGCGCCTTTGGCGAACTGGTACCGTGTGGAGACGATGAACAGCTCGCGGCGGCGATGGCACGCACGTTGACCGCGCCACCGGGCCGGGCGCGTCAGCGGGCTCGGGCACAGGTTTTTTCCATCGAAGCGAGCATGCAGCACTACCGCGAGGTCTGTTTTGGCGGATGAGGGCGGGTTTTCGCACGTGGCGGCGAAGATTCCCCCCGGCACGCATATCGCGCTATATGTGCCGACGCTCGCGGGTGGCGGTGCCGAACGGGTCATGCTCAAGCTGGCTGGCGAATTGGCGCGTCGCGGTTACACGGTGGACTTTGTCCTGAACAAGCGGCAGGGCGCCTATGCCGATCATCTGCCGGCCGGGCTGCGCCAAGTGGTGACTTTGCAGCGCCGATCCAAGTGGCAGGCGCGGCTGACGGTTCTGCGGGCATTCCCGGGGGGCTGGAAAGAAGCGATCTTGCCGGTGTTACTCGCCAGGACCCCGGTCAGGAACCTGCGATACGTGGCCTCACTGGCGGAATATCTGCGCCGCGAACGCCCGGATGTCATGATTTCGGCCTTGTTCTATGCCAATTTGGCAGCAATTTGGGCACGCCAACTGGCCGGTGTGCCCACGCGCCTCGTGGTCAGTCAGCGTAATACGCTGTCGCAATTGATCGCGGAGGGGGTGGAGTCGCGTCGCGCGGCCTGGCGCTGGCGCTATCTGCCGGCTTTGCTCAACCGCTGCTATGCGCGCGCTGACCGAGTGGTGGCCGTATCGGACGGCGTCGGCGACGACCTCGCACGAATGATCGAATTGGATCGTCACAAGATTACGACCCTCTACAATCCCGTGGTGTCCAAAAAATTGACCCAGCGGGCTGCGGAACCGGCCGCTCATCCGTGGTTTGTATCGGCGGACTGCCCCGTGATCCTCGGCGTCGGACGGCTCGAGCCGCAGAAAGATTTCCACACGTTGTTGAGCGCATTCGCGCTCTTGCGCGCCCGGCGCAAGGTACGTCTGGTCATCCTGGGTGAAGGCCGGTTGCGGCCGGATCTGGAAGCGCGGGTTCAGGAACTGGGGATCGGCAACGATGTTCGATTGCCGGGCTGGGTCGATAATCCTTACTCCTGTATGCGCAGCGCGAGCGTGTTTGTATTGTCATCCGCATGGGAAGGCTTGAGTGCCGTATTGATCGAGGCGATGGCCTGCGGCTGCCCCGTGGTTTCGACGGACTGCCCGAGTGGATCGCGGGAAATCCTCGACGATGGCCGGTGCGGTCCACTCGTGCCGGTGGGGGATGCCGCGGCATTGGCCGACGCGATCTCGCATGTTCTGGATGTGCCTACCGATGCAACGGTGCTGAAACAACGCGCGGCGGATTTTTCCATTGAGGCAAGCACCGACCGTTATGTGGATTGCATCGCGTCGTTGCTTTCCTGATTTCGCGTGGACGAACGCGGATCGGCCGATTCCGGTAAAGCCAGGCAACTTTTTTGGAGCCCATTCGAATGTGTGGAATCTCAGGTCTATGGCAACAGCGCTCGCGATCCGGCGATAAAAGCCTGGAGCAATGCGCACTGCAAATGGCCGATCGGCTCCAGCATCGTGGCCCGGACGACTTTGGCGTATGGGCGGACCACGATCGGGGGCTTGCCCTGAGCCATCGGCGCTTGTCGATTATTGATCTCTCGCCGCAAGGGCATCAGCCGATGGTGTCGGCCTGCGGACGTTACGTCGTCGTGTTTAACGGTGAAATTTACAATTTTCTCGAGATCAAGAAGGATCTCGAGTCGCGTGCCTATCCGTTCAAAGGTCATTCGGATACCGAGGTGTTGCTGGCGGCGGTCAGCATCTGGGGGGTGGCCGCGGCGGTTCAGCGCTTCAACGGCATGTTCGCCATCGCGATATGGGATCGTGAGCAACGCCAATTGCATCTGGTGCGTGATCGTCTCGGCCAGAAGCCGTTGTTCTTTGGTTGGATCGGGGGCGGATTCGCGTTTGCTTCCGAGCTCAAGGCGCTGCGTGTCGTGCCGGGTTTTTCGGGTCGCCTCGACCGGCGAGCGATCGGGCGATATCTGCAGTCGGGCTACGTGCCCAGCCCTGACTGTATTTACGAGGGGGTTCACAAGCTGCCCGCAGGCCATATTCTGAGCATCGATGAGACGCAGGCCAGCGAGCCAACGGATCTGCGGACCCTGCAAACGCCGTATTGGTCCGTCGCCGACTATGCCCAGAATGCGATCCGTAAGCCTTTTCAGGGCACTGCGGAAGAAGCCGTCGACGCGTTGAATATCGAGTTACAGAAGGCGACGGCGTCGCGCATGATTTCCGACGTCTCGCTGGGCGCTTTCCTGTCCGGCGGCATCGATTCCTCGTTGATTGTTGCGTTGATGCAGGCGCAAAGCCAAACGCCGATCAAATCATACGCCCTGGGGTTTGGTGAGCACGGCGCCGGGGAAACCGCTTATGCCAAGGCAATCGCCGACCATCTGGGGACTGAGCATACCGAACTGCATATCACCGGCCAGGAAGCGATCGACACGGTACCCAATATCCCCCAGATCGTCGACGAGCCCATGGCCGATTTTGCGCAGGTACCCAACTATCTGATCGCCAAGCACGCGCGGCCTCATATCAAAGTGGCGTTGACTGGTGACGGCGGCGATGAGTTTTTCTGTGGCTACTCACGCTTCTATCGAACCCCCAAACGCTGGCATCGACTGCAGCGCCTGCCGTTGCCCGTGCGACGTCTGATGGCGCGTGCGCAGGCAAAAATGCTTCGCAGCGACGATGTCCGTGACCGTAAAGGAACATCCCTTCTGCGCCTGCAGGCATCGTCGCTTGATGAGCTGTATTTCTACGGAATGTGCCACTGGCTGCCATCGGACCCGCTGCTTGCCGATGGGGCGATCGAGATCGATTCACAGGTGACCGATGCGCGAAGGTGGTCGGGTATCCGCAACCCGATAGAGCGGCTACTGCTCATCGATCAGATCTATTATCTGTGCGATGTGATTCTCACCAAGGTCGACCGCACGAGCATGGCCTCGGGGCTCGAGGTGCGCAGCCCTCTGCTCGACTACCATGTTGCGCAATGGTCGTGGCATCTTCCCCTCGATATGAAGTTTCGTGACGGGAAAGGTAAATGGATTCTGCGCGAGCTGCTGGCACGCTATATGCCCCGTGAGCTCTATGAGCGCCCGAAACAGGGTTTTGGCGCTCCGATAGGGCAATGGTTGTCAGGGCCTTTGCGCGAGTGGGCCGAGGATCTGCTGTCCGCCGAACGCCTGCATCGGCAGGGGCTGCTCAATCCCGGGATGGTGCGCCGTGTATGGCAGGCCCAGCGGGTGGAAAGTCGCGCGTGGCAGAAAAAAATGTGGTGCATCCTTATGCTGCAGGCCTGGCTCAACGCCGAGCAAGCATAGGCCGAACAGGTTCGGCTACGCATTTTCGAACCGCTACTAAGGCGAGCCAAAATGGAAGAGATTCAAATATATATCGGTTGCGTTCCGGAGCAGACGCTGGTTTCGAAGGTGCTGGAATGGTCGGTTCGTCAGCATACGAGCAGACCGGTTAGGTTTCACCACATCCACGAACATGCGGTGCCGTTTGAGATGCCGACCAATCCCCGGAATCGACCGGGGACGCCTTTCTCGTTCCAGCGTTTCATGATCCCGCAGATCGCCGGCTTCACGGGCCGCGCCTTCTACATGGACTGCGACCAGATCGTGTTCAAGGATATCGCCCGAGTCTTTGATCGGCCGATGCACGATCAACCCGTGCATTTCTGCGATACGCACAAAGGGCGAAAGCCCCGGCCCATGTTGCGGTCCAGCTTCATGCTGCTGGACTGCGAGCGCCTGGATTGGCGCATGCGTCAGATCGTCGAGGACCTGGACGCCGAACGTTACAGCTATCAGTGGCTGTTCTCGCTGCAGGGCTATAAGGCCTCGTTACCGCGTGCCTGGAATTCGCTCGATCGCTATCATTGGCCTTTCACCGCGCTACTGCACTACACCGGCAAATCGACACAGCCCTGGATCAACCACACGCACAAGCTGTCAAAGCTATGGTTTGGTTATCTGTTCGGCGCTGTCGACAACGGCTACATCACGCAGCAGGAAGTCCGTCAGGCCGCAGATCAAGAGTTGGTCAGGCCGTCGATAATGTATCAACTCGAAAAGCGTGTGCTTGATGCGCGACAGTTGCCGGCCGAGGTCAGACGGGCGGATCAGCCATTTATCGATGCCTGCGCGCAGAGGGAATTCAATAACGTACCGGGTGAATATCGAAGCAGCCCGGCTACGCCCGAGCGCCCGCTGACTTGAGCGTAAGCGCTCGGCGAAATGAGTGGTGGAGGCGCTCGATTCCCAGTGGCACGTTTCCTATTGCCCGAGACGCGACGGCCGGCGCCGGCGGACAATGTGTTCATCGTCGCTTCGGCGTATCACCTGATACTGGCGCATATACTTGCGCGTGCTGCTGATGTAGCCCCCGGCTCCAGTGTGCTTCTGATGAAGCATCAGCCGGTCGCGCACTTTCGTGCATTGTTCCATGCCGTTCGCGCCGACTCGGGGATTCCTTTCCGGGAGGTTTTATTTCTCGACCGACCGGGTACTCAATACAAGCGCCGTTGGCGCGCCATGATCGACTTCACGCGCATCCGCGGTATGAAGGCCGTGCTCACAGAAGCGCGCCCCAAACGCCTGTTCGTATTCAACGAAGACGATCTGAACCAGTACGCAGCTCGCTGGGTCAAGTCGCGCGGCGGCGATGTGTACGCGGTTGAGGACGGCGCGATTGCCTATACCGATCAGTTGTTGACGGCCACGCTTCCCGAGCGCATCAAGAGCAAGCTGTTTTTCGGCCCCGTAACGAAGCCGTGCCGGTCGAGGGCAGTTCGCGGCGTATTGATCGTTATTACGCGCGTTTTCCCAACCATCTACGTTCCGAGCTCATCGCGCGGGCGGTGGCCATTCCGGAATCCGAGCCTGGTTTCTTCGAAAGGCTTCGCTGGCCGAAAGATTTCATGCGCATGTTGGACGTCAATCCGGAAACGCTCTGGTTCGACGATCTCTTCCTCCTCGCCCACAGCAATAATTTCAAGGATGTGCCGGAATACCGGGCCGGGGTCCGCCATATTGTTGCACGGTTAGCCGGGCAGGGCCGGCAGGTGGCTGTCAATTATCATCCACGTGAACGCGATCCCGACTGGCTGGCGCTGCAGTCGCTCGGGGCGACTCTCATTCCACATGCCGTACCGTCGGAGTTCGTCCTCCTGTTCAGCCGGCGTCGCCTGGGCGCGGTTTATGGAGATATCGGTACGGCGCTCATCACAGCGAAATGGGTGTTGGAATCGGTGCCCATCGTCTCGTTGATGGAGACGCTCGACGTCGTCGATCCGGCCTTGCGCAGGCTTTTCGAAGTGCTCGGCATTGACGTTCGCTAGGTGTGTAAAGCCACCAGGTTGTTCAGGCCGAGGGTGCTGATGGGTGTGTGGTAGTGGAGACTGGCATGGGGGCGATGCCAGTTATAGTCATGCAGCCAGTGGGGCAGATGGGCGGCACGCTGATCGGCATTGTCATAGGCGCGAGCATAGGCCCATTCGTGCAGCGCGGTCTGGATCAGCCGCTCGGCTTTGCCGTTGGTGCGCGGCCGGTAGGGCCGTGTCCTCTTGTGTTTGAGCCCGAGTCGCCGACAGGCCTTGGCGAAGACAGCCGACTTGTAACAGCCGCCGTTATCGGTCAGCACGCGGTCGAATCGTACGCCCAGGTGCCGGTAATAGCGCAAAGCGGCTATCAGGGCGCGAACGGCACTCGGTCCCGTTTCATCCGGCCAGATTGTCGCGTGACTGACGCGGCTGTGATCGTCGATGGCCACGTGGACATGGTCCCAGCCTGCGCCGCGTGAACGTCCGGCTTGTCGATTGCCGGTCACGCGGTGACCGGGGCGCTCGAAGCGGCCGAGCTTCTTGATATCGAGATGCAGCAGATCGCCGGGTGCCTCGCGGGTATAGCGCTTGACCGGCGGCGCGGGATCCAGCGCGGACAGTCGGTTCAGGCCGGCTCGCTGAAGCACGCGTGCGATCGTGGTCACGGGCACGCCCAGTTCGCGACTGATCGCGCGATAGATACGCCGCTCACGCCGCAAGGCCACGATCCGCTGCCGGGTTGCCTCGGATAGCCGATGGGGGCAACGAGCCGGTCGCGAACTGCGTTCATACAAGCCGGACTGACCGTCATCGCGATATCGGGCCAGCCACTTGTAAGCGGTCCGCGCGCTCACGCCCATGGCCTGCGCCGCTTCGACCGGGCGCTGACCATGTTGAAGGATTCGACGGACCAACAGGTCTCGACCATGAACGGTCAAACGCGCATTCTTGTGGGTGTTCATCCGGGTCACTCCTGAAGCTTGAAGGATTCGACACCCATCAGTTTCAGGGCGGTCGGCTCGGATGAACAACCTACTGAAAGATCACAGCTAGGCACAGGCTGCTTCCCGGCTACGATCACGATCCCAGCCGTCGAGCTGCGCGTTGGCCGGGGGGGGCACAATCGTTGTCCGGCCGGTATTTCGTCGTGACGCGCGGTTTCTCGCCCGACCGCCGTACCTGGGCGCGATTTGCGTGCGATAGCGCCGGGAGACAAGAAGGCGAGAACGGGCGATTGGAGCCCAAACGAAAACAGCGCCCGAGAGGCGCTGTGAGTCGTTGATCTGGTGGGCGGTACTAGATTCGAACTAGTGACCCCTGCCGTGTGAATGCGTGGACGATATGAATCACAGTGAATTTCGAGAGCGTCTGGTGAACGAAAATATCTAGTAAATACAGGTAAGTTATAGGTTTCTGAGTTCTAGCTTGTGTATCCTCGTTCCCTGAAATATATTACGGCTGTTATTACGGCGTTCTTAGGTAACGAGTGCGACACAAACTGACCATCCGGTTTCTCAAGGAACTGAAGCCCGCTGAGAAGCCGATCGAGGTTTTCGACACAGAGCAGCGTGGTTTTTTCTTGCGCGTTCAGCCGACCGGTCTGATGACTTATTATGTGGCGTACCGTAATGGCGAAGGGCGCCAGCGCCGTTACCGAATCGGCCCGACCACTACGTTTTCGCCTGAGCAGGCTCGTGACATCGCGAAAGAGCGTCTGGGCGAAGTAATAAAAGGCAAAGACGTGCACGCTGAGCGTGCTGAGCGTCGGCGCACGGCCGAACAGGCACGAATCAAGACGCTCAAAATATTTCTTGATGAGCATTACGCGCCGTGGGTGGAACAGCATCATTCGCCGAATACGGCCACCGTGGCGCGTATTCGCGCAGCCTTCCCTGACTTGCTCGATGCGCCCATGTCGGAGCTGTCGACATGGCAGCTGGAAAAATGGCGGACGCATCGACGAAAGATTGGGCGCGCTGTCGGGACGATCAATCGTGATTTATCCGCGCTCAAGGGAGCGCTGTCCCGCGCAGCGGAGTGGGGCGTAATCGAGGCGAATCCCATTGCAGCAATTAAGCCACTCAAGACCGACAGGCTGCCGCAGCAGCGGTTTCTAGACGTGGATGAGGCGCGTCGCCTCCGTGCGGCGCTAGTGGCCCGTGACGAAGAAATTAAGCAGGCGCGGGAGCGGGCGAACACGTGGCGGCGCGAGCGAGGGTATCCTGAACGGGAGTCGCTACGCGGCGCCAGGTTCGCAGATCATCTGACGCCGCTCGTCTTGGTATCTCTTAATACCGGGATACGGCAAAGCGCAGCGTTCCGGCTACGATGGATGAATGTCGACCTAAAGGGACGTATGTTAACCATTCGTGGCGAGTTCGCCAAGAGCAGCCAAACACGACATATTCCGCTCAATGATGAGGCGACAGAAGCGTTGACCGCATGGCGGAATCAGACAGCCGGAAATGACCTGGTTTGGCCCGGACGCACAGGTGAGCCGTTGAATAATGTGAAGCGTGCGTGGGGACGCGTGCTGAAGGTGGCTCAGATTCGTGACTTTCGCTGGCACGACCTTCGGCATACATTTGCCAGTTGGCTGGTAATGCGTGGCGTGCCGCTAAATACGGTTCGCGACCTACTTGGTCATGGCGACATAAAAACGACGCTTCGCTATGCCCATCTGGCACCAGATCACCGCGCCGAAGCGGTTAGTTTGCTCGACCAGGATCCATTAGCGACAAAATCAGAAAGCTATAGTGAGTTGGACCCGGGGCCAGACGAAAGGGGCGGAAACAGATAGGCCGCTTAGCCTGTTTTCTACTCTACAGGAAACTTCATTCGGCTCTTCTATAGTGGAACTATGCTCGAACGTGGTTTATGGATGAGATTGAAACAGGCGTCTTATCCGGCTGGAATGCAATTGCCATTAGCCAACCAGCCCTGAAAAGATACGCCATGTAAAACGATACCCATGATTCGACGACGAGATCAGCAACCGAGACCGACAACCCACTTACAACCCTGCTGCGTGTTCCGGGCCCTCGTGACCGGTTCGATTAAACGTGACCGATTTGGGATGTGACCCGCACGGGCGATCACGCTGGTGGGAGATGTGGCCGGCAATCCTAGACAGCGGCGACTTGAGCAACGTCATGCCTACGACCAGGTCAACAACCGGTTCCCCGGCGAAGGGGCGATACGTATGGACACGCCGGCATCGGTCGCCGCTCGCGTTAGTGTCGCCTCGTTGTTGAGATGTGCCTGGCGTACGACAGGCCTGCGGGCAACTGCGGCCAAGCCCGTGTCCGGCGTTCACTCATCGGCCCTGCCGATCTCCCCAGCTATGAGCTGTCCGTAAGCGGATCGGTGTGCGTGTAGCCTGAAGACGGGCTGATTGTGTCTGTAACTTTCCAAGGTAGTGGGAAGATCTGCCGAGTAACACCGTGGGAAGGTGGTTCCAACTCACGAAAAACCGTACGGGAAGAGAAGAATCTCATGCGTCAGATGGCGGCCCGTGCGGTGGGTTCGAAGACGTCGGATGCCCGCCATCATCAGCCGATGACCCTGGGGTGACTCTGTCGCTCTATCGGAATTGGCTCTTATGGTACCACCGGAGTAGAGGCCGGCCCGGTCTCCCCGGATTGAGCTCGGGCGAGCTTACAGGGCTGGCACATGGACACTCCCGGTCATCAATAAGCGGGCCGTGCGCAGAATCCCCATTCGGCCAAGTTCGACTCCTTGGTCGGTCTCCGTGACTTCTGCCTCGACCATCAATGCGCCGGTCGGATGTTCCAGAGAACAAGCTTTGCGCGCGCCCGGCGGAATCGAGGCCCAATGGTGCGCGGGCGTGCCGGGCAGCAAACAGGCCGAAGCCACCGAGACCGCCCCAAGAACACCGATTGAGCTGTGCAAGGTGTGCGGAATCAGTGTCCGGGTGGCGATCATGCCGCCGGACTTCGGCGCCGAGACGAAAGTCAGTTTGGGTACGGTCGCCTCGCTCACGTCGCCCAGATTCATGCGCCGCCCGGCTTCCAGGCGTATGCGCTCGCAGCGCGCGCGCAGGGCCGATTCGTCGAAATCCTCAGCCGATTCATCGCCAGCGAGGCCAAGCGCCTCGGCAGCCATCACCACCACCGGCATGCCGTTGTCGATCAGCGTGCAGTTCACGCCGTCGATCTCGTCAACCGCGTTGCCGGTGGGCAGCAGAGCGCCGCAGTTGGCGCCGGCGGTGTCGACGAAGAACTGCCGGATCGGCGCATGCGAGCCGGGAACACCGTCGATTTCGGCCTCACCGGTGTAGGTCACATCACCACCCGGTGTCTGGACGATCACCTCGGCCAAGCTGTCCGAATTGACCATGTAAACGCGAACCGTGGTCTCGCCGTCAGCGGCTTCCACCAGCCCCTGCTCGATCGCGAATGGCGCCACGCCGGCCAGGATGTTGCCACAGTTCTGCTGGTCCGAGACGATCGGCTGATCGGGCACCACCTGCAGAAACAGATACTCCACATCGGCCTCGTCACGTTCGGAGGACCGAACCACGGCGACCTTGCTGGTCAGCGGGTGACCACCGCCCATGCCGTCGATCTCGCGAGCGTCGGGCGAACCCATCGCGGCGAGTAGTATCCGGTCACGCTCTGCGGCATTCGCCGGCAGATCGTCGGCGAGGAAGTACAGCCCCTTTGACGTGCCGCCACGCATGACACTGCAGGGAATCGCGCGTTGCCTCGTCATACCGATCTCCTAGAGGCTTTCGTCGTCGGCCCAATCGAGCGGTCCGTCGACATATTCCAGGCCTTTTCCGGCCAAGCGTTCGCGCATGCCGTAGACGTCCAGGCCGAGTTCGCCGGCCTGAAAGCGCTGGCGGTTGCGATCCTCTTTCTCCAGCCGCTGGCGCCCAGCCTCGACCACCGTCTCGGCACGCTGGCGTGGCACGATGACCACCCCGTCGACGTCCGCAACCATTACGTCGCCGGGCACCACGCGCTGGCCGGCACAGACCACTGGTACGTTCACCGAGCCCACGGTTTCCTTGATGGTGCCCTGCGCGTGGATGGCGCGGGACCAGACCGGAAACTCCATGGCGGTGAGATCGGCGACATCGCGTACGCCGACGTTGCTGATCAAGCCACGGCAGCCGTGCTCGGCCAGCGAAGTCGCCAGCAGTTCACCGAAATAGCCGTCGGTGCTCGGCGAGGTTGAAGCCAGCACCAGGACGTCGCCCGGCTGGATCAGCTCGACGGCGACGTGCAGCATCCAGTTGTCGCCGGGTGCGGCGAGCACGGTAACCGCACTGCCGGCGACCCGGGCCTCGGGATAGATCGGGCGAATGTCGGGCGTCAGCAGCCCGCTGCGGCCCTGGGCCTCGTGGACCGTGGCGACCCCCTGCTTGCCCAGTTCGTCAATGACGGCCTGCGGTGCGCGCCGGATGTTCTTGACAGCTTTCTTCATCATCATAGGAACGCCTCGGTCACCAGCGGGAAGACCCGTTCGTAGGCCTCGGCATAGGTGATCTGCTTGCCGGAATTGCGCTTGGCCTGCGCGCCACGCTGCAGAGCCACGCGGGTGTAGTACTCCCAGAGATGCTCCTGAGCGGCCATGGTCTCGAAGGCGCGATACTTTTTCTCCCAGACCGAATCAATGTTGAGAAACACCTGCGGCTTCCAGTTGCACTGCTCCGGTTGGTGCGGCTCGAACAGGAACACACCGGGCGCGCCGATGACCTCGGCCTCCGGATTGTGACCGTGCGCTTGGGCGATCACCCGGGCTTCCTGGGCCACATGGGTGGCCAGCGGATGATCGAAGTTGTACGGATCCTGGCGCGAATGGCTCAGAATGAACTCGGGACGCTTGGCCTGAATCAGATCGGCGAGCTGATAGAGCGCGTCGTCGGATACGCGCAGCGGATAATCGCCAAGATCGAGGAACTGGATCTCGGCACCGAGAATAGCTGCCGCTTCCTCGGCTTCGGCCCGGCGCGACGCCTTGACCTGATCCATGGTCATGCCGGACTGGCGCCAGAGCTTGGCCGATTCGCCGCGCTCGCCGTACGACAGGCACACGACCGTCATGTCGTAGCCTTTCTCGGCGTACAGGGCGATCGCGCCGCCGGCACGCCAGACGAAATCCGCGGCATGGGCGCTGACTACTAGACCTGAAGGCATACGGGTCTCCTCAATCGTTCCAGTAAAGACGGGTCGGGTTGTCCACGAGCAGCGCCCGGCGCTGTTCTGCTCGTGGCGCGACATCGGCAATTAGATCGACCAGCGCGCCGTCGTCTGGGATCGGCGGCCGGATGTTCGGGTGCGGAAAATCCGTGCCCCAGAGCACTCGCTCGGGGATTAGCTCGACGAGATGCCGAGCGAACGGCGTAGCATCCGCATAGGGTGGGCCTTCGCGGGTGAGGCGCTCGCAACCACTGACCTTGACCCAGAATTTGTCGTCGGCCGCCACCAGCGCGGCGAGTTCGGTGAACGCGACCTGGTCCAAGCCCAGCGAAGCGTCGGGTCGACCCATGTGATCGATCACGATCGTGATCGGCAACTCGCGCAGGAAATCGGTAAGTGCGGCGAGCCGATCGCTGTCGAAATGCACGACGATGTGCCAGCCCAGTGGCGCAATCCGCGCTACGATGGCCCGCACGCTGTCGAACTGCGCATCGTTACCCAAGTGCGAAACGAAATTGAAGCGCACGCCGCGCACGCCCGCGGCATGCAGGCGCGCCAGTTCAGCGTCGTTGATCTCGGGTCCGACCATGGCGATGCCGCGATAGCGGCCCTCGCCGGCCGCCAGCGCATCCACGAGCGCGGCGTTGTCGGTGCCATGGCAGCTCGCCTGCACGATCACGCCGCGCGCAAGCCTTAGTTGGCGATGCAGCTCAAACAGCGTGTCCCGGGGCGCATCAATCGGGGTGTAGCTCCGCTGTGGCGCGTAAGCAAACATATACCCGGGGCCGAAGACATGACAGTGCGCGTCGCAAGCATCGGCTGGCAAATCCAGACGCGGATGGCTCGGATTCGTGAGAAAAGTCTGCCGAATCGCCGGACTTCCATCCAACCTATCGGGATTAGGTTTCATGACCGAAGCATTCCCACCGTTGCCATAACCAGTTGCTCAAGGGCCTCTTTCATATCGTTGCCATCCGCTTCACCTTGTGACAGCCGATTAATTCGATCCGGGTCGATCAGCGTGTAATAAAGCGCGCCAAGCAAGAAGTGGCATCGCCATACAATCGTCGGGCGAGCCAGAGCCGGCAGGCAGCGGCCAATTGCATCGATCAATGCATGACTGGTTTCGTCGAAGATCGTAGCGATAACGTCCCGGACGGCTTCATTACCCTCCGCTGACATCTTGGCGCGCAGCCGAGCGAAACGGGCGCCTCCGCCGACTAGATCCGCATTCGAAGAAAGGGCTGGCAGCACCCAAGCCCGCACGATCGCTTCCAGACGTTGATCAATATCCTTAATGCGCTCGGCTTCGCGCAGCAGCTCTGCGCGGCGTTCATTCATCGGTCCGCAGTTTCGCCGATAGATGGAGAGCAGCAAGCCCTCCTTCGACTCGAAATGGTAGGTAATGCTGCCGACCTGGGTATCGGCGGCCTTAGCGATGTCGCGCATCGAAACACCACGAAAGCCGCTTTGAGAGAACAACGCCTCCCCCGCTCGCATGATCTGATCTCGAGTGTCTTTGCCAGCCGCCATTCACAAGCCCTCGTTGATGAGTTGATAGTACAATAAATTAATACGATCGTACAATTTTTTTGTAGACTTAATCCGATTAGCGTGACAGAAATGGCTGATCGATGCTTCAGTCTCCGGCGTCTCACTCAGGCCGGCGACATGAGTACACCCGGTAATTCTGTCGGGAAGTTATCTAGCAGACCAGGTTGAGCGGGGCCTTGTTCAAGGCTTGTCATGGCTCTGGGCCCCGCGCCGCTCGCACCGAGATGCGGATCACGCAGTCTTTACCACATAAAATAGGAGAACAGCATGGCGACACAGGGTAACGTCCGAACGATCGGGCAATGGGATAGACGCTACGAGATCAAAGCCGTGATCATATTGGCACTCGGCTTTGGACTCGTAGGCTTGGACCGTTGGATAATCGCACCGCTGTTTCCGGCCATGGCCCAGGATCTGGGACTGGGCTACGAAGATCTCGGTCTTATCATCGGTGTACTGGGAGTCGCGTGGGGAGTTTTCTCCACTATTGCCGGGGCGGTTTCCGACCGCGTCGGCCGCCGACGTATCCTCATACCGTCCTTGCTGTGCTTCTCCCTGCTGTCGTGCTTCTCTGGGCTGGCTACTGGCTTGGTGAGCCTGCTTTTCATACGCATCGTGATGGGCGCTACCGAAGGGGCTTTTTGTCCAGCGAGCGTAGCGGCGACTGGCGAGGCATCGCACCCCAAGCGGCGCGGCCTTAACCAAGGCCTGCAGTTGAGCATGTTCGCGCTACTCGGCTTGGGCCTGGCTCCGATCATTGCCACGCAGCTGCTGACGGTCGTGCCCTCCTGGCGCTGGGTATTCGTTATTTCTGCAATTCCTGGGCTGATACTTTCTGTATTTGCCTATTTCGTTATTCGCGAACCCGAACACATTCGACAGGCGGAACCGCAGAATGATTCATCACGACCGCGGTGGAGCGAAATACTACGCAGCCGCAACGTGCTGCTCGGCATGTCGGGCATGCTATGCAACATGGCCTGTATCTTCGTGATCTCGGCCATGGTGCCGAACTACCTGACCGATTATCTGGGGCTCGCCTCCACTCACATGGGGTTTGTGCTGTCCGCCTTGGGGATCGGCGGTTTCTTTGGCGAATTCATGGTTCCGGCTGCCTCCGACCATATCGGCCGCCGTCCGACCGCTATCCTGGCGTTTCTCATCGCACTCGTCGCGCTCTGGGGATTCTCGCAACTCGGCGCATCGCCTTGGCTGCTGTTTCTCCTGCTGCTACCGGTTGCGTTTTGTTGCTTCGGCATCCTGGCGTTGTTCACGGGACCAGTAGCGACAGAGGCCGTGCAGATTGGCCTAGTATCCTCGGCCATCGGCATTGTCTCGGGTGCTGGCGAGATTTTCGGCGGCGGTATCGCCCCGTTCGTGGCCGGCACCATCGCCGCGCATTTCGGCATCCAGGATGTGCTCTACCTCCCGATGGCAAGTCTCGCCGTGGGTGTGGTGATTTCCCTGTTTCTGCGCGAAACTGCGCCGCGGCGCGTGAACCATGCTGCCATGGCCCCAATGGAAACTTAGACTGACAGTCAGTCCGCCACGGACCTGTCTTGCCCAGCTTATATGGTATGCCCGGCCGGCCGCTCTTGGCTGAGCAAATCCTTGCTCAGCTTGCTCACAGGAAGTGAAGCGAGAGTGCCGACGGCCGACCAACCAGGAGTAGCGAGGGCAAAGCTGCGAGCCGATGAGCCCGTATCGGATTACAAGATAATTCCGAGCAAGCGGTAAAACCGCGATCACTCCACCACGGTTACCACGTCGCCAAATATGCGCCGTGCTATTCGGCGAAGTTTAAATATCGTTTTAAAGGCCGCTATAACCTGCCATTCATTCTGTCCTGATTATGGCCGCCGCGGCGATGACAAAAAAATTGGTCCAAGCGCCAACTTGTCTCTAAAGATACATATTAGACTAAATGATTACATATAAATTTGTACAAACGTATAAAAAAACAATACAGTTAATTTGCTGTGGCGCCCGTGCCACAACGCCTAACCAATCAGATGGTCATCTGCCAAGCGCAGTGATCACGACGAGTAGTTCTCAGACGCAGCCGGTTAGGGGCCCGCGGTTCGGGTAGACCTACTTCGATGGTCGCGGCCATTGAACCGCGCGTTTTTCAACGGAGGGAGGCAGAATTTATGTGGGTGTATACAGATATGCGGATTGGAAAGAAGACCGCGTTGATATCGTTAGCTTTGGTTGGTGGCATGCTGGCCGGTATGAGTGTCGCGCCACGAGCCCATGCGACTGAAGATGGCCAGACGCACTACCCGGTGGGGGTGAACACGCTCGGCGATGGCTACATGCCGATGCCCGGCACGCTCGAATTCCGCAACTACACGGTGGGCCACTGGAGCCATACCCTCGCGAATAGCTCTGGCAACGAATCGGTGCCGGGGTTCTCCAATTCCGGGGCTGTTGATGCGATGCGCGTCCTGTACACCTTCGCCCAGCCCATCGGACCGTTCCACTACGCAATGGGCGGCGTATTGGAGTTTTCCTACAACCATCTCGACGTCGGCTCGGAATCCGACGAAGCCACTAACCTCGGCGATCTGGACTTCCAGAACTATCTCTCCTACCACACGCCCGACAAAAAAATGTTTCTCTATTTCGGCGTCGATACCTATTTGCCGACCGGGCGCTATAACAAGAGCGATCTGGTGAATCCCGGCAAGAATTATTGGTCATTCGATCCCAGTATCAATGTGACTTATCACGTCAGTGACAAACTCGCCCTCAACGGCGCGGTCTACGGTGAGTTCAATACCGAAAATAGCGCCACGGACTATCAATCGGGCGATTCCGTGGATCTGGACTACGGCGTGAATTACCGACCCTTCGTACACCAGTCGACCGACCATTTCGTTCAACATCTGGGCTTTGGCATCGGTGGCTATTACTTAAAACAGTTCACTGACGACCAGATCAACGGCCACAGCGTGGCGCCGGACGGTCATCGGGCGCAGGCCGTAGGCGTCGGCCCACAGGTGATCTATTACACCCAGTTTGGCGGCCTTGCCCTGAAGTACCAGCATGACCTGGCAGTCGAAAACCGAGCCGCATCGGATACGGTCTGGCTGCAGTTCGCAATCCCCGTATGGGGCAGCTTCCGGCGCGTCGAGCACAACTAGCGCTAGTGAAGAGAGGCCGCCACAGCTGCTCGACTGTGGCGGCAGCATATTCGATGCAGCTCGCTACAGCCCTCAAGCACATTGGAGACGGTTTATGGCCGAAAGCATGACGACAGCCCCCAGCCAAGCGCGACACGACGAGCCCTGCTACGACATCGCCCATCTGGCGCATGTCGAGATACTGACTCCGACGCTCAAAGACAGTGTTCAGTTCTTCGTCAACGTGGTCGGGCTGACCGAAACCGAACGGGCCGGCGACTCAGTCTATCTGCGTGGCTGGGACGACTACGAGCACCACACCCTCAAACTGACCGCCGCCGATGCGCCCGGCATCGCCCACTATGCGTTTCGAACCACCAGCCAGCCCGCGCTGGAGCGCCGCATCGCGGCCCTCGAAGCCCACGGTGTGGCCTATGAATGGACCAACGGTGACCGCGGCCACGGCCCGGCCGTACGTTTCCAGGATCCGGACGGCCACCAGGTCGAGCTCTACTACGAAACCGAGTGGTATCAGCCGCCTAGCGACAAGCGACCAGCGCTGAAGAATCAGGCCCAGGCTTTTCCCGCCCGCGGTGCCAATGCCCGGCGGCTCGACCATCTCAACCTGCTCGCCAAGGATATCCCGGCGAGCCGGCGCTTCATGCAGGACGTGCTCGGTGCACGCCTGACCGAGCAGATCGTGTTCGAGGACGGCTCGGAAAAAGCCGTCTGGTTCAGTGTGAACAACAAGAGCTACGACTTGGCGATCGCCGAGGACCACAGCGGCGCCAACGCCCGCCTGCATCACGTGACCTATGCGGTCGACTCGCGCGAGGACGTGCTCAAGGCCGCCGATATCTGCCTGGACAGCGGCATTGAGATCGAAACCGGGCCGCACAAGCATGCGATCCAGCAGACGTTCTTCCTATATGTCTTCGAGCCTGGCGGCAACCGCTTTGAATTCTGCAATGCCGGAGCCCGTTTGATTCTGGCGCCGGACTGGCAGACCATCGTCTGGTCCGAGGAAGAACGCAAAAAAGGCCAGGCCTGGGGGCTGCCGACCATCGAATCGTTCCATACCTACGGCACGCCGCCGGTGGACGACACATGACCGTGCGGCCCGGCAACTCCTCGGCTGGCGAGAAATCGAACTACACGCGGCGTGCCTTGTCCGAAGGTGTTCAGGCCGGCCAAAGTCAGGTTCCCGGAGCGCGATAGCACGCCAGCCATCGACGGGCGGCGTTAGGGGAAAGGCGCCGACCTCGGTTGCCGCTCGGGTCAGTGGGACCGCATCGTTGCGGCATGGATAGCACGGCAAGCCGGCGGGCGACTGTGGTCCCGCTCGTGTCCGGCGTTTGATCGTCAGCCCAGCCGATCTTCCTGCGCTATTGGTGTCTGTAAGCCGATCGGTGTGTGTGTACAGCCTGAGGACGGCCTGATCGTCTCCAATCGGCGGGGCAGGGCCGTATACTGTAGATGGCCGCTATAACGCCGATCCGGCTAAGCGCCGGGATCGAGAAATACCGACGAGCCGCCCGGGGAGGCCACTGATGACAACACGACAAGCAGGCCTGTTGGCGATCGACACGCTGGCATTGGCAGACGAACTCATCACGGCCGGCATGCCCGAAGACGATGCGAAGGCTTTGGCGCGGGCGTACCGCGATATCAGCCGCGACGACCCGTTCGCGCGTGATCCCGCCTGGATCATGAACCGGTTGACCGCGGCCTGTCTGACGCCGGCGGTGGCGCGGGTGGTGACCCGGCAATTCCAGAAGACGGGCGCGCTTCTCGAGAAAGCGGGCGCGAGCGCGCCGTGACAGCGGGAGCATGAAACAACACGTCGAGCAGCCATAGTCGGTCAGCCGAGCCTTGGGTCATGACGGCAGGGCATAGGAGACGCCCGACGCTGGCGGCCTCGGCTGCCGTACTCCTTTCTAATAAATGCGTTTGCATCGTCCTGGCCCAAGCCTGACCGTCGGATTCAATACCAGAACGTGTCCGGCTTCGATTCTCGAGAAGGGCCGGCCTCAACGAAGCGTGGGTGGTTCACTTTTTTGCCACGCCCGCAGCGGTCCAATGGTCTGGCGGCGTTCCTCGGCCTGCGCCGTCGGCACCGTCAGCTCGCGCTGCAGGGTGTCGACCTTCTCGGCATCGGCCTTGTGCGCCTGCCGCGTGTCGTCGACCTGTCGTGCTAACCGGCTCTACCCGGGCCTCGGCGCTCTCGCGCTCATGTGTCTAGCCCGCCTGCAGACGCCGGCTCTCGTGTTCGCGCTCAGCCCGGGTGCGGCGTGCGTGTTGCGTTGTCGTCGCAATGCCGCGGCCATCGCTAAGCACGCTGCAGCCAGTTCGTGCTCGAAATCACGGGCCTCGGCTATGTGCAGAGCCCCCGACAGGCGCTTGCATTGACTGGATAACTCATTAACTTCGACGAATAGTTCCTGTGTCGACTCTTGTCATCAGCCTCTCGTGTCGGCTGAACTCGCCTTGCGCACCGGTCCAAATTCCGGGGCCACTTCAGTCGACGCGTCTATACCGTCGTGTGCCCCTGCCGGGTATGGCTCATTTTTGATCGATATCGATGGAGTCGACGATTTATTCTTCATTTTGCGATACTGTAATAATATACAGTACGATCGGCGCATGCCGCCGAATCCCGGACAATCGCCGCCCGATCGCTACTGGCCCTTATCAGAGGATCTCCGCTTGCACGAGTGGCGTGTTGATGCGTGCGAAAGTGAGCGCCGGATGCGGCTCGAGAAAAAGGTCGACGGGGCCTGGCGTAATGCGGGGCCCTATGTATCGGGCCGCAGCACCGTACAACTGATGGGTGCCCTGGTTCGCGCCTATCGCGATATCGCGGATCGTATCGAGGCGCGCTATCGCCACCCGGATCTCCAGGCGATCGAGGAGGGGTGTCCGCTGTGTGGCTCACGCAACCCGCGCATGGTGCGCGTGGGTGACTCGTTCGATTTCGATTGTGCGGGTTGTCGCCATGACGCCAAGATGGCGAGCTACAAGGTGAAGGTTTTTAGCGGTCGCGATGCGTAACGTCGCCGCGCGTTTATGATGGAGGCAGACACTCATTAAGTATCCTGAGACGGTATGTGTGGACGATACGGTCGGTATAGTGCGGCGGACGTCTTCGCGAAAATCGTCGATGCCGAGATCTCCGACCGGCTCGACGATGACGTGCGCTACAACCGTCCGCCCGACACGCTCCAGGCTGTTATGCTCCAGAACCCGGATAGCGGTGCGTTGACGCTCGGCCCGGCTTGGTGGGGCTTCATTCCGAACTGGGCGACGGATACGAAGCGCTCGCCGATCAATGCGCGCTCGGAGACGGCGAACCGCAACAAGCTGTTCGGGAAGGTGTTCAAACATCAACGCTGTCTTGTACCGGCTGACTACTGGATCGAGTGGCAGAAGCAGGGCGACACGAAGCAGCCGTACGTGATCCGGCCGAAGGACGGGCAGCCCTTCTTCTTCGCAGGGCTGTGGTCGAAAGCCTCACATCTCCCCGAACACCATCCGGCCGCCGGCCAGGTGACGTTCGCGATCCTCACGGGGCCGCCGAACGATGACATCGACTATATCCATGATCGGCAGCCCCAGGCCTTGACCGCCGAGGGCGCCCGCCACTGGCTCGATCCGGATTGCGATATCGACCAGACCAAAGAGGTCCTCGCAAATGAACGCTACGCGAGCTATCGGGCGTGGCCGATCGGAAAGAGGGTGGGTAACCCGGCAAACGACGGCCCGGAGATCGTCGAGCCCCTGAGCGCGTAAACCCACGTTCGCGCCGCCTTGTATGCGGCAAGCCGAGCGTATCCGGCGGCCGCGGTCTCACCGGCAAGCCCCAAGCTCAGTGGATTGCGCAGATCAGCCCGCCACGACGAAATTCGGCGACGTAACCGCTGCTCAGGCGGGATACCGGCGTCCCCATCAAGCGATCGGTACGGCCGATGCGCGACGCCGCCGGGCCGGCGTGGTCGAGACGATCGAACTGACTCGGGCGTGCAGTGCGTTAAGCCCGCCGCCGATTGCTTCTGACCGATGAGGGATTCTGCGACGTGGCGGAAACACGCATCGGCTACGTCCGGATCTCGAACCCGGATCAGAACCTCGACCCTGATCCGGACGCTAACCGGGGAGGCATGGCGGTCGAGCGGGCCAAAGGGAAACTTCGGGGCAAGCGCCCCAAGCTGTCGATCAAGCAGCAGAAAGAACTACTCCGGATGTATGACACCGGCGAGCGTTCGATCCTTGATCTCAGCGAGTTGTTCGCGCTCTCCCGGCCAACGGTCTATTGCGCGCTTGCTCGGGTACCAGAGGCGAAACGGACCCATGAGCGCTGATCTATATTGATCAGACTCGTGGCGCGGCTCGGGCCGAGAATACGCTGGTAGTCTGGAAACTCGACCGGATCGCCCGGGCGTTCACCGACAACATCGACACGACGACCGCGGCCGAGTGAGGCAGTGCTGCGGCGCCCACCGGCAAACGACTCCCCCTAACAGCCGCCGGAATTGGGCGGTGTTTTGATCACCCTCCCTATCGGGCTATTCTGTATTATCCTCGATTTAATACAAATATGGCCCGATAGGGAGGCAATATGCCCAGAAGCACAGTGACATATGCCGAGGTGAAGGCGACAGCCGATGCGTTGTCCGCCGACGGCAAACTGCCGATAGTGGCCAGGGTGCTTGATCGCGCCGGCTTGCCTCCCGGCACATCAACCATCGTTCACCGCCATCTAAAGACTTGGCGAGACGCGCAGCCCCCGGTCGAGCGGCCCGCGCCTCGGTCATCCGATGATCTGTCGGCCGCCGCCCAGGAAGCCCCCGACGAGTCCGCCGAGGGAGGCGACGCGATCGAGATTGAGCGGCTGGCGCGCGAGTTGGATGGTGTCCAGCAGCGAATATCCGAGCTGGAGACCTCACTGGGCGAGGCGCGCAACCGCACCGTAGCTGCCCAGGTGACCGCGCTGGAGGCGCTCCTTGAAGCCCGGGACCACACAATCGCGGCGCTCCGGAGCGACCTGAGGGCCGTCCGTGCTGAGCGCGACGAGGCACGCCAGGCTTTGGGGGAGGCAAAGGAGCCGCGGGAGGCGCGTTAAGGAGTCGAGGCCGCACGTGACGTCGGGCGGCTCGCCCACTATGGGCGACTCGGGCTGTCTTTCTCGATGCCGGCGCGCGGCCGGATCCCCGTTATGGCTGTCGTCCGCAGCAGAAGGCAGGCACTTCACGCGGCAATGCCGACGCGGCGTTCGATGCGTTACTCACGAGTTATCGGTTCTCCGGTCCGCGAGCCGGTCCGCTCTGAAGAACAGGGCGCTCGCGATCAGCAGGCCGAGACCGCCGCTGGCGATGATCACGGTCGCGTGACCGTGCCCGAGGGCGACGCTGATATAGCCGGCGATGAAGCTGAAGCCGTGGGCGAGAAAACGCAGGCTGCGCGGGCTCTTCATTATCGGGTCTCCTTGTGGCGGGATGAGTCGCGTGCCAGATTGACCGGCAGCCCGGAGCCGCCCGACCCTGGAAGGGCGGGCGGATCCGGACGATCGGGGCTCCGCGTCAGCGACGTCGTTTCCGGTGGTCGGCGATCGTGTGCTCGGGAATGCAGCGCAGTTGCTGCAAGTCATGGCCCTTCGGCTCGAAGCGTTCGCGGTACCAGCCGGCGCGGGCCCAGGCTTCGATCTCGCGTCGTTGATGGTGGGGGTGCAACGCGAGATCCAGCGCAATGAAGGGAAGCTGGGACAGATACGGGCTTTCGGTGAAGGTATGGCCCAGGGCGATGAACAGGGCGACCGTGCCGGCGCCGGCGGTCAGATCACTGCATGTAACAAACAGGGCGGCGCCGGCGACCAGGATCAGGACCCGGGGTCCGTATTCGATGTGGTCCTGCAGTCGCTCGTTCAGCGATTTCGGATGGTCGGCAAGGTGTGGCGCGGTGGCGCCGATCGGGTTGGTGTCTCGCATGGCAGATAGTCCGGTGGGGTTTGCAACGCGCCCGCGGTAGCGGGCGAATGGCACGGCCCCGGATGATTCAGGGCCGCTCTCGGGGCTGCCGTGACGGAAGATCATCACGCTTGGGATTTTTTTATCATGGGGTCGCGATCACGCAAGCCGGGGTCATGTGCGCGTGTCAGCGCGGCCCCGGGTATCGATTGGCGCCGAGCGTTCAGCCCGCCGCCTGCGCCTAGCCGGTGACGTGCAGCGTCGCATCAGCGCAAGGGCCGGCGTTCTTCCGCTCAGTCGACCCGGTGTCTATATTATTATCGGTGCCCGTACCGTCATTGATGCGCTGATCGAGAAGGCCGGGTGATCGCGGGCATGGCCCATCAGCGGTCGGAGCGCGATATATTGGGGCCAGCCGCGGTGCGGGGGGCTGTCGGCTTGACGAGTCTCAGGGTCGACCAGTGGAGGGACCGATGACCGATGCGATCATTCTCGCCGTTCTCGTAGAAGCGTTTCTTCTATTCATGGCGTTTAACTCCGACCGCCTGCGTCGCAAGGATCGTGAGAACGAAGAAGAACAGCGCGGGCGAGAATCCGCCACAGCGGTCAAGGCCGTGTTTCGGATGAGCCGGCGATGGCAACTCTCGGACGACGAACTGGCCACCCTGCTGGGTGGACTGCCGGTGGCCCGGGTCCAACATTGGCGGGATCAACTGGCCGCTTCCGAGGGTGTGGATGCTGAACTTACGCCCGATCAAATCTACCGCGTCCGTTACCTGCTTGGCATCGACACCACCTTGCACCGCCTGTTTTCCGATGAGGCGCAGGCGGATCGTTGGATCAAGCGTCCCCATACCGCACCGGGTTTCGAGGGCCGCTCGGCGCTCGAGGTCATGCGGCGAGGCTATATCGACGACTTGTGTTTTGTTCGCCGCTATTTGGACGACGTATGCCAGCCCTGATGGCGCTCGGGAAGATGACGACAGAGCGTGGCGCAAGACGCACCGGTAATCGCCGGGCCCATGCCAGTCGCGACGACAGCGGCGCGACTAAACCGGGGAGGGTGTTGTCGGACAGCAAAGCCGGGCCGGCCGCGGCGGATCCCGTATTTGATCCGGGGACGGACTGGACGACTTGTCCTGTTCGTGCTCGAGTCTGCGCTTCCTTTTGGCCCGGATATCGTCGGATGTCGTGATCGCGAAGAGTGCGATGAACATAACGGCGAAGCAAAGCGCGGGGTTCAACCCGCGAGAGGCGATGCAAAGCCCGGCCGGGTCACGGATTGCACCCCGCGGGTGCGGGCAACAAAACGAGGGTTTGTTTACCCATCGTTGTCGGCCTCCGGCCGCGTTGAGAAGAGCGGCCTGATCCGTTGAATATCGTTGGTTAAATTGACTCGGGCAATCAAAGAGCGTCGTTTGCGAGTTTCTGTACTGATGCTCCCCCGGGTTTCCCTCTAAGGTCCCCTCATGAAAATCGGCTACGCGCACGTATCGACGCTCGAACAGAATCTCGACCTTCAGCGGGATGCGCTGACCGAAGCTGGCTGCGAGAAAGTGTTCGTCGACACGATCTCCGGTTCAGTTGCCGCGCGACCCGGATTGGAGAAGGTCAAGGAGCAGCTGCGCGCAGGTGACACCCTGGTGGTCTGGCGGCTCGACCGACTGGGTCGATCGCTCAAGGATCTCACTGCCTGGGTCGGTTATCTGGAAGAACAGCAGGCGGGCCTATGGAGCTTGCACGAAGCCATCGATACCGCGACGCCCGCCGGCAAGCTCATGTTCCATCTGTTTGGGGCGATCGCCGAATTCGAGCGCAATCTCGTGCGTGAGCGCACGCAGGCGGGATTGACGGCAGCCCGGAGTCGCCCGGGCGCCGCCCGTGCTCGATCAAGACAAGCGGGCATTGGCGGTCAAGCTCTGCCACGAAAAACAACTGTCGATCGCCAGAATCTGCACGATGATGGGTATTTCCAAGCCAACGCTTTACGCCTATGTGAAGGCGGCGCAGCAAACGACCGCCTGACAAGGCCCCCATTTGCTGATCCCACTCCGCGCGACTGACAAATCAGCTATGGCCCGCAGAGCGGGCCGTAGCTGATACCGTGTGCCTGCCGCATGCAGTTCGTCGCGGGTCATGCACATGAGCGTTTTTCAATCGGTCTACGGAATGACCCGGCGTGCCTTGAGCCCGTCGATGGCTGCCAGAATGGATACCGACGAGTCCATGCGCTCGGTGAAGCCGGCCTGATAGATCTTATTGGTATCCGAGACCACGTCGGTCTCGGTGTTGAAGATGAAATCGCCGAAGCCCCAGCCGACCAATTTGTGGAGATCGGGTTCGACCAGATCATGCCGATCGGCAAGTTCACGCCAGAGGTCGGCCTTGTCGGCCATGTGCTCGCTGAGAGTGAGCGGGACCGGATGCGCGAATGTCATGCCCAGATGCTTCGCCACATCCTCGAAGATCCGTTCCCAGCGGAAGGTATCCACGTTGGTCACGTTATAGGCCTCGCCGCCTGGGGCTTCATTTGCCGCCCACAGGCTGGCTCGGGCCAGCAGCCGCGAATCGCAGGCCTGGACCATCTGCGAGTACGCTTGGTCCGTACCCGGAAAACGCAGCGGAATACCCAGCGCGCGGGAAATCTCGGCATACACACCGATCACCAGAGCAATGTTCATCGGGTTGCCGTAGACATCGCCGACCACCACGTCCGGGCGCAGCGCGACATAATCCCAGGCGGCTTTTTCGGCGCGTTGTTTCAGCTGGGCCTCCTGCGCCTGGTAGATATTGGGCGGCATGTGCGGCGGATCGGATTCGCGCGCGGGCGTGCGCACCTTCGCGCCCAGATGAATGCCGTAGATCTTGAAACCCTGATAGATGACCACGCGCGATAACGGCGCGCCGACAGCGTCCAGGCCATCCAGAAGATTGCCCAGCATGCGCCCGTTGCGCTCGGCCTCGACGGCGAGATCGTCGTCCGGGTTGAGCGCGGCATAGAACAGATGGGTGGTGTCGGCGGCGTCTTTCAGGGCGTCGCGGGTCGCCGCGGGATCGGTGAGATCGGCCGTGACGGTGTCGAAATCGGGCACGGCACGGCGGCCCTGGGCGCGCACGCGCCAACCCTGGTCGGCAAGTTCGCGCGCGGTGGCATCGCCGATGATGCCGCCTGCGCCAGCCACGAGGGCGGTGGGTTGATCGAAACTCATGAAGCAGTCCTTGTTCGAAGTAGATCGTGAATGAAAGTTCGGTGCCGGCAGCTGGTCGCCCGCCTAGGCATGGGGATTGTTCGCGAGCCCGCCGGGGCTGCACGCGACCAGTTCGATCAGAATCCCGGTTGGTGTGAACGTGAACAGCCGTTGTTCGCCAAGTTCCGGCAGGTCCTGCGGTGAATACTGCAGGCCCATGGCCTCAAGCCGGTCGCGAGTGGCGGCATAGTCGTCGACGATAAAAGCCGTGTGGTCGATGGTTTCGGCATCGCGCTCGGCTGCGCCGCCGGGGCCGGAGATCAGATGCACGATCGGGCGGTCGCCGGCATACAGCCAGTAGCCGGGGAAACCGAAATCCGGCCGATAGCCGACGGTCAAGTCGAGCAGGGCGATGAAGAAATCGCGCGTCGCCTTGAGCGCGTCCGTACGCAGGGTGACGTGGTCGAGCGCAACCATCAGGGGATGGTCACCGCGTCACCTGACTCGGCGCTGCGACGGGCCATCGCCTCGCCGATGCCCCGAACCCGGATTTGTGCCAGCGATGCCATGAACGGCGCCTGCTTGTATTGATGGCCGAGGCGCCGACAGTAAGTCTTGCGCCGCGTGGCGTGAAGAGCCCGCGCAAGCAATGTAATGTTGCATCAAACACAAAGACGAGATCGCGGTGGCCGACGCTGGCAAGGAAATGCGGACCTTCGTCCAGATCGGGGCATCGGGCAGTCTGGCGGCCGCGGCTCGTGCGCTGGGGTTGTCAACCGCGGTGGTGAGCCGGCGGCTGTCGGCCCTGGAACGCCGATTGAACACGCGGCTCGTGCATCGCACCACGCGCCGTCTGTCGTTGACCGATGAAGGCGCCCGTTACCTGCATCGCTGTGAACAGATTCTGGCCGATATCGAGGCCGCCGACGCCGAAGCCATGGGCGAAACACGCCGCGCAGCAGGTCGGCTCCGGATCACCACCACGGTGGCCTTCGCCGACCGGCTCGCACCGTTGCTCGAACGTCTTGCGGCGATGCATCCCGAGTTGGCAATCCATCTGCATGCCGGCGATGCCCGCGTGAACTTGACCGAGGAGGGCATCGATGTCGCCGTGCGATTCGGCGCGCTCGCCGATTCCAATCTGATCGCGCGCCGCCTGGCGCCGAACCGACGCGTGATCTGTGGTGCGCCGGCCTATCTGGCGCGCTACGGACACCCGCGAACCATCGACGAGCTGGCACAGCACGAATGCATCGTCATGGGCGATCCGCCGCGCAACGAATGGTCGTTCGCCGACGGCCGCTCGGTACGTGTGGGAGGTCGACTCTCCTGCAACGACGGGCGCACCGCGCATCGCTGGGCCACCGCCGGCGCCGGGCTGGTGTGCAAGTCGATCTGGGACGTGGCCGAGGATATCGCGGCCGGGCGCTTGGCCACGGTGCTCGACGACTGCCCCATGCCGGGTGCCGATATCCACGCCATTTATGCCCATCGCCGCTATCTGGCCCCGCGTGTTCGCCTGTGCCTGGATTTCCTGCAGGGCGAACTCGAGTCGCTGGCGCGAACGCTGGGTATCGAGCCGGCATAATAAGCGCCCGACCGGTGAGTCATTCGCCTGTCATGACCGACGCCGTGCCCGCCGATCCCGATGCTGACCTGCGCTGGATGCGCGGCGCGATCGGTCTGGCCGCGGAGGGTGCGGTAGTTGGCGAAGTGCCGGTCGGTACGGTGGTCGTGCGGGGCGATGTCGAACTTGGCCGTGGCCGCAACGGCCGGATCGCAGCCAGCGATGCGACCGCGCACGCGGAGATGGTGGCGATCGGCGCGGCCTGCGCCGCGGCGGGGAATTACCGGTTGTCCTGCGCCACCCTGTACAGCACGCTAGAGCCCTGTGTCATGTGTGCCGGCGCAATCGTCCATGCCCGTAGCGCCGCGTCGATGTCCGGAGTCTGCATATTCCTTCCGCTCGGTTTTCGTTGACTCGGGTCGCAGGTTGCTCGTTGGTGGCGCCGGGTGGCTAAAAAACCGGCGTCTGTGGGAAGGCAGTCAGCAGACGACAGCGGTGCGACTCGGATACGCTGGCGCAAGGGCAATTCTGTGAAGGTCAGGGATGAACCTATCTCTCGTTGTTTGACGACATTGAACCGCCCCGGGTTTACCGGAGACTCGTGGGTTTGATTGCGTTAAGCGTGACATAGGAAGCGGTATAGGCGCAGCGCTCAGGGGGGCAGGGTGCGAGGCCAAGTATTTTTCCGTTACGTCGATTATTTGATTTAGCGTCACGTCGCAAGGCCCGCATGAGCGAGCCTTTCCTCGATTAATTGTGCAGCTTTCCGTAAGGTGTCGGCGAAGCGCGAGACGTAGGATATGGGCTCTTGTGACATGGTTTGAGCCAATCATCCGGTCAGAGCGTACAGGCCAAGGGGTGGTTCGGGCGTTGCGCTTTGCCGGATTTTGAGTTTGAAGTATTCGGTATCGAGCAGTCCGCGAGCGCGTTTACGGATCAACCCGATCGCGACGTGGCCGCCTTCGAGTCGGGCGGTGGTGATGGGGTGGGCCGCGTAGTTGCAGATCCCGGTGCGATGCCGCTGTAGCATCGCCACGAAGCGTTTCATGGGGGCCAGCCCGGTGGCCTCGGCCAAGGCACACCAGGCATCCAGGCGCTGGCCCATGACGGTGAAGCTCGCTGGGGCGTGCCACAGTTGCTGGAGCTGTTCTTTCAAGGCATAGACTGCGTTGAGCGGGCCATTGACGGCGAGCAACCGATCGAGTCGCGCGGCCTGGCTATCGCTCAAGCGTTCGGCGTTTTTGAGCAGCAGATAACGGCTGCCAACCAAGACCTGCTTGTCGGCGTGGGTTGCCCGCTTGAACTCGGTTCGGCGGACGGTATCGATCACCTTCGAATACTGCTGCATGACATGGAAGCGATCGAAGACGATGGCGGCGTTCGGCAACGCCTCGGCCACCGCCTGTTCAAAGGGCTTCCACATATCCATGGCTACGGCCTCGATGCCCTGGGCAACGGGCTCATCGAGCTGATCGAAAAACGCCGTCAGGCCGGCCTTGCGACGGCCCTCGGTGACCCATACCAGATCGCCGGACTCGAGGTCGTAGACGATGGTCAGATAATCATGGCCCTTGGCGCGGGCGACCTCGTCGACGCCCAGATGCCGCAGGCCGGTCAGTGCGCCAGGATCCAGAGCCGGCAGATCACGCGTCAACGCCCGTTCGTCCATAGCCTTGACCGTACGCCACGCCAGGCCGGTGTAAGCCGCGACGGCGGCGATGCTGATATGCCGAGCCAGTTGGCTGACAAACCGCGCATAGCGGCGTGTGAAGCCATGGCCGGGCTCGACGAACGACAGCCGTTCCATACGGCGATCCGTCGCCCCGATCTTGAGCTGACAGTACGCGATCGAGAGCGTCACTGAGCGGCCCCAGATCGGCAGATCCTGAACCTCGCGACGCAGCCGTCGATTGACGGTGCCTCGTGCGCCGCTCCGGTGATCCACCGGCACGAAGCGGCGATCGCGGTCGCAGTGAAACACCAGCGTGCCACGAGCTTCGTCCCACGCCACGCCCTTGACGCACTGCCCGCGCAGACCAACAATCCAACTTGGGATGGTTGCCGCCATCTACAAACCCCTTCTGTATTTGTGTAGGAGCTTGTATTGAAACGGATTTGTCGGCGGCAGTCATCCCTCTCTAGCGCATGTCAGTGCAGAAGAGCCAGGATATGTCGCCAGAATCGGCCCTACTCGTTAGCCGAGACTTCGAGAAAGAAGGTCGTTCAGATCCTTCTTGCTGGCGTCAGCTGGGGTCAGCAGTCCGCTGCTCAGAGAACGCTTACGTTCAAGTAAGGCGTCTAGGTTCGTGTCGAAGCTTGTTTGCGGATAACTTGGATGAATCGCCATAGGGTAATAGACGTGCACCGGCTTGCTCTGGCCAATGCGAAAGACGCGGTCGGTACACTGGTCCTCGACTGCCGGGTTCCACCATCGCGATAGATGAATGACGTGGTTCGCGGCAGTAAGTGTCAGTCCGACACCAGCAGCCTTGGGCGAGAGGACTATCACATTGAATTCGCTTTCAGGGGATGCTTGAAACTCGTCGACAATCTTCTTGCGCCTTGCGGCCGTCGTCTGGCCGTTAATTCGGCTGGGAGGCCGTTCCATGTCGTAACGCCGTTGCAAGAAGGCCAGCAAATGATCCTGAAAGGCTCGATATTCTAGGAAAACGAGAGCTTTCTCACCGGCCGCGCGAATTCGATCTAACTCGCGAACCGTGGCATTGAGCCGGGCTGACCGTCTGATCGTGTTGTCGTCGAGTCCATCGTTTGTCACATCGTCCGGGGACAAGCTTACTTTTCGCAGATTTTGCAAGGCGATGAGCGCGCTTGAACGCCTTTCAGCGTTGGAACGAAGTGTTTGTAGTACATGCTCATAAGCTGCCGCCTGCTCCGTTGGCATCGACTCCTTGAGAGGGTGTACATGCTTTGCAGGCAGCCCCGTCAGCTGCTGTTCTTTCATCCGCCTGAGAATACGAGGTGGCGGATATTTTTCCAGCAGTGCCTCACGTAGTTCGGCCACTCGGTTGGCAGCAACTTCCGGCTCGCTCTTGTTGACTTCGGTCTCGTAACGGGACTGAAACTCTTTCAAGCTGCGAAGCTGGCCCGGCGCTATAGTATCAATGACCGACCAAAGGTCGGAAACACGGTTTTCGACTGGTGTACCGGTTAACGCTAGAAAGAAATCGGCGTGCACCGACTTTGCCATTTCGTGGGTGAGCGACACCGGATTTTTGATCTTCTGTACTTCATCAAATGCCGCGATCCCCCAACGAACATCGGCGAATAAGAGAATCTTGTCGCGCAGTGTTTCGTAGGTCGTCATGACCCAGCCGGCACGCGCAAACAATTCTTTGCGCTCGTGTTTGTGGAGTTGAGCGATTTCTTTCAATCGCGTGCCATAGGCGAAACAAAGCTCGCCAAGCCCAGGACGGGCGAGGTGGCGCTTTTCCTCATCCTCCCAGTTCTTCAGCAGACCTGTGGGGGCGACGACGAGAAAAGGGAGGCTGGCTGTACGCCGTTCGTTTTGTTCCTGTACCCAGGCTAGAAAGACGAGCGTCTGCAGTGTTTTTCCGAGGCCCATATCGTCCGCGAGTAGTGCGCCGTTCGAGCCGCAGGCCCAGTGCTCTTGAAGCCACCGCAGGCCATCTTTCTGATGGGGATAGAGCGAGGTCGTCTGAAGAACGGCGGGTAATCCGCCCGGCTCGCCGCGTTTGGGATGTGGGCGATGGTCAAATCCAACGGCCTCGAGATTGTCTTCAATTAAAGGAACTCGAGCATCTTGTTCGGGTTCGGGCTGTGTTCCGCCGGTTTCTTCGTGTGAATAGCTATCGGCGGAGGATTCTGACTGCTTCGACGGGCCATCTTCCGGACCAATACCGCTGGCCGTGTCCTCATATTTGGCGGTGGCGGCCTTGATTCGCTCCAGGCTCTCCTCGGAGACTGGTATGCGGTATTCGCCATGCTCGATTTCCACTGCGCCCGCATCGAGAGCTTCTTGCATACGAGCCCGCAAAGGCTCCGCGTCGGCAGTTGATACAGGAATAAGCTGGTTACCGAAGTCGACCAGAACCCCACCCGAGGCACCTTCGTCGGGAAACCAGTCGTTCTTACTTGGCAAACTGTAGGCGAACGTCTTCGGCTGCCATTCGCCAAGGCACCGGACGCGCTGACTCAGAAATTCGGGGGTTTCCTCGAATATCTCATTCAGTAGATCCGCCGATACGTCGTCGCCGAGTTCGTCTGCGATAAACCGCCTTGGATTGGCAATGAAAGCCAGGCGTTCGCCACGCGATCGCTGCTGGTAGTCCTTGACGACTTCCAACGCCCGTTCCACGGCAGGCGGCAGCGCGATATACCAGTTATCGCGCGTGACATAGCGTCGCGAGACCCGCGATGCACTCTGAAAGCGCTCGGCGAAGCTCTTTTGCGAGGCTGGCGGCAAGGCGGGTTCGAACGCGGCGTTCTCGTCCGAATCCATGGCGTCGCCGCCATCGACCTGATAACGCGGATCTTGTGAACGACGGTGTCGCAGGATCGGCTCGATCTCGCCGCGGGAATTGGCATCCAGCGTGAATGCATCGGCGCGTACGACATTGATTGTACGCAGTTGGCCGTCCACTTCGGCTGATTCGGGTAGCAGCTCCTTGAGACGTGCCCAGTGGAAAAGCCGCTTTTCAGCATCGGCAGATTCGGCGGTCTCGTTGAAGGCGTCGATCTCGCTGAGTATCGAGTGAAGAGGATAGAGAAGCGTGTGTCGCTCACGCCCCGCATGCATGATCGCTCCGGTACGTCGAACTCCCATGAGAGGCTGTCCGTTATGGCGCACCAGCTGATACTCAAAGCGAAAATCGCCGGTGGTGAGGACGCCTCGGCCTCGCAGACGAATTCTGAGCGGGGCGGCCGTCGGCAAGCCAAGCTGCGCTAGCTGTGCTTCACCCAGCGCTTCGATCTCGTCGTGGCTTACGGTTACCTCCTCCGCGTCCCTTTTATCCGTAACGGTCCGCTCAATTGTAGCCGTGAGTGGGGCGACGTTCGCCTTTTGTCCCTCGACCGTGAGCGGATCGGCGCGTGCCCAGAGAGAAACGGGAACCGGGCCATCAGCCGAGCTTAGGGTAAACCGAATGCCGGCGTCGCTACAGGACCATTCGAGCGTGCTAGTCACGAGGCATGAACTCCCGCTGGGTGACCGTTATGCCGGTCCAGTCACGAATTTCGTCTGCCAACCGACGCTGCCAGGAGCCCCCTTCGGCATGATGATGCGAGCCATCGAGTTCAGGCTCGCGGACGAGCCGGCCCCGGCTATAAGAGCGGCGATAGAACGGCGGGGCATTCGGGCTGTCGAGGTGCCAGATTCGATACTTTCCACTGTGACTCCACTCGGTAATCACCAGATCGCCGATCTGCATGATTAGAACAGCATGACTCGGCTGTGCGCCGCCGCCGGACATGAGTTCCCCATAGCTACCACGATCAATCTGGCTTAGCCGCGTTTGGGCTGTTTTACGTACCTCAGATCCCAACACCACCCAGGCGTTCTCGATCACCCCTTTGTTGAGGTACGCGCTCCAGAAGGCGTTTCGGTAGGGCCACATGCGGTCCGCGTTCGCGTCATGTTGACTCGCATCACTGACAATCCGGAAGAAATCCTTGAGTGTCGTATGCACCAACCAGCGGAGTAACACCGCCTTGGCAGCCGGGTCGACGCCGTGCCACTGTCCCGGTCTCGGCCGCGGATCGCCCAGCGTATCGATCAGAAAATGCTGAAGTTTGTTCTGTATCGATTTCGGCGGGTTGTTACTGACGAACGGTAGAAGCAAGGCATCCGCCAATCGCGCCCGAAGTGGCGGAAAACGCAGCGCGTCGCGGTTGTCTGTACTGCGAAAGAACGCGAACACGCGTTCAATGTACGGTGCGCCGTCGTACGTCGCCGCTCGCGACTCCAACGTATCCGATATTTGATCGAGCCATCGTTCGGCCGCGGCTACAATAAAGCCCTGCAGCCCAAGATCACCGATCAGACCAGCGTCTGCGAGCAGATCTTCAGAGCCCGTAGCCGTAGCCGCATCCAGCATAGTGGCGAATCGAGTCGGGCCATCGGCTTCGAGCAGTGAATATGCGGCACAGCGTTCGCGCAGGCGTTGTAAACGAGGAGACTTGCGTTGCGCTAATTCGCTATTCAGCAGCTGGCGTGTGCTTTCTTGTACGCCGGCGTCGGTTGGATGGTCGCGGAGAAAAACATGCACCAGCGCTCCGATCGTGCGATCGGAACCGCTGCGCGCGAGATAGTCGTAGTAGGCCGATAGCAGGCGTTTGCGCAACGCGAGCGGACTTTCTCCCTCAGACCACTTTCGAAATAGCACCCACGGCGCTCGCCGGACATGGCGCCGCGCCAGGCCCCTGATGTCGGGTTTATCCTTGTCGAGCGAGGCGAGCGTTCGATAAGTTTCCAACAGATCGTATTGATTCGGCTGCCGCGGTGTGACATCGCCAAGCTGGCGCTTGATCGCCGCCTGTGCCGCCTCGAGTCTCTTTGGTTGCCGAGGTTGCGCAAAGATCGCGGGCCATTCCATCAATTGCAGGGCTCGCTTTAATGCTGGCCGGAACGCCGCGTCACTCATCGCACGCCGGCCGCCTCCATATCGCGCTTGGGTTGGACGTCGCCGGTATGCTCAGGCGGCGTCATGATGAATCGCAATTCGATTCGACGTTGCCTCGGATCGTCGCTGGACCAATCAGGGCGATCGGCTCGAGGCCGCTCCGCGGCATAGCCGGATACACTGAACAGCGGTTGATCAATCGAATTGTCGAGTCCGGATATCGTCGGCTGAGCAGCTTTCATGATCTGAAAGCTCGCGATGGCGCGATCGGAGGATAGATTCCAGTTGGTATAGCCCGGCCGCTGGATCGGGCGACTATCCGTGTGGCCTTCGATGAATATGGAATCCAGCTTGCCCTTTTTGTCCGGATCGCACTTCAAAGTTGCGGGCGGGTTCGATGCGTAGCAGGGAATGATCTCGCCAAGAACCGACGCAATCGTTTTCAGATGGATCTGACCCATGTCTGTCGGATCGCGGTCACCCAGCTGGAACGGCACCGCATCCTCGCCGAGAATCAATACCCCCGAATCAGCATTCAAGGTGACGGGGATGCCGCGATCGGCCAGTTGCGATTGAATGTGCTGCAGTAACGTCGAGCGAACCGCGTCGTTGTTCGTCAGCTTCTCGACCTGTGCCTGCTGTTCATGCTTTGCTTGCTTGAACTGGGTCACGAACACGACAAGCGTGATAATGAATATGAATAGCAGCCCGGCCATGATGTCGCTGACGGATACGAGGTAGCCGGCGTCTTCGTCTGCAAAAAAATCTCTGTCGGGGCGTCGCATCAGGCCACTCGTTCGCTCGAGAGCGTCTCCTCGAGCCCCTCCAGCATTTCATTCAATTCGCCAACAGCACCGGCCAGATCCGACGTGATGCTCGAGGTATGTTTATCCAGGTCCTTCACGTAGCCGTTCAAGCTCGAGGTGTATTGCGACAATCCGTCATGCAGCTCTTCGAATACGCTGGCGAGGCTCTCGTCAACTGATTCAAAGCGTTGCTCGTATCGGGACCATGCCTCGCCGAGCTGGGTCTGAATCGCTTCGATGCGACTGACCGACTCATGGATACCGTCGTGTACGGAAATGAACGATGTAGCCGTGTCTTTGATGGCTGATGCGCTTTCTTCGATGGCGCTCGCCGAACGGGCCACGGGCTCGGCCAATTGGCCGAAGTGTTCGCCGGCTGCGCGCATCGAATCCAGCGTTTCGCGGTTGTGCTCGGATATTTGACGGTGCTGCTCTGCCGCTTCGGCCGACGACTGAATGGTCGTATTGATCTGCTCGACCGTTTCGGACAGCCGTGTCGTCATTTCGGTCAGGCGCGTTCCGGCATCCTCACCGGCGCTGCGGAGTTCGCGCGCCACCTCTTCGACAGATGTGCCCAAGGTATCGCTCAGCGTTTTCAGCGCACGGCCGACTTCTGTGTTGAACGACTCCCGGCTGGTGGCCAAAGTCGATCGAAGATTATCGAGCGATTGTTCGTGCTGTGATTGCAGTGTGGCCTGTTGGGATCCGATGGTTGAGATCTGGCTGGTCAGTTTTTCGTTGAGTAATTCGAGTGTATGGCCGAGTGAGGATAGCTCCTGGCCCGCCGCGCCGCTTAGGGATGTCTGAAACTCCTTGAGCATGCGCTCGAGCATTTCAGTCGTGTCGTCCTTGCGTTGATCGCGCATTCCTTCGACGGCGTCCACGAGTTTTTCCAGCGTGGGACCGAGATTCGCGCTGAATTTTTCGCTGAGAGCGTCGGCAATCTGGAAGGCGAGATCGTTGGAAAAGACTTTAAGTGCCTGCGTCTGTTCCTTGCTTTCCTCTAGCTGATCGTTTGCCAGGCTTTCGACGGTTACACGCTTGAGTCGGGCATCCAGCGCATCCACGAAGCGCTGCACCGCGCCATCCAGCCGATGGATTCGCCCCTTCTCGTACAGGTTCAGGACGATCGAACAGACCATACCCGCAATCGACGTAAAAAACGCCAGCGAAGCGCCGCTTAGCAGTTGCTGTAGAGCGGCCTGCATCTTCACCGGGTCGTCCGAGCCCAGCCCATGGCTGGCCAGCGATATGCCGGCGGCAAGCCCGACGAACGTGCCTAGAATCCCCAGGCCAGTGAGAATATTCGGAAATGTATTGAAAAACCGAAGGTTGATGCGGTTCGAAGTAACACTGCCGAGATAGAAGTAGTCACCCGGTGATTGGGCGTTCCGTATGCCGCTGTCTCCCGACCAGGCATCGTAGATCAGCACTTCCCCGAACTCGCGCCACGCGTGGCCCAGAGTCCGGTTATCGGAGAGCTTCTCTTTAATGCTGTGAAACTCGGCCGCGAACGCGGCTTCGTCTTCAGGCACGCCTTCAACCAGGCGTGACGCCTGGCGCAGATCGCGCATGACCGGGCGCAGTTGGAGCTTGAACCATAGGCCGATCCCCAAAGTGATCAGCAGGATGGCCACAACAACGGATGCGGTCATATAGCTGGAAGTCAGCACCCCCGCCACGCTCAGCCAAGCAGACAATATATCCATCAAGTCCTCCCCCAAGGATTGATGCGTCGCCATATAACCCGTCAACGATAGCCCGAGCACGGCAAAACGGTCGCCGTGTGCGGCTCGGGTTGCCGCATTTTGGCGTTGAAAGGTGAGCGACGGTTAAGCGGTCAGTTTGCTACCGGAAATACGAGGTTGGCAAGATCATTTTTTGGGGCTTGGATGCCCGGTTGAGAGCGCCTTTGCTCATTCAGCGCAACAACAATAGCGCGCGCCACCGCAGGCTGTTTGCAAACAGGGGCGCGAACGCGGTGCGCCGCACAGCAGAGAAAACAGTCTGAGGCTTGTTTGTGACGTTGGTTGCTTCACTGACTAGTCAACATCCGTGACGGGCCGATGGTATCCCGCTCTCGATTAATCCGGTGCCGATCGGGCATATTGGGCCCGCACACGTACACGGGGGCCATGTGATAACCGGCGAAATTAAGAGCCAGATCGATCGGATCTGGGATATGTTCTGGTCGGGCGGGATTTCCAACCCGCTCGAAGTGATCGAGCAGATGACGTATCTGCTGTTCATCAAGCGGCTCGACGAGCTGCAGACGGTGCGCGAGAAGAAGGCCAGCCGGCTCGGGCGCTCGGTCGACAAGCCCATCTTCGGGCTGGATCAGCAGCACCTGCGCTGGTCGGTGTTTCACGAGCTGGGCGACGCCCAGAAGCTCTACAACACGGTCGCCGACGAGGTCTTCCCGTTCATCAAGACGCTGGGCGAGGGTGCGGGGCGCGACGGCGCGGATGCGACCTATTCGGCGCACATGAAGGATGCCCGTTTTACCATCCCGTCGCCGGCGCTGCTGGCCCGGGTGGTCGACGCGCTCGATGCGGTGCCGATGGACGATCGCGACACCAAGGGCGACGTGTACGAGTACATGCTGTCGAAGATCGCCAGTGCCGGCCAGAACGGCCAGTTCCGCACGCCGCGCCATATCATCAAGCTGATGGTGGACATGACCGCGCCCACGCCGGCCGACACCATCTGCGATCCGGCCTGCGGCACGGCCGGCTTTCTCGTGGCTGCCAGCGAATACCTCACCGAACACCACCAGGCCGAGATCTACGCCAGCGAAGACGCCGCGCACCGCTTCAACCACGACACCTTCCACGGCTTCGACTTCGACTCCACCATGCTGCGCATCGGCTCCATGAACATGCTGTTGCACGGTGTGGAGAACCCGGCGATCGAGAATCGGGACTCTTTAAGTGAAAGCCACGCCGCCGTTGCCGGCGAGTTCAGCCTGGTGCTGGCCAATCCACCGTTCGCCGGCTCGCTGGATTACGACAGCACGGCGAAAGACCTGCAGGCGATGGTCCGGACCAAGAAGACCGAGCTGTTGTTCATCTCTCTGTTCCTGCGCCTGCTCAAACCCGGCGGGCGAGCGGCCGTGATCGTGCCGGACGGGGTGCTGTTCGGCTCGTCGAAAGCCCACAAGAGCCTGCGCAAGACGCTTATCGAAGACCAGAAGCTCGAAGCCGTCTGAACCGCCCCGGGTTTACCGGAGACTCGTGGGTTTGAGTCATGCCACTTTGGCAGACCCGTCGATTGTGTCATAGAAGTTGGCTTCAGCCTCGGCCGGCGGCATATCACCGATCGGCTCGAACAGCCGCTGATTATTGAACCAGTCGACCCAGTCCAGCACCGCGAACTCGACGGCGGCAAGGTGAGGCCACGGCCCGTCGTGCTGACGGATGACTTCCGTCTTGAACAGGCCGATCACGGTCTCGGCCAGCGCGTTATCGTATGAACTGCCGACGCGGCCGGCCGACGGGGTGATACCGACATCCGCCAGGCGTTCGCTATAGCGAATTGACAGGTATTGCACCCCGCGGTCGGTGTGCTGAATCAGGCGCTGGCCGGGTTGCCGGTCATGGATGGCCTGCTCGAGCGCGTCGAGCACGAGGCCCGTGTTGGGGGCGCTCGAAACGCGCCAGCCGACAATGCGACGCGCGAACGCATCGATAACAAACGCTGCATAAACAAAGCCGTGCCGGGTCGGGCAGTACGTAAAATCGGCCACCCAGAGCCGATCGGGTCGGGCGGCTGTGAAGTCACGCTGGACGTGGTCGCCCGGGCTCGGTTGGTTGGGGTCGGAAGTGGTCGTTTTCGGCGTGCGCCCGCGCACAGCGCCTTGCAAGCCCATCTGACGCATCAGACGCTCGACCGTGCACCGAGCCACCGACCAACCCTCACGCTGCAACTGCAGCCAGACTTTGCGGGCGCCATAGACGCAACGATTGGCCTCCCAGGCCTGCTGGATGGCGTCGCTCAAGACCCTCTCACGTCGGTCCCGCTTCGAACGGCGAGCCGGGTCGGTTTGCCGGGCCTTGGCGGCATAGTAGGTCGACGGTGCGATCGGCAGCACACGGCAGATCGGCCCGACACCGTAGACCCGGCGATAATCGTCGATGAACGTCACCATCACTTGTGTCGGCGGTCGAGCTCCGCCTGGGCAAAATAGGCCGAAGCCTTGCGCAGGATCTCATTGGCCCGTTTCAACTCACGGTTCTCACGCTCAAGCGCCTTGATGCGCTCGCGCTCTTCCGTGCTCTGGCCATTGCGCAGCCCGCGGTCCCGTTCGGCCTGGCGAACCCAACTGCGCAGCGTCTCGGGCGTACAGCCGATCTTGCCGGCGATCGAACCGATCGCCGCCCACTGCGAGCTGTAGTCCGCCTGATGCTCAAAGACCATGCGAACCGCTCGTTCACGGACTTCCGGGGAATAAGGTTTCCGCTGTTTCATGCTCCAATTCTCTCAAGAGTTGGAGTCTCCAGCATTCCCGGGGCGGTTCACGTCATCGCCATGCCTTCGGGCGTGTTCAAGCCCTACGCCGGGGTCTCCACCGCCATCCTCATCTTCACCAAGACCGAATCCGGCGGCACCGACCACGTCTGGTTCTATCACATGCAGGCCGACGGTCTGTCGCTGGACGACAAACGCACGCTGCTCACGCCCAAACAGGGCGAGAGCGAGCACAGCGTCAACAACCTGCCGGATATTCTGGCCCGCTGGCGCTCCTTGACCGACGCTTCGGCGGACGGTGAAACGGGGCGCGACGTCGAACTCAACCGCGAGCGCACCGAGCAGAGTTTTCTCGTGCCCAAGGCGGAGATCGCCGAGAACGATTACGACCTGTCGATCAATCGGTACAAGGAGATTGTTTACGAGGAGGTGGAATATGATCCGCCGGCGAAGATTTTAGGCGAGTTGCGTGCGCTTGAGTCCCAGATCGAAACGGGCCTGGACGAGTTGGAGGCTTTACTTGAGCGCTAGCGTGGAAGAAATTGCCTTGCCACTCGAACCGGGTGAGCAAAAATGGCGATCAGTGAGGCTGGCTGATTGTTGTTCGATCGTGTCGGGCGGGACGCCGAAGTCGTCGGAAGCCTCTTATTGGAACGGCGATATTCTCTGGGCGACTCCGAAAGACTTAACTGAACTGGACTCGAAATATATATCCAGTACGCCGCGAACGATCACAGAGTCTGGTTATGCCAAGTCGTCGGCAAATATGCTTCCGGCTCAGTCTGTGTTGTTCAGTTCCAGAGCGCCTATCGGCCATGTCGCGATTAATACGGTGCCGATGTGTACGAATCAGGGCTTTAAGAGCCTGGTTCCTGATCCCAATCAGATCGTTCCTGATTACTTGTATTACTGGCTAAGAGCGAATAAAGCGCAGCTTCAGGCACTTGGTAATGGGGCGACCTTCAAGGAAGTCTCGAAGACGGTTATTTCCAAAGTTGAAATACCGCTTCCACCCATCGAAGAACAACGCCGCATCGCCGCGATTCTGGACAAGTCCGACGCGTTGCGGGCCAAGCGCCGCGAGGCCATCGCCAAGCTCGATCAACTGCTCCAGTCGGTTTTTCTGGAGATGTTCGGCTCACCACGCGACTCTTCATACCCGTTAGCTAGTCTCGACGAACTTTGTACCAAGATCACCGATGGGTCGCATATTACTCCGACTTATGTAATCGACGGTGTCCCATTCTTGCGAGTTACGGATATTCAATCGAGCAATATCGACTGGGCCAAAACAAAATATGTATCTGCTCAAGAACACCAGCGGCTTACCAAGAGATCAAAGCCTGAAGTAGGCGATGTCCTATATTCGAAGAACGGGACTATAGGTATTCCGAAGTTGGTCGATTGGGAACGCGAATTTAGTATTTTTGTCAGCCTCGCCCTACTCAAGCCTAGGCACGAAAAGATTCGAGGCGGTTTCCTTGAGTCATTTCTTGCTACGCCGTTCGCGTTGAGAGAAGCAAAGCGTCACTCTAAGACTGGCACTGTTACGAACCTCCATCTGACCGAGATACGAAAAATCCGATTACCGCTGCCGCCACTCGCCGCTCAAGACAGATATATAGCACTACGCGAAGCTATCCAGTCTCATTCAAGGCGTTTAGCGCGTGCTCAACTTCGACTGGATGAGCTAATGGCGTCGATCCAGCAACGAGCCTTTTCGGGCCGACTTTAACCATGACCAACTTCCAGTTCCTCCGCCCCGAATTCGCCTCGCTCTACGAGCCGGCTGCCGATGCGGAGCAACTGGCCCATTCTGATCCGCGTGCCGCCTGCATGCGGATTCGCTTCGCGCTGGAACGGGCAGTGCACTGGTTGTACGACTATGATCGCAGTCTGCGCCGGCCGTATGATCGCGGCCTGCATGCGCTGCTGAGCCAGCCGGAGTTCGAGGCGCTGCTGCCGCCGCCGGTGCTCCAGAAGGCGCGGCTCATCCAGAAGCAGGGCAATCAGGCGGTGCACTCCAACCGTGTCGTGCGGACGCGCGATGCGTTGCAGCTCTGTCGCGATCTGTTTCATGTGCTGTTCTGGCTGGCGCGCACCTATACCCGGGCGTCGGACCCCAAGGCCATCGAAGCAACGTTCGATGCCCAGCGCATTCCGTACTTTGTGGCCAGCGACGAGGCGGTCGCCTTTACCCGCGATGAGCTGAAGAAACAGGAACAGCAGTTCGCGGATAGGCTCGCCGCCGAGCGGGCCGATCTGGATGCGCGCGAGGCCGAGATTGCCCGGCGTTCGCGGAATCTCGACGAACAGGAAGCCGCGCTGGCGGACGTGAACGCCGAACTGGTGCGCGTGCGCGCCGAGCTGGCCGAGGCCAAGGCGCGCAACATCGCGGTGCCGGATACGCACGATTACGACGAGTTGGCCACGCGCCAGCAGATCATCGACGTGCTGCTGGCCGAAGCCGGCTGGACCGTCGGCGCGGATGCCAGCGCTGAATATCCGCTCACCGGCATGCCGAGCAATACGGGCGACGGCTACGCCGACTATGTGCTCTGGGGCGAAGACGGCCAGCCGCTGGCGGTGGTCGAAGCCAAGCGGGCGCTGGCCGACCCGGAGATCGGGCGCCAGCAGGCCAAGCTCTATGCCGATTGCCTGGAAGCGATGAAAGGCCAGCGGCCGGTCATGTTCTATACCAACGGCTACCAGACGTGGCTGTGGGACGATTGCCGGGCCGCGCCGCGGCAGGTGCAAGGGTTTTTCACGCGCGAGGAACTGGCGACGATGGTGCGCCGCCGGACCATGGCGGACGACCCGGCGACGCATGCGGTCAAGCGCGACATCGTCGAGCGGCCGTATCAGCAGCGGGCGATTGCCGCGCTCTGCGATGCGTTCACCGCCGGCAAGCGGCGCGGCCTGCTGGCGATGGCCACCGGCACCGGCAAGACGCGCACGGCCATCGCGTTGGTTGATCTGCTCATGCGGGCGAACTGGGTCAAGCGGGTGCTGTTTCTGGCCGATCGCAAAGAACTGGTCCGCCAGGCCAGCAATGCGTTCAAGGCGCATTTGCCGGAAGTCGCCACCGTCAATCTCGTACGCGAGAAGCACAGCGACGGGCGCGTGCATGTCTCCACCTACCCGACGATGATGAATCTGATCGACAAGGGGCAGGGTGCGGAAGGCGGCGAGGCGCGCCGTTTCGGTGTCGGCTTCTTCGATCTGGTGATCGTGGATGAAGCGCATCGCAGCGTGTACCAGAAATACGGCGCGATCTTCGATTATTTCGACAGTCTGCTGGTGGGCCTGACGGCGACGCCGCGCGACGAGGTGCATCGCGACACCTATCACTTGTTCGATCTCGAGCCCGGCGTGCCGACCGATGCCTACACGCTCGACGATGCCGTCGCCGACGGGTATCTCGTGCCGCCGCGTGCGATGAGCGTGCCGCTGAAGATGGTGCGCCAGGGCGTTCGCTATGCCGATCTCACGCCCGAGGAGCGCGAGCATTACGAGCAGCTCGAATGGCCGGTGGACGAGGCAACGGGCGAGGTGCTGATCCCCGACGAAGTCGATGCCGCGCAGATCAACAAGTTCCTGTTCAATGAGGACACGGTCGACAAGATGCTGCAGCGGCTGATGGCGCAGGGCATTCAGGTCGATGGCGGCGATACGGTCGGCAAGACTATCATCTTCGCTCGGAACGAGGCCCATGCGAAATACATCGCCGAGCGCTTCGATGCCAACTACCCGCAGTACAACGGGCATTTCGCGCGCAAGATCACGCACGCCGAGAAATACGCCGAATCTCTGATCGAGGACTTCAAGAAACCGAACGCCTATCCCCAGATCGCGATCTCGGTCGACATGCTGGATACCGGCATTGACGTGCCCGAGGTGGTCAATCTCGTGTTCTTCAAGCCCGTGCGCTCGAAGGTGAAATTCCTGCAGATGATCGGGCGCGGTACACGGCTGTGCCCGGATCTGTTCGGGCCGGGCAACGACAAGGCCGAGTTCGTCATCTTCGATTACTGCGAGAACTTCGAGTTCTTCAACGAGAACCCGGAGCTGCGCGAATCGGCGCCGGCCGAGCCGTTGCACAAGCGGCTGTTTGTGCAGCGCCTCGAAGTTCTGACACGGCTGAACGTCGAATCGGACGACACTGGCGTCGGCGACGAGGCGGGTGCGCCTCACGGCGATCTCGGCAATGACGATGAATTGCGTCGCGCGTTGAAGCAGACCCTACAGAGCGAAGTGGCGGCCATGAATACCGCCAACTTCATCGTCCGCCCGCAGCGCGAACATGTGGAACGCTTTCGGAATCCGGCGGCCTGGGCGAATCTGGACGACGAAGCCCAGGGCGTGCTCGCCAACCATGTCGCGGGCCTGCCGAGCGAGCGCCCGCACGAGGATATCTCGGCCCGGCTGTTCGATCTGACCTGCCTGAACCTGCAGGTGGCACGCCTCGACGGCGATGCCGGGCAGACACAGAAGCTCACTGAGCGTATTCAGGCGCTGGCCTCTGGTCTCGAATCCGCGCAGAACATCCCGGCCGTCAAAGCCCAGCTCGCCCTGATCCACGACGTGCAGACCAGTGAGTTCTGGGAAGACATTACGCTGCCGATGATCGAGAACGTGCGGCGGCGCCTGCGCGGACTGATCCAGTTCATCGAGAAGAAAGCCTTCAACCCAGTTTATTCAGCGCTCGACGACGAGATCGGCGAGGGCGAGGCCGTAAGCCTCGACGATTTCCAGACCGGCATCAATCTGGCGCAGTATCGCAAAAAGGTTGCGGCCTTCATTCGTGCGAATGAAGATCACGTGGCAATTGCCAAGCTCAAGCACAACCGCCCCCTGACCGCGAGCGATCTGGCGGAACTCGAACGGTTCGTGTTTGGCGCGGATGAGGTCGAAAGCCGCGAGCGGTTCAGCGAAGCGTTTGGTGAGGACCAGCCGCTCACCGTATTCATTCGCTCGCTGGTGGGGCTGGACCGCGCGGCCGCCCAGGCCGCGTTCGCCGACTTCATCAACGCCGAAAATCTAGGCGAACGACAGATTCGTTTCGTCGAAATGATCATCGAACAGTTGCGCGAAAACGGCACGATCGACCCCGGCTTATTGTACGAGCCGCCATTCACCGGCCTGCATCATTCCGGGCTCGATGGCGTGTTCCCGACCGATGCAGCCGATCGCGTGGTCGATATCGTTCGATCGGTGAATGCCAATGCCCGTTCAGCGCAGGATGCCGCGTAGCGGCCAGTAATACGACGGCATCAGCCGTTCGATCCGGGGGCTGGTCGCTGTAGCTGATATTCGTGACGTTGCCCTCTGTTAAAAAGGGTGGCGGGTCAACATGAGCGCTGCGTCGGGTCAGGGGGATAGCCGCAAGCCCGATTCGGCGGAGAATATTGCGGGCTTGGTTGCTTGTTATATCTGCCGGTAGATGAGAGACAGACCAATGAGTGTGCTGCTTACCCGGAGCGAGCACCGATCTTTCAGTGGTCGGCACCTGCCTTTACGCGGCCACGACGTACCTTTACGCGGCTCGCCCGGTCCACGGCCATGTTTCCGGCAACGTGGCCACGTTCGTACGCCAAGGCCCGGCTCTGGCTGCTGCTAATGCCTTCCCTAACGTTCTGCCAGATTACAACGCCTGAGACCGGCTGCTGACGGCGGCTAGGCGTGCCTCGGCTAGCCAACCGACGGCGGCGTCTGGCGCCATGTTGAGGGCGATCCGCAATGAGGGGGGACACCAGCCGCCCCGTGTGCGAGCCGCCGCTCGTCTAGTGTATGCGCTACAATGTAAATGAGACTTATCGAGCAAAAACGCCGACGACTGCGAGAATAGACCCCGGCATGATCAATTCTGACCGCGAGAGTTCGGCCTCGCAGACGCCCCTGTCATTAGGGAATGAGGGTGAGAAGGACGCGTCCGCTCGAGTCAAGGCGCGGCAACGTTTGAGGCTTCAGCGCACGGCTCTTGCCGTAGCCAATTACGCTGTCATCGCCTTCTATACTCTTTATCTCTATCTGAGTGGGCAACTACTCCTTTATCCGGCTATTGTGGTCTTTCTTTATCTAGCAGTCGTTGTTGCCTACTGCGTTTTTTTCTGGCTGATGGCGACCGGACGCAATCTGCGCCTCAAGGATCCGAGCCTGACGTGGCCACAACTAACGCTAGCTGCTGCGTTTGCGATCGTTTTGTTCGCCGCCAGTCGAACGATATTTGCTCAGGATCTTTATTTCATTTCATTTCTTATGTCGCTACTGTTCGGCTCTTTCCGTTTGAATTTAAAGCAAATATTAGCGACTGAACTTCCTGTTTTTGGCGGCTTTACGGCGATTTTGATACTGAAACACGACCACTTCCAGGAAACCCTCGGGGGTGCCGTCGCGCATGTTGCGATCTATTTTGCGTTGGCGGTGTGGATGATGTTTTTCGCCTCTTATATCAGCCGCTTACGGCTTGTTCTATCTGCACGAAATAAAGATCTAAGACAAGCCCTCGGCCGAATCAACGAAATAGCGACCAAGGACGAGCTGACGGGTGCGTACAACCGGCGTTTCATACTGGCTGCGCTAGAGCGGGAGATCGAGCGAGCGAAGCGGTCGGGTGAGCCGTTTTCCGTGTGCCTGCTCGATGTCGACAATTTCAAGGGAATTAACGACGGGTACGGCCACTTGGTGGGTGATGACATTCTCCGCGAATTGGTCGAGCGTATTAGCGAGTGTATCCGGGGTGCCGACGAGCTGCAGCGATGGGCTAAAGACCGTATGCTGAGCCGATTCGGGGGCGAGGAGTTCCTGTTGGCTCTGCCGCTGACTGATCTGCAGGGGGCTTACACTTGCGCCGAGCGTGTCCATAACGCCATCGGTTCGCATCCTTTCAAAACGAAAGCAGGCACCGTCAAGGTGAGCGCATCCCTGGGCATCGCCGAATATTGCAGCGCGCATGACACCATCGAAAATCTGCTCGGACGGGCCGACGCTGCGCTATACAAAGCCAAGGATAATGGTCGTGATCGGGTCGAGGTCTCGCTGACTCCTGAACCAGCAGGGCAAAGTGTGGACCCGACCCTGGCTCGTTAACGGGGCGCCCAGATAATCCCCTCCTGAGGCTGTCTCGCGCCGTTGTAGCGATGGCCTCAAGGCGAACCGCGACTGGAATACTGCCGCGCGAACCCTGCGCGTCGACTGGCGTAATCTTGCGTGCAAGAATTTTGAGCCCCTTAGAGGGTGTTTACAAAATCAAGCGATTGCTGTGAGCCGCCGCGCCAGCATTCGGGCGCCGGTGAGCCAGACCCAGGCCTCCGACACATCGGTGCGCCGGTCGTGATGCATCACCAGTCGCCGGGATCGTTCGTCCCAGCCGTACGTGCGCTCGACGACTCAGCGCTTGGGTAGCACCACAAACCCGTTGCTGTCGGCGATGACCGGGAACATTTCGCCTTGATCGGGATGGCGCCAGCCGCCGCTCTGAGCGTTTGCCGGATGGCGCACGACGTCTACGTTGAGTTGATGCTCGTCACGCAGAATCGCGGCACACTGGCCGGCGTAGCCATTATCGACATACAGGATTTCGATACTCGGATATTTGCCCATGGCCTGGGCGACCGGTCCATGCGCAGCATCACGGTCCTGAACACTCGCCGCGGTAACCGTGACCGCGATCAACAAGCCCAGCGTATCCACGATCAGATTGCGTTTGCGGCCTTTGACTTTCTTGCCCGCATCAAAGCCGCTGGGGCCGCCCTGCGGCGAACTCCGCGTCGATTGGGCATCCAGCACCGCCGCACTCGGCTCGGCCGAGCGGCCTTCGTGATGGCTATCGCCCGTATATCGTCCATTTCCCGCATCACGTCAGCACGGTAACCGGCGGTAATTTTCTGGTCGGCGAGATTCTCGGCGCGGCCGCCGACGCGGCCGATGGTGCCAACGGTTATCAGAGGCCGAAGAAGCTCGACGTAGCGATGGTGCCGCTCGCGGCCGGCACGACCCAGGCCGAGGCCAAGCCGGTGATCTTCAACGCCGGCAGGGCGTCCGGCGGCCAAAAGTCGGGCGGCACCCCGGAGGAGCGCGCTCAAAAACTGGCGCGATGGCCAGCGCCTCGTCGTAACTTCGGCCCCCGGGATGAACGAGTACTCGCAAACGCGGCAAGGCATCGGCTAATGAAGCACCGCCAGACGAAAGCGACGGCCATCGAAACGGACGGCGGACACGGGCGAGTTCCCGTGCCGGCCGGTGGGATCTAGGTGTGATCTTTCAGTAGGTTGTTCATCCGAGCCGACCGCCCTGAAACTGATGGGTGTCGAATCCTTCAAGCTTCAGGAGTGACCCGGATGAACACCCACAAGAATGCGCGTTTGACCGTTCATGGTCGAGACCTGTGGGTCCGTCGAATCCTTCAACATGGTCACCGGGCGCTGTAGGATGCCTGCCGAGTCGGGGCGGCGCTGTGCGGCAAGCTCAAGCCGTACCGGCAGTTTGAGTTGCGTTTCATCGGCGAGATACGCGCTTTTGCGCGCTTGCCGGTCCATATCGCCGCGATCCGCGACTAGTCCAGATTGGCCAGGTCGCTACACTTAGCGATCCTTTTCCGGTTCGTGTTCGGTTAGCCGATCTCGTATGTCATCAACGATGACTGCCGGTTTTTCCGGGTTTTCCATCTTGATCTGGCGCAGTGCCTCGTCGCTGGGGAATTCCTCGTTGTGCTTTATCGGGAAAAGCCGCTGATGCATCCGGTTGATGGCGATGTGTATGGCCATCGTCTCCGACACGCCGAGCTTTTTCGCCACTTCCTTCAGGGTCGCGCGATCGGCTCCGTGTTCGCTTCCTTCGTCTCGAAATCTGACAAGCAACGGTTTGGACATGGCGGGCTCCTTGCAGACCGGGCTCTGATATATCTAAAAGATATCATACAGGCCCGGCCTGCAATTCGCCCGCGCTTCCCGGTTGGGAGGAAGCGATCAGACAGCGCGGCTACTCAGCGCGCACCGTAAACGCTGTGAATCCACCTGCCGCGTTTGTCTCCATGGCCGAGGTCGAGGCTCGCCGCAGCGCGCGCTTCGGGCTCGGAGTAGCCTTGGGAGCGGTAATAGGCCATTCGCTCCTGGCATAGCGATAGCGCGCGCTGTGCGGGCTTTGGCGGCCTGTGAGCCTGGCCTCCCTGAGCTCACGCTCATAGCGCGATTTCGCGCCTTGCTCCGTTGTAGATTTAGAACTTATCCGTAAATAATGTCTTGATTAGGCCCGAAACTCAGCCAGTCTGAGCCGGTTTTCAGCCCAAGCTGCGGTGGTGGCTGCGGCGCGGATGAGTCGGGGCAGGATAGACCGCGAGTCATAGCGGCGGTTGAACCGGCACTGGAAGTCGGCCAGATAGCGCGATGCGGACTTGGCAAACTTGAATGCGTGGTAGGTGCCGGTGATCGTATTCTTGAGGTTGCCCCGCATGATGTTGACCCATCGGAATTCGGGATGGGTGGCCGAGGCGCGGCCTGAGCCCGTGACGATCGCCAGATGACTCGCGACTTCCGCACGCAGCGCCCGAAACGCCGGCAGCCCGTCTGATACGGCCTCGGTGTCTGCCGTCAGCGCATCGTTGGCCCAGCCAGCCACCGCCTCGGATGTGAAGGGCATACAACAGATCACGACTTGATGCGGCTTGCCCTCGTCCACGGTCGAGACCGCCATGACGAACGGAATCTTGTTCGGCGATCCCCAGCCGTGTTGGCCGGGCTCAGCGGCTCGCTCACTGCCCAGGTAGGCGTCATCGATCTCGACCCGACAACTGGCGCCTGGATTCACGCTCGACCATCGCCTGCATCAGTTTCTGCTTGATCCGCCAGGCCGATCGGTAACTCACCCCGAGCTGGCGTCGCAACTCGAGTGCCGACACGTTGTTCTTGGCCTGGGTCATCCGATGCATGGCCAGAAACCAGGTCGTCAAGGGGAGTTGGGTCGAGGCGAAGATCGTGCCGGAGGTCACTGTGCTCTGATGCCGACATCGCTGGCACTGCCAGAGCGTGCGGCCGGCGCGCTCGAACGTCGTATGCCGCCGGCCACGACACGCCGGGCAAGCAAAGCCACTCGGCCAACGGTCGGCAGCTACGGCCTGCTCACATTGCGCTTCGGTGCCATAGCGTTGCATGAACTCGGGCATCGACAACCCCGGCTGCATCTGGACGCGATTCGTCGCCATGACTTCTCTCCTCGGTTGTCATGGCCTTGATTATCCGGAGACGCTGGATGATTTCCTGACCCAGCTGAGTTTCGAGCCTAATCAAGTCCCGTTCAGTTCCCGAAACGAATCGACCTAGCTTCAAAAAAAGAAACGAACACGATGCTGCGAGAGCTGCCGCCAGCGACTGCCGTTTACAATCCCAACGAACAGGCCCGCGGGTAGAGGAGAAGTCCCCACGATAGCTAAGACAAAGCCTGCCAGCCGATGCTTCGACCTGCGAAAAGTGTCCTGAGACCTGGATATATCGATCACTGATGGTCGCGGATGCGGTTCCGCATGCGTATGGTCCTACGCCGGCCGCGCCGGGTAGGGTGAGGAGGCGTCCATTCCATTGCTTACGCCGAGAAAGGACCAGAATCAGCTCGAAGTAGACTCTGCTCTCGGCATGACGGATCACGGGGTACTTGCGGCACTGATGACGCCCATGATCAGCAGGCCGCAGGCAGTGATCGCCAATCCGCCATGGATGAGTATGATGGCAAGGGGCTGAGTCAGGTGACTGGCGCGCAAAGCATATAGCAGACATCCGCCCGCAAAAGCGGCGGTGAGCATCAGCGCGCCGAAATCCAGCATGACGTCGGCTGACCCCTGCCAGCCGGTCACAGCGACGTAGACCACTGTCAATGCCGTCAATCCGGAAACGGGGTGGCCCCAAGCCACGATTGCTGGTGGTTTGCGTTTTCTCAGTGCGCACTTGGCCAGAAATAGCCCACCGGAGGCGGCCACGCAAGCAACGCACGTAGCGATTATGGCGATGACGACAAAATAGGCGTGCGGCATATTGGCTTTGACGTGGCTGAACATGGAGAGAAACGTGTCTTCACGAGTTCGCGCCTTGAGTACTTCTGGCTCCACTCGACCCGGGGCCCGCCGGGCAGCGTGCGTCCCCCGGGTCTGTCTCTATCTGCCCCTGCGGCGTCAGTCGGTCTTCGGGGCCCCTGCGACTCTCGCGGGCAGCCGCCGGATCACAAATCCAGGCATGAATGGCGGTATTTTGATAATGAAGTCGAACGCCATCAGCAGAACGCCGGCTGCAAAGACCACGTCGCCCGGAAAACGCAGCCATTGCCATAACGTCGTCGTGTCGTAGAACTTCAGGCTGCGCGCATAGGCATAGCCATGCTCATACACCGCGGCGAGCTGCGCCCATCCGATCGGAAAGAAATTCAATGCGATCCATAGCACGAGGCCCGCGTTGTAGAGCCAGAAGGCAGTGAACCCGAGCTTGTCCGTCCACGGGTACCGATCGCCGGCCGCATAGCGCAGGCAGAAGTAGATGAGCGCGATTGCCATCAACCCGAAGGCACCGAACAGGGCGGTATGCGCATGGTTGAGCGTCAGAAATGTGCCGTGCTCGTAATAATTGACCAGGGGCGCATTGATGGTACCGCCCCCAAAGACGCCCGCACCCAGGAAATTCCAGAAGGCTGAGCCGAAAATGAACAGAAATGTCAGCCGAAAATTGAAATTCTGTCCCTGCTCTTTTATCGCACGGTATTGCCGTGAGGCCTCCATAATCAGCAGCAGTAGCGGCATGACTTCGATGAATGAAAAGACGCTGCCCACCGGCACCCACATGCCGGGTTCGCCGACCCAGTAAAGGTGGTGGCCCACACCGAGCATGCCGCCCAGAAAGACAAGGATAAGATCAAAGATCGCGGCACGCGTGGTCAGCGCCCGGGAAACCAGGCCGATCGACATCAGTAGCCAGGCCAGCATGATCGTGAAGAAGAACTCGAAAGACTGCTCGACCCACAGATGGACGACCCACCAGCGCCAGAAGTCGGTAATCGTGAACGAGTGATTGATCCCCGTGAGCGGAATCATGCCGAACCAGTAGAGCAATGCGATATTCAGCGTGCTCGCCCAAACGAGATGCTCGACGCGGATGCGTGCGGTCCAGAAGGCTTTTGCTGCTTCCTTGAAGTCAACCAGGCGTGGCCAGATGGCCCGTCCCATCAGCAAACTCCAGGCCAGCAATCCCATGAAGAATCCGATTTGCCAGAGGCGACCGAGCTCGATATAAGCGAGCCCCTGGTTACCGATCCAGAACCAGCCTTTCTGAATATAGCCCATCACGCCCATGTAATCGCCAACCAGGGCACCGGCGACCACGAGCAGGGTGACGATCAACAGCAGGTGGTTCATCAAGCCTTGGCCACGCCCCTCGCGCCCGGCCATCAGGGGGGCGATGAACAAACCGGATCCCAGCCAGGCAAGCCCAATCCAGACAATCGCGCCCTGCAGGTGTACGTCGCGAAGAAACTGAAAGGGCAGGAGGTAGTCAGTATTGACACCGTAGAAGTTCGCCCGATCGGAATAGCCATGCGCCATCATGGCCCCGGCCGCGATTTGCACCAAAAAAATCGCGGCCACTACAAGAAAATAAAAGCCTGTAGCCCGCTGCCCGGGCGTCAGCGGATGGAACCTGTCCAGTAACAGCTGCGGTGTTCCAGTATCGCGGTTGATCCAGTGTTCGAAAATGAACACGACCGCCCCGAACAGGGCGAAGGTGATCATGAACGAAACCCAGGTCCATATGAACGTGCCATTGGTCGGCGTATTACCGACGAAAGGCTCATAGGGCCAGTTGTTGGTCCATGAGCTGTTGGTGTCGGGACGCCTGGCGACCGTTGTGATGGATGAGTAGATCACAAAATCGGCCGCGGCCCGAGCTTTTTGGGGGGTGAGGCTGTAGGCCCGCGTATAGCCTTTCTTGAAATGGTTGTGGAGAATGAAGTTCGGGATGTCGCGCTGCAGTTTTTGTATCGCGTTTGCCACCGGGGCCGGGACCGTCAGCACGCTTTTCCACAAGGCAAGGCCGTGCAGATCCTTTTGCATTCGGGTCTTGACCAATGCCTGTTGCCCTTCGCCGAGTTTGGCGAACGGCTTCCCATAACGGTTTTCAGCGATGGCGTCCGCGGTGAGGTGGGCGAGTCGCATCAGATATTTGGCGGTCCAATCCTCGCCGTAATAGGTCCCCATTCCGTAGATGCTGCCGTAGTCGCCGAGGTCGGCCTGCTGAAAGGCGCCCTTGCCGGCGACGATGTCTTGGTTGGTAAACAACGTCGCCCCACTGGGCGAAACGACCTTAGTGGGTTGCGGGGGGGGCATGGGTGTAGGTGGCATATGTGCCATACGCCAACGCCGCCAAGGAGGCCACACCGACAATAAAAAGCACCCATTTCAGGAGCGTGGTGAGCGGATCGTTGTCTTCCAGCGCACGTGCTGCGTAATTCGTATCATTCGTGGCCACTTTTAATTTCCCCCCGTTTGGCTTGCTTTGGTGCGTCGTTTCGAACTTGTCTGAAGTCCTAAAGTCGAAAATAGGCGCCAGAGAATCCCTCGCCGTGCAGAGCCTTAAAATATAGGCCGACAGCGATTTCAGCGGCGGTCCGCCAATCGTGGCTACCCATTCAGAGACAAGGGCGGCTGCCAAGTTTATCGTGGTCCGGATAGCTACGCCTTGATCTAGATCAAGGCGTAGCTGGGCCGCGATGGCTCGTCCATTACGAACCTCGACGGCGGCGCTGGGTGGCCGCTGGCTGCAAGGATTCCGTGAGCACGCCGAGGAACCGACGATGATGGCGCGAGCGCTGTTCGACGAGTCGATAAGTGCCGAGCTTGGCAAAGTTCATAATCATCATCCAGGCGATTTCATAAAGCCAGATGAGACCGATCGCCGCCCAGGAGATCGACGGCATCAGCCAGCCGAACGTTACAAAACACACGCCTGCAATCTGGGTACCCACGATGGCGGTGAACAGTTGCCAGGACGGGTAGGGCGGACGCCAGAGGGGATGTCGTGAACGCGTGACGAACAGCAACAGGTGGCCGCCGGCGATAAAAGCCAGAAACATCATCGTCTGGGTTTGGGCCAGCCCTACCCCGAACACATCCCGGGCGAGCAGGTACAGCCCGAAATTCTGGGCCAACGACAGCGCCCCCATGACCGACGAAATCGCGAGCAGTCGATCCATTTGCCAGCGCACCGGCCTTTGACTGGACTGCTGCGTGCAATGAGCCGATGTGTTTGATCTAGATCAAGGCGGGGCCTGCCGACAACTGCCAGAGTGGCAGCTAATAGAGCGGTGAGATTGCTCGTCTGCGTTGTCTTGGCAAGATAAAGGGGAATGGCATTGGCTACATCGACTCGGAACGGCGTGCCGGATACACGCCGGATCGTGGGCAGCCCGAACAAAGCGTTGTTTGGCGCCACGCTTGGTTTTTTTATTGGCTTTGGTGCCGTATCGCTGTTCGGGCCGACCGCGCATAGCTTCATCGATGTCATGAAACTATCGCCGGGCCAGGTGGGTTTTCTGGTCGCCATTCCGATGCTGACCGGTTCTTTATTACGAATTCCGTTTGGCGCTTGGGTCGATAACAACGGCGGCAAGCTGCCGTTTCTGATTCTATTGATCATGTCGTTGATCGGCATCGCCGGATTGTGGTGGATGCTACTCACGCTGTATCCCAATCACCTGTCCCAGTCGTATTATCCGCTACTGCTGTTCTTCGGCGCGCTGGGCGGTTGTGGCATTGCCACGTTTTCAGTCGGTATCGGCCAGGTGTCGTACTGGTTTCCGAAAGAGCGCCAGGGTTGGGCGCTGGGGACGTACGCCGGACTCGGCAACACGTCGCCAGGTCTGGTGGCGCTTATTCTCCCGGCAATTATTGCGTTTTGGGGGCTGTGGGCGGCGTACCTGATATCGATCGCAATCGTGCTCGCCGGGATAGTGCTGTATTTTGTGCTCGGCCACAACGCGCCTTATTTCCAGTTTCGCAAGAGCGGTGTTTCCCGAGGTGAGGCGCGCGCCGCCGCCACTGCTCAAGACCAAGCATTGTTCCCGCAGGACAACGCCTTTCGCGCGCTCGTCGAAGCGGCCAAGCAATGGCGCACCTGGCCGCTGGTGCTGCTGTATTTCACCACGTTCGGTGGTTTTCTGGCGTTGACCGCCTGGCTGGCGACCTACTGGCAAACCTTTTTTCACACCACGCACTGGACCGCGGTCATTCTGACCGCGGGATTCTCGTTGCTGTCCTCGCTGATCCGGGTACCAGGCGGAAGCTGGGCCGATCGCCTGGGCGGTGAGCGCGTGGCGGTGGCTTCACTGCTGATACTGCTGGTCGGCGCGTTGATGATGACATTTTCGGGCGTGTTCGTGATTTCGATTATTGGAGAAATTGGGATCGCGATCGGCATGGGCGTCAACAACGCGGCTGTATTCCGCATGGTGCCCACTTATGTGCCCGATGCCGTCGGCGGCGCCTCCGGCTGGGTCGGCGGTCTCGGCGCGCTCGGCGGTTTCGCGGTGCCGCCGTTGCTGGGTCAGTTCGTGGAATGGTTTGGCCCGGCCGGTTATGCCTGGGGGTTTGTGGTCTACGTCGTGCTGGCACTTGCGAGTATCGCACTCACCGGTGTGCTGATTGCAGCATTGAAGCGAGAGCAGCGGGCTCAGGACTCGGTTGCCACTAGCAGCGCAACGTGACGACAACGGCCTGCCGGGTCACGGCGGATATTCAGACGGTTTCTTCAGGAGCCACTTCATGAGCCATTTCCTCGATCGACTGACTTATTTCAAACGTCGGCAAAATGTGTTTGCCGACGGGCATGGGGAGACCAGTAGCGATGACCGGGCGTGGGAAGAAGCCTATCGTCAGCGCTGGCAGCACGACAAGATCGTGCGCTCGACGCATGGCGTGAACTGCACCGGGGGCTGCTCCTGGAAGATCTACGTCAAGGACGGACTGGTGACCTGGGAAACCCAGCAGACCGACTATCCCCGCACTCGGCCTGATCTGCCAAACCACGAGCCACGCGGCTGTCCGCGCGGCGCAAGTTATTCCTGGTACATCTACAGCGCCAACCGACTGAAATATCCGCTGGTGCGTGCCACGCTGCTCAAGCTCTGGCGCGAGGCACGGACGGCTTACGCCGATCCGGTGGCGGCTTGGGCATCGATCGTCGACGACGAGTCCAAACGCCGTAGCTATCAGCAGCGTCGGGGCTTGGGCGGCTTGGTTCGGTCGAGTTGGGCCGAGGTCAACGAGATGATCGCTGCGGCCAACGTGCATACCATAGAACGCTGGGGGCCGGACCGGATCGCAGGCTTTTCGCCGATTCCTGCGATGTCGATGCTCTCCTTTGCGTCGGGCGCGCGCTATCTGTCGTTGATAGGCGGGGTGATGCTGTCTTTCTACGACTGGTACTGCGATTTGCCGCCGTCCTCACCTATGACCTGGGGCGAGCAGACCGATGTGCCGGAATCGGCCGACTGGTACAACAGTAAGTTCATCATGATGTGGGGCTCCAACGTGCCGCAGACGCGCACGCCCGACGCCCACTTCATGACCGAGGCCCGTTACAACGGCACTGAGATTGTGGTCTGCTCGCCGGATTATGCCGAGAACACCAAGTTCGCGGACCTCTGGCTGTCGCCCAAACAGGGAACCGACGCCGCGCTCTCAATGGCGATAGGCCATGTGATCCTGAAAGAATTCCACGTCGACAACCCCAATTCGTATTTCCAGGATTATTGTCGCCGCCTCACGGATCTACCGATGCTGGTCAAGCTTGACGAGCACGGCGATGGCCATGTCGCGGGGCGGTTTCTGCGCGCCAGCGATCTGACCACGAATGCCATAGAGCACGGCGACTGGAAGACAGTGGTCTGGGACGAGACCAGCGACGCGCCGGCGGTTCCGCACGGCTCGATCGGCTTTCGCTGGGATAAGAGCACGCGCTGGAACCTTGAGCAGAAAACCGCCGACGACGCCGAGATTCACTCACGACTGAGCTTCATCGACTATGGTGACGACACCGCGTTGGTTGGCTTTCCTTACTTTGGCGGTTTTGCGCACGAACAGTACACGGCCAATGTCCAGGAAGACGTGCTTTGGCGCCGAGTGCCGGTCACGCGTGTCACCCAGGCCGACGGCACGACCGCGCTGGTGGCCACGGTCTACGACCTGCTGATCGCTCATTACGGAGTAAACCGCGGCTTCGACGACGGTACCGCCACCGGCTACGACGATAACGTGCCCTATACGCCAGCATGGCAGGAAACGATTACCAGTGTACCGGCCGCGCATGTGGTGCATACCGCGCGCCGCTTCGCCGAAACTGCTGCCAAAACCGAAGGCAAGTCGATGGTGATCCTCGGCGCGGGCCTGAATCACTGGTACCACAACGACATGAACTACCGCGGCATCATCAATATGGTGATGATGTGTGGCTGCGTGGGGGTCTCCGGCGGCGGTTGGGCCCACTATGTCGGCCAGGAAAATCTTCGGCCGCTCGACGGCTGGCTCCCGGTGACCTTTGCCCTGGACTGGTTGCGTCCGCCGCGCCAGATGAACGGCACTTCGTTCTTTTACGCGCATTCCGATCAATGGCGTTATGAACAGGTGGGCGTCGATGAGATTCTTTCCCCGCTGGCCGATCCGAAACAATGGACCGGTAGCCTTATCGACTACAATGTACGCTCTGAGCGCATGGGCTGGCTGCCGTCGGCGCCCCAGCTCAACCGCAATCCGTTAACCGTGGCCCGCGAGGCGGTCGAAGCGGGGCGCGATCCGGCCGAATATGTGGTCGAGCAACTGAAGAGCGGCGAGCTGGAAATGGCCTGCCAGGATCCAGATGCGCCCGAAAACTGGCCGCGCAACATGTTTGTCTGGCGCTCGAACCTGCTCGGCGCTTCAGGCAAGGGCCACGAATATTTCCTGAAGCATCTTCTGGGGACCGACGACAGCGTCCAGGCGAAGGATCTGGGCACCGAGGGTGGCCAGCGTCCGGAGGAAGTGGTCTGGCACGAAGAAGCGCCGAAAGGCAAGCTCGATCTGCTGGTTACGCTGGATTTCCGGATGTCCTCGACCTGTCTGTATTCGGACATCGTGCTGCCGACCGCGACCTGGTACGAAAAAGACGATCTGAACACGACAGATATGCATCCGTTCATCCATCCGCTGTCGGCGGCGGTCGATCCGGCGTGGGAATCGCGCTCCGACTGGGAAATCTTCAAAGGCATCGCCGGCTCATTCTCAAAGCTCGCCGAAGGTCGGTTGGGCGTGGAGCAAGACCTGGTCACTCGGCCGCTGATGCACGACTCTGCCGGTGAACTGGGCCAGCCCTTTGACGCCGCCGAGTGGCACAAGGGCGATTGCGAACCCCTGCCGGGCAAGACGATGCCGTCCATAAAAATCGTCGAACGCGATTATCCGGCGACTTATGAGCGCTATAACTCGCTCGGCCCGGCATTGGAGGCCCACGGTAACGAAGAAAAGGGCCTCGCTTGGGAAACCGCCGGCGAAATCGCCCAGCTTGGCGCCGTGCACGGCCTGAACAGTGCCGGCCGACCGCGCATGGAAAACGCGATCCAAGCTTGCGATACCGTCATGTCGCTGTCCTCGACAACCAACGGTCAGGTGGCTATGAAGGCTTGGGCCGCGTTGTCGGAAGCAACCGGTCGCGAGCACGCTCATCTGGCTGCCCCCCGGGCTGGGGAGCACATCACGTTCCGCGATATCGTTGCCCAACCGCGCAAAGTCATCACCTCGCCAATCTGGTCCGGCATGTCGTCCGAAGAAGTCTCTTACAACGGCAGCATGCTCAACGTACGCGAGCTGATTCCCTGGCGCACGCTGACCGGACGCCAGCATTTCTACCAGGACCATCAGTGGATGCGCGCTTTCGGCGAGGGTTTCACAACCTATCGGCCGCCGGTCAATACCAAGACCTGGAAGACGATCATGAACACCCGGCCGAACGGCCACACCGAGATCGTGCTGAGCTGGATCACGCCACACCAAAAATGGGGAATTCACAGCACTTACACCGATAATTTGATCATGCTCACGCTGTCCCGCGGCGGGCCGATCATCTGGATTTCGGAAGTCGACGCTAAGCGTGCGGGGATCGAGGACAACGACTGGATCGAGGGCTACAACATCAACGGCGCAGTAGTGGCGCGAGCGGTCGTGTCGCAACGCGTGCGCGAAGGCATGGCGCTGATGTATCACGCCCAGGACCGCACCGTGAACACGCCCGGCTCGGAGATCACCGGCAATCGTGGCGGCATTCACAACTCGGTAACCCGCACGCTGATCAAACCCACGCATATGATCGGCGGCTATGCCCAGCAAAGCTACGGCTTCAACTACTACGGCACGGTCGGCTCTAACCGCGACGACTTCGTGATCGTCCGCAAGATGGATCGTGTGGACTGGCTGGAAGGGGACGACGAGAGCATCAAGCAGCAGGAATACGTGCGATGAGTGCTGTTCCATACACCTCGCTTACCGCGTGGCCGCGATCGACGACCCCTGTTTATTCGGAGGCATCCTCATGAAAATCCGAGCTCAGATCGGCAAGGTCCTGAATCTCGACAAGTGCATCGGCTGTCATACCTGCTCGGTGACCTGCAAGAACGTCTGGACCTCGCGCGAAGGCGCGGAGTACATGTGGTTCAACAACGTCGAGACCAAGCCCGGGGTTGGCTATCCCAAGGACTGGGAGAACCAGGACCGCTGGAAAGGGGGCTGGGTGCGCCGCGGGGACGGCGAGATTACGCCAAAACAGGGTGGCAAGTGGCGACTCTTCGCCAAGATCTTCGCTAATCCGCACCTGCCCGAGATCGACGACTACTACGAACCGTTCAATTTCGACTACCAGCGATTACAGAAGGCGCCGGCGTCGAAAGCCCAACCAACGGCCAAGCCCTATTCGGCAATCACGGGCCAGCCGATGGACAAGATCGAATGGGGGCCGAACTGGGAAGAAATCCTCGGCGGCGAGTTCGCCAAGCGCAAACGTGACTATAACTTCGCCAACATCCAGACCGAGATCTACGGCCAGTTCGAACACACCTTTATGATGTACCTGCCGCGGCTGTGCGAGCACTGTCTGAATCCGTCCTGTGTGGCGTCCTGCCCGAGTGGAGCGATCTACAAGCGCGACGAGGACGGGATTGTGCTGATTGACCAGGACCGCTGCCGCGGCTGGCGCATGTGCATCTCCGGCTGCCCCTACAAGAAGATCTATTACAACTGGAAATCCGGCAAATCGGAAAAGTGCATCTTCTGCTATCCACGCATCGAGGCCGGTCAACCGACCGTGTGTTCGGAAACCTGTGTCGGGCGGATTCGTTATCTCGGCGTCATGCTTTACGACGCCGACCGGATCAAGGACGCGGCCAGCGTGGCTAACGAGGCCGATCTGTACGAAGCCCAGATGGATATTTTCATGGATCCGCACGATCCGGAAATACAGGCCCAGGCGCGGGCCGACGGTGTGCCCGACAACTGGCTGGAAGCGGCCAAACGCTCGCCGGTCTACAAAATGGCCAAGGAATGGCGGGTGGCGTTCCCGCTGCACCCGGAATATCGCACGTTGCCGATGGTGTGGTACGTGCCGCCATTGTCGCCGGTTCAGGCGGCCGCCGATGCCGGCAATATTGCCGCCGACGGCGAGATACCGGATATCGGCTCACTCAAGATCCCGGTCAAGTATCTAGCTAACCTGCTGACTGCGGGTGAGGAAAAACCCATCATCCAGTCCTTGCGCCGGCTGCTGGCGATGCGCAAGTATCGGCGCTCCCTTACCGTCGATAACGCACCCAATTTGACGGTGCTGGAACAGGTCGGACTGACCCGCGAATTAGTCGACGACATGTATCAGACCATGGCTATCGCGAATTACGAAGACCGATTTGTTATTCCGACCGGTCATCGCGAACAGGCGACCGCCGATCCGTGGGGCGAGCGCTCGGGTTGTGGCTTTTCCTTCGGCGATGGCTGTCATACCGAGGGCGTGACCCGCGGTAATCTGTTCGGCTCGAAGAGCCCGGAGCAGCGCGAACACCCGCCGGAACCCTCCGCCAAATCGGAGGTGTAGTAATGAGCACCGATCCACAGCATCGGCTTGCAAGGCCGCTGCAGGCTCTGGCGCGGCTTTTAGATTATCCGGACGCGACCCTGCAGCAGCACGTCGACGAATTGGCCGGCATACTCGCCGCGACCAATGAGCTGAGTGAGGCCGAGCGCGAAGCGATTGTGGCGTTCGTGACGGGACTGGGCGCGATGGATATTTATGACGCTCAGTCGCGCTACGTCGAAACATTTGACCGCGGCCGCAAGGTGTCGTTGTACGTGTTCGAACACGTCTACGGCGAATCGCGCGACCGTGGCCCGGCGATGATTGAACTCAAGCAGGCCTACAGCGAACACGGGCTCGAAACCGACACCCGCGAGCTGCCGGATTTTCTCCCGGTTCTGCTTGAGTTCTGTGCCCAGATTCCGGAGGAGTCTGCGCGCACCTGGCTGGCTGAAACCACCCATGTGCTTCAACGGGTAAGCGTACGTTTAGCCGAGCGCGACAACGGCTACGCAAGTGTATTCACCGTGCTGCTCCGCCTGATCGGTGCCGATCCGGCGCCGGAAAATCTGACTGATATGGCCGGCAAGGAAAAGCGGGACGACACGCCGGCCGCAATCGATCAGGTCTGGGCCGAGGCGCCGGTCACTTTCGGCCCCGGCGAGTCACACACCAACGACGGTGCGACTCGCCAGGAGCCGGCAGAATTCAGCGACAAAATGGCGGCAAAAAATCGCCTGTAGGGATAATAATCATGCATATTCTCGACTACATTCTGTTTGAAGTTTATCCTTATATTGCCGGTACCGTATTCCTGTTCGGTAGCCTCGTGCGTTACGACATGAGCCAGTACACCTGGAAGACGAACTCGAGCCAGCTGCTAAATAATTCAATAATCTTTCAGGCCGGCAGCTATCTCTTTCACGGTGGGATCATCTTCCTTTTCTTCGGCCATCTAATCGGCTTGCTCATGCCGCCAGCGCTCTACCCGTATTTCGGGCTGACGGCGCACAGCAAGCAGATATTAGCGATGGTATCCGGCGGGCTAGCGGGCGTTGCGGCCCTAATCGGCGCGACCATACTGCTCTACCGGCGGCTGTTTCACCGGTTGGTCAGCGCGCAGTCTCTGCGCGGCGATAAGTTCATTCTGATTCTGCTGTACGTACAACTTTTGTTCGGCCTGGGAACCATTCCGGTATCGGCCCAGCATCTGAGCGGTGCGGAAATGGAAATGCTGGTCCATTGGGCCGAGCACATCGTCACTTTCCGGCCGGGCGCCTCGGCTTATCTTGCCGGCGTGTATTGGGTGTTCAAGGTTCATCTGTTTCTGGGCCTGACCGTCTTCCTCGTCTTCCCGTTTACCCGGCTGGTGCATATCTGGAGTGTGCCGTATCGCTATATCGGTCGCCGTTATCAGGTGGTACGTCAGGATCAGGCACGCAGTGATCAGGCGCGCGCCGGCGGCAAACCGCGCCGTATTTAACCTCGGCGCCAAAGGAGATTCCCATGCTTGCGATGGTCAACCGTGTCGTGCTGCCCGAGCACCACATCAATGCCGAATCCGGTGAAGTTGAATCCGGAACCATTGATGAAAAAAGGGCTGAGGCGATTCGGCGACTGGCGGTCAAGGAGTTGCTGCGTCAACGCGCCCGTGCCATCGGAATCAAAACCGAGCGCCGGCTGGATGCAGCGATCGACGAATTACTGGCGGTCGAGGTCGAGGTGCCGGAGGCCACTGATGAGACCTGCCGGCGCTACTTCGACGCCAATCGGGAGCGTTTCTGTACGCCGGTGACTGTGGACATGGCGCATATCCTGCTAGCCGCAGCGCCCGATGATCCGGAAGGGCGCGCTGATGCTCGCGAGCGTGCCGACGCTTTAATTGAGCAGCTGCAAACGAAGCCGGAGCGCTTCGCCGAGTTGGCTCGGGCGCATTCTCATTGCCCATCGGCGGCGGCCGGCGGTGCGCTTGGCTGGATCGGCCGCGGCCAGACGGTGCCCGAGCTTGAGAGCGTCGTGCTGCGCATGGACGCCGGTGTCGGCGGAAGGCCGGTCGAAACCCGCTATGGCTACCATATAGTGCGTGTCGACGACCGTCGTGGTGGCGCGCCGCTCGCCTACGTCGACGTGCAGGCGATGATCGCCGACTATCTGCATGACCGCTCATGGCGGCGCGCAATCAGCCAGTACGTGCGTGTGCTGGCCTCGGAAGCCGAGCTGTCGGGCGTGGAACTGGAAACCGTCGACAACCCGCTGGTGCAGTAATGGAACCCTCGATGTCGAATACTTCGCCGATACTCGATTCGTTTGACGATTTGATTGCGATGGCGCTTGCAGAACCTCATCCATGCCGCCTGCTGACGGTGCTGGTTAAGGCTGATATCGCCTATCGACGGCGCGCCGCCGGCACGGAGGCAATGATCGACGAAGGCTGTCTGGTCCCGGTTATGGCGCGCGACTGGGCGGTGACCCAATCGTTGACGCTGGCCGACATCGTGACTACCGCCGACGAGGCCGCGGGCGACTGGCGTTTCATGATGACGGCGATCCTGCCTGGTATGCACGGAACCGCGCCGCTGTCGAGCGAGTGCGAACCGCATCTGGATCGCATGGCCCAGGCGCTGATGATCGGCGCTAGCCTCGACGGGTTTGTTTTCTTCGACCGCGAAGGTCAGCCGGTGCAGATTGCCAACGCGTCGTCTTGATCTATATATCGAGGCGGGAAAGCAACATGAGCGTAAAACTCGATTTTGAACGTCTGGCCGCGACGATGACAGATTTCAGCGGTGCGTATCTGATCACAACCGATCAACTTAACCACCCCCGCGCCCGAATGGTGGAAACTCGTCTGGCCGGAACCCGCCTGCATGTTGTGGGGTGGGGCCGGCGGTCACGCGCTAAGCTGCTGAATCAGCCTAAGGTGGCGCTCGTCTATCCGCCCCGTGAGGCCGGCAGCTAATCTTTGATGATTGACGGCAAGCCCGACTGAGTGGCGTCGCACTGATCGTTACCCCGACCGTCGCCGTACTGCGGCGATCATGGGGCCCGGCGGGTCGGTGGTCGGTTTGCTCGTAACAGTCACTGTCTGCGCCTCGATCGATCATGCGCGATCTCACCGGTTGAGGTGGTCAATCGCCACGCCGATGACTGCGGTCACCGCGCCGCCCAGCCCGAAGCAGCCGTAGAGCGCGTTTTCGTCACCAACGCCGTGCTGCTTCAGCGGTGTACGGCTATGTCGCGGCCTGCACTGCTTTAGATATGTAAAGCAACAGGTTATGAGGGGCGGGGTGACACGTTATTGGCGCGAATTATCCGCATACTCGCATTGTCAGCTCATATTATATTTAACATTTTTGCATTTTGCACGTCTTGGATCTATACGTGTTGATTAACTGAAATTTTACCCGGGCAAAGCCGTTGCCTCATCGTATTTTTACCGAAGCAAGTAGTCTCAAAGCGGTAACACGATCCGAGGCGGAAACGATGAAAGACGCGGTTTCAGCACAAACCCGGTATGCGCCGGTGGCGCAGTCCGAGAGCGGTATCGGAGGGGCGATTGAGAAGACAAAACGCGGATTCTGGAAGAATTCATCGCGATTAGTGGATACCATCGCAAATCCGCCATCCGCGTGCTCTGTGGCTCAGCGTCTGCCAGCAGCGACGCGCACGGTATGACCATGCAGTGCGCGAGGCGCTCCAGGTTCTCTGGGAAGCGTCGGACCGGGTGTGCGGCAAACGCCGGAAAGTCCTTCTGCCCATCTTGCTGCCGGCGCTGGAGCATCATGGTCACCTACAACTCGAGTCGCAAGTGCGTTGCAAGGTGCTTGCTATCAGCGCCTCAAGTATTGACCGATTGCTGCGCAACATCCGCGGCCACGGTCCGCGCCCCCGGCGCAGGCGGGCCCCGGCGGTGGCACGTCGTGTGCCGGTGCGCACATTCGCGGACTGGGACGAGCCCGCGCCGGGCTATATGGAAATGGACCTGGTGGCGCACTGTGGTCAAGCGATGGCGGGCAGCTTCGTCTACACGTTGACGCTCACCGACATCGCCAGCGGTTGGACAGAATGCGTGCCACTGCCGATTCGGGACGCGACCCTGGTCGTCGAGACAGTGGCCGCGCTCCGCCCCATGCTGCCGTTTCCGCTGCGCGGGCTGGACGTCGATAACGGCACCGAATTCATCAACGACATGTTGGCATCGTATTGCCAGGCACACGCCATCGAATTGACGCGCTCATGGCCGTATCACAAGAACGATCAAGCCTGGGTTGAGCAAAAGAACGGGTCGGTCGTCCGTCGTCTGGTGGGGTATCGTCGTTTTGAAGGTGATGCCGCGGCCGAGACCCTCAAACGTCTCTACCGGGCCGCCCGTCAGTTCGTCAATTGCTTCCAGCCCTCATTTCAGCTCAAGGAAAAAATCCGGCGTCGGCGCTCGCGTCACCAAGCGCTACCACCCGCCGCAGACCCCGTGTGCCCGCCTATTGGCAGCGGATTCGGTAAGCGATGTCGTCAAGTCACATCTGCAGGGCATCATGGCGCGACTTGACCCATTTGGCATTACTTGATGAGATCCGGCGAGCACAGCAGCAGCTAGCGTTCATCGCCGATAGCCGGAAACCGGAATCGGGGTTTGCCACGGGCCCCGAAACGGATCTGGATCAATTCTTGGCCAGTCTGACCAACGCCTGGCGCGATGGGGAGGTCCGGCCGACTCATCAGTCGGCGCCCCGGCCGGTGCGGCATTGGCGTACGCGCCAGGATCCGTTCGAAGCGGTATGGCCTGAAATCTGTCAATGGTTGGCCAATGACCCGACTCAGACCGCCAAGGCACTCTTGGAGCGATTGCAACGGTACTATCCGGATGTCTTCCCGAGCGGGCAGCTCCGCACACTACAGCGTCGAATCAAAGCGTGGCGCCGCGATATGGCGCATCGCTTGGTCTTCGGACTCGACGAAACACCGGCATGCAAGGCCATCAGCCCTGAAGCGGCACTACCGAGCGACCTGAATCATGAACACGCTGGTAACAATCTCGATGAAGCAACTCGGTAACATTTAGCGATGAGGCAACACGAGAACCGGTCAAAGTATTTGGCGTCGAATACTGCGAAACCAATATACTGCTCGATCATCGTGCATATTCCTGAAGAATCCAAGTTAGAAGCCGTCGCCCACACTTGTCGAACGCTGTCATCGTCGCTCTAGCTACGCATGGCTGTGATGCGCGGCCTCCGATGCCGCAGACGAAGTGTACCCTGCATCGGCCGTGCACCTGTTCCTCGCGCCGTATCGAGGTGCGTTTCCAGCGTGATTTCGACATTTAATAACGGGGACACCAAGCAAGCACTCTTGGCCTGCTGCGCCATAGTTTCGAATTCGGCCCGGTCGGCATCGGGAATCCAGGCGTTCACGCCCAAATGCACGGCCGTAATCGCCAGTCCGTCATCTGCCCGACCGATCACCGTGGCCGTGGTATCAATACGTTTCGGCGTCATATTGCGCGTGCTGAGCAGGCGCGAAAGCGCCAGCGAATATGCGCTCGCCTGCGCGGCCGCCAACAACTCCTGAGGGCTGGTCTCGGTTCGGTCACCCGGCGCCGTGGCTACGGTATACGGGGCGTTGAACAGGACACCGCTGTCAGAGAAAACCAGGCCGCTGCCGTCCTCGGTCCCGCCGTTCCATATGGCCGCCGCATTACCCCTCATCCCGACTCCTTCCAAATGATCGATCATCAAAATATACGGGCATAGCAGCGAAATTCCTTGACGTGGATCAACTTAAGGCGCTGCTGATAAACACGTCGAATCTGCGCGATACTGGCGCTGCAAACCGAAACCATCTGGAGCCTGCTCGATACGAAGCCCGGACGCCGAACAGCCGTCGCTGTTTTCGTATTCGCAGACGACCGATTTTGTGCCGGCCGATCATCCGCTGCGCCGGATCCGAGTGTGGGTCGATGGGGCACTGGACTCGATGGACATCACGCTGACGGTCAGCTACTCGCACACGGGCCGCCCGGGCATCGCCCCGGAACGTCTGATCCGGGTCTTATTACTTCAGATCCTGTACTGGATCCGCTCCGAGCGCCAGCTCGTGGAGCACTTCGATACAACGTGCTCTTTCGCTGGTTCGTCGGCCTATCGCTGGATGATGCGGTCTGGGACGCCACGCCGTTCACCAAGAACCGCCAGCAGTTGATCGATGGCGCGGTGACCGGTCGGTTGTTGGACGCGGTGGTCGATCAAGCCCGCCATCGCGTCGAGACCCCATTCGGCTGGGGGAAATACGCCCGACCGCTGAAGCAGACGATGCTGCGTGGACTGGATCGGGTCGCCGCTCAGGCCAAGCGGGTGTTTGCCAGTTACAACCTGATGCGGATGGCCGCATCGGAGGCCGCATGAACGCGTTCCGTAGCCGAACTGCGTCTGAAAGCCGGGATTCGCACCCTGCAAGCCCGAAAATTGGACAGAAAATGACCAAGGCCCGAATCCGAACCTACGGCAGACGAGTCTCGGGACATAATTTGGCTTCTATTTCAGCAGCGCCATAGACGAAGACATCGCCGAGGTTATGGCCCGTAATAGATACTCAACCGTGCTCGACAAGACACTTTTTGAGACCAATGGCCAGGACGAGATCACCTTGTGTCTGAACTATGACGGTCTCTACGGCATCAACAATGTCAACCGATTTCTGCAGCGCAGCAACCCCGGTGAAGCGATCTCATGGCGGGCTTTCACGTACAAGATCGGTGATCCTGTTCTGTTCAACGAGACCGAGCGGTTTCGACCGGTGATTTACAATAATCTGAAGGGTCGAATCGTCGATATCAGGCATGATCGTGGCTGGATTCAGTGGCTCTTGTGACATGGTTTGAGCCAATCATCCGGTCAGAGCGTACAGGCCAAGGGGTGGTTCGGGCGTTGCGCTTTGCCGGATTTTGAGTTTGAAGTATTCGGTATCGAGCAGTCCGCGAGCGCGTTTACGGATCAACCCGATCGCGACGTGGCCGCCTTCGAGTCGGGCGGTGGTGATGGGGTGGGCCGCGTAGTTGCAGATCCCGGTGCGATGCCGCTGTAGCATCGCCACGAAGCGTTTCATGGGGGCCAGCCCGGTGGCCTCGGCCAAGGCACACCAGGCATCCAGGCGCTGGCCCATGACGGTGAAGCTCGCTGGGGCGTGCCACAGTTGCTGGAGCTGTTCTTTCAAGGCATAGACTGCGTTGAGCGGGCCATTGACGGCGAGCAACCGATCGAGTCGCGCGGCCTGGCTATCGCTCAAGCGTTCGGCGTTTTTGAGCAGCAGATAACGGCTGCCAACCAAGACCTGCTTGTCGGCGTGGGTTGCCCGCTTGAACTCGGTTCGGCGGACGGTATCGATCACCTTCGAATACTGCTGCATGACATGGAAGCGATCGAAGACGATGGCGGCGTTCGGCAACGCCTCGGCCACCGCCTGTTCAAAGGGCTTCCACATATCCATGGCTACGGCCTCGATGCCCTGGGCAACGGGCTCATCGAGCTGATCGAAAAACGCCGTCAGGCCGGCCTTGCGACGGCCCTCGGTGACCCATACCAGATCGCCGGACTCGAGGTCGTAGACGATGGTCAGATAATCATGGCCCTTGGCGCGGGCGACCTCGTCGACGCCCAGATGCCGCAGGCCGGTCAGTGCGCCAGGATCCAGAGCCGGCAGATCACGCGTCAACGCCCGTTCGTCCATAGCCTTGACCGTACGCCACGCCAGGCCGGTGTAAGCCGCGACGGCGGCGATGCTGATATGCCGAGCCAGTTGGCTGACAAACCGCGCATAGCGGCGTGTGAAGCCATGGCCGGGCTCGACGAACGACAGCCGTTCCATACGGCGATCCGTCGCCCCGATCTTGAGCTGACAGTACGCGATCGAGAGCGTCACTGAGCGGCCCCAGATCGGCAGATCCTGAACCTCGCGACGCAGCCGTCGATTGACGGTGCCTCGTGCGCCGCTCCGGTGATCCACCGGCACGAAGCGGCGATCGCGGTCGCAGTGAAACACCAGCGTGCCACGAGCTTCGTCCCACGCCACGCCCTTGACGCACTGCCCGCGCAGACCAACAATCCAACTTGGGATGGTTGCCGCCATCTACAAACCCCTTCTGTATTTGTGTAGGAGCTTGTATTGAAACGGATTTGTCGGCGGCAGTCATCCCTCTCTAGCGCATGTCAGTGCAGAAGAGCCGATTCAGTTTGATGTCGAGCTTGACCGACCAGTCAGCGAATTCGGCGTCGTCGGTGATGAACTCGAATGGATTCGCGGCTCGACTGTTCGCTTCAGGGTGTACGACTACGACACAAGCGACGAAGACGACGACTCGCTCAATACAACCGTGCCGTTCCAGGTAGCCTACGCCGTGTCGATCCACAAGGCACAGGGCCTCGAGTACGACTCCGTCAAGATCGTGATCACTGATGCCAATGAAGACGACATCACACATAGCATCTTCTACACAGCGATAACTCGGGCACGTGAGCGTCTGCGGATCTTCTGGACACCCGAGACGCAGCAAAGTGTTCTACAGCGCCTCGGCCGTAGCGCCAACCCAAAGGACATCGCTCTTCTCGCTAGCCGTCGTGGTCTTAAGCCGGTCAATGGATGAGTTACAGGGGCATCGATTCCCCCCTGTTAGTGTGGATTCCGGAGAGAGACGCCCCTCGCTAGCGGTCTGGCTTAAAGCCCAGCGGCGACTTGAACGGTGCTTTCATCTTTTTCTTTGTCGCTCCATGTGATATAAAACCACACACTATAGATCTTGAGGTGTGAGAATACATATCAATGACCCAGATGCGATCCCAGCGCGATATAGCCCGCGATCTCCTCGCGACGCATGGGATTCTGCGCCTTGTGGAACTCCGGGAAGCGGGAGTGACCGCCGCAACGGTCAGTCGTATGGAGAGGGATGGCGAGGTGATCCGCCTGGCGCGCGGACTCTACCAGCTTCCCGATGCCGAGCTGGATACAAACCATAGCCTTGCCGAAGCGGCCAAGCGTTTTCCCAAGGGCGTGATCTGCCTCGTATCGGCACTCGCTTTTCATGGAATCACGGATCAGCTACCGAAAAAGGTGTGGATGGCAATCGGCCGGAACGACTGGACGCCGAAGCCAAGCGATATGCCGATTCGTGTGCTGCGTTTCTCGGATGATCTGCTCGTCGAAAGCGTCGAGACGCATGTGATCGAGGGCGTGTCGGTGAAGGTGTTCGGCGTGGCGAAGACCGTCGCCGACTGCTTCCGGCATCGCGGCAAGATAGGTCTCGCCGTCGCGCTCGAAGGGCTGCAGGAAGCTCTGCGTCAACGCAAGGCGACGCCGGCCGAGGTCGCCAGGGCGGCGGATACTGGCGGGGTCGGCACCGTGATCCGCCCCTACCTGGAGGCGCTGACCACCAATGGCTAAGGAGATCAAGAATATCGGCGCCTCCGTGCGCGCCCGGCTTCTCAAGCTCTCCAAGGCGAACGGACAGAGTTTCGATCTTGTGCTCACGCGCTTCGCGTTGGAGCGTCTTCTATTCCGGCTTAGCCAATCACCCTATGCGGATCGCTTCGTGCTGAAAGGTGCCATGCTGATGATGAGCTGGTTCGACGATCCGCACCGCGGAACGCGCGATCTCGATCTATTGGGTTTCGGCGATCCAAGTGAGGAGGCGATGCTGGCGACGTTCCGGGGCATCCTCGCTCAGTATGCCGAAGACGGTGTCGTCTTCGATTCTGAAACCTTGCGTGTCGACCGCATTCGCGAAGAGCTCGACTATGGCGGTCTCCGGCTACGCGGCATCGCCTCAGTCGGAGGCGCCCGGGTCAACCTGACGATCGATATCGGTTTCGGGGATGCGCTGGAGCCCGGAGCTGAAGTCGTCGACTATCCGGTCATGCTGGATCTCCCCGCGCCGAGGCTGCGCGCCTATGCGCGAGAGACGGTCATTGCCGAGAAGTTCCAGGCGATGGTGGCGCTGGGGCGTGCGAACAGCCGGATGAAGGATTTTTATGACATCTGGATACTCAGCCGGTCGTTTGATTTCGATAATGACAAGCTTGCACAAGCGATCGCAGCAACGTTCGTGCGGCGCAAGACGGCGATTCCGACCGAGCCGCCCGATGCGCTCTCGCCGGCATTTGCAAGAGATGAACAGAAGCAGCGACAGTGGCGTGCTTTCGTCGAGGATGTTGCAATTGATCCCGGACCTCTCGCACAAGTTCTTGAGGAGATTTCTGGGTTTTTAATGCCGCGGGCCAATCGGGAAAACGAACTGGATCAATAGTGGCAAAGCGGAAATGGCGCTGAAAAACTCGGAAATAAAAAAAGGGAGAGGGGCTTATGCTGAATCGCGGATCGGAATGGCGGAGGTGGGAACCGCATATCCATGCACCCGGCACCGTCATGAACAACCAGTTCAGCGGGCCAAATGCATGGGAGGACTACCTCTCGGCGCTTGAACAGGCGACCCCAGTCATCGAGGCGATCGCCGTCACCGACTACTACGTCACCGACACCTATCGGGAAGTCTTGCGACACCGGGATGCGGGAAGACTCCCGGACGCCACACTCATCTTTCCCAATGTGGAGGTAAGGCTCGATGTCGCAACTTTAAAGGGCGGCTTCGTCAACTTGCACCTGTTTGTGAGCCCCGAAGATCCACAGCACATCGATGAGCTGCAACGGCTATTGTCACGCTTGCAGTTCAACGCAATGCAGGATCGCTTCGATTGCACGCGTGCCGATCTGATTAGGCTGGGGAAGAAGGCAGACCCAAACATCGCCGACGATGGCGCCGCACTTGCCTATGGAGTGAGTCAGTTCAAGGTCAACTTCCAACAACTGCGGGAAGTGTATGCCGAGAGCGGTTGGGCGAAAAAGAACATTTTGATCGGCGTGGCAGGCGGATCAACCGACGGAACATCGGGTGTCCGAGAGGCCGCCGATCAAACCATCCGGCGCGAGATCGAAGGCTTTGCCCACGTGATATTCGCTAGCAGTGAGGCTCAGCGGGAATTCTGGTTGGGCCGCAAGCCTTCGATGTCTGCCGATGAAGTTCGTAAGATGTATGGTGGTCTCAAGCCTTGTCTTCATGGAAGCGATGCTCATGATCTTGAGAGTGTCGCTTCTCCGTTCGGAGATCGCTTCTCTTGGATCAAGGGTGGGCTCGAATTCGACTCGCTGCGCCAGGCATGTATCGATCCTGCGGACCGTGCGCATGTTGGGAGCGAACCGCCGGCGTCCGCAACGCCTTCTCAAGTGATTTCCGGGATCGAAGTTCTAGACGCGTCGTGGATAAAGACGCCTGCTATACCGCTCAATCCGGGTTTGGTCGCAATTATCGGAGCCCGTGGATCCGGAAAAACAGCACTGGCGGACATGATCGCGGCCGGCTGCGACTCGATCCCGGAGGAGGCCTGGAAGGCTGACGAGTGGGCAAATCCATCCTTTCTCGTCCGGGCACGCCCGCTTGTCGGAGACGCAAAAGTCGAGGTGAAGTGGGCGGCTGGAGAATCCGAGACGCGCGCGCTTGATGGTTCGGACGCCAACGGGCCGGCCAGCTACGAACGCGTGCGGTATCTGTCTCAGCAGTTTGTCGAAGAGCTCTGTTCCTCAAACGGGCTGACAGACGGACTCCTCCGTGAAATCGAACGCGTGATTTTCGAGGCGCATTCCGACGATGCCCGAGATGGTGCGTTGAACTTTGCCGAGTTGTTGGAGCAGCGCGCATCAAGGCATCGCCTCGCTCGCGCCAGGGAGGCTGAAGCAGTTGCCCAGATTTCTGATCGCATCAGCACAGAACTGGAGAAGGAGAAACTCGTCGCTAGCTACGAGGCAGAGGTGGCGAAGAAGAAGAAGCTGGTGGACGCCTATACGGCCGACCGTGCCAAGCTGGTATCGAAAGGTAGTGAGAAGAGAGCACAGAGACATACGGACTTGGCCGGTGCCGCCAATCAAGTCCGAGCAAAGCTTCGTCAACTCACGGGGCAGCGGCAGACGTTTCTCGCCATGCAGGACGAAGTGAAAGACATGCGCCGAAACCAGGCGCCCGAGGAGCTTCGGCAAGCCCAGGCGCGCCATGAGCACAGCGGAATGTCAGAAGACCAATGGGCCGCGTTCCTGATCGACTATACGGGGCCGGTCGATGACAATCTCACAAGCTATGTGAAATGGGTCGATGGCGAGATCACCAAGCTCAAGGGAACAGCACCGCCGCCGGGTGACCCGAACACTGCCTGTTTCCCCGATGACACTGATCTCAGCACACTTACACAGGCGGTGCTGGAAGCGGAGATGGCGCGGCTGGAGAAGCTGGTCAATGCCGACAAGGACGCACAACGCCGCTATGCCGCGCTCTCCAAAAACATCACGACCGAGACCGCGGCACTACAAACGTTAACGGGAAAGTTGAATGACGCCAAAGGAGCCAAGGACCGCGCTCGCCAACTGCAGGCGGATCGTGAGGCAGCCTATGGCAGGGCGTTCGATGCGCTCGTCGCTGAGCAATCGGTTCTGGAGGAGCTTTACGCGCCGTTGATGGCGCGGCTTACCGCATCTTCAGGAACTCTGAAAAAGCTCTCTTTCTCTGTCACACGCATTGCAGATGTGGAGCGATGGGCAGAGGGGGCTGAAGATGGCCTTATTGATCTGAGAAAGACCGGTGCCTTCCGTGGAAAAGGGACGCTTCAGCAAAAAGCCAACGAGGTGCTGCGAGATGCTTGGGAAACCGGGGATTCTGCTGCGGTGACCGCAGCGATGGCTGAGTTCCGACGGCTTTACCAGAAGGACTTGCTGGATCATTCGCCAGTGGCGCGAACTGACCAGGCAGAGTTTCGCACATGGTCGAAGCGTTTCGCTCAGTGGCTGTTCGGTACGGACCATATCGATATCCGGTACGGCATCGAGTACGACGGTGTCGACATCCGGAAGCTTTCGCCGGGAACGCGAGGGATTGTCCTTTTGCTTCTCTACCTGGGTCTGGACGACAAGGATGATCGGCCACTTCTCATTGACCAGCCGGAAGAGAATCTGGACCCCAAATCGGTCTTCGACGAATTGGTGCAGCTGTTCATTGAAGCCAAGTCACATCGCCAGGTAATCATGGTCACGCACAACGCGAATCTTGTGATCAATACCGATGCCGATCAGATCATCATCGCGGAAGCTGGTCCGCATCCCCATGAAGCATTGCCGCCAATCACCTATCGATCCGGAGGCCTTGAAAACGCAGAGATCAGGAAGGAGGTTTGCGACGTTCTCGAGGGTGGTGAGGCCGCATTTCAGGAGTGAACCGCCCCGGGAATGCTGGAGACTCCAACTCTTGAGAGAATTGGAGCATGAAACAGCGGAAACCTTATTCCCCGGAAGTCCGTGAACGAGCGGTTCGCATGGTCTTTGAGCATCAGGCGGACTACAGCTCGCAGTGGGCGGCGATCGGTTCGATCGCCGGCAAGATCGGCTGTACGCCCGAGACGCTGCGCAGTTGGGTTCGCCAGGCCGAACGGGACCGCGGGCTGCGCAATGGCCAGAGCACGGAAGAGCGCGAGCGCATCAAGGCGCTTGAGCGTGAGAACCGTGAGTTGAAACGGGCCAATGAGATCCTGCGCAAGGCTTCGGCCTATTTTGCCCAGGCGGAGCTCGGACCGCCGACACAAGTGATGGTGACGTTCATCGACGATTATCGCCGGGTCTACGGTGTCGGGCCGATCTGCCGTGTGCTGCCGATCGCAACCGTCGACCTACTATGCCGCCAAGGCCCGGCAAACCGACCCGGCTCGCCGTTCGAAGCGGGACCGACGTGAGAGGGTCTTGAGCGACGCCATCCAGCAGGCCTGGGAGGCCAATCGTTGCGTCTATGGCGCCCGCAAAGTCTGGCTGCAGTTGCAGCGTGAGGGTTGGTCGGTGGCTCGGTGCACGGTCGAGCGTCTGATGCGTCAGATGGGCTTGCAAGGCGCTGTGCGCGGGCGCACGCCGAAAACGACCACTTCCGACCCCAACCAACCGAGCCCGGGCGACCACGTCCAGCGTGACTTCACAGCCGCCCGACCCGATCGGCTCTGGGTGGCCGATTTTACGTACTGCCCGACCCGGCACGGCTTTGTTTATGCAGCGTTTGTTATCGATGCGTTCGCGCGTCGCATTGTCGGCTGGCGCGTTTCGAGCGCCCCCAACACGGGCCTCGTGCTCGACGCGCTCGAGCAGGCCATCCATGACCGGCAACCCGGCCAGCGCCTGATTCAGCACACCGACCGCGGGGTGCAATACCTGTCAATTCGCTATAGCGAACGCCTGGCGGATGTCGGTATCACCCCGTCGGCCGGCCGCGTCGGCAGTTCATACGATAACGCGCTGGCCGAGACCGTGATCGGCCTGTTCAAGACGGAAGTCATCCGTCAGCACGACGGGCCGTGGCCTCACCTTGCCGCCGTCGAGTTCGCGGTGCTGGACTGGGTCGACTGGTTCAATAATCAGCGGCTGTTCGAGCCGATCGGTGATATGCCGCCGCCGAGGCTGAAGCCAACTTCTATGACACAATCGACGGGTCTGCCAAAGTGGCATGACTCAAACCCACGAGTCTCCGGTAAACCCGGGGCGGTTCAGAGCGCGCGAGACGGTTGCGTGTGAGGCTCGACAGATGATCGTCGCCGACAATGAGACGGCGGTCGATCTTCTGTACTACGAGGCGATCGCCAAGACGGTAGTCCGTCTGGTGAACGAGAAGTCGGACGAACCCTTGAGCGTCGGCGTCCACGGCGACTGGGGTGCCGGCAAATCCAGCGTCCTCATGATGGTGGAGGAGACGTTTTTCCGACGACGACCGCGTGCTCTGTGTACGGTTCAACGGCTGGCTGTTCCAGGGCTTCGAAGACGCGAAGGCGGTCCTGATCGAAACGATCGTTGAGGAGCTGCGTCACAAGCGCCCCACGTCGCAGAAGGTCGCCGAGCAGGCGAAGAAGGTCTTGAGGCGGGTCGACTGGATGAAGCTCGCGCGCAAGGCGGGGGCGTATGGCTTGACGTTGGCCACCGGGATTCCGCACCCCGAGACGATCAGGGATCTGGGCGCGGCTGCGCGGAGTCTCATCAGTAAAGGCGCCGAGGATGTGTCGCGGGAGACCGTCGCCGCACTTGTAGATGGTTCGAACGAGTTTCTGCGCGAAGTCGCCGAGGACAATGCGTCTGAACAGATGCATGCCTTCCGGGAGGAGTTTGCTGAACTCTTGGAGCACGCCAGGATTGATCGCCTGATCGTCCTCGTCGACGACCTTGATAGGTGCCTCCCGGACACAGCAATCGAGACGCTGGAAGCGATCAGGCTGTTCCTGTTCGTACCGCGCGCGGCCTTCGTCATCGCGGCGGATGAGGGGATGATTGAGTACGCCGTGCGGCAGCATTTCCCGGACCTGCCCGTGGCTACTGGGCCGGCCACCTACGCCCGCAACTATCTCGAGAAACTGATCCAGGTTCCGTTCCGTCTACCCTCGCTCGGATATGCCGAAACGCGGATCTACGTGACTCTGCTCTTGGTGCTGAACGCCTGCGGCGAGGAGTCGGGCGAGTTCCAGAAGCTGACCGAGCTGGCGCGCGAGGTATTGCGTCGCCCATGGAAGGGCCCTGGCCTTGATCGGAAGGCGGTCGAGAAGGCCTTAGGCGGTGTCCCGGCCGAGGTCGAGCGGGCGATGGAGTTAGCCGGTCGAATCGCGCCCGGTTTTGGCGGAAGGTGCGCGGGGCAATCCAAGGCAAATAAAGCGCTTCATCAACACGATGATGCCTACGTCTGGCCATCGCCGAAGAGCGCGGCTTCCGCGACGAGCTGAACATCTCGGTGCTAGCCAAGATCATGCTCGCGGAGCGTTTCGCCCCGGAGCTTTACGACGCGATGGCGCGCGGCTCCGCGAACACCGGTGCGTCGGAGGAGCTGGCAGCGCTTGAAGCCGCCGTCGCGGCCCCGCCTCCTGACCAGGAAGCGAAATCGGAAAAAGGGAAGGAGAAGGCTCTGCCCGCCGAGGTCTCCCTTCCCGATTGGCCGAACCTCGAAATGGGCGAAGCAGTGGGCCGCTATCGATCCGCCGCTCGCCGAGAACGATCTCAGGCCATACGTCTTCGTAACCCGGGACCGGCGAAGCGTGTTCGGCGCAGTCACTTCCCTGGGCGAATTGGATGAGCTTATCGCGAAGCTTCAGGGCTCGCCCCTACAGGTGAAGCAGGCCGCGGCGGGAAGTCGCTCGCCTTCAGTCGATCGAAGCTGAGCAGGTCTTTGATGCACTGCGCGCCAAGGTCAGGGACGCAGAAGACCTGACCCAAGAGCCTGTGGGCGTGAAGGGCTTGGCCGAAATCGCGCGGCAAACACCCCTTCCTGCAGCGGCCGCTGCTCTCCTTCGTGCAGGATCTTCCAATCTCCAAGCTCGGCCCGTGGGTGGTCAGCGGCTGGGCGTCAGTGTTCAGTGAAGCCGAAGTCGCATCGGACTTTGCGACGACGCTCAAGGGATGGGCTGACCAGGATGACAACAAGCAGCTGAGGGCGGCGGCGACTGCGGCGATGAAACTTTCCAGCAAGCGGAAGCGCCCCTGATGGGAACCTCGGGAACATTCGGCGGCTCAAAGAACGGACTGGTTCCAAGTTGGGTCGATGAACCAGCTTCGCCACCCGCGGTCGCGCCCGATAGCGCCGAGCCGGACTCCGCGGACGGCGACGGGATCGGTGGGCCGGATCAGAAATGGGGAGACGCCGCTCGCCCAGCCCGGCGCAACACCGGGCGCAGTCATACCCACCCATACCATCGGATCCCGGCGAGTTCGCGTCTTGGCGGCGCGCGCGGGAACATGACGAGGGGGGCGCGAACGTCCGATGAGCGAGCACTGAGGCGCGGTGCCGGCAGATATGTGCGAGCCAGCGGCGGCGGACGGTCTACGGCGAGCCGTATGCCCAACTCCCGTGCTATGGCCGGCGGCGTGGCCGGCCTCGCAAGGAGTTTCGCCAACCAAGGACCGGCAGAAGCGCTGAGGCGGTTCAACCTTGAGGGTATGGCGGGCGCTCCCGCCGAGGACGTGTTTCGTCGCGTTGACGGATATGCTGTGTCCCGCGGCGGAACCATCGACGAGGCGATCGCGAGGGACGCGATGCTTGAGACGGTCGCCGACTTGCGCACTCTGGCGTCGGCAACTTCGAATGAAACTCTCCGCGGACAAATCTGCGCGAGTTTTTTATCGTGGGTGGTGAGCCGGTCGATCGAGGCAAGATCCTTGAACGAGGTCGGGACCAACGCCATCGCGGCGGCCTTCGGATGTCGCGCGAGATCGAACGCGCGCAGGCCATGCTGCAAATGGACTTCATGAGGGCTGCGTTCGCGACGAGTTCGACGCGCGCGAAACCGATCTGAGCGATCTTGATGGCGTGCGTCGTCGATAGCTTCGTCGACCGATCTCTATGGCGCCGCACTCGGATTTGGTCAAGGCCTTGGGGAGATGACGGATGAGAAGGTTCAGTCTGATCGGCCGGCTCGGCCCCGACGACACGAGTAGCGTCGGAAACCGTCCAGCCTGACGCTGACGTATTCGAGATCGATTTTCCTGGATTGGTGACCGGCGCATGGGCTTCGGCATCGGTCACGCCACTGGACCAACTCGCCTCCCTCGGACTACACACCTTCCGGAGAAGGGTATCGACCTTGTCGTCCTCGCGGCGCTCGTCAACGCCGGCGATACGAGAGTCTCTCGAAAATTGAACGCACAGGACGGCTGGACAAGGGAGATCGATCTCTACGTCCCCGTGTCCGCCCCCTCGGCCTGGACCGCGAGGCGCACGATCGATCGAGGCGATGCTGCGCTTCCTCCACCGGCGATCGGTGGCGTGTCTTCTTCCGTGACCGGACGAGCAGGACCAAGATCCTCGCTATTGCTCCAAAGCGCTTGGCGATCGATGGACTGACGAAGGTCAGCCTGCTGTCCGGTGGTTTGGATAGTTCTCGTCGGCGCAGTCGATCTTCTGAGCGGCGGTGAGTAGCGTCCACTGTTTCGTCAGCCATTATTGGGACAGCGAGACGGCGAAAGCCCAGGCCTACGTCCTTAACCGGTTGGAAACCCGGTTCGGCAAAGAAGCCTTCAAGAGCCTTCGGGTGAGGCTCGGTTCGACAAGCACCATCTCACCACTGGGCAGACGGAGAATACGCAGAGGGGACGATCCTTCCTCTTCTACTCGCTGGCGACGCTGGCTGCGTCGGCGCGATCGATGGACGGATCACCGTCGACATACCGGAGAACGGCCTCATCGCGCTCAATGTACCCTTAAGAACCCCTTGCGCTTTGGGGCGCTGAGCACGCGAACGGCGCATCCGCACTTCATCGCGAGTAGCAGAGGCTCATCGAGGCCCTCGCCCTCGACGTCGAACTGAACAACCCATACAGGCACATGACGAAGGGCGAGATGGTCGCTAACGTTGCGGACAAGGCTTTCCTAGAGAAGATAGTGGCGAACTCCATGTCGTGCTCATCGCCGGCGAAGGCGCGCTACCAAGAAGCTCTCCCCTCGGCACTGTGGCTACTGCGTCCCGTGCCTGATACCGTAGAGCCTCGCTTGAGGTTGGCCTTGATGGAGACGATGAGACGCTCTACATGGTTGAGCATCTGAAAGGGCAAGTTCTGGCCTCCGACCAGCCTGAGGGGGAGCACATCCGATCGTTCCAAACTGATGGCCAAGCGGATCAATGCCAAAGCCAGGTCTTGCGAAGATCCTGGTCCACAAGCCCGGCCCGCTTCATGACGAGCCGACGCGATACAGGACTACGCCGATGCTGTTTCGACGCGGCGTCCTTGAAGTCGCCGAGCTCCTGAGGGGTGTTCGGGCACGGCCGGGCGGCTGACCATGCGGCCCGATTACGTGGACTTCCATACGCATCTCGACCTTTATCCAGACCTCGCGCAAGCGATCGCGACCTGCGATCGCTTGCGCGTGGCGACCTTGGCCGTCACGACACACCCGAAGGCGTTTGAGAGGAACGTCGAACTGTCCGCGGACAGCGACTTCGTGAGGGTTGGGCTCGGTCTACATCCGCAGCTCGTCGCCGACCGGCACCTGGAGATCGACCTGTTCGAGAGTCTCTTGCCGCGGACGCGTTACGTCGGGGAGGTCGGGCTTGATCGCGGACCCGCTCACTATCGCTCGTTCGAGCTGCAGAGGTTGATCTTTGAGAGGATTCTTCGAGCCTGTGCGGAGCAAGGCAATAAGATCCTGAGTCTGCACAGCGTAAGGGCGACGAAGCCCATCCTGGACATGCTTGACGAGCATCTGCCGCCGGATCGGGCAGGCGTCGTCTTGCATTGGTTCACTGGCAGTAAGGCTGCTGTGCGTAGGGCCGTTGATCGCGGCTGCTATTTCTCTGTGAACGAGGGCATGCTCGCCTCCGCGAGCGGTGTGCGCGTAATACGCGAAATACCGATCGACCGTGTTCTGACCGAGACAGACGGGCCTTTCCTTACTCGCGATGACAAACCGATCAAGCCAGGCGACGTAGGCCGTGCCGTCGAAATGATCGCCTCCTGTGCGGGATCGCCGGTGGAGGTAGTGCGCGCGAAGATTTTGTCGAATTTAAAGAGGCTCTTGCAGAGCGATTAAGGTCGTTTTTCCTCAGGGGGGACGAATGGCTAGATTAAGCTAAGTAGTGAACCGCCCGGGTTTACCGGAGACTCGTGGGTTTGAGTCATGCCACTTTGGCAGACCCGGCGATTGTGTCATAGAAGTTGGCTTCAGCCTCGGCCGGCGGCATATCACCGATCGGCTCGAACAGCCGCTGATTATTGAACCAGTCGACCCAGTCCAGCACCGCGAACTCGACGGCGGCAAGGTGAGGCCACGGCCCGTCGTGCTGACGGATGACTTCCGTCTTGAACAGGCCGATCACGGTCTCGGCCAGCGCGTTATCGTATGAACTGCCGACGCGGCCGGCCGACGGGGTGATACCGACATCCGCCAGGCGTTCGCTATAGCGAATTGACAGGTATTGCACCCCGCGGTCGGTGTGCTGAATCAGGCGCTGGCCGGGTTGCCGGTCATGGATGGCCTGCTCGAGCGCGTCGAGCACGAGGCCCGTGTTGGGGGCGCTCGAAACGCGCCAGCCGACAATGCGACGCGCGAACGCATCGATAACAAACGCTGCATAAACAAAGCCG